>CAWDCI010000014.1:0-364231 GCA_963800745.1 uncultured Acidobacteriaceae bacterium
CCCGGCCACAAACATAACCCGGCCCGCCGGAGCCCCGTAGGTCTTCCCCATCTCCACCAGCAACGGCTGGTTGAAGTAGATCGTCGACACCCCGATGGCGCACGCCAGCCCCAGCAGATTCAGAGGCGCTCGCGGCCTTGCGGATTGGGATGCTGGAGTCATTGGGCGTGACCTTCCTGCAACCCAGTGTAAGTCCAGCCCCGGTCAGGTGGTCCGTCCACCTGTGAAAATTCCCAGCACCCCCTGCCGCCATTGACGCGAAAAACGTTGGATTCGCTCAGCGGAATCGATGAATGGACCCAGCACCGGTCCACCCACGCCTGCCTCTTCGCTCACTCCCAGCGGTCCCAGACCACGGCTCACATCTTCCCCAGTGTCAACTTGGCGATCGTCGCCAGCTGCATAAAGGACGTGCCCTCATAGATCTTCCCGATCTTGGCGTCGCGATACAGCTTCTCCACCGGGTAATCCTTTACAAACCCCGACCCGCCGAAGACCTCCACCGCCAGGCTCGCCACCCGCTCCGCCACCTGTGACGCAAAGTACTTCGCCATCGCCGCTTCCTTCAGAAACTCCACCCCCGCATCCCGCAGCCGCGCCGCGTTGTAGACCATCAGCCGCGCCGCCTCGATCTCCGTTGCCATCTCCGCCAGTTGGAACTGCATCGCCTGAAACTCCGCCAGCGGCTTGCCAAACTGCCTCCGCTGCCTGGCCCACCGCGCCGCATGCCCCCACGCTCCATCCGCCAGCCCCACCATCTGCGCGCCAATCCCGATGCGCCCTTCATTCAGCGTCTCGATCGCCACCTGGTAGCCCTTCCCCCGCTCGCCCAGCATCTGCTCCGCGGGTACCGCGCAGTCGTGGAAGATCAACTCGCACGTGCTCGACGCGCGAATACCCAGCTTGTCTTCTTTTCGCCCAACCGAAAAGCCCTTCGTGCCCTTTTCCACCAGGAACGCCGTCACCCCCTTGTAACCGGCCCCCGGATCGATGGTCGCAAACACCACGAAGAGCCCGGCCTCCTTCGCGTTCGTAATCCACAGCTTCTGCCCATTCAGCACGTAGCCTTCCCCGTGCTGCACGGCACGAGTCTGCAACGCGAACGCATCCGACCCCGACTTTGCCTCGCTCAGCGCATACGCGCCCACCGTGTCCGCCGTCAGCCGCGGCAGGTAGCGCTGCTTCTGCCCTTCCGTCCCCCAGCGCACCAGCGCGTTCAGGCACAGCGTGTTCTGCACATCCACCAGAACGCCGACCGAAGGATCGACCGCCGACAGCGCCTCGACCGCCAGAATGGCATCGAAGAAGCTCCCGCCCGCGCCACCGTATTCCTCTGGCGCCACAATCCCCATCAACCCCAGCGGGAACATCTCCCGCACCAACTCGGCGTCCATCTGCTGCGTCTCGTCCATGATGCGCACCAACGGCGCCACCCGCTCTGCCGCAAACTGCCGCACCGACCCCTGGAACATCCGCTCATCTGTCGCTCAGCGCCGTCAGCGCCGCCCGCACCTCATCCTCCGCCACACCTTCACCTCATCCTGAGAACAGCGAGTGTAGCACTCATCGCCAGTCCCGAGATTCACTTCGGGTGCCTCCGAATTCCTGCGTCTTGTAGAGCTGCCGTCCGTCTTTCAATTGGGAAGACCTTTCCAAACATCCACTCGGCAATGTATTACCCTTGGCGTTGTCGTTCAATGACCGTTTGTCCGCGGGAGACCGGAAATGCGCAGTTCATGGGGCAAGAAGAGTGGGGCGGTGACCGTCGCAGTACTGCTGACGGCTAGCTGGTTCGCATCGGCGCAGGAAGCACCTCTTCCGAAGCTGATGGAGGACCACGGCCGCGCCACCCTCATGGTCGACGGCTCGCCCTACTTCCTGCTCGGCGCGCAGGTCGACAACTCCTCCGGCTGGCCGACCCGCCTCGACGCCGTCTGGCCCGCGGCCGATCTCCTCAAGCTCAATACCCTCGAAGTCCCCGTCTACTGGGAGCAGATGGAGCCCTCCCGCGGCAGCTTCGACTTCAGCGTCGTCGACGCCCTCCTCGCAGCAGGCCCGCGCCCACAAGACGCGGCTCGTTCTGCTCTGGTTCGGCACCTGGAAGAACGGCAAGATGCACTACGTCCCCGACTGGGTGAAATCGGATCCGGTTACATATCCCCGCATGCTTTCGAAGTCCGGCGCGCCCATCGACGTCCTCAGCCCCAACGCGACCGCCAACCTCGACGCCGACCGCACCGCCTTTACCGCACTGATGCACCACCTCAAGCAAGCTGATCCGCAGCACACTGTCCTCATGATGCAGGTCGAAAATGAGTCCGGCTCGCTCGGCCTGGTCCGCGACTTCTCGCCGATGGCGCAGAAGATCTTCGACGCGCCCGTTCCCGCCGATCTGCTCAAGGCGCTCAATAAGCAGCCCGGCACCTGGTCGCAGGTCTTCGGCAACGACGCAGACGAGACCTTCGCCGCGTGGTCCGTCTCCCGCTACATCAACGCCGTCGCCGCCGCCGGCAAGCAGGAACTCCCCCTGCCCATGTACGTCAACAACTGGCTCAAAAGTCCGCGCGCCTTTCCCATCACCACCGTCCCCGGCGACGACTATCCCTCCGGCGGACCCAGCATCAACATGTTCCCCGTCTGGAAGGCCATGGCGCCCGCGATCGACCTGCTCGCGCCTGACATCTACGTCCCCAACAGCGAGCGCTACCGCGCCGTCATGCGCGAGTTCCACCAGCCCGGCAATCCGCTGCTCATTCCCGAAAGCCTCGGCTTCGAGCCCTTTCCCGGCGCCACCGGCTACGCCCGCTACCTCTACTTCGCGCTCGGCGACGGCGCCGTCGGCTTCGCCAACTTTGGCCTCGACCGCCTCGATATAGCGCACCCGAACCAGGAGATGCAGGCCGTCGTCAACGGCTTCGCCCTGCTCGGCTCCTTCACACCCCAGCTCGCCGCTCTCAAATTCGGCGGCAAGCTGCAAACCGCCGTCGAGGAAGACGGCATCTCGCAGAAGGAACTCGCCTTCACCGCCGACGGGATGCCGGTACCGCTCGAAGGCGCACACTCCGCTCCGGCAGCTCCCGCCGATGCCGCATGGCGCGTCATCGTCTCCTTTCCACCCAGCTACGATCCGCCCGCCGCGCCCGTCTCCACCACCTCGGACACTACCGGCCTGCACGAAGGCCGCGCCGTGGTCGCCTCGCTCGGGCCCAATGAATTCCTCGTCGCCGGCATCGACTGCCGCGTGCAGTTCGCCCTGCCGGTACACTCCAACGGCAAGCAGCCGCAGATGCTCAAGGTGGAAGAGGGCCGCTACGACGGCGCAAAATGGATCCCCGTCCGCCTGTGGAACGGCGACGAAACCGATTATGGACTCAACTTCGGCGGCAAAGGCTCTTTGCTGCGCGTCACTCTCGGGAGCTACTAATGAACACTCAATTCGTAACCAAGTCTGATCGCAAAATCTCCATCGCCGCCGCATGTGTAACCGGACTGGTTGCCTGTGCGCTCGCGCTCGCCATTCAACCCTGTTTCGGGCAGACCTCCGCCGACTCCGGCCCGCATCCCTGGCAGAAAATCCAGATGCCCACCGCCGCCGAGGTCGCCAAAGTCTGGGTCAACCCGCCCTCCGAGTACGGCCCCGAGCCCTACTTCGGCATGAACGGCCCCGTCACCATCGAGTCGCTCGCCCACGACCTCGACACCATGAAGTCGCTTGGCTTTCACGCCGTCACTGCGCAGGCCGGCGGCGGCATGACCACCACCTACCTCACCCCCGAGTACTTCGCCTTCTTCAAGCAGTTTGCCCTCGAAGCCAAAAAACGCGACATGAAGGTCTGGATCGTCGACGACATCGGTTATCCCAGCGGATTCTCCGGCGGCCTCTTCATGCCATCGAAGGACAAACACGACCTCAGCATGCAGGCGCTCAGCCTCGGCCAACGCTTCACGGTAAAGGGGGGCGAGACCCTGAACCAGGCGGTCGGCGCCAATGCGGTCGCAGCCGTGGCCACCAACGCCTCGCTGGAGCGCATCGTTGTCGGCACCAACGTTCCGGCCCAGCATATCGCCGTTCCCATCGTCAACGGCAGCATCTCCTGGACCGCCCCTGCCGGGCCTGACTGGACGGTCGCTGTGGTCGAGCATGTCTTCCGCACCTCGCCCACCCGCAGCGACGCCAACCCCACCCACGCCAAGGACTCCACCTACCCCCTGGAGGACTACCTCAGCCCCGAAGCTACCGCCGCCTACCTCGAAGCCACCCACAACGGCTATTACAAGGCCATGCCTGAGCTCTTCGGCTCGACCATCCTCGGCTTCCGCGGCGACGAGCCCGACTACTCCATCGCCGGCCTGCCCTGGACCCCCGCCTTCTTCGACACCTTCCAAAAGGTCAAGGGCTACGACATCCGACCCTACCTCGGCGCCATCCTGCTCTCTCAAGGCGGCGGCGGACGCCCCCGGCCCCCGGCTGCCGCCCCCGGCGCAACTGCCGCGCCCCAGTCTGATCCAGCATTCATCCCCGCTGGCCCGCCCACCCCGCCAACTAGGCTCACCGACACCGAACTCCGCGCCAAGGGCGATTACTACGACGTCTTCTCCCAGATGTTCCGGGACGGTTTCTTCAAGCCCCAGGGCATCTGGTGCGCCGAGCACGGCGTCGCTTATCAGGTCCATCTTAACCACGAAGAGATGGAGATGGACCTCACCCGCTCCGAAGGCGATTTCGTGCGCGACATGAAGTACGTCGAAGTCCCCGGCATCGACGCCATCTGGCACCAGATCTGGACCGACACCATCTCCGACTACCCGCGCCTCGCCTCCTCCGCCGCTCACATCTACGGCCATCCGCAATCGTTCACCGAGAGTTTCGCCGCCTATCGCCCCGCGCCCGACATCACCCTCGCCCGCTACATCCTCAACGAGCAGCTGGTCCGCGGCATCAACATCATGGAGACGATGTTCTACTCCGCCACCCGTCCCGAGTCCGCCGGCCCGGAGCCCGCGCGTCCCGCGACTCCCGGAGCTCCCGCAGCACCGCCGCGCCGCGGCGGCCCCTCCGAGGTCATGCGCGATCCCGGCTGGCCCGCGCTCACCGAATACGTCCGCCGCGTCGGCTACGTCATGAGCATGGGTCGTCCCGCAGCCAGCGTCGCCCTTTACATCCCATCCAGTTCCATGTGGATCAATGACCGCGACTCCGACACTGCCTTCGTCTCCACCGAGCGTCTGCTCGCCGAACGCCAGATCGACTTCGACATCATCAACCAGGACGCCCTGGCAACCGACCTCAAAGCCGGCCCCGGTACCCTCGAATCCATGAGCGGCAACGCTTACCGCACCGTCATCATTCCCTCGGCGGCCATCCTCACCCAGACTGAACTTGATCGTCTGAAGGGTTTCGCCAGCGGCGGCGGAAAGGTCCTCTTCCTCGGCCGAACCCCGTCGCTCATCTCCGGCAAGACCATCCTCGACGCCCGAGCCGCCACACCCGCCGACTTCTCCTTCGCCACCGTCGAAACCTCAGCCCAGCTTCCGCCCACACCCACGCCGCCCGCGCAGGCGCCCACTGCGCCGCCCGGCCCGCAAATCGTTCCTGCGGCCATCGAGACCGCACTCGCCACGGTCATTCCGACCCGCGACGTCATCCTCGATGCGCCCGATACCGCGCTTAAGGTGAACACCCGCCGCCTCAAGGACGCCAGCGTCTTCTTCTTCTTCAACGAAGGCGCGCAACCCAGCGCACACTCGGTGACCATCAAGGCCGACGGCAGGAAAGTGGAGGCGTGGGATCCCGCAACCGGCACGGTCTCGACCGTGGCCGCAACCCCGTCCAAGGGCTCCGTCACCGTCAAACTCGACCTCAAGCCCTACGAGACCAAACTCATCACTGTCCAGTAGGCGCAAAAGCCGCTTCTAGCCCAGGGCCTCACGTCTCAGCGATAAGATGTGGGGCCATTAGGTGCCCACGCGCGCTCAGTTCGAGTCGAACACCGCGTTGTGCCGGCTCAACCACCAGCAGGCGCCATCTGCCGCCCTGCGGAAACAGCGAGCGGCTGCACGCAACGGTCGCAATCCCGCCCTCGTCGTACTCTTCCTTGTTGTCCTTCAGCGGCAGCACAATGATGGTATTCACGGTCACCGTGCCCATGCCGCCGCCCATCGCCACCCGCGTGCGCCACACGGCCCAGTCCCCCACATACAGGACCGAAAGTGCCCCGATGAGCCCAACCACCACTCTGCCGACGATACGTTTCACCCGAGCCAACCGTTCTCGTACCTCCAGCGCAGTCTAGAAGACTAGCAGAGTACGGCAGCCCCGGCGGAGTTCTATGAAGCCATCTTCATCAGTTCCTGCTCGGCTCGCAGCCAGTCAGCCTGGTCCTGGCCGTGCTGCCGGCCCCGTTCCGCCCAGTATTGCAAGGCGAGCAAAGCGATGTCTTCGTGCGTCGGCATGGTCGCCGTTACTTTCTCGGCAACTGTCTGCTTCTTCACGGCTGCCTTCTTGGTCGTCCCAGCATCTGCCTTCGGTTTCGCAGGAGCCTTTGTTTTCTTCACTTTCTCGGTCATTTCAATTCTCCTTCGGGGGCTGGCCACCAACATTCTGTGCCATCCTCTTCAGAATACTTGACTCTGTCAAAGAAAGCTCTCCCCATCCACTGGAGGTACCTCGGCGAGCACCCGCAAACCCGCCCCAGATGCGCCATTCACCCGCTTTATGAATATTTGAGTCAGTGGGCTGGTGCGTCGCTGCCCGGCGGCCGGATCCGCCCCATCGCCAGCACCAATGGAATCATTAACGCGCAGAACACCGCGAACACCGCAATAATGTCCATGTACGCCAGCATTGCCGACTGCCTATGTAACTGGTTGTAAAGAAAGGCCTGCGCCGCCTGCACATTCCCGCTGGTCTTGCCCCCGAACCCGCTCGCCGCCCCATTCCCGCCCCCGTAGAAGAGCCCTTTCAGCGAGTTCACCTGGTTGCGGAACGCCTCATTCCCCGGCGTCAGGTTGCGCACCATCACCGCCTCGTGCGCCTGCTGCCGCCGCGTCAGCATAGTCGCCACGAACGCCGTCCCGGTCGATCCGCCAATGTTGCGCGCCAGGTTGGTCAGGCCCGAGACATCGTTACTCTGCTCCCTCGGTACCCCGATGTAACTGATTGTATTGATTGGGATAAACAGGAACGCCAGCCCCGACGCCTGCAGCACTCGCACCCACATGATGTAGCTGAAACTCGATTGCAGAGAAAACGTGTGCATCGCCACCATCGACACCGACAGCATCGTGAATCCGTAGCAGATCAGGTATCGCGGATCGACCTTCCCGACCAGAATCCCTACCACCGGCATCATCAGCATGATGCAGATGGCCCCTGGAGAAATCACCAGCCCCGCCAGCTCCGCCGTATAACCCAGCAGCATCTGCACCAGCTGCGGAATCAGCACCGTCGTCCCATACAGTGCAAATCCCAGCACGAACATCAGTACAAACGGAATCGCAAATGTCTTCCGCTTGAACAGCGTCAGGTTCAGGATCGGTCGCTTCTCGATCTTCAGCTCATGCAGTTCCCACAGGATCAGCGTCACCAGTGACACCACACACAGCACCGTGAAGAACGTGATGACCGGCGACCCGAACCAGTCGTCCTCCTGTCCTTTATCCAGGATGAACTCCAGCGACCCGAAGCCCGACGCCAGCAGCCCGAACCCGAACAGGTCCAGCTTCAACCCCTCTCGCGCCGACTTCGCCACCTCGCGCTTGATGTGCGGCGGATCCTCCACCAGCCGGTTCGTCAAGTACAGGCTGAGCAGCGCGATCGGCACATTGATGAAGAAGATCCAGCGCCAGTTGAAGTTGTCTGTGATCCACCCACCCAGGGTCGGCCCGATCGCCGGCGCGCACACCACCGCCAGCCCATAGAGTGCAAACGCCTGCCCTCGCTGCTTGGGCGAGAACGTATCCGCCAGGATCGACTGCTCCGACGGCGCCAGTCCGCCGCCGCCCGCGCCCTGCAGCACCCGGCAGAAGATCAGCATCCCCAGCGACGGCGCCAGCCCGCACAGCATCGAGCTCATCCCGAACAGCACCACGCAGATCATGTAGAACTTCTTGCGCCCGATGAAGGTCGTCAGATACGCCGACGCCGGCAGGATGATCGCATTCGACACCAGGTAGCTGGTCAGCACCCAGGTCGCTTCATCCACGCTCGCGCCCAGCGACCCGGCAATATGCGGCAGCGCCACGTTGGCGATGGACGAGTCCAGCACCTCCATAAACGTCGCCAGCGTCACCGTAATCGCAATCGCCCACTGATTGGCGCGCGGCTTCCACGCGCGGTCCGCGGCAAGCTGGGCAGCCTGTACTTCATCCATCTGGAGGGTTGCCGTTGCCATGCGTATGAATTTGATTCTACTGTCTCGCCCCGGGACTCGAAATTTGCCGTACAGTAGTTCCATTCGGCGCCCGGCGTCAAGTCCAATCCATACGCGAGGTCTCCCGCCCATGAAACGTTTCGTCGCCACCGCAGCCCTTCTCTGCTCAGTTCTTTTCGCCCAGGCGCAAACGAAAGCGCAGCCTGAAAACGCCGGCTTCCCTTTCAAGAACACCTCGATCCTCAAGCCGCCCGCCGGCGCCAAGGTCGCTATCTACGAGTTCGAAGACATGGAGTGCCCCAGTTGCGCCGCCGACGCTCCCATCGTCCGCAAGGCAGTTGTCGACTACAAGATCCCCTACGCCCGCCACGATTTCCCGCTCACCGAGATCCACATCTGGAGCTTTGACGCCGCCGTCACCGCTCGCTATATCCAGGACAGGATTTCGCCAGAACTCGCCGAAGTTTTCCGCCGCGATGTCTTCGCCAACCAGCGCTACATCGACAGCAAAGACGATCTCGCCCGCTTCACCCGCAGCTGGTTCCAGGCCCACAACCAGATCTGCCCTTCGTCATGGATGCCAGCGGCGCCTGCGCGAATGAGGTCAAGGCCGACCGCGCCCTGGGCGACCGGCTCAACATTCACGCCACTCCGTGCATCTTCGTCGTCACCCAGAAAAAATGGGTCCACGTGAACGACATTCACCAGCTCTACCAGATCATCGACACGGCTCCGCCGAAACCAGCGCAGCCTCAACCGTCGCGCGCCGCGGCACCGCCGCGCCCGTCCATCCCTAGAACCGGCCCGAAATCCGCGGCTCCTACTTGTCCGGCGCAAACTCCCCGGCTTCTCATTTTCATAGCCCGAGAGACTCTGCAGCAGTTGCGCGTTCACCTCGTCGGCGATCGCCATCAGCGTCGCCGGCAGCTGGCTCAGGTCGATCCGCCCCATGTTGTCCTGGATCGTCTGGAACAGCGCCACCTGCAGCGCCCGCGCCTCCTCCACCAGCACCGGCGAGGGAAGTCCCTGCCGCCGCCGTCGCGCCCCATGCTGCAAGCTGGCCATGGAGAACAGGGTCATCTGGCCCAGCGGCTGCGCATAGCGCAGGCGATAGACAATCTCGTCCAGCGCCCCCGGCAGATACTCGCCCACCTCTTCCGCGGAGAGCGGCACCGCCGCCAGGCTTCCCGCCTCCTCCATCTTGGCCAGCCACGCCTGCGTAATCGACGCGCGCTCCCGCTCCAGCAGCGTCGCCACCAGCTCCACGGCCTGCGGGCGCAGCGGCTCTTCCTCCGCCAGCTGCGGCAGCGGAAACGCCTCCTCTTCCTCCAGCCGCCGGCGAATGATCTCCACAATCGGCCCGGCCTTCACCGGCTTCAGGATCACCTCGTCCACCATGCGCAGAATCGCCTTGGTGGCCTTCCCCATGTCCGGGTTGGCGCTCAGCACCAGCGTCACCGCACGCGGGTTGGCGTGGCGCATCGCCCCGACCACAATCAGGCCGTCGCCCGCGCCCGGCATGTGCAGGTCGCTCAGCAGCACGTCGAAGCTCGCGCTTGCGATGTGCTTCAGTGCCTCGTTCACATTCGACGCGGTCGTGACTTCGAATTCGTGGGCTTCGAGGATGAGACTCAGTCCGGAGAGAACCGATTCGTCATCATCCACAAGCAGGAGCCGTACAGGAGCCAAGGAGAAACCCCTTGTGCCGGTTGCACACAGAAGGAAAACGTCCGAAATGCGCTGCGGGACGGGAGAAGAGACGGCAAGAGTAAAGCGAGTCGTACCTATCTTGGAGACTACACCGCCCGTCAGCGCTCATTGCCCCAATTGTGGTGTAACCCGCGAAAACTTCGGTAACCAGAGCTGAGCTTGAGGTGCATTCACACGCCTCTCGCTGCTCCGCGCAGCCCTTTCGCCGGTCGGCACAGGACTCATTCGCGACCGTCGGGAGCTCCAATGCGAAGCCAGGTAAGCGTCACGAAGTGACCCGTGCTAGACTCGAAGTTTTCCGTAGTCCGCACGCCGCAACCCGCGCTCTATGCGGGCCCGGAAACCAGGGAGGGCCTTTCATGCATCCGGATCTCGCCATGCTCGTCGTTCTGCAGACGCACGACCTCGAAGCCAAGCGCCTGCGCGACCAGATGGCCTCGCTCACCAGGCAAACCGCCGCACTCGAAACCAAAGCCAAGGCCACCGTGGGCCAGCGCGCCGTCATCCTCGACCTCATCGCCAAGGAGGAAGCCTTGCGCCGCAAGGAAGAGTCCGAGATCGCCGACCTCCGCGTCAAGCTCGAGCGCAACAAGAAGAAGCTCGACATGACCACCACCACCCACCAGTTGGAGGCGCTCGAGCACGAGGCCGTCTTCATCCGCTCCGAGATCACGCGCATCGAAGACCAGGAACTCGAATCCATGGAGCGCGGCGAAGCCCTCGACGCCCAGCTCGCCCTCGCCAACGCCGCCGTCGACGAAGCCGCCGCCACACTGGATCGCGAGCGCGCCCGCGCCTCCGAGACCATCGCCCGCGATCAGGCCGAGCTCGCCGAGCTCGAAATCAAGCGCCTCGCCCTGCGCGCCGAGATCGCCCAGTCCGACACCGGCGAAGCCTCCCTCGCCAACTACGACCGCATCGCCCACGGCAAAGGCACCGCCATCGCCGAAGCCCTCCACCAGCAATGCACCGCCTGCCAGATGATGGTCCGCCCGCAGCGCTGGAACGACCTCCGCGACAACAGCGCCGACTCCGAATCCGCCCACACCATCCTCACCTGCGAGAACTGCGGCCGCATGCTCTTCTACGATCCCGCCCGCGACAGCCCCCAGCGCAAAACCGTCCAGTCCGAATCCATCGCCGCCCAAATCGTCCGCTCCTCCATCTAACCGGCGACCAAACCGGGTGCCCCATGATCGGCGCCGCATCGCGCGCCTATCGTGGGGTTGGTCTCTTCACCCGCAGCCAGATTGTCATCCTGAGCGCAGCAAACGTGGTCCCTGGCTTGCCTGCTGGCTGGGGAGGGAAGAATCCCCGCATTTGCCTGGCGCCCCGCACCCCGCCTCGTACCGAGTACCGAGTACCTAGTACCTAGTACCTAGTACCTCGAACCTTCTTCCTCGCAGATAATAGATCCATGGCCCCCACCCCCAAACGCATCTGCGTCGACATGGACGAAGTCATGGCCGACGCCATCGCCGAGCACCTCGCCCGCTACAACCGCGATCACCAAAGCAACCTCACCAAGGAAGACCTCCGCGGCAAGCGCTTCTGGCAGATCGTCCCCGAACCCCACCACCAGGTGCTCGACGACTACCTCCGCGCCGCCGACTTCTTCGAGGACCTCGACGTCATGCCCGACGCCCCCCGCGTCCTCGCAGCCCTCCAGAGCCGCTACGAGGTCTTCATCGCCTCGGCCGCCATGGAGGTTCCCAGCTCCTTCAACCCCAAATTCCGCTGGCTCCAGCGCCACTTCCCCTTCATCCCCCACACTCACATCGTCTTCTGCGGAGACAAGTCCATCCTCCGCGCCGACTACCTCATCGACGACAACCCCCGCCAGCTCGAGCGCTTCACCGGCACCGGCATCCTTTACGACGCACCCCACAACGCCAACATCACCGGCTACACCCGCGTCTGCAACTGGCTCGAAATCGAATCCCTCTTCCTTCCGCAGGAGTAACGTCGTCTGCAAGGGGTGCGAACCAGGATGATCGAGCGCCTATCCGACTCTCTGCGGCGGTTCCTGTTCCATTGCGTTCAATGGTTCGCTGGGCTTCCGCCCGCGGGAAGGTTCGCGCTCGTCATCCTTCTGCTGGCGCTCCTCGTCCTGGCCGTCCACTGCGACCTTCTCCCGCGCAGAGGTAACATCTATCCCAACCCAGTCTTCCACTGGTAGGCCGCTATCTTAGAGCGCAGCTGTAAGAAAAGGCTGAAGGCCCACCCTGCCCGTTACAAACTCCGCGCCCGCGCACTTCGCCCCATCCCCGAAGCCAGCATCAGCAATCCCTGCATCACCAGCGCCACCGAAATCACCAGAACAAACCCTTCAAAATGCGCTGCCCGCGCATTCCGCAGGAAAGCCTGCCCCCCGATCCCGATCAGCGCCACGGCTCCCACCCACAGCCAGCGCGCGCCCCAAACTCCCAGGTTGGCCATCTGCACCAAAACCGTCGCCATGCTGATCAGTGCGATCAGCGCGGCCACTCCAATGCGCATCCCGTATCCCGGATGCCGCAGCACCATTTCCATCATCCCGAGCCAGCAGGCGCTTGCCGAAGTAAAGAATGAAACGGCCAGAAGAGCACTCTTCATAGAATCCTCCTCAGTCAAGAATTTCCCGCGGAAATCCCGGGTGTCAAGTCCTCACGCGTACAGTGCCGCTTCAAACTCCCGCAGTGCCGCCTCTGACCACGCATGGCTGCTCCGGTTCCACACGTCGCCTTGGTCTTCCAGAAAATTCGGGAAGTTCATCCGGCAGTATCCGCAGCGCGCGCCAAAGTCGTACAACGCCTGCGCTGCGCCATCCAGATACAGCACCGCCCTCAGCCCATCGCGCGACCACTCCACCGACGCAATCCGCTCGGGCACCGGCCGCTTCAACTCCGCATCGCTCTTGGCCAGCGCCGCGACGTTATAGATCAGCATTGCGTCCAGAATGCTCTCGTCGTGCTTGGGCTGCGAACGGTCGCAGGCGTAGAAGTATCCCGCAATCCCCTCATCCTCGAACACCACCGTCCACGGCACCGAGGTCGAATCCGACGAGAGAAACGCGCGTCCCGGAGTAAATGTCAACGACTGCATAGCACCTCACTTCCACCATACACGGCCCCTCGCCGCGCCGCCGCGATACACTCAAAAGCGGGGCACCGCACACCACCGGTGCTCCGGAAATCCTCCAGGAGAGCGCAGCCAACCGTGCCCGTCGACGTAGCCGCATGACCTTTCCGCGCATCCAGATCGGCCGCCCGCAACGCCTCGCCGCGGTTCTCCTTCTCTTCTTTCTCGGTCAGTGCCTCTGGGTCATCGGCCACCAGGAGCTCTCCACCACCGACTACCGTTTCGCCCGCTGCGGCCGCGAGATGTGGGAGCGGCCCTCCCCGCTCGCCGGATACTTCACCACCTGCGGCAATCTCAACGGCGACGGCACCTTCGCCTACCGCGTCGCCGGCTTCCCGCTCACCGCCCAGCGCCTCGTGCTCCTCGCCGTCGATCACTTCCGCACGCCTGCCAACCGCCTCTACGCCGGCGGCTCGCTCAACGGCTCTACCTGGGAATCCCGCCACCAGCTCACCAGCGTCGTCTACCTCATCCACCTGCCCTTCGTGCTCTTCGCCCTGTGGCTCGGCGCCGGCCTCTGGTGGGTCGCGCGCCGCCTCTTCGGCAACGAAGGAGGCTTCTTTGCGCTCGGCCTCTACTGCTTCTGCCCCGCCGTCGTCCGCCTCGCCGTCACCCCCAACAACGACCTCCTCGCCATGTGGGGACTCTACGGCCTCGTCTACACCGCCATCGGCGTTGCTCACGCCATGCAGGGCCCGCGCCGCAAATGGCGTCCGCGCATCGCGCTGCTCACCGTCGCCCTCGGCCTCACCGCCGCCGCGCATCTGCTTGCGGCCATCCTCGGCTTTCTCGCCGCGATTATCTTCATGCTCTACCTCGCGGAGCGTGGTCGTGGCTACGTGATGCAGATCCTCATCTTCTCCGCCGTCGGCGCGCTCGTCATACTCTTCGCGTTTTACGGCTTCCACCTCGCCGCCTTCAGCTACGTCTTCACCGGAGGCGGCGCGCGCTTCTGGTTCTCGCTCGCCGGTCTGCGCAGCTTCGTCCGCAGTGCGCTCAACTTCCCCATCCTGGTCGCCACTGCCGTCTCCGCGCTGCTTTACCTCGCCGTCCGCCGCAGCCGCTACTTTGGCAATACGGCGCCACTTCTTGTAGTGCTCGCGCTCGTGCCCATCATCACCACGCAGACCGTCAGCGCGCCCTGGCTGTGGGCGCTGCCCTTCCTCTTCACCTTCCTCGGGGGCGTCTTTGCGGACGCCCTCGAAACCCGCTACCGCAAGCTCTTCCTTGTGCTCACCGGCGCCATCCTCGCCGCCCAGGCCATGGAGTGCCTCACCGCGCTCCCGCTCGTCGCACGCTGATCCGGCTCACTGCCCTGCCGCGGCCAGTGCCGTTCGCTGCTCATCCCACGGCTTCATCCGGTACTCCGCCGGCGGCACGCCCCCCGCCAGGTACTGCACAAAATAATCCCATCGCCGTCGCGTGACATACGGAGTCGCCGCCTCATACGCGTGCCCCGCATTCGGAATCATCAGCAGATCGAAATCCTTGTTCGCCTTGATCAGCGCATCCACCACCAGCAGCGTGTTGTTCGGCGGCACATTGTCGTCCATCGTCCCATGAATCAGTAACAGCCGCCCCTTCAGGTTCTTCGCCGAGTTCTCATTCGCCTGGCTGTCGTAGTTGGTGCTTCCATCCGGGTTCTTCTTCAGCAATCCAAGCCACTTCTCTGCCCAGTCGTCCTCGTACAAGCGGTTGTCGTGGTTGCCGCTTTCGCTCACGCCCACCTTGAAGAAATCCGGAAAGTGAAACATCGCAGCCGCCGTCGCCGCCCCGCCGCCCGAGTGCCCATAGATCCCCACCCGTTCCGCATCGATCCATGCATACTTCGCCGCCAACTGCTGGATGCCCGCCACCTGGTCTGGAATCGTGTTGTCCGCCAGGTCGCCGTACAGCGCGTCGTGAAAGCTCTTCGACCGCTCCGGCGTCCCCATCCCGTCGATGCACACCACTACAAACCCCAGCTCTGTCAGCGCCTCCATGTCCTTGTGTGCGGCCGCGAAGCTGCGGCTGCCGCACGAGCCCGTCTGCGGCCCCGGATAAACCTGGTCGATCACGGGATATCGCTTCGTCCTATCGAAGTCCGCCGGCTGGAACAGAAATCCATACAGGTCAGTCTTGCCGTCGCGCGCCTTCACCGTGATCGGCGTCAGTGGCTTCCACCCGCTCTCCCGCAGCTTCGCGATATCCTGCCGCGCGACTTCCATCACTTCATTGCCGTCGCTGTCGCGCACCAGCGCTATTTCCGGCGTGGTTGGCGTCGACGCCATATCCACCAACGCGTGCCCATCCGGCGACATGGCTACTTCATGGTCCGCGTCCTCAGGCGTCAGCAGCTTCTGACCGGAGCCATCGAAGTTCACACGGTACAGCGCCGCAAAGTATGGGTCGCGTCCCGCCTCTTTGCCCACTGCCAGGAAATAAACCACCCGCGCCTTCTCGTCGACGCGCACCACCTCGGTCACATCGCCGTCGCCGTGCGTCACCTGGTTCTTCACCGCGCCCGTCGCCGCGTCATACAGATACAGCTGCCCCCAGTTGTCGCGCTGGGAATACCACAGCACCTCATTCGACGCGGACAGATATCGCCAGTCCACGCTCTTGTCGAACCCGCTCTCGAAGTACGTCGCCACCTCCTCGTTCATCACCTCACGCACGTCTCCGCTCGCCGCGTCCGCCACCCGCAGCCACTCCTGCTTGTGGTCGCGCGCAGTCGAAACAAACGCCAGATGCGTACTGTCCGCGCTCCATTGCACATCGTCCCATCCGTGTCCGCCTGCGCAGCTCACGTCGTCGCACAACGTCGCGCGATGCTGGTCCGGCGGCATCTTCAGCCGCACTACCTTCCGTTTTTCCACGTCCACAATCACGCGCTCGATCGTCGCAATGTTGTCGTCGCCGGCCAGCGGATACGGCCACGATTCCACCTCCGGATGTCCAACCGCGGTGCCGACCAGCACCATCCGCCGCACATTGCGCTCATCCTGCTGAAAGGTCGCAATCTTCTTCGAGTCCGGCGACCACACCACAATCGGCCGGTCGCTGTGCGTCCAGCCCGAGTTATCCGTCGCATACCCAAAGTCCGGCGCCCCGTCCTTCGTCAGTTGCGTCTCCTGCCCGCTCCTCACATCCCGCACCCACAGGTTGTTCTCGCGAACGAACGCCGCCTTCCTCCCATCGGGCGACACATCGTACGTCTCCGGCAAAGTATTGCCCACACCCTTGCACTCGCCCGCTGCACGCAGGTCGCAACGAATCAGCGTGCCGCCCATCGCGAGCAGCACCACTCCGCCGCCATCCTCCAGCCGGAAATCGTCGATCCGCAGATGCCCCCCATCCACCGGCACAGCAATCGCCAGCTTCCCGGATCGGGCTGCCGCACTCAGCGCCGCCGCAGCTTTCCCTGGTCGAACGCCGCTCCCTTCGTTCGCTTCGCCAGATCGACCAGTGTGTACGTCACGCCCTCCGGCCCGTAATCGCGATACCAGAACCGCCCATTGTCCAGCCACACCGGGTCCCTCACGGTGTGGTAAACCAGCGGGTCCGCGCCGTAGTCCATCCGGCTCTCGGCGCGCGCATAGTCGGTCGCCGTGTAGACCCTCCCGGCCTGTGCAGCGGCCATCGAGCCCCAGCAACCCAGCAACGCGATCGCCGCACAGTTCGCGCTTCGCAACATCCCCCTGCCTCCAGCCTCGCGGACGCACAACCGCGCCCTCACGCAAGTCTAGCAACAAGGTTCCGCTTGCCGGCCCTCGCGCGCATCGACAACCGGCCCGGATGGTTCGGTTCTATGGGTAGCGATACAGCGTCACGCGCAGGATCGTGTTCGGCCGCAGCACCAGGATCTCGCCCTGGGCGTCGTCGTCACCGGCGAGCTGGCGGGTCACCACCCATTTGCCGTCGGCAAACTTGCCCTCCTGCACATCCCCCAGGCCCACATTTGCCGGCCCAGGCGTATTGGCCGTGAAGTCCACGCGCATTGCCCCTCCGGCGCCGCCGAAATAATACTCGTCGGGGCCGGTCGAGATCAGAACAGCCGCTGCCTCCGGTGGAGCTTCATTGGGATTCCCCGCTGTACCCGGCGGAGGCGGCGACCCCACCACCTGTCCCCGGGGCTGCGGCGGCAGGCGGGTCGTCCTCCCCGTGTAAGTCAGCGTCAGCGTGTAGTTGCCCAGCTTGACGCTCTTGGGCGCGTCTCCGGGATTCAGCCGAACCGCGGTAACGGCGTCGGTTCCCTGACGCGCCAGAATCATCGGCGACAGTTGTTCGAGCAAGCCGTACGTCGCGGCCAGGTCTGCTCCGATGGGCCGGTTGCCGTCGATGCCGAAGGGGGAGAATCCAATGGTGTTGTATTTGCCCACCGCAACCACCGCGTTGGCGGGATTGGTGCTGGTCTCGGGAATGAACAGAGGATTCCCATTGCGCGTGAACCGCTCGCAGACGTCGTCGAAGTATTCGAGATAGAGATCGGGCGCCAGGATGTCCACCGACGGCGCGCCCGCACGCCACACATCATGCACCTGGGGCAGCGGTCCGCCGCTGGGATACGTCCCCGGCCACGCATGATTCGGCTGCTGCAGCCAGCCATTGACGAACATTGGGATGTTGTAGGCAGCCTTGCCTGCTTCCACCACCTTCTCGACATAGCGCGCATAGTTCCACGCCATGAAGATCTCGTCCGACGCCCAGTGCAGTTGCTGCCAGCTATTCTGGTGCTCCAGCGCGCTCATCGGCGGACTGGTCGTCTGAATTGGAATCTCCATGTTCGCCGGCTTGCCCGGGCCAAACACCTCTTCCCATGTGCCCGACTGCTTGTACCCATTCTCCTCCCAAACTGCGCGGAACTCAGGAATCAGCGAGTCTTTGTGGCCTTCGAGATACTGCATCAGCTCTGCCGGCACCGGTCCGCTGAACGCTTTGTTGGCCGCCGGCGAGCGGTCGCGCGTATCCCGCAGCACGCCCACCTCGTTCTCAACCTGAATCATCAACACCGTGTGGCGCGCGCTGTCCACCTCGCCAATATGCTTCATCAGCACCCCGAAGGCCCTCGCATCGGCGTCGCGCGTCGCTGTGCCCAGCGTGCTCAGCAGTTCGACCGGGCCGGAGATCGAAACCGTTTTGCCCTCGCCAATCTGAATACGCGGGAACCGTTCATAGTCCTTCTTCACCCAATAAGGAGCAAAGCTGGACGTGCCGTTCTTCCAACTGGCGAACCAGATGAAGATGACGTGCATGTTGTTCTCGCGCGCCCTCGCGATCACTCCGTCAACCTGGGTGAAGTTGAACTTTCCCTCCTCCGGCTCAAACTGCGCCCAGGAGACTCCAATCAGCGCGGTGTTCAGATTGGCAGCAACCAGCTTCGGCCAGATCGTGTCCATATTCTCCAGGCTGGTTGCGGCATTGTTGCTCAGCTCTCCGGCCATCGCCAGATACGGCTTGCCATCGACGATCAGCTGCGTCGCCGTTCCCTGCCTCCTCAGATGGGGAACACCGGACGCATCCTGTGCCTTCGCCAGCGTGGCTGAAGCAGCAAATCCTACGATCAATACAACTGCGAACATCGATCCCTTGCGCATATGCGTTGCCTTCCATTCGAGTTCTAATACGTAGCCAGGGAAACCCGCAGAACCACAGGCTCTGCGCCGAAGCTGAGACCGTAGTCCGTCTCGTCCCCATTCCAGATGCGCAGGAACTTGAACGCGCCGTTTTCGTAGGTCCCCTCCTCCACCCGCAGAAACTGCCGATGCTGCCACTTGCCGTCAATCAGAGCCGATGGATTCTGCCCCGTCCCTGCCACAATGTTCTGCGTCCTCCGCTGCTCTTCGGTCCCCGCCGGCCGGAAGTCGATGCGGCAGAAATATCCCGTCACCAGGAACTGGTTGTCCTTCAGTTGCGCGACTAGCGCCCGTCCCTCCGGCTTTGCATTTCCCACCGCAGGGCCCCGGTTGGGCGACCCATACGACACCACCGCGTTCCACGCTCCGAACGGCAGGATCTGCGTGGGCTTGCCCTGCTCCTCGGCCACGGCCTGCAGCCTGCCTTCAAAGTTGAGCCGCGCCACATCGCGCATCATCGGCCCAATCAGCACGTAATTCATCGCCCATGGAGCCAGCGCCTCTTCCCGCGGATGCGCCGGGTCGGTCGGGCTGCGCTCCCGGCTGTAGTCCAACCCAAACGGAGAAAATCCGATCGCCTGCAACCCCAGCGCGGAGAAGAAGAACCGCGGATTGTTCGGCCCTCCCGTCTCCGGCACAAACAGTGGATTATCGTCGCGATGATACAGATCCAGCACCTTCACGTACGCCACCGGATCGTTGGTGTAGTTGTCCGGCGCCAACACATCCAGCGCCGGCGCCTCCGCCTTCCAGATGTTCAGCACGTTGTCCGTAGGCCCGCCGCTCTCGTAGCTTCCCGGAGCCCCCGGCTTCAGCGGATCGCGCAAAGCCGCGTTGGCGTACATCGGCAGCGCGTACTCCGCCTTGCCTGCGGCCGCAACTTGCCCCACGTACTTCGACACCGCCCACGCGTGGAAGTTCACCTCCGCCTCGGGCCCAAATGCCTCCTGCCAGTTCAGCGCCGGCGACGCCGCCTTCACCTGCATCGCGCTCAGCACCTCCGCCGGCACCGCCGCCTCAAACAGCTTGTTCGCGGCCGGCGAGTAATCTCTCAGACTGCCCCACGTGCCCGACTCGTTCTCCACCTGCACCATGATCACCGTGCGCTCTGCGTCGGCCGCCTTCAGATGCCGCATGAATGCGGCAAACGCCTTCTTGTCCGCCTCCAGCGACGCCGCAGCAAAGGGCGACGGCGAATCCACCGCCTCGCCGTTCTTCCCCATTACATGCGGATACTTCACCGTGTCCAGCTTCATCCACTCCGGCATGTAGTGCTGGCTTCCGTTCTTCCACGTCCCAAACCAGAGAATCACCAGGTGCACCTGGTGCTGTCGCGCCTGCGCCAGCAGTGTATCGATCAGCGTGGTGTCGTACTGTCCCGGCTGCGGCTCAAACTGCTCCCAGTACACCGGCATCTCCACCGTGTTCACGTGCAGATACTCCATCGCGGGCCACACCTTGGGTAGCTCCGCCGGCCAGCTGCTGGAGTTGTGCACCTGCGCCCCCAGCATCAGGTACGGCGCATCGTCCACCAGCAGCGCATAGCGGCCATCCTTCTCTACAATGCGCGGGATGGGCCGTTCTTTGACCTGCGCTCGAATCGGCACGGCAAGGGACGTAGCCGCAATCGCGGCCAATACGGCAGGGATCAGTTTCATCGGCGGAATCTCCACGGATTTCTGTTCGGCAACACTATACAGCGCCCGCGCCTTCCCGGCGCGACATCTGGATGGGTGCCGCGGGCGCTCCCACCCGGATCGCCTCCCGCTCGCTCACGCTGCTGTCAGGTATGCGCTCTGTTCTTGGCGCTCGTTAGCACCGCGCCCGCGGATCGACTCGCGCTACCCGGCTCAGCAGGTAGTCGACCTCCGCCCGCGCCGCCGCGCTCAGCGAGCCGGCCGGAGCGCGCTGCGTGTCATGCGCAATCGCGCCGCGCTTCTTCAGCACATACTTGCGCACCGCCAGTCCGATTCCCTGCTGCTGCTCATAGCGCACCAGCGGCAGATGCGCATCGAATAGATCGTGGGCGGCGTCGCGCTTGCCCTCCTGCGAAAGCTTCACCACGTCCACCAGCATGTCGGGGAACGCGTAGCCCGTCATCGCGCCATCCGCCCCGCGCTCCATCTCAAAATCCAGAAACAGTCCGCCGTTGCCGCAGAGGATCGAAAGCGGCCGCAGCGACCCATCGCGCTGGAAGGCCCGCAGCGCGGATATCTTCTCCAGTCCCGGCCAATCCTCGTGTTTCAGCATCATGCACGAGGGGTTGTCCATCACGATCTGCCGGATCACCTTCGGCGTCATCACCACCGTCAGCACCAGCGGATAATCCTGCAGGACCCACGGAACGTCCGTCCCGATCGCAGCCACTGCCTGCGCGAAGTAGTTCACAATCTGGTCGTCCGTGCGCAGTGCGGGCGGCGGTGCAATCATCACGCCCGCAGCTCCCGCATCCATCACGCTGCGCGCCAGCGACCGCATCGCTGCGAATCCCGGCGCGGACACGCCAACCACCACCGGCACGCTTGCCCGCCGTACCACCTGCTGCGCAATCGCCAGCGCCTCAGCCGCGTCCAGCTTCGGCGCCTCGCCCATCATCCCCAGGATCGTCAGCCCCGTGACCCCGCACCCCAGATAAAAATCCGTCATGCGATCGATCGACGTCGTATCCACCGCGCCGTCCGGCGTAAACGGCGTCGCCGCAATCGCGTAAACCCCTTTGGCATTTGCATCCAGCAGCATCATCGCCTTTCACTTCCGCTTCAGGATAACTAGCCTCGCGCACCCGCAGCCTTTCTCCGGGGTCACGACCTGCTCACAGCGGTCCCGGTCCCGGATTGGTATTCGCCGGAGGATTCGTCCCAGGTCCCGCGCCCGCAGGTCCGCCACCGGGTCGCGGCCCGCGCCCTCCGCCCCCGCTGCTGAACAGCGGCCCCAAGTCCAGTGTCGCCGCCGAGTCCGGATGCGCCGGGTCGAAGTCCTTGAAGTCATCCACGATGTACTTCGCCAGATCGAGCTTGTTCTGCTTGATCCCCATCACAATGCACTTCGCAAACTCGTATCCGCCGTACGCGGTCGAATGCGTCCCATCGGCCAGGATCTTCGGCGCGTCCGCCCCGGCCGCTTCATAAAACGTGTCGCTCATGCTGTACAGGTCAATCAACGCGACATGCTCTTCCTGCGCCACTTCGCGCATCGCCTGCGGATAGCCGCCATGCCCATGCGTCGGTGCGCCCGTGCCCCGCGCGCCGCGATCCATCGCCGTCACCAGCACTGGCGTCGCGCCGCGCAGCCGCGCCTCCGCGATATACACCTTCAAATACGCCTTGTACGTCGTCTCCGGCTCCACATATGTTTGCGGCCATGCAATCTTCGAGTCGTTGTGGATGAACTGCATAAAAAGGTAGTCGCCTTTTTTCATCGTGCTCAGCATCTTGTCCAGCCGCAACGCATTCATAAACGACTTCATCGTCTCGCCCGACTGCGCGTTGTTCGACACCGCAACCCCAGGCTTGAAAAAAACCGGCAGCAGTTGTCCCCAACTCACGTCGCCGCCGCCGTCGCGGTCCGTCACCGTCGAATCGCCGGCGATAAAGATCGTAGGCGCGTCCGGCGCAGAAGCGATTTCAATCGATCGCAGTGCCGCGTGCGGGCTCACCACCTCCACCGTCAGCTTGCCGTCCCAGTCGCGCGAACTCGCCCCGTCGAACTGGTCCAGGCTTACCTCCTCGCGTCCCGTCGCATTCGTCGGCAGCTTGGGCAGCTTCGGTGTCCGCACATTCGTCGTGAACACGCGCTCCGCAATCTGTCCCGCCGGCACTTCCACCCGCTCCAGCATCAGCCGCCCCGACTCCGCCTTGACCGTCGTGGTCGTCGCGGTGGTCGAGTCCCCAAATCGCATCGTCACATTGAAGTTCCCCTCCGGCACTTTGACGGAGAACATGAACGGCTTATCGCTCGTGGTTGTCTTCCCGCCATCGCCGCTGGCAACCTGCGACCCCGGCTCATAGCCGTACCCGGCCGCATCCGAGTAGATGGCCCCAGGAGCGACCAGCGTGCTTCCCGCCTGGGCCGGCCCCGCACTGAAGTCAAACTTCAAATCGATCGGCGGAGCCAGCGGCGCAGGCGCGGGCGCTCCCTGCGCCGTTGCCATCACCGCCAACCCCAGGCACACCATAGCTGCCAGACAGACAACACGGAGACGGCGTAAAGCGATCATCAGAATTTGCCTTTCAAATCCAGGAGTGACATGAATGTGTTCTTTGCCGCGTTTCAGCGAACCCACGCGGCGACAGGCGCGTCCTCACCCGTATTCCCGACCGGGTAAGTCTAAAGCATCCTCACGCAGTTGGAACAGTCCCGCCCGGTCCTTCGCGCCGCAGAAAATCGAAGTCGCATCCTTCATCCGCCTGCAACACGCACTGCTCAAACAGCCACGCATACCCGCGCACAGGCCTTTCGCGTTGCGGCGGGGTTGCCTTCCACGCCGCCAACCGCCGCTGCAGCTCTGCCTCGTCAATCAGCAACTCAATCCGTCGTGCTTCCACATCCAACGAGATCCGGTCGCCCGTCTGCACCACTGCCAGGGGGCCGCCCACCGCCGCCTCCGGAGTCACGTGCAGCACGATCGTTCCAAATGCCGTCCCGCTCATGCGCGCGTCGGAGATCCGCACCATGTCCTTCACCCCCGCGCGCGCCAGCTTCATCGGGATCGGCAGATAGCCCGCCTCGGGCATTCCCGGCGCGCCCTTCGGCCCGGCATTGCGCAGCACCAGCACGTCGTCCGCATTCACGTCGAGATCGGGTTGATCAATCCGCGCCGCCATATCTTCAATCGAATCGAACACCACCGCCCGCCCGCTATGCCGCATCAGCTCCGCCGACGCCGCCGAATGCTTGATCACCGCGCTCCGCGGCGCCAGGTTCCCGTGCAGCACCGCCATCGCCCCCTCCTGCCTCAAAGGCGCCGCCAGGCTGCGGATCACATCTTGTCCCGGCACCGTCTCCGCCCTCGCAACCGCGTCGCCCAGCGTCCCGCCCGCAACGCTGCGGCGCATTTACGTCGAGCAGCGGCGCCAGCTCGCGTAGCAGCGCCGGCAATCCGCCCGCATGATGAAAGTGCTCCATATAGTGCGCGCCCGATGGCTTCATATTCACCAGCACCGGCACCTCCGCCCCAGCTTGTCGAACACCTCGAGGTCAACCTTCACTCCCGCCCGCGCCGCGATCGCCGTCAGATGAATCAATCCATTCGTCGACCCGCCAATCGCCTGCAGCACCACCATCGCATTCCGCACCGAAGCTTCCGTCATCAACTCGCTCGGCTTCGGCGCGCCGCTCTCCGCCATCTCCACCGCACGCCTGCCGCTGGCCTCGGCGATCCGCCTCCGGTCGGCCAGCACCGCCGGCGCCGTCGCAGACATCGGCAGCGCCAGCCCCAGCGCCTCCACCAGACATGCCATCGTGCTCGCCGTGCCCATCGAGCTGCACGTTCCGACGGAAGGGCATAGCCGCCCGCTGATCACCTCGGTCTCGGCCACATCGATCTTGCCCGCCCGATGCTGCGCCCACAGCCTTCGGCAATCCGTGCACGCACCCAGCACCTCGCCCTTGTAGTGCCCCACCAGCATCGGTCCCGTCGGCAGCACCACTGCCGGCAGGTCCACGCTGGCAATCGCCATCAACTGCGCCGGTAGATTCTTGTCGCAGCCGCCGATCGCCACCACCGCATCCATCGGCTGCGCGCGGATCATCTCCTCCGTCTCCATCGCCATCAAGTTCCGCAGAAACATCGACGTCGGATGCGCAAAACTCTCCGCAATCGAAATTGTCGGAAACACCATGGGCAACCCACCCGCCAGCATCACTCCGCGCTTCACGCTCTCAATCAGCTCCGGCACGTTGCCGTGGCAGGGATTGTAATTGCTGAAAGTGTTGGTAATGCCTACTATGGGCCGGTCCAGCGCATCGTCCGAATAGCCCGCCGCCTTGATAAAGGCCTTGCGCAAAAACAGCGAGAACTCCGCGTCGCCGTAACTCGTCAACCCCTTGCGCAAACCCTTGGACATTCGCTCCCTCTCAGCTATCTCTGACCCATCCCTCACGGAAGATTCTGCGAATCGACCCACCAGTCCGCATCCTTGCACAATGCGCACTCCGGCCCGGCGAACGTCGCCACTGCCTTCGCGTCGCCTTTCAGTTGCCAGTCCAGCCACGCCAGCACCGCTGTCGACCAGCGCAGATCGGGCATGGGATAGGCCCCCGTATGTCCCACTGAAGTCAGGCTCGCCTTCAGCACCGGCAGCTTCGCGTTCAGCGCCTTGTAGCATTGCTCCGCGCCCGCATACCCGCCGTCCGCCGGACCGCCGTTGAACAGCGCCGCCGGAATCGCCAGCTTCTCCGCCAGCCATCCATCGTTCGCTCCGCCCACCATTCCCGGCGCGCCCTGCGTGGGGAAGCTGCTGTTCAGCGCCACCACCGTCGTCACCCGCGAGTCCTTCGCCGCCTTGAACGCCTGTGGCCCGCCGCACGACTGCCCCATCGTCGCGACCTTCGCCGTGTCCACTTTGCCGTACAGCGGGCTGTCCCGGCGCGCATTCTCCGCTACCGCCCAATCCAGGCCCTTGATCATGTACGCGGGATCGCTGACGATCAGCGGATTGCCGTTCGCGTCCTTCTCATCGGCGACCGCCGCGATGCTGCCATGAATCACCAGGAACGGTATATTGCTGCGTCCGACCGCGATCACCAGGTACCCATGCGACGCCAGTTCGCCCAGAAACCGCGTGAACTCCACCGAAGTATTCGGCAGCCTCCATTCGCCCACAGCACCACCGGCAGCTTCGGCGTCTTCGTCAAGTCCGCCGGCAGGTACACCGTATGCGTCGGCAGCGAGGCCGGCTCCTCCCGCGTCGCCGCATACGGCCCGACCCCGCATACGGATGCGCCGCCCAATCCGCAAAGCGCAGCGCCTGCTCGCGCGATCCGTCCGTCGGTTGCACCGGCAGCGTAATGCTGTATCGCCCCGTCCGCCGGTCCACCGTAATCTGCGCGCCCGGCGGCGCGGTCCATGTATTGTTCCCGGACTGGCCTGCCGGCGCATTCGGCCCCTGCATAATGGCCGGCTGCTGCGCGCCCGCAACCGCGCAGGCCATCCCCAACGTCCCTGCCAGCACACACCGACCCACCCGGCTGCCGAAGCGAGATTAGCTCTTGTCGCCCAACGATTCGTCATGCCGTTTCCCCCGCGGAACAAACACGAAAATCTTATCCCATCCCTCGCGCTCACCGGTTCACCAGCTTCGCCGGCACCAGCGCGATTATCAAAATCGCCGCCGCCAGCATGCAGCCGGCCACCAGGTACAGTCCCGAGTTCAGCGTCCCCGTCATCGTCTTCAGGTGTCCCACAATCGCCGGGCTGAAAAACCCGCCCAGGTTTCCGGTGCAGTTCACCAGAGCGATCCCCGCGGCCGCCGCCGTCCCTCCCAGGAACGACGTCGGCAACGCCCAGAACATCGGCACCGCCGTCACCACCCCCGCCACGGCCAGGTTCATGCCCAGCATCACCAGCAGCGGGTTGCCATTCCCCAGCGTGCACAGCGCGAAGCCCACCGCCGCCACGATGCACGGCACGGCCACATGCCATCTCCGTTCGCGTGTCTTGTCGGAGTGGCGACCCACCCAAATCATCGAGACCAGCGCCACGCTGTACGGCACCATGGTCCGCAGCCCGATGTCGAACGAATCCTTCACACCCGTCTGCCGAATCATCGTCGGCAGCCAGAATCCAATCGCGTACGATCCCATCTCGATCCCGAAGTAGATCGTCCCCATCAGCCAGATACGCGCGCTGGTAAACACCGACAGCGTCGTATGGTGCGTCTTGGTGCTCGCTTCCTCGCTGATCTCCGCGACCACCACCGCCTTGTCTTCCGCCGCCAGCCACTTTGCGTCAGCCACCCGGTCATCGAAGCTGCACAGCACCACTACGCCCAGCACCACCGCCGGGATCGCTTCCAGAACAAACAACCATTGCCATCCTGCAACTCCCAGCACGCCCGCAAAATAACGCAGGATGAACCCGAAATCGGCCCGCCGACAATCCCCGAGATCGCGCTGCCCGTCAGCAGGATCGCCACTACGCGCGCCCGCCGGTGCGACGGAAACCAGTACGTCAGGTACAGAATCATCCCCGGGAAGAATCCCGACTCCGCCACGCCCAGCAGGAAGCGCATCGCGTAGAACTCGAACGGCGTCTGCACCAGCGCCGTGCATCCCGAGATGATGCCCCACGTCACCAGCACCCGGCAGATCCATACTCGCGCACCCACCTTGTGCAGGATCAGGTTGCTCGGCACCTCGAACAGAAAATATCCCAGGAAGAAAATACCCAGCGCCAAAGCCATACACGCCTTCGCTGAACTTCAGGTCGCCAATCATCTGCAGTTTGGCAAACCCCACGTTGATCCGGTCAACGTACGCGACGATATAGCAGATCAGCAGAATCGGCAGAATCCGCCACGCAATCCTGCGATAGAGCGAATCCTGCGCGCTGAGCGCGGGCGTTTCGGTCGCGGCGTAACGTGCTGGTGACAATCTCCCCCCCGGGCAACCGCCGTTCCTTGTCTACTCCGCAGCCTTGCCGCGGCCCTTGCGGAAGGCCTCGTACCGGGCGCGGTTCTCTGCATTGATCGGGTACATTCCCGGCAGCGCAGCCCCCGCCCGTACCTCGTTCACAATCCACGCTTCCAACTTCTCCTGCTCCACTGCTGCTTCCACCACGTCGCCCAGCAGCGCCTGCGGAATCACCACCGCGCCGTCTTCGTCCGCGACCATCACATCGTTGGGAAACACAGCGACCCCGCCGCAGCCAATCGGCTCCTGCCAACTCACAAACGTCAGTCCGGCCACCGACGGCGGCGCCGCAACTCCCGCGCACCACACCGGCAGCCCGGTGCCGAGGACTCCAGCCGCATCGCGCACTACTCCATCGCTCACCAGCCCGGCCACTCCGCGCACCTTCATGCGCTCGCACAGAATGTCTCCGAAGATCCCCGCATCGGCTACGCCCATCGCGTCCACCACCGCCACGCAGCCCGCCGGCATCGCCTCAATCGCCGCCCGTGTCGAGATCGGCGCTGGCGCTCCGTGGAACGACAAACCTCTCGAATGAGCGATTTCCTAGCGCGCTGCTTTCTTTTCGTAGGTCACGGGGCGGGCGCTGCGCGGCGGCCGCTTGGCCCCATCCCGCAGCTGTCGGATATCGATCTTTAGCTCCGCGATGGTCCGGCTCAGTGTGTTGCGGTGCATGTGGAGTTGGCGCGCGGCGCGGCACTGGTTGCCCTTGTTCTCCTCCAGAACCGTGAGGATGAACCGTTTCTTAAACTCACGCACTGCCTCGGAATACAGAATGTTGCTGTTATACATTTGCAGAATAAGTGCTTCGAGCTGATCTTTCACGGGTTCTCTCTTTCTGAAGTGAAAGCTTTAAATGTATTTATGACTGCTTCTCTATTTGCCGGATCCGGTCGCGGAACTTGTCTCTCCCTGCTGTTGTTCCCGGTGCAGCAAATCCAAACCCTGATAGAAGCGCCCACGCAATTCACTGGGCGCCACCCAGATGGCCGCCCGCCCTGCCACCAAAAAGTACGGCGCCAACTGCGACCCTGCCAGCAACTTTAACGTCGGGGTGAAGGCCGCCATGCTCATCAAAACCACCGCCACCAGCAGACAACCCCGCAGCAGGCCCAATGCCCCGCCCAGCAACCGGTCCAGAAAGCTGAGCCCGGCTTCCTTCATGATCCAGCGGGCAATTCGTCCGGCGATGCCGGCCACAATCATCACCGCCAAAAAAATCGCCAGGAACGCCGCAATCTCGCCCAGCCAAGGCGATTTCAGGTGCGGCGAGAACCAATCGGCCAGCCGCCGGTATTGCCACGCGGCCAATATGTACCCGAACACCAGGCCAGCGATGCCACAAGCCTCCTGAAAGAAGCCTGCGCTAGCCGCCTGCACCACCGACACCAAAAGGACAACCAGAATAACCCAATCCGCGCCGCTCATCGGTTCCCGCCGTGGGCTTCGCCGCCGGCTGCACGGTCAAACATCTAACTTCCGGCCGGTCAACTTTTCGTACGCCTCAAGATACTTGTCGCTGGTTCTGCGCGCTACCTCCGGGGAAGCGCCGGCGCCGGCGGCTGTTTGTTCCAGCGAATCTCTTCCAGGTAGTCCCGCACGTACTGCTTGTCATAAGAATCCTGCGCCTTGCCCGGCTGGTACTTGTCCGCCGGCCAGAAACGGGAAGAATCCGGCGTCAGCACCTCGTCCGCCAGCGTCAACCCAGCCCCTGTGTGGCCAAACTCAAACTTCGTATCGGCAATGATGATGCCTTTAGTCCGCGCGTAATCGGCGGCTTTCGTGTAAATCTTCAGACTGATATCGCGCACCTGCTGGCTCAACTCGAGTCCTATCAGCCGGGTCACTTCCTGGAAAGAAATATTCTCATCGTGCCCGGAAACTGCCTTGGTGGAAGGCGTAAAAATCGGTTCCGGCAGTTGATCCGACTCCTTCAGCCCGGCCGGCAACTGGATCCCGCAAACCTTGCCGCTGGCCTTGTATTCCTTCCAGGCCGAACCTGAGATGTATCCCCGCACCACGCACTCGACCGGAAGCATGTCGCCGCGGACCACCATCATCGAGCGCCCCCGCAACTGCTCCGCATATTTCCGGACTTCCGCCGGGTAACGCGTCACGTCCGCCGTAATCAGGTGGTTCGGAACGAGGTCGCGAAGAAATTCGAACCAGAACAGCGAAATCTGCGTGAGTACGTGTCCCTTGTGCGGGATTCCCGTGGCCAGCACGTAGTCAAAGGCCGAGATGCGGTCGGTGGCTACGAACAGCAGGCCATCCGCCCCAAGGCGATATACATCGCGCACCTTGCCACTCGCATGGAGTTCCAGGTCGGGAAAGTCTGTACGCAAAAGAACGGAGTCGAGAAGTGAGGGGCTTGGGCTCATGTCTGGAATTCTACAGGCAGGAAACGTCGCGTATTCTAGCTTCTCAAAAAAATTTGTCAACCGCCTAAATCTTTGCTGCAACGAAATGGCGCACCCATCTGAATGTAAAAGAGTTGACAGTTTCGGTGTACCCGTGAAGGGCGCGGCTGGAGCGGCTTTTCAGCGCTTTCAACTGTGGAAAAAGCGGTGGCCAGAGTGGATAACCGGGCGCGCCGCGCGTGACCCAGATCACAGCTTGGCAGCGGCAGCTAAAATCGGTTGCAAGTTTCTCTACGCGGTCGCTCCGAAGCGCACCGAAACCAGTTTGGAAACTCCCGGCTCCTGCATGGTGACGCCATACAAAACTGGCGCGATGCTCATGGTCTTTTTGCTGTGAGTAATCAGCACGAACTGGGTTTGCACGCTCATCTCTTTCACCAGTTCGGTGAAGCGGCCAATGTTGGCTTCGTCGAGCGGCGCATCCACTTCGTCCAGAATGCAGAACGGGCTGGGTTATACTGGAAGATTCCCACCAGCAACGCCAGCGCCGTTAGCGCCTTCTCGCCGCCCGAGAGCAGCAGCACATTCTGCAATCGCTTGCCCGGAGGCGATGCCACCACGTCGATGCCGCTTTCCGCGCTGTTTTCCTCGTCCGTGAGCCGCATGTGCGCGTTGCCGCCGCCAAACAGCTTGCGGAACGTCACCTGGAAATTCTCATTGATGCGCTGGAATGCCTCCTCGAACTTCTGCCGCGAGAAGACATCAATTTCCTTGATCGTTGCCTGCGTGTTCTCGATGGAGTCGAGCAGATCCTTCCGCTGAGTCTCGAGAAACGCGTGCCGCCCGGCGCTCTCTTTGTATTCCTCCAGCGCCATCATGTTCACCGGCCCCATGGCCTCGAGCCGGGTGCGCATGTCGCGGTAGATCTGGTCCTCAACCGCCAGTAGTTCTCCGCCAACGCTCTCGATGGAAGCGTCCGCCAGCAATTGTTCGCGCTCGATCCCAAGCTCATTGAGACAGGTCGTAGCCAGGTATTGCGCATCCGACTGCAACTTGGCGGCGGCGGCCGAAATTTCTGCCCGCCGGTCGCGCACCTCGTCCAGAAGCTGCCGCGCGCCCCGCAAGGCTTCTTCAATTTCCGTAACCCGGGCGCGCAGTTGTTCCGACTCAAACTGCAGCAAACTATCCCGAGTCTCGCAGGCGTTTTGCTCCGCTTCCAGTTCTTCGACCTGCACGGCCAATCCCTGGCTTCCGTTTTCGCGCTCCAGAATTTCCGAAAACGCCGATTCGATTCCAGACCGCAACCCCTCGGCCCGCCCGCTCATCTCCTTGACCAGCGATTCGATCCTCTGCAGCCCGCCCGCCGCCGCCCGGTGCCGTTCCTCCAGCGTGGCCACCTGCGCCAGGTTCAGAGAAGCGGTTTGCGCGACTTCATCGCGGTGCTGGCGCAGTCCGGCCAATTGCTGCTGTGCGCTGGCCGCCGCCCCCTCTAACTCCGCCTGTTGCTCCTGCAGTCCACCGATTTCAGTCTGCCGCGCTTGCAGCAGTGATTCCTGCTCCGTCCGCTCGGCGCCCAGGCGCTGCAGTTCGCGCTGCGCCGTCAGCACCCGCTCGCCGATCCGGCTCATTTCCGAATCAAGCTGCTGCAGCATGTGCCCGGAAGTCATCGCCTGCGTCTCCGCTTCGCGCTTGTCGCCTTCCAGACGATCCAGCAGGGAAGTGAGCTCTTTGATTTCGCGGCCCAGCGTGAGAACCAGGCCTTCCTGATCGCGCAGCGCGTTTTCCAGTTCTCCACTCAAGCGCAGCACATCGCGCAGTTCCCGCTTCATGGAGAGCGGCCCCTCCGAGCGCTGCTTGCCGCCGGTCACGGTCACGTTATGGAAGCATTCGCCACTTTGCGAAAGGAAGAACGCGTCCGGATTTTCCAGCGCCAGCCCGCGCGCCACGCTGGCTTCGGGCACGATAAAGCCGTTGCCCATCTTCGGCAGAATAATTTCCAGCGACCGCCCAAATCCGTTCAGCACCCGTACTGCGCTCTTCAGCGGCAGCACCTTGTGGCTGGTGGCGCGGGATGAGCCGCCTCATCCACCGAAAACGAGAACTTAGCCTGCGAATCCTCGGGATGCACCAGGAACGTAGCCCGTCCATCCACATCGGTGCGCAGCAAACGCAGACCTTCGTCCGCCGCATCCCAGGATTTCACCACGATGTAGTTCAGTTCATCGCGCAGGAAATCCTCCACCACTCCTTCGTAGCGCGGCTCCACTTCCAGAAAATCCGCCAGCACGCCCACCGGAGCCAGGCCCCCGTTCATCACTCCCGACTGAAACAATCGCCGCACCGATTCCGTCGAGTATCCATGCTCGGCGATCACCGCTTCGAGAGAGCCCTTCTTGCCCAACGCCGTAGCGTATTCCGCGCGCAAGCCGTCCAGCCGGGCCTTGCCGTCAATCTCCGCGCTCCGCTTGGCCTCCAGCGCCTGCCGCGTGCGCGCAATCTCCGCGGTCGAATCCCCCAACCTGTTGCGAAACCGTCTCGAATTCCAGCGCCAGCTGTCCGCGTTGCCCGCCAAAAGCTTCGACCTGCGAGCTGGCCGCCGCCACTTCAGTCTGCAACCGCTGGGCATCGCGATCCATGGCAGCCAATCGTTCTTCCGCCTGGGTGATCAAATTGCGCAAATTGGCCGCCCCAGCCGCCGCCTGCATAATCGCGCTGCGTGATTCTTCCTGCTGATGCTCCAACCCGGCCAAAGCCTGCGCCGCCTCCGTTGCCTCCTGCTGGCTCTGCGCCAGCTTGTCTTTCGCTTCCGCCAGATCGGACGCCGCCGAACTGAGTATCTGCCGGTTGGATTCCAGTTCGGTTTGGAGCGCGGTCAGCCGCTGCCGCGCCTCCGCCAACTCAGCCTGAGAAGAAAGCGCGCGCTCCACCAACTCCGCACAGCGCTCCTGATTGTGCTTCCGCTGCGCCACCGCCCGGTCAGATTCCAGCTTGATCTGGTTCAGCCGCTCCCGGTTTTCTCGCATCTCGCTCTCAATGGCATAGCTGCGCTGCGTGCGTTCCGTTTTTTCCGCATCAAACTGCTCGACCGCCGCGCTCTGCTCCCGCATTTGCTCGGAAAGCAAATTGATCTGCGAGTCCAGCAACGCTCCTTCCTGCTCCAACTCGGCAAACTTGCTGGCCAGCACCACGCGCAGCTTCGCGCGCATTTCCTCGCGCAGCTTGGCATAGCGCTCGGCTTTGGAAGCCTGCCGCTTCAGCGAATTCATCTGCCGCGTCACTTCGTCGAAAATATCGTTGACCCGAGCCAGGTTCAGCTTGGCATCTTCCAGGCGCGCTTCGGCCAAGCGTTTCTTGGTCTTGAATTTCGTGATGCCGGCCGCCTCTTCGAGAATTGCCCGGCGGTCCGTAGGACGGCTGCTGAGAATCTGCCCAATGCGCCCCTGCTCGATCAGCGCATAAGATTCCGGCCCCAGTCCCGTGCCCATGAACAACTCTTGAATATCGCGCAGTCGGCACAGCTTGCCGTTCAGCAGGTATTCGCTCTCGCCCGAGCGGAACAGCCGCCGCGTCACCGCAATCTCTCCCGCATGAAACTGCTGCCCATTGAACTTGCGCCGCCGGATTTTGAGCACCACATGCGTCCCGGCCTCGGATCCACTGGCCCCGTCTGCCGGAACATTTTGCACCGCGCTGGGACTCTGGGCCGCAGAAGGAGTTTCTCCGGAAGAACTCTGCTCGTCTCCAGGATTTTGGCTGGAGCTGCGCTTCAGCGCTGCGGAAAGCTCGCCCCCATCCGATGGGGCTTCAGCCCCTGAGGTTTCGACTTCCTCAACCTTCCCCGGTCGCGCTTCCTCGGTCAGCCGCTCGGTTTCTTCCGCGGCGCTGGCGCGAATTCCGGCCTCATCCCAGTCGTCCGCCTCCAACCGTCCGTCGGGCATCTCCTCCTGGATCTCGATCTCTGTCGGTTCATGGGCATCGGGCCCGGCATACACCTCGGGATCAATCAGCGTGAGCGACACCTCGGCCATGCCTGTGGGCTTGCGATCACGCGTGCCGGCAAAAATCACGTCGTCCATGCGCGAGCCGCGCAGCGTCTTGGCCGATTGCTCACCCAGAACCCACGAGATAGCGTCAGAGATATTCGACTTGCCGCAGCCGTTCGGCCCGATGATGGCCGCAATGCCGTCCCCATGAAACTTGAGTTCGGTGCGGTCGCAAAACGATTTGAACCCGATGATCTGGAGCCTTTTTAGTTTGAGCAACGTCTACTCCTTAGGTTTCGTAGCACCGGCGTTTCGCCGGCCATTGTCGTCCCGAGCGGAATATTCCAGGTCGCTAGCGAACTGGAATGTGGAGTCGAGACCTGCTGGTTCGTGTTAACCAAGTTGATCCCGCCACACTCTGCTCGGCAAAGGCCTCCCACGGGCTGGACAGGGGTAGGCACAAATTAGAGCTACTGTACTGGCGAAATTGCGCCGGGGTCAAGCAAGAAAACACTATATCTGGTATGACCCTGTGCGTAACTACCTCATTTTGCACACACAATGCAGCATTTGCTCGCTTTGAGGGTGAGGAAAGGAAAGGAAGGGAGAATCGCGAGAGCAGAATAAGCCTAGCGCAACCAGAAACAGGAAGCAACGCGGAAGTTATGCAGTTTCATGTGGCGCGGGCGCCCTCGCCCGCGAACGCTTGTACCGCTACAAGCCACGGGGCTTTGACCCGTCCAGCCAAGCGCATCTGCTTGGCCACCCGATAGACCTCTGGAGTGAACCCCGGCGTTTCTGTCACCGCCCCGCGCTAGCCAGAGACTCCCCCATCCTCTGCTCAAGCACGGAGTAGTCCATGCCGGTGCTGTTCTTCAGCGCCTGTTCCGATGCCACGCCCGAGCCGATACTCTGCGCCATGTGCAAAATTTCACCCATGCCGTACCGGTTCCTCAAATATTCCACCGCCGACAAAGATTCCGCGTAAGCAACCTCCGCCTGCAACGCGGAAAATCGCATGAAGGGATGTTCCAACACGGCCAGCGGAATCTCTTTCCGCGCCTGGAAAAGCGATGCCAGTTGCTGGGCATACACGCCGGAGCTGCGCGGCTCCATCATTTGCGCCAACCCTTCGTTGAGCCACACTGGACAGCGCCCGCGCGCCAGCGAGTTGAGGAATGAGTGCGTAAGCTCGTGTTTCAACACGCGCCCGACTTCCGGCGTCAGCTGAGTCACGCCGCCCATCGGAATGCGCAGCTTGCCGTCATTGAGTGCCCCAACCCACGACGGCGCTTCAGTGATATCCACGAATTCCTTCTGCGTGTACAGAATGACGACGATGTTCTCCGCCGGCTCGTAGTTGAATTGGCTCGCCAGGTCCCGGTAGTCATCCTCCAGGGTTGCCAGCAATTCCTGCTGCACCTCCGCCGATGTCTTCTCCCCGTCGTAGTGCAAGGTGAAATGGCGGCTCTCTTTCCGCCGCGATTGCTCCTCGACCTTTAACTCGCGCTCCGCCTTGCGAAGCAATCGCTCGGTTTCCGCATCCGGCGAGAGTTCCTCAGCCCGCTTCCATGCCTCCACTGCGTCGCTGGTGCGGTCGGCGTTATAACGTGCCAGTCCCAGGAACCGCAGCAGTCCGGCGGAATCCGGCTGCAACCTCGTGGCACGTTCCAGCTCAGAAGCTGCTTCGGGGTACCTGCCCTGGGACGACAATGCGATGGCGTGCCACTGCAGCAGGCTCGCCTGTTGCGGCATGGCCTGAATCGCCTGCGCAAAATAGCCGCTGGCTTTGCCGGCGTTCCCGCGCTGCATCTCGGTGATGCCGGCGAGACTGAACGCGTCTGCCGTGGTGCGGGCGTTGTGCTCGGTCTCGATTTCCGCCAGGTGCATCTCATCGATGCTGTCGCCGGTCATGATGCGTTTGCGCAAGCCAGCCCAATAACTCCCGTCCAGGCCGGGTCCAGCGGGAAGCGGTAACTCCAGCTTGTCATGCTTCACGGCCGCGCTCGGGGCCGTATCTGTAGGCGACAGATCGATGACCGCCGGAGCTGCGCCGTTCCACGGGACTGCGGATTTGGTCGTCGCAGCCGGGCCATTGCCCGCCTCAATCCTGACCACCTGGCTCTGAGCGATGCTGTACTTGGTCCCGCCCACCCAATATTCCACCTGCCCGTCTTTCTCCTCCGCCTTCGTTACTACAATCGACATGCCGTTTTTCAGGTGGATGATGTCGGCGTGAACACTCGTCACCGCCAGCAAAATGACTCCGGCGGCGGCGAGGACTTTGGTCGGAAACATGGCTAAGAGGGGCAACTCTCTGGGGGGAATACACTTATAGCTCGAATCCAGGCCAGGATCAAGGGCTTCCTGGGATGACCGTGGCGGGTCCCAGGCGGCTGGCCCGCAAGCAGCCGGAATCTTGTCAAGCCCCCGAACCCTCCAGAGCAGAAGCGCTCCGCGGGAAAGCCGGAGCGGAAAGCCGACAGCTGGAAGCAAGTCACTAGACACCAGGAAACCGCGCTCTACCTTCGGAGCGACCCTTCGGGCCGGCCTGACCAATCGCCCGATCGGTTCACTTCCGTGTTCAACTTGAATCCTGGTTTCAGGAGCACATCGCCACCGTTTTCAAAGAAAGCGAGCGCGGCGAAGGTCACCGGAATCATGTAATAGCTTTTGAAAATGGCCCCGGATAAACCGTCGGTCATATCCTTGACGCCGATTCCCGCGCCCCCGGAAAGCAGCATGGAACTGATTTGCTTGCCGCGGCCAGGCTGGAATACGCCTTCGTCGCTCTTGGGCGCGACCGCGGCTACGGGCTGATTGAATTTCAGCACCAGCGAGCCGCGCCGGAAGAACCGGCGAGCCGGCTTGGTAATCAGCACGCCGTCGTATTTTCCGCTGGGACACTGCACCGTGAACGGCGTGCCGCTCTGCATCCAGGAAGCAGCGTAGGTCTGCAGCGTGCAGGACTCAGCCTGCGCCGCTGTCACGAATAGGGTGAGGAATAGGATCAGTTGTTTGGCGGGCATGAAAACAACAATGCTGGCAGGAAGCGAGAAATTGCAAGCAAGAAATCAGGGGCAGAATTGAAAGATTTCTGGACTTCACGCTTCGCCGGGATTTTGATCTGTGTGGCGCGGGCACCCCAGCCCGCGAAAAGCCCCCATCTTCACGACTCACGTAGGGACAGCCGCCCTCGGCTGTCCAGTCGAGCGAAGCTCGACAGCTCTTCGTGTGGGGCGGACACTCCTGTCCGCCAAATACCTTCATCTCCACCGGCCGTGTGGGGACGGGGCTTTGCCCCGTCCAAGCCGAGCCCCGGCGGGAATTTGCCTGATTGCCACGCCAGATCAGAGCGTCGGGAGCGCATCGTTCGTCGTAGGATTTGTCGACATCAGCTCCGGAGGAGCGGAATATGTCAACCCCGGAAGGAAGTCCGGGGGTAAACGACCATTCAAATCCCGCGGCCATAGGACGCCTTTAGGATGGTCTTCCCGCTTCGAAATCTGCCCCGAACCCTGGCACTTGCTCGCGCTGCACCTCTGAGACACGGCCGTGGTGTGCCCGATTGTCATCCTGAGACAGCGGAGTTCTCTGCGAAGCAGCGAACTCCCAACGAAGGATCCCTGCATTGGGCTGGCTGCATCCAGTCTTGTCCGCGATTCTTTGCGTTTTCCACTGAAATGGAATGAGCTTTCGTGTCACTACTGAGCGGATGAGGTTTCAGCCACGTCCCTGAGCTTTGAGGGATTTCCAGATTTCCAGTGAGGCGGATCAATGTTTGAGAAGGTTGTGCAGATTCTGTTTGGCTGCCGGCATCGCAATTACAGCTTTCCCGTCACCATCAAGACCGGCGCGCCGGTCCTGCCGGTATGTACGTCGTCTGTCTGGACTGCGGCACGGAACTGTCGCTACGACTGGAGCCGCATGAGGGTGGCGGGGGCACCTGCTGCCGAGTTCCGCCCGGCCGGACAGCCGAGGGCGGCTTTCCCTACGTAGTGATTCATGCCCCCAACAAAAAGCCCCGCCCTGTCGCACAAATCGCGACGAGGACGGGGCACCCTGCGGTTTGGTTTAGCTAAAAGCTAGGAGCTGATAGCTGACAGCTTCTTAGTACATTCCTTCCATGCCGCCGCCATGTCCGCCGCCACCCATGGGAGCGTTCTTCTTCTCCTCGGGAATTTCGGCAACCAGGGCTTCGGTGGTGAGCATCAAGGCCGCGATCGAGCCGGCGTTGGTGAGCGCGGTACGCACCACCTTCGTCGGATCGAGCACGCCCGCTTTGACCAGGTCTTCGTAATCGCCGGTCAGAGCGTTGTAGCCGAAAGTTGGCGTCCTTCGCGTCGTTGACTTTGCCCAGAACAATTGCGCCTTCTTCGCCGGCGTTCTCGGCGATCATGCGCAGCGGTTCTTGCAGAGCGCGCTTCACGATGTTGATGCCAATCTGCTCGTCGCCTTCGGATTTCACTTTGTCGAGTGCCGCGACGCAACGCGCCAGAGCCACGCCGCCGCCGGGGACAATGCCTTCCTCGACTGCTGCGCGGGTAGCGTGCATGGCATCTTCCACGCGAGCTTTCTTCTCTTTCATCTCGGTCTCAGTGGCCGCGCCAACCTTGATTACCGCGACGCCGCCCACCAGCTTGGCCAACCGCTCTTGCAACTTCTCGCGGTCGTAGTCGCTGGTGGTCTTGTCGATCTGGCCGCGGATTTCCTTTACCCGGCCTTCGATCTCCGAGTGCTTGCCCTTGCCTTCGACGATGGTGGTGTTGTCCTTGTCGATGGTGACCTTCTTGGCCTGGCCGAGATCGCTGACCTGCACGTTCTCCAGCTTGATGCCCAGGTCTTCGGTGATGGCCTTGCCGCCGGTGAGGGTGGCAATGTCCTGCAACATGGCTTTGCGGCGGTCGCCGAAGCCAGGAGCCTTGACGGCCGCAACTTGCAGCGTGCCGCGCAGCTTGTTGACCACGAGTGTCGCCAGGGCTTCGCCTTCGACGTCCTCAGCAATGATGATGAGCGGCTTGCCACTCTTGGCGATCTGCTCCAGCAGCGGGAGCAGGTCCTTCATCGAGCTGATTTTCTTTTCGTGGATCAGGATGTAGGCGTTCTCCAAAGCCGCTTCCATGCGCTCCGGATCGGTCACGAAATAAGGAGAGAGATAGCCGCGGTCGAATTGCATGCCCTCCACCACTTCGAGTTGCGTCTCCAGGGTTTTGGACTCTTCCACGGTGATGACGCCATCCTTGCCGACCTTCTTCATGGCTTCGGCAATAATGCTGCCGATGGTTTGGTCGTTGTTAGCGCTGATGGTGCCAACCTGGGCGATCATTTCGCCGGTCACGGGCTTGGAGAACTTGTCGAGTTCGCCCTTGCTGCGCTCGCCGGTTTTAGGATCGATATTGCCACAAACCATGTTCACGGCTTTCTCGATGCCGCGCTTCATGGCCATGGGATTTGCGCCGGCCGCGACCGTCTTCACGCCTTCGCGGTAGATGGCTTGCGCCAGAACGGTGGCCGTGGTGGTGCCATCACCGGCCACATCGGAAGTTTTCGACGCCACTTCACGCACCATCTGCGCGCCCATGTTTTCCAGCGAGTCTTTGAGTTCGATTTCCTTGGCTACGGTGACGCCGTCCTTGGTGATGGTCGGCGAACCGAATTTCTTTTCGATAACAACGTTGCGGCCCTTGGGGCCGAGAGTGACCTTCACAGCGTCGGCCAGAAGGTTTACACCGCGGAGGATCGCCTGCCGCGATTCTTCTCCGTGTACGATTTGCTTTGCCATAATACGTTTCTCCTATCTAGAGATCGAAATCTTTAACCACGAAGGGCACTAAGGTTCACGAAGGAACCCCACGCCCAGCAAGCTTTTTGCTTTCCTTCGTGCACCTTCGTGTCCTTCGTGGTTATGGGTTTCAGGACTGCAAGATGCCGAAGGGCCGGCGGAACTAGCGGCGTGAGCCGGCAGTTTCCTTCGCCTTGGGTGCGCCAGTGACCACGCCCAGGACTTCTTCTTCGCGCATGATGATGAAATCTTCGCCATCCAGCTTGATTTCCGTGCCGGAGTATTTGCCGAAGAGAATGCGGTCGCCTTCCTTTACGACGAGAGGGAATACTTTGCCTTCGTCATTGCTCTTACCGCGGCCGACAGAAATGACTTCGCCCTCTTGCGGTTTGTCTTTGGCTGAGTCGGGGATAATGATTCCGCCGCGAGTGGTGCCCTCTTCTTCGACGCGACGTACCAGAATGCGATCATGCAGGGGGGTAAACTTCGTAGCCATACTTGCAGACTCCTTTCGTTCGTTTTCGGTTGAGTTTTGGGTTAAATTGCAGAACAGCGCTGCCGCCAAACCTGGCTTACTAGCACTCATGATTGGCGAGTGCTAATTGTAGAACTGCCAAGTCTAAACTGTCAAATCAACCTGCTCCGCTATCAGTAAGTGGTTGTTGATACTTACACTTACAATTGCATCCCCTAGACAGGCTTTGACCTCACGTAGGCCAGTCTCGCTTTGTAACGCAAGAATGGCGATTCAAGAAAACGATAAGACAGTGCGGCCACGGCGATAGTCAAAGCCATCCCGCCGAACCAATAAACGGCGAACCGGGAAGCGTTTTGTGGAGGCCCGCCCAGCAATTTTGCCATCAGGTACAAGCAAAGAGTGTGGAATACATAGAGACCGTAGGAGATTTTGCCGAGGTAGAGGAGCGTGGCAGGGACCACTTTAATCGAGTGCGCAGAGAAGAAAATCAATAACGCGCCGAGCGCCACGCAAGGATAGCCAAGTAGCATGAATCCGCGGGAGAGGCCGAAGAAATGGCCACAGGCCAGCCAAACGGCCAGCCCGCAGAGCAGCAAGCCGAATCGCGCCTTCTTCGACAGTCTTACCTGCTGCATTCGCCGCAGCAGCAGCGCGCTCATCACGCCGAGCGCAATGGGATCGAGCCGGGTCAGCGGGTTCGTCCAAATCATGTCGGAAGTCCTGGCGTGTGGCAGCAAGATCAGCCGGGAGGCGGAAGCCAGCGCGAGCATTCCAAGGCACACGGCGGGCAACCTTCCGCGAGGGCGTATTCTGGCGACGAGCAGCGGCCAAAACAGGTAGAACTGTTCCTCGAAACTCACGCTCCACAGAATATTCATGACCGAGGCTGGCATGCCGCGCCAGGAGACCAGCCAGTTTCCCGAGAACAGCAAGAAAGCCGCGATGTAGGGCGGTGGGAAGTGCTGGGCGGAATCGGCCAGGGGCAACAGCGAGGCGATGAGGACCGCCAGCAGATACAGCGGCCAGATGCGCAGGATGCGGCGAGCGTAGAAGAATTTCAGGTGAATACGGCCATACAGGTCTTGCTCGCGCAGCAGCAGTTCGGTAATCAGATAGGCGCTCAGCAGAAAGAACAGGTCGACTCCGAAACTCCCGGCGCGCGAGGCGGCCGCGAGCAGGCTCCCAAAGGGAAGGTGACGCACCGAATAACGGCTGGGATCGGCGGGAAAGGTGTGACAGAAAAAAACCGCCAGAAATGCCACGAAGCGCAAACCATCCAGCTCAGGGCGGTAAAAGCGGGAACTCCCGGCCGCATCCCGCCCGGCTGTCTCGACATCTTCTGGGTGCATGGAAGGGAGCAATCTTAGCACTGTCCCCGGCGCGGGCTCTGCGATTTCCGGCTGACACGGACGGGGAGAAATGCGTAGAATAAGTGCCTGCCATGAACAGGACTGCACTCACTTTGCTGTTAGTTTCGCTGCTTCTCGCAGGAGTTGCGCATGCTCAGGATAACGACGATTACGACACCGTGGCGGCTTTGAGCTTCGTGGTACTCAAAGAGGACAATGGCAAACCGGTGCGCAACGCCAGCGTGGTGCTGCATCCAGTGAGCAAAAAGGGCAAGCAGGAGCGGGGAGGCATCGAACTGAAGGCCGATGCCGACGGCAAGTGTTACTTCGACGGCATCCCGTATGGCAAGCTGCGAATTCAGGTGCTGGCGAATGGCCTCCAGACTTTCGGGCAGGACTACGACATCAACCAGCCCAAGATGACCATAACGGTGAAGATGCTGCGGCCGCAGGGACAGTATTCGATCTACACCGACAAGCAGAACGACACGAAGAAAGACGAGACGCCGCCGGCGGACGGCAGCGCGAAGCCGAAGCAGTAGTTGACCTAGGACGGGGCAACCTCGGGGTAACGGCGCATACAACTAAAACGCAACGGAGTTGCCATGGACTATCTTCTAAAATCCGAACCGACGGTTTACTCCTTCACCGATTTGCAACGCGACAAAACCACTATCTGGGACGGCGTCACCAACCCGGCGGCGCTCAAGAATCTGCGCGGCATGAAGCCGGGTGAACGCTTGGTGATCTATCACACCGGGGATGAAAAGAGCGCGGTGGGAACGGCGGCGGTGGTGTCGGTGGAGGCGACGGACCCCAAGAATCCGCAGGTGAAGATCAGAGCAGGGAAGCCGCTGGCCAAGCCAGTCACACTGGCGGAAGTGAAATCCCAAAAGCTGTTTGCCGACTCGCCGCTGGTGCGGCAGGGAAGACTGAGCGTGGTGCCGCTGACGGCGGAGCAGTATAAGTTTTTGACCGGAGAATAGCTTCTCCCTGCGCGCAAAGCTTGGGGCACGTGCCTGGTTGTCATCCTGAGGCGGCGGAGTTCTCTGCGGAGCGGAGGACTCCCAACGAAGGACCTATACATTTCGCTCGCGACACCGGCGCTGCCGGGAAATCCCTATATCCCCTCGCCGTCCATCCACTTTGAATCTCGAGGATGGCCCACCTTTGCGATTTTGCTTTTTGCAAAGGTGGGGAGAGACGGACTCATGCAGCGCGGCCTCTCAGAACTCCATGCCCGCCCCGGTGATCTTCGTCACCGGCGTTTTGCTCTCAAAGGCCCATGCGGTTAGCTCGGTTTGAATGCGCTTACGGCCCGGCATGGTCAGAACGGTTCCATTTTTAACTGCGTCGCCAAAGCTGAGCGCGCGGGAGGTTGCCGGCTCCAGGGCGATTACGTACTCGCCGCCCCACCAGGGATAATCGGGAGAGCCGCGATAATTCTGCCAGAACCAGACGTAGGGAAAGACCTCGACATCCCAGCTCAAAGCAAAGCCCACGCCGCTTTCTCCGCTGCGGATGGCGTACCAGCCTTCGCTGAACTCCTGCATCACAGCGAGGTCATGGCATTGCGCGGAGGGCGGCGGAATGCGAGAAATGTCGATGTCCTTGCCCTCCCGCCCGGGGACGTGGGGCCAGCGTGATCTGGGGCTGAGCGCGAGCCGTCCGGTGTGGTCGAGCGTGTTTTCCACGCTGACCGTTGCCGCGGGGAAGTCGATGATGCACGACTCGTTGAGAAAGGGCCAACCAAAAGCGGGATGATGTCCCCAGACAACCTCCACCGGTCCATCGCTTTCGTTGCTGGCCGCTTCGGTGATGCGGAGCGCAGGCTCACCTTTGCGGATGGTCAATGTCTTTTCAAGCTTGCAGGGATAACGGCGAGTGCGAATGGAGCAGCGGATGCTGACTTCGTCTTCCGTGTCGGTGATCACCTCGTGCTGCCAGGGCGAGTATGCGACTTCGCCGTGCATGCCCGTGTTGACTCCGCGGTGGACGGTGGCGTGTCCGCCAAAGGGAAACAACTCCTGCCAGCCACCTTCATACCAATCGAGAAACGAGGCCGCGGGATCGGGATTCATGGATTGGTACGATCGCATGGAGCGCAGGCCGTTACGGTTTCGCCAGAGGTAGTCAACATCGCGCGGCTTGTAGAGGAATTCGATGATGTCGGTGCCTTTGTCGAGCAGAACGGTCACGCGAATGAACTCATTTTCCAGAGTCAACGCGCGGTAGTCCTCTACAGTCGACAAGCTGTACCGGCATGCGTAATGGCGGCGGCCTGGGTGTTTTGGGTATCCGGGGCTGAGAGAAGGAGTGTCAGGCATAGGCATGAGTTCCAGGAACGGACTGGGGGAAGTCTAGTGCAAGACCTCGGGCTCATCAATAGATCAGGAGACCAGGAATGGCCGAAGCATGGACGGGTAAGATTAAGAGTTAAAGGAAGAGCGTAACCATGGCCTGGCGAATTCTGAGAAGCAAAGGAACAGCGCCGCAAAAGGGGACAAGCGGCAGCTTTGAAATCGAGCAAGACGGCGAGATTGCACATCTGGACTACAGGCTGAGCGGCGACCTCATGCAGTTGATTCATACTGAAGTTCCGGCGAAGTTGGCGGGCAAAGGGCTGGGCTCGCAATTAGCGGAGACCGCGCTGCGCTGGGCTCGCGAACACAAGCTGAAGGTGGATATTATTTGTCCGTTCGTGAAGGAGTATGTCGCCAGGCATCCGGAATACTCGGATCTGATCCAGAAGTGATGGCCCGGCACGAGGGCGGTCCACGTTTCTGTTCTCGTCAAGGTCGGGAGAGATGGCCTCACGCAGCGGGGACTTTCCGAACTGTGGTAGGCTTTTGCGCCATGCCAACGATGTCAACTTTGTCCGCTCGAAATGCCACAAGATGGATCGCTGTTTGGTCATTGGTCATGGCCCTTCTGGGAATGACAGCGAGGGCTCAATCGACCGCCGAGGCGGCCGGCGGCTACAAGGTCGAGGAAAACTTATTGGGAACGTTTTATTGGAGCGCTCAACAAGATATGTTCCCTTCGCTGCAAGTCGTCAGTGCCGACGGCCGTCACGTCGCCTACGCCGCTGCCTACAAAAAAGACTGCCCCGATATTTCGGTTTATTGCATTTTCGTGGACGGCAAACCGATTGCATTGCCCCAGGGCGCAGAATTAAGCAACCTGGCCCTGAGCCCCGATGGTACGCGAATGGCGTATGTCGTATACGGGCCCGGGAAGACGGGGGCGCGGCTGGTCCTGGACGGCAAAGAAGGACCGGAGTTTCGCTCCTACAAGTACGGTAACGTTTTTGCCGATACCTTGATCTTCAGCCCGGATGGAAAACGCTTTGCATATGTGGCCAAGAAGGAGCCCTACCCACCCCACGCGTCCTCCCGCGTGATAGGAGACGGGGAGGCGGGCGCGGAATTTGAGCAAGTTGCGAACGTGACCCTCAGTCCAGACAGCCAGCGCGTGGCATATGCAGGGAAGACGGGCAAGCACTGGACGCCAGTCGTGGACGGTCGCCCTGGCGCCGAGTGCGACGAAATCGTCGGCCCGATCTTTAGCCCCGACAGCAGACGGGTGATGTATGCATGCAAGCTTGACAAGAAGTGGTCGGTGGTCACAGACGGGCAGGCAAGTCCGGTCTACGACGATTTCGTGGCCGGATCTATCGACGCGAATGCAATCACTGTCAACGCGGACTTTAGTCCCAAAGAGCACCTGTTCGTGGCCGGATCTGTTGGGCGGGATCAACTTTATACCGCCGCGGACTTTAGTCCCGACAGCGAGCACCTGGCGTATGCGGCTAAAAGGAACGGCAAGTGGGTGATGGTGGTGGACGGCAAAGCGGGCGACGAGTATGAACAAATCGGGATAGGCTCCCCTGCATTCAGCCCTGACGGCAAGCGCATGGCGTTTTTAGCTCGAACGGACCGCTCCCTTGAGCCGTGGAGGGCGGTTGCAGATGGCCAGGTGGGAACAGGTGTTTTTCCTTATCCTCCATCCCGGTTTCAGTCCCGATGGCAAGCATTTGGTCTATGTGGCCCGAAATGGGTCTGTTCGAAAAATCCTGGACTTTGGTGGTGGATGGCAAGCCGGGCCCGGAATACTGGGATATCGGCATCTACTCTTACAGTCCGGATGGGAAGCATCTGGCCTACACGGCGAAGATGCGCCAGCCGGTGATCCCTTTCAAGGAAGACCGGTGGTCGGTGATTTTGGACGATCAGGTTGGAGCGGAATACAGCCAAATCCTTCCGGGCAGTCTGCGTTTCGGCCCTGACGGCGCGCTGGAGTTTCTTGCGGTTCAGGAACAGGGCCATTCTTTGGTCGAGAGTCATGGCTCGCTCTATCGCGTCCGATACACGCCTGCCCAGTAAGGTGACAGGATTTCCGGCGATTTCGATGCAACTCAGCCGATGCTGGCACAACATTCCCAGCCCAGCGAGCTTCCGTTATACTAGGACCATATGCCGGTGCTGAAAAATATTGCCGCCGTGGCCAAAGGGATGAGCATCACCTTCATGGAGATGTTCCAGCCCACGATTGTGGAGAACTATCCCGACGGGCCAGGACCCTTGCGGGGCGCCAAGTTTCAGGAGCGATTTCGCGGCGTGCACGTTCTGCAACGCGACGAAAATGGCCTGGAGAAATGCGTTGCGTGCTTTCTGTGCGCGGCCAATTGCCCCTCCAACTGCATCTACATCGAAGCCGCCGAAAATACCGAAGAGCATCGCGTAAGCGGCGCCGAGCGTTACGCCAAAGTTTATAACATTGATTATAATCGATGTATTTTTTGCGGATATTGCGTGGAGGCGTGCCCGACCGACGCCATCACGCATGGGCACGGGTTCGAGCTGGCTACGTTCAACGCCAGCAATCTGGTCTATCGCAAAGAGCAGATGCTGGCCGCCATCCCCGCGCATATGGGAGCCAATGCGGTGTTTAACCAGGATGAAGTGGCTCACGGCGCGCCGGTTGCCGTGCTGCCAGGAGAATAACCCAGTTCGAAGTTCCGGAATGGATGATGCCGGTTCCGCCATGCGGGCCGGCGTTTGTATATGGGGTGTCTGACTTTGTCTGGCCACGGATTTACGCCGGATTCAACTGCGATCAAGTACAAGAGCAACAACCGGAAAACGAAATCAAAGTCGGCTTGAGCCAAAGCGCCAACGGCCAAGGACGAAGGATGAAAGACTGATGTCTAATTTTCTCAAACTGTGAAAGAGCGCGTCGTGGTGTACGACGGCGCCATGGGAACCAGCATCCAGACGCGCAATCCTACCCTGGACGATTACTGGGGCAAGGAGAACTGCAGCGAGGTGCTGGTGCTGAGCCGGCCGGATATGATCCGCGACATTCATGCGGACTTTCTGCGCGTGGGCTGCGACGTGGTCGAAATGCAACACTTTCGGCGCGACGCGCCTGGTGCTGCGCGAGTTCGACCTGGCGACCGGGTCCAGGAAATCAATCGGACAGCGGTGAAGCTGGCAAAAGATGCCGCGCGGCAATTCTCCACCAAAGACCAGACCTCGCTTCGTGGCGGGCTCGATTGGGCCGACGACCAAGCTGCCGTCGCTCGGGCACATTGGCTTCGATGAAATGGTGGCGGCCTACGAAGAGCAGGCGCTGGCGCTTATCGAAGGCGGCGTGGATATTCTGCTGATCGAGACGGCGCAGGATTTGCTGCAAGCCAAGATCGCGACCATCGGCGTTCTCGACGCCATGAAGAGGGCAGGGAAGCGGATGCCGCTGCAAGTACAGGTAACGCTGCAAGAGTCGGGGACGATGTTGCTGGGCACGGAAATCGGCGCGGCGCTCACCGCGCTCGAGCCTTACGAGATCGATGCCATCGGCCTGAACTGCGCCACCGGCCCAGCGGAGATGAACGACGCCATCCGCTATCTGGGACTTAATTCCACCAAAGAAATTTCAGTAATGCCCAATGCCGGGTTGCCGCTCAACGAAGGCGGCCGCGCGGTGTATAAGCTGGCCCCGGACGAACTGGCGAAGTACCACAAACACTTTGTTCAGGACTACGGAGTAAGAATTGTCGGCGGATGCTGTGGCACCACGCCTGCACATATGAAAGCCGTGGTGGACGCGGTGTCTGGAGTGGAGCCGGCAAAGCGGGACGTGAAGCCCGCAGCGGCGGCAGCCAGCGCCTACACCTCGGTGCCGCTGGATCTCGATCCCAAGCCCCTCGTCGTAGCCGAGGAAATGAACACCACCACCCGCGTAGAGAATTTCCGCAATCTGGTGCGCGGCAGGAAGTATGACGACATTCTGGCCTTGGCCAAGAAGCTGGTGAACGAGGGCTCGCACATGCTCGACCTGTGCTGCGCCATCGTGGGCGAAGACGAGAAGGGTTACATCACCTCCATCCTGGAAAAGGTAGCCACCCGCGTGCCCGCGCCGATTCTGGTGGACTCGACCGAAGCCGACGTGGTGGAAGAGGCCCTCAAGAGGATTCCCGGCAAAGCCATCATCAATTCGATCAATTGGAAGATGGCGAGAAGCGCACTTCGAAAGTCCTGCCCATGGCGAAGCGTTACGGCGCGGCGGTGATCGCGCTGACCATCGATGAAGATGGCATGGCGCTGACCGCAGAAAAGAAGACGGCCATCGCGCACCGGATTTTTGATTTGGCGACAGCAGAAGTATGGCATGCGCCCGCAGGATATTATTTTCGATCCACTGACTCTGCCGATCTCAACCGGGCAGGAGGAATACCGCACCGCTGGTATCGAGACCCTGAAGGCCATCAAGCGGATCAAGCACGAACTGCCCGAAGTAAAGACGATTCTCGGTGTCAGCAACATCTCATTTGGGCTGGATGCCTACTCCCGGCGGGTGCTGAATTCGGTTTTCATGCACGAGGCGGTGGATCAGGGCCTCGATATGGCCATCATCAACTACAGTAAAACCTATCCGTTATACAAGCTTCCTCAGGAAGAAGTTGAGCTGGCGCGCCGGCTGATTTTCCGCGATGAGCGGGACGGCGACCCGCTGCAGAAATTCATGCAGCACTTTGCCGGGATGAAAGGCAAAGCGCAGGCGCTGACTACGGCGCACGTGGAAACACTGTCGATTGAAGACAAACTGCAGTACGCCATCATCAATGGCGAAAAGTCGGTGGGCGAGGGCGCAAACAAGAAGTCTCTGGAAGAATTGTTAGAGCAAGCACTGGCGCAATACACGCCGCTCGATTTGATCAACACGGTGCTGCTCGACGGCATGAAGACCGTTGGCGACCTGTTTGGGGCGCGCAAGATGCAGTTGCCGTCGGTGCTGGATTCGGCGGGAGTCATGAAGGCTGCGGTGGCGTACCTGGAGCCGAAGATGGAAAAGAAAGCCGGCTCGCAGAAGGCGACTATCGTGCTGGCCACGGTGAAAGGCGATGTCCACGACATCGGCAAGAATCTGGTGGACATTATTCTGACCAACAACGGCTTTCACGTGGTGAATCTGGGAATCAAGCAGCCGGCGGACGCGATCATTAAAGCGGCCCAGGACCACAAGGCGGACGCCATCGGACTAAGCGGGCTGTTGGTGAAGTCGACGCTGGAAATGAAGTACGTGATCCAGGACCTGGAGCGGCAGAACTTGGAGTTTCCCGTGCTGTGCGGGGGAGCGGCGTTGACCCGCAAGTATGTCGAGGATGACTTGCGGCGCGAGTATTCCAATGCCGTGTTCTACTCCGACGACGCTTTTGGCGGGCTGCACATCATGGAGGACCTCGCAACTGACGATGCTAAGAAACAGACACGTCTGAAAGAGGGAAGGACCGTCAAAGAGTACGCCAAGGCCGCTGCGGTGGATGAAGAAGACGGGCCGGTGTTTGCGGAAAGAAGCCCGGTGGTGAGCGATGCGCCTAATATTCCTGTGCCTCCGTTCTGGGGCGTGCGGGTGAAGAAGGACTTCGATCTGCGGGAGATTTTTCCCTATATCAATGAGACGGCGCTGTTCAAGAACCAGTGGCAGCTAAAGACGGCCTCGCAGGAGGATTATCTTCGGTTGGTCGAGCAAAAATTCCGGCCGATCAAGCAGCAGATGGAAGAAGAGATTCGGGCCAGCGGGATTTTTGAGCCTAAGGCGGTGTGGGGGTATTTTCCGGCGCAGAGTGATGGGAATGACGTGGTGGTTTATGAGCCCGAGGATTTGAAAGGGCACGGCTTCAGCCGTGCCGGTGGAACCTCTTCAACCCTGTCATCCCGACCGGAGCGAAATGATCCGCAAGGCGGATCATTCCGCGGAGTGGAGGGACCTGCTGTTCGATCGGGAGGGGAAGCAGACTCAATTCCTCGCGAGCTACTCCGCTTCACGTTTCCCCGCCAGAGAGAAGGCCGGCGCCTCTGCGTCTCGGATTTCTTCGCGCGCCGATTGATCGAAGGAAAGTCGTCGGGCACGATGGATGTGATTGGGCTCTCCTTGGTCACAATTGGCGATAAAGCTTCGGTCGAAACGCAGAAGTTGTTCGAGGCGGGCGAATACACCAAATATCTCTACCTGCACGGGTTGAGCGTGGAGACGGCCGAGGCTCTAGCCGAGTATCTGCACAAGAAGATCCGCGAGGAGTTGGGGATTGCGGGCGAAGACTCGCCGCACATTCGGGACTTATTCCATCAGAAATATCGCGGGTCGCGCTTCTCGTTTGGCTATCCGGCATGTCCGAATCTGGAAGACCAGACCAAGCTGTTCGCTTTGTTGCATCCTGAAGAAAATGTCGGGGTGCGCCTGACTACGGGATTTCTGCTAGAGCCAGAGCAGAGTACGTCGGCGATCGTGGCGCATCATCCGGGGGCGAAGTATTTTGTGGTGTAGGTTTTTTTCGGGAAACTCCACAACCCCTCTCTACTTTGTCATCCCGAGCCGTCCGCAGCCGCGCTGGCGGCGAGGGCGTGTCGAGGGATCTGCTTTTCACTCCGCTTCGGTTGTGACTCTTGGAACGCTGGGTGCCCACTCTAGCGCGGTGTGTGCGCGAGGGTGACAGTCCGCGGGTGCACGAGCTAACAAGATTAAAATCGCCGAGGAGGTTCACATGGTCAGCACCACTCGGAACCTGGCATGCCCCTGAATCATCCTGTCGTAGGCTTCGGCAGCTCTTTCCAGAGGATACTTCTCAATCATGGGACGGACGCCGGTGAGCACGCTGAAATTCAGAGTGTCTTCTGCATCCTTGGCCGTGCCCGAGGCCCAGCCTTGAATCGATTTGCGGCCGCTAATCAGCGAAAGACCGTTCACCGCCATAGGATCGGCAGAGGCGCCCACGACGAGCAGTTTGCCGTTCGGGCCCAGGCCGCCAATGAGAGCTTCCATGGATTTGGCGTCGGGGGCGGTGGCCAGGATGATGCGGGCTCCGCCCAGGGCTTGCAACTCCTTGGCTGGATCGGAAGCGGCGGTGTCAATGTAGTGGTGCGCGCCGAGTTTCTTCGCCAGGGGCTCTTTGTCCTTGTTGCGTCCGAGGGCGACCGTCCGGAAGCCCATCCGCTGGGCGTATTGGATGCCGAGATGCCCGAGACCGCCGATCCCTTGCACGGCGACCAGGTCTCCGGCCCGGGCGCCGGCGTTGCGCAGCGAATTGAAAGTGGTGAGACCGGCGCAGAGCAACGGGGCGGCCAGCTCGGCGGGGAGATCGCCGGGGAGCAGGGCCACCGCCTCGGACGGAACAATCATATATTCGCCATAGCCGCCATCGAATGTTATGCCGGTGGTCTTTTGATTCTTGCACAGAAGGAAATCGCCACTGCGGCAGGAGTCGCAGACGAAATCATGTCCTCCATGCCAGCCCACGCCGACGCGCTGGCCGACGCTCCAACTGGTGACGTTGGCGCCCACGGCGTCTATGCGGCCGGCCACTTCATGGCCGGGAACACGAGGATATTGGATGCCGCCCGGCCAGTATCCTTGCTTTACCACCACGTCTCCGTGACAGAGGCCACAGGCTTCGACTTTGATGCGAACCGTGCCCGGACCGGGCTCGGGGATGGGGCGTTCGACGATTTCAAAGGGTGCTCCGGGTTTGCTGATCTGGGCGACTTTCATTGGAAGCAGTAGTCCTTTCGGAAAACAAGATTTGCGGGGATTGCGGTTCAGGTGAATTGGATGCGGCTGGCCGGAATCGGGCTGATTGACAATGTCCGATAACAGGTATTATGTAAAGTCTGCGAAAGGCTTGGCCTACCGTATCAGCTCAATGAAATAACGGTCTCCCCTTCCGGGGGTTCCCCACGCCGGGATGCCTTCGTCGCAGGTGGCAAGGAGGCCTTTCTTGTGAATTGCTAACGCGAGAAGGTAAATGTCGCTCATTTGCCTGTGGCCGATGGGACGAACCTGCGATACCTCCAGCGCCTGATGGAGCGTGAGGTCGGCGGGCCAGAATTGGTGGGCTTGATGCGCGACATTCCGCCCTAGCAAATCCGCAGCGTGTTCGGGAGTAAGGGCGCCGGCCGAGAATGCCGGATTCGAAAGCAGCCGCACGAAGGCCGCTTCAGTGAATGGGCAAGTAGCCCAGCCCCGGCTGGCATGCTTTTCAAACCATAGAATCACACGCTCGTGCAACGAATGGCTGGGCCATGCCAGCGCGACCAGAACGTTCACGTCTAGCAGGTATGCTTTCATTCGTCATCAAACTCGAGGCGCTTAACGTCTTCAGTGGTCACGGTGGGGATATCTGGCGGCAAATCCACCACGTGAAATCCACCTTCTAGCCTTGTGCGAAGGGGCGCGCGCAGCCCTCGTCTGACCAACTCCGACACGATTTTTCCCAAGGATTGCGAGCGGTCTCCAGAATAAGCGCGCACCAGCTCATAAACGTCATCATCCAGATTAAGTGTGGTTCTCATGCCATTATGGTGCGCTTTATCGGCAGTGATGTCAATATGAAGATATGATGCGAAGGAAGCTAATTGGTGCGACGACGCGCTTGCGTGATGCGTTACATTTTGTATCTGCCCAGGTCCTCATCGTTCAACCCCTCAAGCCACTTGCGGAGTTCGTCGCTATTGACGTGGTCGGAGAGATTCCCGGCTTGCTTCGAGTTCTTCAGGACTTCGTCAGCCACAAAGATGGGGCAATCCACGCGCAGGGCGAGGGCCAGTGCGTCTGAGGGACGGGAATCGATGCTGATGATGTGGCCGTCCCTTTCCATCCAGATGACGGCGTAAAAAGTATCGTCGCGCAGTTCGGTGACCACTACCTTATGGATGGAAGCGTCGAGACCGACCAGCACATTCTTGATGAGGTCGTGCGTCATGGGGCGCGGAGTCGAAACTTTTTCGATTTCCAGGGCGATGGCATTGGCTTCGTAGACCCCGACCCAGATGGGTAGGACGGTTTCGCCACCAACATCCTTCAGAATGACGATCGGCATGTTGCTGACAGGGTCCAGCATCAAGCCCCGAATTTTCATTTCGACTTCCATTCTGATCTCCATGGCCCTTTGCTCCTTATATCACCATTTCACCTAAAAGACTGTTAGGAAAGGAGGTATGAACGCGCACAGGTACATAGCTGCCGGCGGAGGGGGCATGCCCCTCGGGTGCCGTGAAGTTCAACACCTTGTTCTGCGAGGTGCGCCCATTCCACTGTCCCCGAGCATCATTCTTTCCCTCAACCATTGCCTCAGTAATCTCTCCTAAATGTCTTATATTACGAAGTTTTTGGATGTCACGCTGTTTCTCCTGCAAGACGCTGAGGCGGCGAGACTTCTCCTCGTCCGGAATAGCGTCTTCCAGTTTGAGCGAGGGGGTGTTCGGCCGCGGCGAATACTTGAAGCCAAAGACACCGTCATATTGGACGGCGTCGAGCAGCGAGAGAGTTTCCTCGAAGTCGGCCTCGGTTTCGCCGGGAAAGCCGACGATCACGTCGGAGGTCAGGCTAATGTCGCGCCGGGAGGCCTTCACCCAGGAAACGCGCTCCAGGTACTGATCGCGAGTATAAAGCCGCTGCATGGCGTCCAGAATGCGGGTGGATCCGCTTTGCACCGGCAAATGCACGTGGTCGCAGAGCGTGGGCACGGCGTCGATGGCTTCGACAATGTCGCGGCCGAAGTCGCGGGGATGCGAAGTGGTGAAGCGCACGCGGCGGATGCATGGAACTTCGCCCACAGCGCCCAGCAATTCGGCGAAAGACTTCTTCCCTGCCGGATCCTTATAGGAATTTACGTTCTGGCCCAGGAGTTGAATTTCGGTGTAGCCCAGGTCGGCCATCTGGCGGGCTTCGGCCAGCACTGAATCCGCTGTGCGGCTGCGTTCCTTGCCACGGGTGAAGGGCACCACGCAGTAGGCGCAGAATTTATCGCAGCCCTCGATGATGGTGATGTATCCGCGATGCGGGTTGGTGCGGGCGGTGAACTCGGTTTCGAAGCAAGCATCCGTTTCGCGGTCGTCGAGTCCGGTGACGCGGCGGTTCCCTGCTTCGAGTTGCACCAGCATCGCCGGCAAGTTGCGATAGGAAGCCGAGCCGCAGACCATGGACACATACGGGGCGCGCTCGAAAATCTTTTCGCCTTGCTGTTGGGCGACGCAGCCCAACACTCCGAACTTCTTTCCCTGCTTTTCCAGCTTCTTGTAGTCGGCCAGGCGGTTGAACACCTTCTGCTCGGCCTTTTCGCGGATGGAGCAGGTGTTATAGAGGACGAGCCCAGCTTCCTCAACCGTGGAAACCTGGCGGTAGCCTTCGGAAACCAGCGTCCCCACGACTTTTTCGGAGTCGTGGGCGTTCATCTGGCAGCCGAAAGTCTCAAGATAGAAGGTCTTTTGCAGCTCCTCACTCATATGAGTCAGTATAACGCGGCTCGCAAATGTGGCTTTCCGGCGGGCTGCCCTTTGCGTTATGATCCCTGCATTATTCTCGGGGAGTGAGGATCCGATGACCACAACTTTGACTGAGCGGCAGGAAGTCCCTGCGTCCGCGGCGGCGCAACCTGACCCGGCACGACAGCTGTTTCAGTTTGCTTCAGGCTACGTCACCGCTTCGGCGCTGTGGGTCGCTGCCGAGTTGGGGATTGCAGATTTGCTGAAGAACGGCGCTCGACCGGTGGCTGAACTGGCGGCGCAAACCAGGACCGATGAAGGCGCGCTCTATAGGACCTTACGGCTGCTCGCCATGGTGGGCATTTTCACGGAAACCGAGCCGCGCCACTTCAAGCTGACTCCGGCTGCGGAACTGTTGCGTTCCGACGCGCCCAACTCGATGCGCGACGCCGTGGTCTGGATCGCCGACCCGATGCACTTGCAGGTTGCGAGCCATCTGCTGCACTCGGTGAAGACTGGCCAGCCCACCATCGAGCACATGACCGGCAAACCGGCCTTCGAACATTTCGCCGATGAACCGGTGGAGTTCGAGCGATTTCACCGGGCTATGACAACCATGAGCGCGATGGCTATCCATGCGGCTCTGGAGGTCTACGACTTCTCGCCCTTCTCGACCATTGTGGATGTCGCGGGCGGACACGGCTACGTGATCTGCGAAATTCTGCGCAAGCATCCGAAGGTGAAGGGAATTCTATTCGATCTCGAGGACGTGGTAGTCGGGGGAGAACATCGAATCTGCAAACTGGAGTTAGAGGGCCGCTGCCGCACAGTTGGAGGAGACTTCTTCAAATCCATTCCCGCGGGCGGCGATCTCTACCTGATGAAGAACATCATTCACGACTGGGCGGAAGATAAGGCGCTGACCATCCTGCGCAATTGTCGCGACGCGTTGCAAGGAAATCCCAACGGCAGGATCGCATTGCTGGAGTTGGTCGTTCCTCCCGGCAACGTGCCACATATGTCGAAGATCCTCGACATCGAAATGCTCTACTTCCCCGGCGGGCGGGAACGCACCGAAGACGAATATGCGGAACTGTTCGCGAAAACCGGTTTCCGGATGACGCGGGTGGTTCCGACCAAATCGCCATACAGCGTGATTGAGGCCGATTTGGCGTAACCGCTGTTCGCCGGGAAAACGAAGCCGGGGAATGGTGTGGCGCGGGCGTCCTCGCCCGCGAAAGCGCGACCGCGTTAGCAACGCCGTGTCGCTTGGGTTTTGTCTGAAGTCGGCCTGGCCGGTCACTTCCGCCGCAGGTCGAACACTTCTTTCATTTCTTTACCGTGGTTGGTGAAGGTCCACTCCTCGGTGTGGTGGCCCGAGTCGAGGACGGCGAAGACCACGCGATTCATGTGGCCATCGTCCAGGCTGGCAAGATTGGTGGCGTCCACGAAATCGAAAGTGAGAGTTTTGCCATCGGGCGAAATGCTGGCCTGCATGCGCGGCTGGTTGCCGGCGCCGCAGTAGTGCGTGAGCATGAGCTTATTGGGTCCATCGAGGTAGAACATGGTGACCATGTCCTCGTGCCCGCGGCCCATGATCTCGCTCATGACCGCCGAACCTCCGCCGGTTTCGCGGAAGGAAACCTCGACCGGCTTACCCTCGGCGGTCTTCCCTTCCCAGGTTCCGGCAAGAGATTTGATTTGGGCGAACGATTTTTGGGTGTCGGATTGAGCCAGGAGTGCATTTGCGGCCAGCAGAACGAGTCCTGCGAGGGCAACCCCGGCTGTGAGGTGCTTCTTCATGGAAGTCATTCCTTTCCTTTTCGAGTAGTTCCTGGAATTTGAAGTCTGAGCGTGCCTCGAGCTTGCGCCGAATGCGATTCGCGAGCGTACTCTGTTTCCAGGACTGTTTTCAAGCCGGTGAGATGGGCGCGCTTTCCGGAGCAGTTCGGGAGCGCAGCCGGAGCGGTGAAGATCAATCTATGGACTATCGATAAGAGGCAAGCTGGATCGAGTTGGAACAGAAAGGGAGTCCGAGTTAGAATCCGATTCGGTGGATGAGTTCGAATACAAAATCATGGTTACCGATGCCCCTACCGCCTCGGAGGCGCAGTTGAACGGCTTTGGCAAGGAAGGCTGGCAACTCGCTACCATCATCGCCTTCGGTGGAAAATGGTACTACTACTTCCAACGCATCAGGCAGCCGAATTAGGCGGCAGGTGGGTCAATGACTGTAGCGTCCTGATTTCGCCCACCGCCGGCAGCGCTACTGGCCTGAACCATTCCAATATCGCCGCTTCAGCCGACACGTTCTTTTTTCCGCGAGGGGAAAAGCCGGGTTCCATGCATCACTGCTCGAAGCGGGGATTTTGCCCTGTGAGCCTCTGTGGACCCCAGTATCAAAAAATGAACCACGGTGGGCCCAGAGGGTCACAGGGGAGACCGTTGGTAGTGGCTCAGTTTGAAACATTCAAGCGGAATTGTCATTCCGAAGCGCGGCCTTGTCGCGCGAGGAATCTGCTGTGTCGCCCGCAGAAAGCAGATTCCTCGCCGATAAAACTGGCTTCGGAATGACAATGTAGAGAGAGAATTTCACCAAACTGATCACGCCCTCACGCGAATTTCAGCGGATAGCGGCCGGCGGTCTTGGCCGTCTCATAGAACGCCAGGATGTTTTTGATTGGCACCTCTGACTGCAGATTGTGCGCCGGCGACAGGATCAATCCGCCACCGGCCCCGGCGGTGCGCAGGCGCAGCTTGACTTCATTGGCCACGTCTTCCGGCGTGCCGAAGGGCAGCACCTCCTGAATATCAACGGTTCCCCAGAGTGTGAGGTGCTTGCCGAAATCCTTCTTAATCTGCGCTGGATCCATGGATTTGGGCTGGATGGGATTGAGGATATCGAGTCCGATTTCGATCAGGTCGGGGATGACGGGGACAATATATCCGTCGCTGTGGAAGGCGATCTTAACTTGCGGGTTGATGCGCTTCCATTCGGCGAACAGCTCGGCATAGCGGGGCTTGAAGAATTCGCGAAAGATGGCGGGTGAAAGCATCATACGATTCTGGGCGCCGAAGTCGTCGCCGATCCAGATGATGTCCACGCCGAGTTCAACGTATTTTCTGCCGGCGGTGCGAATCCAGCCCATCAGTTTGTCAAGATAGGCATGGGCAAAATCCTTGCGCGCGACCAGGTCTTCCAGCACCGTCTCCAGGCCGCGCAGATACCAGGAAAGCTCGAGCAAGGTGCAGGCCAGCCCGCCCATGATGCCGTATTCCTTGCCGTAATCGGCGATCAGTTTACGCACGCCGGCATAGCGGCCCTCGGTGGAGAAGTCAGGCATGGTGAACTGCGAAGGATCGGTAATATTGGCCAGCGGATGCACCGCCATCTCGGTAAAAGATCCGCTGGAAGGATGGTCAATCCACCTCCAGCGAATGCCCCATTCGTCGAAATATTCTTTGGCAGGATCGGCGTAGTAGCCGGTGCAAGGGCCCATCCAGGAAATGAGGAGGTCGTGATCCATCAAGAGCGGGAGCGGGCCGCCGGCGGATTTGTAGGTTTCCGTTTCCGTGGAATCGACTCCCAGGTGGCGCAACACTTTCATTTCGGCTTCGGGCGTGTAGGAAGCGTAGATCGGCACGCGGTCAGGTTCTTCATGATGGATGGCGGTAAGAAGACGTTCTTTGTGAGTCATGGCAGATCACCTCGGTTGCAAATGGTGAAGCTACGCGGAGGACTCGAGGGCGGATGAATAGGATTCAATCACCATCCTTCGACATCGAAGTATACGCTCCGCGCCACACTTTGCAGTGTGACCGGGCGCATCAAATGCACTGATCAGCGATGGTTGCCGTTACCGACGAGCTCGAGAAACGCCTGGTGGACGCGGGTGTCGCCGGAGAGTTCGGGATGGAAAGTCGCAGCCATCACTCTTCCCTGACGCACCGCGACGGGGTCCTGGTGATCGCCCTCGGTGGCGAGAATCTCGACGCTTGGGCCGACGCGGGAAATCTTGGGGGCGCGGATGAAGACCATCTCCATGGGAGAACTCCCGAACTTGCCTTGGCGGATGGAGCTGTCAATCTGGCGGCCATAGGCATTGCGGCGAATGCCGATATCGAGCGCACCCAGTCCGGCTTGCTGCGGGTTTTCCACTTCGCTCGCCAGCAGGATGGCTCCCGCGCAGGTGCCGAAGGTTGGTTTCAACCTCACAAACTGCTTGAGTTTCTCGAAGCCGACTTCACCGAGCAGTTTGAGGAATGTTCCAGATTCACCGCCGGGGATGACCAGGCCGTCAATCTCATCGAGTTGCTCGGGCTTCTTAACCAGCACAACTTTGGCCCCCAGCTCTTCGAGCCGTTTGCGATGTGCGTCAAAATCACCTTGCAAAGCTAGAACTCCGATTTTCATGGGTTTCGTTTCTGATTTTATATCGAACATGCGGGAAAGCCATGGGGACGATTTATGGCGGCGCGAACTGCCGGCAAAAGGCGCTGTGCCTTTCGCCAGGTGGGGGCTGGTTTCGATAAATATAGGGTTCCAGGCAGATGAATGGAATACCCCAGCGGCTGAAGCCGCTCACTTTGAGTGCCTGAAATCGCAGCGGTGAACCGCTGCGCCACCCGAAAACGGCAGACAGCGCTGTATTGGTCAGATAGGCGTGCTAATTGGCAATTGCCAAGCCTCGGATGACCACTCCGAATCCCGAATCGGAAGATCGTGCGGGATAAATCTGCTTTTGGGTGGCGCAGCGCTTCCAGCGCTTCGATAAAGTGCCATGTGAAAGCGGCTTTAGCCGCTGAGATGCCTCGTGGCTGCTCCTCATCGCGGCAACACCGGATACAGCTGCTACTTCATTACCTCTTCTGCATTTCAGAAGCAGAACCTCTTCCAATCGGAGAGAATGGCGCGGCTCTTTGTCGAGGTCTTAGTGCACTACCGTAGCCAAGGCAAATACCTGCTGCATGAATTTGTGCTGATGCCCGACCATTTTCATTTGCTGCTATCCCCGGCCTTAACCCTGGAAAGAGCCATGCAACTGATCAAAGGCGGCTTCTCATTTCGAGAGAAGAAGGAATTGGGATTTGGCGGGGAAATCTGGCAGAAGAGTTTTTATGACCGGAGAGTGCGGGATGCGGATGAGTATTTTGCTTTTCGCGAATACCTCTATCAAAACCCGGTCAAGCAAAGGTTGGTGGCCGCAGCAGGAGACTACGCCTACAGCTCAGTTAAGCTGGAGTTGGATGGAATACCTCAGCAGCTGAATCCGGTCAATTTGACTGCCTGAAATCGCAGCGGTGAAAATCGCCATGCGCCAGACCGCTTTTGGCCGGCGCAGTGCTTTAAGCACTGCGATAGAGCGTCTGAAAAAACACCAGGCTTTAGCCCCTGAGGCTGGATGTGTCGTGGAAACATTCCCTCAGCGGCTACAGCCGGCCGATTTGACTGATTGAAGTCGCAGCGGTGAACCGCTGCGCCACCAGAAACCTTTCCGCTCAATTCGGAGAAAGGCTACTCGACCCCGGTTGCTCTTTCGAGGTAAACTCCCGCGGGCGAATGATCGGGCTCCACCTGCGTCGAGCTTATCGGTGGACCTTTTTTTAAATCCGGCAAGGCCGGGTTAGGAGGACATACGAATGAGAAAGACTATGTCGGTGCTGTTGCTGTCTGGACTGCTTCTAGCCACCGCAGGTTATGCTCTCGCCAAAAACAAGAAAGACAAAAAGGTAGATCAGAGGGATAAGAGCGGCGAGACACCACTGATGAAAGCCGCTTCGGCAGGCGACACAGATACTGTCAAAGCTCTGTTGACTGCGGGCGCGGATGTGAGTGAAAAGGACGCACTCGGCGAAACCGCATTTGCAAAAGCCGCTGTGGCCGGTCACGCCAACGTCCTCAAGCTGTTGCTCGATGCCGGCGCCGCCCGGCAGTTGGAAAAAGATTGTAAGAAGTATTGCAACCCCCTAATCACAGCGGCGCAGAACGGCTATGCCGATGTGGTCAAGTTATTGCTGGATGCGGGCGTGAACAAGGAAGCGTCTATGTTTTATTCCACCAGCTTCACCACGATCCTGCATGTGTCAGACCTCGGCCGTCGGAGTCTACAGCCGGGACAGACATTTACGGGGTCGGCGTATGGAGCGGTCATCACGGTAACCATGACCCAACCCGAGGCAGGAGGCGATATCTTTGTCGTCCATACCGGAGCCATTCCCGAAACCGCTTTGACCATGGCCGCGATGCAGGGTCACATCGACGTAGTGAAGTTATTGCTGGCCGCCGGCGCGAATCGGAATGGCCATGACGCTCTTTACATCGGTCAGATCACACCCAGCCGCTTTGGGCTCAGCAACTACACGTTTTTCAACGATCATGAAAACGCGTTAGAAGCAGCGAAACAAGGAAAACATCAGGACATTGTGGATCTGCTGACCGCTACTGCTCCCGCCACCGCCGCAGCGGCGAAACCATAGGACCCATTGCGCTCTAGGGCAGCGGCATGCTGGGGTTCAATTGTCTGGCCTTGGCGAAATCGGCGGCGGCCCGCTCCGGCTGTCCAAGCTTGCTGAGAAGAAGGCCGCGCACGACGTACACCTGGGCGAAATTCGGGTCCAGGCGCAGGGCCTGGTCGTAGTCATCGAGGGCCCGTTCGTACGTGCCTTTGAGAGCAAAAATAGTACCGCGACCGAGAAAAAGCGGTGCTTGTTTGGGATCAAGCCCGATGGCCTGATCATAATCGGCGAGGGCGTTGTCGTATTGACCGGCGCGAGCGTAGGCGCTGCCTCGGTTGCCGAGAGCAGCAATGAGACCGGTTTGGGTCAGGTTAGCGGACCGGATCAGCGACGTGCAGCCGCTGATCCGAGCATCGGAACTCCGGCCGGAGGAGCACGCCTTCTCGTCTTTTTTTTGCTGATTCGCCTCCGCAGTTCGCCAGGCGACACCGACCGTCACCGCACCCAAGAGTAGTACCCCGTAGAGTCTCATCGTATTTCTGCTCTCATCTTTCCGCTCTCATCGACACCGGCAAAGGAATTCTGCCTGCAGAATTTTTCATAGGATGTGGGAGTCTTCTTGCATGGTGACCGCTTGCTCCAATGAGCAAGAAAACCCCAGAGGCACCCGGAGAATTCTCCGCGTCCCCTATGTCCCCGGTGGTTGCGTTCTTACCAGCCCCGCGTTTGCAGCATGTGAGCTTCATCCAGCGCTGAAACCGCCAGGCCCTTCATCGCTCCGACGAGATCTTCACTGACTTCAAGTAACACTTTAGGGTCATTGAAGTGCGTGGCCGCTTTTACGATGGCGCGGGCGCGCTTCTCGGCTTCGGCAGGCTCGGCGAAGGTGGTGGAATCCTGCATGAAGATGCCGGAACCAACGAAGACGGCTTCGGCGCCGAGTTGCATGACCAGCGATGCGTCGGCTGGCGTGGCGATACCTCCGGCGGAGAAATTCGGGACGGGCAGCTTGCCTTCTTTCGCCACGAGCTTGATCAGTTCATACGGCGCGCCGTGCTCTTTGGCTTTGGCGTAAAGTTCTTCTTCGCCGAGCACGGTGAGGATTTTCATCTCCTGCACAATCTGGCGGATGTGCTTCACGGCGTGGACCACGTCTCCGGTGCCGGCCTCGCCCTTGGTCCGGATCATGGCTGCGCCTTCGGCGATGCGGCGCAAAGCTTCTCCCAGATTGCGTGCCCCGCAAACGAAAGGAACCTTGAAAGCATGTTTGTCTACGTGGTGCGCCTCGTCGGCGGGAGTGAGCACTTCGCTTTCATCGATATAGTCGACGCCCAGCTCTTGGAGAATTTGCGCTTCCGCAAAATGCCCGATGCGGCATTTCGCCATGACCGGGATGGACACGGCAGCCATGATCTCGCGAATCTTTTTCGGAGAGGCCATGCGGGCGACGCCGCCTTCGGCACGGATCTGCGCAGGGACGCGTTCAAGCGCCATGACAGCGACGGCTCCGGCGCGCTCGGCGATGGTGGCCTGCTCGGCGTTCGTGACGTCCATAATGACGCCACCCTTGAGCATTTCGGCGAGGCCGGTTTTGAGGCGAAGGCTGGTGGAGCTTCCATTGTTCTGTGACATAGATGAACTCTTTTCTGGAGCGTGAAAATCGGCGCAGGCTAGCGCTGAAATCTGACGCTAGCGTTATTTTACATCGCAAGGTGGATTTCGTTTAGAAAGAGAAGTTTTCTGCAGTGAAGGCAACGCTCGTTAGGGTTGGCAGGCTGAGGCGTGTGGCACCTTTCTTTTGCGCCTATCCCACCACAACTGCAGGCCTGTCACGGTCTGGAGGACAAGAATGAGCGACATGAATGCGGCGAATGCTCTGCCCCCATTTCCAAAAACAGCGCCTGTATGAATGACCCGGCTAATAGTCTGAATTTTATTTCCCCATGGAACCATGCGCGAGTTGGCAACGGCAAGAACTTTGCCGGAGAATTGGTCAATCCAGACAGAGCTGCTGCCATTGTCAGAACGATCTTCGGGGAATCGCATCTTGGCGAAGTAAGCTTCACGCGGCTGGCGCGGAATAACGATCCACAGGACGGTTGCTCCCGGCAATGTATCTTTCGCAGCGGTGGCTACAAGGTCGAGTGAAACTGGTTTGAGACCAACTTGTGTTGAAATAGCGGGCTGCGTCATCGGTTTGCTGGTGATTGCATAGGATGACGGCCCAAATACCATGTAGATGCCGGTGATAGCAAAAAGAAACAGAAACAAAGACGCGAACAAACCGACAGCGTTGTGGAGATCGAAGGAAAGGCGCCGCACATTCCCGGATAAATCTATTTTGATTCGTTTGCGCGGCCACCACAAATAAAGTCCACTGATCACCAGAAAAACCAAGATGACTGACGAACAACCCAGCACTCCTGCAATCTTATGCAGCGCCCCCAGGATCACTGTAAACCGAACCGCACTTAGGCTGCCCAGCACCCGACCCGTGTACTGGTCTACAAATATCTGCCGAGGAATACGATATTGTCCTCCGGAAACAGTGAATGAATAAGAAACATCCGCCCTGGTCGAAGGCAGACAAACTCCGATGGACTCTCCTGGATGCAACAGCGATGCGGCGCTGCTTGCGAGTTGGCCCAGGGGCAGCGGCCGTCCCTGGGGAACTACTCTGAAGAGACTGGGGTGTAGCAGGCTATCAATTTCCTCTTGGAACGCCATTACGCTTCCGCTGACTCCGAGAATCAACAGAAACATGCCTGCAGCCAGACCGCCGACGCGATGGAGTTTGAACAAATAGAAATGTAAATGGCCACGATCATAATCGCGCATGTGCCGGGATTTCCATTTCGGCTTGCGGATTGGGATCTCCATACCAGAACACCCCGCTAAGAAACACGACGGAAAACCTTTAAGCGTTGCTACGAGCAGCTGTTCGCGCGGAGTTTGTCCTCCACTTTTTGTGAAATCAGGATATCGGCTTGCGTTCTCCGAATGTGCTGGTGCGCAGGAATGGCAAGGCTCCGAGCAACAGCGCCGCACCGGGCAGGATGACCCAGCCGGATACGACGACCGCGACTGCGCCCCAGGAAACGAAATGGTCCGGTCCGAAGCGCGCAATCGGGAGAACCAGGGCGAAGCAACCCAGGTAGGCCGCCGCAGGAAAGGAAGCAGTCACCAGGCGGGCCACACGATCACCCCCGGCGCGACGGCAAAGATAGGCGGCGAACGCTCCGCAAAAGGGCAACGCCAGCAGCCACGGAATGTAGAGCATCATATCTGCGAAGCGGGTGTTGTAGACGTGTGGGTGCAAGTCCATCCGGACTTCAAACATCAGAATGGCCATGGCAATCGTCAGGTTGATCATTCCAGGAAGCCAAAATTGTTTGCTTCGGCGGTTCATGGGTTCCTCCTCACACTTGGTACGGTGAATGGCGCGGGCGAGGGTGCGCCAATCGGTGACTTCATTCAGGGCGCGCGCGCGGGCTTCAGATTCGTTCAGTCCTTGCGTGCGATATTCCTGGCAAAGATCGTCTAAATGGCTGGCGAGTTCAGCGGTGGCTTGCTGCTGATCCTCTGGAGAAAGACCTTTGAGATTGAGCCGCTCGCGGACCAGCCTAGTCCAATCAGGCATGGCTCACCCCGGATTCAGTGCCCGGGCGCGAACGTAAAAACGGCAGACCTCCAAGCAGCGAGGCCGCACCATAAAGCGAGGTCATGTGAAAGAAGCGTGCCCGTTCGCTCCAAGCCATGAATTGGGGGGCTCCGAAAGGGCGCACAAGAACGATGAAGCATCCGATCGCGACGACCACTATGACGACCGGAAAGACGGCGGCGGCCAAGCGAGCGATATGGGTTCCGCCAGAGCGGCGAGACAAACCCGCTCCTGCGGCCCCGCCAAAGGCACAAGCAAGTAGCCAGAGCGGCCCGATCATCCTGGCGTGATAACGTCCCGGTTCGACACCAATGCGGGTCAGAGTCATCAACAATAGTATGGGCAACACCAGAGCGATCGCAGTGCTTACCAGACCCGGCAGCCACAGACGTTTGGTTCGGTCATTCATAGTTCCCTCCTCAAGCTTCGCGCGTTGAATGGATTTTGCCAGACCGCGCCAGTCAGTGACTTCCCGCATGGCGCATTTGGTTGCTTCCGTTTCGTTGAGTCCTCGTTCGCGATATTCGGTATCAAGATCATCGAGATGGCTGGCCAGTTCCGCGACGATCTGCTCCTGTTCCTCTGACGGGAGATTCGCAAGCTCGAGGCGCTCTCGCACCAGTGCATTCCAGTCACTCATAGGTGACCCCGGAATGAGCGCGCGAACGCAAGAACGGCAGAGCTCCAAGCAGCGAAGCCGCACCATAAATCGAGGTCATGGGGAAGGCGCGTGCCAGTTCCCTCCAGGGCGTGAACTGGGACGGTAAGAAACTGTGCACGAGGACGATGAAGCCACAAACGAAGCCAATCGTAACCACGAATACGGCGACCGGAAACAGAGCGGAAGCCAGGCGAGCGAAAGGTTTGCCTCCGGCGCGGCGGGACAAATACGCTCCCATGGCGCCTCCGAAGGCAGATGCAAGCAGCCAGAGAGAACCAACTAAACGGGCGTACGAAAGTCGCGGTTCCACGCCAAGATGGGTTAGAGCTATCAACAACCCTGTGGGCAACACGAGGGCAATCGCGATGTTCACCAGACCCGGCAGCCACAGACGCTTTGTTCGGTTATTCATCGTTTCCTCCTCGCGTTTGGCACGTTGAATTGTTTTGGCCAGGCTGCGCCAATCGGTAACCTCGTCGGTGGCGCGTCTGACGGCTTCGGCCTCGCTCAGTTCCTGCGTTTGATGTTGCTTGCAGAGATCATCGAGATGATCGGCAAGTTCGGCGACAATTTCTTTTTGTTCGTCCTGAGAAAGCTCCGGCAGACTCAGCCGCTCGCGGACCAACGCCTTCCAATCAGGCTTCTTTTCGTCAGGCATTACTCACCCCCGCCAACTGGTCAAGCGCCCGAAAGAAGCCGCGCCATTCCTGGCGCAGTGGCGTGAGTTGCTTCTTCCCTGCTGGAGTCAGAGCATAGTAGCGGCGGTCGCGTCCGGCTTCGTTGGCCTGCCAGCGGCCGGCAATCAATCCCCGTTTCTCGATGTCGTAGAGCATGGGATAGAGCGATGCCAGCGTGAAGTGGAGCGCGCCTCCGGTTCTTTCCTCGATTCGCTTGGAGATTTCGAAGCCGTAGAGCGGCTGCTCGTCCAACAGAGACAGGATGGCGAGTTCGGCGCTGCCGCGGGCGATTTGGGAACGGATACGCTTGGTCATGATGAATATAGGTATCCTATATTCCAACGTTTTCGTCAACATTACTTTGGTAGCATGGTCCCACGCGGGGGCGCTCGCGATCTCAAGTTGATTTAGAGGAACCATGAAATCCTGCTACGGAATTGTTCTGTATACGGTCTTGATTGGGTTGTCCGGAACCGGGTTCGGTCAGGACAAGCCGGCGGGTGGAGCGGCGATCTTTAAGGCGAATTGCGTGTTGTGTCACGGCGACGACGGCCACGCCCAGACCGCCCTGGGCAAGCAGCTGGGAGCGCACGATCTGCACTCCGCGGAGGTGCAGAAGAAGACGGATGCCGCGCTCAAGAATGTAATTACCCATGGGCAGAAAAGTATGCCGCCGTTTCAGGGCCAGCTTTCGACGGCTCAGATTGGGCAGGTGCTGGCCTATGTGCGGCAGTTGGGGAAAAAGAAATAGTAGGTGGCGCAAGTGAGTTTCCGTTAGATGCCAGCGCTCCTGGAGGCCCATCCTCGCGCAACAAACGCGCAAGGATGGGACATCCCGCCAGACAGCAGATTCCTCGTCGCTTCGCTCCCGCGGAACGACAAACATGTAAAGCTCGGCGAAATGGACATTTTTGTTTCCTCCGCAGTCACTCTTCGCAAATCTCGCTTGCGCAACCGGCGCATAGCTGTGATAGACTTCCGCCCCAGCCGCGACTTTGATGTGGAGTCGCCAATCGTGGAGTGCTCGCAATCCTGACCCTTGGAGGTCTGGTAAATGGGCCTGGCAATTCTCGCTGTTATCTGGTTGATTACGTTCGTCAGCACGTACTTCTTCATCGCCAAAACCTGGTGGCTACCGCACGGGGCCTCGACCGCTGCGGGGTTCATTGACAGCCAGTTCGCGCTCACTTATGTCCTGATGGGCATTATCTTTGTGGCTGCCCAGGTGGCTCTTGGCTACCTGGCGTGGAAGTACCGCGAGCGGCCGGCGTCCGAGCCGGTGCGTTACTCCCATGGCAACAACACCCTGGAAGTTCTGTGGACGGTGTTGACGGCGGTTCTCTTTATTGGTCTGAACCTGATGGGGAGCCGAGTTTGGGCCAATGAGCGTTTTGCGCCAGCGGCGGCGGGGTCGGTTCCGGTAGAGGTGACCGGAATGCAGTTTGCCTGGTACTTCCGCTACCCGGGCCCGGATGGGAAGTTTGGCACGACCAACCCTAAGTTGATCGATCCTTCCGCGGGCAACGAGTCGGCCATCGGTTTGGATACCACCGACCCGGCCTCCAAGGATGACGTCGTCACCGGCACCATGTATGTGCCGGTGGGGCGCGAGGTGGACCTGCACGAGCGCGCGATTGACGTGATTCACAGCTTCTTTGTGCCGTCCATGCGCTTCAAGCAGGACGCGGTTCCCGGACTTGAAATCCACATGCACTTTACCCCCACCGAGATTGGCGAATACGAGATTGCCTGCGCCGAACTCTGCGGACTCGGCCATTACAAGATGCACGGAATGCTGCACGTCGTCAGCCAGGAAGATTTCGACAAATGGCTGGCGGCACGGGAGGCGGAGAAATAATAATGGTTGCCCAGGATCCTCAAGGAAACGGCCCTCACGGAAACGACCCGCAAAGAAGTGACCCCCACGGGCAGGTGGCGCATGCCCACGCCGGCCCACAAGGTTTTATCCGCAAATACGTTTTTAGCCTGGACCACAAGGTCATCGGGATTCAGTACTACTTTCTGGCGCTGACGGCGGTATTTGTCGGCATGTTCCTCTCCCTGCTGATGCGCATTCACATGATCTGGCCCACGGCGGTGCTGCCGCTGGTAGGACGAATCCAGCCGGAGACCTATCTCAGCCTGCTCACCATGCATGGGACCATCATGGTGTTCTTTGTGCTGACGACGGCGCCGCAGGGCGGCTTCGGCAATTATTTTCTGCCGATTCAGATTGGCGCGCCCGACATGGCGTTCCCGGTTCTGAACATGCTTTCGTTCTGGACCACGTTTGTGGCGTTTGTGGTGATTATCGCGGCATTCTTCGTGACCGGCGGCGCGCCGCTGCATGGCTGGACCGGCTACGCTCCGCTGAGCGCTTTGCCCAATGCGGGGCCGGGTGAACAGCTCGGCGCGGACCTATGGATTACCAGTATTGCGATTTTCTGCCTGGCCTCACTGATGGGGGCGCTGAACTTTATTACCACCACACTCGACATGCGGGCCAAGGGCATGACCATGATGCGCCTGCCGTTGACGGTGTGGGCGTGGTTTGTGACGGCGGTTCTGGGATTGCTGGCGTTTGGCGTGTTGCTCTCGGCGGGAATCCTTTTGCTGCTCGATCGCAATCTCGGCACCAGCTTCTACGTTCCGTTAGTGGTGGTGAATGGGCAGGTCATGCTGCATAAAGGTGGCTCGCCATTATTGTGGCAGCACCTGTTCTGGTTCTTCGGGCATCCGGAAGTTTACATCGCGATTCTGCCGGGCATGGGCGTGGCTTCGCAACTGCTGTCCACTTTCTCCCGCAAGCCTATCTTCGGCTACAAGGCAATGGTGTACGCCATTATGTCGATTGGCGTCCTGGGCTTCGTGGTGTGGGGCCATCATATGTTCATGAGCGGGATGAGCCCCTACTCGGCATTTGCCTTCTCCATCATGACCATGTGCATCGGGGTGCCGTCGGCCATCAAGACATTTAACTGGCTGGGGACGATGTATCACGGCAAGATACGCTTCCAGACGCCGATGTTGTTTGCCATTGGATTTGTTTCGCTGTTTGTCTCGGGCGGATTGAGCGGACCGTTCCTGGCGCAGCCGGTGCTGGATATTCCGCTGCACGATACGGCATTTGTGGTGGCGCATTTTCACCTGATCATGGGAGTGGCGGCGATTTTTGGAATTTTTGCCGCGACCTATTACTGGGTGCCGAAGATGTTTGGCCGCATGATGAATGAGACCCTGGGGCGCTGGCACTTCTTCCTCACGCTCATCGGAACCTATTGCATCTTCATGCCCATGCATTATCTGGGCATGGCGGGCCAACCCCGGCGGTACTCGCAGTTCACTGAACTCGCCTACCTGCACCGCCTGATCCCGCTGAACACGTTTATCACCTATTGCGCTTTTGTGACCATTGCGGCGCAGTTCATTTTTCTGATCAATTTGTTCTGGAGCATATTCAAAGGGCCGAAGGCCAGCGACAATCCGTGGGAGTCGACAACGCTGGAGTGGATTACCGCTACCCCGCCGCCGCACGACAACTTTGGCGGCACCACGCCGGTGGTGTTTCACGGGCCGTACGAATACAGCGTTCCTGGGGCGGCGCGGGATTACATCATGCAGACGGATCCGGCAACGATTCCGGCACATTAGCAACGCGAGTCACGAGCAAAGGCAGCGGACAAGAGTGTCCGCTCCACTCGGAACATTATGGCGACTTTAAATCCTCCAATTTCGGTTCACGATCCGCGGGCGGGCTATGGCGGAGGCAACAAGCCGCCGTCGTATGCCGGCGGCGGCGGCGGCGGTGACGGGATGGGGGGAGGCTCGCCCGACTACGGAGCGCGGCTGCGCCGTACCCGGCTCGGACTAGTGACCGGCTTGTCGTCGGTCACCATGATATTTGTGGCGTTGACCAGCGCTTTCATTGTGCGGCGGGGCATGCCGAGCTTTGACGAGCGCAGCGTGACTTACACCCATGACTGGCTGACGCTCAGCTTGCCGCTGGGCATGCTGCTGGTGAACACTCTGCTGTTGCTGCTGAGCAGTATCACCGTGGAGATGGCGCGTCGGCAGGTGGCGCGCCGCATGGCGCTGGCGCCGGTGGAGTCCATTCCCGGGGTCACGCTGGGGCGGGAACGGAATTTTCCATGGCTGGGTGTGACCATCGTTCTCGGGTTCGGATTTCTGGCCGGGCAGTGGATGGCTTGGCGGGAGTTGGAAGCCCGCGGATTCGACATCACGAAGATCAGCAGTTCGTTCTTTTATCTGCTGACCGGGACGCACGCCGCCCATCTGGCTGGAGGATTGATGGTGCTACTGTATGCGGGAATTATTTCTCTGCTGCGCAAACCCCTGGGGCAGCAGCGGATCGTAGTGGATGGAACGGCCTGGTACTGGCACTTCATGGCATTTTTGTGGATTTATATTTTCGCTTTGCTTTGGTTTATGCGGTAGGAAATTCAAGAGCAAGAGCGGCGGACAAGAGTGTCCGCCCCACACGGACCTAGGAGATCGAATCCATGGCTGACGTTGCGGTGTCGCAGCAGGCGCAGATTTACGAGCCGTCGTTGTTCGGCACCTATTCCAAAAAAATTGGGATGTGGCTGTTTCTGCTCTCCGACTCGCTGACGTTCGGAGCGCTGCTCTTCGCGTACACCTACGGGCGGGTGTCCACGCCCAACTGGCCGACGCCGTTTCACTCCGAGAGCATCCGGAACGCGACCCTGATGACCGCTTTCCTGCTGACCAGTTCACTCACCATGGTGCTGGCGGTGCGGGCGGCGGTGGATGGCAGGGCGAAAGCCCAGCGTTTATGGCTGCTGGCCACCATGGCCTGCGGCCTCGGTTTTGTAATTCTGCACGGGCGGGAATGGACGAACCTAATCGCTCAGGGCTTGACCTTGCCGATGTTTCCCGTGCCGCCAGGGCCAACCAATCCGGAATTTGCCGATGTATCCAAAACCGTCCCCCAATTTGCGGCAACCTTCTTTGGTCTCACCGGCATGCACATGCTGCACGTAACTATCGGCGTGATTTATCTGGGAGTGGTGGCGCTGCGGAAAAAATTCATTCCCATCCTGCTGGGACTTTGGCTGGTGGCTTGGCTGGCGACCCCGGCGTACAGCCCGTTCCACTACGGAGCGCATTTTCTGTTGCTGGCCGCGATCGTCATCTCCATTATTCTGTGGCTGAAGCCCAAGGTATATGACGCGGCGGATGTCGAGGTGGCTGGTCTGTACTGGCACTTCGTGGACTTGGTGTGGATGTTCATCTTCCCGTTGGTGTATTTGATGTCTACCAGAATCGTTTAGAAATAATTGAAACCACAGAGGACGCAGGGGTCACGGAGCTTTCTAAAGCCTAGTCAGGGAGAGACGCAATGGATGCGGTCCAGCTAGCAATTGAGGAGCGAGTCTTCGAGGAACACAGGCACCACGCCAAGGGCCAATTCTTCTGGGTTTGGGGCGCGTTGCTGGTGATGACGGGCATCGAGGTGTTCCTGGCGTATCAGAATATGGAGCCGGTGCGAATGCTGAGCATTCTGATGGGCCTCTCCATCATTAAGGCGGCGCTGATCATTGCCTACTTCATGCACATGAAGTTTGAAGTTTCGGCCATGAAGTGGCTGACCATGAGTTCCCTGGTGATCTGCCTTTCGTTGATGTGTGTCTTTTTGCCGGACGCACTGCGCATCATCAAGTTAGGAGTGCGATGAAACTTCGTCTGGGGATGCTTGCGGCGGTTCTGTTGCTGTGGGCCGCGCCCGCTTTCGGGCAAGGCTGCATCATGTGCTACTCCAGCGCCAAGGGCACGCCTAAAGATGGACAGTTAGCCATCAGCCGTGGGGTGCTGGTGCTTTTGGTCCCTCCGGTGGGATTCATGACGCTGGGCGTGGGCATGGCGATGCGCTACGGCAAGAAGCGGGACAGGGACGAAGACGAGTAAACGGGCGGGATTAAATCGTACCTTGGGTGGGATCGGGCTCCGAGAAATCGGAGCCTTCTTGTTTCCGGGCGATGGGTCGCTAGTTTGTTCTTGCCGAGTTTTCGGCTTCCGTTTGGTCTCTTGCGGCAGAAAGGCCTTGGACCGCTGAGATCGCGGGGACCTTCGGGCAAGGTCGCGGGGCCTTCTCGGATCGTGACTTATAATAGAAAGATTGTCTACCCCTTCCGCAGTCGCCTGTCGCCCAGAGCAGTCCGGCGGGAGTCGCGGAGTGGCGGCAATCGGTCCTTTGGCGATGTCCACAGATAGCATTGTTGTTCGCGGGGCGCGGGTCCATAACCTCAAGAACATTGATTTTGAGATTCCCCACAATTCCCTCACGGTGGTCACGGGGGTATCCGGTTCGGGGAAATCCTCGCTTGCCTTCGACACCATTTATGCCGAGGGGCAGCGGCGTTATGTGGAGTCGTTGTCCGCCTATGCCCGGCAATTCCTGGAGCGGATCGAGAAACCGGACGTCGATTCCATCGATGGGATCGCGCCCGCCGTGGCCATCCGGCAGAAGAACACCACGCGGAACCCGCGGTCCACAGTAGCGACGGCGACCGAGGTCTTCGACTATCTGCGCCTCCTGTTTGCCCGCGTAGGCCGGACGTATTGTGCGCAGTGCGGCAACGAAGTCAAAAAGGACACAGTCGACGAAGTGGCCGCGGCTGTGCTGGCGTTGCAAGAAGGAACCCGGCTGAATGTGTTGTTTCCTCTGCAAGGGCATGCCCCGGTGCCGGCGGAGAACGTCAAGGGAAAAGCGCGCCAGAAAAAGGGGGTGCCGGCTCCGCTGGATGATCTGCTGAAGGCACGGTTGTCTGATCTGCGGGAAAAGGGTTTTAACCGGCTCTATCAGAATGGCAAGATTTTCGAGTTCTCGACGCCGGAGTCATTGTTGGATATCAACTTTGCCGAACCTGTATTCCTGCTGGTGGACCGCATCGCAGTTTCGGCGGAAATCCGGGCGCGGTTGGTGGATGCGATTGAGAGCAGCTACCGGCAGGCCGGAGAAGTAATCTTCGAGACGGCGCCGCGGGACGGCGGAACTCCCGGGCAGTTGCGTTTTTCCCAGCGTTTCGAGTGCAAGCGCTGCAATCTCCGTTATGAAGAACCTGAGCCGCGGCTGTTTTCGTTCAACAATCCTTACGGCGCCTGCCCGCGTTGCCAGGGGTTCGGGAATACCATCGATTTCGATTTGGGCCGCGTCATTCCGGATGCTTCGAAGACGCTGAACGAAGGCGCCATTGAGCCCTGGACCAAACCGAAGTACCGGCCCCTATTCACCGAGTTAAAGCGTTTTGCGCGCGCGGCCGGAATACCGCTCGACGTAGCCTGGGCTAACCTTGAGCCCGAACAGCAGCGCCCGGTGGTCGAGGGAGAAGGAAAGTTCGGCGGCATTCGCGGCTTCTTTGCCCATCTGGAACGCAAGAAGTACAAGCTGCACGTGCGCGTGTTTCTCAGCCGCTATCGTGGATATTCGGTGTGCTCGGAGTGCAATGGAGCACGGCTGCGCCGGGAGGCCCGCCAGGTCAGGATCGACGGCAAAAATATTTGCCAGGTTTGCAGCATGACGGTGGAGCAGGCGGCCACCTTTTTCGAGCAGGTAGAGTTGAGCGAGCAACAGGCGGCCATCGCCGATAAGTTGCTGCAGGAGATCCGCGAGCGCTTGCGCTTCTTAAATGAAGTGGGGCTGGAATATCTGACGCTCGACCGGCTTTCCTCGACACTTTCTGGCGGCGAGGCGCAGCGCATTCAGCTGGCGACTTCGCTGGGATCGCGGCTGGTGGGAACGCTCTACGTGTTGGATGAGCCCTCCATCGGGCTGCACAGCCGCGACACCCACCGCCTGATCAAGATTTTGCACGACCTGCGCGACCTGGGAAATACGATTCTGGTGGTCGAGCACGATCCCGATGTGATGCGCGCCTCCGATAACATTCTGGACCTGGGGCCGGGCGCGGGAGAAAACGGCGGCAAGGTCATTGCCACGGGAACTTACGAACAGATCAAGAAGATGCCGGCCTCGCTCACCGGCCGATATCTTTCCGAGGACCTGCGGATTCAGCTGCCCACGGCACGGCGCAAGCCGGGTACGCGAACCATTGAGATCTTTGGGGCGCGAGCCCACAACCTCAAAGGGGTTGACCTTAGTATTCCGCTGGGGATGATCGTAGCGATTACCGGCGTCTCCGGTTCGGGCAAATCGACGCTGCTGCATGACGTGCTTTATCCGGCGTTATCGGCTGCACTCAAGCAAGGCAATGGCGCCGCGCCGCCGGCACAAGCCCTGGAACGGCTGGAGGGAGCGGAGTATCTGGATGAGGCGGTGCTGGTGGATCAGTCTCCCATTGGCCGCACGCCGCGTTCCAATCCGATTACCTACATCAAAGCATTTGACGGGATTCGCGAACTATTCGCTTCCCTTCCCGGAGCGCAGAAGCACGGGCTGACGGCGGGACATTTTTCCTTCAACGTTCCCGGAGGCCGCTGCGAGACCTGCCAGGGCGATGGCACGGTGACGGTGGAGATGCAATTCCTGGCGGACGTGGAACTGATTTGCGAGGAATGTAAAGGCACCCGCTATAAGCCACAAGTGCTGGAAGTGCGTTATCGCGGCAAGAACATCCACGAAGTTCTGGATCTGACGGTGAAGGAGGCGCAGCAGTTTTTCGCCAATACTCCCAGGATCGCCGACAAATTGCGGGTATTGGAAGAGGTGGGGCTGGGGTATCTGCGCTTGGGCCAGTCGGCCACCACGCTTTCCGGCGGGGAGGCGCAGCGCATGAAGCTGGCAGCGCATTTGCAGCCGGGGGCGCGGAGCATGTGGGAAGGCCGGGAAACTTGTCCGACGGCGCCAGAAGACGCAAACAGACGCTCTACATTTTTGATGAGCCCACCACCGGGCTTCACTTCGACGACGTGAGCAAACTGCTTTCCGCATTCCGGCGCCTCATCGATGCGGGCGGATCCATTCTAGTCATTGAGCACAATCTGGAAGTGATCAAGACTGCCGATTGGGTGATTGATTTTGGGCCAGAGGGCGGGGATCGGGGTGGCCAGGTGATTGGCGTGGGCACACCGGAGGCCATTGCCGAGCTGCCGAATTCTTATACGGGGCAATTTCTGGTGGGCGTGCTGGATGGAAACGGAATCGAACATTCCGAAGGACAGAAGTCGGCGTAGTGCTCCGGACCAGCTTCGCGGCCAGGAGCCGGGCAGCGCAGCGGTTCGACACGCTCAGGGCAGGCTCTGGGGCACACCACTTCTTTGGAGCGGTCTGGTCGCGTCGCTGCTGACCCTCAACTGGCGGCATCCGGACAAGATCGGCCTCCGACCATCCGCCGTCACGAGGTCGAGGTTGACAATCCTATGTACCCGCCCGATTTGGCACAGGCCGAAGCTGCCATGGACAAGCGCGACTATATCGCGGCTGAGCCGCTGCTCAAGAAAGTTGTCGACCACAACGCGGCCAATTTTCGGGCGTGGTTTGATCTGGGATTCGTGGACAACGCCATCGGCAGGCCAGATGACGCCATCGCCGCGTACCGGAAAGCCGTGGCCGCGAAGCCGGATGTCTTCGAATCGAATCTCAATCTCGGCCTGTGCTGGCGAAAGCCGGTCAGCCCGACGCGGAGCAATTTCTGCGCGCCGCCACACATTGAACCCACGGCCCAGGTTGACGAAGGTCACGCTCGCGCTTGGATGGGACTGGCGCGAGTGCTGGAGGCAAGCCCGGCCAGATGATGCAATCGAGGCGTATCGCCAGGCTGCGCACACTTCGGCCGAAGGATGCTGAGCCTCATCTTTCCGCGGGATTGCTGTTGGAGAAAGGAGAACCACTTCGCCGACGCGGAAGAAGAATATAAGCGAGCGCTGGATATAGATTCCGCCTCTTCCGACGCCGTCACTGCTCTGGCGAACCTCTACATGCGGAGGCCAGCAGTTCGAAAAGGCGGAAGACATGTTGCGCAAACTGGTGGTGGACGCATCCCCAGGATCTGTGGCGCACCTGCAACTGGGACGGGTGCTAGCGGCTTCAGGAAAGAACGACGAGGCATCCACGGAGTTAGAGACGGCGCTGAAAATTGCGCCGAATGATCCTGCCGCAACGCGCGAGTTAGCCGAACTTTATATGAAGGCCGATAAGTATGACAAAGCGGAGACGGCCTATCGCGCATTGGTGGCTGCGAATCCGAAGGACTTCGATCTGCATGAGCGCCTGGGCCAGGTGTGCATGAAACTCCGCAAGTTCAGCGATGCCCAGAGGGAATTTTTGATCGTGGTTCAATTAAAGCCGGATTTGGGCGATGCCTATGGCGAATCGGCCGGTGCCGCCAGCGAAAATAAAGATGACATGCTGACGATAAAAGCCTTGGACGCGCGGGCGAAGTTTTTGCCAGAGATCCCGATGACGTATTTCGTGCGGGCCATCGCTTACGATCATTTGCGCGACTTCAAAGATGCGGCGGTAAACTATCATAAGTTTCTCGAGGTGGATAACGGGAAGTACCCGGACCACGAATGGCAGGCCCGCCACCGCTTGATTACCATCGAACCGAAGAAGTAAGTTCGGATTAGCAGTGTGGTTGAACGGACAGTGTTCCATGAGACATTGCATGATCGCTTTTCTTCTCCTGGGCGCCACGGCAGTGGTCCTGGCGCAGAAAGGTTTATCGACCGAGGAACTGATCAACCGCGCGCAAACGGCTCCCGCCGCAGCGCAACCCAGCCTTTATACTCAAATTGCCGAACGTCAACTGGAAGCTGCAGACAAGCTCTACAACAGTGGTGATGCGGGAGCGGCGAACTCGGCCGTGGAAGACGTGGTGACCTACTCTGGCAAGGCAGCTCACGCCGCGGCAGACTCGGGCGGCCATCTGAAACCTACGGAAATCGCTCTGCGAAAAATGGCGGATCGGCTGCGCACGATCCGGCGAACCCTTGCCTTCGAAGACCAGAAACCGGTCGAAGACGCGGCGAATCGCCTGGAGGCCTTGCGTAATGATTGCTCTCGCAAATGTTTGAAGAATAAAGAAGGGCAAATGAGGCTTTTCTGGACGAGCGTTGCCTACGTGGATTAGCCCTTTTGTTGTGGCAAGAGCGGATGCACAAAGACAGCACGATCCGCTGAGCAAGTTGGAGATTGACCAGCTTCGCGATACCGCTCAGGATCCCGATTCGCGGCTCCGGCTATATATTCAGTTCGCTCGCGAACGGCTCGCAGCTCTGGACAAAGCCCGATCCGATCCGAAGGTAACCGACAAAGCGCAGCAAACCCACGACCATCTGCAAGAGTTCGTCGATGTCTACGATGAACTGAACGAAAATATTGATACGTTCGCAGGCCAGAGACAAGATATTCGCAGGGTGTCAAAGCGATTATCGAAGGGGATACTGAATTCCAGGCGAAAGTGCGCGCGCTCAGGGATTCGTCGTCTAACAAAGACGAGCTCAAGCAATACGAGTTCGTACTCTCCGACGCCCTCGATGATTTGGACAGCAGCGCGAAGGATCACATGCAATTGCTGGCCGAGCAGGAAGATGCCGCGAAGCACAAGAAGTTGCTCAAGCCGCAGCCTCCCAGCCTGGCGAACCCCCGCCCAGTGAAAGACCGTCTACTCCCCATCTTCCAGAAGGCCTACGGCCAGCTTCGTCCGTTGGCCTCCACGCCGGAGATTTCTGTTGAGTTTTATTCCTACACCGGTATCAGCAACACCATTCGGATGCGGAAGGCGGAAAACTCCTCGTGCGGCTCTCGGATCAACTGGAAGGCGCGCCGGAAGCGGTGTTGGCTTCGTTGGCCCATATCTTGCTATCAAAGTTGTACCGCTTGCCGGTGGAGCGGCCCACAGCCTGCGCTATCGCCGATATGTCTCGACTCACCACGTTAACCAGAAGGCGCATCTGGTGCGGCAGGTGCGGGCCACAAGCGTCTGGTTTCCGCTCAGGGGAGGTGGTATGACCTGGACGGGATCTTCGACAGCCTAAATGCAAATTCTTTTACGGGCTGCTCGGCCGGCCGCAAATGAGCTGGAGCCAAAGCGGAGCGAGGAATATGCTGGGCCACTATGATCCTGCGCACAACGCGATCATTATCAGTCGCATCTTCGACCATTTCGCGGTTCCCCGGTACGCGGTCGAATACATTGTCTATCACGAAATGCTGCACTTGAAGCATCCCGTGAAGGTGCGGGGCGGACGGCGCTGCGTGCATTCCGCTGACTTTCGCGCGGAGGAGAGACGGTTTCCTCGCTTGGAGGATGCAAAGCGCTTTCTCAGAAGAGTCTGAAACAGTCTGTGCTCGGTGTACGCAGTGGTAATGAGAGCCGTCATTGACGGCGTTAGGAAGGGAGACTATCCTAAGTATTATAAAGTACTTGCAACTCAGTTGCAACAAGAGTTGCAAGTACGTGAGCTGACATTTATTACCGAACAAAGGACTCTTTCTAAATGCTGCAAGCCTTTATCATTACCTTGCGTGAAGGGGTGGAAGCCGCCCTCATCGTCGGGATAACCCTAGCGTACCTTGCAAAAATTGGACGTCCGGACCTCCGCAAAGCCGTCTATGCGGGCGCTGGGAGCTGCCTTTGTGGGCAGCATTGCCCTCGCCATCGTCATTTCCCGCACTCAATGGAACGAAGACGTTCTTGAAGGCTGGATCATGCTGGCTGCGTCGTTCTTTGTCGTCACCATGATCATCTTCATGATGCGGACGGGCCGCAAGCTCAAAGGCGAAATTGAGGGCAAGGTAGGCTCGCTGGTGGGACAGGGCTCCGGATTTCGGTCTTTTCTCGTTTGTCTTTCTGATGGTGCTCCGCGAAGGCGCGGAAACCGTTCTCACCCTGGCCGCCGTCTCGCTCAACTCGACCGAACTCCTGAGCTTTCTGGGAACCCTGGCCGGCGTTAGCGTGGCCATTCTCTTTGGGGTAATGTTCGTCAAGGGAAGCGTGCGCATCAACTTGCAGAAATTCTTCCGCGTTACCACGGTGATCCTGTTTTTCGTGGCGGCGCAACTGATTGTCTCCGGACTGCACGAGCTTTCGGAGAACGGAGCACTACCCTCTTCGAAGGAGGAAATGGCGATCGTCGGACCGATCGTGCGTAACGATATGTTCTTTTTCGTCACGATCCTCGCGCTGGCCGCGCTGATGGTGCTGTTTGAAATGAAGCGGCGGCAACCGACTTCTTCCCTGCCTGAATCTCCAGCGGCGAGGCGCAAGGCGTGTGGAGCGCGCGCCGCGAGCGCCTGTGGATGGCCTCGGTGTATAGCAGTTCGTTTCTCTTCATCGTGCTGGTCACGGCGGAGTTTGTGTACACCAAGAGCGTGAGCGCGCTTTCTCCGGCCACCGAAGTTACATTTGTAAATGGACAGATTAGTATTCCGCTGTCGCAAGTTTCCGACGGCGACATGCACCGTTACCAAGCGAAAGAGAACGGGACGGAAGTACGCTTCTGGCTCTATCAGAAGCCCGATGGGAAAATTGCCACGGTCTTCGATGCTTGCGAAATCTGTGGAGCGGTTGGTTTCTACAAGGGACCGACCGGCGTGATTTGCAAGAACTGCGCTGCGCCCATCAATGCGCAATCGGTTGGCACCAAAGGCGGGTGTAACCCGGTTCCGTTAACGGCCGAGCAAACTTCATCCGCGATCATTATCAAGGAAGCCGACCTCGTCAGCGGCGCTCATTGGTTCCAAAAATAGCCATGTTCCTGCGCTTGGTTTACGAATCATTTCGGAGGCAAAAGCGGCGCAAGCTGCTGGCGGGCATCGCTATCATGCTGGGCGTTGGCGTGGCGACTGCAATGATCGCCGTGGCCACCGACGTTGGCGACAAAATTAACCGCGAACTACGAACCTTTGGCGCGAATCTGATCGTCACCCCGCAGGAAGACACGCTGGACATCAATATCGGCGGCGTGAAGTCTGAAGCCGCCCAGCGATGGCGCCTTTCTGAACGAGGCGGATCTGCCGAATATTGAGACCATGTTCTGGCGAAATAACATTCTGGGTTTTGCGCCCATGTTGCCTGTCAATGTTGGGGGGCGTGGGCAACAATCTGACGCTGCTGGGAACCTACTTCGCGAAGCAAATCACTGTTGGGAAAGAGAACTTCGTCACCGGCGTGCGAACGACGCACCCTTGGTGGAAGGTCGAAGGAATGTGGCCTGACGATAATTCCAGCGATGTTTTGCTGGGAAAACACTTGGCGGCAAAGCTCGGGATTCGCCCCGGCAGTTTCATGGAAATTGCTGGCCAGGAACATTTGGTAGTAGGCATTCTCTCGACAGGCGGGCCGGAGGATGACCAGATCGTGGCGCCGTTGCGGCTAGCGCAGCAGATTCTGGATAAACCTGGCGCGGTGCGGCGAGTTTACGTCAGCGCGCTCACCAAGCCGGAGGATGCGCTGGCGCGGCGCGACCCTGATCCATGGGGCCGGAGTTGTACGACCGCTGGTATTGTTCGCCGTATCCGCAATCCATCGCATACAACTTGCAAGAAACAATTCCGCACTCCCATGCCGAACAAATCCGGCAGGTCGCGCAAAACGAGGGCACGGTGCTTTCCCGCATTACTGGATTGATGCTGTTGGTGACGTTGGCCGCGCTTTTGGCTTCGGCCCTGGCGGTTTCGGCGGCAATGGCGACAGCGATTTTCGAACGCCGCGGTGAAGTGGGATTGATGAAGGCTTTGGGCGCAGCAACTTCACGATTTCCGCCATTTTCTTTGCTGAGGCCGCTCTGCTGGCATTGATCGGCGGAGTGGCGGGTTTCGTCGGCGGAGCTGTGCTGGCCAACCAGATCGGACGCTCGATTTTCGGATCAGCCATTGTGATTCAGCCAGTTCTCTTCCCCGTGATTCTGGCCATTGCGATGATTGTGACTTTCGCCGGCAGTGCGGCGGCGATCCGGCGCGCAGCCAAACTGGATCCAGTGTTTGCGTTGCGAGGTGAAGCATGAGTTCTCCCGCGGCGTTGGCGGTGGCAATCCGGCGTTCCCCTGCTCCGCATACTTCGATGTTCCTGCGCATGTTGTGGCGGGCCGCGGTGTTGCGGCGGGGGCGGGCCGCCTCCGCCTTGCTAGCCATGGTGGTCGCTGCCGCAGCCGCAACTGCCATGCTTAACTTGTATGTCGACGTGCAAGCCAAGCTCCGCCAGGAATTTCGAGGCTATGGCGCAAATGTGGTGGCGGTCGCGAAAGACGGCCAGACGTTGCCGCCCGATGCCTTGCAAACCGTGAATGCCACGCTGGCCGGACGCGGGGTTGCTGTTCCGTTCGCTTACGTGGTGGCTCGCACTAGGGACGGACATTCGGTAGTGGTCGCGGGAACGGATTTCGCCCCGGTGCAGAAGCTGGATAAATGGTGGTCGGTCACCGCCTGGCCGGGTCAGGCAGGGCAAGCCTTGTTGGGGGTGCGCGCCGCCGCCGTCGTTAGTCCGCAAGGCGGCGCTTTCGATCTCAGCTTTCAGGGCCATGCCATCCATTTGACCCCATCTGGGACCCTGCGCACGGGGGCCGAAGAAGACAGCCGCATTTACCTTGCGCTTAGCGATTTTGAGGCCTGGACAGGCGTTCCGCCCTCGACCGTCGAGATCGCAGCTTCGGGATCTCCGCAAGAAGTGGATGCATTCATTCAGAAGACTGGGGCAACAACTGCCTTCCGCCGAAATCCGGCCGGTACGGCAGATTGTGGAAGGCGAAATCCGAGTGCTGGGAAAAACTCGGGCCACGCTGCTCTCGGCCGCGGTTCTCATCATTCTGACAGCGGCACTGTGCGTGCTTTCGACCTTAATGGGTTGGGTATTCGATCGCCGCCGGGATTTTGCCATCATGAAAGCGCTGGGCGCATCGCAACGCCTGGTCAGCACATTCTTCGCGGCCGAAGCTGCCGCTCTGGGTGCGGTCGGCGCCGTGATCGGTTATGGGGTGGGAGTGGGGATCGCCGCCTGGATCGGGCATGCGAATTTTCATGCGACCATCATGCCGCGCTTGAGCGTCTTGCCGCCGGTCCTGGCGGGCAGCGTTGCGGTGGGCTTGCTTTCCGCCATTCTGCCGATCGCATTGCTGCGGCGGGTCGAGCCCGCTATGATTCTGAGGGGAGAGTAGCTTGATCAAGCTGAAAAATGTCAGCCGCCTGTATCCCGCCAAAGCGGGCGCCAAAGGAAATGGCAGCATCCGCGCCTTGGACAACTTTTCGCTGAACCTCGATCCCGGCCAGTGGATCGCCATCATGGGGCCGTCGGGTTCCGGCAAGTCCACCCTGGTGAACCTGATCGGCTGCCTGGACCGTCCAAGCTCCGGCGAGATCTGGCTGGATGGCGAGAACGTGGCGCAACTCTCGAATTCCGATTTAAACCGGGTGCGGGCGGAAAAGATCGGCTTCGTCTTTCAGCAATTTCATCTCATCCCTTATCTCACCGCCCTCGAAAACGTAATGCTGGCGCAGTATTTTCACAGTATGACCGACGAGCAGGAGGCGCTCGCGGCGCTGGCGCGCGTAGGATTGAGAGACCGGGCGCAACATCTGCCTTCACAGCTTTCCGGCGGCGAACAACAGCGCGTCTGCATCGCCCGAGCGCTGATCAACGATCCGAAAATCGTGTTGGCAGATGAGCCCACCGGCAATCTGGATGCGGTCAACGAGGAAATCGTGTTGCGCCTGTTGCGGGAATTGCATCAGCAAGGGCGCACCATTGTGATGGTCACGCATGATCCCGTGGTCGCGCGCCTGGCCGACCGGCGGGTGGAACTACACCACGGCAAGATCGCGGCCCAGGAAGTCTTTGCGATGGCCGACGAAGAGCAGTTCGACGAGGTGCTGGAAGAACTGTGGGTTTTGGCCGAGCACGGCGAAGTTGCAGAACTGGAGCGCATGGAAGTGCATGGCGCATTGCCGGTAAGCATCGCAGTCGAAAAGATGGCCGAGTTGGGATTGGTCATCACGCTGCCCCATCCTCCGCAGGCGCACGATCACAAGCCGTTCACCAATCCGTGCCACGACGCGCTCAAGCCAGCCGGGAGTTCGCTGGGCGATGGCAGCATGGTTGTGGAATTCACTCCCCGGGGGCGGCAGCGCGCGGCCGACGTGATCCGGCGGCACCGTTTGGCAGAGCGTCTTTTTACCGACAGTCTGGCGCTGGACAGCGAAACCGAGATCGAGCAACAAGCCTGCAAGTTCGAACACATTCTTTCGCCCGGGGCAACCGATAAAATTTGCAGCTTTCTAGGCCATCCGCGCACCTGTCCGCACGGAGCGCCGATTCCTCCCGGGGCCTGCTGCGGGAGAGAGGCAGAACTCTCAAGCGTGGCGCCGCTGGGGAGAACGAGTATCGAAGAGTTTCGCTAAGAGGTCAAACAAACGGGTTCTGAATTTTCAACCCTTCCAGTATGCGGTCGTTTTGCAAATCCTCGCTGTACAGCACATCGCATTCCGCCTGGATTGCGGCAGCGGCTATCACCGCGTCGTACCAGGAAAGCGAATGGACGCTGTAGAGATGTAAGGCTTCCATGTACAGGACGGGAGAGGACTGCACCGCGAGAATGGGACGGAACACCGTGCTCAGATACTGTTCCGCCTCCGCCACCGACATGGGCTTGGCAAAGCGCCGGAACGCAACGCTAAAGAATTCCTGCACTACTTGAAAGCTCACAACCCCGCGCTTGGTGGAGACAGCTTTCCGGATCAACTCCGCAGCCTTACGGGCTTTTGCACCGGTTTCGAACGAGTAAACGAAGATGTTCGTATCCAGAAAGAATCTACCGCTCATTCATTTCATCCCGTGTAAAGTGGCGCCCAGCCCGCACGTGGCCGAGCCTGCGCATCAGCGCGTCCACTTCCCTGGCACTTCCGGACTGGGCGACATATTGCTCCAGCCATTCGCGAAACAAGGCATTCAAGGTTTTGTGCTGAGACTGCGCCAACGTTCGGGCCTGCTCGATCAAAGCCTCATCGGCACTCAAAGTAACGTTTCGCATACGAATATAGTGTACACTATATTCGTGTAATTGAGTCTGGCGTAGCTTGTAACTTCCCAACACACTCGCTCCTCTCGAACATGGTTGCCTCGAAATCTCCCACCATCGGCGTATTCGACTCCGGCTTCGGCGGACTCACTGTCCTTAAAGCTTTACTTGAGGCCATCCCGGCTGCCAGCTACCTGTATTTTGGCGACACGGCGCGCTTGCCGTACGGTTCCAAGTCGGCGGAAACCGTCGCTAAGTACGCGGTGGAAGCTTCCCTGTTTCTCGAGAAGCAGGGAGCAGGAGTGCTGGTGATCGCCTGCAATACCGCGACCGCGTTGGCCTTGGACACTATCCGGCGGGCATCGAGTGTGCCGGTCATCGGAGTGATTGACCCTGGCGCGGAACAGGCGTCCCGGGGCAGCAAGGCACGCAAAGCGGTCATCATCGCGACCGAAGCCACTATCCGCAGCCATGCCTATCTCAAAGCCCTGGAAAGCCGCGGCATGGAAGCCAACGAAAAAGCCTGCCCCTTGCTGGTGCCGCTGGTTGAAGAGGGATGGGTGGAGCATCCTGTGACCGAGCAAGTCGCCAGGATTTATTTGCAGGAGGCCTTCACCGGCGGCTTTGAATCCGCCGACGTGCTTTTGCTGGGCTGCACTCACTATCCGCTGCTGAAGCCCGTTTTGCAGCGCGTGGCGCCCCCGGGCGTGATGATCGTCGACTCGGCGGAGTCTACAGCGCAGGTGGTGGCTCAACAGCTGGGTTCGCCGCCCCCGTCCCTGCGGTCACACCGTGCAACCAAAGTTGAGTTTTTTGCCACCGACTCGGTGGCAAAATTCCAGCGTTTGGGAGCCCGCTTCTTGGGGCGTGCGATTCAAGAAGTAAAGCATGTGGATCTGCGGGAATGATTCAGAAAAACCGCTCGCCCTGGTTTTTCCGCCCAAAAAGAAAACGGTCGCGCCAAGGCGACCGGTTCTCTTCTCTGTAGAAAAGCTAATCAGTACAAGCGGAAATCCACCTGCACATTGATGGCGACGGCGACCGGCTTTCCGTCTTTCATGGCAGGCTCAAATTTCCATGTCTTCACCGCTTCGATGGCCTTCTCGTCCAGGCCCAGGCCCAGGCTGCTGGCCACATGGATGTCGCGCGGGCGGCCATCCGGCCCTACCACCAGCATGAGCACGCAAACCCCTTGATATTTCGCTTTGCGAGCCTCTTCGGAATACTCGGGCTCGGGATCGTAGAGCGGACGGGGAGCGGAAACGCCGCCACCCACACGAAACACCCCACCCCCAATACCGCCGCCGTGGCCTGGGCCCACTCCGGGACCTTCACCCGAACCGACGCCCCCGCCCGAACCCGAACCGATACCCCCGCCCGATCCGGTTCCGTTGGAGGGGGGGCCGGCAATGTTCGACATAGGGTCGCCCAAGTTGGGCATATTGTTCGAGGCTAAGTGGACCTGAGGCGGAATTACGACGGTAGGCTCCATTGCCAGCTTGGGATGTTCGTTTCTCACCACCACCATGGGCGGAGTGAACTGTTCCATCGCGGCCTTGGGCAGCTTGCCCTTGCTGGCTTGCAATTTGTCGCGGTCACCACCACCACCGCCACCACCCACTTTCGTCTTGGAAGGCGGAAGCGGCGGGATATCTCCCGGCAGCACCAACGACGTCACGTTGCTGGCGTGCGTGATGTGCTGCACCACGCGCCTAGCCAGGAGAGTTCCGCCGATAATCACCGCGAGGATAACCACGTGCACCGCGGAAGAATATAGAGCGCCATTTTTCTTGTAGTTGTAAAAACCCCAGATGTCTTTTACCGGAACTGGCTTCGATTCCAACACCAGCGGCGGCAGTTTCTTGGGGAAAAAGAACTCGTCCAGATTGCGGAACAGGGACTTCCACAGCGGTTCCTCGAAGGTCCCCTGCGGCAGGAGAAGGTTCAAGCCGCCATCGTCGCCGGAATTCTCTGGTGTGGTTGACATAGCATTGCCCGAGTGTCACACGATCTGGCGGGGCCCGAACCGCCTCCGCATGCTCTCTTCAGTTGATGAGCAACTGCGGTGCCAAGTTGCTTGCAGCCGCAATAACTCCACGGGCCAGCGCACCACAGGCCGGTCCCACGCCCAGTACGCGCCCCAAAACTTTAGATGCTTACGCCCCGGAAAAGGGCACCTTGCGAAAATTGTACACGCTTTTGCTATTTTTTCGACAGTGCTTTTGTAAGCTCGGCCCACGGACCCCGACGGGGCCTGCGGGCTGGCTCATAGACGCGCGGCGACCGCCTCCCTATAATGAAACAAATCAATCATTTGGGAGAATTCCGCCGAGTGCCGCTCGACCTGAAATCCACCATCAATCTGCCGAAAACCGGGTTTTCGATGAAGGCCAACCTGCCCCAGAATGAGCCCAAAATGCTGGCTCGCTGGGAAGAAATGGGGATCTATCAAAGCATCCGCCAAGCGCGGGAGGGCGCGCCAATCTACGTCTTGCACGATGGGCCGCCCTACGCCAACGGACCCATCCACCTGGGGCACGCGCTCAACAAATGCCTGAAAGATTTTATCGTCAAGTCGAAGACCATGGCGGGATTTGACTCGCCTTACGTCCCAGGCTGGGACTGCCACGGCCTGCCCATCGAAATCAAAGTGGACCAGCAACTGGGCGGCAGGAAATTGCAGATGCACCCCATGGAGGTGCGCCGCGCCTGCCGCAAGTATGCGGAAAAATATCTCAACTTGCAGCGCGAGCAGTTTAAGCGGCTGGCGGTGTTTGGGCGTTTCGATCAGCCCTACTCCACCATGGAGCCACAGTACGAGTCGGTAGTGCTGGCCACTTTTTATGCATTTTTCGAGAAGGGATTCGTTTACAAAGATCTGCGCGCCGTCTATTGGTGCATTCATGACGAAACCGCTTTGGCCGAAGCCGAAGTCGAATACGAGAATCACACCAGCCCGGCGATTTGGGTGAAGTATCCCTTGACGGACGATCCCGCCGAACTGGATGCCGCGCTCGGCGGGAAACAAGTGTTCACCGTAATCTGGACCACTACTCCCTGGACCCTGCCGGCATCGCGAGCGGTGGCGTTCCATCCCGAAGAAGAGTATGTAGCCATCGAATCGGGCGATGAGGTTTACATCGTGGCCGCCAAGCTGGCCAATGACTTCGCCGCGAAAGTTGGCTTGACCGCAACCCGCGAACTGGCACGCTTCCCCGGCAGGAAGCTGGAGTACGGAAACTTCCGCCACCCGTTTCTGGACCGCGCGATTCTGGGTGTGCTGGCCGACTACGTCACCATGGACACCGGCACCGGTGTGGTTCATACGGCGCCATCCCACGGCGCGGAAGACTTTGCCACCGGCGTGAAATACAAGTTGGACCGTCACACCGACGTCGATGCGTCTGGAGTGATTCACCACGGCCTGCCGGAATACGACGGCAAGAAAGTTTTCGAAGCCAACGCGCCCATCGTTGAACTGCTGAAAAAACGGGGCGTGCTGATGCATGCGGAGAAACTTGAGCATTCCTATCCGCACTGCTGGCGTTGCCATAACCCCATCATCTTTCGGGCGACCGAGCAATGGTTCATCTCCATGGAAACTCCGATGGACAGTGGAGAAACCCTGCGCCGCCGCACGCTGGAGGAAATCAAGAAAGTAAAGTGGGATCCGGCATGGGGCGAGGAGCGCATTGCCAACATGATTGCCACGCGCCCCGACTGGTGCATCTCGCGCCAGCGCATCTGGGGTGTGCCCATCGCGGTGTTCTTGTGCGCGGGATGTGGCAAACCGCTCAAGGATCCTGCCGTCAATCGCAAAGTGGTCGAACTGTTTGCGCGCGCGGGGGCCGACGCGTGGTACACGCCGCAAGCCGACGCCATTGTTTCCGCGGACACCCAGTGTCCGCATTGTGCTGGCACTTCGTTCAAGAAAGAGACGGACATCGTGGATGTCTGGTTTGAATCGGGATCAAGCCACGATGCCGTGCTTGGCCACGAGAAAAACCTGCCCTGGCCGGCCGACCTTTATCTCGAAGGCGGCGATCAATTCCGGGGATGGTTCATGTCTTCCCTGCTCTGCGCCATGGGCACGCATGGGAGCTCGCCCTATCGCATGGCGGCGAGTCCGGGCTGGACGCTCGATGAGCAAGGCCGCGCCATGTCGAAGTCTCGCGGAAATGATGTCGATCCCGTCGACATCGCGAATCGTCTGGGCGGCGAAATTGTACGGTTATGGGTAGCATCGGTGGACTTTCGCGACGATGTGGTGGGCTCGGAGCAGTTGATGCAGCGCATCGCGGAAAATTATCGCAACATCCGTAACCGGTTTCCGCTACATTCTTGGCAACTTACATGACTTCGATCCCCAGAGGGACGCCGTTCCATTCGAAAACATGGAGCCGCTCGATCAATACATGCTCCGGCAGGCAGCGTCGCTGTCCGCCGACGTACTCCGTTGGTATGAGGAATTCGCCTTTCACAAGATCTACCATGGCGTAAATGACTTCTTCACAGTCGAGCTCAGCAGATTCTATTTCGATGTGCTCAAAGACCGGCTCTACACCTCGGCCGCGAAATCTTTGGCCCGGCGGTCGGCACAGACGGCAATCTGGCGCATCAGCGAGGCGCTAGTCCGGCTGCTGGCTCCCATCATGAGCTTCACCGCCGAAGAGATCTGGCAGCATCTGCCGAAGATGGAAGCCCGCTCCGCGAGCGTCCACACTGCGAAATTCGCCGCCGCGGCCGACATTTTGGGAGGTACCGCTCCAGCCCAGGATGCCAGGCAGTCAGAGGACTGGACCATCCTGCGGGCGGTGCGGGACGAAGTTCTGAGGGCACTGGAAGACGCTCGCAACAATAAATTGATCGGCACCGGACTCGAAGCGCAGGTAGCGGTGCAGGCTCCCGATCCAGCGTATTCAGTCCTGGCAAGATATGCGGCCCAGCTTCGCTATTTATTCATTGTTTCCGCGGTCACCGTGGAAAAGATCGCGGCTGGCGACGGCACCGGCGGAATCCAGGTGAAGGTCGAGCAAGGCCGATGGCCGGAAATGTGACCGCTGCTGGAACTACTCGATTCATGTGGGGGAAGACTCAGTTTATCCCACGGTGTGCGAGCGTTGCAGCGCCGTGCTCCGCGAAATTGAAGGAAGTTAGTCTTTCATGACGGACCATCGTTCCCATCGTTCCCATCGCTCCATGCGGAAGTATCATCTTCTGATTGCCCTGCTAGTGGTCGCGCTCGATCGCGTGACGAAACGGGTGATCGCGAAGGACATTCCGTTGCACGATGCGAAGAAATTGATCTCCGGCTTTTTCTACCTTACGCACGTGGAAAATCGCGGCGCCGGCTTTTAGCCTGTTCGCCGACTCTCCGGGCCAGTGGAAAATTGCCCTGCTGGTCATGTTCTCCGTGGTGGCGCTGGTGGTGGTCTCGGCTTTGTTATGGCGCAGCAGTCACACCATGACCACGACCGGCATCGGCCTCGCGCTGATTCTGGGCGGCGCCCTCGGCAACCTGTGGGACCGGTTGTTCAGCGGCCGGGTGGTGGACTTCCTGCTCTTCTACATCGGCACCTATCAGTGGCCGGCATTTAATGTTGCGGACAGCGCCATCGTGTGCGGGGCGGGACTGCTGGTGATTGAAATTCTTTTTGCAAGAGCGCCAGAGCCGCAGAAATCGGTCTAAGAAAGCCAATAATCACCCGGGGCGGCGGCGTTCGTAATCCACCCTGGCGCGCAGAACGCGCCAGGATTGGGACACTTGTTCAATCGGTTTGCTGAAACGGCTAGGCTGTTTTCTTTTGCGATTGCTCCATCTGAGCGTAAAAGGCTTTCTGACCCTCCGCGATCTCCTCCTCGGTCATCTCGTAGGCCCGGGTGCTCAGGCCCCAGGTATAACCAAAAGGATCGGCGAACGCGCCATAGCGGTCGCCCCAGAACATGTCGGTGACAGGCATTTTTTCCTGGCCGCCCGCCTGGATTGCCCGCTCCATGGCTTTGTCAACGTCGTCCACATAGAGATACATCCCGCCACTGGCGCCCCCTAAGGTTTGCGGCGACTTGTTACCCATACCGGGCATCTCTTCTCCCAGAAAAACGATGGAATCTCCAATTTTCAGCTCGGCGTGCATGATCTTTCCGTCGGGACCCTCCATGCGCATGAGTTCCCGCGCCCCGAGTGCCTCCTTGTAGAACTCGATGGCGGCGGCTGCATTCCGCAGATGCAAGCTGGGCGTAACGGTATGGTAGCCTTCGGGGATTGGCGATTTTGCAGGTTTCATCGGATTGTCTCCTTTGTGTGTCGTAACTGTGTGGCTGCCCGAAAAACTTGGTGCGCGAAGACGAGTGCCTAGTCTACGCCGGGGTGCAATCTGGAAAAGATGAAAATTGTAAAAAATGTGCGATTCAAAATGGAAGGAAATTAGGGCGTACCGTACAACTGGCGATATACGTTCTCATTGCGCAGAATGGCCTGCACGTACTCCCGGGTCTCGGTGAAGGGGATGGATTCGACAAACTCCTGCGGATCGCGATACTTGCCCATCCCCAGCCAGTCCTGCACCCGGTTGTCGCCGGCATTGTAGGCGGCCAAGGCATATTCGAAGGCGCCGAATTTATCCACCGTGTTACGGAAATAGCGGGTGCCGAGTTGCAAGTTCACGGCTGGGGTGAATAGCTGCGTGGCCGAGAAATGGCGCATCTTCACCTGCTTCGCCACCAACTTGCCAGCCGAAGGCAACAATTGCATCAGCCCCACGGCATTTTTTCGCGATACCGCGCTGGGGCTGAACTCCGACTCTTGCCGGATGAGCGAAGCCACCAGGTAGGCATCGAGCCCATTGGCGGAGGAAAAGCGCTTGAGGTCGGTCCAGTAAGGCTTGGGAAACAGCGCCTCCCAATAAGCGCGCGGCAAGCTGGGCAGGTCCACCGCAAAATAGTTGGGGACCGTGCGCTTCATGAGTTCGACTGCCAGGTCATAGCGGCCGGCGTCCTGGTAGAGGCGAGCGCTCTCTGCCGCAAGCCAGCTGCCAGGCTGGTCCTTAGCCGCAGCCTGCAGTTCGCGCACGGCAAAGTCCAGCAAGCCCCCGTTTTCCAGCAGTTCGGCTTTTTGCACCCGCAGGTCGTCGGAGGGAACGTCGGCCTCTTCCACCTTCCCAGTGGAATCGAGCGGCGCGACGTGATCGAGCAACGCGTAGTGGATCGGGTCGCTGTCATCCTTCAGCTTGGCCAGCCGTTGGCGTGCCAGGTAGCCATAGTAGTAATTGCGGAAGCGGTCCCCGAGCTTCTGGTAGTAAGCTCGCGCCTTGGCCGGTTCGCCGTCTTCTTCCGCCAGGCGTGCGCGCCAGTACAGCGCGGCCGGAACCTCGCCGGAAGCGGGGTAGAGCGCAATGTGCTGTTCGAACAGATCCTTGGCTTCCGCGGTACGGCCCTGGCGGAAGCTCAGCCAGGCAACTTTCCAGTGCGCGTAAGAAGCCCGCGCGGCATTGGGAAAACGCTGCTGCAATTCGCGGTAGTAGTCAATGGCGTGGTCGTAGTCGGGCCTCAACAGATAGATATTTCCCGCCGAGAGCAAGGCCTGCTCCAGCCAGGGACTCGCGGGCCCCGCCTGCCGAAGCTGTCCCAGGATGCGCAGGAAGCCGTCGTCATCGTTGGAATCACGGGCAATTTCTCCGAGATTGAATAGCCGCTCGGCTTCGATTTCAGGGGATGGACTCTGCAGCGAATCCAAAATGCGTTTCGCTTCCCGTCCCTGTCCAGAGCGGCGGAGGGCGCCGGCAAGGGCCAGCTGCACGCTCGGCCGAACGCTCGGATCGGCCAGGTTCTGCAGTTCGCGATACTCGTCGGCGGCTTCGCTGTAGCGCCGGCCCCTGAATAACAAATCGGCGCGAGTTTTGCGGTCGCTGAAAGTAGGCTGGGGCAATTGGGCAGCGCTGGCAAGGGCCTTCAATTCCGCATCCGCCGGGACGGCTTCGGCGCTCATCGGCAGGGTGAAATAGATATTGCGCAGGATGCCAGCGGCTTTCGCCGCATCGCCCGCGGCGGCGTAAGCACGGGCCAGGGCCAGTTCAAGATCGGTCGCGTAACGGCTCACGGTCTTTTTCCAGCAGAGCCACGGCCTCTTGCGGGCGGTGATCCGCCAGCAGTGCGTTGGCGTAAAGCACGCGAGCGTCGCGAAGCAGCAACGATTCCGGATAGGCTTGATCGAACTGGCTCAGAATCGCGGTGGCTTCGGCGATCCGGCCCGTTTGGAGATAAGAGGAACCGAGGTAGTAATCGACATAGTCCCCCAGGTCTCCGGCCTGCGGTTTAGCCCGATTCAGCGGATCGACAGCTTTGGCGTAATCGTGATCGAGGATGTGGGCATAGCCGAGGACCAACCACGCCAGCGCCCCGGCATCTTCCCTGCGGGTGACGCCGCGCATACGCTTCCACTCCCGCATAAGCGGCGACGCTGCGGTCTTGCAGGAGTTGCTGGGCCATCGGTTTCAGGCTGGCCGAGGCGACGAAAGCTTGCCGCATGCGCCGCAGGCGTGGAGACGGATCGCTTATGTGCCGCCGGCGTTCTTCTTGAGCGGGTAGAATGAGCCTTGTGGGTGGAAGCTCGAGGCGTGGTTTGCGAAAGAGCAGCCGGACCTCCGCAGAGGACGACCGCGACTAAGACGAAAAATAGATTCGAACGAGGGAGACCCACCGTGTCTCCATTATCGCTGAAAATTGGCGCCCAGGAGCGAGATGTCGTCTTCCGCCAGGCTGCGCACCAGTTCGCCATTAAAATAACCGGCGCTGGCCGCTACCGTGCTCCCGTAGCGCTTCTGGTACGTGGCGAAACTTTTATCAATGTCTTCCTTCAGACGGTCGTAAAGGTCCCGGTTCTTGCGGCCTTCCGATACTTTGGCCTGGTTGTACAGTTTGATCTCATCCACCAGGAGGCGGGCAAAGCGCTGCGCCTTGCGGTGAATATCGGCATCTTCGGGAGAGAGACCAGCCAGAGCATCCGGCGCCACCGCAGCGGCCGTGGCTGCCGTACCGTGAGCTTCCGAGAACGGCGCGGCTTCCGCAGGCGCTGCCATGCTGGCAACGGCGGCGCGTTCCTCGGCCACCGCGACCGCAGCTTCCACCGGAGGTTCCGGAATGTGCCGGTGGGCAGGAGCATGCGCTGCAAAAGGATCGGAAAACGACGGCGCGGGCGCGGTTTTTTCCTGGGGTACGCTTTCGTGGCCGGCAGTTTCGTGACCGGGCGCTTCGGTGGAGCTTTCCTTCGCGCTCTGCTTGCGCAAGCGCCACAACTTCCAGCCAGGCGCCGGTGGTGACGACCAGCAGCTCGAGCGCCGCCACATCCATATTGCCACCGGGGTCTGACCCTGCATCGGCATAAACCAGGGCGGCCACTTTTTCTTTCAGCACCAGGGGAAGCAGCAGGGCTATTCCATCCGCGGGAGAGCGGAACTGGGCGACAAACTGGCGATCCATCTGATCGGCGGGGCCACGGGCTCCCGTCCGCGACTGCAGAACCTGCGCGGCAAGCCGCTTCCGACTTCCAGATTAAAGTCTTTGATCTCGTTCGAAGTCCGCAAATCCGCGCGCCTGCCAACCGGTTGCAGTTCCCGTCTTGATCACAAACAAGGCGACGCGCCCAGCGTAATGAGCCGCTCCGTCCAGCAAGGTGCGCAGAATCTCTCGCTGCGTGGTTCCGCTGATGGATGGAAGAGACAGCCTTCAGAAGTTCGGCGGATTGCCCGTGCAGCGGAGGCGCGAGACGGCGTGGTTTCCACTTCTCGCAGAACCCGCGCGACGAGCTCTGTTCTGCATTTGCGCGCGATGTGCTTCGTCGAGGACTTCTGAGACAGCACTTTTGACGAGTTGTTAAGCCAGTTTGTTTTCCGCCATCGTCTAGACTCGCGGCCAAGAATCTGCTTCCGGCAACTGCTGGAGACCCGATTATAGGAGATTTGGCGGGACTTGCATCGTGACCGAAGTACCTGATTATAGAGGCGGTGGGGCGCGCCGCCCCTCAGTCGTTAGTCATGAGTCGCTTGAGTCATCGACCCTTGACTCGGTAAGGCAACTTGAGCGCCTGGATCCCGCGAAATGTGAGGGCTTTCGGCCAGTCCGTCAAACACCTTTTTTATAGAGCGCTAAAATCAAGGCTTACAAGTGAAAATAACAGTTTATGGCGAGTAACGTTCAGGAAAATTGTTGCATCGGAATGAGAATGGAACCATCCAACCAAAGTAGGTGAGCCGGTCAGTGATGAACTGGCGCTGGTCCAGTCGGCGAAAGGCGGCGACGTCGGGCCTTTCGAAGAGTTGGTCCGGCGATATGACCGGAATGTATTTCGTATCGCGCAGCATATTACGCACAACCGCGAAGATGCGGAAGACGTGGTGCAGGATGCGTTCCTGAAGGCTTACTCGAACTGAATCAGTTCCAGGGCCAGTCCAAGTTCTATACCTGGCTGGTTCGTATTGCGGTCAACGAAGCGCTGATGAAGTTGCGGCGCATGCAGCCCGAGCGCACGGTCTCGCTGGACGAAGATGTTAAGACGGAAGAGGATTCGGTTCCGCGCGAAGTTGCGGATTGGAGTCCGAACCCGGAGCAGCAATATAGCCAGGCTGAATTGCGGGACATATTGACCCGGACCATCCAGGGATTACCGACGAGTTTTCGGACAGTATTTGTGCTGCGAGATGTAGAAGGATGTTTCAACGGAGGAGACGGCTGAAGGCTTTGGACCTTAGCATTCCGGCGGTCAAGTCGCGGTTGTTGCGGGCGCGGCTGCAGTTGCGGGAACGGCTGAATCGTTATTTTCAAAAGACGAGAGAGGGATGCAACTAAAGTGAATCGGAGATGGTGAACCGTGAAATGCTCTGAATTCTTGCAAGAGCTGACCAACTATTTGGACGGCGCGATTGACGAGCGAACCAAGGCGGAACTAGACGACCATCTGGCCTGGTGCCACAACTGCTATGTGGTTTGCGATACCACCAAAAAGACCATAGAGATCTACCGGGACTCCCAACTCTACGAACTCCCCGATGACCTCCGCGACCGGCTGCGGTCGGCGATCGTGAGCAAGTGCCGGGCACGAAAGAAAGCCGACCCCGAAAGCGTTTAACGGCCTCCAATCTTTCGTCTCTAAACTGTATTACCCATGTGACTTGCTGGCCGCGACTCTCCCCCGTTTAATGGGTTTAAGACATTTGACGAACCTTTTACCGCTTGGGCGAATCTAAGCACACAGCACGGCAAGTCTCAGGGCGAGGGGGGCCGGTGGACTGGGCTGTGGGAGGGTTTACACCTATGATCGCGAAATTATTGGATAGCGTTTTTGGATGCGGGCACCGCCGTTACAGCTTCCCTATCACCGTCCGTTCGCGCTCCCGTTGTCAGGCAGCTTCTCTTACCGGAACTTACGTGGTGTGCCTGGATTGCGGAAAAGAGATGTCCTACGACTGGAACGATATGAAACTGATCAGCTCTGCCGCGGAAAAAAGAAGCTACCTGCGTTCCCTGGAAACCAAGCAAGCTGCATAAGGAAGTTCCCCGAAAAATCGCAAAGCCGCGACCCCGAGTCGCGGCTTTTTTGTTGCGATTTAGTTCGCGTCTAGTTGGTATCTCTGCGCTTCAGGGTCGGACGGTCGTCCCCGGTAGTACTGCCATCCGGAGTGCCCTTGTCCAACGTCGACGTTCTCCGCAGACTGGGCTTGCTGCCGTCTTTCTGATCCACCAGCTTCCGTCGATTTTCGAGTTGCGCAAGCCGCGCCTTCACGTCGTCAAACTCCGAGGTTGACACCAGATATTGCGGCCGCGCCGGAAGAATCGTAGCAATTTCCTGCTGAGATTTTTCGATCCGGTCCGGGGTCTGAGGGTGGGTTTCGAAGGCCTTGGCCAGGGTTCCAGGCTTCTTCTTCTCCAGGGCCTGCACCTTCTCGAAGAAGGCCACGAACGACTGCGGATCATAGCCCGACTTGTACATGTACTGCAGCCCGAGATAGTCCGCCTGCGCCTCAAAGTTACGCGAGAACTTCATGAATGCCAGCGGCACCGCCAGCCCAGAAGCCTCGTAGGCGCCGTAGCCGACCGCGCCCCCCACAAAAATCAAGGGGATGGTCGCGAGCTGCGCGATATTGCTGCGAGACATCTCCCGGGCCACGTGGCAGGCGGCCACATGAGCCGTCTCGTGCGCCATGACTCCCGCCAGTTCCGCCTCGTTGTCGGCCGCCAGGATCAGTCCGGAGTTCACGTAGAAGAATCCGCCCGGCAGCGCCATGGCATTGACCACGTCGGAATCGATGACTTTGATGGTGAACGGCACCTGCGCGTCCGAGTTGCGCACAATGTTTTGCCCGATGCGGTTTACATACTCCGTAACCACCGGATCGGTAACCATCTTCGACTGCGCCTCGATCTGCATGGCATAGGACTTGCCCATCTTGATCTGGCCTTCCACGGTGTACCAGTTGCCCATGCCGCGGTTGCAGCCCACGTTGCGGTTGCCGATCGCGTCCACGTCATCCTCGCCCCCATCGTGCTTTACCTTGTCTGGTTCGGCAGGCTGGGCGATTGCCGGTCCGGAACCCTTGTCCGCCTGAGTCGAGCTTTGGGAGCTATCCGGGACAGCCGTCTTGTCGGAGTCTTGCGCGAAAGTCCAAGTGGCGCCGTAACCCATGGTCAACAGCGCTGCGGCCAGTGCCAAGAATCTAAACTTCATAACTCACTCCTTTTAGCGCTTTTCAGCGCTCCGGCGGCTTCTGGCCCGATTATACGCCCGGGCGCAGCGAACCCTACTGTCTTGGACGCCGAATGCCGGGCCCAGGTTATCCGGAGAAAAGAACGTTTCGCGGCCCCCTTCCCGCGGTCCAGCATGCCCTCGCCGTGCTTGCCAGTGTTAAGATATCGCCGCCCGCTGGGGAGAGAAGAATCTGCAGCGAAGAAGCCGCTGCGTCTCTACGATGTTTCGCTGGAGGCGAGTTCCGGCCGCTGAGAAATCCGGCAGAGGGCGGGCTGAGACCGCACCCTCAGGAAAAAGCCCTTTGCACCCACCCTGAGGTACTACAATTGCCGGGAAGATACGCATGAAAGGCAGGTATTTTGAACCATGAAATCTATCCTGAAAATTGCCGCAATCGTGGTTGGGATTCTGGTCGTCGCGGTGATCGCGCTTCCCTTCCTGATCAATGTAAACCGGTTCCGTCCGCAGATCGAATCAGAGCTTACCGGCGCTCTGGGACGGCAGGTCGGAGTGGGCAATCTTGGCCTGTCGATTCTTTCGGGCAGCGTAGTGGCCGACGACATCACCATCGCGGACGATCCCAGCTTCAGTAAGTCTCCGTTCGTCACCGCCAAGTCACTGAAGGTGGGTGTGGAACTCATGCCCCTGATCTTCTCGAAGCAGCTGAATGTGACCGAAATTACCCTGGATCAGCCCGAGATCAGGTTGCTGAAAACCGCCAGCGGAAAATGGAACTTCTCCAGTATTGGCGCGGCGGCGAGTCAACCGCCGCAGCCTTCCGCAACCGGATCGGCTCCCCCGAACTTTTCAGTGGCCAAGCTGCAAGTGGCCAACGGACGGCTGATCGTGGGCAAGGCCAATTCTTCCGCTAAGCCGCAAATCTTCGACAAGGTCAACATCGAAGTGGATAACTTCTCTTTCACCTCGCAGTTCCCTTTCAAACTCACGGCTGATTTGCCGGGTGGAGGCGATGCCAGCATCTCCGGGAAAGCTGGGCCGATCAGCGCGGAGGACGCCGCTAAGACCCCCTTGGAAGCCGACGTGAAAGTGAACCATCTGGACATCGCTACTTCGGGATTCATTGATCCGGCAAGCGGCTTTGCCGGCCTAGCCGATTTTGACGGAACCCTAAGCTCAAACGGCACTCTGGCCAAAGCGGCAGGCACCATGACCGGTAGCAAGCTGAAGCTCTCGCCCAAAGGCACACCCGCTCCTACTGCGGTAACGATAAAGCATGCGGTGGAGATGGATCTCGACAAGCAGTCGGGCACGCTCACCCAGGGAGACGTTGCCATTGGGAAAGCGGTCGCGCACTTGACCGGAACCTTCGAGACGCGGGGTGAAACCCAGTCGTTGAACATGAAATTGAATGCTCCGGATATGCCGGTGGACGAGCTCGAAGCCATGCTTCCGGCGCTGGGCGTCGTCCTTCCCTCCGGGTCTCAACTAAAGGGCGGCACGCTGTCGGCGAGCCTTGGCATTGTCGGTCCAATCGACAAGCTGGTGATCACCGGGCCGGTGAAGCTGGCCAACACCAAGCTGGCCAACTTCGATTTGGGCGCCAAGCTGGGGGCGCTATCGTCCTTCGCGGGTAAGGCGGCTTCGAGCCCGGATACGTCCATCCAGAATGTCAGTCTCGACGCCCGCGTAGCCCCCGAAGGCACCAAGGCGGACAACATTAACCTGACCGTCCCGGCGATCGGCGTCATCACCGGCGGGGGAACGGTGAGCCCAGCCGGAGATCTCGCCTTCAAAATGCTGGCCGATCTCAAGGGCGGCATGATGGGCGGATTGACCCAGGTAGCCTCCATGGGCAACAGCAAAGGCATTCCCTTCTCTATTGATGGAACCACGTCGAATCCGCATTTCGTTCCCGATATGAAAGGCGTGGCGACGGGTATGGCTCAAGGCCTCTTGGGACAAGTGACCGGCGGAAAGAACGGCTCGGCAAACAGCCCAGTGAACGCGCTGACCGGGTTGTTCGGGAAGAAGAAAAAATAGGAACGACACGGCTGGTGGGTGGCCCAGGTCTCGCCGGGGTTGCGAGACCTGGGGCTGGCAAGACATTCCTCACGCCGCCGGCTTGCGAACTTTCATGAACAGAATGCTCGTATCGTTCACCTTGCGGACGGCAGCTATTTTTGCGCAAAAGGATTTACCATGCGCATGCCATCCACCTCGCGCAGCCCCTGCAGGTCTTCGCTGAAGAGAACCGTGCAGCCCGACTGCGTGGCCGAGCGTACGATTAAAGAGTCCCAGAAAGAAAAACCATGCAACCGGTGCAGATCAATGGCGGCGAGAATATCGGCAACCCTGGGAGTGGCGACATCAAACTCAGCCAGTAACTCCACCTTCCGCCGGGCTACTCGCGCGTCCACACCCAGCTTGCGCGTTACGGTAACGAAGTACTCCTGCAGCACCTGCATCGAGACCACGCCGGTTCCGGCGCGCCGGTGTTCGGCCAGCAGGTCGAGTGCGCGCCGTTGCTTCGCCGGTGCGGCCTCGTCGTCCGCGTAGACGAGGATGTTGGTGTCGAAGAAGCTACGAGCGCTCATGAATCTCGCCGCGGTTGAACTTCCAGCCGCGGGAGTTGCCTTGTCCGGAGAGGCGCTTGAACTCCGCGATGCTTCTTTCAGGATCGTCCCCGCCGGCCAGCTTTTGCAGATAGTCACGGATCAGCTGATTCAGGCTGGTGCCCAGCGCTTCGGCCTTTTGGCGGGCGCGGGTAACGGTCTGCTCGTCGATGGAAAGAGTGACGTTCATTGGCACAGTATACGTGCACATGGATTATGTGTCAATCGCTTAGGGCCCGCCGGACACGTCGCCCGTCCCAGCGCGATTTTGGCTTGGCGAAATATGGGGACATCCCTCCCAGAATTCTAAGTCTGTGACGTGTGAACATCCCCACTCAAGCCAAAACCGGGCTTGAGTGGGCCACCAGCCCGCCGAGGGCCACTCGCATGTCGAACACGAGGCGCAGCGTCATTGCTGGACCGTCGCCACCGTCAGACCTGTCGGCTGGCTCCCCGCCACGACAGAGGCGCTGGAGAACTGGGTTAACGCTCCATTGCTGGAGTTGATGGTAAAACCGGTAATCGTGTTCTGGGTTGCATCCGGATTGCTGGCGTACAGAAATTTCCCTGAGGGATCAATGACGAGAAAATAAGGCTTCCCGGTGGTGGCGAAAGGTGATCCGTTCATTGCCGTCAAACTGCCGTCCCCATTTACGTTGAAAGCAGAAATCGTGCTGTCCCCGTAGCTGGCGACGTACAAGAATCTCCCGGAAGCGTCCAGAACCGAGCCCGAAGCCAGATCTCCAGAAGGCAGACTGGCGCCTGGGATCTGGGTCAAGGCTCCGCTGGTGCTATCAAACGAAAAGCCGGCCAGCGTTCCGTCTGCGTTCTGTTCATTGCCCCACAAGAAATCTCCGTGCGTAGTAAGGCCCAGAGGTCCGCCGTTCAATTTCGTGAGAAAGGGGGAAGAACCTGGTATTGGAGTAAGCGCACCGCTAGTGGTATTTCGCGAAAAACCCCAAACGCCTCCTGCGTTGGCTCCGTAGTCGCCCACATACAGGAATTTGTTGGAACCATCCACGACCAACAGAGCTGGATTTTCACCAGCGCTGAACGGTGAGCCCGCGAGTGGACTTAACCTCCCGCTGGAGCTATCCACATTAAATGCCGTCACAACGTCATTCCCAAAATCTGCAGTGTAGAGAAACTTGCCGGTCGAATCCATAGCCAAACCAAACGCGGCGTTGGGAAGTGGAGAAGCAGCGGGAGTTCCGACAGTGTAAGGTGATCCGCTGATTTGGGAAAGCGTACCAGTCGAACTGATGGCGAACACGTAGATCTGATCGTTCTGCATATCGGCCGCATACAAAAACTTGGCCGCTGGATCAGTGACCATGCCCTCGCTGAAAGTCGGGCCATTCACGCTGATTGGAGTTCCCAATGCGCCGGTTGTCGAGTCCAGCTTAAAGGAGAATACTTGGCCGGCGGCAGCAGTGAAGAGATATTCCTGGCTTTGCGGCGTTGGCGGAAGAGTAGCGCTCCCGGCCCCGCTATTCCCACCTCCGCATCCGGCCAATGCGACGGAGACCCCTAACGAGAAGAACAAGCTTATGCATGCGCGGTTCACTTTTGCTGACATCGCAAATTACCTCCCTGCGGCTGTCATTGTCGCTTCGCCCGGGCTGCGTTCGCCGCTGCGGACGACAGCGCAAGAAATCTCCGCCCCGCGCAATCATCGCAGCTCGGTATGGTCACGGTTATGAAGGTAAATGAAGTCCCGATAAGCTTGGCAGTGACAGGAATCACAGGAGAACATGGCGACCCTGGGCCACCCACCCGCCCTCAGCGAGCGTTGGTGTCCACGTGAACGCTCTTCAGTTCCTTGATTTGTGTGATTGCGATCGCGTGAGTTCCGTTTCGCATGAACGCCGGGCCGGTTGCCTGCACATACTTTCCTACAAACGGCATCATCTTTTCGCGCTGGTCGGAATCAGGCATGGACGCGGAGATTGGGAAATATATCAGCCCGGTCTTGGTGAGGATGATGATCGGCGAGCCGTGCTTAACGCAATCCAGAGTGCACTGTAAACTGAAGCTCTTGGCGGTCCCAGCCGGATTTTGCACTGGACAGGCGAGGTCCCGAACCGCGCCCTCGATCGTCATCGTCTTCGCGTCGGGTGCCATCTCAGTGCCCTCACGCGCGAGCGCCAGACAGATGAGCAGCGCAGAAAAAGCCGCCACAAAGAGCACACGGAACAAAGTGGAACGCTTCATAAGCCTCTTTTCGCGGCGTGACGCTGGCCTGCGCGGAAAGCCGCCCAAATTCGCGAGAGGATATCATGGGCCGCCAGCCACCAGCCTAAATCTGGAGTCTCGGTCCGAAGTAACCAGACGCCGCTACTAACGTCGGGCGCCGGTGGCGTCGCCGTTTACAACCCACGACAAGCAGCAAATCCTGCCCTGAAAGTCAGCGGTGAAAACAACGTAGCTTTTCTCGACTCCGGCGATCATAAACTTCGTAGGGGACACAGGTGAGAGAGCGAAACCAGAGTGTCCTGACCCCGCCAAAGAAATAGAGAGGTGATTGGCTCCGGGATCACCTTCGATTTGAATCCAAATCTTCTCCCCTGAGTAGTTGGAGATGTAACTTCCGACGTACGGATCAAGCCAGATCGTCGCTCCGCGTGTTCGAACGGGCGGAGCAGGAGTACGAGGGCTACTTGATGCGATGGGCTTAGTTTGAGGATAGCCTGATTCGGCGGGAATTACATCGACCTGCAGGCCTCCAGATGACTTCTTAGAATCCCGGCTGAACGGTTGAGTTGGGTCGCCAGCGGTCTCCGGAAAATGTAGATTCAAGATATGAATCCAGCTATAAGGGATTGCTACGACAGTCATGTAGAACAGAATCAGCGACAGCAGCGCGCCGTGAATCACGGCTGATGCGCGAGGCTGGAACGGATCGAGTGACGCGAAGGAAGGAAGATGGTCCGCCGTTGGACTTCGCAGAGGAGATGCGGGTAGCTCCGTGCTGATGTGCGGTCGTAGTGTCCATTGCTTTAGTAGCGAAAGAACGCAGTCCAGCATTACACCGAGTGCAGCCAGCGGCCCCCTTTGCTGATCGAAGATGTAGATCATCTCCTCTCCGAAACGTCGGCGAAAGCTGGCAGGATGCAAACGCACGACACAGCGATAGAGACGCCTGAGCATCAGACCCTCCTAGGATTTGGAACGCCCAGTCGCAAGCGGGCCTCGCGGACAACCTGGGTTAGGCGCGCGGTCTCGGCTCTGAGGACATCTCGTCCGCCATCCGTGAGCCGGTAATAGCGCCTGCGAGGATCGGAATCTCCCCGGCGTGGTCCTAATTCCTGAACCCATCCACCCTGAATGAGCTTCTGCAGATTGTCGTACAACGTGCCGGGGCCAAGTTTGTACACGCCCTCCGATTGCCTTGCGATTTCCTGCATGATGCCGTAGCCGTGGAGGTCTTCCCCGGCTAGAGCGAGAAGGATGTGCAAGGCCGCCGAGGACAACGGTAAATGGGAATCCAATCGTCCGCCCATACTCGGACATAGATATATCGGAAGCCGAGCTAGTCGTCAAGCGTTCTCTGCCGAAAGTGTTTTAGGGGCTGGCCGAGGCTACGGTGTGAATCCCGCAAATCAACCTGAGGGTGCCCCGTCCAAGCTTTGCTTGGGGGGGGTTGATATTCACTGGTCACAGACTCAAGCCCACGGACAAAAGTACCGTTGTCCAATGCCGTGGGGATTAAAGCGCTTTCAAGAGACTGGTCAAGTCCACTTTTTAACCTTCAGTTGTCATCGAAGACGTCCCAACTTCGAGGGTGCCCACGCATGCAACACTTTCGTGAATGCATTGGAGCGAGTGCGTAGAGACTACAGTCTTTGCGTGTACGGATACGTGGTCATGCCCGAACACGTTCATCTGCTGGTGAACGAACCAGAGCGCGACACTTTAGCACGGGCAATGCAGTCGCTGAAGCAAGGTGTGGCCCGCCGGCTAGCCTTGCGTGCAGAAGATTCTTTTTGGCAGGCGCGCTACTACGACTTCAACGTGTGGAGTGAACACAAATTCGTGGAGAAGTCGCGATACATTCGTCGTAATCCAGTAAAGCGAGGATTGGTGTCGCGCCCCGAGGATTGGTTGTGGAGCAGCCTTCGCCACTACGCTACCGGCGAAACGGACGTGGTTGAGATCGAGTCGCAGTGGACGGCACGCAAACGCGAACGGGCAGGGATTTTTCTTGCGCTGAAAGTGCGGGCCCCGGCAGAAAAACCCCGCCCAAGCTGAGCTTGGACGGGGCACCCTCAAGAGTAGATTGTTGGAACAGGCTTAGCCCGGCCCCCCGGCCCCCCTAACAGTCTGGTGGCCCAGGTTCGCGCCCTGATTTTGGGCGCTTCTATGAGACGGCTGGTCGTGTCAAGTGTGAATTGTCGTGCACCGTGTTTTTTTGGTTTGGTATCTCGCAGTTCATCCCGGGCTTCTATCCGCACTCTGTTGAGTCCTGAGGGACTCGGTGCTTGGTGGTGTCCGATGCTGATGAAGCGACGCTGCTATCTAACCTGCGGCCTTAAGGGTCAAGCCAAGCGCCCAAGCGCAGTCGTCGCAACGCGAGATTCCCATCCCATTCTGCCGGCACGGTGCAAGTTCTCGGTTCTACCCCTTAAGGGAAACCAAATTATTCGGGGACAGACGGAACTGCCCCCATTTCTTTTGTCCAAAAACTGGGGACTGACGGGACGTTTACCAATTTCCATCCGTCGAAAAATTGGGAGATATTCCATCTGTCCCCGCGTCTCCCCCAGACCGCGAAGGACCGGGGCCCACGGTGTAGGTAAATGCCCTCAAGATCAAAAGCCCGAGCCACCCGCCCCATGTGAGATTCCCATCTCTTGCCTTCGCCTCTCCACTTGGCATATACTCATGTATATGCCAACCTCCAAAGAACAATCCACTGCGCGCAAGGCCAAAGTCTTCATGAACAACCGCAGCCAGGCGGTCCGCCTGCCCAAGGAGTTTCAGTTCCGCACGCAAGAGGTGTTCATTCGCAAAGAGGGCAGCGAGGTGGTGTTGTCGCCTCGGCCGTTTGACTGGAGTTCCTATCTGGCTGATGCGCCTGCGGCTTCGGCAAGCTTCATGGGAGGGGTGGAAGATCTGCCCGTGCAGGAGCGTGAGTTGTAATGCTCCGCTACATGTTGGATACGGACATTTGCTCCTATGTGATGAAGCGTTCCCATGATGCGCTTTTGCGGCGTCTGCAAAAAGTCCCGGTCAGCGACGTTTGTGTCTCTGTGGTTACCAAGTCGGAGTTGCTCTATGGCGTTGAAGTATCTCCTCGGCGCCAGCAGGACGAAGCGGCGCTGCATGCCTTTCTGAATTACGTGGAAGTTCTGGATTTCCCCGACCACGCGTCTGCACACTATGCCCAGATTCGCGCGCAGTTGAAGAAATCGGGAAAGATGATTGGAGCCAACGATCTGTTCATCGCCGCCCACGCCCGCAGCCTGGGCTTGACCCTCGTCACCCACAACACTCAGGAGTTTCGACGGGTTCACAGGTTAGCGATTGAAGATTGGACTTTGGGCAGCTGAGCCGGTGCACCATTTATGGTGCAACCATTAAAACCCTGTCAAGCCCCCTCGCCGCCTCAAAATCCCCTAACTCTTTCATTCCACTAGGAAAATAAAGTTCCGATCCATGTCCCATTTTCCCGATCCAATTTGCTACTCTGGAAGTAGGACATAAAGAAAGCAGGCGCAGGCCATTCGGCTTGCGCCTTTTCTATTGGGGCCTATGGAAAATGACTCGCAGGTTTCGGGTAAGCCACACCCCGACTGGGATCGCGCCAGTCCTAAAGAACGGCGCGATACCAAACGCTGGGGAGACGTGGCGGAATTGACCTTTGTTTTGAAAGCCGCGTCGCTGGGCATTACGGCTTCCAAGCCCTTCGGTGACCGCCGTCCCTATGACTATCTGGTGGAATGCGGACAGCGTTTGCTGCGGGTTCAGGTCAAGTCGGTTTTTACCACTCGCCAGGTCAAGAATCGTTTCGGCTCTAACATCTCGGTGTCGCAGCATAGGGACGGCGGACGTGCGTACTACACTGCAAACGAAATTGATTTTGTCGCGGCTTTCGTGGCCCCGCATGATGCCTGGTATGTGATTCCGCTGGACGCACTTTCCACGCGAAAATCCATCCGTTTGTATCCCGGCGGGAAGAAAAGAGTCGACGGCGGACTCTTCGAACAGTACCGCGAAGCCTGGCATCTTTTGAAGAGCCCCGTCAAACCTGAAGGCTGAGAGCGCCGCCACGCAACTCAGTCGTAATACTCCAGCCCCAGGTGCGTGATCAACCCTTCGCCCATCAGGTGCCGCAAGGTGTTCTTCAACTTCATCGACTGAATGAATAGATCATGCTCGGGATAAAGGCCGGGCGCGGTCATGGGAGACTTGAAGTAGAAGCTCAGCCACTCCTGAATGCCGATGCCGCGCAGCTCTTGGCTGCGCTTCGCCAGATCGAGGAACAGAACGAGATCGAGCACGATGGGCGCGGCCAGAATCGAGTCGCGGCACAGGAAATCCACTTTGATCTGCATCGGATATCCAAGCCAGCCGAAGATATCGATGTTGTCCCAACCCTCTTTGTTATCACCACGTGGAGGATAGTAATTAATGCGAACCTTGTGGAATATGTTGCCGTACAGTTCGGGATTGAGCTTGGGCTGCAGGATGTGCTCCAGCACCCCCAGCTTCGATTCTTCCTTGGTCTTAAACGATCCGGGATCGTCCAGCACTTCACCGTCACGGTTGCCCAGAATATTTGTCGAATACCATCCCGCCACTCCCAGCAAGCGGGCCTTGAATCCTGGCGCCAGAATGGTCTTCATCAAGGTTTGGCCAGTCTTGAAGTCCTTGCCGCAGATGGGAGCCTCGTTCTGGCGGGACAGTTCAAGCATGACGGGGAGATCGACCGTCAGGTTGGGAGCGCCATTGGCGAAAGGCACGCCCTCCATCAGCGAGGCGTAAGCGTACAGCATGGAGGGGGCGATGTTCTCGTCATTCTCACGCATGCCCTTCTCGAATGCTTTCAGGGATTGATGCACCGCGGTTTGCTCAAGAAAAGTTTCCGTGCTTCCGCACCAGATGGTCACCAGGCGAGCGGCTCCAGAACGTCTTCCGGAATTCCTGGATATCGGCGCGCAGTTGTTCAGCCAGGTCCATCTTGTTCTTGCCCTTTTTGACGTTGGTTCCGTCGAGGCGCTTGACGTAGTTGCGATCGAAGACAGCTTTGCGTGGCTTTACCGAGCTGAGAAAGGGCTTGATGGAATCGAGCAGAGAGCGTTCCAGTACGCCGGCCTTGGAGGCGGCGGTGTACATGTCGTCCTCGAAGATATCCCAGCCGGTGAAAACCAGATCGTCCAGGCCCGCGAGCGGAACGAACTCTTTCACCTTGGGGGAGCGGGCGTCGGTACGCTTGCCCAACCGGATGGTGCCCATCTGGGTGAGCGAACCGATAGGCTTGGCCAAGCCTTTGCGGACGGCCTCAACGCCCGCCACAAAAGTTGTGGCTACGGCGCCCATGCCGGGGATCATGATGCCAAGTTTTCCCTTGGGAGCTTGAACTTCAGTTGCGCTTTGCTGGTCCGCATCTGCTTTTGCGTTTTTCTTCCTGGTCGCCATCGGGGTGCGCTGCCTTCTTAAGTGAATTTTGAGGTCAAAACAAACGGCTATGTTCTCGTATCGAGAGAGGAAATGCAAGACGCTGCAGCGGAAAGGGGAAGATTGGCGCTCAAGTGCACACTAACGGCATTGGCTGGCAAAAGACGGCTCACCCACCGAACGCAATTGCCTAGCGAGTCTCAAACAAGAACCAGGCCATGAGCACGAACAAAATAATCGATGCAAGCAGCGCGAACGCCGGATGCATTTGGTGAAGATGAAAATATGGGTTACGGGCGAACCGATGGTTATGTCGATCACCGATGGTGGGAAGCATGAGGCCTCCTTCCGCCGGGAGGGCGGAACAACGTTTTAGGATGTCTAACCAAGCTGATTCTCACACGACGGCGCTGAGCACGCTGTGACTGCGGACACACGATTCGCGAACCCGGATTCAGCTGCAGAATGTTTGGAGAGGGTCTTAGTGACGGCGAACGAAATACCATGCAGTCCCGGCGAGCCAGCCAAGGATCATTGCCGTAAGAATGCCCTCAAGCAGGCCTCCCAACACAAACCCGAATCCTGTCGCGCGTTCTCGATAGATCAGGTAAAGCGACAATGCGACGTTCCAAACCATCCACAGCCCAAGGACTACTCCAATAGCAACCGCCACGGTCTTTGGGTAGGACATAATCCCAGATGTTACACCCGTGCAGGCCGACTGCCTCCGCGCTTACTTCCCGTCCAAATCGATGTTGGTGACCGGCAAGTCCCAATGCGCGTCGAGGATTTCAAATCTACGCTGTTCTTCCTTCTTGAACGTATCCTGGTCGGGATACATCTGCTTGATCAAGGCCGCTTCTCCCGGATCAGGCTCGTTGGCCACGGTGGCGTTCTTGAAGACAATGGTGACGCGATAATCCCAGCGGGCGTCCTCGGTCATGTGTAGCTGGGGCTGCTGGATGAAGACCTTCAGCATCCTTCCCGACTCGACGCCCTTCTTGAGCAAAGGGAAGTGATTCTTTTTGAAGAGGGTCAGGAATTCTTCAGAATGGCCCCACTTGACCTTATAGTAATATTCGACGGCGTAAGGGCCGGCGGACTTTGCGGGCGCCCCTTGGGCGAAAGCTGTAACGGTGGCAAGAAGCAGAGCGATAATGGAAATTCCCTGTTTCATAGCTTTGAGTTCTCCTCAGAACTTGCACGATACGCCTAGCTTGCATTCTCGTTTCTTCTTAGCACACTTTGCAATCAAGAGCTTTTAACCGCTGAGGTCGCGGAGGAACACCGCCAAGAGCGCGGAGCCTATTTTGCCTCGGCTCGGCTAATCCGATTCTGCCAGTGGGACCATAGAAAATACGCGAAGCCTGCGAGCAGAAAAACGCCGATGACGGCATCGAATTGATGAAAGTATTTGCCCAGCGAGCGCCAGTTTTCGCCCAACTTCATGCCGAGCCATGCCAGCCCGAGGCACCACGGCCAGGATCCCAGGAAAGTGTAAATGTGAAAGCGTCCGCGGGGCATGCGGGCGACGCCGGCGGGCAAGGCGATGAAGGTCCTGATCACGGGCAGCAAGCGAGCAATGAACACGGCGAGGTATCCCCAGCGGGCGAAGAAGCGGTCAGCCCAGTCGAGTTCGCGGTGGCTGAGCAGAATCCAGCGGCCATATTTTTCTACCAGAGGCCGGCCGCCGTAGCATCCGATTTCATAGGCCACGAGCGAGCCCAGATTGCAACCGATCGCGCCCGCCGTTGCCACCCAGAACAGCCGGAAGACGCCCTCGTGCACGAGAAAGCCCGCGAACGGCATGATGAGTTCGGAGGGCAGAGGGATGCAGGCCGACTCGATTGCCATGAGCAAGGCCACGCCGCTGTAGCCGGTAACGGCGATTACCGACTTAACGAATACGAATAGAACGGCCAGAATTTTTTCGGTCATGGGGAGATCGACTGATGAGAGCCGTGGCTTGCTAGATCTCTGCCTGCGGGCGGCGAGACGTTGCTAAAACGAGCCTTCCTGCGTAAAGGTGTACCCTGGCAGCGAAGCGCCTTCGGCATTCTTCGCCACTTTGATTCGAAGAGCCTGGGCATCCGGCGCCGCCACCCCCGCCGGACGCAGCATGGCATATTGGGTAAACACCTCGTTGTACAGCTTGGTGACCAGGTAGTCCTGGCCGTTCACGTCACTGCGCCAAATCTGGCCGAGTTGAATGGACTTAACCGCCAATGGGTTTCCTTAATGCAGCTCTTCGCGATTCGGGCTGAGTCTCAGAGTACCTAGCGCGGACGGTTGGCGTCAATTGCGGATGGTGGTTCCGGGAAGCTCCAGGGGAAGCGAAGGTTCAGGGACCGCAGGCCACTCGATTTGCTAACATGGGCTGTTTGCCGGAGCGTTGGAATGGCGCGAGGGATCGTTCCCCGACAACCCGCTAAGACTGGACGCCAGGAAGGCGCGCGGGCGAAGCCTGCGCCCAAGGCTGCCCGCGCCCGGAAACAGACTGGGCGGTCGGGGGCGGCCGTCCCTGCGTGGCCTGAAAAGGCAAGCAAGAAGCGCTACGATCCGCTGGCGGCGGAGCGGATCGCGGAGATCCTCAAACGGCTCGACCAGCTTTATCCCGATGTGACCTGCGCGCTGCATCACCACAGCGCGTGGGAGCTTTTGGTGGCGACCATCCTTTCCGCCCAGTCTACGGATGTCAACGTGAACCGGGTTACGCCAGAATTGTTTCGCAAGTATCCGACGGTGGAGGATTTTGCGGCGCTTACCCCCGAGCAACTGCAACCGGATATCTATTCGACGGGCTTCTTTCGCAACAAAGCGAAGTCGGTGGTGGGGGCGGCCAAGAAAATCGTGAGTGACTTTGGCGGCCAGGTGCCAGACGATATGGAGAAGATTCTTACTCTGCCCGGCGTGGCGCGCAAGACTGCAAATGTCGTGCTGGGAAGCTGGTTTAAGAAGGCGGAAGGGGTAGTGGTGGATACGCACGTGACCCGTATTGCGCGCAGGCTGGAACTGACCAAGAACAGCGACGCCCCTAAGATCGAACAGGACTTGATGAAAGTGATCCCACGGGAGAAGTGGATTCTATTCTCTCACCAGATTATCTGGCACGGACGAAAGTTGTGCATAGCGCGCCGTCCCAAGTGCGCTGAATGTCCGCTGGAGAATTTATGTCACGCGGCGGACAAGACGTGGAGCACGGTGGAGATTCACAAGAGCGCTACGTGGTGATCCGTGCCGCTTGCCGGATGCCATTCTGAGCGAAGCACCGTGGGCATCAGTGAGGGCTATCATGCGCATTCCTATCCTGTTTGTTATCGTGATCTTCATGAGCATTTCGGGCGCGACCCAGACTCTACCTCCGGCCCAAGCTGTCACCGATCCTAAACAAATCGCGAGCAAGCCGAATGCGCTGGTGGAAAAGAGCCTCACCATCGAAAAGCTGTATATGACGCGCTCCATCGGCGGGACGGCGTGGTCGCCGGACGGCAAGACGATTGCCTTCGTTTCGAACATCAGCGGGCGGAACAATTTGTGGCTGGTGCCGGCGGCCGGCGGTTGGCCGACGCAGTTGACGATTAGCGACCAGCGGCAGGGCGCGCCGGCCTGGTCGCCGGACGGGAAGTGGATCGCGTACCAGTCGGATTACGACGGTGACGAGCAGTGGGACATTTTCCTGGTCGCGCCGAAGACGGGCCAGGTGGTGAACCTGACCAACACGCGTCAGATTTCAGAAGAACAGCCGGCGTGGTCGCCCGACGGACGTTACTTAGCCTACGCGGTCAAGCCGAGAACGTCGTCGGTGTACGAGATTGACGTTTATGACACACTGCTGCGGGATGTGAAGCAACTGACCGCAGACACTCCCGCGGACAAGATGAACGTGGGTCCGCTCTGGTCGCGCGACGGCAAATGGATTGCCTACACCCAGCAGCAGGCTAAGGGGACGGATTCGAATATTTTTGTCGCGGAAGTGGCCACAGGAAGGAACACGTTGCTCACACCGCACGAGGGCGAGCATCTTTACTCGGTTAATGATTTTTCGCCCGACGGCAAGAAATTGCTGATTACCTCGAACGCGGCCAACGGCTATGACAATGCCGGGCTGCTGGACGTCGAGAAGAAGAACATCACCTGGTTCACCAAAGATAAGTGGGAGGTTTCCGGCGGGAATTTTTCGCCGGATGGCAAGCGCGTTCTGTGGACCGCAAACGTAGACGGCAATACCGGTATCTATGAGCACGATCTGGCGTCGGGAAAGACCACTTCCCTGCCTTTGCCGACAGGGGTGAACACGCTGGGCGGGGCGGAGTCGGCTTTTTCGCATGACGGAACACGATTGCTGTATTACCAGAATGGCCCAACTTCGCCGAGCGATGTTTGGGCCTATTGGTTCGCCAGCGGTAAATCGCAACGTGTAACCAGTTCTCTGGTTGCGGGCGTACGGGCCGAGGATATGGCTGAGCCGACCCTAGTCCACTATCCCAGCCGCGATGGCAAGTGGACGATTTCCGCATTGGTTTACATGCCTTACAACTTGCCGAAGCAGGCGGTAAGTCCGGCGATTGTGTACGTACACGGCGGCCCGACGTCACAGACCATGAACACTTTCAACCGGTTCGTGCAATACATGGTGAATCAGGGATACATCGTGATTGCCCCCAATTACCGCGGCTCAAGCGGCTACGGCAAGGGATTTCAAGACGCCAATCTGTTCGACATGGGCGGCGGCGATCTGCAGGATGTGCTGGCGGCGGCGGATTGGATCAAACAGACGGGCTATGTAGATCCCAAGAAACTGATTCTCATGGGCGGCAGCTATGGCGGCTACCTGACCATGATGGGCGTAACCAAAGCGCCGGAGATGTGGGCGGCGGGCATCCCGATCGTCCCGTTTGTAAATTGGTTTACCGAGATCGAGAACGAGGACCCGGTGCTGCAGCAGTCGGATATGGCGACCATGGGAGATCCGGCTAAGAACAAGGCGCTGTTTGAAGATCGGTCGCCGATCTTCTTCGTGGACAAGATCACAGCGCCGCTGTTGTTGCTGGCGGGCGGTCATGATCCGCGCTGCCCAAAGGAAGAAGCACAACAGGTTGTGGATGCGGTTAGAAAGCGTGGCGGGGTGGCAGAATACAAGATCTACGAAAACGAAGGCCATGGGTTTGCCAAGGTGGAGAACCAGATTGACGCATATCAGCGAGTGGCGGATTTCTTGAAGGCGCATGTGCCGCCGGCGGAATGCGGATGCTCGCTGACGGAGTAGACAGCCTGATGCGGCGACGAGCTGAGCTACGTCGCTACGAATACGCTGAGACGATGGCTTCCATGAGACCGGGGATGGTGTATTTCCTGGCTTCAATGTCGACCGGAAGGCCGAGTTCGCGCAGGGTTGCGGACGTGACAGGACCGATAGAGGCAATTTGAATGCCTTCCGCGAGCGACCTTTTTCGCGGGCGGGGGCCCATTCGACCACCGCTCAGGGCAGGTCCGCGCCACACGGGCTCCAGCAACTCCACAAAGTTCCTGGCCGTTGAGGAACTGGTGAAGGTGATTACGTTGGGGCGACGGATTGGATTTTTCAGCAAGGCACGCAGACGCGTCCGCGAACTCTTGGGAACGACGGTTTCGTAGGCCTCGACCACGTCCACCTTCGCTCCCAGTTTACGCAGCTCATGTGGAATGACGTCACGGGCGACTTTGGCGCGGGCCAGCAACACCCGCTTGCCTTTTACCCGATCGCGCAAGCTCTCTACCACCGATTCAGCGACATATTTTTCCGGGACCACGTGCACTTTGAGACCATAATTCTCGATCTGGTTTTTCGTGGCGGGGCCAATGGCGGCGATTTTGATGTGGGGCAGTTGTCTCTTGGTGAGCTTGAGCTTCTTGATGCGCTGCCACATGGCTTCCACTCCGTTGACGCTGGTGAGGATGAGCCAGTCGTAGTCGTAGAGATTTTTCAGCGCCGCGTCCAGCGGTTTGTAGGAACGCGGTTTGCGGATTTCAATGAAGGGGATTTCGACGACCTCGGCACCCAGATGGCGCAGTCCAGAAGAAAGAGCGCTGGCTTGATGGCGGGCGCGGCCGACGAGAACGCGAAGGCCGGAGAGGGGCTGGGGGAGCGAACGCGTCTTGGAATTTCTCATAACCATGTGGAGCGATTCAACTGTCATTCCGAGCGGTGCGAGGAATCGCTATTTCACCCGGCAAATTGAAGGTGCAAGGGATGCTTCGACTCCGCAGAACGTTCGCGCCGCGAACGTTCGGCCGCTCAGCAATGACAAGGCTCATGGCGACAGGCTTAGCCGTACACTTCCTCAAGAATTTCATCTGCCCCGTGCTCTAGCAGAACTTGGCCGACCGTCTCGCCGAGCCGAACCGGATCTTCTCCATCGCCTGACTCACGCAAGATCCTGGTGCCATCCGGGCGAGCCACGATGGCGTCGAGGTGCAGCGTTCCGTCCTGCATTTCAGCCAGCGCACCGATGGGTACCTGGCAGCCGCCGCCAAGTTTCGTCAGCAAAGCCCGCTCGCAGGTGGTGGTTGCCCGGGCGGCGGGGTCATCGAGAAATTCAAGATGCTGCGCGGTCAGCGGGTCACCGGCGCGGATTTCGATGCCCAGAGCGCCCTGTCCCGCCGCCGGACACATAAGGCCGGCGGGAATGATTTGTCGAATGAGATCGATCAAACCCAGGCGATGCAGTCCGGCTGTGGCGAGAATGACGGCATCGTATTCACCAGCTTCCAGCTTGCGCAGGCGGGTATCCACATTGCCGCGCAGAGGATGAATCTCAAGGTCCGGCCGAAGAGCTTTCAGCTGCGCGTGGCGGCGCATGCTGCTGGTGCCCACACGAGCCCCCGGCGGAAGGCGGTCAATACTCTCGTAACGCCGGGAGCAAAATGCGTCACGGGGATCTTGGCGCTCGGTGATGGCAGCGATGGCAAACCCAGGTGCGTTTTCCGTGGGCAAATCTTTCAAACTGTGGACGGCAAGGTCAACCCGATTTTCGGCCAGCGCCTCTTCAATTTCCTTGGTAAACATGCCCTTGGCGCCGACCTGCGCCAGGGCGACATCGGTAATCTTGTCGCCGGTAGTGCGAATGATCTCAATTGCCACACCGTGCCCGCGCTCGCGCAACCGGGCCGCAATGTGATTGGCTTGCCAGAGCGCGAGTTGGGAACCGCGTGACCCGATGCGCAGCTGAGCCATCAGTTTAGATCTCCGGAGCCGCTGCCTGATTTCGTCGTCCGCTTATCTTTATCCTTTTCCTTGTCCTGCAGGTTGAACAGCCGGCGCACCAGGTCAACCACGGTGGTGGCTTCCGGGTCGCGGGCAGCCGTCTTCAGGGCGCTGACCGGGGTGTGCATGATCTTGTTGACGATGCCGCGAGTCAGGGCTTCGATGGCCATTTCCTGCTCAGGCGAGAGTGAGCCGAGGCGGCCGCGAACCCGGTCAATTTCGGCCTGCCGGATGGTCTCCAGATGGTCATGCAGGGAAACAATGGTGGGAACGACGTCGAGGGTCTGGAGCTTTGCCTGGAAGCGCTCTACCTCGCTGTTGATGATGAACTCGGCGCGCTCCGCCTCTTTCTTACGGTCCGCGATATGGGAGGTGACGGCTTGCTGCAGGTCGTCAATGTCGTACACGAAGATGCCGTCCAGCTTGTTCATGTCGGGATCAACGTCGCGGGGAACGGCAATGTCGATGAAGAACATGGGACGGTTTTTGCGCCGGCTCAAGAACATCTCGCCGTGCTCTCGTTTGAAAATGGCAACGGGAGCGCCGGTGGAAGTGATCACAATATCAGCGCGGTCGCAGGTGTTGTAGATCTCGGAGAAGTGGATGGCCTCCCCGTGGAATTTGGCCGCCAATTGCCGGGCGCGCTCGTAGGTGCGATTGGCGACAAAAATGGAAGCCGCGCCATGCGCTTGCAAGTGGCGGGCGGCCAGTTCGCTCATTTTTCCGGCACCGACCAGATAGACATGCTTGCCTTGCAGCGACCCGAAAATCTTTTTAGCCAGCTCAACCGCGACCGAAGCCACGGAGACAGCCGAGGTGCCAACCGCGGTCTCCGTACGCACGCGCTTGGCGACGGCGAAGGAGCGAGTGAGCAATAGATCGAGTTGTGAGTGTACGGCTCCGACCGCGCGGGCCGTGGCATAGGCTTCCTTCACCTGGCCCAGGATTTGCGCCTCGCCCACGATCATGGAATCCAGGCTGGCGGTGACCCGGAACAAATGACGGACGGCCTCGGCTTCGCTGTAATCGTAGATGTGCGGTTCGAGATCGCTTGCGCCCAGTTGAAAGTAGTCCTGCAGGAAGCCCCGCAGGTCGGCGGTGCCATTGCGGGTGCGAGCTAATAATTCGACGCGATTGCAGGTGCAAAGAATAAGGCCTTCGTCAACGCCCGGGTGCTGAACCAGGCGCTTCAGAGCGTCAGGCAAACGGGACTCCGGGATGGCCAAGCGCTCGCGCATCTCCACCGGCGCGGTGTGGTGGTTGACCCCGATGAGGCGAAAACTCATGACTGAACAAACCTGTGAATGGCGCTGAAGTAATTGGCGGACCAAGCTACCAGAGCGGCGACGAAGGCGCCAGCGGCAAAGTAGGCGGCGCGGCGGCCGCGCCAGCCGGCGTGCCAGCGGGTGTAAACCATCAGGAGGTAAACCGCCCACATCAAGATCGACAGCAGAATTTTGGGATCGAGGAAATCCACATGCCCGAAGGTGAACTGAGCCACGACGGTGCCCGCGATCAGGCCCAGCGTCATGAAGGGAAAACCGATGAGCAACGAACGATATCCGATGTCGTCAATGACTTCGAGCGCGGGCAATCGCGACAAGATCCCGGTGGACTGTTTGGACTTCAACATGCGCTCCTGGATCAGGTAAAGCAGGCTAGCCCCAAAACTCAACACCAGCGCCGCATACCCCGCAAAAATGAGCGCGATGTGGGTGATCAGCCAGCCCTTGCGCACCCCGGGCGGCATTTGCAGAAAGGGCTGCTCCCCGGCGGCCGCTACCAAAGTCAGAAGAAACACCACCGGGAAGACCATAATTCCCGGCGAAGTGGTTTTGTACGCTACATAGACGATCATGAAAACGATCATCATCAGGAAGGCCAGGACTGATTCGGCGTTGTGCACCGAGGTCAGGATGATTTGACCAGACAAGCGCACCGCCTCCACCAGGGAAACCAGGTGGAAGACCATCCCCAAATAAGACGCGTGCAGTGCGATTTTGCTCAGCAGATCACTGCTGCGCGTGAGGGCCACCAACGCGTAGAGTAAACCGACCGCATAGCAAGCAAGCGCGACTCGCAACCAAAGAAGAGGCATAAATTACCGGCGTGGCTCCGACGGAAACATCTGGCAATCGCTTATGATTATAGTCTGCACCGCGGCAGGGGCAGAAGGCCATAGTGCCCGATTGGCCGGAGGAAGAGATTTTCCTATTCGACCCCCAAAGCAGCCAGAAGGCCTTCGAGGGCGGCGGCGTCAACCGCTAAACGGCGCCCTTCGGCCATCAAGTTTTCGATTTTGTCGAAAGCCTCGAACAGCCGCACCTTCACCGCCGCATATTGTTCCGCCTCGGTCAGCCCGCGTCCATGGGAAGAAGCCCACTGGCCCAGCGCACCCTGGCCCAGAAAGACACTGACGGCGAAGGCGGTTTTGCGGTCAGAGGTCACGTCGAAGATGTATTCGGTTGCCGGAGCCTCGGGCGAGTTGGGGAAAGCGGCGCGTTTCCCGACGAAATAGTATTGATAGACGTATCCCTGGCCTCCGGTGTAGGTCTTCATCCGGCGCAATGGCATGGGGTGGTCGCGGGTCATAGGAATCAGCTCTTAGCCATCAGCTCTTAGGCAAACAACGCCACGGATCGGACAGATATGATCAAAAGGCAAGGAGCTAAAAGCTTCTAATCAATTCTTGCCTCACGCAAGCGCTTCACCGCAGTTTCTGAAGACACCGGCGAATAGTAGACCTCCTTGAACGTATACGACTTCGCCTTGGACGCGAGAATGGGCAGTATCTCGATGTGCCAGTGGTAGTCTTCGTCCAGCGTCTTCCAGTAACCCAGCGTGGCCGAGGGATGCAAGCTGTTGGGCGAGGTGTGCAGCACCATGTGAAAATCCTCGGTCACGGTGCGGATACGCTGCAAAGTGCGCCGCAAAAGCGCCGCGAGATCGCGCAGCGTGCTCGACCGGTTTTGGGCAAAACGTTCGAAGGCCGCCTCGTGGGTTTGAGGCAAAATCCAGGTTTCATAGGGCACGCGAGGGGCGTAAGGGCAAAGCGCGATGAAATCACCCCGCCTTTCCAGGACACGCAAGTCTTGCCGCAGTTCCTGAGAAACGATATCGCAAAAAACGCAGCGTTCCTTGGTCTTGAAGTAATCACGGCAGGCCCTCAGTTCGTAGAGCACGCGGCGGGGAACGAAGGTCGTGGCGGTAACCTGCGAAGCGGGATGCTCAAACTCCTGGCCCGCGCTGCTGCCGTGATTCTTGAAAACGCTGACGTACTTGAAGCGCCCGTCCCGCTTAAGATCCTGAATGCGTTGCCCCACCAACTGCAGGAAAGGCTCAATTTCGGCGTCGCTCGCCTCCCACAATTGGCGGTCGTGTTTGGGGTTTTCCACCAATACCTCGTGCGCGCCCACCGAACGCATGCGGTCGTACAGTCCATCGCCGCGGCGCGACGGATCCCCTTCCACCCGGTACAACGGAGTGGGATGGACCACGGCCTGGGCCGACCAGGACATGCTTTGCACTCCCGGCATATTGGCAATGAGTTGCAGCGCGGCGGGCGATTCCGGGCAGAAGCGGCAGGCGGTGCCGGACCGCGGAGGAGCATCAGTCCCATCGTCGCCGGTAATGACCCAGGAGCGCGTGATCGGATCTTTGCGCAATTCCATGCAGTAAGGAAAACACCGCGCGGCGGGCGCGTCAACTGGGATTTAATCTCACCAGGGATGAACGGCCGCGTTTGCTATAATCCGCGCACGCAACCCTGCGAAATGACTGAGCCGTCCACGCCGTTAATGCGGCAGTATGCCGCCATCAAGAAAGAGCATCCCAGCGCTTTGCTTTTCTTCCGGCTGGGCGACTTCTATGAGCTTTTCCTGGACGACGCAATTCTGGCGTCGCGCGAGCTGCAGATTACGTTGACCGCGCGTAACAAGGAAAAGGGCGTTGCGATTCCCATGTGCGGGGTGCCCTACCATGCGGCGGAAGGCTACATCGCCAAGCTCATTCGCAAAGGATTCAAGGTGGCGATCTGCGAGCAGATGGAGGACCCGCGGCTGGCCAAGAAACTGGTGCGCCGGGAGGTAACTCGGGTCGTGACTCCGGGCACGGCGGCGGATTCTTCGCTGAGTTCGGAGGAGAATAACTTTCTGGCGGCGCTGGCGCAGATCGGAGATCGGGCCGGGTTTGCGGCTCTGGATCTCTCCACGGGAGAGTTTCGCGCTACCGAATTTCAGGGCGAGGACGCAGCGCGACGGATTCAAGAAGAGTTGCAGCAACTGCGTCCTAAAGAAGTCTTGTATGGGTCATCCGCGCCGCTGTTCGAAGGGAGCGGTCAATACCAGTTCGACTCGTGTTGCACCGCAGAGACCAGCCGCGTTCTCGCGAGGGTTGGGCGGAAACCCCGCTGGAGGACTGGATATTCGCGCCCGACCACGCCATTCCGCTGCTGGAAAATCATTTCGGAGTGCTGTCGCTGGAAGGTTTCGGGTTGGCGGGAAAGCGGCGGCGGCCTCGGCGGCGGGGGCAATCCTTTACTACGTTCGTTCGACGCAGCGCGGGACGCTGGACCACGTGGACCGCATCGGATTCTACGAGCGCCAGAACTGCCTGGTGCTGGACGCGGTCACGGTGCGGAATCTGGAACTGATCGAGCCGCTATTTACCGGAACCGACGCGGGAGTAACTCTATTTCGCTCCCTTGACGCAACGGTTACGCCAATGGGCAAACGCTTGCTGCGCGCTTGGATGCTGCGTCCTTCCATCGATGTCGCAGAAATCAATGCGCGGCTGGATGCGGTTGAGGTCCAGGTAAAAGAAACCATCGCGCGCGAGGAATTGCGGCGGGCGCTCGATGGAATCATGGATCTCGAACGTTTGTTGAGCCGGGTCACGCTGGAGACCGCGAATCCCCGGGATGTGCTCGCGCTGGGAGCATCGCTGGGAAAGATTCCGGCTGTGCGAACAGCACTTGGGCGGTTCACGGCGGCAGCGGCTTGTGGCGCTGCGCGCTTCCGTCGATGAGTTGGGTGACTTGCGCGAGCGCATTGACAAGACGGTTGTTCCCGTTGCCGCCAATCTCGCTGAGCGACGGCGGAGTGATTGCAGCTGGCGTGGACAAGGAATTGGATGAGCTGCGCGATCTGAGCCGCAACAGTAAGCAGTTTCTCGCGCAGATTGAACAGCGCGAGCGCCAGCGTACCGGGATTGGATCACTCAAGGTCAAGTTCAATTCGATCTTCGGCTACTACCTGGAAGTCTCCAAGCCGAACTTGCATTTGGTTCCCGCCGACTACGAACGCAAGCAGACGCTGGTGAACGCCGAGCGTTTCACCACACCGGAGCTGAAGGAATACGAAGCCGAAGATTCTCGATGCCCAGGAGAAAATTGTCGAGATCGAGCGCAGGCTGTTTACCGAATTGCGCTCGGCGATTGCAGGAGAGGCTCGGCGCATCCGGCAGACGGCGTTGGCGCTGGCAGAAGTGGATGTGCTGGCGGCGCTCGCCCAGATTGCCGCCCTGCGCAACTACTGCCGTCCGAAGTTCGACGGGTCTTCGGACATCGAAGTGGTCGAAGGCCGGCATCCCGTCATCGAGCAACAGGAATTGGCGGGCGGGGCCGAGCGCTTTGTCCCTAACGATCTGTACCTGAACTCGACGACGCATAGTGTCCTCGTGCTGACCGGGCCGAACATGGGTGGTAAGTCCACTTACTTGCGGCAGGCCGCCTTAGTCGTGATCATGGCGCAGATGGGATCGTTTGTACCGGCGCGCTCGGCGCGGCTGGGCGTGGTGGACCGCGTGTTTACCCGCATCGGCGCAAGCGACAATTTGGCGCGCGGGCGCTCGACCTTCATGGTGGAGATGACGGAGACCGCAGCCATTTTGCATACGGCGACCGCGCGGTCTCTGATCTTGTTCGATGAAGTCGGCCGCGGAACTTCGACCTACGACGGACTTGCCATTGCCTGGGCGGCGGTGGAGTACATTCATGGCCGCACCCGAGCTAAAACGCTTTTCGCTACACACTATTTCGAGCTGACCGAACTGGCGGAGAGGCTCGCTGGCGTGAAGAACTATCATGTGTCGGTGAAAGAAACTGCCGGAGGGATCGCGTTTCTGAGGAAAGTCGAGCCGGGCGCGGCGGATCGCAGCTACGGAATCGAAGTTGCGAAGCTGGCGGGGCTGCCGGGCGAGGTGATCGAGCGCGCCCGGGCAGTGCTGGCGGAACACGAGTCGGCCGAGCAACGGGTGACAGGACATCTTTCACCGGGCGCAGAGCCGCCGCCGGCGCAGTTGACCATCTTCACCCCGCTGTCGCAACCTGTGGTGGAGAAGCTACGTGAGGTGGATTTGAACCGGCTGACTCCGCTGGAGGCGTTGAATCTGTTGGCGGAGTTGAAAAAGCAAATTGAGTAAGCCGTGGTTTTGGGCTCCAGCCATCCCTGTGCCCTCTGGTCGAGATCTGACCACAGAGGTCACGGAGAGCACAGCCTAAGAGAGTTTTGAGGAAGTTATTCCAAGTGCCTGCGCATACAGATTCGCCACAACGGCATCCGGAGATCGGCCAGCTGCTCATCGTTGGCTTCGAGGGCGTCGAGATGTCTCCGCGGCTCTCTTCCCTGCTGAAGGCACTTCAGCCGGCTGGAGTCATTCTCTTCGCTCGCAACATCACCGCGCCAGAGCAGACGTATCAACTTCTCAAAGACTGCCAGGCCTGCGTGTCCACTCCCCTTTTCACCTGCGTCGACATGGAGGGCGGCCGAGTGGACCGCTTTCGCAATGTGATCGGTTCCGCTCCGGCGGCGGCGGACGTATTCGCCACCGGCGACCGCAAGCTCTACCGCAAACATGGGAAGGTGATTGGCGAATCCTGCCGGGCGCTCGGCTTCAATACCGACTTCGCTCCGGTAGTGGACCTGGCGCTGGCGGCGTCGCGCACGGTGATGAGTTCACGCGCGGTCTCGGCTGATCCCAAACACGTCGTGATCTATGCTCGCGAGTTCCTGGCCGGCTTGCGATCGGCTGGCGTAATCGGCGCGGCCAAGCACTTCCCCGGCCTGGGAGAGGCGAATCTGGACACGCACCACGAACTACCCAGCGTGCAGAAATCCTGGAAGAAATTGTGGGCGGAAGATATCTATCCCTATCGCGTGATGCGGCGTGAGCTGCCTATGGTGCTGGTGGGTCATGCGAACTATCCCGCAGTCACGAAAGACGACGGCCCGGCTTCGCTCTCGAAGAAGTGGATCACCGATGTGTTGCGCAAGAAGATCGGTTATCGCGGCTTGATCGTCTCGGACGACTTGGAAATGGGCGGGGTGCTCAAGGCCGCGCCGATTGAGCAGGCTGCGGTGCAGCACATTCGGGCGGGTGGGGATCTCTGCTTGATTTGCCATCATGAGGAATACGTCAGACGATCCTACGAAGAACTGGTCAGGACCGCCGAGCAGGACCCACGGTTTGCGCGCCGAGTGCAAGAATCCGCGCGCCGAGTGCTGGCGTTTAAGAAGAAATCCGCCGAACTGAAGCGGCGAGGGATCTTGCCCACGGCTGCCAGGGCGGAGAAACTTTCCCGGCAGCTATGGGAGTTCACCGAGCAAGTGCGACTGGCAGGGCTCTGAAGATAACGCCGGCATCATGCCCGATTCCGGACTATCGATTGCCCGGTCATGGCGGCAGGACCTCGGTACTACAGAAGGAATGGATGATTGTTGCGGGTGTAATGAGCGGAACTTCAGCGGATGGGATCAACGTGGCGTTGGTGCGCGTAGGCGGGCGCCCGGGCCACACTGGCCTAAAGCTTCTCGGCCACGCCGAGTTTCCGTATCCCATGAATGTTCGCACGGCAGTTCTGGCCGCCATGAACGCGGAGCACGCCCGGGTTGCGGATCTCGCGCGCCTTAACTTTCTGCTCGCCGAACTCTATGCCGAAGCGGTAGGAAAGACGCAGCGCAGATTCAGACGGACGGCTGACTTGGTCGGCTGCCATGGACAGACGCTTTACCACCAAGGCGAACCGGCGAACTTTCTCGGGCGCAAGATCGCTGCCACCTGGCAAACCGGGGAAGGCGCCGTGATCGCGGCCCGGGTGGGAGTGCCGGTGGTTTCCGATTTTCGTCCCGCGGATATGGCGGTTGGAGGCAAAGGGGCGCCGCTTGTTCCCTTCCTCGATTATTTGCTGTATCGCGACGAGCACATCGGCCGAGTGGTGCAGAACCTTGGCGGAATCGCCAATCTAACGGCGATTCCGGCGGGAGCATCTCCGGCTCAGGTGGTTGCTTTTGACACTGGGCCCGGCAACATGGTGATCGATGCCTTGACCGAGAAGCTGTTCGGCAAACCTTTCGATGAAGGCGGAACAATTGCGGCGTCGGGAGCGGTGATCGAGCCTGTGGTCGCGCGCCTTCTTCGCCAGCCGTTCTTTCTCCGCAAGCCTCCCAAGACCGCAGGGCGGGAGGAATTTGGACGCCAATTCGTAACCGGTTTTCTCAAACTTTGCGGCAAGGCCGGCAAGGCCGATGTGGTTGCCACTGCGACTGCGCTAGCCGCACGCTCGATCGCCGATGCGGTGCGCCGGTTTGTTCTTCGTGGGAGTGCCTATCAAGAGCTGGTCGTCTCTGGCGGCGGCGCAAAGAACGCCACACTCATGGCGATGCTGGCGAATGAGCTAAAACCGCCGGGACTGCAGCTTCGCTCTTCCGACGAATTTGGATTGCCTTCTGAGGCCAAGGAGGCTGTGGCGTTTGCCTTATTGGCTTCCGAGGCCTGGCAGCGGCGTCCCGCGAATATGCCGTCGGCGACCGGTGCGAAGCGGCCTGCGGTCCTGGGTAAGATTTCGTATCCGTAAGCGAGAAGCCAATGCCGGTTTACATCTCGATGCTTCGCGGGGTTAATGTGGGCGGGCACAACCGCATGAAGATGGACCAACTGCGAAGACTATTTTCGTCGCTCGGCTGCGAGCAGGCGCAGACCTACATCCAAAGCGGCAACTTGGTTTTTCGAGCCGCTAGACAGTCCCCTCGGGCGTTGTCCCAAAAACTCGAAAAGAGCATTCAGGAGGAGTTTGGATTCTCCGTCGACGTGGTCACAAGGACTGCGGCGGAAATGGGCGCGACGATTCGAGACAATCCGTTCCTGAAAAGGCAGGGAGTCGATGTCTCCAAGTTGCACGTTACGTTTCTGTCCCAAGCTCCTGACGCCGCTGCGTTGAAGAAGTTGACCGCAGTGGAAGCCGGCCCAGATGAGTTCTCCTATTCTGGCGAAGTCATCTATCTTTACTGCCTAAACCGTTACAGCGACACCAGACTCTCGAACAGTTTCTTGGAAAAAGTCCTTGCGGTGCGCGCCACCACTAGGAATTGGGCAACCGTCAACCAACTCTACGAAATGGCCGTGGAATGCGTCTAACCTCGCGCAAAACGGCCAGAATGATATTTTGGGTGGCTGGCGTTCGAGCGCTCTTGTGCCTTTGCATCATGCTGCCGCTTCTTTCCTGCGCACATCCGGCAGATCCTAATACGCTGGTGATGATCATCGAGAGCAGCCCCACCAATCTGGACCCGCGCGTGGGGGTGGATGCCCAGTCCGAGCGCATTGACGCCCTGATTTTCGATGACTTGCTCACCCGGGACCAGCACTTCAATGTGCAGCCTGGGCTGGCGGAGCGGTGGGAGATTCCCGATGCACTGACTTACATCTTCCATTTGCATCAGGGAGTAAAGTTTCATGATGGTCGGCCCCTGACTTCTCGCGACGTGAAGTGGACTTTCGATTCGCTGCTGCAAGGCAAGATTCGCAGTACCAAGTCTGCCGCCTACCGTTTCGTCTCCCGCATTGATGCCCCCGATGATTCTACGGTGATCTTCCACCTGAAGGAACCGGATGCCACGTTGCTGTGGAACCTTTCCGGAGCCGCCATGGGAATTGTGCCCTATGGCAGCGGCGCGGAAGTCGCCCAGCATCCGATTGGTTCCGGGCCATTCCGTTTTGCCAGCGCCGAACTGGATAAGGAAGTCGTCATAGACCGCAATGACGAATACTGGGGCGAGCGAGCGCATCTTCAGCGAGTGCGCTTTGCCGTTGTGCCGGATGACACGACCCGGGCGCTGGAGTTGCGCAAGGGCAGCGCTGACGTGGAGAGTAATGCGCTCAGTTTAGACACGGTGACCGCCTTGGCGAAGGGCCCTGGCCTGCAAGTGCGGCATGGTTCGGGGACGGTCCTGGCTTATCTCGCGTTCAATCTTCGTGATCCGATCCTCAAGGATGTTCGGGTGCGGCAGGCATTGGCCTATGCCTTTGATCGCCGGCCGCTGATTCACTATCTGATGCACGACTTCGCCCGGCCTGCTGCCAGTCTTTTGCCGCCAGAGAGTTGGGCCTACAGCGACGCCGTAAAGGTTTATCCTCACGACCCGCAGCGGGCAGGCCAATTGCTGGACCAGGCAGGCTATCGGGCGGTGAATGGAGTGAGGTTCCACCTGACGATGAAGAACGTCTCCCGAGGTGAGCACGCGCATGCTGGCGGCAGTGCTACAGCAACAGCTTCACGACGTGGGGATCCAGTTGGACATTCGGTCTTTCGAGTCAGCGACGTTCTTTTCCGATGTTACCCACGGAGAATTCCAGTTCTATTCGCTGCGCTGGGTCGGCGGAAACGAAGACCCGGACATGTTCGAGCTCGTGTTCCATTCCGCACGCATCCCGCCGAACGGCGCCAATCGCGGCGCCTACGCCAACCCCCGGGTCGATGCACTCATCGACCAGGCCCGCAGGGAGTCCAAGCCGAATACGCGCAAGCAGCTCTACGCGGAGATTCAGGGCATCCTTGCCGATGAGTTGCCCTACATCAATCTGTGGTACCAGGACAACGTGGTCGTGGCTACCAAACGGGTAACCAACCTTACCCTCAATTCTTCCGGAAGCTACGACTTCCTGAAGACGGCTGAATTGCAAAAGCCTTAAACCGCCGAGTGACCCAAAGCTTTCTCCGGGTACGCGAAGGACACATCGAAGCTGCGTGTTACCATCGAAATTTGCTTAGGAGCACGCTTTGCGCATTCTTTTCATCGGTGACATTTTCGGAAGGCCGGGACGCACCATCGTCAAAGAGCGTTTGCCCGGGTTGGTACGCGAACACGCCATTGATCTGATCATTGCCAACGGGGAGAACGCCGCTGCCGGATTCGGCATCACTCCCTCGCTGGCTGAGGATCTTTTCGAACTTGGCATCGAACGTCATCACCACGGGAAATCACATCTGGGATAAGCGGGAGATCGTGGAGTACTTCGAATCGGCCGATGGCAATCAGCACAGCCCGGCGCGGCGGCTGCTGCGTCCGGCCAATTATCCCGCGGGAATGCCAGGCTGGGGCGTCTATGAAGGGCAAAAGGGCAAAGTCAGTTATGCCGTGATTAATTTGCAAGGCAGAGTGTTCATGGCTTCGAACGATGATCCCTTTCGGGTGGCCGATCAGTTGATTAAAAACGTCAAAGCCAAAGTAATTTTCGTGGATATCCACGCGGAGGCAACTTCGGAAAAGATTTCCATGGGCTGGTACCTGGATGGCCGGGTTACGGCCGTGGTGGGAACGCACACGCATATCCCAACCGCCGACGAGCGAGTGCTTCCCGGCGGCACGGCTTACATCACCGACGTGGGCATGAGTGGCCCGTACGACAGCGTGATTGGGGTGCAGAAAGATTTAGTCGTAGGCAAGTTCCTGAGCAATATGCCGGTGCGATTTGAGCCGGCGACGGGGGACGTGCGGCTTTGCGCGGTCGTGGTGGATTGCGATGAGAGCACGGGGCGCGCCACCAGCATCCAGCGACTAACCGTAACCTAGGGAACCTCTGAATAAGCATCTCCCCGCACCAAACAGCAGTACAAGTCCGCCGGCTTTTCGCGGGCGAGGGCGCCCGCGCCACACTTCATCAAAGGTTCCCCAGATGTGCTCTGCGGGGAGACGTTGCTCCGCTACTTCATTACGATCAACCACCCGGTCAACCCAAGATAGCTCCTCTCGCTTATAGTATTTCCATGGCGAAATCTTCCCGCTCGAAATCATCCCGTTCAAAGTCCAAGGCTCATGTGCTTTCTTCCCGTGTGGTTTACCGTGGCCCGGCGTTCTGGGTCAGTTTTGACGAAGTTTTGGAGCCTACCGGTGTCCGCGCCCGCCGCGATATCGTGCATCACACCGGCTCGGTGGTTGTCTTGGCCGTGGAGGAAGGCCCTGCGGAACCACGCATTCTGATGGAACGGCAATACCGGCACGCCGCCCAGCGCTTTCTCTGGGAGTTGCCCGCGGGGCGCATCGACAAAGGAGAAAAGGAGCTAGCCGCTGCCAGGCGTGAACTGCTGGAAGAGACCGGCTACACAGCTAAGAACTGGAAACGTATTCTCCGCTTCTACGCCAGCCCAGGCTTTGTCGCCGAAACCATGGCCATTTTCATGGCTGAGGACCTGCGTCCCGGCACAGCGCAACCGGAAGCGGATGAGGTCATCCAGGTCCGTATGGTGCCACTGTCCAAGGCCCTCCGCATGGTCATGAGCGGACGCATTTTCGACGGCAAAACAATCGCAGGCGTGCTTTGGCTGGCCCAGCAGAGAACGAAGCCGGAGCCGCGCAGATAGAGGCTCCTGTGGCTTGACAGCCCCTTAAATCAGTTTCACAATGTGGGCAAATGGAGGCACGGCGTAAGTGCCAGAAGTTCGTGCCTCAGGGGGCGGTACGTGGAACGTTTGAAAGGTACGGTTAAGTGGTTCAACAATGCGAAAGGTTATGGCTTTCTCGGGCGGGATGACGGCCCGGATGTATTTATTCACTACAGCGCTATCACCTCAGAAGGCTACAAGAGCCTGCAGGAAGGCGACAAGGTAGAATTCGAGATCACTCCGGGCCAGAAGGGCCCGCAGGCAGCCAACGTCAGCAAAGTGGAGTGAGTAGGTTTCGAATAGCGATTGTCATTCCGACGGTGCGCGCAACGAAGCGCAGGAATCAGTTGTCGTCGGGGCCGCGAAAAGCAGATTCCTCGCGCCCAAAGTGGGTGCTTCGGAATGACAAGTTCTTTAGCTTGTATTTGGGCCGCTCGGGCCACACGCAAAAAGACTTAATCAACCTAGAGCCTTCTTCCGCCAGCAGCCTAATTACTGTTTCTCCCTAGCCTCCCCGTCCCGACTCATTTACCTTATTCCCTGCACATGGATAACAAAGCCATCGCCGGCATTCTTTACGAAACCGCCGATCTGCTCGAAATCGATGGCGGTGATTCGTTCCGCATCCGCTCCTACCGCAACGCGGCGCAGGCCATCGAAGCGCAGCCTCAGCAAATTGCCGACCTGATTGGCGAACCTAAGAAGGTGCTGGCGATCCCCGGCATCGGGAAGGGCATGCTGGCCAACCTGAATGAGTTGTTCAAAGAGGGCAAACTTTCCGTCCACGCCGACCTGCTCACGAAATATCACCCTTCGATGCTCGATCTGTTGAAGATCCAGGGACTGGGCCCGAAGACCATCGCGCTGCTTTGGAGCGCTTATCAGGTGTGTGACCTGGAAGGTGTAGAGAAGCTGGCGCGCGAAGGCAAGATTCGCGAACTGCCGCGCATGGGTGAAAAGCACGAGAAGAAACTGCTCAAGGCTATCGAAGATTATCGGCGCATCGCGGGACGCTTTTTGCTCGATCAGGCCGAGACCGAAGCCGGGAAGATCATCGCCCACTTGAGCGCATACCCTGGCGTGGAGAAGGTCACACCTGCGGGATCATTGCGCCGAGGACGCGAGACCGTCGGCGATCTCGACATCCTCGTAACCGGAAAGGCTTGTTGCGACGCCGATGAGTTGCAGAAGTTGATTCAACACGTGATCAAGCTGCCGGGCCTGGTGGACATCATTGCCCAAGGCGAAAACAAAGTCAGCTTTCGTTTACGCGGCGGCATGCAGGTGGATGTGCGTTTGCTCCCGCCGGAATCTTTCGGTGCGGCCATGCAGTATTTCACTGGCTCCAAAGCTCACAACGTCGCACTGCGCCAGCGCGCCCTCAAGCTGGGATACACGCTTAGCGAGTACAGCCTGGCGCGCTTGGACAACGAAGAGCCGGTGGCGGGGAAAACCGAAGAAGAAATCTACGCCAGGCTTAACCTCGACTACATCCCTCCTGAATTGCGCGAGAACCTGGGCGAGATTGACGCAGCCGCGCAACACACGCTGCCCGATCTAATTTCGCAAGCTGACCTGCAGGGCGATGTACACATGCACACCGTCGAGACCGATGGCCGCAATACGATCGAAGAGATGGCCGAGGCCGCGCTGGCACACGGCTACAAGTATATGGCCATCACCGACCACTCGAAGAATCTTGCCTTCGCCAATGGATTGGATGACAAACGGGCGGTCGAGCACATTCAGCGCATTCACGAGGCAAACGACAAAATAGCGGGCATCAGGATTTTTGCCGGAATCGAGGTGGACATTCTGGCGGACGGCACCCTTGACCTTTCCGATTCCGTGCTTGAGCAAATGGATATCGTAATCGCCAGTGTGCATTCCCATTTCAACCAGAGCTCCGCCGAGATGACGGATCGCCTGCTCAACGCGGTGGAGAACCCCAATGTTTCGTTGATCGGTCATCCTACCGGGAGGCTGCTGCTGCGCCGGGACGCATACTCCTTCGACGTGGAGCCAGTGATCAAGTCAGCCGCCCGGCAGAAAGTGGCCATGGAACTGAACTCGTATCCCGATCGGCTCGATCTATGCGACCGCCATCTGCGGCTGGCCAAGCAGCATGGGGTGAAAATCGTGATCAATACCGATTCGCATCACACTTCGCATCTGGACAAAATTCGCTTTGGAATCCTGCAGGCCCGCCGGGCGTGGCTCACCAAGGAGGACGTCTTGAATGCGCTGCCGGTGCAGAAGTTTGCCAAGGCCATGAAGCATGCGTGGACGTGAGAAGCGCGCTTGAGGGGCTTGCGGTTTCGAAGGAATCTAGCGATCCTGGCCCCAAAAGCGCATAGAATGAACCTCCAGCGGAGGCCCCATGCCGGACGACGCTCCTCAATCAATTCCGCCCGCAACGGTTTCAGATTCAACCGCAACTCCTGCGACTCCTTCCGAACCACCCAAACCCGCGCCCATACCATTCGACATCGGCGAGGAATTCGGCACGGCGAGCAAGAATCTGCCGCCGGTGAAGATCATCCTTATCGCCGTAGCAGCAGTTGCGATCATCGGGGCGGTCGTCAGTTTTGTGCAGAAACCACGTCAAAAGGCAACTGGGGAAATCGACAATGTCGTGGCCGCCGAAGTTCCCAACCAGAATCTACTCATGGTGGGCATCGAGCTTTCCATTCACAATCAAGGCGAGAAGCCGTTCCTTCCCCGCGAAATCAAGGCTGAACTTGAAACTGACACCGGCAGCTTTACCGACCAGGCCGCGTCGGCGGTGGATTTTCCTCGGTATGTCACGGCTTTCCCCGCGTTGGCGGGAGACGGCGCCGGCCCCTTGCAGTTCGAGAATGCGGTGCGACCCGGCGGCGAGACCAGGGGAATGGTCATCGTGACTTTTCCGATTACGGCGGACGTGTTCGCCAAGCGAAAATTATTGCGGGTGACGATCACCGGGCCAGATCAGCTGGTTCCGCTGGTGGTCACGAAATGATTGGCATGGCAAGCTTCTTTGGCGCTTGCGCGGCCTATTGATGTTTTTGCAGGAATTTATGGCGGGCGAGGTGAGTTTGAGCATCCGGTTTGATCTCGTCGTACTTCAGGCAACTGATCGAACCATCCACTTCCAGCACCGCCAGCGCAACGTCGTGATAGCTGGCGATTCCGTGCTCGCGCAGCGCACGTTCCAGTTCGTCCATGCTGACGTGTTCTTTGGCCATGTGTACGGTCATGACCTGGCCATCGTGAATCAGCAAGCTGGGCTGGCCCTCAATCAATTTACGGAAGCGGCGGTTCACGCCGGACAGATCGGCCACGAAATAGTTCAATACGAGCAGCGTGCCCGCCGCCATTACCCCACCCAGCAGTGAAGTGTCAGGTCCGGTCATGGCATTCTGCACGGCGTTGCTGATCAGCAGCAGAAGGGTGAGGTCGAAGGGCGTCATCTGCCCAACCTCACGCTTCCCGCTTAGGCGCACACCCAAAAGGACGACGGCATAAATTGCCGCCGTCCGAAGTGCAATGATCAGCAGAACATGCGTTCCCGGAAACATGCGAGAGCTACTCGCCGGCCGTGATCGGCACGGGAGCGTTCTTGGGCGTGCTCAGATAGCCGGTTGCTTTGCTCTTGTCGACCGTCCAAATGACCAACTCGAAGAGCATACGGTCGCGTCCGCTGTAGAACTGAATCGGCTCGGCGATGTTGCGATCCTTCTTCTCGATGGTCTTATCGTCGGCGGTGACGTTCAGCGTGTACTTGCCGCGTTTGGGGTCCGTCTTGCGGAGTTGCAAGCTCACAGTGGAAACGGGCTGAGGCTTCGCGCCTTTGACCAACGTGAATTCGTAGTAGTTGCGGTCGCCCTTGTGCTTGAGGATTTCGAGGTCGGAGCTGGTGTGGGCGATCAGACCACTCTGGACGCCCAGGTCGCCAATCGCGCCCTGCAATTTCGACTTGGTAGCTTCCAAGTCAGCCTTGGTGGAGGCGACATCGGTTTTTACTCCGCCGAACGTCAGTTTTTACGCCAGCCACTTCGCCATTCACCTGGCTGATTTGCTCTTTCTGTTCTTCCGCCAGGCGGGCTTCAGAAGCTTTCTGTTGGCGCTGCAACTCGGCGGCGCGATCCCCCAGTTCCTTCTTAGTCATGCCCACCTGGTGGGCCAGAGTTTCGTCGGAGGCCTCGGCAGATTGCATGCGCTTGGCAAGTTCCGCGATCTCTGCTTTGCTGGCGGCCTGGTTCTTGTCCGCCTGGTCGATGCGTCCGCGCAAGTTGAAAAGAAAATAGAGCGATCCGGCAACATAGACCACAGCGAGAATAATCAGGATCCACTTGCCAGCATTGCTTTCCGCTCCGGCATGCATTTCGGGAACGGGTGAAGATTCATCGGGATCGGACATGGAAATTCCTCCGGCTACTTTTCCTGGAACTGATGCCTTCATTGTTGAGCACCGGGCAACGGGTGTCAATTGCCGCGGAGATACCCGAAGGGCAGCCCGCGACCTCTGCCAAACTTCTCTACGATCTCTGCGGTCTTGCCGGAGGCGAACCCAAAACCTTGCACGGCAGGGTGCGCTGAGACAGCCACGGAGGGCGCTGAGGAACCAAATGGAGAACAAACCGGGAACGCAGCACTCTATTTTCCCAGCTTGAGGTTTCTCAGACGCAGCGAGTTCGTAATCACCGAAACTGAACTAAAGCTCATGGCGGCAGCGGCCAGGATTGGGCTGAGCAGTATCCCGAAGAAGGGATACAGCACGCCTGCCGCGATTGGAACGCCGACCGAGTTGTAGATGAAAGCGAAGAATAGATTCTGCCGGATGTTGCGCATGGTGGCGCGGCTAAGCTTGCGGGCGCGAACAATCCCTGTCAGATCCCCCTTGACCAAAGTCACGCCACCGCTTTCCATGGCCACGTCTGTCCCGGTGCCCATGGCGATGCCAACGTCAGCCTGAGCGAGAGCGGGGGCGTCGTTGATCCCGTCGCCAGCCATGGCGACGACGCGGCCCTCTTGCTGGAGGCGCTGCACCGCCTCGGATTTTTGCTCAGGCAGTATCTCCGCCTGAAATTCAGTCAAGCCAAGCTCACGAGCGATGGCTTCGGCGGTCGCGCGACTGTCGCCGGTAAGCATCACAATGCGCACACCTTCGGCCTGGAGATCGCGCAGCGCCTGCGGAGTCGATGCCTTAACGGGATCGGCCACGCCAATCAATCCCGCGGGACGCCCGTCAACCGCCACCAACAGCACGGTCTGTCCGCCGGCACGCAATTTCTGCGCTTTCTGCGCCAGCGCGTCCGACGAGACACTTAGCCGCTGCATGAGCTTTTCGTTTCCTGCAGCCACCGCTCTGCCCTCTATCGATCCGGTTACGCCCTGGCCGGTGAATGACTGGAACTCTCGCGCTTCGGCCAACCTCAGGCCGCGTTGCTTTGCCGCGGCAATCACTGCCGTTCCGAGCGGGTGTTCGCTTCCCTGCTCCAGACTCGCCACTAAGCGAATTAAACTGGATTCATCGCCTTCAAGAGCGACAACGGAAACAACGCGTGGCTTTCCCTCGGTCAGCGTCCCCGTCTTATCCACCACCAGGGTATCCACTTTTTCCAGAATCTCCAGCGCTTCGGCGTTCTTGATCAGCACGCCCGCACCCGCGCCGCGTCCCGTTCCCACCATGATTGCCATCGGCGTAGCCAGTCCCAGAGCACAGGGGCAGGCGATGATCAAGACGGCAACCGCGTTAACCAGGGCATGCGCGAGACGAGGCTCGGGACCCACAAGACTCCAGACAACGAACGTGATCGCAGCTGCAGCAATCACAGCCGGAACGAACCAGGCAGCAACTCGATCGGCTAGGCGCTGGATCGGAGCGCGGCTGCGTTGCGCCTGACTGACCAGCCGCACAATCTGCGCCAGCAGAGTCTGGCTGCCTACATGCTCGGCGCGCATCACAAATGAGCCGGTAGCGTTCACGGTCGCGCCGATTACCCGGCTACCCGCTTGTTTCTCCACCGGGATGGATTCGCCGGTAAGCATGGATTCGTCCACCGCGCTGCTTCCTTCGAGAACCACGCCATCCACCGGAACCTTTTCCCCAGGCCGCACCCGCAGACGGTCGCCAGCTTTCACTTGCTCCAGCGGAATGTCCTGTTCCTGAGCGTCCTGGAGGATGCGCGCGGTTTTGGGAGTCAAATCGAGCAACGCCCGGATCGCCGCGCCGGTGCGGCTGCGGGCGCGGAGTTCGAGCACTTGCCCCAACAGAACCAGGGTGACGATGGCCGCCGCCGCTTCGAAATAAACTGGTGGCGTGCCATCCATTTCCCGGAAGGAAGCCGGAAACAGTTGCGGGAAAGCGGTTGCCAGCAGGCTGAAAAGGTAAGCCACCCCCGTCCCCATCGCGATCAGGGTGAACATGTTGGTCGAGCGATTCACGATAGAGGCCCAACCCCGCTGAAAGAACGGCCATCCGCCCCAGAGCACCACTGGAGTGGCCAGCGCAAATTCGATCCATGGGAGCCAACCGCCGGGTAAAACGCGCTGCGCGGGCATGCCCGGCAACATGCCGGCCATGGCAATCCCCAGCAATGGCGCGGTCAGCAGCGCGCTAATCCAGAAGCGGCGCGTCATCTCCCGCAGTTCCGGATTGTCTTCCTCGTTCGCCGTGACGGTACGGGGCTCCAGCGCCATCCCACAGATCGGGCAGGCGCCTGGCCCCGGCCGCACGATCTCAGGATGCATGGGGCAGGTGTATTCGACGCGGGTCGCCGCCAGCGGCATGTCAGGTTCGAGCGCCATGCCGCACTTTGGGCACGGTCCGGGCTTGCTGGAGTGAACTTCGGGACACATGGGGCACACATAGCCAGGTGCCCCCGCACCGGATTTGGCTGTGGCGGCCATCTTGATCTGCACCGGCGCCTGCACGGGCGCGATTTGAATCATGGCAGAGGCGGGCCGGTTCAGATATTTTGCCGGATCGGCTTTGAACTTATCGGCGCAGCCTGCGCAGCAGAAATAATAGGTCTTTCCGGCGTGCTCCAGCGTATGCTTCGCGGAGGCCGGGTCAACCGTCATCCCGCAGACTGGATCTTTTGCCGGCATCGTGGATTTTTCAGGCGTTGGCATTCTTGGTGGCCATGGGCTGGCGAGAAACTCCGCCACAGTGAACTATATTAGATTCACCTGCCAGCTCTGGCGATGAAGTTCGAATGTTGTATCTTGATATTGGGGGATAACCACGAGATGACCCAGTTGGAAGTTGCCTACCACTACGGCGCCACGCCCGGAGAGGCGGAGATGCGCGCCATGGAGAATGTGCGCGAAGTTTACGGCATTCGCAAGGTTACATTTGTTGAAAGCGAAAAAACTGTGCGGATCGAATTCGATGCGTCCCGGCTAAAAGAGCCGGTGATCGCCAGCTTGTTGCGGCGCGCCGGAATCGACGTGCTAAACAAAATCGCCCAAGTCTGACGCTTGGGCGATTAAACGATTCTTGCTGAGGGAGGGCTGGCCGACGAAAGCGCTTCCTGCGTTACAGGGAAAAAGAATTTCGTAAAAGCAAGGGGCACTCAGGAAAACCTCTGGCCGAAGTCATTCTCACGAGTACCCCGTTGCGCGCCACTTCGTCTGTTCTAGTATTTAGCACCCCTGGTTCCAATCTTAAGTGATTGAAAACAAATGCTGTGCCCCCGTCTCCGGTTGGTAGGAATTGCGCCCCGGAAGGAAAGATTTACTTGCCGGGCGAGAGGCAAGATTAGGGCCGAATTCGTCTCACAGCTTACTGTGGAAAATACGGCCCTCTTTTGGGAGGCGGGCCGCGGCTTGTGAGGAAGCGCTGGTGAGGAACCAGCGCAGCGCAGCGGACAGGAAACCCGTGCCTTGTTTCTTAGTGGCCAGATTACTGAACGTTAAGATTGATGAGCTTGTCTTCTCCCTGCATCCAGCCGAGAGTATTGCTTCGGAACATGAACCCAATCCGTATCTTCGAGCCCGATGCTCGGTTCGCCACGGCAGCTGCGAGATCGGGCGCGCTCCGAACCCGTTTCCCGTCCACCGAAGTGATAACATCCCCTGCGTGTAGTCCAGCGAGACCCGCTGCACTGTCAGGGGCAATTTCCACAATTTCAGCTCCGCCTTGCTCGGACGTTCTGAGCGTCACACCAGGCAGCGCACCTCCGTTCGGCTTTGGTGTGGAGGAGGTCTGCGTCCCGCTGCCCGTACCGTCCATAGACCGCGCAACGGACGGAGGGGCTGCAGAATTGGGAAGATGGGAGGCTGCCGGCATCTTAGCGGTCCCTGTCATTGGGACAGAGAACCCATCGGGCTGGTCAGGCGCTGGCTGTGTCTGAGCTTCTGTTTTCGAGGTCGAAGCATCCACGGAGGACTGTGGCTCCGGGGCGCCTAGTTTGTTGTGCCAGTCCGCCATGATTATGGTGCACACACCCTTGACCCCACCCATGATTCCGCCTTTTTCCCGTGTCGCAAGAAGATCGCCGTCCTTGTTGGCTACTTCCATCTGGTTATCGCGCGCGAAGAGCCCAACCTCGATATGATTCAGGATGACTGTGTAGTCTGCTGCATTCTGATTCAAAGTCACCCGTGTGTCGGGGCACGCCTTTTGGAAATCCTTAGCCATCTCTATGGACTGATCCCGTCTGGCGTTCCAAGTGTTTCCGTGGCTTGCGGACTGAAGGAAAACGCGTGGTTTGCCCTCCTGTCCAAGCATCGTGCAAGTTATCGATAAGAGGAAAACCAACGCTTTTTTCATAATTTGCCTCTCGTTGGATTTTTGAATCATGACGCCATCCGAGAAGTGTCGCTCTTGGTCGGCGGGCCCGCCCCGCACGCTAGAGTCGCAAGCAGCACTACTAACCAGTTTGTTCAGGTACTTTCCTAGAGTTCAATCTCGGAGCGGACCTGTCGCCCGCTTCAGAACCGAAACACTAGTCCTGTGACATAGACAGTCATTTTGAGTGTTTCAATAGAGCTGCGTGCGGAGAAAGTCCGCAAGGTGAAGCCAAACTTCCAATACGTTGCACCTATGGTTCCACAACCCGGAAACCGCCTAAAGACAATGTTTTGCTCAGGCTTGCGTCTAGATGTGTGTACGATCGTGCACAGAAGAGAGCTAACAAAGGCGCACTTCAAGAGTTCGCTCTCGCAGCACACTGAACCTTGAACCTTCTGCAGCAATAGAATGTCAAGTTACGCGATGGCACTTTGGCAAACCGGATCCGGCCCAATGGTCTTCGGAGCAATGGAAGGCTTGGGCGGACAGAAAACTGGGCCAGTGCGGAAATCGCCCTGGGCGGGCAGACTCCCAAAACAATTAGGAATGGTGCGCCCTGAGAGATTCGAACTCCCGACCTTCTGGTTCGTAGCCAGACGCTCTATCCAGCTGAGCTAAGGGCGCGGCACAACAGTGCAATGCAACGGAATCTGATTATAGCGAAACTTCCGCTGGCAGGAAACGGGAGGAACTAGCGGCTGATTCCCAATCTGCCTTATACCCCTCGGCTGAAGTCTCTACCCGCTCCAGTTCCCTAAAGAAATCGCCCCGGCCGCCGATTCTCTAGGGGAATACCTATGCCCCCCACTAGCCAGCCGCTTCCCGGCGGTCCGCTGACGCGAGTTCTGGTCGCGGAAGGCAGCGCGATCGTGCTGACCCACTTGCGCGGCCTGCTGCAGAAGAGTGGCTACGAGGTGTTGACGGCCGGAGATGGAATTCGGGCGCTGGCCATCCTGGAAGCAGAAGACCCTCCCTCGCTGGCCTTAGTGGATTGGGCCATGCCTGGGCTCGACGGGCTGGAGATATGCCGCCGGCTGAGGAGAACAAAACGCCGGCGGTCGACCTACGTGATTCTGCTGACGCCGTGGAGCCAGCAGAACGATCGCGTGGAAGGGCTGGAGGCCGGGGCGGATGATTGCATCTTCAAGCCCGCCGACACGCGCGAGTTGCGCATCCGGCTGCAGATCGGCGCAAAGATTATTCTGGAGCGGGCGCTGCGCGAAAGCGAAGAGCGCTTTTACAACTCCTTCGAACACGCCGGCATTGGCATGGCCGTGGTCAAGGTCAGCGGCCAGTTTGAACAGATCAATCGCGCGCTGTGCAATCTTCTGGGGTACAGCGTGGAACAACTGCGGGGTCTGAACCTTGAAGACGTTTGTCATTCCGAAGATCTGCCTTCCGCCCGATCCCTTCTGCAGAAATTCCTGGAAGGTGGCGAAGTGCGCAGCGGAGAATCCGAGCGCCGGTTCGTCACCCAGGCGGGTTCCATTGTCTGGACCTCGCTGACGATTTCCCTGATTCTCGACAGCGACGATCTTCCGGCTTGTTTCGTGCTGCAAGCGCAGGACATTACGGAACGAAGGCGGGCCCAGGAAGCCCTGCAGGAAAGCTTGACCGCCAGCAAAGAGCTGCTCAAGGAACTGGCCGATCAGAAGTATGCCCTGGATCAGCACGCCATTGTTGCCACCACCGACGTGGCTGGCCGGATCACCTATGTCAACGATAAATTCTGCGCCATCAGCAAACATTCCCGCGACGAACTGCTAGGGCAGAACCACCGCATCGTCAACTCGGGTTACCACTCACGGGAGTACTTCGAAGATCTCTACCAGACCATCGGCCAGGGTGAGGTCTGGCAGGGAGAGATGTGTAATCGCGCCAAAGACGGCTCAGTCTACTGGCTGGATACCACCATCGTTCCGTTTCTCGGGGAGGATGGGAAACCGCTGCAATATATCGCGATCCGCTCCGACATTACCGAGAGGAAAGCGGCCGAGGAAGCTTTGCGTGCCAGCGAAGCCTTCTCCCGAGCCATCACGGAAAATATAGAGGATCTCATCCTGGTGACCGACATGAAGTTCCAATTCCTCTACACCAGTCCGTCTTTCTTGCCCAATTTAGGTTATGGGGTTGGTGAGTTGTGCGGCTCCGATGCGCGATCGATCATTCATCCGGATGAGATCGCGCTATTAGAGCGAACGGCGGGCTGCATCATTAGCGATGGGCAAGCCAGGATGCTGACCCTCCGTTATCGTCACAAGAATGGCCAGTGGCACCACGTGGAGGCGAACGGCGCGTTGCTGCGCAATGCGCAGGGCACTCCGGAAGGCTTTGCGGTAGTGGCCAGGATGATCGACGACCGCATCCTGGCCGAGCAGAAACTGCAGGCCGCCCATTCCGAGACTGAGCTGTTCTTGCAATCCATCCCTTCCATTCTGATCGGCCTCGATGAGGAACGGCGCATCACTCGCTGGAACGGAGCGGCGGCGACTGCGTTCGGCCTGGACAAAGAAAACGTGGTGGGGCGGACCCTGGAAGACTGCGCCATACGATGGTTGCATCCGGATGCGAAGCGGAAGCTCACCGGCTGGTTGAAGGCCAAGGAGTCGGGCCGTTGTGACGACCTGTCTTTCGAAAAGGACGGCATGGCGCGCTTTCTCGGCCTTCACGTAAGACCGATCCCCGCCGAGGATGGCCGAACTCCAGGATTTATCGTTACCGGCGCCGACGTGACCGAGCGCAAAGGTCTGGAAGAGCAACTCCGGCAAGCCCAAAAACTCGAAGCGATAGGACAGTTGGCGGCTGGCATTGCTCACGAAATCAATACCCCTACGCAGTACACCGGAGACAACATCCGGTTCCTGAAGGATTCGTGGGGGGCGATTGCTGAGTTCCTGAACCTGTGCGGGGTTCTGCTGGCAGAGTCGCTTAAGGGTGCCATTTCCGCGGAAACCCTCCAACGATTCGAAAGGATGCATGAAAAATGCGACTTCCCATACCTGTTGGAAGAGATCCCCAATGCCATTAGCCAGTCTCAGGAAGGGCTGCAACGGGTGGCACAAATTGTCCGCGGGATGAAGGAGTTCTCTCACCCTGGTTCGAAGGAAAAACTGGCGGTAAACCTGAATCGCACCATCGAAACCACCATTACCGTCTCGCGGAACGAATGGAAATATTGCGCGGATCTGGTGACCGATTTCGACGAAACCTTGCCCCTCGTGCCCTGTCTGGTCGGCGAATTCAACCAGGTCATGCTCAACTTGATTGTCAACGCCAGCCACGCCATTGGAATTGCGGTTGGGCACAAAGGAAGCAAGGGCACGATCACGGTCAGCACCCGGCGGCAGGAAGACTGGGCGGAGATCGGAGTGGCAGATACCGGCGTGGGGATTCCGCGGGAAGTTCAATCGCGCATCTTTGAGCCATTCTTTACCACCAAGGAAGTAGGCAAGGGCACCGGCCAGGGGCTGGCCTTGGCGCACACCGTCATTGTTGGGCAGCATCAGGGGCAGATTTGGTTCGATAGCGAGGTCGGCCGCGGATCCACCTTCCATATACGGCTGCCCTTGAACTCGGAATCGGCGGCAACATGACCAAGCGCATCCTTTTTGTGGATGACGAACCGAAGGTGCTGCAGGGATTGCAGCGCAGCCTTCACAGCATGCGTTCGGAATGGGAAATGGTATTCGCCTCCAGCGGCGCCGAGGCGCTGGAGACCATGGCGCGTTCTCACTTCGACGTGGTGATTACCGATATGCGCATGCCGGGAATGGACGGAGCGCAACTGTTGAACCAGGTCAAGAAGAGATTTCCCCAGACCGTCCGTATCGTGCTTTCCGGACAATCGGACCGCGAAACTATTTTGCGGTCCATCGGCCCCACTCATCAATACCTGGCAAAGCCCTGCGATGTCGACGACCTGAAGCAGAAATTGGCCCATGCCTTTGCCCTGCGAGAGTTACTGGCAGAGCCTCGGCTCAAGGAGGTCATTTGCCGGCTCGACACCATTCCCAGCCTCCCCACGTTGTACGTAGCCATGACCAATGCCTTGCAGTCGCCCGATGCCTCCATCACCGAAGTGGGCAACATCATCGCTCAGGATATGGGCATGTGCATGAAGGTACTTCAGTTGGTGAACTCGGCTTTCTTCGGGCTTCCGGGGCACATCTCCGACCCCAGGCAGGCAGCCGCGCTGATTGGCATTGACAACATCAAGGCGCTGGTTCTGTCGGTACACGTTTTTTCGCAGTTCGAGAACGCTTGTACCCAGGACCTCTCATTTCTTTGGAAGCATTGTTTGACGACCGCACTCTCCGCCAAGGCCATCGCGCGTTTGCAGGGGGCCAGTCGCCGCACCGTGGACGACAGCTTCACCGCAGGCCTGCTGCACGATGTGGGCAAGCTGATCCTATGTTCGGCCTACAAAGAGGAATCCACTCGCATTTGGAAAACGGCGGCCGGAGCAAAGGAGCCCAGCCTCACTCTTGAACGTGCCGTGCTCGGCTGTACTCACCCAGCCGTGGGAGCTTATCTTCTGGGTTTATGGGGACTGCCTGACCCGATTGTCGAGGCGGTGGCCTGGCATCACCAGCCGTCCGCGGCAGCGCCAAAAGATTTTTCTCCACTTATCGCCGTCCATGCCGCCAACTATTACGACCGCCGCAGGCATTCCTATCCCGCATCCGGCGACCAGCCCGTGCTTGATGAAAAGCTGTTAGCTGCCCTGGGATTGGCGGACCGGCAACCGGCATGGGAACTGACTTTTCAGGATTTGGACGCACCGGGGGAATCCCATGAATGAAAAGATACTTCTTGTAGATGACGAGGTTGCAATCCTCGAAGGGTACCAGCGCCTGCTGCGCCGTGAATTCCGGATTGATGTGGCAGCGGGCGGGAAGAGCGCGCTGGTGGCCATCGAAAGCAACGGGCCGTATGCGGTGGTGGTCTCCGATATGCGGATGCCCGAAATGGATGGCGCTCAACTGCTGGCCAGGATCAAGGTTCTTTCGCCCGACACGGTCCGGGTGATGCTCACCGGCCAGGCCGAGATCCAAACCGCCGCCAGCGCCGTCAACGAAGGAAGTATCTTCCGTTTCCTGACTAAGCCGTGCAACAAGGAAACTCTCGCCAAAGCCTTGACCGCCAGCCTGGTCCAGGCCCGCTTGCTCAGCGCCGAAAAGGAACTCCTGGAGAAGACCTTGAAGGGCAGCATTCAAGTTCTGGCGGAGGTCTTGAGCCTGGTAAACCCCGCCGCATTCAGCCGCGGTATGCGCCTGCGCCGCTATATCCAACATATTGCGAAAGGCCTTGCCCTAAGCAATCCATGGAGGTTCGAAATTGCCGCCATGATGTCGCAACTGGGTTGCGTAATCATTGCTCCGGAAACAATTGATGCGGTCTATCGCGGACAAAAGCTGCCTCCGGAAGAACAGGAGCGCTATAACGTTCATCCTCAGGTGGCTCGCGACCTGCTTTCAACCATTCCTCGAATGGAACCGATTGCCTGGATGATTGCTCATCAGAACCAGATTCCCGCGCTGGAGGGCGACCTGGCAGATCGCGAGATGGCCGATATGAGGCTGGGGGCCGAGATTCTTCGAGTGGCCGTGCAATATGACGAACTGTTGCGCCGTCTGGGATCGAAGACCGAGGCGCTGCATCGTTTGGCCTTTCATCACAAAAGCATGGATCCGCGAATCTTGCAGGCCTTGCTGGATTTTGAGCCCAAACCAGAGGACGCGGAAACGCAGAGTTGTATGATTCACGAACTTTCCGCCGGGATGCTGCTGGCCAACGATATTCGAACCAGCAGCGGAGCGCTGGTTGCCGAAAAGGGCCACGAAGTGACGATACCGCTCATCCTCAAACTCAAGAACCTGGAAAGGACGGGGGGCATTGGTGGCATCACCACGGTGTTCTTGCCGAAACAGGCGGCCGCCGCCGCGGGATCATGAATCCGGGCGGGAAACAAGCTGCGCCAAACTGGGCACCAAAAAGAAGCGTCCCGGACTCATTTGAGTCACGGGACGCCTCGAACAGCCCTCCCCCAGGTCTGCTCAAAGACAACATACGATTTGTGCCATGAGATGTACATTCCACGTCCGTGCCACACCATGGCACGACTTGGCCATGCGGCTCGATTGTCGCTGCCACCCGTTGTTTTTTGGTCACAAACAACTCTGGCTCTTCGGGCGCTTCCAGCGAATTCCCTCCCCGGAGGCACTATGGTCATTACGGGCGTAATCCGTTCTTGGTGATTGCCATTGACCGGACGGGCGGTTGCTTCTTAGATGTTTGCAGGGGGAACTATGCAGCAAATTCGCCAGGCTCTAAAGCGGAAACAGGCCCAACTCGCAAAATTGTCTAAGGAAATCGAACTCCTCCAGCAGGTCGAGGAGAAGCTACAAGAAATCGCTCCGCTGTTGGCCGAGGCGGACGAGGAAGATGGGTCTCTTCTTGTGGAAGTCGAAGATGAGGGCACATCGTCTGCTCCCAGCGCCAAGACCGCGTCCGCATCCGCTAGCAGCGCCGCCGGGGAAACGCAGTCCGAGGCTGGCAAAGCGGTTGCTCTCCGTTGGCCATAAAGAGCGCCGACCTGGGCGCGGATAAGTCCTTATGAGCTTCTTTGCACTCCTGGTATCCGCAGATCGCGAAGCGGCCGCGACGCTTGCCCCGGTGCTGTCGAGTTTTGGACTGGGCATGCGCTGCTGCGCTTACGACGAATCCATTCGCGAACTGACGGAACAGAAATTCGACGCAGTCATCGTGGATTTCGAGGATCCCCAGCAGGCCGCGCTGGTACTGCAAAACGCCTACCTGGCCTCCCCAGGAAACGTGGCCGTCACTGTGGCCTTGTTGAGCGATCAGACCAAGGTGCGGTCGGCCTTCGGCGCCGGCGCGCACTTCGTGCTTTATAAGCCAATCTCTCCGGAACAGGCGCAAGCCAGCCTGCGGGCGGCCACCATCCTGATTAAACGGGAGCGCCGCCGGGCTGCGCGGATTCCGGTGCAAGTCCCCGTGCAACTGAACGTGACCGGCCTGGAACTGGAAGCCATCCTGCTTGATCTTAGCGAGGAAGGCATGGAACTGCTTGCTTCCAAGCCGCTCTGCCCTTCGGCCGCGTTGAATTTGCAATTCGCTCTGCCGGGAAATGCGACTCTGGTTCGCATCCAGGGCGAGGTTGCGTGGGCAAGCCCCAACGGACAAACCGGCGTGCGGTTCGTGAATCTTCGTGAATCTCTTCGGCGCAGCCTGGCCGAATGGGTGTCTGCCAATACCAGAAAATTGCCGGTCGAGGATCCCGAGCCAGCAGCGTCATACCAGCTTACGGACATGAGCCAGGGCGCATGCTACGTGGAAACCGAATCTCCCTTTCCCGAGCACACCATCGTGGTTCTTGGCCTGCAGGCGGACGGGATAGAAGCTAGTGTGCAGGGCATGGTGAGAGTGATGCACCCCGGGTTTGGAATGGGAATAGAGTTTGCTTCGCAAACCGTTCAAGAAAGCGACCGCCTCAAGCAATTCATCAGTGTTCTCATCGCTTCGCCCGCCGCACGCGCCAAACTTACCGTCACCCCTCGCGGGCTGGCAGCGGGACCCGATGTGGCCCCTCCCGAGTACGCAGCCGGAAAATTGGACGACGCGTTGCTCGACTTATTGCGCAGCCACGAAGTGATGAGCCAGAGTGATTTTTTGCAACGGTTGCACCAGCAACGCCGCCCTGCCGAAGTCTCTATTTCACAAAACTAATGTGGCGCGGGCGCCCTCGCCCGCGCAAGGCGCGCATATTTCCACTTTTGCAGGAAATGTCTGGTGGCTAATTCTTGCGCGTTCTGTGCGCAAGAGTGGCGTTCCACAAACGCGCCCCGCTGGGGGATTTTCTGAACAAACGCACGGGAAGAAAATGCCGGTTAGACGCCCCTTAGCGTGCTGGCGGCTTCCACTTCTTCAAAAACTCCAGCAAGTCCTCCGGGCCGAGGGCGCGCGCATTTTCAAATTCTCCGTTCTGCTGACTGAAAAGCAGTTTGCCATCGCTCTGCAGAACCGCCAGCGCCGGAATTCCCTTCTTCATCGGCACGCGATACTGCTCCATGAGGTCCTGATTCTTATCTTCCTGTCCGACATCCACGTGCACGACTTCAAAGTTGCCTTGTAGCGCGGCCGAGAGATCCGGCCGGTGAAATGCCGCGTCGAGAACATGGCAGTCATAGCACCAGTCGGCCCCGAAAACCACCAACACACGCTCATGCTTTTTCGCCGCCTCGGCCAGCGCCTGATGAATTTCCTCGTTAGCATCCGTTGTGGGATAGATTTTGTTATCCACGTTGAGCGGCAACTGTAAAAGCGTGGGTGCGGTCCGCTGCGCGACCACCACCCGCCAAGGTCCGTTCTGCTGCTGCCAGACCTGGACCTCGGAAAAGTAGCGGACGCGCTGGCCTGTAGGGTGAATTTCCGCGCGCAGTTGCAGTTGCTCCAATCCGGGCTGCGGTGACGCTGACTGCACAACCTCAAGTCGTAATTTCTCAGCCTTCGCTTTCATCCAGAAATCAACGTCTGCCTCGGCGTCTACTATTCCCTGCGGAGCCTTCAATCGGGCAACCGGGGAATGGCTGTACAGTCCCCGCAGTGCCCCCGCGTTACCGCTCTCCACAGCGCTCTTCCATTGTTCAAAAGGAGGAAAGCTCAGGCTTGCCGGCTGCCCCTGGCCCACGCTGTTGCCGCTGCCTGCGATTAGAAAGCCGACAAAACACAAGCTCATCTGCAGGCACTTGAAGTTCATGAACGCCCCTCCCATGCAAGGCCCGATGGGTGCCCACCGCGAGTATAACGTAGCCGCAGGCAGCTCTGGCAGGCGCGACCCAAAGCCGCGGGCATTACAAAATCGTAAAATCCTGGGTCAGAATGCTTTCTTTGTGCACCTCGGTGTGCTTCGTGTTTCATTGCTTTTTCCAGAAATCACCCTGAAACTAACTCTTACATGAGCCAGAGCCGTGTTTTGATTGCGACATCAAACCCGGGAAAGTTGCGCGATTTTGTCGGAGCAGCCTTAGCCTATGGGATTGAGATTGCCTCCCTCCCCAACTTCTCTTCCCTTCCACCTGTCGTCGAGGACGGCCTGACCTTCGAATGCAACGCCCGCAAAAAAGCCGAAGCCTACAGCCGCTGCGTTCCCGGAGAAATTGTTTTGGCGGATGATTCCGGCTTGGAAGTAGACGCGCTCGGCGGCGCCCCCGGCGTCCACTCGGCGCGCTATGCCGCTGACGAACCGCACAAAGCCGAAGCCAACACCGATGACGAGGCCAACAACGCGCGGGTGATTCGCGGATTGCGGGGCATTCCGCCGGAAAGGCGGACGGGACGTTTTGTTTGCGTGCTGGTGGCTGCGAGAGACGGAAAAGCGCTCCAGACGTTCCGCGGTGCCGCCGAGGGCATCATTCTGGATAGCTCGCGCGGAGCCAACGGTTTCGGCTACGACCCCTTATTCTATTTTCCGCAGATTCAAAAAACGTTCGCCGAGCTGACCGCAGAGGAAAAAGCAAAATACAGCCATCGCGGCGCGGCATTCCGGAGATTCTTAGATTGGTATCGGGAAAAAAGCCCGGTCGAGCCGGCTAAGTAGGCAATTTCTCTGCGAGCTTGGCCTAGGTTCTCGGTGAACTCCGCGGTTTTTTAAGACAAGACACGCCAAACGCCGCTCGTTGACATTTACGCGGGCCGCAGGCAAACTACCGGATTCGCTGGCTGGGCGCTTTTTTCGCGCCGTCTAACCAAGTTGCCTGGCGGCGAAAACCTGGGCAGGCCGGCGTATCCGGTCCGCTACGATGGTTCGCCGAGTCTTTGCCATGACCGAACTGCGGGTTTCCTATACCCTGGATTCGACGTTGGAGACTGTCGAAAGCGCCGAAGCGACCGCGTGCCGCATGGCGGCAGAGGCCGGCTTTGGCGAAGACGAGATCCCCAAGATCGCCATGGCGGTGCGAGAGGCCGCGGTCAACGCCGTGTTACATGGCAATGCCTACGACCCTGGTAAAAAGGTGAAGCTGGATTTTGAAAGAACGGGTGACGATCTGGTAATTACCATTCGGGATCAGGGCCGGGGATTGGACATGAGCCAGATTCCCGACCCGCTGGCCCCCGAGAACCTGTTGAAGACATCCGGGCGGGGTATTTTTCTTATTCGCTCGTTTATGGATGAGGTGGAAATACGCCCCTCTCAAACGGGTACCGAAATCAAATTGATCAAGCACGTCCCCGGACCATCCGAGGGCGGCAAGGAGGTTTTACCGTGAGCATGAAGATCAGCACTCGCCAAGTGGACGGAGTCACCATTGTCGATTGCAGTGGCCGGATCACACTGGGCGAAGGAAGTGTCACTCTGCGCGAAACCGTAGCCGGACTGCTCGGCAAGGGCCAGAAGAAAATTCTCCTCAATCTCGCCGAGGTTAACTACATTGACAGCTCCGGCATTGGCGAGCTGGTAAGCGCGTTCACCACGGTGCGGAAGCAGGGCGGCGACCTTAAACTGCTCCACCTCACCAAGAAGGTGCACGATCTGCTGCAGATCACCAAGCTCTATACCGTCTTTGATGTGCAGGACGACGAGGCGGCTGCTGTCAAGTCGTTTAGCTAGGTTTTCTCCCTAGGACGCTGGAAAGGCGGCCCACCTGCCGCCTTCCAAAGTTTCCATTTTCGGGAACTGGGTGGCGGTTCTGTTCGTCCGTCACATCCCACCGGCACCGACTTGTCTAAAATTGGCCTCCAGTCTTCCTGGAGGTTCCGAATGTCCCAAAGAACCTTGCTGCTGTTTTCATTGATACTGCTCTGCCCAGGGCTCACACTTGCCGCATGCATTTCTCCCAACCAAGCGGCCAAGCACATCGGCGAAACCAAGTGTGTCAGCGGAAAAGTCACTCGCATCGAGCGGGACAGCGACGGAGCAAATCACCTTGAATTTTGCCAGGAGGATGGCCGGAGCTGTTCCTTTGCCGCAGTGATTTTCCCGGAAGATTTGCGGCACATCGGCGATGTACGCCAATTGCAAGGAAAATTTGTCGAAGTTCACGGCGACGTGAAGGACTACGAAGGCGGAACACAAATCGTCGTAAGTGATGCCTGGCAACTGAAAGGTGAAGCCTCCTCCATTCCTCCGCTGCCCAAAACCTACAACGTCGAAAAGAAAGGTCACTACAGTGCTGGCATTTTCAGCCATCCCAAGACGTATTCAACTACCAAGAAACGCCAGACCGCCAAGATGCCGGTGATTATCCCGGATGACCCGCCGGAGTAGTGTGGCTAAAGCGAAGTGGGCATAACGCGTTTTGAAAGGGCGCGGCGTTCAGCCGCGCCGCCCGAAATTTGAAAGCGAGATTGCGCGCCGGTACGGCGCAACTACGAGGAAGCCGGATCGTTAAGTGGCAGTTGCGCCCCGTGGGCGCGTTGGCGGACGTTGGTACCACATGCGGCATGGCTGAAGCCAATGCCCTTTCAAAACGATCGACGCCCCAACCTCCTAAACCATCCCTTTTCTCAATTCTTCCAGCGGATAAAACGTGCCCCGCCAAACCACTCCTCCACGTCCTAGGGTCAAGTATGTGGAGCGCAGCGTGATGTAGAGAAACAACGTCGTGCTGATGGGATGTAGCAGGAAGTAATAGGGCGGAATGGACGACTTCAGCGACATCCCCGCATAGATCATAAACATGCAAAGCAGCGCGACGACGTACGGGAGCCGCGCCCAGCCATGCGCGACCCAGACACCTAGAAACGGTCCCAGGTTCAGAAAAGCCAGGCCAAAACACGAGAGCAGCGCCCGCCACCACTGGAACGAAAGAATCGCGAAGAAATTCTTGGTAAGGTTATTGACCACGCCCATCGCACCCTTAGCCCAGCGGATGGAAATCAGGTCCTCACCAAACGCCACGCGCTGCTTATAACCAGCGTTCTTGACCACTTTGCCCAACTTCATGTCGTCCAAGACCTCGAAACGCAAGGCGTGATAAGTTCCGACGGCGTCATAAACGCTTCTCCGAATCAAATTAAACGCACCCACGCCCATGTGATCCTTGGATTTCGGATCAGCCACCTTCCAGGGGCGATGGCCGAAAACAAAGAGTGTTTGGAAAAACGCGATCATCATCTTCTCCCCGGGCGCTTCATGATCATGCGGGGAAAGAGCACCAGATGATCGGCTTGTTCGGTTTCCGCATAGGCCAACGCTCGCCGCAGAGACTGCGGCTTGAATAAGACATCGGCATCCGTGAACAGAAGCCAATCACCGCTAGCCCGTTGCGTCGCAGTCCACATGGCGTGAGTCTTACCCAGCCATCCTGAAGGCAGCGTATCAACGTGGATGACTTTCAGCCGGCCGTGGGCTTGGGGGCTGGCGGCAATCCGATCCATGATTTCGCCGGTTTGATCGGTGGAGCGGTCGTCCACCACGATGACTTCATAGTTCTCGTAATCAAGCTCCAGTAGTTGCGTAAGCGCTTGTTCGATGTTCTCTTCTTCGTTGCGTGCCGGCACAATGATGCTCACCCGCAGATTGGCGGCAGGGCGACGGTCCCACTCCGGTCGAGATACGTCGGGTATCTTCGGCACTCCCAGACGCGGCGTCCACAACCCGAGAGAGCCAGGCGAGGCCTAGAATGCCACCCGCGATCCAGAGGAGGTAAATCATCCTTGGCGCACTCCCGCGGGAATCCTGCGTGCTCGAAAGTACACAGGTGGTCGCAAATCTCATGCCGTAAAACAGTATGGCAGAGGAAAGCACAACCGCAATCAGCGGTCCCAGGAAGGCCGAGTTGAAGCGAATAGCGGTCCGAAATGTAGCCCATCACCAGGGGGATGGAATGTCTGCCAAAAATGGAAGACAAAAATATTGACCGCGAGCGCCATGGCGCGCACGTGGGGGCCGACCGAATTGATCACGGCGGCGTTCAGGGGCGAGTATTCAGCAGCAGCAGAAATCCGCCGCGAAGATTCCCAGCACCATGACGAGTCCGTTCGAAAGAAAGGGCCACCATCATCGCGGGCATGCCAAGTCCGATGCTGACTGCGGACACAAAATAGTGGCGCCGCTTCATGCGCGGCGAAAGATAGTCGGTACCAGCCTCCGCCAACAGCGCGGCGAAAACGCCATCCACGACAATGATCATTCCGAAGACGGCGATTGGCCTGACCCCAGCGAATAGCCGCGCTCTCGATGAGAAACGACGGCATCCAGACTTGCAGCCCGCCGAGGCGAAAACGTCATCATCGCCATGCCCAGGTTGGCGGTCAGAAGCGGGATTGGAGAGGCCCCCTAATGGTGTCGCGGCGGGGAGGTATTGGCGCATCAAATTGTCCCCACGTCGGGCTCGGGAATGAACCACATAGCAGAAACGCCAGGAAGAATCCGGGCGCAGCAGCGATGTAAAACGGGAACACGCCAGCCATGCGCCGGACCCGAGATTCCGCCGAGAACATAGCCAGCCGCGCTTCCACAGGAATAGCAAGATAAAAAATCCCCATCATGCGGCCACGTCTTTCTCCGGGAAAAGATCGGCGACGAAAGTCGGAGCGATAGGATACGAAACTGGCTTCCCCACGCCCACCAGAGTATGCCGGATCACCAGGTCAGTGATAGGTATGCGTGACGGCGGTCGAGAGCGTGGCAATCCGCTCCAAAAGCGCCCCGAGAGCAATGATACGGCCTGCGAGAGTAGCGGTCCGCCAGAGGGACCGATAAACGGCGCAGCCACCATGTAGCAGACAAAAAAGCGCTGGTAAGATGCCGAACTGGCGTCTTTGCGATGTGAAACTCGGCTTTGCACCAGCGGCTGCACGGCAAACAACACGTTGCGATCAATGTAGTTCAGCAGGTTCAGGGCAGTCAGAACCGCAGCGCAGTCCAGGGATAGAGTTTACGCGAGGTCACGTTGTTATTTGCCGCTGCCTCGCTTCGGCCTCGGCCACCTCGCCGTGACCACCGTCGAGATTCCTCCTCGAGGCCGGAAATCGCCCTTCACCTCCGCCCACACCGGCTTTGCCCATCGCACCACATCCTCCAGCACGCGGTTCACGATGTTTTCCTGAAAAATGCCCAGGTTACGGTACGCCTGCAGATACTCCTTCAGCGACTTCAGTTCCAGGCAGCGCTTGGCGGGCATATAGCGAATGGTGAGATGGCCAAAATCGGGCAACCCGGTCTTGGGGCAGACCGAAGTGAACTCGGGATCATCGACCAGAATCTCGTAGCCGGGAAACTGGTTCGGCCAGGTCTCGATCTCCGGGAAATCGTGCTGCAGACCAGCGGCAGCGTGTTCGGCCGTATAGCGTGCTTGCTTGGGCATAAGCCCATTGTAACCGGGCCAAATCGCGAGAAATTCGGCGTCTTCGGCCGGGAGCGTGCATCTAAGTGGTCAAGTGCGTGTGCGCGGGCGTCGGAGGCGGGTAGTAAAGTAGAGCTTTTCCCTGCAATGGAACTAAAGCGAAACAGCGGCGGAGTCCTGGGCCGGCGGCCTTGGCTGGTTTGGACGATTGGCATTGTCGCCGCCGTGTTGTTACTTGCAGCGTTCATGTCGCGGGGACAGGTTGTTCCGGTGCAAGCCGCAATCGTCCAGCGCAGCACGATTCGCAGCGTAATTTCCACCAACGGCAAAATCGAGCCGCTGCTGAATTTCCAGGCGCACGCTCCCATCGGCACCACAGTAAAGCGGCTGCTGGTGAAGGAAGGCGATCACGTCAGGAAGGGCCAACTGTTCTGCAATTGGATGACGCCGAAGCCCAGAGCCAGGCAGCACGAGCTCTCTCCCAGGTACGCTCGGCTCAGGCCGCCATCAGTGCGATTCAAGTTGGCGGCAATCAGGAGGAAGTTCTAACTCTACAGTCGCAACGGGAAAAGGCCCGTACGGATCGCGATGCCGCCCAGCGCAACCTGGAGGCCATGCAACGACTGCAACAGCAAGGCGCGGCGTCGCCGGGCGAAGTAAAAACCGCTCAGGACCAACTGGCCCGCGCCAACGCGGACCTTAATCTCCTCGAACAAAAAGAAAAGAACCGTTACTCCGCACCGGAAATAGCCCAGGCGGAATCCCAGAAAACCGAAGCTCAAGCCGCCTATACCTCTGCCCAGGATATTCTGCGCCAGCTCAACATCAAGGCCCCGACGGCAGGGGTGGTCTATTCCCTGCCCGTGCACCAGGGGGACTACGTGAATCCCGGTGATCTTCTTTTGCAGGCTGCCGATCTTTCTAAAGTATAGGTCCGAGCTTTCGTGGATGAGCCCGACGTGGGCCGTCTCTCTCCGGGCGAAATTGCGGAGGTAACATGGGACGCTTTGCCGGGGCGGGTGTGGCGCAGCATCGTGAGCAATATTCCCACCACCGTAAAGCTTCGAGGCACCCGCAACGTGGGTGAGATCACCTTTGAAGCGGACAACCACGACCTCAAGCTACTGCCCAATGTGAATGTGGGGGTCACGGTGGTCACGGCGGAACATCGGGATGTTCTGAGCGTTCCGCGCGAGGCCGTCCATCTCGACGACACCGTGCCTTACGTGTACCAGATTGTGGACGACCAGTTGCGTCGCCGGAGCATCCAAACTTCCCTGTCGAACTTGACGCAGATGGAGGTCACGGGCGGAATCGGAGAGAGCGCCGCGGTGGCGCTGAGCGCAAACAATGCGAAGCCTCTGCGCGATGGCTTGGCGGTGAAGGTGGTTCAATAGTGATGCGGGTCCGGAAGTTACTTTCCCTGGTTTTCATCGCGCTGCTGGCCTGCAACTTCGTTGTGGCCGATTCAGCCCAGCAACTGCTGGCCGCGGGGCGCGTAGATGACGCGATCACCGCACTCGTCGCCCAGACCCAGGCGAATCCCGAAGATGCCGAGTCGCATAATCTGCTCTGCCGTGCCTATTTCCTTCTGGGGAACTGGGACCGCGGCATTTCCGCATGCGAAAGGGCTGTGTCGTTGCGACCGGACAACAGCGGCTATCATCTTTGGCTAGGGCGCATCTACGGAGAGAAGGCCGACAAGGCCAATTTTCTGACTGCGGCCAGCTTGGCCGGAAAAGTTCGCACCGAATTCGAAAAAGCCGTCCAGTTAAGCCCGGATAGCGTGGCCGCCCGTTCGGATTTGGCGGAATTTTACCTGGAAGCCCCCGGAATTGTGGGCGGGGGCCGAGATAAGGCCAGAAGCCCAGGCTAGGACGCTGGCCACGCTGGATCCAGCCAAAGCCTGCTGGGTGGTAGGGCGCCTCGCCGAAAAACAGCACGATGCCGCGGAGGCAGAGAAGCAATACCGTGCCGCAGTCGAGGCCAGTCACGGGAGCGCCATCGCCTGGCTCAACCTGGCTTTCTTTTACCGCAGGGCTCAGCGCCTGGACGATATGGAAAATGCCGTCAATCACGCTGCTTCAGCCCAGTCGAACCAACCCGAGGTTCTCATGGAGGCGGCCGCCACGCTCATCACCGCGGGACGCGATTTTCCGGGAGCCATTCAGTTGCTCCACCGCTATCTGAGCGGTTCCACGGTCGAGGAAGCGCCCGCCTTTCAAGCGCATTATCTGCTGGGAACCGTCCTGGAGAAGCAAGGAGAAAAGCAAGCGGCAGCTCAGGAGTACCGCACCGCCCTAACCCTGGCCAGAGGCTTCTCCCGCGCCCAGGAAGCGCTGGACCGGTTGAATCGCTAGGTCACGGCAGGCTGCGCCTTGGCCTGTTTGTGTCTCTCTCTTCGCAGCCATTGATCTTCGTTTCGCCATCCACCATACACAGGCTTACTCTCGGCAATCCCGAATGTTCTTCGATATGCTCGGCCAGGGGCTGGGAATGCGTTGTAATCCAAAGCTGAGTATCTTTAGACGCCCGAACGATCAAGCGGGCCAGGACGTTTATCAGATCAGGATGGAGGCTCGTCTCCGGTTCGTTGAGCGCAAGGAGCAATGGCGGACGGGGGCTGAGCAGCGCGGCACACAAACACAAAAATCGCAGCTGCCCGTCCGAGAGTTCGCGCGCCTGTAACGGCCGCAGTAGCCCGGGCACTTGCAACCGGATACTGAAAAGCGTGTCAACTGCCTCGATGATCAGGCTGGCGCCGCCGAAGGCCTCCGCAATGGTTTGGCGGAGAGCAGCGTCATCGCCGATTTCCAAGATGGTTTGGAGAGCAGCCGCCAAGTCCGAGCCATCATTGCTCAGCACGGTTGTCTGTACGCCGATTTGCGGCTGCCGTGCCGGAGCTGCGAGGTCCGTACGAAAATGGTGATAGAAGCGCCAGCTTAGTATTTGGTTGCGGACCCTGGATATTTCCGGATACAGATGCGGATCAATAATTTGCGCCAGCACCGACTCGTGCTTGGAGATGGAAAATGGATAGTTCACCATCTTCCCTTCCGTGTTGCGCAGCCAAGCGGAGGGCTGCTCGCGCTTCAGCATGAGCACGCGAGGTTTCGTGTCTACCGGCCAGATGTATTCCTCTTTCACCCGCGGATCAAGCTTGAACATCGTCTCTTTGCCTATTTCCGCGCCCAAAGGAAATTCACTGAAAACCGGCAATCCGACCTGTAACTCGTAACCGAATTCCTCCCCCTCGAAACCGAGCGCGACTCTTTTTGGAGGCTTCTTCCGCTGATAGCGAATCCGCTCGCCTCCTGCCCAGAAAACACTCGGCGTCCCACCCTCTTCAGCTACCGCGCGAGCTAGTTGGCCTTGCGCCGCGCGCCCGATCAAGACCAGCGAGTTGTACAGATTTGATTTCCCGCAGCCATTGGGCCCGGTGAGCACATTGATCGGCTGCAGTTTCAGCGTCAGCTCGCGAACCGAGCGGTAGGCTGCTACATGAATCTGGCGGATCATCGCTGGGTTGCAACGATACCAGAACCAGATTAGCTTCGGAACGCCACGATCTTACTCATTTACAATCGGTTTTTCTCCGTTTCAATATTTGCCAAGGGTGAAACCATGAAACCTGGATTACGCCTTTTCTTTTGTCTTGCGATCATGCTGCCCACGCTCGGCGGTTCGCTTTCCGCCGAGCCTCTCCCGCTCAAGCGCGCGGTCGAGCTTGCCCTCAGCCACAGCACCACAGCGGCGATCGCCGGCATCGATGAGCAGCACGCCCTTGACTCTTACCTGGAGGCGCGCGATTCCTATCTGCCCCAGATGCTGGTCGGGTCCGGCCTAGGCAAGACGTGGGGCTATCCGCTGAGCTTGGAAGGCTCGGCACCCTCGATTGTTAATGTCACGGCGCAATCCTCGCTCATCAATTTCGCCTTGCGGGATTTTGTTCGCGCCGCTCATACCGACTGGAAGGCCTCCACCGTCCAAACCAAAGATCAGCGCAATCAAGTGATTCAGGACACGGTCATGGCTTACGCCGAACTGTGCAAGTGGCAAAGCTTGCTTAGTCACCTGGACGAACAACAAACCGAAACAGTCCACGCGGAAGAGATGGTAAAGCAACGTATTCAGCAGGGTGTCGACAGCGAACTAGCCGGCAAACAGGCGCGTCTGGCGACTGCCCAGGTACGTCTTCGCATGGCGCAAACGCGCTCCGCAATGGATGTCCTTAGAGAACGGCTTTCCCGTTTAACCGGGTTGCCGGCCGATTCCATTGAAGCCGTACCTGAATCGATTCCGCCTTTGCCCGAAGTGAAGCAGGAAGATGATCTCCCGGCGCAAGCCGCCAGGACGAATCCCGCCGTAGAGGCGGCCTCCGACCGGGCCACCGCTCTCGACTTCCGCGCCCGTGGAGAGCATCGGGCACTGTGGCCGACGATTGATTTCGCGGCGCAGTATGCCCTGCTCGCAACTTTCAATAACTATCAGAATTTCTTCCAGGCGGGAAGCTTTCAGCAGCATAACGCCACGGTCGGAGTCGTGATTCGCTTTCCATTTCTGAATTTCTCACAACGCGAGCATGCCCAAGCTGCCGATGCCGACGCTTTGCGGGCTCACCGGCAAGTGGAAGACGCGAAGAACCAGGTCTCCGAGGAAACCCTCAAGTTGCAGCGCTCGGTGGAACAGCTTGCCGCCGCACAAGAGGTGGCCGATCTGCAATATCAGATTGCCCAATCCACCCTGGAGGCGACAAAAACTAAACTGGATGCAGGCAATGCCACCTGGCACGACGCCGAAGACGCCCGCGAGCAGGCTGATCGGCTCTACAACGCGCTGCAAGACGCTAACTTCGATCTGCAGCGCAGTCGCATCGCACTTCTGCGCGCAGCCGGAGACCTGCAAAACTGGGTTCAGACGGCTCAGTAGGCCATCTGCAAACATTTAAAGCCTCCACTTTTCGCATCCTTGCCCGTGCCTTTGTGCATCTAACGAATGGGCAAGCAGAACAAGCGCAAGCCATTCATTCTACAGATGTTGTCCCGGGAAAAAGCGGCAAGCCCCGGTCGAAACACGAAATCTCGTGTACCTGCAAACATACGGGCCGAGTAGGGATAACGCATTGCGAGGATGGTACTATTGAAGAATTCAACTATGCCTCTGAAGACTCTTTTTTTGAACCCACCTTCGTTCGAGAATTTTGATGGTGGGGCGGGATCGCGATGGCCCGCTACGCGCGAAATCGAATCCTATTGGTATCCGGTTTGGCTCGCTTATCCCACCGGCATGTTGGAAGGCGCGCGCCTGCTGGATGCGCCGTCCCATCACGTTTCGGCGCAGGAAACGATCAAGATTGCTGCGGAGTATGAGTTTCTGGTGCTGTTCACCAGCACGCCCGGTTTCCCCGGCGATATTCTGCTGGTGCAAAAGATCAAGGAAGCCAACCCGGCTATCAAGATTGCTTTTGTCGGCCCGCATGTAACCGTGCTTCCCGAGAAATCTCTGCGCGACTGCCCGGCGATTGATTTCGTCTGCCGCAAGGAGTTCGATTACTCGGTCGTCGAGTTTGCCCAAGGCAAGCCCTTGGACGACATTCAGGGCATCTCGTTCCTGAAGAACGGCGCGATGGTGCACACTCCCGACCGCCCGCAGATCACGGATCTCGATTCCCTGCCCCATGTCACCGACGTTTATCGCCGCGACTTGGACGTGCGCCGCTACAACGTGCCGTTCCTGCTCCATCCTTACGTTTCGCTTTACACTACGCGCGGCTGCCCGGCACAGTGCACCTTCTGCCTGTGGCCGCAAACCCTGAGCGGGCATCCCTGGCGGAAGCGTTCTTCGGACGACGTAGCCAATGAAATGGCCAAGGCAAAAGAATACTGGCCGGACGTGAAGGAATTCTTCTTCGACGACGACACTTTCAACATTCAAAAAGCTCGAACCGTCGAGTTGTGCGCCAAGTTGAAGCCGTTGAATTTGACCTGGTCTTGCACCTCGCGCGTCACCACCGATTTTGAAACGCTGAAGGCCATGAAAGACGCGGGTTGCCGTCTGCTCATCGTCGGCTATGAGTCAGGCGATCAGCAGATTCTGAAGAACATCAAGAAGGGCGCTACCATCGAGCGCGCCCGTCAATTTACCAAGGATTGCCATAAGCTTGGCTTGGTCGTCCACGGTGACTTCATCCTCGGCCTGCCCGGCGAAACCCGCGAGACCATCAAGAACACCATTGCCTTCGCCAAAGAGCTTGACGTAGAAACGATTCAGGTTTCTGTGGCTCACGCCTATCCTGGAACAGAACTCTACGACCATGCCATAAAGAACGGGTTCATGGTGGCTGACACGAAGATGGTGGATGAGGGCGGTCACCAGATGGTCCAAGTTGAGTATCCGGATTTGCCCGCGGAAGAAATCATGGAAGCCGTCCATCATTTCTATGACGAATACTATTTCCGTCCCAAGGCGGCGTTCCGCATCCTGAGAAAGGCCATGTTCGACCGCAACGACCGCAAACGTCTGTACAAAGAAGCCAAGAGTTTTCTGCGGCTCCGCGCCAAGCGCCATAGCTGGGTGAAAGAAAAACGCGAAGAGGATTCGGCTGCAGCGGCCGCCCCCGCCAAGGCCTAGCAGCCCGTGGTCTGAGTGCAATTTGTATCAGGGCACGCATGAATGCGTGCCCTGAGTGCCGAGTTATCAGTACGCCTTTAGGCGCTGCTGCGCCAGGATGCAGTTTCACCACAGCCTCCTACAGCAGCAGGCCAAAGAAAGACAAGCGTGACGCCTCGTAAGTATCTGGTGCTGGTTGGAGTCACCATCTTCGCATCGATCGGCGACTCTCTACTGGCGCATGGCATGCGGTTATCCGGCGGCGTTTCCCTGAATCATCTATCCCACATTTTCTTGATGGTCGCGAATCCCTGGATTGCTCTCGGAATTCTTTTCCTGCTGGCCTTCTTCGCCTGCTACATGATGGCGCTTTCCTGGGCTGATCTCACCTACGTTCTGCCGGCAACTTCCCTGGGCTACGTCTTGCTTGCGTTAATCGCCAGGTTCATTCTGCACGAACACGTCTCCACGGCCCGCTGGGTGGGAATCTTGTTTATTTCCGCCGGCGTAGGATTCGTAACCCAGGGTCCAGCCTTAACCCACCACCCTCATGCCCCGACGGAGGAGCGAGCTGAGGAAGCCGTCACCTCCGGGGTGGAACGATGAGGCACCTCTACACGTGGGGCGCAATCTTAGTGTTAGTGCTCACCTCTACCACCGGCGACGTCCTGCTCTCGCGGGCCATGAAGCAGACCGGGAACCTAGCCATTCTCTGGCGGCGTACCGGGTTGTTCACCGTGATCGGGCGCATCGTGCGCAACCCATCTTTTCTGCTCGGTCTGCTCGCCATGACGGCTGGTTTTTACAGCTTGCTGTTCGCACTGTCATGGGGTGACGTGAGCCTGGTCGCGCCGGCGTCGGCGTCGCTAACCTTTGCCGCCAATGCCGTCGCGGCCAAGATCTTCCTGCATGAACGCGTGGACCGCCGCCGCTGGATGGCCGCACTGTGCGTTGCGGCCGGCGTGGCCCTGCTAGCGGGGTAGTATTCCAACCGGGAGGCCCGCGCGCCGTGCCCCTTACCTGAGATCACCCGAACAGCCGCATGAACCCAGCCGGCGCCAGATTTGGCACCAGGAACGCCCCGTCGCCCACTCCCGCGACCCGCACCACCGCTTCTGCAGCCGCGTACCCGCTGCGCACGGCTCCCTCCATGGTCGCAGGCCACCCCGTCGCCGTCCAATCTCCCGCCAGAAACACTCGTGGCCAGATCGTTTGCGCATGCGGACGAAAAGCATCCACTCCCGGCTCCGGAGAGTAGGTGGCGTGAACTTCCTTGATTACCGTTGACTTCACGAGATTTGCTTGGCGCGCGCCGGGGAAAAATTCTCGCAGCTCCGAGAGGGCAAGCTCAGTGATCTCCTGCTTGGATTTGTCCACCAGCGACTTAGAAGAACTCACCACCAGCTCCACATAGCTTCCGCCATCTTCCGCAGTGCGGTTTAGCAGCTTCGACTTGTTAAACATCCACTGAATGGTCCGGTCGAGCAGCACCGCGTGGTCAAGATCCGTAACCTGCCGGTCGAACCACAAATGAATCCCGGTGATCGGAGAAGTCTCGAACCGGCCGAGCGTCCGGCGCAATGGTTCCGCGGCTAGCGTGTCCGGAAGCATTCCAGAGAGCGCATCAAACGGCACCGCCAATACCACAAAATCAAAGTTCGCCTCTTCCGATGACATCTGCAGCGTAACTCCGGACGGTCCCGCGCTAAACGATTGCGCTCCCGTCCGCAGCCGCACCCGCCCGCCTCGCGCCTGCACATAGTCTCCCGCGACGTTATAAAGCTCGGTGAGCGGGACCTGCGGCACGCCCATGCGCCCTGCGGCACGCGATTTGAGGAACGATTCCCGAATCACCTGTGCCGCATACGGCACTGACAGCCGGTCCAGATCCTCGTTGAGCGCGCTCACCAATACAGTCTTCCAGAAGCGCTGAATGGCCTGCTCGGTCTGCCCGTGCCGAAGCAACCATGCCAAAAATGATTCTCCCCGTTCGCGGGGCGTCATGGGAGCCAGCACCGCTAACGCTGCCGCGATGGCCAGTTTGTCCCGCAGATTCAGGCAGGTCGCGCGCAGGAACGACGGCGCAGTGTGCAACGGCGCGGGCAAAGAGGATGGGCCGATGATGGAAGCCCTGCCCCCGGGCTCCAGGAATGTGAGCTGCTCATACCAGCGAATCTTGTCTTCGACTCCCAACCGCCGGTAAAACTCAATCAGGTTGGTGCAGCAGCCCAGCAGCACGTGCTGGCAGTTGTCCACTACTTCGCCGGTACCGGGATGTTCGTAAGAAGAAGCCCTTCCGCCAAGGTAGGGGCGGCGTTCAAACAGAGTGACGCGAAAACCGCTGTCGGCCAGGGCGCAGGCGCTGGCTAAACCAGCCAAACCGCCTCCAACCACCGCTACATTGGGAGCTTGTGTCCATGGAGCCGTCATCACGCCAGACGCTTCAGAAAGCCCTTTCCCAAAACCATCAGCTTCTCGCGTGTGGTCAGCTGAATTTTCTCTTTGAACACATCGAAGCCGCGCAGCGCAATCTTCTCCAGCAGACGCCGATAGATGGTGACCAGCACCCACAGAGCTGGCTGGCTGTCTTCGTTGATGAGCGGAATCAGCTCATCCGCGGAGCGATAAAATTCACGCGCCCGGTCAGCCTCTCGCGCTAGCAGTGGACGGATACGGTCCAGATCTTTCCCGGCACGCAGTTCGGAAGGCGCAATATCAAACCTGGTCAAATCCTCTTGCGGAATGTAGACCCGGTCCATGGCGGCATCTTCCTTCACGTCACGAATGATATTGGTCAGCTGAAAAGCCAGCCCGCAACGCTCGGCCAGCGGTTCCGCGGCCGCATCGCGATAACCGAAGATACGGATGCACACCAACCCCACGACCGAAGCCACGCGGTAGCAATATAAATACAGATCATCAAAAGTTTTGTATTGGACGAGCGGCGGCGCGGCCGTTCTGTCCCCGGCTGCACGGGTCGCATCGGAAGATGCTGGAGAAGCATTTCCTCCTTCTCCACTCCGCTCTTCAATATCCATGGCCGTGCCGTAAGCTAACTGGTCGAGCAACACCGCGGGAATTTGAAACCGGCGCACGGCGTCAGCCAGCGCCAACTGCACAGGATCATCCGTGGGTTTGCCGGCTTGCGATTGATGGAAGGTCTCCACCCAGGCCCCGAGCTTCAGGCGCCGCTCATGTGCGGTCATGCTGGTGTCGTCGGCAATGTCATCGCAGCGCCGCATGAAGGCGTACACGGCATACAAAGCCTGGCGCTTGGGCGGTGGCAAAACCAGGAAAGCATAGTAGAAATTCTTCGCCGCGCTTTTCGTAATTCCCCGGCACACGGAGTAGGCAACCGCCAGCTGCGAGTCGACTGGGGACAGGGTGGGACGGAATTCGCTGCACGGCGGCGCTCACAGCAGCCTCCCCAGCGCTGCCCGCGCCACCAGTGCCAGCTTTCGCGTTTTCGAAATCACCGGACGCCGTCCCAACACTGCATATCCCTGCCGCTCGATCGCGTTCAGAATTTCCTGCCCGCCGCGACTGAAGAGCTCAAGATCGACCGCCAATTCACGATCCACTTTTTGCACCAGCGGAAGTCCTTTTCCAAACCACTCGCGCGCCCGTGCGACTTCAAATCCCATCATGCCGCAGAACGCCGCCGTATTTCGGTTCTGTGCCAGATCATCCTCACTCACACCGTACCTCGCCAAGTCCTCCAGCGGAAGATAGATTCGGCCCTTGGCATAATCCAAGGTCACATCTTGCCAGAAGTTAGCCAACTGCAAAGCGGTACAGGTGTAATCCGAGAGCGCCTGGCGCTCCGCGTCGCGATAGCCACAAAGATAAAGCACGAGCCGACCCACTGGATTTGCCGAATACCGGCAGTAACTCACTATCTCGGCAAAGGTCGCATAGCGGGTTAGAGTCTGATCCTGCCGAAAGGCGATCAGCAGATCCGCAAACGGTTGTTGGGGAATGTCGAATTGCTGCACGGTCTCTGCCAGAGCCACGAACACTGGATGCCGCGGACTGCCCCCATAGCAAGCTTCCAATTCGGCTTCCCACTCGTCTAGCAGATGTAGAGAGGTATTCGCGTCGCCAACTTCATCGCCCAAATCGTCAGAGATGCGGCAGTAGGCGTAAAGATTGAAGAAATGCTGCCGCAGGCGCTTCGGCAGAAACCAGGACGCTACCGAAAAATTTTCATAATGACTTTGCGCCAGGCGGCGGCAATACCCCTGTGCCTCCCCAATTGCCGGCGCCCGCTCGGGGATGGCATATTCTGCCGGCAGACGATCCCAAGCCGTTGGCGGAGACGGGGAAACGGAATTGTCGCTGGTGATCGATGACATTTGTCCGGTTTGCCCCTGTTCGCGTCGTAAACAAGATATAAATCCGCCAGCACGCCAAAAGCGATGTGTCTAGCGCATTCCGTAGAGATGCAGCCTGCTATGCCTCGCGGAAAGCTACGCCTTCAATGCCCAGGAATGATCGCCGTCTTGATATCTCCGTTACGATTGAGCATGTGGCGCAAGACCTGTTGCAGCCCGGAGAGCGGCGCCTCGCCGGTAATGTAATCGGTTGAACGGATCTTTTTCTCCGCAATGAGAGAAAATGCTTTGCGCACCGTCTCCGGCGTGTGATGGAAGGTCGCCTTGAACGTAATCTCGGAATAATGCAGCCGATCAGTATCCAGTTGCACCTTGGTTCCGGCGGCGCACCCTCCAAAAAAGTTCACCGTGCCGCCTTTCCGCACCATATTGATGGCCCACTCCCACGGTTCCGGACGGCCCACGGCTTCAATCACTACGTCACTACCTCGCCGGTCGGGAGAAAGCGCGTGCACCGCCTGCACCGGATCCTTCACCCGCGAAATCTGCACCACCTCATGCGCGCCCATGCGCTTGGCTGCCGCCGCTTGCGAATCTCGCTTGACCACCGAAATCACGTTGCAGCCCGTGGCTTTGGCGACTTGCAGGAACATCAGGCCGATCGGACCACCCCCGATGACAGTGACCGTATCGCCAATCTCCACTCCCGTCTCATGCAATCCACGCAGCACGCAAGCCAGCGGCTCCACCATGGCCGCTTCTTCGAAGCTCACATCCGGCGGCATGGCCAGCATGTTGGTCTCAACAATTCTCCGCGGCACCCTCAGGTACTCGGCATAAGCGCCGTTGTTGAAAAGCAGGTCCTCGCAGAGATTTTCCTGATGCTTGGAGCAGTAGAAACACATCTGACAGGGCGCGGAGTTAAGCGCCACCACCCGCATGCCCTTTCTGAACCCGCGGACATTGGGCCCAACCTCTTCGATCACTCCCGCCAGTTCGTGGCCGAACAAGCGCCGGGGGCACAATCATGCGGGCATGGTAGCCGCGCTGATAGACCTTTAAATCTGTCCCGCAGGTTAGCGCGACCTGAACCTTTACCAGAACCTCGCCCTCGTTCAGGTGGGGAATGGGCACTCGCTCAATCTTCACATCTTCTTTGCCGTATAGGACGGCGGCCGTCATCTTTCCGTTCACTTTAGAACGTCCCTCCCAAGAGCTGCCTGCCTGAATCACGACTTTCATCGAATCAGGCTGGGGGTGGGCAGCCAGGTTTAATGCTTCCACGCCGCGGGAAAGAGGAAACCGGTGGCTAATCAAATGTTCCAAGTTAATTTCACGATCCATTACAAATCGCACCGACTCTTCCTGCAGCCCAATGGAAGCGCTATAGGACCCCAATAGCGTTTTCTCGTCCACACAAATAGACGCGGGATCCAATGTGGCTTCCCCGCGTGCCGTTTGGGCAAAAAGCAAAATCCGGCCGCCCGGACGTACCGCATCGATAGCCGTCCGGATCAAACCGTTTACACCCACCGCCAAAATCGCCGCATCCGCGCCCCGGTTTTCGGTCAACTCACGAGCTGACTTCACCGTATCAAAACGCGATGCGTCCACAGCAACATCCAAACCAAACCGACTGGATATTGTAAGCCTCTGCGAGTACAAATCGGTAGTGACTACCCTTGCGCCAGCTCGTTTAGCCAGTACACTCAATAAGATGCCGATGGGCCCCTGTCCGATGACTAATATTGTTTCGCCCTGCTGCACGCCCAGCCGCTCGATCCCTTTGAGACAGGTGTTCACCGGCTCGACAAAGCAAGCCTGCTCGTAGGAAACTCCGTCCGGAATGCGCACCGTACCCTGCCGTACAATCCAGTCCATCACCCGGATGTATTCGGCGAATCCGCCGCCCGACGGTTCGAAGCCCGCGGTGCAGCCGACCTTCTTGTAGGTTTCGCATTGTGCGTACGTTTTACGCTGACAGTAGTAGCAATCGCCGCAAGGAACGTGATGCATCACCACCACGCGATCCCCCGGCGTGAAATCACGAACTCCGGCTCCGGTCGCCGCCACCATCCCGGAAATCTCATGCCCAAAGATGCGAGGCGCCGAATGCGACCCGGTGGCAATCTTCTTCAGATCCGTTCCACACACGCCGCAGGTGTGCACCCGCACCAGCAACTCTCCCCGGCCGATCTCGGGTACCGGGACGGTCTCCAGGCGAACATCATTCACACCGCGATACACCGCTGCCTGCATGGTCGCGGGGATCGTGTGCGTGCTCTCTGCCACCGGCAATTGTTCGGTCGTCGCCATGATTATGGGTTCACGCTGGAAGTCACCGGCACGGCCATTGGTTCTCCCACACTCATGTCGGCAAACGCGGCCAGGCTTTGGCACAGTTTCCTGGAAGCCAGCGCACTCCCCCGCGCCAGCGTCACCGCATCCTTCCACAACCAAGGCCGCATCACCAGATGAAACGCGAACCTTCCGCTCTGAAATGTTCCGTCAGTTCTTACGAAACGCGCCAGCCCCGGCATCGAAAAATCGCTCGCATCGGAAATCGCTTTACATGCCAGGAAACGTACTCCGTGTTTCCCGGCGCCTCTCGCCACCGCTGCCGCTTCCATGTCCACGGCTTGCGCACCGAATGCCTGCGCCAATTTCGCTTTTTGCGCGGCGCCAGCGACCGCGGTAAACGTGACCAAAGTCCCGGTTCCGCTCCGCGTGTCGGTTCGGCTGCTGTCGCCCGCATCGATTACGATTCGCGGGGTCAGCACTTGTCCGACGGTAAGTTCGCTTCGCAGCGCCCCCGCAAACCCCGCCGAGATTACCAGTTCTGGATCGAACAACCGAATCACGGCCTCGGTGGCGCGGCGCGCGGGCTCAGCCCCAATGCCGCCACAAACCACAACCATGTGGTCGTTCTCAAAGAACTCAAATTCACGGCCCTCGAATAATTTCCGGCTTCGCTCCCAGTCCCTTACCAGGGGCCGGATCTCTCGCTCCAGCGCAGCTACAATCGCAACTCTTCCAGATCCTGCCAAACGATCCTTTCTCTGCGATCCTCTCGATTCCTCCGCGTACTCCGCGGTTAAAAGCTTTTCCGCGAACTCACACGTACCCATGCGCCCGAAACCAATCCGCCGCGCGGCGCAGCGCATCATTCACCGGAACCATCTTCCATCCCAACTCGCGTTCCGCCTTGGCCGATGAAACGAACATTTTCTTGCGGCCCATCCTCACCGCATCAATGGTGGCGCGCGGTTCACGGCCCAGCAGGCGGCCCGTCACCATCTCATCCACGACACCCGTGGCCAGCGCTAGCAGATACGGAACTCTCAGCTTCGGCGACGGTAACCCGGTGATCGCCGCCAGCTTGTCCAGAATCTGCTTCAGCGTTAGATTTTCACCGCCCAGAATGTAGCGCTCCCCGCATCCTCCCTTTTCCAGGGCGGCCAGATGTCCGCGCGCACACTCTCTCACATCCACCAGATTCAATCCCGTATCCACGTAAGCCGGAAATTTCTTCTTCAGAAAATCAACCACGATCCGTCCCGTAGGAGTCGGCTTGATATCGCATTCCCCCACCGGAGTCGTGGGATTCACCACCACGAACGTCCATTCCGCCGCGCCCCGCCTCCAGAGCGACTTGCTCCGCTATGAATTTCGACCGCTTGTATGGCCCGATCATGTTTTGTACCGTGACCGGGGAATCTTCATCCGCCCAATGTCCGTCGGAAGTAAACCCCATGGTGGCGACACTGGAGGTATAAACCACCCGCTTCACCCCGTTCTTGCGCGCCGCTGCCAGGATTGCCCGAGTGCCCTCCACGTTCGAACGGTACATTTGCTCGGGATCGCGCACCCACAGCCGGTAATCGGCCGCCACGTGAAATACCACTTCGCACCCGGACATCGCTTTTTCCAGCGAGCCCGGATCGCGCAGGTCCCCCGTGGCCCGGTCCGCTTTCAGCCCCTCGATGTTCCGCGTATCGCTGCTGGAGCGCACCAGCAGCCGCAAATCGGCGCCTTGTTCGGCCAGAACGCGGGCCACATGACTGCCCACAAACCCGGTTGCGCCGGTGACGAAAGCCAGCATAAGAGCTGTCCGCTATTAGCTTTCAGCCCTCAGCTCTTCGGTAATGCTGAAAGCTGACGGCTGATAGCTGAAAGCTTCATTCCAAACTTTCCGGCTGGATCGAGATATTTTTCTCTCCCGCCGCCTTTCTCTCCCAATAATTTCGCACCCAGGTTTCCCAACCTTTGCCCGCGGCCATATCCCGCCCGCTAAATGCCAGGGCGGCAATCTCGGCATAAGAAATTCTTATCCTGGGAGATCCATCTTTCGGCAATACGCGGACGAAGCTGTCCTGCAGATTGCTTCCGCTGCTTCGATCAAACACATATCCTTCAATCTTGTTGCCATTCTTCCGCGTAATCTGCACATCCCCGCGATAGTCAAAGGCGCTCTCCAATGCGGCGCGAAGTTCGTCCTCGCTGGCCAGCGACGGCACTGAACCCTCGAGCTTTTCGTGAGCTGTTCCGGGGGCAACTTCCAGCGAATCGGGATCGACCGGGGCTGAAGGTCCGTGGCCCGACTCGCGCCCGCTCAAACCCGCGTCTCCTCGCCGACCGGCGACTCGATCTGCACCAGCGCACTCAGCGCCTGCGCCGGCTTGGCGGAGTCTTCCAGCAACCGGAGCGCGGAACGATCTTCATATCCGCCAAACACCCGCGCTTTCACTTCACTCCAAATGCCCCGTGCCGAACCGAACATGTCATCGACTGCCGACGCCTCGTATCCACTATGCACCATGCAATTGGCGCACTTGGGATTGCCCGACTCGGTTCCGTAGTTCTCCCAAGCCGTCGCCCTGATTAGCTCCTCGAACGTGTCAGCGTAGCCGTCTTGCAACAGATAGCAAGGCTTTTGCCAGCCAAAAACGTTGTAGGTCGGCATGCCCCACGGAGTGCAGGCATACTCGCGCTTCCCCATCAGGAATTCGAGGAAGAGGGCAGACTGGTTGAACTTCCATTTCTTGTCGCGATTGGAGAGCATGGCGCGGAACAGGCGCCGGGTGCGGGCACGCCCCAGAAAATGCTGCTGATCGGGCGCCTTGTCGTAGGAGTATCCCGGCGAGAGCATCATGCCTTCGACCCCCAACTCCATCATCTCGTCAAAGAATTTCCGCACACTCTTGGGGTCAGCTCCGTCGAACAGAGTCGTATTGGTCGTGACCCGGAAGCCGCCCGCCAGCGCCGCCTTGATCCCCTCTATCGCCTTTTCGTAGCCGCCCTCCAGGCAGACGGAGAAATCGTGGTGCTCCCGCTGTCCATCCATATGCACGGAAAAAGTCAGATACTTGCTCGGCTTGAAAAGATGAAGCTTTTCCTTCAACAACAGCGCATTGGTGCAGAGATAGATGTATTTCCTGCGGGCGACCAACCCCTCCACAATCTCGCCGATTTGCGGATGCAACAAGGGCTCCCCACCGGGGATTGAGACTGTGGGCGCGCCGCACTCGTCCACCGCGCGAAAACATTCTTCCGGCGTGAGCTGCGACTTCAGCACGTGCGCTGGATACTGAATCTTCCCGCACCCGGCGCACGCCAGATTGCAGCGGAACAGCGGCTCCAGCATCAGCACCAGCGGATACCGCTTGCGGCCTTTGAGCTTCTGCCCCAGGACGTAAGTTGCCGTCGTCCACATCTGCGAAATCGGTACAGCCATTCGTTCTCTCCCGTGATGCTGTCATCCTGAGCGGAGTAGCTGGCTCGCTCAGCGAAGCAACTACGAAGCCGAAGGATATCTATCCACAAGGTGCTTCATGGTATAGGGATTCCTCGCTCCGCTCGGTATGGCAAAACCTAGTCCCCCGCCTGCGCCGTCCGCACTCCCGCCCCATTTGCCGCCACCACCTTGGCATAGGTGGTCAGCGCAATCAGCGGGAAATACTCACAGTACAAGTGGTAGCTCAGATAAAACACTCGTGGAAAACCGGTGCCGGTGTAGTACGGCTCTTCCCATGATCCATCTCGCTTTTGGGTGCGCAGCAAATATGCGATCCCCCGCGCCACGCAGTCGCTGCGCGTATCGTTGGCTGCCAGCAGTCCCATGATTGCCCACGCCGTCTGCGACGGCGTGCTCGGACCTACGCCCTTGAGGTTGGGCTCGTCATAGGACGCGCAACTCTCGCCCCAGCCTCCATCCGCGTTCTGCACCATGCGAAGCCACTCCGCAGCCTGCTGAATGTAGGGCTCGTGATGATCGATGCCCATGGCTTCCAACCCGCGCAGCACCAGCATGGTTCCGTAGATGTAGTTCACGCCCCAGCGGCCGAACCACGAACCGTCGGGCTCCTGCTCGTCGCGTATAAACTGAATGGCTTTCTTCACCGCCGGATGATTTTTGTCGTATCCGTAAGTCGCCAGCATTTCCAGAATGCGTCCGGTAATGTCGACGCTGGGAGGATCGAGCATGGCGTTATGGTCGGCGAAAGGCACATATTGAAACACCATGCGGTCGTTGTTCTTGTCGAACGACGCCCACCCCCCACCCCGGCACTGCATGGAAAGAATCCAGTCGATGGCGCGCTGCACCGACTCCCGCTGGTAGCGCCCGTTGGGATGTTCCACGCGGCTCAGCGCCAGGCAAACCATCGCGCTGTCATCCACATCCGGATAAAACTCGTTGTTAAACTCGAAGTACCAGCCTCCCGGTTGACCGTGCTTGTTTTTGACCTTCCAGTCGCCCGGATTTCTGACCTGCTTTTGCAGGATCCAGTCGGCTGACTTGACCATGCGGCCATCGGTCGCAGGCACTCCGCTTTCCGCCAGCGCAAACAGCGCGTAGGCCGTGTCCCACACCGGCGACTTGCAGGGCTGCATGCGGAAGCTATCGTCTTCTTCAATCCCCAGCTTCTCGAACTCGTCCATGGCGCGGATGAACTGCGGATCGTCCACCGAATATCCCAGACAGCGCAAAGCGATGATCGAGTTCATCATGGAAGGAAAAATCGCTCCCAATCCATCGCTCATTTCAAAGCGCCGCAACATCCACTTCTCCGCCTGTTTCAACGCCAGGGAGCGCAGCGGCCGCACGTGCACCCGCTCGAACCAGTGCACCGTACGGTCCAACACCAGAAAGAAATTGCGCCATGAAGCCAGCTTCTCATCCCAGGGCAAATACATCTGCGCCCGGTCACGCCCACCCACAAAAAGTTCCTCCACCCCCATTTCGTCAGGGATCTTCTTAAACGGCTTTTTCGCGTAGGCGATCGACAGCGGCACCAGAATCGCCCGCGACCAGGAAGAAATTTCGTAGATATTGAACCAGAACCAGTTGGGGAAAAGCACGATTTCAGGCGGAATCGCCGGCACCGCGTCGTAATCGTATTGCCCGAAAAAGCAGAGGTAAATCTTGGTGAAGGTGTTGACCTTGGTGACTCCGCCGAGCGCCAGAATTTTCTTGCGGGCGCGCGCCAAAGCCGGATGATCCGCAACGTAGCCCGCCAGCTTAAGCCCAAAATAAGCCTTCACCGACGCGCTGATGTTCGAGGGACCACCCGCGTAAATGCTCCAGCCGCCATCTTCATTCTGCTGGCGCAGGATGTGATTGGCTGCCTTCTGCATCCGCTCCGGCTCGCCGGTTCCCAGCAAGGTGTGCAGCAGAATGTAATCCGACTCCAGGGTGGAGTCTGCGCCCAGCTCTCCGCACCAGTAACCCTCGTCATGGCGAGTGGAGAACAACCGCTTACGGGCGCCATCGAGAGCGGCGGTGACCCGGCTGACCAGATCATCTATCTTTCCGAAGCGCAATTGCGGCGCAGCGGAAGCCCGGCGTGGGGGAGAGGCTTCTTCCATAAATAAAGTTTCGAAAATCAGTCAGCTGCTGTGCTAGCTGCCGGAGCGCTGGCAATGGCCTCCACGATTTCTGGCGGCAGGCCAAAACGGACGTTCTCCGGGATAACCTCGACTTCCTTTACGTTGCCATAACCCTTGGTCCCAAGATACTTCACTACTTCTTCCACCAGGCACTCCGGAGCCGACGCTCCCGCCGTGAGCGCCACCGTTTTTACCCCCTCCAGCCATTCTGGCCGGATATCACGGTAGCTGTCGATTAGATGCGAGCTGGCGCTAAAGTTGCGCGCCACTTCCACTAAACGGTTGGAATTGGAGCTGTTATTGGAACCAACCACCAGTAGGAGGTCGGCGTCGGAAACAACGTGTTTCACCGCCTGTTGACGATTCTCCGTGGCGTAGCAAATATCCTGCGCCGCCGGTCCGGTCACCTTGGGGAACTTCCTGCGCAACGCCGCAATCGTGTCCCTCGCCTCATCCAAACTGAGCGTAGTCTGCGTCAAATAGGCAACCCGCTCCGGATCAGGCACGGTCAGCGCCTCTACCTCGCCGGGCGATCCCACCACCTGCGTCACCAGGGGCGCCTCACCCAGAGTTCCGATCACCTCGTCGTGATCACGATGGCCGATCAGTATCAGCGAGTAGCCTTCCTTAGCGAACTTGATCGCCTCCACATGAACTTTGGTCACCAGGGGGCAGGTGGCGTCGATTACACGCAGTTTACGCAGCGCGCTGGCCTCCCGAACCTCCGGTGAGACTCCATGGGCGCTATAAATCACCCGCTCGCCCGATGGAACCTCGTCCACGCTATCCACAAAGATAGCGCCCTTGGCTTGCAGTTCTTCCACCACAAACCGATTGTGGACAATCTCTTTGCGCACATAAATGGGTGGCCCGAAGGCCTCCAGGGCAATACGCACGATATCAATCGCTCGCACCACCCCCGCACAAAAACCCCGCGGTTTCAGCAGCAGCAACGTCTTGTCGTTCTCTTGAAGCAATGGAATACCCATCCTCGTCGATTTTCCCTTGCAATCCAGGTTACACGCCTGCCTGAGTGTTAGCTATAAGGCTATCGGAAATGTACCCTCCTGGTCAACGTAAACAATAGAAACAGAGAGGATTAGCAGCGACATGCCGGTTTTCAACAGCGAACGGAAAACCAGGCTGCAACTCACCCTCGATTCGATTCTTCCGCTAGCCGCATCGCTTCAAACATTTTTGGGGTGGAATGCTTCGCAACCGGCTAATCCGGCACTGTGAAATCGTAGATTCTCCCCGATGCCGTTCCTCCAGAGGAGCTTGAGACGTGGCCCGCCGACATCATTCCGGACTGGCTCGTCCCCATGAAAAAAGCATATTCTCCCGGCTTGAGATCATTGTTAAGCGTGATCTTGTAGGTTCGGATGGCCACATGCACGGAGTCGTATCCCAGTTCCTTCGACCGCTTGACCCCGGATTTACCCGCGCCTATGCCCCCAAAAGTCCCGATCTGGAACTCCCGCCGGTCGCCCTTCTTGGTCAGCTTGAGCAACACAAAATCATCCGCGCTGGTTCCATCCGGCACATACAAGTAAAAGATCGGGCGACGATCCTTTACCCGAGTCTTTGAGGTCGGTCCGCTCAGTTCGGCATCCCAATGCTGCGCTTTCATACCATCGGTAAAGAAGGCGCCAGCCCGCCCTCCCGCCTTGGCTTGACTCAAGGCCTCACCGCCGATGAAAACGAAGGTTGGACCATCCTTCCAATACACCCCGATTTCCTGGGGCGGCAAATTTGGATCCCCGGCCTGTGCCGAACCTGGCCCCAGGGCTACCACTGGCGGCGGAGTCGGATCGATCATCACTTTGATTACCGCGTCAGAAACGTTAGCCGCCTTCAGGGACTTCAATCCCTCGACGCTGGTGTCGAACTTCACGCTGTCCGCGCCGTTCATGCTGCGGATCTTCGCGATGATGAGGTCGTCCGACATTCCCGCACTCACCATCTCGATGACGTTCCTGATTGGTGAACCGCCGGGACATCTCCTGGCCGCGGGCCAACAAACCCGTGGCTAGAAAGGCGGAAAGGGCAAGAAGTGTCGCGGGCCAACGGAGCCTTTTCATGCAGCCTCCTCTGGGCACAGCGGTGCCGCTTCAATCTGCTTGGATAGCGGTCCTCGGACTCGGAGCTTGCTGAATCTAACGTTCCGCCGCAAATCAAGTCAAGCATCCACCACGAAGCGGGAGTGGGTCAGTTTCGTGATTACATCTTGACGATTTGTCATTCCGAACCCGCTTTTTGGGTGAGGAATCTGCTTTTTAGCCCAGGAAGAGCGGATTCCTCGCGCGATAATGCCGCGCTTCGGAACGACAACTCTGTATAAAATATTCAAACTGACCCACTACCCCACGAAGCCATCCACCAGGAAGCGCTGCCGCCGATAATCCGCGTTCTCCCCTGGCGCTAGCGTATGATTCAACTATGGACTATTTCTCGCAACGCCTTAGTGAACTCCGCCGGGAGATCGCCAATCTTCGCAGCAACAACGCCAGCTATTCGCAGCAGAGCGAGCACTCGCAGAGCGACCAGTCCGCCTACGAACTGCGCAGCAACCGCTTGTTGCAGATTAAGAAAGAGCTGTCCGCCATGCTGGCCCGCCCCCGCGAAGGTTCGGTGTGGTGGGAACGCGCTCGCGGCGGGGTACGCCCCTAGTCAGCGCCTCCTCCGCCTGCGGCGGAGCTTCTCTGCCCCTTATCATTCTGAGAAGCGTAGCAACCAGGAATCCGCTGTTTTCATCGAGAACTATCCGCCCCGGTCACCCGAGCAGGGCCAAAGGTCCTTCCCACAATCAATTCCAGCTTCGCCGCCAGAACCCGCAAATTAGTGAAACCAACCAAAAGCTAAATCCATCCAAACTGCGATAATCGTTCTACTCTTTAGTCCCAAGAGGCTCCCATGTCGATTCGTCCGGTCAAGCGGCTCATTAAATCCAAGCCTACCCTCGAAGGCGCCGGCGTTCACCTGCGCCGCGCTTTCGGCTTCGGCAACACCTCTGACTTCGACCCGTTCCTCCTTCTGGATGACTTCCGCAATGACATTCCGGAGGACTACCTCAACGGTTTTCCCTCGCATCCCCATCGCGGCATTGAGACCATTACCTATGTTCTCGCCGGAACCGTGGAGCATGGCGACAGTATGGGCAACCACGGCGCCATCGCCTCCGGTGACGTGCAGTGGATGACCGCGGGCAGCGGCATCATCCATCAGGAAATGCCCAAGGGAGACCCAACCGGCCGCATGCACGGTTTTCAGTTGTGGGCGAATCTCCCCTCGTCGCTCAAAATGACGCCGCCCCGCTACCAGGAAGTAAAGGCGCTCGAGATTCCAACCATCACCGATGACGATGGCACGCACGTGCGCCTGGTCTGCGGCAGTTTCTGGGGAAAACGTGGCCCCGTGGACGGCATCGCCACCGACCCCGTCTACCTCGATGTCTCGGTCCCTCCCGGCAAGCGAAAAGCGCTTCCTGTCGAGACCTCGCGCCACAGCTTCGCCTACGTCTTCGCCGGGGTCGGGAAAGTTCTGCAATGCCTCGGGTCCTCTTGCCGTTCCCACCGAAAGTGTCGGCTGGCTGGATACTGCTCCTCCCTCCGAGGCCGACAACCGCTCGCTCGTTCTTTTCGACCGCGGCGACGAAGTTGCAGTGCAGGCTGGCGACGACGGAATCCGCTTCCTGCTGGTTTCCGGTAAGCCGTTGCAGGAGCCCGTCGCCTGGTATGGGCCGATCGTCATGAACACCCAGGAACAACTTCAGAAGGCGTTCGAGGAACTGCGGGAAGGCACATTTCTAAAGGCGGAACAAGAATAATCCGCTGTGAACCCTTGCGTCCTCTGTGGTGAATGAGTTCCCGTCCAGCAATACAGGAGAGAGGATGAAAATCGGATTCATCGGACTCGGCCAAATGGGTTCCGGAATGGCCGCCAATCTCATCAAGGCGGGCCACCAGGTCACCGTTTACAACCGCACCGCCGCCAAGGTGCTGGCCCTGGTCGAGAAAGGCGCGCGCGCCGCCGCCCAAATCGCAGACGCCTGCCACGGCGACGCCATCATCACCATGCTGGCAGACGACACCGCGGTCGAGAACGTTGCATTCGGCGAAAGCGGTGTAATCGCAAGCCTGGGCAAAAACAAAATCCATATCTCCATGAGCACCATCAGTGTCGCGCTCTCGGAGAGACTTACTGCCGCCCACGCCGTCGCCGGTCAGGGTTACGTCGCCGCTCCGGTGTTTGGACGACCCCAAGCGGCGGTAGCGGCAAAGTTATTCATCGTTTCTGCCGGAGCTCCAGCCGCATTAGCTGCCTGCCAGCACCTCTTCGAAGCGCTGGGCCAACGGACTTTCCCCTTCGGCGATAAACCATCCATCGCCAACCTGGTAAAGCTCAGTGGCAATTTTATGATCGCCTCGGTGATAGAGACCATGGGCGAGGCCATCGCTCTGGTCGGCAAGGCTGGTGTTGACCGCCGCCAATATCTCGATTTTCTTACGTCAACTCTCTTCAATGCCCCGATCTATAAAACCTATGGCGACCTGATCGCAGGACAAAAGTTTGAACCCGCAGGCTTCGCCGCGCCCCTGGGGCTGAAGGATATCCGCCTGGCGCTGGCCGCCGGAGAGGCTCTCCGTGTGCCTTTGCCGTTGGCGAATCTTATCCGCGACCGTTTCCTGACGCTGCTCGCCCAAGGCGGCGAAAAACTAGACTGGTCGGCCATCTCCCAGCTTGCGGCGAAAGACGCCGGCCAAAAGGACTTGCTGAAATAAAAAAGCGGGTGCCCCATCCTAGTCGCGTTCTCTGCGACTAGAGCCTGCCCTGAGCGGAGCCGAAGGGTGTCGAGGAATCTGCTTTTCTGCAATGTGCCACGGGATAACCTACCAACCGCAGCATCCAAAATCCGCCAGTGGATCAGTCTGAATTGTCTGACAGCGCAATTCGTCGGAAACAGTTGGGCACAGCACTTCTTTCTGAAGACTTAGTCCCATATGCACGATCCTTTGCCGTCGCAAGTATTCTGCGACCTCGTCATAAGTTCTAAATTTGGACTGTGAGCTGGCGGGGCGTTCAACTCCCTACCCCTTCCCCCAATCCTCCCACTTCAGACCCTCAATCCTCCGGAACTCTCGGACATTCGCAGTGACCAGCGTCAGTTTATGGTGTAACGCCTGGCCCGCGATCAATACGTCGTAAGCCCCAATCGGCTTTCCCACGGCTTCGATGGCCGCTCGCACCTTACCGGCGAACCGCGCATCTTCCTCTTCAAAAAACAACGAGCTGACGGGCCCGGCGAAGAAGGTTTCCAGCAAGCGGGTGTTGGCCTCCGGGCGAGCGCTTTTGGCGACTCCATACCAAAGCTCGAAAGCCACCACGGTGGATACCAGCACGGTCGCCCCCGCGCTTAGCTCCTTTTGCAGCCGCGCCCGGACGGAACTCGGTTTGCCGTTGATGATGGCGATGCAGGCGTTGGTGTCGAGCAGATACGTCACTTGAAGATTTCGCGGCGCGGAGCTGGCGGCTGGTTGCGCCCCTTACTGAGAAAGAACTCCCCAGCGAAGCGGTCGAGTTCAGCAAACCAACGGACGGGGTCGGCGATCAGAGGTTCCAGCAAGACTCCCTCGTTGACTTTCCGCACCCGTACCTGGTCCCCTTCGAAACGAAACTCGCGTGGCAGGCGAACCGCCTGGCTGCGTCCGTTGCGAAACAGCTTGGCAATATTGGTGGACACAAGCATCCCTCAAAGGTATATACCAACAATATATACCTGCTAAAACAGGTTGGCAAGCATCGGTTTTCCTGGGTGCCATTCTTTCTATTTCAGGAAGTGCTGCAATGCGTAAACGATCGCCCCTAAGCCCAGGCTTCCCCCGGCGAGACCCGCAAAAAGCTTCCCGGAGAAACGCTTCTGCGGCAGCGGAGTGTCATAAATAGCGGTTCTGTATTTCTGGATCCATGGGTCCCCGGCATCCAGTGTGGGCGTAGTTTTTTCCAGCGGGGCCGGGTCCTCGATTTTCGCTGCCTCGCACTCCGGCGCTATTTCTGCCACGGGCTGAGTTGCTGCCCGCAATTTCCGCTCATCCTCTTCATGCATGGTGAGGAAGCGGAACGGCTGCTCCTTCCAGGAGAGCGGCCGCAGCATTTCCGCCATGCCGAGCACCGGCCCGGTCTGGGTCAGGAACAGCACCCGCGCGCGCGCACCGCGGTCGAGAGGTTTTTCCAGGGAAAGCAAGCCGCCGGTAAGAGAATAGAGTTCCAGTGTGGCCTGGGTGCAACTCCCGTCTTCGATACGAAGAACGGCAGGAGTGTACTCCGCGGGCCGTACCCGTGCGGCGCGTTGACTACGTTGCGATTGGGGGAGGGTATTCATCTCGCCACCAGTATGCGACCTGCGCTGCCCCGGAAGGAAGTCACGAAAGTACCTAAAGCAGGCCGATGGCCCCGGCGGTTAACCCTCTCGCTGCGGTGCGACGCCCGCCCGGCGCCGCCCCATGAGTAACAAAGTTACCGGCTGGAGCGTCGTTGGCCTACCGCTTTGGCTACAATGGTTTTTCGCCGAAAGGAGCTACGATTGAACGGATGGCTAACCAGCGGACTCTGTGTGGCCCTGCTCGTGGGCGTAAGCTTCCCGCGTGAGACGGTTCAGGCCTCTCCGCAATCGCCGCCAACCTCTACCCTCACGGTTATCCCGGCTGCCCTGACATTCCCTCCGCAACCGGTGCATACGGTTGGCTCGCCCCAAACCATAACCATCGCCAGCAGTGGCAGCGCTGACCTGCAGATTCGCGACATCCTGACCTCCGGCATTGACTTCGCCGAAACCAATACCTGCGGCGCCAACCTGGCCGCTGGTGCCAGTTGCACCATCTCGGTCACCTGCAAACCGGCAATCTCGGGCCCCCGCCTGGGCACCATCAGCATTGTGACTTCGGATCTTGGCGGACCTCGCTTGGTCGCACTGACCGGAACCGGAATCTAAAGTGAATGACTCGGGGTTGGGACTTGCCTTCCCTCAGCGGGAGGGATGCGCCTGAATCTCAAAAAAGGCTAGTTCAAGAGGTTGCAGCTGGCGTGTGATCCCCAACCACCGGTCGCCCTGCGTTCTCGTCTCCTCTAACAACTTACCGGTGGAGTCGTAATACTTCACTGCGTACGCTTTGGTCGAGGGCAGCCACAAACTCAGCTCGCTTTCGAGGCGAACCGACGCGGACTTCTTCTGATCGTTGAGTACGACGATCAGAAGCTTGTTTCCCAACTGATAGCCCCGCACGAATCCGGGCGCTGGCTTCCACAGCACTGCATCGCCGATCGTAGTGCCGTCCACGAAGTAGGGCAGAAACTTCTGGCGCAGTCTCGCCACTTCCTTCAGCGACTCACCCAGCGCTGGCTTTTCGCTGATCAGAGCAGTTCCGTTGGGCTGGTCGGGTTTCCTTGGCATGGCATTGATGTAAAGGTTATCGGCAAAAGCTTTTTTCACCACCAGCGGCGAGTCGTCCACATTGCAATTCAGTCGCGGGGAACGGAGCACATTCGTGACAGGAGAGCGGCATCCTCGTAGTCCACCCAGTTCCAGGTGTAGTCGAGTACCCGGCTTTCCATCTCGAGATTGGTAATGGACTCGCCCCCGAACACCGACTGCGCATCGTGCGCCCGCGCCCGCGTTCTTATCTCTTCGGCCAGGGTCACCATGGCCTCGTTCCCCTCGAACTGATCCCAGGTAAAAGAAGTGAGGCCCCGGTTGATCCAATCGCTCACCGCCGCCAGCGCGTCCTCTCTCCAAAGCCTGTTTCCGCTCTCCATCCAAGCTCCGTCCGAAGCTTTGCTGTAGTAAGGCCGTACCTGGGGAACGAGTTCAGGGTGATAGGTCCAATTGCTTCCCCCCGGCTTCGTTCCGTAGTGAGCGGCATATTGATCGAGCAAAGTGACAATACTGATCAAAGGAGTGATATTCACTCCTTCCTCACGGGCCCGCCGAACGCCGTCAACGAAATCCTGCGCGCTCCCCAGTTCCGACCGAACCGGAATACCTGGCAATGTAAAAAAGGCTACGGCGCCCCAGACTGACATCTCATCTATTCCGTATTGCCGAGCGTCCGCGGCGACCCGCGGCAAATCGGCAAATCGAAAAGCGGCTTTGCTGGGATCAACTTCCAGGCCTTGGGTCATCCAGATAGTCTGATATCCGATGCCGTCTCGCACGTGCGCAGGAATCTCTCGCGGCGGATTCACCTGCTTCACGTAAGCGCGATAGAGTTCAATTCCTTTGGCCCACCCGCCGCGATGAGGCGTCAGCCAGAATTCACCGCTATCCCAGCTCCCGCCGGGCTCAATATTCTTTTTTTGTTGCCAGGCCAGCCGTATGCTCATCGGATCACGCTGGCTGCGATAAGTAAGTACGTCTGGCCGCTCCGGCGTGCCCCATTCCTTCTGAAACACACTCAGTCCCCGGTCGAAGCTTCCGTAGTCCAGCCAGCGCAGCGCGTTCTCCGCGTAATACCCCCCGTCACCGGGATACTCCTTCCATCCAACTTCGGCATAAAACGGGGCTGAGTCCGGAGGCACGATCGGATCTGCAAAGGGCAACACGACTCCGCGCGCCAGACGCAGGCGCGTGCTTTCTCCATTCCCTGCCGGCTTCAGCCCCCATAGGTCGGGAAACAGTTCCTGTGGAATCGAAGTCCCTGACTGATTCTCGATGTGGCAGCTCAAGATCACGGATTTTCCATCGTCCGCCGCCCGCATCGTCACCACGGCAACTACCTTTCCTGCCGGCAGAGCGAGGTTGGGTCGGCTGGCGCCCAGCCTCTCCCAGCGGATTTCTACGCCGCTTCCTTGCTTGATCACCCGCGCCTTCGAAAAACGCGAGGCCAGCCGCATTGCGGCAAACGAGTCGACCGGATAGGCCAGGTCCAGCAAGCCAGCCGACTCCGCAGCCGTTCGCAAGATCACCCCGGTAGCCGAGGAGCCCAAAGAGACCACGCTCCCCGTTTGCTGATCAATGCCTATCTCCAAACCGTTAAGCTCCACTTTCAAAGTCTGGCAGTGCGCGCTTCTCCCCATCAGGAGAATCGCCACCAGGAAAATCGAATACACGCCCAGCTCTCGCGTTCTCACTCCTTATTTCGTCTCCTGTCTGATGATCCGATTACGGCTGGCTGAGTTCGCTGAATGGTACCCGGCGGCCGTCATAGCCGCATGTCTTGCAGGCATGCAGGATAGCTTCTGTATCTTGCGTATACCCATCGGCGCGGACCCCCAAGCGCTCCGATTATAAATATTTGGATGGCGATGCTACTTGGAGTAAGGGGGCAAATCAATCGTTCAAGCGTTCAAGCACGGAGGTCGTCAGTGGTAGCTGCCGGAAGGCTGCGCGTGGACCAGTTCCCTACCGTCTTCCCGGGAGCCTGACTCCTGGGCTTCCTGAGCGGCTCTTACAAAAGCCTCAAGCGCTTCCCGGTCTTCGGGGAGCATTTTGATGAACCTGATCCCGTTCCCTACCTGGGGATCGCAGGCAACCACGGTGCCGGCGATCAGGATGGTGTTTCCGGCCGAAAGCTGCACGTCCAAATTAGTCCCGATGGGAAGTGGAAAAATTGTCTCGATGTAACATCCGCCCAAGCTCAGGTCTGCCGTAGCGCCGCGCATCGGGCCATCGCCCGAGTCGGGTTGTATCATGATCGGCACCCTCAGTTTTATGCGCCCGTACTTACGCCGGTCTTTCGCATCGCTGTTCGGATCGCGGTTGTTCATGGTCTTCGGCTTATCCCTAATTCTCGCGCGAAGCGCCAAAACTGGATGTGACCGGCATCACTCAGGGCCACCGCCAAAAGCGCCCGGTGGGCCGGGGAAGCATGGGACATTCGTTAACCCTTGTCCTTCAGCCGGCGGCGCACTTTCAGATTCCAGGTTCCGCTCCGCTCTGCGCGCTCCGCCAGGCGGTTCTCCGCGCACTCGGCGGTCAAAAGCTTTTTCCTCCTGGCGTCGAAACCTAAACTTCGTCCTCCTTGAGCTTGGCAATCACGCTGAAATCCTCCAGGGTCGTGACATCTCCCTTGACGTCTCCGCTGGTGGCCAGTTCGCGCAGCAGGCGCCGCATAATTTTCCCGCTGCGCGTCTTGGGCAGCGTGTCGGTGAACCGGATGTCGTCGGGCTTCGCCATCGCCCCGATTTCCTTGGCCACCCACTTGCGCAATTCCTCTTTCAGTTCGGGTGTAGCCGCTCTTCCATGCTCCAGAGTGACGAAAGCGGAAATCGCTTGCCCCTTAATGTCATCCGGACGCCCCACCACTGCGGCTTCGGCAACCGCCTCGTGCGCCACCAGCGCCGACTCAATTTCCATCGTGCTCAGGCGATGCCCGCTCACGTTGATCACGTCATCCACCCGGCCCATCACCCAGAAGTATCCGTCTTTATCTTTGCGAGCGCCGTCGCCCGTAAAGTACACTCCCGGAATCTGCGACCAGTATTGCTTCACGTAACGGTCGGGGTCTCCATAAATAGTGCGCAGCATCCCCGGCCAGGGCTTCGTAATTACCAAGAAGCCTCCGGAACCCGGCGGCACCGGCTTGCCTTCCATGTCCACGATCTCCGCCACCACCCCCGGAAAAGGCCGCGTCGCCGAACCCGGCTTGGTGGCCACCGCTCCCGGAACCGCCCCAATCATGATGTGCGCCCGTCTCGGTCTGCCACCAAGTATCAGTGATCGGGCAACGGTTATGGCCGATCACTTCGCGGTACCACATCCAGGCTTCGGGATTGATGGGCTCGCCGACCGTGCCCAGCAGGCGCAGGCTCGAGAGCTTGTGTTTTTTGGGCCACTCCTCTCCCCATTTGAGGAAGGTGCGAATCGCGGTGGGCGCGGTGTAGAAGATATTCACCTGATGGCGGTCAATGATGCTCCAGAAGCGGTCAGGCTCGGGAAAATTGGGCGCGCCCTCGTACATCAAACTGGTGGCGCCATTTTGCAGCGGGCCATAGACAATATAGCTGTGCCCGGTAACCCACCCAATGTCTGCCGTGCACCAATACGTGTCTTCTTCCTTCAAATCGAAAACCCATTTCATGGTGAGATAGGTTCCCACCGAGTAGCCGCCCGTGGTGTGCACTACGCCCTTGGGTTTGCCGGTGGTCCCTGACGTGTAGAGGATATAAAGGGGATGCTCCGCATCGAGCGGCTCGGCGGGACATTCATCCGACGCCGCCGCCATCAGCTCGTGCCACCAATGATCCCGGCCGGATTGCAGGTTGATGGCAGTTCCGGTGCGCCGGTACACCACCACATGCTTCACCGAGGGACACGACTTCAGCGCTTCTTCGACCGCGGGAAACAATTTGACTTCCGCGCCGCGGCGGTAAGAACCGTCCTGGGTGATGACGGCCACGGCTTGCGAGTCGTGGATGCGGTCGACCAGCGCATTCGAAGAAAATCCGCCAAACACCACGGTGTGCGGCGCGCCGATTCTCGCGCAGGCCAGCATGGCGATGGGCAACTCCGGCGTCATGCCCATGTAGATAGCGACGCGGTCTCCTTTTTTCACCCCCAGCGCTTTCAGCACGTTGGCGAACTTCTGCACTTCGCGATGCAACTGCTGATAGGTGAGCGTGCGAACTTCGCCGGGTTCGCTCTCCCAAATGATGGCCGCTTTATTCTTGCGCGCGCTCTGCACGTGGCGGTCGAGACAGTTGTAAGAAAGATTGAGCTGGCCGCCCACGAACCATTTGGCCCAGGGATGATTCCATTCCAAAACTTTGTCCCACTTTTTAAACCAGTGCAGATCGTTGGCCACGTTACCCCAGAATCCCTCGGGATCACCGACGGATTCGCGGTAAATGCGCTCGTACTCTTCCAAACTCTTGATGTGCGCTTCTTCGCGGAAGTCCTCGGGGCACTCGAACTTGCGGTCTTCGTGCAGGATGGAATCAATATTGGTGGAGCTGGCCATGCAAATCCCTCGCGGCGATTTTGGAGATTCTATCCTGATGGAAGGAGAATGTCTGCAACGGGCCGGTGAATTCGTGAACCACTAAGGACGCGAAGCCCCACGAAGGCAACTACCCAAACCAAGGCCTCGTTTACCCTCATCGTCCTTGGTTGCTCATTGGTTCTTCTGTCATTTGACTTCCTGAAAGGCACCCCAGGCTTCGCGGTACCGCTCGAACTTGGAAGTCTTCTGTTTGTGCTGGGGAAACAGGCGCATGGACTTCATGGTCTTGAAAGCGCTTGGCGGAAAAACGTACCAAGCGTCTTCGGGCACGATGTAGGCGACCAGGAAGTCGATCTCGTCGGCGCGATAGGAGATGCGCTGGTGGGGGTGGGCGCGGATGTGGTATCCGCCGCCGGGTTGAGCGCAGACGCGGTGGGCGGACTTGACCTGAACCCTCAGCAGGCGTCCGGCGACGTCCACGATGAGGTCGTAGCGGTCGCTGTCACCCCAAGGCTTGGCGACTCCGAATCCCATGGAGGCGGCCTTGTGCAGGAAGGCGGCCTCTCCGATTTCGCCACGGCGCTTGGTGTCGCGTTTCTGGGCAGTCTTCGCCTCAGAGGCTGGGGTGCGCCTCCGGGAAGACTGCCGTTTTTTCATGGTGGGGTTCCGAGGCAAACAAAAAGGCGCAGGGCGGAGCCTGCGCCTTTGTTTACCTTATACATTTAGAATAGCAGTTTGGACGGGGGGAATGGGACATGCTTTATAACTTTCTTTCTGGAATGGAATGAGGGAGTTGCGGGGAAATGGGCGGGGTTGGGGGCTTGACAAGAATTTGGGGACGGCCCCCAGGTCTCGCAAAGACGGCGAGACCTGGAGCACCCGCCCTCCACTGCGCTTGCTGCGCTGCGCTTCGGTCGGGATGACAAAGCTTCTTCCGGTGCGGTCCCTCAGGGGCTAAAGCCCCAATCATGGTTTGGTGCTTGCGGCACGGCTGAAGCCTGTGCCCTTTTACGACACCGAATTCGCCAGCAGTGCCGGTGCCACCAGCCCAATGCATGGGTCCTTCGTTGGGAGTTCTCCGCTTTGCGGAGAACTCCGCCGCCTCAGGATGACAATGGGGCGCCCAAGATTGAAATTGTGCGCTCCTCTCTACGGCCCGGTTTGTCCTGGGAATGCAGGTCCCTCCACTGCGCTTGCTTCGCTGCGCTCCGGTCGGGATGACAAAGTTCTTCGGTGCGGTCCCTCAGGGGCTAAAGCCCGAATCATGGTTTGGTGCTTGCGGCACGGCTGAAGCCTGTGCCCTTTTACGGCACCGAATTCGCCAGCAGTGCCGGTGCCACCAGCCCAATGCATAGGTCCTTCGTTGGGAGTTCTCCGCTTTGCGGAGAACTCCGCCGCCTCAGGATGACAATGGGGCGCCCAAGATTGAAATTGTGTACTCCTCTCAAGGACTGGTTCGGACCGGGAATGCAGGTCCCTCCACTGCGCTTGCTTCGCTGCGCTCCGGTCGGGATGACAAAGCTTCTTCCGGTGCGGTCCCTCAGGGGCTAAAGCCCGAATCATGGTTTGGTGCTTGCGGCACGGCTGAAGCCAGTGCCCTTTTACGACACCGAATTCGCCGGCAGTGCCGGTGCCACCAGCCCAATGCATGGGTCCTTCGTTGGGAGTTCTCCGCTTTGCGGAGAACTCCGCCGCCTCAGGATGACAATGGGGCGCCCGAGATTGAAATTGTGCGCTCCTCTCTACGGCCCGGTTTGTCCCTGGGAATGCAGGTTCCTCCACTGCGCTGGCTGCGCTGCGGTCGGGATGACAAGGCACGGGACGGTGCAAAAAAGCGCCACTCTAGCCACACAAATCGCGGCTAGAACGGGGTGCCCTCCGGCGGGATTGCACCATCCGCGGTCTGTTACTTACGTGACGTTCTATTTCCGCATCGATAAGGCTACGGTTCCTACTACGAGTCTGCCCGGGCTCATGCCTGCGACAGAAGGGCAGCGCATGTTTTGAGTGCGCGCCAGATGGTCGTACGCTGAGCAATTCGATCCCGGACGTTGAGCCTAGGAGACGAGAATGAAACACACTTTGATCTTGATTTTGGCGCTGCATGCGGGCGCTGCCTTTGGACAGGGCCAACAATATCCGGCAGCGGAGCATAACTTGGGGGAAACGGCGGCACACTTCGCAGACGCGGAGCCCAGCGTGCAGCATTGCCCGCCTTTGCCTGTGCTTACGGAGAAAGAGAAAAAGAAGCAGGCGAAAGAGGAGGCGAAGCGCCAGAATCTGCTCGGGGATGAATACAACTCCCTGCGCGCCGTTCAGGCCCGCTGGGAGCTGCAGACCCAGGCGGAGAAATGCGCTGCCAGCCAGGCAATCCTGACCTCCGGCTCGGGAGAGGTTCGTCTCACTTTTTTTAATACCTATGTCTTCAAGAATTTGAAGCTGGTGGAGATTCGATTTACTGACATTGCAGCGGACAGCTTCGTACGGGACGTGGAAGCGCTTACCAAGCGCTACGGCAAGCCCCTGAATACTACCAGTCAAAAGGCGCAGAATCCCTTCGGCGCAATGTTCGAACAGCGTAGCGCGAGTTGGGAGTTGCCCGAAGGTGCGCAGGCCACGGCCTCTGAGGGTTTTCGGTGGGACGACTGCTACGGCAACTGCCCGGAGACCAGCACCAGCGTGGTGATTCGCACCGCGGAGCGGGTCAAAGAGGCACAGAGCCAACCGGAAGTTAAGTTCTGACGATGGAATGGGGCGGGTGGCGCAGGCTTTGTGCGTGAGCGTGTTTCCTCACGCCGGGACGGGCAGCGCGACCACTTCGCCGAGGAGGACATCCGGCATGCCGTCATAAAAGTTTCGAATGTCGCCTAATACCTCGCCCATTCGCGGACTTTGCAGCGCATCTTGCAGGCCTGACGCCGATTCAAAATACGCAGAGAAAATCACCTGGTACGGCGGCTTCGATCCGTCCGCCGTCGTGGACACTTTCACCATCTCGACGCCCTTTACACCGAATGGCCCCATGACGCCCGCCGCGAGCGGCAGATGCTTCGTCAGGTAATAGTCCTCATCGAACCGGCCGCCGTGTTTGTAACAAACTCTCAATACCGTCATTGATCGTCTCCCGCAAGAGCATAACCCGAAATGCGCTCCAGCAACATTACTTTCGATGGCGAACCAACCCCAGGGGGCGGGGTGTAAAATTGCCGATAGGATTTGCGTTTCGGGGGCATATGAAACGAGTTTCAGTTCTGCTACTGCTGGTTGTGTTGAGTTTTGCATGGCCGGTCCCGGCTAGAGCTCAGATTTTCAGGGGCCCGGACGCCGAGCGCCAGGCCCAGAAAGCGGCCAAGAAGAACCAGAAAACGGCGAACAAGGCGGCGCGGAAAAAGGAAAAAGCGTTACAAAAGGCCGCCAAGAAGCAGCGGAAAGCCATGCAGCGAGCCGCTAAGGCGCACCGCTAACGTGATCCTGGCCTTCCGCGGCCGGGCCTGCCTAGAAAATATTGCGGAATCCCCAGAACAGGAAACCGGAAAGCATCATGGCGACCGGCAGGGTGAGCACCCAGGCCATCGCCAGACTTCTTATGGTGGACCACTGAATCCCAGAGTGGTTCGCGGCCATGGTTCCGGCTACTCCGGAAGAAAGCACATGGGTCGTGCTCACCGGGAGATGGAGGCCGTCGGCCGCGCCGATGGTGGCCATGGCGGTAATTTCGGCCGCCGCGCCCTGGGCATAGGTAAGGTGAGTCTTGCCAATCTTTTCGCCCACGGTTACCACGATGCGCTTCCAGCCCACCATGGTGCCCAGGCCGAGCGCCATGGCCACCGCGACTTTCACCCACACGGGAATGAAGCGGGTGGACTGGTCCACATGCTTTTTATAATTGGCGAGAATCTTGGCGTCGGCGTCAGAGAACTGAGCGTGGCCGGTCTTCTGGACGATGCGCAGCGCTTCGCTGATGAGGTAAAGGTCGTTGCGAAAGTTGCGCACCCGCTCGTTGGGAACGTTCTTCAGTTCCTTGTAGAGCACCGTCTCGTTACCGATATCGGAGATCAACTGGCGCATGGCCAGCATGGTGTTCGGAGTAAATTCGCGAGTACGAATGTAGTTGGTTAAATCATCCCGCGCGTCGCCGATGACGGCGTTAGGGCTAACGTAGTGATCCAACGCTGCGGCAGCCTGTTGCGAGACGGCAATAAAATCCTGCGACTGTTGAAAGCTGACCGCGTGATTCAAGGCATAAGCCGTGGGCACCGTGCCGATGAGGATGAGCATGATCAGGCCCATGCCTTTCTGCCCATCGTTGGAGCCGTGGAAAAAACTCACGCCGGTGCAAGTCAGAATCAGCAGGCAGCGGATGTAAAAGGGCGGCGGGGCATTGCCTTCAGGGGCACGGTATAGTTTTTCATCCTTGATGAAAGCTTTGGCGGCCAGAAGCAGCAGGGCCGCCACCGCGAATCCCACGATGGGCGAAAGCAGGAGCGACTTGCCGACGGTGAGCGCCTGGTCCCAGTCCACACCGCTGGTGCCGGTGCGCCCCGCCATCAACTGGTTGGCGATGCCGACGCCGATCACCGACCCGATCAGGGTATGCGAACTGGAGGCCGGGAGGCCGAAGTACCAGGTACCCAGGTTCCAAATGATGGCCGCCACCAAGAGCGCAAACACCATGGCGAAGCCGGCCTTGCTGCCCACTTGCAGAATCAGCTCCACGGGCAGCAACGAGATGATGGTAAAGGCGATTGCACCGGAAGAAACCAGCACGCCCAGAAAGTTCCATAAGCCCGACCACACTACGGCGACATGCGGCTCCAGGGAGTGGGTGTAGATGACCGTAGCCACCGCGTTGGCCGTGTCATGGAATCCGTTGACGAACTCGAAGCCCAAAGCCACGAGCAACGCTATGCCGAGCAGAATGTAGGGCAGCCATGATCCGGCATGAATACCCGAGAGATCGCGTCCCAGGCTAATTCCAGCGTATGCCATGCCGATAACAAAAACTGCAACCGAGATCATGATGCCCAGCCTGCCGGGCGACTTCGCCATCTTGGCGTCAAGCAGAGTTGCGCTGGCGGTGGCCATGGTTATTCTCCACAAAGAAAAGTTTGCGCGCCGGAAATCAGGCAACGTGAGGCGCCAATATACGACAGGCGTATTACAGGAGTGTGAAAAGTGGCCAGGTATGTTTTGGACTAGGACTTACGCGTTGAATTTCAGCATCTGCTCGGCGTGCTTGCGGGAAGTCTCGGTCAGCTTGGCGCCGCTCAACATGCGGGCTACCTCTTCAGTGCGCTCGTCGCCGGTGATGAGGCGCACGGTAGTGCGGGTGCGTCCGGCGGAGGCTTTTTTTTCGATCACGTAGTGATGGTCGGCGAAGGTGGCAATCTGGGGCAGGTGGGTGACGCAGAGCACCTGATTGCCCCGCGATAGGCTCTTCAGCTTCTTGCCGATTGCTTCTGCGGCGCGGCCTCCGATGCCGATGTCGATTTCGTCGAAGATGAGCGTGCGTTGCGACGTTTGGCGAGTATCCGCGGGCGAGGGCGCCCGCGCCACACGAGCCTTGCTGCCCGTCTCGACACTGGCTTTGAGCGCCAGCATGACCCGGGAAAGTTCGCCGCCCGAGGCGATCTGCTCCAGCGGCCGCATAGGCTCCCCCGGATTGGTGGCGATCAGGTAGACCACAGTATCGAAGCCGGAGGCGGTCCAATTCCCTGCCTCGTCTGTGCCGCTGACCTCGATATGGAAAATGGATCGCATGGCGAGATCGTTGATTTCGGCCTCGACCAGCTTCTCCAGCTTGCGCGCGGCTTCGTAGCGCTTCCTGGAAATGGCGCGCGCGGCTAGTAGATATTCTTCCGCGGCTTTTGCCAGCTCGACGTGCAGTTGACGCAAAGTTTCGTCTTTGTTTTCCATGGCGGAGAGCTTGCCGCTGACTTCCTCGCCCAGTTGGATCACATCCTGCAAGGTGGAACCGTACTTGCGCTTGAGACGATCGAGGGTGGCGAGGCGATCTTCGACCTCGGCGAGATGCTCCGGGGACGCTTCGATGCCGCCGGCGTAATCGCGCAGGCTGGCGCCTACGTCCTCCACGCTGATGCGGGCGGTATCGAGCGCGGACAGTGCTTCCAAAAACCTCGGCTCGAAGCGAGCAAGTTCCTCGACATGCTTCTGCGCGGCGCGTAGAGAAGCCGAGGTAGATGCAGCGCCTTCATAGAGCAGATCGAAGGCGTGCATCGCGGCCGTGTAGATTTTTTCCGCGTTGGCCAAAACGCGCTTCTCGGTTTCCAGGCGCTCGTCCTCGCCGGGCTGGAGTTTGGCGTCAGCGATTTCCTTCTTCTGAAAAGTCCACAGGTCGAGCAGGCGCAGGCGGTCCTGCTCATCGCGCTGCAACTCTGCAATGCGGTTCCCGACGTCCCTCCACTTAGAGAATCCTGTGGCCACCGCTTCGAGTTGGGTTACGGAGTAAGAGTCGAGCAGGTGCAGGCGGGACGCCGCGTCGAAGGACAGTAAGGATTCGTTCTGAGCGTGGATGGTGGCGAGATGGGGCGCAAGCTGGCGCAAGACGGCGACGGTGGCGGGCTGATTGTTGATGAAGACGCGTCCTTTGCCGCTCAGGGCGATTTCGCGCCGCAAGATTATGGAGCCGTCTTCGAGGTCGATGCCGTTGGCTTCGAGGATGTGAGCGACGACCTTTTCGCTTCCACCCTCGACCTCAAAAACGGCTGCGACCACGGCCTTGTCAGCGCCGGAACGGATCACGTCAACGGAAGCTTTCTCACCGAGAAGTAAAGCCAGGGCATCGATGAGGATCGATTTACCGGCGCCGGTTTCGCCGGTGAGAAGATTCAAGCCGGCGGCAAACTCGACTGCCAGGTTATCGATAACCGCGTAGTTTTCGAGCCGCAGTTCGACGAGCACGGGGCCGTCCTGGGAGAATGGAGTTGGGGGCAGAATAGCATGAAGGCGAGCAAGTAGCCGTCAGTTTTCGATAGTGAGAGCAGCGGCAACTGAGCCGTCAGACGCACGGATTCTTCCGCCTAGATCCATTGGGGTACAAATTACAACAGAGCTCCGGGTCAAGACGTACGCGAACTGGCTCGCAAAGAGGGATCGCAACGGAGGGAGAAGATCGTCAGTTGATAGTTCCCGGTTTTCAGTTCTCGGTTGCGAAAACAGGTTCATGCTCGGACGCAGAACTCCGAAATAGGTTTTGCACAAGGGACATGGGGGTAATCGATGGGATTCAGAGCGCAAACCCGCATCAGAATTGGTCTATAATTAAGAGCGGTCCTCTAAAATAAAAATGCCTCTGTATTTACTTCCCTCAGTTCTGGTGGTCGGCGGCGAAATTGTAGACCTGGTCGGTGAGACCGGCATTGTCGCCAAAGCCGTTTTAGTAATTCTTCTCGCCTTCAGCGTGGTTTCATGGTCCATCATCCTGTCCAAGTGGGGCTTGTTGCGGCGGGCGCGGGTGCAAAGCGGACGTTTTATCCGGGCATTCCGCAAAGCGCGCCGGCTACAGGATGTTTCGGCCGTGGCCGATCAATTCCGGCCTAGTCCGCTGGTGGGCGTATTTGAAGGCGGATTCGAGGAATACGGCCGCCAAGTGAGCGGCGCCGCAGGCACGATTCGCAATCCGGTGGCGATTCAGCGAGCCATGCAGATCGCGGTTTCCGAAGAGATGACGCGCTTCGAGCGCAACCTGCCCTGGCTGGCGATCACCGGCGCAGTTACGCCGTTCATCGGATTGTTCGGGACGGTGTGGGGCATTATTGACGCCTTTCATGGGTTAGGGACCGCAGGCGCAGCCACCCTGCGGGCAGTCGCGCCAGGAATTTCCGAAGCTCTGATCACCACGGCAGCCGGTTTGGCGGCGGCGATTCCGGCGGTCATTGCCTACAACCTGATTGGGGCTTCCATTCGTGAGTTCGCCTCCCGGGGCGATGACTTCGCGCTGGAGATGCTGAATGCGGTGGAGAATCAGCAGGCTCAACTGGCCCCCCACGCGCCTGAGACGGCCGGGGTGCGGCGGTAATGGCCTTCACCTCTTCCAACGGGCGCACCCAGACTTCGCTCTCCGAGATCAATATCACGCCGCTGGTGGATGTGGTGCTGGTGCTGCTGATCATCTTTATGGTGACCGCGCCGGTGCTGCAATCCGGTATCGAGGTAAGCGTTCCCAAGACGCGCACCGTCAAGCAGATCACGGAAGAACGCCTGGTGATCAGCATCGACAAGCAGCAGCGAGTCTTTCTGGGCAATGATCCCATCAATATCAATGAGATTGCGGCGGCGTTGCAGCAAAAGATAAGAGACCCGCAGCACCAGTCCATTTTTTTGCGGGCCGATGAGGATGTTCCCTTCGGAGCGTTCGCCACGGTCATGGATGCGGTGAAACAGTCGGGCATCAGCAATGTGAGCATCGTCACGCAACCGCTCGAGACGCATGGCCAGCGCTGAAATTTTCTTCGAACACGACCAGTGGGGACGCAACTTGCTGTGGTCGGCGGGTCTGCATATTGCCCTCACCATCGTGATCGTCACCTGGGCGTCGATCGCTACCGGAGGCGGCGGCAGTTGGGGCGCGGGGGGCGGAGGCGACGCGCTGGGCGTGACCCTGGTAAGCACGGTGCCGCTGCCGGCCAGAGCCGCTCCGGAAGAGAATGTGCTGGCGAATGAATCGAAGGGGCTGACGCAGTCGCAACCTAAGCCCGAGGAGAAGGCGCCGGAAGCCATCCCGATTCCCGAGAAAGGCGTGAAGGCCAAAGCGAAGCCCAAGCGGGTGGTGAGCGAGAGCCACCGCAAGCCGGAGCCGCAGCCGGAAGTTGAAGCGAGCAATGTGGTTCCATTTGGGCAGGGCGGCCCGGTCAGCGGGCCCTACGGAACGTTTAGCGCGGGCGGCGCCAAGGGCGGGTTCGGTTTTACCGGTGGCGGAGGAGACTTTGGCAACCGCTACGCGTGGTACGTGCGCGTGGTGCAGCAAAAGGTTTCAGAGAATTGGCTGAAGTACGAAGTGGACCCGCGTATATCCGACGCGCAGCGAGTCTACGTGACCTTTGATATTACGCGCGGCGGACAGCCCGCCAACATACGGGTGGAGCAGTCGAGCGGCGTGCCATCGCTCGATCAGTCCGCCATGCGGGCGTTGCAACGCATTGACACTTTTGGTCCCCTGCCCCCGGATTATCCGGGCAATAGGGTTTCGGTTGAGTTTTGGTTCGATTACAAGAGATAGATAGCTATTAGCCTTCAGCTATCAGTCTTCAGCTCTCAGCTAGTTTTCGGAGAGTGTGAGATCAAGGAAGCGGCATTCATGAATCGATTGGTGAAGTGGTTGGTTGTGCTCTTGGCCCTGGCAGCAACGGCCGGGGCGCAGGACTGGATTCGCACCGGGACCGGGTTGGGCGTAGAGAATGTCCGGATTGCAGTCCCGGATTTCAAAGCCTCCACGGCGGACGCTAAGAACCCGGATCTGCTTAAGGTGTTCAACGACACGCTGTGGAATGACCTGGACAACGCGGGGATCTTCGACTTGGTTTCGAAGAGCTTCTACCCGCTTGGACTGGTGGGCGCTCCCGCGGACGTAAAGTTCGAAACCTGGAGCGGCCCGCCGCCCAATGCGTCCATGCTGGTTTTTGGAAATCTTGGCGTCACCGGCGCGAATGTAACGGTGCAGGGCTGGCTGTATGACGTGAAGAATGCGGCCTCGCCACAGGTGCTGGGCAAGCAGTATCAGGACGCAGCCACCAGTGACGCGGTGCGCATCATTGCTCACAAGTTTGCCGATGAGATTATTTTTCGTTTAGGCGGGGGCGTTCAGGGGATCGCCGAAAGCAAGATTTACTTTGTAAGCAGCCGCAGCGGGCACAAGGAAATATGGGCGATGGACTATGACGGGGCGAACCAGCACCAGGTGACGCATCTGGGCTCGATTTCGCTCTCGCCGCGGATTTCACCGGACGGTTCGCGCATCGCATTCAGCTCGATCTCGCGGGGCGCCTGGGAAATTCTGATGTACTCTCTGGATCTGAACCGGGTGGTTTCCTTTCCCCGATTGGGCGGGGCCAATCTTTCTCCAGCGTGGTCGGCGGACGGCACCAAGCTGGCATTCTCTTCCTCGCGTACCGGCGATCCGGAGATATACGTAGCGGACCCTTCCGGAGGAAATCTGAAACGGGTCACAGCTTACGCCGGGCCGGACGTTTCTCCGGTATGGAATCCGAAAACCGGGGCGCAGATCGCGTGGGTGAGCGGGCGAACCGGATTGCCGCAGATCTACACCATGGAAGCCGACGGGACCAACGTGCAACGGCTGACGGACCAGGGTTATGCGGTGTCGCCGGCGTGGCATCCCAGCGGGCAATTTTTGGCCTTCTCCTGGATGCGGCGGTACGGGCCCGGCGCGCCGGGGTCGAATGATCTCTACATGATGAATATCGCCAGCAAGCAGTGGGTGCAGTTGACCCACGACGGCGGGCGGAATGATTTTCCATCATGGTCGCCGGACGGGCGGCATATCGTTTTTCAATCCAGCCGGGCAGGAGGCGAGCAGATTTGGACCATGCTGGCCGATGGCACGCAGCAGAAGCAGTTGACGTTTAGCGGCAGCAATAGCCAGCCTAACTGGAGTTGGAAGTAGTAAGCAGGGTTTTGGCAACTTGTACCTGATTCAGTTTGTACTTTTGTACTTGATTAACCGGGCGCAGGACGGAGGGTTTCATGCCGCCTCGGCCGGACTCTAACGCGCCACGTAGGGTGCAATTACGCAGGGAGGAAATGTGAATCATAGAAGAATGAAGTGGAGTACGTTGGTATTGATGTTGGGCGTCATTCTGTTATTGGGCGCCTGCAAGAAGAAAGTCGCGCCACCACCACCGCCGCCACCACCGCCGCCACCGGCGCCGACGGCTTCGTTGACCGCGAGTCCTGACTCGATTCAAAAAGGTCAATCCACCTCGCTGACCTGGCAAACCAGCAATGCCACTGACGTGAGCATTGACGGCATTGGAGCTGTACAGGCCAGCGGTTCGCAACAGGTAACGCCGTCGGACTCAACCACCTACCACCTGGTTGCCAAGGGTGCGGGTGGATCGCAAGAAGCCACGGCGCGGGTTACCGTAACCCAGCCTCCTCCGCCACCACCGCCAGCGGCGGGGCCCACGGATGAGGAACTGTTCGGACAGAACGTAAAGGACGTCTACTTCGATTACGACAAGTACGATGTCCGCGCCGATCAGCAAGCGGCGCTTCAGGGTGACATTGCGTTCCTGAAAGCACCATCCGAATGTTCAACTCACCATTCAGGGACACTGCGACGAGCGCGGATCCACCGAATACAACCTGGCACTGGGCGACAACCGCGCCGGGGCGGTGAAGAATGCACTGGTGCAGGGCGGCGTTTCCGCCGACCGCATTGGCACCATCAGCATGGGCAAGGAGCAGCCGTTCTGCACCGAGTCCAACGAGGCGTGCTGGCAGCAGAATCGCCGCGGCCACTTCGTGTTCGGGAAGAAATAGTTGGAGATGCAGGGGCGGTTCGGAGACGGACCGCTCCTAATCTTTTGTTGGTGCAACGCGCCGGCTGGTTCTGGGACGTGATGCCTGCCGGGCTGGCGCTTCAGGGTGACATCGGAACCCTTCAAGATAGGTGCGCTCCGCGCGATTTATCTTTACTTTTTACTCTTGAATCTTGCACAAGGGAAATATCTTTAACGTCCCGCCGGCGCCCGCTGGGCCTGAGCGATAATTTTGGCATCTTAATTCAGGGGAATAACTATGAGAATGCAGCGATATTCGATGATCTTAGGCCTGTTGGCCGGCTTGGCCTCGGCGGGTCCGGCCTGGGGCGTGAACCGGGACCTCATCCAACTGCAAACCCAGGTGCAAACGCTGCAGGACCAGATGACCCACATGCAGCAATCGCTCGACGAGCGCATGGGCGTCATGAAGAACCTGGTCGAGCAGGACACCGACGCCATCAACAAAGCAACTGCCGCCATCAATAGCCTGCAGACCACGTTGCTCAAGCAGCAGAGTGACAGCGGGGCTCATGTCGACCAGCTTTCGGGACAGATCCAGTCGCTCAACGATTCCCTGGACGAAATCAAGGCCCGCATCGCCAAGATGAGCAAGCAGCTGGAGGATATGCAAGCGGCGCAGCAAACGCTCGCAGCCCCGCAAGCCGGAGCGACTCCGCAGACAGCGCCCCCGGTGCAGGCGCCTCCGCCCGATGTGCTCTATCAAAATGCGCTGATCGACTACAACGCCGGAAAGACTGACTTGGCCACGCAGGAATTTGCCCAGTTCGTGAAGTCTTATCCCGACAACGATCTGGCGGGAAATTCATACTTCTATCTGGCGGAGACGGCTTACCGGCAGGGGAATTATCAAGAAGCGGCAAAAGATTATGACATGGTGCTGCAGAATTTTCCTGGCGGGAACAAGGCCGCGTCAGCACAGCTTAAGAAGGGATTCTCCCTCCTCGAACTGGGACAGAAAGAAAACGGAATTGCGGAATTGCGGCGCGTAATTCAGCGCTATCCGAAATCCAATGAAGCGCTGCAGGCGCGGGAGCGGCTGCACAAGCTGGGAGTTTCCCCTACCGGCACAACTCCCCGGCGACCCAACTAAGCGCGCCTGCGGCGAGCCCGGCCGCGGTGGCGCCTGTGGTGGCCAGCCGGATGGGCGTGACGGCGGTGCGCCACCTGCACAAGTCGCGCGCCTTGAAACTTTGAGCGATGATGCCGCCTCAGGTGCAGGCACCGGGCTGGCGAACAAACCCAGCGCAAACACCACGACTGAGGCCAGAACCAGAAGCAGACGCTTCATAGCTCGCTCCTCCATTCCGTTATAACAACACGTCTAATTATAATGTTTATAGGTGCTACGCCTGCCTTTCCTAGAAAAAACCTTTCGGAGTAGCCTGAAGGTGCCATATTTCCAGGCTTTTGGGGGTTTTCATTCATGCTAACAAGCAAAGATCAAGATTCTGGCAAAGGCGCGGTGGAACAAGATGACCAGAGTCGTGGCGGAAACACTTCCATGAACGGGCAGCTGGGGCATCGGGATCAGGATCCCATGCTAAAAGGCGCGGATACCGATTTCCCGAGCCTGGAGAAAATCCCGAGCACAGCGGGGAACACGGGAAGGTGAAGAGGAACAAGAAGCTCAAGCGGAAAAAATCGTAGCCTTTCTGGACGACAGCGTTACGGGCTCATTTGCTTTTGTTCGCTGCTTTGTGCGCTACCGGGTTACCGCAACTCTTCCATCACCTGCTCCAGCACTTCCCTGCCGGGGCGCACCGACGACTCTGGCAAGGTGGCCAGCGGATCGTCCGTCATATTCAGCAGATCAATGAAATTAGGAGCTTTGGTGTTGACATAGAACACTCCCGTCAGCACCTCGCCCTTTTCATGCGCCTGATTGAGGCGGCGAATGGCTTCGATGCGGTTGGTGGGGTCGTAATCCTCTTCCAGCTTGCGCAGGAGCAACTGGGAGCCGTCATGCATGGTGACCTGGGTGGTGGTTCCAGGATCGTAGTCCACGTTAATCTCTTCGAACGCAGGCACGAAGCTAAGTTCCTGCAAGGGTTCCTCGTGGTCCTTCATATATTTGTACGATTTGGTGGAACCATCGTGGTCGTTGAAGGTCACACAGGGCGAGACTACGTCGAGCATTACGGTTCCATTGTGCGCGATAGCGGCTTTCAGCATGCTGTGCAGTTGCCGCTTGTCGCCGGAGAAGGAACGGCCAACAAAGGTCGCCCCCAGCGTGATGGCCATTTCGCAAGTATCAATCGGCGGCAGGTCGTTGATCACGCCCGTCTTCAGCTTGGAACCGAGATCGGCGGTGGCGGAGAATTGTCCCTTGGTCAACCCGTATACGCCGTTGTCTTCAATGATGTAAATGATGGGCAAATTTCGCCGCATCAGATGGATGAACTGGCCGACGCCGATGGAAGCAGTATCGCCGTCCCCGCTCACACCCAGGGCCATCAGCTTGCGGTTGGCCAGCACCGCCCCGGTGGCGATGGAAGGCATGCGTCCGTGCACCGAGTTGAAGCTGTGCGAGCGGCTTAGAAAATAGGCCGGCGTTTTGGAGGAGCAGCCAATGCCGCTCACCTTGGCAACGCGCTGGGGCGAGACTCCCATCTCGTACATGGCGTCAATAATGCGCTCGGAGATGGCGTTGTGGCCGCAGCCCGCGCACAGCGTGGTCTTGCCGCCCTTGTAGTCCATCACGCTGAGGTTGATGCGATTCACTTTCGGCGCGGGCGCCGCAGACGGTGTGGCCGGAGTCGTAGACATTACTTGCCCTCCATGGACATGAGTTCGTCGGTGACGGAGCGCGCGTCCAGCGGCAATCCGTGAATGTGCGCGATGCTGCGCAGGCGGGTGACCAGCGCCGGCTCTACATCCAGCTTCAACAGGCTGAGCATTTGCGCGTCGCGATTCTGCTCGACCACATAAACCCGGTCGTGCTGTTTAACGAAATCGTGCACTTCGCGGGTGAAGGGGTAGGCCCTCAGGCGAAGATAATCGGTCTCAATGCTGTATTCCTTGCGCAACTGGTCGCGGCTTTCGATGATGGCCCAATGCGAGGTGCCGTAGGCGATGATGCCGATTTTCGATTTGCCGGCAGAAACCTCGGGACGCGGCACAAACGCGCGCGCGGTCTCAAACTTGCGGTTGAGCCGCTCCATGTTGCGCTCGAAGTCGTCGGGGCGCTCACTGTATTGCGCGTGCTCACTATGGCCGCTGCCGCGAGTGAAATAAGCCGCCGCGGGATGATCGGTTCCAGGCAGAGTGCGATAGCCAATGCCGTCGCCGTCCACATCTTTGTAACGAGAGAATCCGCCGAGGCGGTCGAGATCTTCCTTGGTCAGAACTTTTCCGCGCTGGATGGGCTTTTCCGGGTATTGAAAAGGATCCGACATCCAGTTATTCATGCCCAGATCCAGATCGGACATGACGAAGACCAGAGTTTGGAACTTCTCGGCCAGATCGAAAGCATCCTGCGCCATACTGAAGCACTCATCCACCGAACTGGGAATCAGCATGATGTGCTTGGTGTCGCCGTGAGAAAGGAACGCAGTGGAAAGAATGTCGCCCTGTGCGGTGCGGGTAGGCAAGCCAGTGGAAGGCCCGACTCGCTGGATGTTCCAGATCACTCCAGGCACTTCGGCGTAATAGGCTAATCCGGCGAACTCAGCCATGAGCGAGATACCCGGTCCGGCGGTCGCAGTCATCGAGCGCGCACCCGCCCAGCCAGCGCCTAGGACCATGCCGATGGCGGCAAGTTCATCTTCGGCCTGAACGATGGCGAAGGTGGCCTTGCCGTCGGCGCCGATACGAAAGCGCTTCATGTAATCGATCATGGCCTCGGGCAAAGAGGACGACGGCGTAATGGGATACCAGGCCACAAACGTCGCGCCGGCGAACATGCAACCCAGGGCGGCAGCGGAATTGCCGTCAACAATGATCTTGCCCGCGGTCTTGTCCATGCGCTGGATGAAGTAAGGGTCTCGCTTGGGGAGATTGGCCGCGGCGAAGTCAAAACCCGCCTGCACGGCTGCCAGATTCAGGTTCGCCGCTTTCACTTTCTTAGAGAACTGCTTGCGGATGGCCTTCTCCACCTCGCCCATATCAATCTCGAGCAACTTGGCGACGACGCCAACGTAAATCATGTTGCGCACCAGTTTGCGCAACTTGGCTTCAGGGCACACCGGTGCGACCAGTTTGTCGAAAGGGACAGCGTAGAACACCAGATCCTGGCGCAATGTGCTTAAATTCAGCGGCTCGTCATAGAGAGCGGCGGCCCCGGGCGCCAGCGACATGACGTCTTCCCGGGCCGTCTCCGGGTTCATCGCCACCAGAAAATCAATTTCCTTTTTGCGCGCGATGTAGCCATCCTTGTTGGCTCGGATGGTGTACCAGGTGGGCAGCCCGGCGATGTTCGAGGGAAACATGTTCTTGCCCGAGATGGGCACGCCCATCTGGAAAATGCTGCGCAATAAAACCGTATTGGAGCTTTGCGAACCGGAACCGTTCACCGTCGCCACCTGGATGCTCATATTGTTGGCGACACGTTTCATCTCCACCGGCTCAGCCGATTGGTGGAGAGGCACATCAGTGGTGGCCATCCCTGATCCTTCCTTTGCTCGAAGCGGAATTCATACGTTCGCGGAGTTTGAAATAGTGATGCAGACGTTGCTCTTAGAATTATACGGTAGTAGAGCGTGCGATAGGCAATCCCACCAAGGTAACCGAGGTACGCACGTACCAGAATAGAAACGGGCCATTTAGCTGCCGGAGGAGAAGAACTGGGCCATATTCCGGAACTTATTATATCGTGAAACGAGCAATTCCGGGACGGGCAGCGCTTTTAGCTGGGCAAGCTCCTTCTGCAGAGTGGCATCCAGCAGCGCGGCAGCCTCCTCGTGGTTGGTGTGAGCGCCACCCTCGGGTTCGGGAATGGTGCCGTCGATGCATCGCATCTCAGTCAAGTCGGAAGCAGTGATGTGTAGAGCCTCCGCCGCCAGCTCTTTTTTGGTCGCGTCCCGCCACATGATGGAGGCGCAGCCTTCGGGCGAGATCACGGAATAGATGGCGTTTTCCATCATGAGTACCCGGTCGGCCACGGCGATTGCCAAAGCTCCCCCGCTGCCGCCTTCGCCGGTGATGACCGTGATGATGGGAACTCGCAGCCGGGCCATCTCGCGCAGATTGCGGGCAATGGCCTCCGCCTGGCCGCGTTCTTCCGCGCCCAGTCCGGGATAAGCGCCGGGCGTATCGACAAACGTAAAAACCGGGCGCTGGAACTTCTCGGCAATCTTCATGGCGCGCAACGCCTTGCGATAACCTTCGGGATTGGGCATGCCGAAGTTGCGGTACACCTTCTGCTTGGTGTCGCGCGCTTTCTGGTGGCCAACCAGCATGACATCTTCGCCGTGAAAGCGCGCCATGCCGCATACGATGGCGGGATCGTCGCCGAATCCGCGGTCGCCGTGGATTTCGTTCCAGTCGGTGAAGATGCGCTCCACGTAGTCCAGCGTGTAAGGACGCTGCGGGTGGCGGGCTAACTCCGCTTTCGCCCAGGCGGTGTCGCGCGCCGAGACATCATGGCGCAGGGCGTCGATCCGGGTGCGCAGCTGTTCGATCTCGCGGCGGGTTTCGCCGTCCTGTTCCTGCGCCGCCGCTTCCAGCTTGGCGATGTGGGCTTCGATGGTTTCCAGTTCCTGCTCGCCCCGCGAATCCATGTGGCCGCCGTTGCCGTTGTTCGCGGCGCAGCGCGCCTCGACCATGGACAACAGGAGTTCGGCGCCCTTCACTGGCTGCTGGGCAGGCGCGCCGGACGGCGAATCCTGTTTACTCGGATTTTTGGGTTTGAAGGGACGCATCTGCTGGCGAATTCGGTCGATCGTCTTTCGGTCGATCTTTACTTACTTGATCTTTGCTTAGTCGATCTTTGCTTACTTTCGATCTTTGCTTAGTCGATCTTTGCTTAGTCGATCTTTGCTTAGTCGATCTTTGCTTAGCCGATCTTTTGCTTAGTCGATCTTTAGCTACAGTCGATCTTTAATTCCGTCGATCACGTCAGTCGATCACGCGCACCGCGCCCCGGCCGCACAATTCTTCCACGCGCGCCATGAAAGCCCGGTCTGGTTGGACATTATAGCCTTCCGCCTCCATCACTACCATGAAATCTCCCTCGCGTTCCACATCAAACAACACCTTGGCCCCGCCCTTTTTCTCCAGACAAAGAGTGTGTAAGGCGTCCACGGTAGTTTCAGTAGCGGTCGGGAGAGGGATGCGAATGCGCAGGGACCGCGGCAGCGGGACCTTCGCTTCCTCAAGGGACTGAATGTCGCTGACCGTCAGTTTGGGATTCGAGCCTTCTTCGACGCGCAGGCCGCCGCGCACCAGCACCGGAACTTCGATCTTCACTTTTTCCTGCAGCCGGCGATAGGCTTCGGGAAAGACGATCATTTCGATGGAGCCTGCCATGTCCTCCAGCGCGCCTTGCGCGTAGAAGTCTCCCTTTTTCGATTTCTGCACCCGCAGGTTGGTGATGATGCCGGCAGTGGTGATATTTTCGTCTTTTCCGGTGGAGTTTTTAATGCTGGCCAACTCCGCGGTGCTAAGAGCGTGCAAGCCGTCCAGTTTCTCGCGATATTTTTCCAGGGGATGCCCGGTGATAAAGAAGCCGAGGATTTCTTTTTCCGCGGCCAGGCGAGTGTGTTCGTCCCAATCGGGCGTGTTGGGGAGCTTTTCGTTATCGGAAGGCGATTCATCCTGCTGAAACACGCCGAACAATCCATGCTGCCCGGATTCGGCGTCGCGCTGTTGCTTCTGCGCATGCTCGATGGACTTGTCCAGAACCGCCATCAACTGGGCGCGCCGGCCAAAAGAATCCATGGCGCCGCTCTTGATTAACGATTCCAGAACACGCTTGTTGAGCAGGCGCAGGTCCACCTTTTCGCAGAATTCGTAGATGGAGCGGTAGCGCCCCAGCTTTTTTCTCCCGGCCACGATGGAGTCGATGGCGTTATGGCCGACATTCTTCACCGCAGCCAGGCCAAACCGAATGGCGTTGGTGTGGGGCGTGAAGTTGGCGTCGGACACGTTGATGTCCGGAGCCTCGACGGCAATGCCCATTTCCCGGCACTCGTTGATGTACTTCACCACGTCGTCGGTGCTGCCCGTCACTGAGGTCAGCAGAGCCGCCATGAATTCGATGGGATAATGCGTCTTGAGATAAGCGGTGTGATAGGCGAGCAGCGCGTAGGCCGCGGAATGCGACTTGTTAAAGCCATACCCGGCGAACTGCGCCATCAGATCGAAAATCTTTTCGATCTTCTTAGGCGGATGGCCGCGCTGCACCGCGCCCGTGACAAAGCGCTCACGCTGGGCCGCCATTTCCTCGGCAATCTTCTTGCCCATGGCCCGGCGCAACAGATCGGCTTCGCCCAGCGAATATCCGGCGAGGCGGTTGGCAATCTGCATCACCTGTTCCTGATAAACGATCACGCCCAATGTTTCTTGCAGGATATCTTTCAGTTCGGGCAGTTCGTATTCAATCTTCTTGCGGCCATGTTTACGGTCGATGAAGTCGTCGATCATGCCGCCCTGAATGGGGCCGGGGCGGTAGAGCGCGTTCAGGGCGGTCAGGTCTTCGATGGAATTGGGCCGGTAACGGCGTAACACGTCCCGCATGCCGTGCGATTCAAACTGAAACACGCCGGAGGTCAGCCCGGTGTGGAAGACCTTGTCGTAGGTTTCCTGATCGGTGAAGAGGATATCTTCGAGCACAACCTTTTGGTTGCGGGTTTGCGCGATGAGTTTGAGTGAATCGTCGAGAATGGTCAGCGTGGTCAGGCCCAGGAAGTCCATCTTCAGCAGGCCGAGCTTCTCAATCGCGCCCATGTCGAAGGCGGTCACAATTTCGTCGTTCTTGGTTTTGTGCAGCGGCACCAGGTCGGTGAGCGGCCGGGGCGAAATCACCACCCCCGCGGCGTGTACTCCGGCATTGCGCACCAGGCCTTCGAGTTTTCTGGCGGTATCGATGAGCTCCCGGACTTGAGGATCGCCTTCGTAAGCTTGCTGCAGGGCCGGGGAATCCTTGATCGCCTGTTCCAGCTTGATGTTGAGCGTGGTGGGCACCATTTTGGCGATGCGGTCCACGTCGGCGTAAGGCACGCCCATGGCGCGGCCCACGTCCTTGATGGCGGCCTTGGCCGCCATGGTGCCGAAGGTGATGATCTGGGCGACGTTTTCGCGGCCGTATTTCTGGGTGACGTAGCTGATGACTTCGCCGCGGCGATTCATGCAGAAATCAATGTCAATATCGGGCAACGAAACCCGTTCGGGATTGAGGAAACGCTCGAAAATCAGCTCGTGCTGCAACGGATCGATGTTGGTAATACCCAGCGCGTAGGACACTAAGGATCCGGCGGCCGATCCGCGGCCCGGCCCCACCGGAATATCATGCTCGCGCGCGTAGCGGATGAAGTCCCACACGATCAGGAAATAGCCGGAATACTGCATCTGCTCGATAATGGAAATTTCCCGCGCCAGCCGCTGTTCATATTCGGCCAGGCCGTGCTTCAGCTTTCCCTGATCGGCGAGAGTGCGCAGTACTTCGAGGCGCCGCGCAAAACCCTCCCGGGTGACGTGTTCAAAGTAGCTATCCAGGGTGTAGGCGGCTGGAACGACAAACTCGGGAAATGGATTGCTGACTTTTTCCAGACGCAGGCTGCAGCGCTCGGCGATGGACAGAGTGCGATCCAGCACTTGCGGCGAATCCTTGAAGACGCGCAACATCTGGTCGTAGCTCTTGACGTAGAAGTCGGTGCCCTGGAACTTCATCCGGTTGGTGTCCTGAATGGACTTGCCGGTCTGAATACAGAGCATCACGTCCTGAGCGTGGGCATCGTCTTCGCAGAGATAGTGGCTGTCGTTGGTGGCCACCAGCGGCAGGCCCAGATCTTTTTCCAGCTGAAACAGGCCGGAATGAATACGATGCTCCTGCTCCAGGCCCTGGTCCTGGATCTCCAGAAAGAAGTTGTCTTTGCCAAAAATGTCGCGGTAAGTGGCTGCCGCGGAGCGCGCGGCATCGTACTTTTCTTCAGTGAGGAATTCGGCGACTTCGCCTTTGAGGCAGCCGGAGAGGCCGATGAGTCCTTTGGAATGCTCCGCCAAAAACCGCTTGCTCACCCGGGGCTTGTAGTAGAAGCCATGCAGCGACGCTTCCGAGGTAATCTTGGTTAGATTGCGGTAGCCTTCCTCGTTTTCCGCCAGCACCAGAAGATGGTTGTAACTATCGCCCTCGGGCGGGGTGCGCTCGATGTTGTGGTCTTCTTTCTTGCAGACGTAGAGCTCGCAGCCCACGATGGGCTTGATTCCCGCGTGCTTGGCGGCGTTTACGAAGTGCACCGCCCCGAAGATGTTGCCATGATCGGTCATAGCCACGGCGGGCATGCCCATTTCCTTGGCGCGCTGGCAGAGTTTCTCCACGTCACAGGCGCCGTCGAGCATGGAGTAGTCAGTATGAAGATGAAGGTGAACGAATTGGGACATTAGTGTGAGTTGATTTTACGTTGCGCTTCGAGGAATGGGAAATCAAAGTCGGCCGCGGATTCACACGGATTTCCACAGATTAAGAATCGCGACTGCGAGCGCTATTTTTATTCGGGCAGGCGGAAGTCCACGCCGCGGTCTTCGTTGGCTTTTTGCGTAGCGGGAATATCGAGATCGGAAATCGGGACTTTGCGGGCGCGCTCCTCGGTAAAGATCCAGAGCGTCTCTCCCACAATTGCGTAGTTCTGAGCGGTCTCGGTGTGCCGGTCCAGAAAGACCAGAACCGTTGCCGGTTGAGGCGGAGAATTTACCGCTGGGTTCGACCGCGCCCGGTCTGCGCGCAACCGGTCTACCTCGTTTTCCAATTGGTCGATTTGATCCTGCTGTTGGTCGTTTTGCTGCTGATACTGGATGTTGGGATCAACGTAACTGGCGGATGGGTTATAGCCCGGGTAGGTAGTGCCGGCGGAGGGATACTCATAGTCTCCGTAGTTACTATCGAAGTTCCCGTAGAACCCGGGGTAGAGGTAACTGGGGTATCCGTAACCGTAAGCCCAGGGATACCCGTAAAAGCGGCGACTGTAGAACCGGTTGGGATAAAAAGGTGGCCGATGAAAAGGTGTTCCGAAGGTTGCGCCAGACCGCACCCCAGACCGCACGCCAGACGAAGGAGCGCTGAATCCCCGCGAGCTATGACCGCCTACGACCGGAGCGTGAGTGGCGTACCCGCCGTGACCGGTCCCGCCGGTCGACGCTCCACCCCCACGGCGCTGCGCCCAAACCGGCGTTGCCAGCCATGCTGCAACCAACGCCGCTATGGCCAGCCAGCACTTCACACCCAAATTGTAGCGCTTACACGGAACCCGCGAACCGATTTAATTCTGCTCCCCGGCCCCATGCCACTGCCGGCATAGTTTGCAGTAGGTCGGCGGCAAGCTGTTGTCCACGCGGTGTTTGACCGGCTTCACCGTCCGAAGATAAGCGAAGATGGCCTTCAGATCATCGTCGGTCATGTTTCCGTAGAATGCATACGGCATGGCCGGGCTGAGCTTCCGGGCTCCGACGTAGCCGGTACGCATTGCCTTCAGAAACGTGGTTTCGTCGTAATAGGAGATGCCACTGGCGTCGGTCGTGAGATTCGTGGCTGCAGCCTTGGCGCCGGGCTCCTCCAGAACATTACCCCCAGAAAAACTCATGCCTGAGATCTCCTGGCCGTGAGCGTCTTGCGGAGTGTGGCAATCTTCGCAACCGGCGATGGTCACCAGATACTGGCCCCACGCCACGCGGTCGGATGAGTTGGGCTGCGGAACCGTCGCGGTGAGCGGTTCGGGTGCGTTGCGAATCAAGTATTTGACCGGGAAGATGATCTCAGTCGCCGGCAGCTCATGTGGCACCGGCGGCAAGGAACGCAGATAGACGATGATCGATGCCAGATCTTCATCGGCCATGCTGCGGAATCTTGGGTAGGGCATCAGGGGAAACAGGGCTCTCCCGTCGTGCCCGATTCCCTCCCGGACGGCTCGCGCGAGTTGATCGTCAGTCCAGGAGCCGGCACCGGTTTGAGCATCAGGAGTTAGATTGGGCGCGACGACGCGGCCAGGAAGTCCCGCAAATGGAATCGGCTCGCCCACCCCTTCCCGCCCCGGCAGAATTGGCCGGTCAGATGTGTTCCAGTCGTGTTCGGAATGGCAATACGAGCAGCCACTCACGGCAGTGGCGAGATAGTGCCCGCGCACCAGCCGCTGCGGAGTGCTCTCGAAGGCGCGCGCGGTCAGCGGGCGGGCTTTGGGACCGAGAAACGGCCTCCAGCCAATGGTGAGGCTGATGCCGATGATCAATAGCAGCACGATCCCAGTGAGAGCGAGAAGCAGTATCTTCCCCAGCTTTTTCATTGGTCAGTTTCCTCCCACAACACGGTTCGCCCCGCGCAACCCGGCGGTTGGCGTTATATCAAAGGGAGAAGGCCGAAGGAAAGAGGAAAAATGTTGCCGAAATGAATCCGGAAGAAAGGTCTAACGCTTCTTTTTCGGGGCTGCCTTCTTGGCTGGTGGCTTCGCGCCAGGCTTGGCGGTCTTCGACTTCGGGACCGGCGGGGACTTCGGGACCGGCGGGGACTTCAGGGCCGGCGAGGATTTTGCGGCGGGCGCGCCCGGCTTGGCAACGTTCGCTGCCGGGGCGACCGGGGCCGCAGCCTGCGCTTTTCCCTTTTTCTTGCCGGTCGCCGGCACGGGAACCGGGGGTGCTGCCGCTGCTGCCGCGGCCGCAACCTTGGCGGCACGTCCGCGCTTGGGAACCGGTGGCGGCGGCGGTGGTGGCGGAGCCAGCGGCTTCAGAAACTTCAGGATCTCGGTGTGCGAGCGTAGCCGGCCATCGAGCAACAGCATGAAGACATCATTTGCGATCTTGGGATATTCCGGCAACTGAGGAGTAATGTAGAGCTCAGTCATTTCAATTAATGGAATCTTTTGCTGTACTTGCCGCCACTTAGTGAAGTAATTCTTGATCTTCAGCGCCACCGCCTGCTGGCGCGCGGTTACGGCCAGGAATAGAATCATTTCCGGCCGCGCCTCCGATAGAAGCTTCCAGGTCCGCGAAGGGGTGGCAGCTTCCTTGCCGGTGAGGCGCTTGGCCAGGCCTTTGGCGTTTTCCTCAAGATCACGCCAGGCTTCCACCAGATCGCGGCGCGGCATGAACTTGCGCATGTCGGCAACTTCCTTGTCGCTGAGACGCGAGGTCAGGAAGTACATCACCGCCGGAGAAGGATCCGGCCAATAGCCCAACTCGTTCATCTGCTGGCGCGTCTTCATGAGCTGCGCCAAGCCGGCGGTATCTATTTTAGCGGTGCTCCAGTGCGCGCCCAGCACCTTGAGCCAGCCTTCCTTCTCCAGGGCGCGCACCACGTTGAGCGGATCGTCTTCGTAAGCCAGTTGGGCAGTCTCGTAGCCGATCGCCTTGTTGGTGATGGATTCGATGTAATTGTTCTCTTTGGCGGAATCAAAGCGCAGTTGCGTACGCTCTTCGAGCGGCCAGTGGAAACGCGCCGCGAAGCGAGAGGCGCGGATGAGCCGCGAAGGGTCCTCAACAAATGCATAGTTATGCAAGACGCGCAAAACCTTGGCTTCGATATCCGCCGCGCCGTTGAACGGATCCATGAGCAGGCCGCGCGAGCCAGGGTTCAGCGACAACGCCATGGCATTGACGGTGAAGTCGCGCCGCCGCAGATCCTCAATGATGGTGGCGGGCGCGATATGGGGCGGCTTGCCGATCTTTTCATAGTGCTCGGTACGCGCCATGCTGATCTCGGCGCGTGCATTGCCGGGAAGGGTCAGAAACAGATCCTTGGCATCGTCATCCGAAGCGGTAATCACCGCCCCGGCGCGTTCCAGATCTTTATGGAGCTTCAGGGGATTGCCTTGGACCGTGAAATCCAGATCGCGGATGGGAAAGCCGCTGATGATGTCGCGGACCGCTCCCCCGGTGAGATAGATGTTCATCCCGGCGGCGCGGGCGATATCCTGCACCAGCGTGACGCCACGCAACTGGTCCGGGGTTAGCCGAACCTCCATGGTGTAAATGTAATCAGCCATGCCTTGTCACAAACACCGGGTCACCCGCGTGGAGCATCATCGAATGCAAGAGTTTTCCACAGGGGCTCGAACCGGTAGGACACCACTTCCCTGCTACTTGTACGTAAGTAGTTCTATAGAATAGACTTAAAAGTCTTTCGATAAGGAGCGGCAAGCTACAGAAAATAACACATCGTTAACGATTTGGCTACTACTACCTAGATACCGCCCCGCTTCCCGGAAAAAAGTGGGAGAATCGAACCCGGCGGAAGCCACGGACTGCGGGGCCAGCCGCCCTAAGCCACGCCCAGCCAACCGAGCCAAGCTGACCAGACAAACATGCCTTCAACCCACAAGAAAGTCGTCGTCCGCAAGATGGACCGCGACACCGTCAACGGCTATGTTGCCCCGTCCGACTTTGTGCGCGAGGGCAAGCTCGAATTACTGAATACGGCCGGCACCGTGATCGCCATTGAGTTGCGCGATATCAAGGGCGTGTATTTCGTGCGCGAGTTCGGGGAGTCCGACACTTTGACGCGCAAGACATTTACCAGCCGCCCACGCACCGAAGGATTGTGGGTTCGGCTCAAGTTCAAAGACAATGAGGTGCTGGAAGGCATGATGCCGAACGACCTCAGCTTGACCACGGCGGAGGGATTCCTGGTCAACCCTCCCGACCTGCGCTCCAACACCCAAAGGATTTTCGTGCCGCGCAGCGCACTGGATTCGCTGACCGTTCTGGCCGTAATTGGCGCTACCCGCCGCCCGCGTAGAGGCCTGTCATCCGATACCCGCCAGGTGCAACTGTTCGGAGAGTAGACGACGACGCAACCAAGCAGATCAAGCTTTAATCTTCAAGGCCCCCTTGATTCCCGGCGATGTGATCGCCAGCGCGAAGTAATTAAGAGGGGTAATTAAGGAACCATTGGCTCGTCCTGAATTTCCACCTGCATCGTCCAGCGATGAACCCCACATGCGCCCGGCAGCTCCCGGCATTCTCCTGCGCGCAATCGCCGTCGCCAAGGAATCGGGCCGGCCGTTGCAAGGCTCAAGGGCCAGCGTAAATTCCGGAGGCTCCTTCCGGCGGAAAGCCACCCTCACAAATCCAGAGCCCGACGTAGGGCACGAGTTGCGGATTAAAACGGAAGAAGATAGCTTCGCCCGTGCCGGGAAAACGCACTCCGCAATAACCTTGCGACAGGCGGGGGGTGAAGAGTTTATCGGCGGTTTTCTCCTGCGGCCCGTGAATTGTGCCAAGATCCGCCCAGCTTCCGTCGGCCAGAAGGGCGCGCGGCCAAGGGATACTTCCGCCAATCACGAAGCGATTCCCTGCCGAGTAATCCACCAGAACCTCGGAAACTTCCGGAGGTAAAACGATCTGGGCGCCGGCTTGAACCGTCAACAGCGGATGAGCCGACCACAAATACTTGAAGGGATGGTTTCCCGTGTTTGTGATCTCGTAATCCAACTCCAGCACTGGACCGGCAAGCCGGGTCTTGCGGCGAAGCCGGTACGGCAGGCGAACCCCTTCCATCTCCAGAATCAACTCCTCGCCCCGAATCTCGAGTTTCCAGGGACGAGACCAGACTTCGCCGTGGTCTGGCATGATCGCTGCCGCAAAAGGCGGGTCGGGATAGGGACACTCTGAAACCGTGGGCAGGCATTCATCAAAGCCGCTGATGTCGTAATCGCCCATGGGATCCGCATAGCGAGCGCGGCGGTAGGGACGATCCGCATGCTGCAACAAGAACTCGCGGCCCGTCCTGAGGCTTACCAGTGAGCCAATCTTCCCCCCAAGTTCCGGCAAGATCACGGCGCGGATGTCAGCATTCTGCATCACCACCCGCTGCAACTCAGCCTGGCGCGCGACCTCAATTTTTGTGGGCATGGAATTTGCGAGATTAACACAAGCGATTCGCGCCGCTGACTGCAGCGCAGCCTATCCGAACCATTCGGTTTCATACATCAGGCGCAGCCACTCGCGGTGCTCGGATTCCAGAATGTGTTCGCACCAGGAGAGGTCCCGCAGAATCGGGTAGGCGTCGGCTTCCTCCGCGCCTTTCTCCCCGCCCGGACCTGGCAGGCGCCCGCTCGGCTTCTCGCTGGCGGCAAAGCCTTCGTCCACTAGACGCCGCTCCAGATCTCGCAGAGCCTGATGCGCGGCTTCGAAGCGTCCCTTGTTGCGGGAGAATTCGAAGGCGCTGCGCCAGGTGCGTACTCCGGCGGCGGCGGCTGGCAACAGCGCCGCCAGCAGCGCCAGAAGGCGTTCCCAGCGTACCGAAACATCGCGGATGAAGAATTTAAAAAAGACCGCAACAATGCTCACGTAGAAAAACCAGGGCAAATATGCCCGAATCCAATCGGAAAACTCGTTGCGCTGCGTCCGGTTTGCCAGGTATTCCTTCTGCGGGTTCAGGCGCTTGGAAAGATAGTATTCGGTCAAGGCCCGCAAGACTGGAAGCGGCAGTTTCGATTGCGTCCCCTCAAAAGGACCGTGGGGCGTGGGTTCGCGGACCGCCTTCTCCAGTTCGGTACGCCTTATCTCGACCAGCTTGCCCTCGATCCAAAGCTGGGCGTCTTCTTCTCGTCCCCGCCACACCGAAGGATGAGTAAGAAAGTTGTAGCGCAGCAGGCGGCACGATTCGGCCTGGTGACGCCACTGCAGCCAGCGTTCTTTGTAGTGGGTGATCCAGCCCACCAGGACGATGGCCACGGCAGTGCCCGCCAGCCATAGTTCAACCCAGTCGAGCTTTTCTTTACTCGGCAACCAGGGCGCGCTCCATAATTCCTGTTCGCCGCGGCTTAGCCCGATAATGGCAAACACCACCGCCAGGGTTCCGAACAGGGCTGCGCCCCGAGTGAGCCAGTGATGGCGGCGCTGAAATTTCACCGCCCACTCGTCGGCGGCGTCAAACCCCTCTTCGATGGGCCGGCACAGTTGTAGAGTCCGCGCGATGGCTGCGTAACGGCTTAGCTCCTCCTCGGTATCGTGCATGTCATCAAAGGTGTCGGCGCCGCTCCCCGCGAGGTGAGGAGTCTCCGCTGGTTGGCTGGGATCGGGTTGTGGATTCTGCTGCATTGAGATCCTGGTTCCGCGTACGCGCACGCTCGCCCGATGAAGGCAAAACGAGCGCCGATTCTGGCACCCGCCCCTGACAGTGTCAAGGCTTGGTGATGTGATATCCCAGCGCCAGAAGCGCCTTGAGCGTTCCCATCGCGGTGTTGCGATCGAAGACCTTCTCCGATTCCGGCAGTTCCTCGTACGGTACCAGGCACGGATGTTCCTTGCGCGAATCATTCCGGTCGTGGCCATAGCGCCAGCCTTGCGCCATGCGCTCCCGCGCCCAGACTTCGTGGGCATTCCTGGAGAGCACTTCGGTAAGCCGCTTGATCTCCGGGCTGAGTTCGATTTTGGATGTGTCAATGGGCGTCGGCTTGTAACTCATGGCCACATTTTACGAGGTTTGCGTGGAATTGGAGGAGTTTTGCCCAGATCGCGGCTGTGATTCCGGATACCCAGCACAGTCTCTGCCATCACATTCAGGCAACCAGCTTTTGCGCTAGCGTACGGGCGTCGTTTGGGCGGTTGCCCGCGGATGAACGGGCCTCTTGCCAATCCCGCGGATATGGGCTATTTTTCTTCTCCCCCCGGTGGCCTGCGGCTGCCTAAGCTGGAACGGAAGCTTCTTGGGAGTGTGCCCCGTGTTGGTTCGACCCTTCGGAATTATCCTTCTCCTCATTTCTCTTTGCTCAAGTTGGCCCTTCGCGTCGACTCCAGCATTCGCCCAGTCCGCCGTCCAGCCCCGCATTACCAAAGCTTTGGACGAATCTCAACTCACTACTCTGCCCGGCAACGTTCACCCGCTGGCCCGGCCAGAATTTGACCGCGGGCCAGCTCCGCCCGACCTTCCCATGCCGCGCATGCTGCTGGTGCTGCAGCGCAGTGCGGAACAGGAAGCCGCCCTGCAAAGGTTGCTCGACGATCAGCAGGATAAAGCTTCACCGAGCTTTCACCGCTGGCTGACGCCGGAAGATTTTGGCCAGCAGTTTGGCCCGGCCGACCAGGACCTCCAAACCGTCACAGCCTGGCTGCAGTCGCATGGTTTTCAGGTGGCTAGAGTCTCGAAAGGACGCACCGTGGTCGAGTTCTCGGGCACCGCCGCGCAGGTGCAGGAAGCATTCCACACCGCGATCCACAAATTCACCGTGGATGGCGAGGATCACTGGGCCAACGCGAGCGATCCGCAAATTCCCACGGCGCTGACGCCGGTAGTGGCGGGAGTGAACACGCTGCACAATTTTCTCAAGAAACCGGAGGTCCGCTTTTCGGCCGAAGGCATCGAAGCCCAAGTAGTTCCGGCAGGTCCAGGCAAAACGCCTCAGGTGACCTTTCCCGGCAGCCCAGCAATTCACGCGATTGGCCCCGGAGATTTCGCGACAATCTACAACCTTCCGACAGCCATAGGAGGGACAGGAGCCTCAATCGCGGTTGTGGCCAGATCCAACTTCGATCCTGACGATCTCTCAGACTTCTGGCGAATATTCAGCGTGCCCGGGGGGTTTAACACTATCTTGGACGGGCCCGATCCCGGAAACCTCGGCGGAGATGAGGAATTGGAGGCTCTTCTCGACGCAACGTGGGCAACCGCGTCCGCGCCGGCGGCTTTCGTGGAACGGGTGGTTTCCGCCTCAACCAATACCACAGATGGAGTTGACCTTTCGGAACTTTACATTATTGACAACAATCTCGCAGGCGTAATGACGGAAAGTTTCGGGGAGTGTGAGGCTTTTGTGACGCAAACAGAGGCCGCCGGGATTGCGGCTTTGTCCGAGCAGGCAGCCGCGCAGGGCATCACCTACCTTGTTTCTACCGGCGATACCGGCGCGGAAGGGTGCGACGCAAACAGCGCCACAGTTGCTCAGGGACCGGTTTCGGCAAACGTTCTTGCTGCCACACCCTTTACGGTCGCTGTCGGAGGTACGTTGTTTAACGAGAATGGACAAGACAGCAAATACTGGAGCTCAACAAATACCCAAGGCAACACCCTTTCGTCAGCACTGTCCTATATCCCGGAAACTGCGTGGAACGAGAGTTGCTCGGCAGCGCAATGCGGGCAGAGTGCCAATATAAGGGCGGGTGGCGGCGGAGCGAGCACATTCTTCTCCAAACCGTCATGGCAATCCGCCGTAACTGGCATTCCCAGCGATAGCGCTCGCGACATACCCGACGTATCCTTGACTGCGGCCTCGCACGATCCTTATCTGCTGTGCTTGCATCGATCCTGCGAAAATGGCCCAGGCGGGAGTTTTGAGGTCTATTTCGTTTGGGGCACATCGGTTGCCGCGCCCTCGTTCGCCGGCATTGTGGCCCGGCTGGCGAGCGCGGTAACAAACTACCCTCAGTTCCTGACGGCTGCTCCACGATTGGGGCAGATCAACTATGTTCTGTATAAGCTTGCGGCGGCGGAAAACCTGTCGCAGTGCAATGCCTCCAGCACCAATTCTCTGCCCGCTTCAACCTGCGTCTTTAACGATGTCACCAAGGGTAATATCGTCGTTCCTGGAGAAACGGGCACTCAATATCAAAGCGCCGTGGGTTACGACCTGGCCACGGGACTAGGTTCGGTCAATGTCACAAACCTAATAAATGCGTGGAATGCTGCTGCTTTTCACGCAACGACGACAACTCTATCACTGAACTCTGGCAATGCTGTCAACGTCGTTCATGGCGCCCCCGTGAGTGTGAGCGTAGAAGTGAGCAGCAGCAACGGAACGCCAACCGGAGACGTCTCCCTTACATCCGTTGGGGATAATCCCCAAAATAACTACGGCATTTCCCGCATGCCACTCAGCAGCGGTTCAATTTCCACGAGTACAAATCTACTGCCGGGCGGGTTCTCCACAATCATCGCCCACTACGCTGGGGATGGAGTCTTTGCCCCAAGCGACTCGGAGGGCATTTATGTCACTGTGACATCAGAGCCCAGCACCACCGCAGCTTCGGCGTTCACTGCTGATTCCAAGGGCAACCCCATTCTGTCTACCGGTGGACCCTACGGAAGCTTTATTTATCTGCGGGCTGATGTGACCGGTGCTTCAGGCTTCGGGATACCCACGGGTTCGGTAACTTTTTCGGACAGCCTCGGCGCAAACGTGGGATCCTTCACTCTGAATAGCCAGGGCAATACCGCAACGCCCAATGGCATTTTCACGCTCGGAGTCGGGACGCATGTGATCAGCGCAAGCTATGGTGGCGACGTGAGCTTCAAAGCGAGCACATCCCCGCCTCTGAACCTCACGACGACTCAGGCTTCAACCAGCACAACAGCTACCGCTGCCGCCAACATGCAAGGCGCGGGAGCGGTTCTCACAGCCGCAATCGCCACACCGAGCTACGGCAATCCGCCGACCGGAACCGTAACCTTTTCCTCGGGAAGCACACAGCTTGGCAGCGCTCCGGTAGTCGGAGGTATGAACCCAACAAACGGTACCGCGCAAGCCACGGTCAGCTGGACCGATGCCCAGCTTGCAAGCGGCCAATACAACGTTACGGCGACCTACAGCGGGGACACAAACTATTCAGGGTCTAGCTCGACGCCTGCCAGCCTGAATCTTCAGCCGGATTTTAGTTTATCTTTCAGCACTGCGATACCCAGCGTCTCGGTCCCCGGTGGTGTCGCTTTCGACACGCTGACCATCAGCACCCTGGATGGTTTCAGCGGAACCCTTAACTTTACTGCCGCGTCATGTTCTGGGCTCCCTACGGAAAGTAGTTGCAGCTTCAATCCGGCGTCGGTGACTGGAAGCGGAACAACGCAACTCACTATCACGACAACTGGTCCTCATCAAGCCGCCCTCAAAGGGACAAGCCTTTCACGAAATGTCAATCCGTGGATGACAAGCCTCGGCCTGGCAGTTACAGGCATCTTCCTGATAGCAGTTCCTATTCGACGGCGTCGGTGGCCCGCCTTGTTCTCACTGCTTATCCTCGCGTTCGTGATTACGCTTCCCGGTTGCGGGGGAGGCAGTGGTGGCGGAGGAGGGGGAGGCAGTGGTGGCGGAGGAGGGGGAGGCGGCCAAATGGACCCGGGTACACCTGTTGGCGCCTATACGGTGACGGTGACCGTCACGAGCGGTAGCCTTACCCACAGCACAACCTTCCAGCTAACTGTGCAGTAGGACAAAGTAGGCTGATTTCATCTCGCCGAAAACGAACTCCGGCGGCTCGTTTGGGGCCGCCGGTTTCATCCTCAATGCTTAATCTCGCTACCCCGGCTAGGCGGGCTTGTATCCCGATTCCCCCGCTTTCTTCATCGACTGCAGGGCTTCTTCGGCCGAAAGTAATGGGGTAGTATGCACCGACTTGCAGGCACCTCCGCCTGCGAAGGCGATGGCGATGCCGGCGGCGCTGGCATTGTCCGGCATTTCCGTAATCAACACAACGTCGGAGTCTCCAAAAGCGAACCAGGCGCTGACTACCTTGCCGCCCAGCTTTTCGATGGCGTGTCTCACGATTTCCACGCGGTTCTGCGGCTGGGCAACCAGAGTCCGCCAGCCCTCGCTCGAGTAGCTGATTTGGTGCAGATAGTGTGGCATAAGGCCCCTCCTTAAAGGCCTGCGCATGATTCCAGAGCGCTCTGCATTAGTCAATCGTGACCAGTTCATAAACGCCCGCCTTTACGGTTCCTCACGCGTCCCGCAAACGCCGCCGCGCACTGCGCTTCCTTGACTTCCCTTCTCTCACACCCCGATAATAAAAAGTTCCGCAATCATCGCTGAAATCTTAAGGAGTGTTTCGTGGCGGCAACCGCCAGTCCGCAAGTTCCTGTGGTGAAAAGTGGCGTGGCCCCGCTGCGGGCTGGGCAGGGATATTCTTTCGTCCTGCGCCGCCTGCATTCCCTGAGCGGCATCATCCCGCTGGGCGCGTTTCTTTTCGAGCACATCCTCATCTCGAACGCTTCCGCGATAGGCGGCGCGGCCGCCTACGCCCGGCAAGTGCGCTTTCTCGGCGGACTGCCCCTGGTCTTTGCGCTGGAATTGTTTGGCATTTGGCTTCCCATCCTGTTTCACGCGCTGTACGGCTTTTACATCTGGTACCGCGGCGAATCCAACGTCGGCGATTATCCCTGGACCGGCAACTGGATGTACACCGCCCAGCGCTGGACCGGCGGCATAGCGTTCGCCTACATCCTGTGGCACACCTGGACCATGCGTTTCACCGGCGTCGATCTGCATCAGTATCCCGGCGCTTCGTTCGGCAAAGTGCAGACGGAAGTTTTTCAAACGCCGCTGTTCTTGTTTTACGTTGTGGGGCTGATTGCGGCGTCCTGGCACTTCTCGTACGGCATCTGGTTGTTCTGCGCGAAGTGGGGGATTGTCTCGGGCGAGAAGGCGCGGAAGCGGTTTTTGGTCGTGTGCCTGGCATTCTTTTTAGTGCTGACGGGCGCCGGATTAGCCAGCCTCACGTCCTTCCGGTCGCACCCGCAGCAGCCAACCGATCCGGCAGGCGCCGGTCTGGTGGAAACAGACGCGGGCAGCGTGCCGTAGAAAGAAAATTGTGATTGTGCTGTACCAAGAACTTGTGATTCCGAAGCGCGCTCTTGGCGCGAGGAAATCTGTTTTTGCCGCGGCACGCAACCGCAGATTCTCTCCTTGGCTCTGCGCAAGGGTCAGCCTGACAAATTAGACGAAATACTTAAATGGCAACCAATCCGAAAATCATCGTGATCGGCGGCGGGCTGGCGGGACTCTCCGCTACCATCAAAATCGCCGAAATGGGCGCTAGCGTCGACCTGTTCTCCATCGTGCCGGTCAAGCGCTCGCACTCCGTCTGCGCCCAGGGCGGCATCAACGCCGCCAAGAACCTCAAGGGCGAGGGCGACTCCACCTGGCAGCATTTTGACGACACCATTTACGGTGGCGATTTTCTGGCGAACCAGCCGCCCGTCAAAGCCATGTGCGAGGCCGCGCCCGGGATCATCGATTTGCTCGACCGCATGGGCGTCCCCTTCAACCGCACCCCCGAAGGCCTGCTCGATTTCCGCCGCTTTGGCGGCACGCTCTACAACCGCACCGCTTTCGCCGGCGCCACCACCGGACAGCAATTGCTCTACGCGCTCGATGAGCAGGTGCGCCGCTACGAATCCGAAGGCAAAGTGAAGAAGTTCGAGCACTGGGAATTTCTCTCCGCCGTGCTCGATGGCAACGGGGTGTGCCGCGGCATCTGCGCCATCGATTTGCGCTCCATGGAAGTACGCACCTTTGCCGCCGACGCCGATCATTATCGCCACCGGCGGCAATGGCGCCATCTTCGGCAAGTCCACCAATTCCGTGGTCTGCACCGGCTCCGCGCAATCCGCGCTCTACCAGCAGGGCGCGTACTACGCCAATGGCGAGTTCATCCAGGTCCACCCGACCTGCATTCCCGGAGAAGACAAGCTGCGCCTGATGTCGGAGTCGGCGCGCGGCGAAGGCGGCCGCGTCTGGGTGCCAAAAACTCCGGGCGACACGCGAGAGCCGAAGTCGATCCCAGAAAAAGAGCGCTGGTATTTCCTCGAAGAATGGTATCCCAAGTACGGCAACCTGGTGCCGCGCGACGTGGCCACCCGCGCCATCTTCAAGGTGGTTTTCGAGAACAAGCTGGGCATTGATGGCAGACCGATGGTCTACCTCGACCTCACCCACATTGACCGCGCCGTGCTCGACCGCAAGCTGGAAGGCATTCTGGAAATCTACGAGAAGTTTGTCGGCGACGACCCTCGCGATACCCCCATGAAGATTTTTCCCGGCATGCACTACACCATGGGCGGATTGTGGGTGGATTTCAACCAGGCCACCAACGTTCCCGGAATTTATGCGGCGGGCGAATGCGAATATCAATACCATGGCGCCAACCGCCTGGGCGCCAATTCGCTGGTCTCCTGCATTTTCGGCGGATTCCTCGCCGGGCCCAACGCGGTTCGCTACGCCCGCAACCTGCAGGCCGCCTCCAGCAACGGCCACTTCGACGCCGAAAAGAAAAAGCAGGAAGAAAACAATGCGCTGCTGATGAACAACCAGGGCGACGAAAATCCCTTCAAGCTGTGGCGTGAAATCGGCGAAGTGATGACGGAGAACTGCACCGTCATCCGTTATAACAAGAATCTGCAGGCCACCGACGCCAAACTGGTGGAGCTGCTGGAGCGTTTCCGGCGCGTCAACCTGAGCGACCGGACGCAATGGGCCAATACGTCCATCGTATTTACCCGCCAGCTCTACAACATGCTGCAACTCGCGCGCGTGATTGTGCAGGGCGCGGCCATGCGGGACGAATCGCGCGGGGCGCACTACAAGCCGGATTTTCCCGAACGCGACGATAAGAATTGGCTGAAGACCACCAAAGCAACCTTCGCTGCGGAAGCCAATCAGCCGAAGTTCGAATTTGAGCCGGTCGACATTTCGTTGATTCCGCCGCGAGCGAGAAAATATTGACGTAGGGGCACACGCCCGCGTCCGCACGCCTCGTATCAGGGCACGTCTTCAGACGTGCCGTCCAGCCAGCGGCCTCTGCCGGGCTTTAGCCCCTGCGGTCCTTCGTCTAGTTCAAATCCATGTGACGACGAATAAGGGTATTCCCTTGGCATCTCGGCCAGCCGCCGCTTCACCGGATTTTGCGCGATATATTCACGAACCCCCGCGAACGCTTCTGAGTCGTAAACCCGTACTTCCGAGAAACCGCGTTCCCAAACCGGCGCTATGAATCCCAGTTCCTTGCCTGCGCGGAAGGCAAATCCGCCTTTGATAAATTGCACCGCCCGTTCAATGCTGATTTTCTGTCCGACGGTAATCAGCACGTGAAAATGGTCGGGCATGACTACGAAAGCATGCAGGCGATACTTGCCTTGCGAGCGATAGTGGTACAGGACGTCGATAAACAGTTGAGCCGAGCGATGCGACTGCAGCAAATTGCGTTTGCCCATGATTGACGAAGTGACAAAGAATGTCCGGAATCCGGCAGTGATGTGGGGGGATCGGCGTGGCGGAGTGGAATCGCCATAGGCAGGGGCTAAAGCCCTTGTTCCTTCTCGCGGCTTTATCGGCACGTCTGAAGACGTGCCCTGATACGAATCGTAGGGCGAGGTACGAGCGAATGTATGTGACGCATGAACATCGCAATATGCGCATGTTCCCACGGCTGAATAGTTTGTATCAGGGCACGTCTTCAGACGTCCGAGTGCGGGGCGATTCCCTGCGGGCTTCAGCCTCTGGTGTGCCCTTTCCGCTGATTTTTGTTACGATTGCTTGTCGTTTGAGAAAGGCCGAGTTGACTGCCACAAGCTAATGCCTGACAAGACCGTCCTCTTCAAAATCAAACGCCAAGCCACCCCCAACGCTTCATCGCACTGGGAAGAATTCGAACTGGCCTGGCACCCTGGCATGAACGTCATCTCCTGCATGATGGAGATCGCCCGCAACCCGGTCACCCGCGACGGCAAGCCGACCACGCCCATCACCTACGACTCCAATTGCCTGGAAGAAGTCTGCGGCTCCTGTGCCATGCTCATCAATGGCAAAGCCCGCATGGCGTGCTCCGCCCTGATCGATAATCTCGAGAAGCCGGTGCGGCTCGAACCGCTCTCCAAGTTCCCCATCGTCCGCGACCTGGCGGTGGATCGTAATGTCCTCTTCGAAAATCTGAAGCGCGTCAAGGCCTGGGTTCCCGTCGACGGCACTTACGACCTCGGCCCCGGCCCGCGCGTGACCATGCAGGAGCAGGAAGCCGCCTATCCGCTGTCGCGCTGTATCTCTTGCTGCTGCTGCATGGAGGTCTGCCCGCAGTTCAACGAGGACACCGGTTTCGTGGGCGCCGCAACCATCTCGCAGGTGCGCCTGTTCAATACCCATCCCACCGGGGCCAGCCTCAAACACGAGCGCTTGTCGGCACTGATGGGCGATGGCGGAATCCAGGAATGCGGCTATGCGCAAAACTGCCTTGAGGCCTGCCCCAAAGATATTCCCCTGACCCGTTCGATTTCCGAAGTTGGGGGCGCAGTGATGAAACAGGCCATGAGTGACCTTTTCCGACAATAAATTTTGTCAACCTGCTGCCGGAAGAAGTTTCAAGCGCAACCAGAGTTAGCCTGACAACAGGCTTCATTTCATCTACATGGAATGGCCTCATCAAGTATCGCTTGATAGCGGCCTCTAAACTGCAACGTGACTTTATGCGTAATTAGGATTGGTGACTACAGTAATTCTCAATGGCGAGAAGCCAGGCCGCTTTGAGGAGCCTTGGTAACCAATGACGAATTACCTTGGTTTTCTTAGCTTTTGGATGTAAATTACCCGCCTGCCTTGGGCGCCCCTGGGCATGTGCGGGATTTGAGGCCACTTCGTGAACGGGAAAATCAACGGCCGGCTGGTTCTACTCTTGGTGTTGCTGGCTGGGCTTTGCAGCCCAGCGCTGGCGCTGCATAGCACTACCCGCCTGACGCGCCACGGACGGCGCCGGCATCATCTCGGCATCCTGTGGAATCCGCTGTTTCGCCCCACCCACGAATCCCTGTTGCGCCAGAATGAAGAAGTGGACCGGCTGGAATTGCCCCGCATTCAGGACCAGGACGAACTTGACCAGTTGAAATCGAGTGGCGCGCTGTTGCCCATTAACGAAAGCGAAGCTTTGCACTTTGATCCGCGGCTGGCTCCCGAGCGGCGCTATTGCCGTCCCTGGACCCGCGACTTCGTGGAAGACATCAGCCAGGCCTACTACAGGGAATTTCACGCCCAGCTGCAGGTGAACTCCGCGGTGCGCACGGTGAAAGACCAGAAGAAGCTGCGCCGCCATAACCGCAATGCCGCGCCCGAGAGCGGCGAGACCGCTTCCTCGCATCTGGCGGGAATTACCGTGGACCTGCAACGCCGCGGCATGAGCACCCAGCAGATTCAGTGGATGGAACAATACATGGTTCCGCTGCAAGCCCTGGGCCTGGTCGAACCGGAAGAAGAGCGCCACCAGTGGGTATTCCACATCATGGTGTCGGACCGCTATGAGGGATGGCGCGAAACCAACGTACTGGCCGTCAAAGAGGCTGCCGAACCTCTGTCCCAGCCTGCGGCTGAGCCAACCATCGAACCGCCGCCGCTTTCCGTGGTTGCACAGCAGCCGCAATTACCTTCTTACTAAGCTGCTTCCCATGCTGGATTCATGATCGTTCTGATGGCAGGACTGCCCGGCTCCGGCAAATCTACGCTCGCCCGCGAACTGGCGAAGCGCACTTCCGGTGCTGTGCTCGATAAAGATACGATTCGCAAGGCCATTTTCGCTGCCGAGGACATCGAACACTCCACCCAGCAGGATGACTTCTGCCAGGAGTTGCTGCTGGTGGCGGCGGCTTATCTTTTCTCCAGGAATCCCGATCGCTACGTTTTTCTGGATGGCCGCCCGTTCTCGCACCGCTATCAGATCGAGCAAGTGCTTGAGGCAGCCGAGGCTTTGCAACAGGCTTGGCAGATCCTCGAATGCGTTTGCTCGGAAGAAAGCGCTCGCCAGCGGATTGAAGAACAGGCGGGGAGCATCGAGCGGAGAATCGCGACTACGCGCTTTTTCTGCGGGTGAAAGCGCAGTTTGAAGAGATCACCTTTGCCAAGACTGTAATCGATACGGATCAGCCTTTGGAGAGTTGCGTGGAATCCGCCCTGTGCGCCTTGGAGAAAGCCTGAATGAGTGGCAGGGGCTAAAGCCCTTACTCTTTTACGGCGAGACCGGCACGTCTGAAGACGTGCCCTGATACAGATCGTAAGATGCGTATCGATGAACTGTCCGGGACGGGTGAACTTGCCCATGCTCGATGAACCGTCGGCGACGGTGACCTTGCCTGTGCTCGATGAACTATCCGGACGGATGAACTCGCCAGGGGGTGAGCACTCTGGGTTCCTCAGCGCGAAAGGTTCGTATCAGGGCACGTCTTCAGACTGCCGATCCGGTCGGAGAACGACTGAGGGCTTTAGCCCCCGCCTGGTGATCCCAATCCGCCACGCCGGGAGCGAGTGGTTTGTCGTAGAATTCATAGGACCACTTTGAGCGAACCCAATTTCCCGACACTGAGGACTATCCATGCGCCAAATTGCAATGTTATTTGCTGTTGTGTTCGCGCTTTCCGCATTTTGCTGCTCCCAGGCCGCGCCCGCTTCCAAAGCGGCGCCTGCGCATAAACCCGCAGTCGCCCATCCCGCCCCGCCTGCCGCTGTCCCACCGACTGCCATTATTCAAACCTCGATGGGGAATCTCACGTGCACGTTATTTCCCAAAGTGGCCCCCATCGGCGTAGCCAATTTTATTGGCCTGGCCAAGGGCACCAAAGACTGGACCAGCCCCGTCACCCACGACAAAAAGCATGGCGTGCCTCTTTACGACGGGACAATTTTTCATCGTGTCATTCCCGAGTTCATGATTCAAGGCGGCGATCCCGCGGGTACCGGCGCCGGCGATCCCGGCTACGCCTTCAAGAACGAAACTTCCCCGTCACTGGCATTCGACCGGCCTGGGCGTTTGGCCTATGCCAATGCCGGCCCCGGCACCAATGGATCACAGTTCTTCATCACCGAGATCCCCTATCCCAGCCTGAATGGCGGCTACACCCTCTTCGGCCAATGCGACGATGCCAGCGTCGAACTGGTGAAGAAGATTGCGCGCGTGCCACGCAACGCCAATGACCTGCCGAGGACCCCGGTAAAAATCGTCCACATTAAGATCGTGACCGGAGCGCCGGCAGCGCGGCCCGCCGCACCCAAGCCGGCTGCGAAACCAGTTCCAAAAACTTCGAACCAGTAGTCGCGTATCGCGGACGGTTCTGTCCGTGCGCCAACGGCCAAAAACTAACCACCGACGACTCGAAAGGAACCCAATGACTCGCCAGCCTGGAACCTATGCCACGTTCACTACTTCCGAAGGAACCATCGTGTGCCGCCTGTTCGAAAAAGAGGCGCCTAAGACCGTCACCAATTTCGTGGAGCTTGCCGAAGGCAAGCGCGAGTGGACTCATCCCGTCGGCCGCAAGAAGAGCAAAGACCGCTTGTACGACGGCACTATCTTCCATCGCGTGATCCCCAACTTCATGATTCAGGGCGGCGATCCCGCCGGCACGGGCATGGGTGGCCCCGGCTACCAGTTCGAGGACGAGACCAAAGGCTCGCCGCACAAATTCGACAAAGCCGGCAAGCTGGCCATGGCCAACGCTGGGCCGAATACGAACGGCTCACAATTCTTCATCACCGTCGCGCCGACGACGTGGCTAACCGGCAATCATACGATTTTCGGCGAAGTGGTCGAAGGCCTGGATGTGGTCGAGAAAATTGTGAATGTCCCGCGCAGCCGCCAAGACAAGCCCAACAAGAACGTGGTGTTGCAATCGGTGGTGATTGAGAGAGTGTAGCTATGTTGTTCGCGGGGTTACTTGCCGGCAGCGGCCGTTTTCGCGGAACCGCCTGCCTGCGCCTTGGACACGCCCTTGGGGGAATTCGGGTTCATCGTCTGCCGGAGGGCATCTCCCGCATCTTCAATCGGGTGCTTGATCGCATTGTCACCTTGTGTATCTGTTGGTTCTGCACTATTCAGCACTCCATTATCGGCGATTGGAGATCCGTGGGAATTTCGCGTGTCTATATTCGGGAAGGTTGGGCCTAACAAACCATCAGATGCCAATGACACCGTGGAGTCATTTGGAATTTGCAGCTGGTAGGAAGTGCTGATCTGCATCAGCACCTCGATTGGCCGCTCGCCCAGTTCGGGGCGAATCTGTACGCTTGTGACCAGACCGACACCCACCCCATCCACGCGTACCGGCGCGCCGGCCTGGAGTCCATGTCCCCGACCGAAGTAAGTTTTCAAATGCAAACCATACGTCGAATGTCGCGCCACCTTTAACGCTACAATGCAGGCGAACCCAGCCACAACGATTAGCACCCAAATCAGATTCCTCAACCGCTCACCCCTTCTCCGGCCAAATCCTCTCATGCTGCACTCGTTAGAAATGCTTCATGAGCCGGAGTTACCTTAGCGATTCGGCAGCACCTGGACAGCCGCAGACTCAATCAGGAGTTCGTCCGCCGTAACCAGGGTAAGTCCGAGCACCTTTGCCGTGGCGACCAGAAAATGATCTGCGGGATCGTCGTGCGAAAGATGCAACGAAGGAACCTCCAGCGCCATGTCAATGGTCAGCGGCGCTTCATTGAGCTGCAAAAGGTCGAGCGTCTTTCTGACCCATGGCTCAGTTTCCTCATCGAGCACGATGCGCTTCTTACGAACTAAAAGCTGTAGCTCCCAAACGCTGACCGCCGAAAGCCAAAGTTGATTTTCTGGATTGGCTAGCTCCCTGGCGACTCGAGCGGTAAGCCGCTTCGGCTCACCGATACTCCATAACCAGATGTGAGTATCCAGTAGCAGCCTCATCAGCGAGACGCTTCCCAGTCGTCGAAGCTGCCCGTCGGACCGACGATGTCCCCCACAATGCGCATGGTTCCCGCCATGCACCCCAGCCAATTCGCCGGGCGCTTTTTTGGGGACGGCGGCACAACCTCAGCCACCGGCACGCCAAAGCGCGTCACTCGAATGGGTTTGCGGGTCTTTCGCACCTGTTCTAGAATGCCCAGGCATTTGGCTTTGAATTCAGAGATAGCGATTTCCTTCATACCTTCCCTTCCCCCTATTTATACCATGGTCAACGACTATGGTCCAAACGCGCCAGCCTCGCGCTGCCCTTCCAAGGGGTCTATTTCCCGCGACTTCCCTGATCCTTCAGTTCGCGGTAGGGTTGATCTGGATATCCCTTCAATCATGGAAAGCAGCGTCGCCCGCGAATACTCTCGACCCTTGTCATTCCGAGCCAGTCTTATCGGCGAGGAATCTGCCTCGGGCGAGCGAACAGCAGCTTCCTCGCGCGATAAAGCCGCGCGTCGGAATGACAATCCTGAACCGATGTTCTTGCAACTTGCAAACCGCCCGTTAGCGGATACCTTGTGCGCGTGCTGATTGTCGAAGACGAGCCTCGCTTAGCCGAGAACCTTGCGCACAGCCTGCGCGAAAGCGCCGGCTACGCGGTCGATATCGCTCCCGACGGCGAGGAAGGACTGTTTCTCGCGGAGGCGAATGTGTATGACGCCGTGCTGCTCGATTTGATGCTGCCGAAGCGCAGCGGCCTGGAGGTGCTGACCCGTCTCCGCAAAGCCGGACAGCGCACTCCCGTGCTGGTACTCACGGCGCGGGACGACAAAGAATCCATCGTAGCGTTGCTAAATGCGGGAGCCGATGACTATCTCACCAAACCTTTCGACCTGGGCGAATTGCTGGCCCGCGTCAAGGCGCTCGTCCGGCGCGGCAAGGGCCAGACCACTCCCCGTCCTCAGCCTGGGCGATTTGCAACTGAACACGGTCAACCGCACCGTGCGGCGCGGCCGGAAGGTGATCCCGCTTACCGCCATGGAATATCGCGTGCTGGAGTATTTGTTGTATCGGGCGCGAGCCGTGGTTTCGAAGACCGAGTTGCTCGAACACCTCTACGACTACAACTGGGAAAAATTCAGCAACGTAATTGAGGTTTACATCTCTGGCCTGCGGCGCAAACTGGACGACGGTTCCCCGCACCAATTGATCCACACGGTGCGGGGACAAGGCTATATTCTGCAGGACTGAGCGATCCACCTTGACTATGCGGCAACACTCGATTCGACGGCGGCTGATTGCGACGGTTGTGCTTTCGCAGCTGCTGTTGGCTGCGGGATTGCTCTCTATCGGCGTCTTCTACACCCAGCGCCGGCTACTGGCCGCGCTCGATACCGCCCTTCAAAGCCGCGCCATGAGCGTCGCTGCCCTGGTGCGCTACACCGAGGACGCCAGCGGCAACGTGTACTTTGATCAAACCTTGATGCCGCAGCCGCTCGATCCCGGTCATCCCGATCTATTCGCGGTGTGGGCGGAACGGTCGGGCCTGCTCACCCATTCCGCCGACTGGCCGTCCGGAATTTCTTCCCTGGAACCGCGCGACCGCTGGGAGTTTACCCGGAGCGGAATTCCCTATCGCGCGCTGCGGGTTTCCCAGGTTCCGGTGCTGGATCGCGAGGAAGGCAAGTCTTTTCAGCCGCAAACTCTCACCATCGTATATGCCGCCCCCGAGGTGAGCCTGCGGGAACAGGTGCGAGCGGCCGGCTTCTTTATCGCGCTGGCCAGCGCTCTGCTGCTGGGAGTCACCGTGCTGCTGGCCCTGTGGGGCATCCGCCGCGGGTTGCTGCCGTTGCGCAACCTGACCGAGCAGGCCGCGGCGGTCTCCGCCGAGACCTGGGATTTTCACGTGCCGGAAGAGGCCGTGCAGAGCCAAGAGTTGCGCCCGCTGATCGATGCCATGATCCTCATGCTGGCCCGGCTGCAAGAGTCTTTCGATCGGCAGAAGCAATTTCTGGACAACGCGACTCACGAGTTAAAGACCCCGGTGGCGGTGCTGAAGTCCACCTTGCAGTTGATGTTGCAGCGTCCGCGCTCCGCCGAGGAGTATCGCCATGGCCTGGAACGTTCTCTGGAAGATTTAGGCCGGCTGGAGCAGCTTTTGCAAAACATGCTGCGGCTGTCGCGGGCGGAGCGCTGGTCCCGCGGGCCATCGCGCCGCGTTTTGCAGCCAGTGGATCTGGCTGCAACATGCCAGGAGGCCGCCCGCCGGATACAGAGCCTTGCCGATGCTAAGCAGGTAACCATCAAACTCGCAAGCCAGGGCGCGGTCGCGCTCCAAGCCGATCCCGAGGACTTGCAACTGGTATGGGTGAATCTATTGGAGAACGCGGTGCGCTACAGCCCGGAAGGGGCAGCGATAGAAGTTGGCATCACTCGGACTGCCTCCAACCTGGTGCAGGTGACTTTTGCGGACCATGGTCCGGGCATTGCTCCGAACGAATTGCCCCGCATCTTCGACCGCTTCTATCGCGGGGATGCCTCGCGCACTCGCTCCACTGGCGGATTCGGTCTGGGCTTGGCTATTTCCAAAGCGGTGATCGAGGCTTATGGAGGAACCATTCGGGCGGAAAGCGCATCTCCCCAAGGCACCCGCATGACGGTGGAGTTACCCACGGGAGATGCGCGATAATGGCAAACCAATGTGGAGGTTGTCATGACAAAGCTCGACTCAGGGAAAAACAACCAGCAAGAGAGCGGCAAGTTGACCCGGCGCCGATTCCTGGAGACCGCCGTGGGGACCGCCGTGGTCAGCAGCCTGCTGCCGCGCGCCTGGCCGGCTGAGGTAAGAAACGGCATCCCTTACCACACCCTGGGCAACACGGGCGAGAAGGTTTCCTGCATCGGACTGGGCGGCTATCACATAGGATTTTCGCAATTAAGCGAGCAGGACAGTGTGCGCATCATTCGCACCGCTCTCGATGAAGGCATCAATTTCCTCGACAACTGCTGGGACTACAACGACGGGAACAGCGAAGTCCGCATGGGCAAAGCGCTGCGCGATGGCTACCGCAATAAGGCTTTTCTGATGACCAAGATCGACGGCCAGACCAAAAAGGCGGCGGCGAGCCAGATCGAAGACTCCTTGCGCCGCTTGCAGACCGGCACCATCGATCTGCTGCAATTTCACGAAGTGATTCGCGACACCGATCCGGACCGCATCTTTGGGGCGGGCGGCGGCATGGAAGCGGCGGTGGAAGCGCGGGACAAAGGCAAAATACGCTATATCGGCTTTACCGGACACAAGAGCCCCGACATCCATCTCAAGATGCTGGAAACCGCATTCGCGCATAAATTCACGCTGAACTCGGTGCAGATGCCGCTCAACCTTATGGACGCACACTTCAACAGCTTCGAGAAGAAAGTGTTGCCGGTTCTGGTGCAGCACAACATTGGGGTGCTGGGCATGAAGTCCATGGGAAACGGGCTGATCCTCAAGAGCAAGACGGCAACGCCGGTAGAGTGCCTGCAGTACGCCATGAGCCTGCCCACCAGCGTAGTGATTACGGGCTGCGATTCGCTTGCCATTTTGCAGCAGGCGCTGGAAGTGGCGCGGAATTTTCATCCCTTGAGCCGCGAGCAGGTCGTGGCTTTGCTGACTAAGACTGCCGACGCAGCCAAAGATGGGGAGTGGGAGCTGTACAAAACTTCGCACACTTTCGACGGTACCTACCACAATCCGCAGTGGTTGGGGTAGGTTAGCTTTTCCGCGAGATCTGGATGCCAAAGCAGGCGCTTCAGTCGAACTCTCAGCCCCTTCGGCTGTTCCCAGTGCAAGCGTTCGTGGAATCCCACCCTGGCAGCCTGTGGTGAATGTCGAATTACGAAAAACAGCGCCTAAAGAGCGGATTCATAACACGGCACTTACGATATGCCTGAAGGCATACCCTGATACAAACCGCACTTGACACCACTGACTCCTAGAGCAAAATACGCGCCTAGGATGGGGCACCCATCGTTCAAAAAGTCACAATCTCTCAGCCCTCCGCCGCGGAATTTCGTCTTAAGCTTCCCTTAAGGTTCGTTGCGGGACCATAGAGGTTGCAACGAAGGTGAGGCGATGATCGGGGTGCGCTGGATTCTTTGGTTTCTGTTTTGCATGACGGCGGCGGGGATAGCCCAAACCTCGCAGGCAGATCTGAACGTCGACAGCAGCCAGGTTGCGATCAGGGCGCCGCTGACGATCACTTTGCAGGATGCGATCGCGCGGGCGCGCAAGATCGATCCGCAGTTCCGGGCGGCGCTGACCGAATTCGGCCTGGCCAAAGAAGACCGGGTGCAGAGCCGGGCGAATCCCTCCTGCCGAACGTCAACTACAACGCGCAGTTTCTCTATACCGAAGGAAACGGCACGGCGGCAGGCCGCTTCATCGCCAACAACGGGGTGCACGAGTACCTCAGCCAGGGCAACGTGCATCAGTCGCTGTCGCTGGCCGACGTTGCCGACTACCGGCGCGCGCAGGCGGCGGAGGCTGTGGCCAAGGCGCGTTCTGAAGTCGCGGCCCGGGGACTGGTTGTCACGGTAGTGCACGCGTATTACGGGTTCGTGGTGGACCAGCGTAAATATTCCACCGCGCAACGCGCCGACGACGAGGCGCAGCATTTTCTCGACCTCAGCCAAAAACTGGAACATGGCGGCGAGGTGGCGCATTCCGACGTGATCAAGGCGCAGATTCAAGCTCAGCAGAAGCAGCGCGCGCTGCAGGAGGCGCAACTGGCGATGGACCGCAGCCGGGTAGACCTGGCTGTGCTGCTCTTCCCAGACTTCAACCAGAACTTCAGCGTGGTGGATGATTTGCAAGCGCCCGAAGCTTTGCCGAGTTTTCTGGAGGCACAGGCGGCGGCAGGCAACAATAATCCCGACCTGCGCGCCGCCCTGGCGGCGGTGCGAGAGGCCAACCAGTCGGTCGCGGCGGCGTGGAATGGGTTTCTGCCGGCGCTCGGTCTCGATTATTTCTATGGCATCGATGGGAACCGGTTTGCCACGACTCAGTTGGATCCGGCGTCGGGCCGGGACATCCGCAATCTGGGCTACGCGGCTACGGCCACCTTGCAGTTTCCGGTGTGGAACTGGGGAGCCAGCCGCAGCAAGGTGAAACAGGCCGACTTGCGGCGGAGCAGGCGCGGGTGGAGTTGAGCTCCACGCAGCGGCAACTGCTGGGAAATCTTCGGAGTTTCTACGGGGAGGCGCAAACCTCGCGCCTCGAATTGGAGTCGCTGGAGCAGTCGGCGCAATTGTCGGCCGAGAGTCTGCGCTTGACCACGCTGCGATACCAGGCCGGGGAGGCGACGGTGCTTGAGGTCGTCGATGCACAGAATACTTTGGCGCAGGCGCGGGACGCGTTTGACGAGGGGCAGGAACGGTATCGAGTAGCGTTGGCGAATCTGCAAACGCTGACGGGGAGTTTTTAGGAAATGCGCAGATCGGCAGGTAACGGATTCGCGTTTCTGTGTGTAGCTCTGCGTCCTCTGTGGTTGCGGGTTTTTTTCACCACGGGGGACACAGGGGAACACAGAGGACGTCCCAGACTTCGTCTGTGCGGTGGTTTGGCAGTTTTTGCGATTCTGGTCGCGGCGGTGTCGTTCTTGGGCGGTTGCTCGCGGGAGCCGGGCGAGAAAGAGGCGGCGGTGCCGGTGCAGATTGTGGCCGTGGAAAAGATGAGCCTGCAACACACGGTGGCGGCCGAGGCGGTGCTGTTTCCGGTGCGGCAGTCGGCGCTGACGCCCAAGATCAGCGCGCCGGTAAAGGCATTTTACGTGGAGCGCGGCAGCCGGGTGCATCGCGGGCAATTGCTGGCGACGCTGGAAAATCAGGATTTGGCTGCGGCCGCGCAGGACAGCAAAGGGTCCTACGATCAGGCTCAGGCCGTCTACAGGACCACAACTGAGGCCGGCGTGCCGGAAGAAATCCAGAAAGCGACTCTCGATGCGGAAGGCGCCCACAAAGTGCTGGAGGCCGAGCAGAAGGTTTATGACAGCCGCAAGGAACTGTTCCAACAGGGCGCGATGCCGCGCAAAGATCTCGATCAGGCAGGGGTGGAGCTGACGAATGCGCGCAACCAGTCTGAAATCGCGCACAAGCATCTGGAAGCATTGCTGGCCATCGGCAAGCGGCAGGAATTGAGGGCAGCAGCGGGGCAGTTGGAATCCGCCAAGGGAAAATATCTTGGAGCGGCGGCACAGTTGGAATACTCGCAGATTCGCAGCCCGATGGATGGAGTGGTGACCGACCGGCCGCTTTATCCGGGAGAGATGGCGGCGGCGGGCACGGCTCTGCTGACGGTCATGGACACGTCGCAGGTGATTGCGCGCGCGCATATTCCACAGCCGGAAGCGGAACTGCTCAAGGTTGGAGATGCGGCGACAATTGCCGTATCCGGAGAGGACCACCCGGTGGAAGGCAAAGTCACGGTGGTGAGTCCGGCGCTCGACGCTAACAGCACCACGGTTGAAATTTGGGTGCAGGCGAAAAATCCGCAAGGCAGGCTGAAGCCCGGCACCAGCGTGCAGCTCTCCATGGTGGCCAGAACTATTCCGGACGCGCTGGTGATTCCGGCGGTGAGCCTTCTGACGGCGCAGGACGGCGGCACCACGGTGATGCTGGCCGGTTCCGATGGCCAGGCGCACCGGCAGGCGGTGAAAGCTGGGATTCGCGAAGGCGAACAGGTGCAGATTCTTGAGGGAGTGAAGGCAGGAGACCGGGTGGTGGGCACGGGAGCGTACGGGCTGCCGGACGGCGCCAAGATCGAGGCGGAGAGCGCGAATGAGAAGTAGGGCCATGGGGGGCGGCGGGTTGAGAGTGTCGTCCCCGCGGGGACTTGTTGTCGTGCGCGCCGGTTTCCCATACCGCCGCTACGCGACTGGGTCCTGGGAGAACCGCGTGACGCGCCCGGAATCCTCTTACTGGTTTGCGCGGCATTCCAAATCCGTGATCTTTCTGACTCTGACGCTGGCGCTGCTGGGCGGGTACCTGGCGTTCACGATTCCGGTTTCAGTTTTTCCCGAGACCAATTTTCCGCGCATACTTTTGGCAGTCGATAACGGGGTGATGCCGATTGACCAGATGATGGTCACCATCACGCGGCCGATCGAAGAAGCGGTGAACAGCGTGCCCGGGTTGCAGTCGGTACGCTCGATTACCAGCCGTGGGTCGGCGGAAATCGATCTGTTCTTCGATTGGAATGTGGACATCTTTCAGACCCTGCAGTATGTGAACGCGGCCATTTCGCGGGCGCAGCCGGAGTTGCCTCCGACGGCGACGGTGGTGGCGAACCGCATGACGTTCGCCAGCTTCCCCATTCTGGGCTACAGCCTCACATCGCAAAGCGTGGCGCAGACGCAACTCTGGGAAATGGCGACCTACGAAATCAAACCGCGATTGAATCGGGTGAACGGGGTCTCGACTGTGCTCGTGCAAGGCGGGCAGGAACCGGAGTTCCATATTATGCCCGATCCGAGCGAGCTACTGACCGCGGGAATCACGGTCACCGACATTTTGGACACGTTGCGGCGAAGCAATCTGATCGATTCGCCGGGATTGCTGGAGAGCAACCATCAACTGGTGTTGGGGCTGGTGAGCGGACAGGTGCGCACGCCGCAGCAAATCGGGGAAATCGTGGTTAAGACGACGCCCGCGGGAATTCCAGTTCGCATCGGAGACGTGGGGACGGTCGAGCCTGGGGTAAAGCCGGTTTACACCATCGTGACGGCAAACGGCGAACCAGCGGTGCTGCTCAACATCAATCGCCAGCCCGACAGCAACACGGTGCAGGTTGCCGACGGCGTGCATGCGGAGGTGGAGAGCATCCGCAAGTCGCTGCCGCCGGGGATTGAGATGAAGCCCTTTTATGACCAGTCGCTCATGGTGAACGATTCGATCAAGAGCGTGCGGGACGCGATTCTGATCGGGCTCATCCTGGCATCGATCATTCTGGTGGTATTTCTGCGGGACTGGGGAACCTCGCTGGTTGCGGGACTGGTCATTCCAGTTACGGTGCTGGTGACCTTCGTGGCGCTGAAGCTGCTGCACCAGAGTTTCAACCTGATGACGCTGGGCGGGCTGGCGGCGGCGGTTGGGCTGGTGATCGATGACGCCATCGTCGTGGTGGAGAACATTGTGCTGCATCGCGAGGCCGGACAGGACAGGACGCAGGCCATTCACAGCGCGTTGCATGAGATCACGGTTCCGCTGGTGGGCTCGACGGTGACGCCGATCGTGGTTTTTCTGCCGCTGATTGCAATCACGGGAGTCACCGGGACATTTTTTCGCGCGCTGGCGGTAACCATGGGGGTGTCGCTGCTGACATCGCTGGCGCTGGCGCTGACGTGGACGCCGAATCTGAGCCTGTACTTTCTCCGCGAGCGTGGCAAGGCCCCGGCCGACGGAGAAAGCCCTCATTTCGAGCCGGAGGAGGAAAGGCTGACCCGCCTGTTGGCGGTGGAAGACGCCGGGCTGAGTGGATTTTTTCTGGGGGTGGTGAACTTTCACCAACGCTGGTTGCGGCGAGCGCTGGAGAAGCCGCGAATGCTGGTGATAGTGAGCGCGGTGCTGGTGGTGACGGCGTATGGATGCTACCGTTTTTCGGGATCGGACTTATTGCCGGCGATGGATGAAGGCGGCTTCATCCTGGACTACATCATGCCCGCCGGGAGTTCGCTGGCGGAGACCAACCGGGCGGTCGGGCATGTCGAACAGATTTTGCGATCGGTACCCGAGGTGGAAAGCACCTCGCGCCGGACCGGGTTGCAGCTTGGACTGGCCGCGGTCACGGAGGCGAACACCGGCGACATTTCGGTGAAGCTGAAGGCGAAGCGCAGCCGGGACATTGACGAGATCATTTCGGAAGTGCGGGAGAAAGTTGAACAGCAGGAACCGGCGCTGGACGTTGAATTCACGCAGGTGCTGCAGGACATGATTGGCGACCTGACCAGCGCTCCCGAGCCGATCCAGATCAAATTATTTTCGCCGGACCCGGCAGCGCTCGGGCAGTGGGCGCCAAGGGTGGCGGACGCGATCCGCAAGATTCCGGGCGTGGTGGATATTCTGAACGGGATCGACAATACGATCAGCGGGCCGGCGGTGGTATTTCAGGTGAATCCCAGCGTAGCGGCGCGGGCGGGCTTCACGCCGGAGGAGGTGGCCAGCGATGCCGCGGCGATTCTGGACGGCGAAGCGGCAGCTGCCCCGGTAGTGGCGAACGACCGCGCTTACACGGTGCGGGTACGGTTTCCCGCAGTGAACCGGTCTTCGCTGGAAGCCATGCGCAACATGCTTTTATCAAGTGGCGCGGGGAGAACCGCTACCTTGGGATCGTTGGCGACGGTGACCGAACTGCCGGGGCAAACCGAGATTCTGCGGGAGAACTTGCAGCGCGAGGTGGCGGTCACGGCACGACTGGAGGGCACCAACCTGGGCAGCGGGATGGATGCGGTGATGAAAACGGTGAAGGACGTGCATCTGCCGGCGACCATTCGCGTGGCCTATGGAGGAACCTATCAGGAACAGCAGAAATCGTTTCATGATCTGGCGCTGGTGCTGGTGCTGGCGGTGCTGCTGGTTTTCATCGTGCTGCTGTTTGAGTTTGGAACGTTTGCCGCGCCGGTGGCGATTCTGGCTTCGGCGCTGCTCTCCACTTCGGGAGTGTTTATTGCTCTGCTGATTACGCACACCACTTTCAATGTGTCTTCGTTCATGGGGATGATCATGGTGATTGGAATCGTGGCCAAGAACGGAATCTTGCTGCTGGATGCGGATCAGAGATTTCGCGGGATGGGACTCTCGGCCGAAGACGCCATGCTGCAGGCGAGCCGGAGGAGACTGCGTCCGATTGTGATGACCGCGCTGGCGGCGATTGCCGGAATGCTGCCGTTGGCGTTCGCGCTGGGAGCGGGTTCGCAGATGCTGCAGCCCCTGGCCATTGCGGTGATTGGCGGAATTTTGATTTCCATGGCGCTGTCGCTGGTGATTACGCCAGCGGTGCATTACTTTTTGAGTTAACCGCTTGACCACAGAGCGCCGAGAACACAGGGGACGGCGGCGGGGCAGACGCACAAAATTCCCTGCGGATTTCTATTGCGGAAACCAGTTGTCAGTTGCCAGTTCCCGGTTCTCAGCAGTTTAGACGCCGATGACTGCCACTAGTTCTTTTACAGCGGCGGCACTTTTGTCCAGCGCGGCTTTTTCTTCCGGAGTGAGCTTGATCTCGATTATCTTCTCAATTCCCTTAGCGCCGAGTTTCGCCGGAACTCCAACGTACAAGCCTTTAATTCCATATTCCCCTTCGAGGTAAACGGCGCAGGGCAGGATTTTCTTTTTGTCTTTGAGGATGGCCTCGACCATTTCCGTGACCGCGGCGGAGGGAGCGTAGTAGGCGCTGCCGGTTTTCAGGTATTTGACGATTTCGGCGCCGCCATCGCGAGTGCGCTGGACCAGGCGTTCGATGGTGGCCGGGTCCATCAAGTCAGTAATCGGGATTCCAGCGACGGTTGAGTAGCGGGGCAGGGGAACCATGGTGTCGCCATGGCCGCCGAGGACGAAAGCGGTGACGTTCTCCACGCTGACTTTCAGTTCGTCGGCGATGAAGGCGCGGAAGCGGGCAGAATCGAGCACGCCGGCCATGCCAATGACGCGCTCGCGCGGGAAGCCAGACATCTTATAGGCGGCCTGCGCCATGGCATCCAAGGGATTGGAAACGATGATGAGGATGCAATTGGGGGAGTGCTGGATGGCCTTGCCGACCACGTCTTTCATGATTTTGTGGTTGGTGTTGAGCAGGTCGTCGCGGCTCATGCCGGGCTTGCGGGGAATGCCGGCGGTGATGACCACAATGTCGGAGTTGGCGGTGTCGGCGTAGTCGTTGGTGCCCCAAACGTAAGAGTCGCGCTTCTCGATGGGCATGGCTTCGAGCAGATCGAGAGCTTTGCCTTGGGGCACGCCTTCGACGATATCAATCAGAACCACATCGGCCAGTTCTTTGGAGCTGATCCAATGAGCGGCGGTGGCGCCGACATTGCCTGAACCTACGATTGTTACTTTCTTGCGCATGAGAAACCCCTTTTTTTAGGCCATGGATTTCGCGGATGAACAGGATAAGAATCGAAAGGTTTATCCGTGATGATCCGCGGAATCCGTGGCTGGCTTTCTAGTCCATGTTCCCGATAATGTAACTGGCAAACTCGCTGGTCTTTACTTTGGTGGCGCCTTCCATGAGGCGCTCGAAGTCATAGGTTACCTTTTTCTGTTCGATGGTGCGTTCCATGCCGTGTTCGATGAGGCCGGCCGCTTCGTTCCAGCCGAGGAAGCGAAACATCATGACGCCCGACAGAATGACGGAGCCAGGATTAATGACATCTTTGTCGGCGTATTTGGGCGCGGTGCCGTGGGTAGCTTCGAAGATGGCATAGCCGTCCCCGATATTGGCGCCGGGAGCGATGCCCAAGCCTCCGACCTGCGCGGCGCACGCGTCCGAGATGTAGTCGCCGTTCAAGTTGGGGGTAGCCAGCACGGTGTATTCCTCGGGGCGAGTAACGATCTGCTGGAAGATGGAATCGGCGATGCGGTCGTTAATCAAGAGCTTCCGCTTCCATGCGGCGCTGCCATGGGTGGAATAGATGGTATCAAGAACGGCCTTCACTTCCCGGTACACCGACTGGGCGAACTCGGGCGGAGCAAACTCCATGCCGGGTTCGATTAGCGCAGCGTTCTGTTCGACGGTGAGGTTGGGATTCTTATCCTGGTTATCGAGAATCCAGCTCTCGCGCTCGGTGACCACCTGGCCGCGAAACTCCGCGGTGGCAAGTTCGTATCCCCACTTGCGGAACGCGCCTTCGGTGAATTTCTGAATGTTGCCTTTGTGGACCAGGGTCACGCTTTTGCGGCCGCTGGCCAGGGCAAATTGAATGGCCATGCGCACCAGGCGCTTGGTGCCGGTGATGGAGATGGGCTTGATTCCGACTCCGGAATCGAGGCGAATCTGCTTCTTCCCACCCTTCAGCATGTCTTTGTTAAGGAACTCGATGAGCCTGGCGGCCTCGGGCGTGCCTTCTTCCCATTCGATGCCGGCGTAGACGTCCTCGGTGTTCTCGCGGTAAATCACCAGATCCATGCGCTCGGGATGCTTCACGGGTGAGGGCGTGCCTTTGTAATACTTGACCGGGCGAATACAGGAATAGAGGTCGAGAACCTGGCGCAAGGTGACATTGAGCGAACGGATGCCGCCGCCGACTGGGGTGGTGAGAGGCCCTTTGATGGCGACGCGCAAGTCGCGGATGGCGTTGACGGTTTCGTCCGGAAGCCAGGTATTGAACTTGGCTTTGGCCTTCTCGCCGGCGAACACTTCGTACCAGACTACGCGCCGCTTGCCGTGGTAGGCCTTCTCCACGGCCGCGTCAAAGACGCGCACGGAGGCCTTCCAGATGTCGCGGCCGGTGCCGTCCCCTTCAATGAAGGGGATGAGTGGAGTGTCTGGCACCTGGTAACGGCCGTTGCTGTAGGTAATCCCGGCGCCGTCTGCGGGCAGGGGAGAACCGTTGTAGGAAGCGGTCATGCAAGCTCCTCAAAAAAATATCCATCGGTGGACTGGCAATTATAAGGTGTCCGAGCGGATGACGGGAAATGACAACGACGTGACATGAAGGAGATGGAGGATCGCTGGACGGCAGTCGTCCCTCGGGGACTTGGTCATTTCTCCACTTTTCCCGGCGCTGAAGCGCCGGGCTATTCCACCAGGCCCCTCCGGAGCTGATTTCCTCTGAGCTGATTCCACCGAAGTGATTTCCACTAAACCAGGGCGCCCTTCGCTCCGACGGCCGAACCCAAGCTGCTGGCGTTTCGCGGACAGGAGTGTCTACGCCACACTTACCGGGCTGCGGTGAATGTCGAATGACGAAAAACAGCGCCTGAAGGCGGATTCATAACACGCCGCTTACGGTATGCCTGAAGGGCATACCCTGATACGAACTGCACTCGCACCAAGGAGTGCTAGGCTGGGCAAACACGGTTGAAAATCTCGCGGACTGCGGCGAAAGTTTGCAGGAGCTGGGGTTCCAGTCCATCGGGAAATTTGCAGCCGAGAATGTCCGCGCTCAGCCGGGCCGTCACCTGGTTGGCGTGCTCAGTTGCGGGCAACCATTTGCGGGCTCTTCCCCCCACCAAGCGAACCACGTGTTCCACGGTGCGGAGGAGTTCGGCGGCGTGATCGAGGATTGCCGCGTCAGACTTATGCAGCGCTCCCGCGGCGACGCAACGCCAGATGCGGTCACGCAGGCTGCCATTTTTGTCAGCCACACCGTGCCCAATCAGCAAGAACGCAGTGAGGAAATCGACGTCGTAGATGGCTCCGGGTGAAGTTTTGAAACTTTTCTGCGGGGCGTCGGCGGCATCAAGTTTCGAGCGCATTTCGCGGACGGCTGGTTTAAAGGCAGGGTCCCCGGCGAAGCGCTGGAAAAGCGCGCCGGTGGCCGCAACTGCCCGCTACGCCAGCGCCGGCGCGCCCGCAACATGGCGCAGCTTGGTGTACATAAGCGCTTCCCAGGGCTGCGCCTCATGCTGGAAGTAGGCTGCCAGTTGCGCAGGAGTGACCAACAACTCCCCTTCGCTGCCGCGCGGACGCAGCCGAGTATCCACGGGAAAAGCCATGCCGTTGCTGGTGTAAGCGGCCAGCGCCTGCATGATCTGGGCCGCGGCCTTGAGTAGTTGGGGATCATTTCGGGCTTCATCCTCGCGGACGAAAAGCAGGTCGGCATCGGAGAGCACGTCAAACTCCCCGCTGCCCAGGCGTCCCAGGGCCAGCACCGCCAAGCCATGCGGCGCTCCCGCCAGGGCGAAGGCGGCGGCAATGGCATCCTCGGCGGCGGCGGTGGTGGAAGCCAGAGAGCTATACACTTCGCGGTGCTCGAGGATGTCGCGGGCACCGGCGGCCAGCACGCGGTGGCGATACTGCTGCCTTAACATGGAGAGCTTGTCTCCATAAGGCGCGGCCGCAGTGGCCAGATAAGCGAAGACAGGATCGCGGGTGGCCGGAGGCAGTCCAAGGGAAGTTTCAAACAAATATCCGGCGCCAGTCGCGGGCTGGATTTCCGCGGAGCCGGCCAGGGTAACGACCTCCTCGGGATGGCGGACCAGGATGTCGGTGAGGTATTCGCTGTCTTCGAACAGAGCCAAGCTGCGGAGGACGGCATCGGGGCAGCGGAGCACCGCGGCATAGCGTTCGGAGCCGGAAAAGGCCGACCACAGGAACCGCAGAAAATTTCCCCGGCCGTGCGGGCTCATGGAGGAATGCCCGATAATGCCGCGCAAAGCCGGTGAGTCGGTGGCAAGCCTTTCCAGAATTTGCTGGTTCGATTGATCGGCCGCACCGGGTTCGAGCAGGCCGCGCAGTTCGAAGGGAGCATCGGTGGCTTCCTGGCGGAGCTGGCGGGATTGCTGCTCATAGATGATGCGGCGATAGATCTCCGCCACCGCGTCCATGCGCTGGCGAACCAGGCTGAGGAGGTCGGGGGCGGCGTTCTGGCCGGGCACGCAGCCTTCGGTGGCTCTCTGCAAAATGCGCAGTCCGGATGCGGTGACGGGTAGCCGGTGGGTCTGCTGGCCCTGGCGCAATTGCAAACGATGCTCCACATGGCGCAGGAATTCGTAGGCACTGGCAAGGTCGTGGAATTCCTTGCCGCTCAGATGATGCTTGTCGTGCAGTTTCTGCAGCGAAAACAGAGTTCCACCCGAGCGCAGCCAGGGCTCGGCGCCGCCATAGACCCGTTGCAGGCACTGCACCAAAAACTCGATATCACGAATACCGCCGCGGTCGACTTTGACGTTGAGGGCCTGCCCGAGTGTCTCGAGCGCGGGTAACTGGTGGCGGCGGGCGTGCATCTTCTCGCGCGCCATCAGCGCGGTTTTGATGGCGGCAAAATTAATTTGCTCGGTATAAACGTAAGGCTGGACGGAGCGGATAAATTGCCGGGCCAGGGCCGTGTCTCCCGCCGAGCAGCGGACCTTGATGAGGGCCTGACGCTCCCAATCATGGGCTTCAAAAGCATAGTAATGGAGGGCGTGGGACAAGCTGATGGCGAGCTCTCCTTCGCCGCCTTGGGGGCGCAGGCGGAGATCGATCCGGTAGACGGGGCCTTCGGGGGTGACCTTGGAAAGGATTTCGGTGACCCGTTGCGCCAGGCGCACAAAAAACTCGCGGTTCGAAAGGGGAGCCTGCGGGGGCGCCTCGCCGTCGCCAAAAATAAACATCAGGTCGATGTCGGAACTGTAGTTAAGCTCGCTACCGCCCAACTTCCCGAGAGCAAGAATGGCGAAGGGCGTGTCGACGAAACGTCCCTGGCGATCGGTGTGCTGGGGGGGCTCGTAGCGGTGCAGCAAGTGGGTTTGAGCCTCGCGCAGAGCTTCCTCGATAAGCACATCGGCGAGGGCGGAAATTTCGGCGGTGGTCTCGGCCAGAGGCGCGATCTTGAGCACGTCCCGCAGCATGATCCGGATGTACTCGCGGCGCTTGAAGCGGGCCAGCAGCACGGAGCCGTCCGACTCAAAGGAACGGGAACGGAAGCGGGCCAGGGCTTCGTGGAACTCCTCGCGGGAGAAGCTGCGGTCGAGATTTTTCTCGCGCAAAAGAGAGGACAACAGGTCCGTATTTTGGATCAAGGTCTCGCCGAGGAAGCGGCTATAGCCAAAGACGACGATCGCGTAGTGGGCAAGCGAGTGATGCCGCTCGATGAGGGGCAGCGTCTCGGCGGAGTCGATCAGGCGCTCGAAGAGCATGACGGCGGCATCGGGGTCGGGAGATTCCGCCAGCAAGGCAGGCAGGGCGGTGGCCAGCCCAGGCGACAGGCGTTGGCGAATCCGAGCGAGAATCGGCTGCGCAGTGTCCGCATTTTGAAACGGAACAGGCAGGGGCGCGGAAAGCCGCCCGCCGGATTGGGTCACTGCATCCGGAGATTGTCCGCTGGCCGGTTTGTTTGAGCGCGGCGGCCGGCTAGGCCCGCTCGGCGGGTTGCTGGTGGACAAGGCACTTGGCTCGGAGGTTCAGAATAGCACGGGGAGTGCGGCAGGGCAGGCGGAGGCCGGACAGGACCCAAAGCCTTTCACCACAGAGGCCGCCGAGAACCTTCGAGAGGGCGCGGAGAAACCCGCGCCGGACGATGGGACAATAACCGGAAGATGGGAGAGGAATGAAATAAGCGGGCAAGCTTATTCATCCACAATCAGTTTGCCCTTCATGCGCCCGTGGCCAAAGCCGCAGACGACGGAGCACTTGAATTCATAGACTCCAGGCTTTTCAGCCAGGAATATGAGGTCTCCGGTCTCATCCTTCTTGACTTTGCCGGTATCTGGACTCTGCTCGAAGCGCAGGCCGGGAGCCCCGGTTGGCGAGGCTCCTTCCGGATACGCGCTTAACTTCAGGCCGTGAGCCTTATCCACCGACTTTACTTGAAGTCGAACAAAGGTTCCCTTCCTGACGTGAACTTCGGAGGGAGCGAATTCATATTTGTCAGCCGTAATCTCCACCACCTGCGGAGAAACCGCCGACTTGGCAGCCGGATCTTGCGGCAACGCTGGCGCCGAGAGCGTCAGCACGCAGACGACTGCAGCGGCGCAACCCAAGATTGATTTTTTCATTTCATCCTCAACTTCATCTCCACGGCGGGCGGTACCGAGGCGGGCAGGTTATGAGATGCGCGCCGAGCTGTGGAATTCGCGCCGGCTGGCGTCACCATCTGCGAGTGCCGAAGGTTTTACGCACTCCAATGGTGTTGAAGCGTCCCCAGGGGCCGTTGGGGCCGAGGTCGGCGGTTCCCAGGTTGGCGTCACGGGCGCCCAGGCGGTCAAAGGGGAAGTGCTGTGTCCAGCGGGCTTCAAAGCCCTTGCCTAGATAGATGCTGGCGCCCCAGGAATGCTCGATTCCGATGGCATCGAACGACCAGGTGTAAAGCGTTTGGGGGATGTTCTTGCCAAAGAGGAAGTTGGGGGCGCCAAAGACCATGAAACGGCGGAAAACTCCGCGACCAAAGGGACGCACCTCCAGCAATCCGGAGAGCATGTATCGGGCAAATTCGCTGCAAGGAGCGTTGACGCCGCCGTATTGCCCGGCGTTGGAGGCGCACAGGTTGGGATCAATCTCATTGTGGGGAGGAGCCAGGTCAAACTGCGCGAAACCATAGAACATGTCGCGGGGAAAGAACATGCGGTCCGAGGCCGCGGCTTGCGGCGGCGTATTTTGCGGCGCCGCGCTCTGCTGCGCTCCGGCCACGCCGGAACATGTTAAATAAACCAGAACCCATACCAGACGCTTGTTCATCCTGAAGCCTCCGCAAATTAAAATGGAGGAACATTGTACTCTGCGGAGAGAAGAATCCTGAGGGGCGAGAGATGGGCAGGGTTTTGAGCACAGAATCTTGAAGCGCCGAGGTCAGGGGGACGATGGCGGCGGGCGCGGAGAAACAGATCACCTCCCAGCGTTATCGTTTTTCGTTGTTTTACGTTTTTCGTTTCAACCATCTTCGAGCGTTGCGAAGCTGAACCAGTTGAGAAATGCTCGGCACTGGTGAGGCGCTATACTCTTGGTGAGTCTGGCCAGTGGGTTTGAGCATCGATCCCAATTAACGGAGAACTTAATGTCTGCCGAAAGCCGAATGCGCGAGCTGAGTATTGCGCTTCCCGAGTTGTCCGAACCGGTCGCTAATTACGTGCATGCCGTGCGTACCGGCAACCTGCTGTTCTTAGCGGGGAAAGGACCGGTTGGGGTTGCGGGCAAGGTGGGAAAAGAGTTTTCCGAGCTACAGGGATACGAACTGGCGAAGCAGGTCGGACTGCTTCTTCTGGCGGTGATGCGGCGGGAACTGGGAAGCCTGGACCGGGTTACAAGGGTGGTCAAAATCGTGGGATTCGTAAACGCCACGCCGGAGTTCCAGAACCATCCGCAGGTCATCAATGGCTGCTCCGACCTGCTGGTGAGCGTCTTCGGGGAGCGGGGCCGCCATGCCAGGACGGCGCTGGGCGCGGGTTCCCTGCCGTTTCAGATTCCAGTGGAGATTGAAGCCGTGGTGGAAGTGAGCGAATAGGCAATCGATTCTCGCGGCCTTGTGGTTTGCAAGCCCAGGTTCCCTCCGTTATGCTGACCGCAGTGGTCAGCCCGACGGGCTAGTGAGGAGCTACGGTGAAAATTCTGCTTAGTAGAAAGCTGCGTCAACTGTTGTCCTTGGGGGTACTCAGCCTGATGGTTACGCCTGCATTTGCCGCTTCCAGCATCTACGACTTCACTCTGCCGTCCATTGACGGCCAGTCCATGCCGTTGTCCGACTTCAAGGGCAAGGTTGTTCTGCTAGTCAACGTGGCCAGCCGTTGCGGATTCACCCCGCAGTACAAGGGACTGGAGGCCTTGTATGAGAAGTACAAGGATCAGGGCTTTGTAATCCTGGGCTTCCCGGCCAACAACTTCGGGGCTCAGGAACCGGGAACGAATCAGGAGATCAAAACCTTCTGTTCGAGCAAGTACAGCGTGACGTTTCCCATGTATTCCAAAATTTCGGTGAAAGGGGCGGACCAGGCGCCGCTCTATCAATATTTGACCCAGCAGGCCGATCCCACTCACAGCGGTGACATCAAGTGGAACTTCACCAAGTTCCTGGTGGACCGCGACGGCAAGGTGGTCCAGCGCTTCGAGTCGGCGGTCACTCCGGACTCGCCGGAGGTTGTTTCCGCCGTCGAAAAGGAACTGAAGAAGTAGCCTCTGTTCCCGAAAGCAGCTAGCGGGTTGGGCGATCCTAAAGGCCTGGGGTGGGACTCGAAATACGAAAAACAGCGCCTAAAAGGCGGATTCATAACACTGAGCTGAGGGTATGCCTCTGACCGCACACCTTGGTGGAAACCGCACTTTCGACGCGGGCTTTCTAAGGGAAACACAGTAGTTCTGTCTACAGTTTTCTATGCAAATCCGTATTGCGGGACGCGATTACTGTGATAAGTTGGATTTATAGGCATCGTAAAGTATTTAGATACATAGACTTAACTTTGGCATCTGTATTGCATGGTAAGTGTCCCGGAGAGCGTCAAGACTATGGGACAAGAAGTATCAGTTTCCTACCAGGCGGTGAAAAGTAAGGTTTACAAGCTGATCGATGCCATGGTTGAAGACATGAAAAACCAGGGCGACGTTCAGGAATCGATGAAGCGCTGGTGGAAGCTGATACACCCTGCGGACCGGCCAATCGCCCGGAAGTATCTTTTAAGCGTGCTGCAAAAGTCCAATGCCACGCTGGCGGCGATTAACGACGGGCTGGTTGTGTTTCAGGAATTCGAGGGCGGAATTGACCCTATTACGATTAAGCCGCAGCGGGTGGCGGCTTCGTCGCAACAAGTCCTTACCACCATGTAGGCTTGTACAGTATGGGGAATAATTTCAGGGGTTTGATGCCCCTGATTTTTTTTGTCTTCATCGCGACCTACATTTCCAAGAGTTTGTGATTCCGAGGGGTGCTCCGACGAGGAATCCATTGTTTGCCGGCGGCTAGAAGAAGCAGATTTCTCGCCTGCGCTCGAAATGACAAGACACAAAGACTAAGGATCCAGAGGTTTGTGGAGTCCCACCCGTTCGAGTCCAACCTCTCAGCGCAAACATTTGTGGAATCCCACCCTAGTCGCAAAGTACGCGCCTAGGATGGGGCACCAGCGTTCAAAGTGACAATCGATCTGCGGAACCGACAACTTAAATGTCGTAGTACAGGGCGAACTCGTAGGGATGCGGGCGCAAGCGAATCGCGTCCACTTCTTTTGTCCTCTTGTAATCGATATAGGTGCTGAGCAATTCCTCGGTAAAGACATCCCCCTTCAGCAGGAAGGCGTGATCTTTCTCGAGATGGTCCAAGGCATCTTCGAGCGAGCCGGGCATGGAGGGGACTTTCGCCAGTTCCTCCGGGCCAAGATCGTAGATGTCCTTGTCCAGCGGCTGGCCGGGATCGATTTTGTTCTCGATGCCGTCCAGACCTGCCATCAGCATGGCGGCAAATGCCATGTAGGGGTTGCAGCTCGGATCGGGTGGCCGGAACTCCACACGCTTGGCCTTGGGGGACGCCGAGTACATGGGGATGCGGCAAGCCGCGGAGCGATTGCGCCGGGAGTAGGCCAAGTTCACCGGAGCTTCGAATCCCGGTACCAGTCGCTTGTAGGAGTTGGTGGTGGGAGCGATGATCGCGGCCAGCGCCGGACCGTGCTTAATCAGTCCGCCGATGTACCACAGCGCCATCTGCGACAGGCCGGCATAGCCATCGCCGGCGAAAAGCGGTTTACCGTCCTTCCACAGCGATTGATGGACGTGCATGCCGCTGCCGTTGTCCTGGAAGATCGGCTTGGGCATGAAGGTGACCGTCTTGCCGTACTGGTTGGCCACGTTCTTCACGATGTATTTGTAGAGCAGCATTTTGTCGGCGGAACGAATCAGCGAGTCAAATTTAAGGTCGATTTCGGTCTGTCCGCCGGTCGCCACTTCATGGTGGTGACACTCGACTTCCATGCCGCAGTTGATCATGGTCAGGACCATCTCGGTGCGGAGATCCTGATAGTGATCGGTAGGAGGAACCGGAAAATAGCCTTCTTTGTAGCGGGGCCGGTAGCCGAGGTTGTTGGTTTCGCGGCCCGAGTTCCAGCGTCCTTCTTCGGCGTCAATGAAATAAAAGCCGTGCTGCTCGCGCTGGTCGAAACGAATGTTATCGAAAATGAAAAACTCGGCTTCGGCGCCGAAGTAGGCGGTATCGGCCAAGCCGGTCGAGGTCAGATACATTTCGGCTTTGCGGGCAATGTAGCGGGGATCGCGGTCGTAGCGCTGCTTAGTGACGGGATCAATTACGTCGCAAATCATTACCAGGGTGGGCGCCTCGGTAAACGGGTCCAGGCTATGAGTGTTGGGGTCGGGGATGAGCAGCATATCGCTTTCGTTGATGGCCGCCCAGCCGCGGATGGAGGAACCATCCATTCCGAAGCCTTCTTCGAAAGAGTCTTCGCTCAACTGATCGATGGGGTAGGAAACGTGCTGCCACAAACCGGGCAGGTCGGTGAAACGGAGATCAAGGATCTTGGCTCCATTGGTCTTGGCAAACTCCAGAACGGTTTTCGCATCAGCCATGGAATGCTCCTTTATAATGCCGGGCGAGGCCCGGAAGCAGAGTTGCCGGCTGCAATTTCGGACACAGCCGTTCGCAGGAAAGAAGTTGGCAACGGGATTGTAAGGGAAAAGTTGCGTGCCTGCTACAATCAACCACAGCTTACCACCCGGTGGGAGTTTAGACGCGCAAATCCCCTCAGGGAAATCGATTGTTTTTATGGGTGGGATAAGGCAGCCTTATGTTGGAACCGGTTGGACGCGCCACCGCACATCGGCAAATTTTCCGGGTTCTTAGCAGCACTGCTGGCAACACCGGTAACGGCCCTTATGGACTTTGACCAGCTCGAAACTTTTCTGGAAGTGGCGCGGCTTTCCAGCTTTTCGCGCGCCGCGGAGAAGCGCTTTCGGACCCAGCCCGCCATTTCTTCCCAGATTCGTTTGTTAGAGGAAGAAGTTGGCGCCAAACTGCTGGACCGCTCGGGAGGAAAAGTCTCCATCACGGCATCGGGCAAGCTTTTCCAAAAGTATGCCGAGGAGACTCTAGAGGCGCGCAAAGCGGCTCTGGTGGCGATTGCAGAGACGGAGCGGGTTCCGCGCGGTGAGATCATCGTGGGCGCGAATGAAGGGACCTGCCTGCACATTCTGCCGGAAGTTTTTGCGGAGTTTAAGAAGCAGTATCCAGACGTAGCGGTGAATATTCAGCGCTCGCACTACGGCAGGATTCTGGATTCCATCATCGACAACTCGGTTGACTTCGGCGTGATTTCCCTGCCGGTGACCGATCCCCGGCTGACCGTAGTCTTAATCCATCGCGATGAGTTAGTGATTATCGCTCCACCCCGGCACCCGCTAGCCGCCCTGAAATCCGCGCCGGTGGCGGAAGTGGCAAAATACCCGCTGGTGATGCCCAAGATGGGGCACACCCGGGACGGGCTGGACAATCTGTTTCACGAGCGCCGCCTCAAGCCGCGTTACGCCATGGAACTGGATTCCAGCGAACTGCTCAAGCGATTTGTGGCGGCTGACGTCGGCGTGGGCTTTATCGCGCGATCGCACGTGCAGGAAGACGTTAAGGCGGGCGTGCTGGAGGCGATCCCAATCTCGGATGCCCAAGTACGCCGGGATCTAGCCCTGGTATTCCGCAAAGATAAAGCGCTGAGCCGGGCCGCGCTGGCATTTATTGACATTGCGGTGAAGATCAAAACAGTGGACGTAGCCCTTGCCAAGCACTGATGTCCGACGCTCCTCTTCGGAGCAGTCTTCCTGGTTCTACGCGTTAGCGGCACTTCTGCTGCTTGCGGGCGTGGCTGCGGCGCAGGGCACCCGTCCGAAGGCGGCAAATTCCACATCTTCCTCTTCTCCCTCCTCCTCTTCATGGAAGCTTGCTGCGGTCAAGGTCGCGGGCAGCCAGCGCTATCAGGCCGCTGAAGTTATCGCCGCCAGTGGCCTGCAGATAGGCCAGACGGTCACAGAAGAGGATTTCCAGCGGGCCAGCCAGCGCCTGGGACAGAGCGGCGCTTTCGACAACGTAACGTATAACTTCCGCTATTCCAGCGAGGGCGCGCAACTGGAACTCAAGGTGAGCGATGCCGGACAGTGGGTGCCCGCGAGTTTCGAGAATTTCGTGTGGTTTCCGGACCAGGAACTTCGCACGACTCTCCACCAGCAAGTGCCGCTTTTCGACGGGATGCTGCCGGTGAGGGGTGGCCTGGTGGATGAGGTATCAGATGCCCTGCAAGTTCTGTTGTTGCAACGCAAAATTCCAGGCCATGCCGACTACCTGCGGGCCGGCCCTGAGGATGGGCCCATCAACGCCATCGTGTTCAGCGTTACCGGGCCGAATATTCGCATTCGGAGCGTGGCGTTTACGGGCGCAGGGCCGGGCGAACTCCCGGCCCTGAACGCCTTGGGCAAGCAGTTGGTGGGGCGGGAATATTCGCGCTCCCTTTTGTTGATTCAGGCCGCCAAGAATTTTCTTCCGGTTTACCTGGCGCGTGGCTATCTGAAAGCCGTCTTTGCCGAGGCCCAGGCCAAGGTTATCGATGAAAGCACCGGAGATGACAATCAGGAGCGCACCAATGTGGACGTCACATTCCAGGTTGAGCCAGGAGGGCAGTACAAACTGGCGGGTATGCAGTGGTCGGGGAATAAGGCATTCGCGGTCGACGCCTTGCAGCCCTTGATCCATGCGCAGGCCGGGCAGCCCGCCAACGCCCTGAAACTCAGTGGCGATCTGGAGGCGGTCGAGAAGCTCTATGGCACACGCGGCTACGTGGCGGCCAAAGTGCTCCCCACGCCCCAGTTCGACGAGGCGGAGTCCAGCGTGAGCTACCGGCTGGAAGTGCGCGAAGGAGATGCTTATCACATGGGCGAGATCGAGATACAGGGACTGGATGATCGCGACGCCCGGCAAGTACTGGCGAAGTGGACTCTGGCGAAAGGGGAGCTTTACGACTCCAGCTATCCCAAGCGCTTCCTGGACGACGCGTTTAAAAGCGCGCTACTCGATGAGAGGTGGAATGTGCGAGTGAACGAGGACCCGGACTTGAAGGAAAAAACGGTGGATGTGACTCTGCACTTTTCCCGTAAACCGTCCTGAGATTTCTGGTCAGCAATTTGGGCAATTCGTCCTATGCGCTTACCGGTTCGATTTACCGCGTAGTAGAATCCGAATCATCCGCCACCAAGGCGGGGTAGACTAACACCAAGATCTTGCACGGAGGAAAATCGCTCATGAGATCCGGTTACCGTATTTTTGGAATCTCCGCAGCGGCCATCGCCTTGGCGAGCGCCACATTCCTGTCTCCGGCGTTCGCAGCCGGCAAGGCGGAAACCTTAACGGGTGAAGTCAGCGATTCCATGTGCGGCGCCAAGCACATGATGGAGGGCAGCGCGGCGGAATGCACCCGAGCTTGCGTGCGTAAGGGGTCGAAGTATGCACTGGTGGTAGGCGACAAGCTCTACACCCTCGAGAGCACTGACAAGAGTCTGCTCGATCAACTCGACAAGTTGGCGGGGAATCAGGCCAAGGTTACCGGGACGGTCAACGCAGATAGCGTAGCCGTGAAGTCCGTCGCCCCGGCCGGCAAGTAACGCGGCTGGGACTTTTCTAGGTGTAAACCCGCAGGCGAGAATCAGGGTTTCTACTCTTTTTTTCCAGCTTGGGGTGTATTTTAATATTCTGTTGAAGACCGCTATGTTAGATTGTCGAATTGATTTCAGCCACAGCGGAGGAGCAACGAATTGCCGAAAGACATGGTCCCGAAGCGGATCTTTTTCACCAAAGGCGTTGGCAAACACAAAGAACGCCTGACATCGTTTGAGCTGGCATTACGAGACGCCGGCATCGCCGCCCAGAATCTAGTCCGCGTTTCATCCATCTTTCCGCCGCAATGCAAGCTGCTTCCCCGCTCGCAGGGCCTGACCTACCTAAGTCCGGGCGAGGTGGTATTCGCCGTGGTGGCGGAGAACTCCACGCACGAACCGCACCGACTGCTGGCCTCCAGCATCGGCGTCGCCATTCCAGCCGACCGCAACACCTACGGTTATCTCAGCGAGCACCACTCTTTTGGCGAGACCGAAGATGCGGCCGGGGACTATGCGGAAGAACTGGCCGCGGAAATGCTCGCCACTACTTTGAACGTGGAGTTCGATCCCGACCGCTCCTGGGATGAGAAGAAACAGATTTACCGGCTGTCGAACAAGATCGTGCGGACGGCTAACGTCACACAATCGGCTGTAGGCGACAAGCGGGGATTGTGGACCACGGTGATTGCGTCGGCTGTTCTAATCTTCGATTAAAACTCCCTCACCATGAATCCTGTAGAGACGTTGCCGGCAACGTCTCTGCCTGCGGTGCCCCATCCGCGTCGCAGCTATGCGTAGAGACGTGGCAAGCTACGTCTCTACAAGGACAAACAGAAGTTTGTGGTAACGGCGAGAGCTACTTCGCCGCTTTTTCTTTTTTTGGCTTCTTGGAATTCGCCGATTTATCTTTGTCCAGCCGTTCGAATACGGCGGCAGCGATCAGCGGCAGCCCTACCGTCGCGTCTACGAACACCTCGCCAAATTTGCCCCCTTCGGCTGGAGGCACGAACTTGCCCCAGGAGATGGCCTCGCTGTAGGGACTGCCCGACAGGCCTCCCCAGTACACCGGCTCGGGACAAATGCGCACGCCGTAGTGATAGCGCTTGAGGGGAACATTCTCGCCCAGTCGCCGGTGACGAAGTTCGATAAACGGGCCGAATTGCTGCGACCAGTTGCGGGGCACGCCGCCCCCGATGGTCAGAATGCCCAGCCGTACCTGGCGAAGGAGTGTCGCGGCAAAGTGTTCCAGATCCTCGAAGGGATCGAAGCGAATTTTGTGTCTTCCCGTGGATTCACGCAGACGATTGTTCAAGGCCACATCCAAGCCTAGCTCTGAATCGGTGAAGGCCGGCACAAAGACCGGAACACCTTTTTCGTAAGCCGACTTGAGAATCCCCCGCTGGCCCGAGGCGTGTTTAGCCAGATAGGCGCCGATCGCGTGATTGAGTTTGTAGGAACACATCACTTCATTGTGATCCCAGCCTTCCAGGATGTCGGACATGACCTCTTCCACGTCATCCAGGTTCTGCTCAGGCTCCAACGTGTCGTAAACGCGGTTATAGCCCTGCTCGTAGAGTTCGGTGTCCGGAACGTCGGGGTTGTAGCGAAAGTGGGCGCGGCCCGTGGCCTCGACTAGGCCGTGCGCCATGAGGGCTCCGGTCGAAACGACCGCATTGACGATGCCGCGATCAATCAAATCCGCGATCACCAAGCCCTGTTTGGCAACGGTCATCGCTCCGGCCAGGGTCATGACTACAAAGCACTCCTCGTCGCGGGCCATGGCCTCCAGTACGTTGGCAGCTTCTCCCACCTGGCGGCCGGTAAACGCGGTTTTGGCCATGGCGCGCACCAGATCGTCAATCGAGCGCACTTTGGTGAGGTCGAGAGGCTCCAGCGGAATAAGTTTGTCCTCAATCGGATTGTGGAGCTGCCGATCGATTCCGGCGCCATCGTGATTGCCCTGGTTCAAGGTCTTACCTCCGAGTCTGTTTCTGGTGAAGGATTACTTTACTAGAACGCCACGAGTTGCGGCTAGGCGGCTGGCATGTCGGGTCTGCCCGCTGGGGATTCTCTTAGCAGCCTTGGGTGCTGTTTTCAACGCTCTCTGGGGTGTAAGGCTTTGACTTCCTCCCGACAAAGCTCTTAACCGCTGGGATCGCTGAGCACTTAGGCAAAGGTCGCAGGAACAGCAGATCGCCTCTCACAGGTCCCACCTCTGATATTCTAAGCCGTCGTGAAGGAGCACTGTTGGCGCCGGATAAATTCCAAATTGGATTGGTGCAGATGTCAGCCACGCCCGACCCTGGGGAGAATCTGCAGCGAGCGATGGAATTCGTGCGCCAGGCGGCTGGGCGCGGAGCGCAGATCGTGTGCCTACCAGAACTGTTCCAGACGCAGTACTTCTGCCAGCGCGAGGATTCGACTTTGTTCGATCTAGCCGAGCCAATCCCCGGCCCGGCGACCGAGAAGCTGGGGAGACTCGCTAAAGAATTGGGGATCGTGCTGATCGCGTCGCTATTTGAGAGGCGAGCCGCGGGCGTGTATCACAACACGGCGGTAATTTTTGATGCCGATGGGTCAGTGCGTGGGCTCTATCGCAAAATGCACATTCCGGACGATCCGCTGTACTACGAAAAATATTACTTCACGCCGGGAGATTTGGGCTTTCGGGCCTTTGATACCAAGGTTGGTCGCGTGGGTACGCTGGTGTGCTGGGACCAATGGTATCCGGAGGGTGCTCGGCTCACTGCGCTGCAAGGAGCGCATGTGTTGTTCTATCCAACCGCGATTGGCTGGCATCCGGCGGAGAAAGCTGAGTTCGGCGAGGCGCAGCACGATGCGTGGCGGACCATCCAGCGGGCCCACGCCATTGCGAATGGGGTTTATGTGGCCGTAGTGAATCGTGTCGGTCACGAAACCGGAAACATTCGAGGCAGGTCGGCGCCGGGCGCGGGACTGGAATTTTGGGGCGGGTCGTTCTTGTGCGACCCGTTTGGGCGCGTGATGGCAGAAGCATCGCACGACAAGGAAGAGATTCTTATCGGCGAAGTGGACTTGCATCTTTTAGAGGACATTCGCCGTAACTGGCCGTTTTTGCGGGATCGGCGGATTGACAGCTACACAGGAATTACGAGTCGACTCATTGACTGAGATAGTAGCGCCGCCGTTTCGGCGACCCGAGGGGCGGGCGAGACGCCCGCCGGACAGCCGGCGGGACGCTGGCGCTACGCCATGAAAACCCCGGCCTCAAATCTCCGCATGCCTGCCGAGTGGGAGCCGCACGCTGCCACCTGGCTCGCGTGGCCGCATCATCGCAACGATTGGCCGGGCAAGTTCGAGCCAGTTCCCTGGGTGTACGCGGAAATCATTCGCAATCTGGCGCGGCATGAGCGCGTGGAGTTGATCGTCAACGACGCGGCTGCGGAGAAAGCTGCCCGCAACATACTGAGCAAAGCAAACGCTCTGAGCGAAAACGTCCGCTTTCACCACTGGCCGACGAATCGGGTATGGACGCGGGATTCGGGTTGCACGTTTGTTCTGTCTCGCTCCGCTCAGCCGGACGGCCGAGGGCGGCTGTCCCTAGGCGGTTCGTTGAAGGCTATTAAGTGGCGCTTCAATGCCTGGGCGAAATATTCCAACTGGCAACGCGACGAGAAAATTGGCAGCCTTATGGCGAAAGTTTCCGGAGCCGAAGAATTCCGACCGACGTTTGGCAAGCAGCGCGTCGTGCTCGAGGGCGGGTCGATTGACGTGAACGGCCAAGGCACGCTTCTGACCACCGAGGAATGCTTGCTCAGCAAAGTGCAGCAACGTAATCCGGGCATGAAGCGGGCCGGCTACGAGAAGCTTTTTGCGGAGTATCTTGGAATCAAGAGCGTGGTCTGGCTAGACTCCGGAGTGGCCGGGGACGACACGCACGGACACGTAGACGACATCACCCGCTTTGTCTCGCCCGACACCGTTGTGACCGCGGTGGAATCGAACCCGGACGACCCGAACTATGAGCCCCTGCGGGAAAACATTCGCCGCCTACGCGCAGCCACCGATCAGGATGGCAAGCCGCTGTCTATCATTGAACTTCCCTTGCCTGCTCCGATAGCATTTGCGGGACAGCGCCTGCCGGCCAGCTATGCCAATTTCTATCTCGCGAACGGCATCGTTCTGGTCCCCGTGTTCAACGACGCTAACGACCGCTTTGCGCTCGATATTCTTGCCGATCTTTTTCCTGACCGCGAGATCGTCGGAATATATTGTGGAGACTTAATCTGGGGATTCGGCGCGATTCACTGCATGACGCAACAGCAACCCGTCGTTGGTCCGTAGTCGTCGGTCGTTGGCGGCGACAACCGACTCGGTGGGTGTAGATCTAGCGAACGACCAAGGACAAACGACCAGCAGCTACTTCCTGTACTGCGTGGGCTGCGGCCCCTTCTCCAACAGTTCGCGATTCCAGATGGCGCCCTCGCGGGTATAGCTGGCTAGCTCGAAATCCTGGGTCAGTTCGAGCGCATCGGTGGGGCAGGCGTCCTCGCACAGGCCGCAGAACATGCAGCGGCTAAGGTCGTAGGTGAAAGTCGTGAGTTCCTTGCGGCGAGTCTTTTCGTTGCGCTCGCTGGAGACCACGATCAGGTGCTCAGGACAGGCCAGCGCACACAGGTCGCAGGCGATGCACATGGTCTCGTTGGTATCGGGATTCACGTTGAGCCGGGGAGCGCCGCGATAGCGTTCGGCAATCTGGGGCCGTTGCAAGGGATACTGCTCGGTGTAGATTTCCTTGGGATCCTGGTAGCGGAAAGTGACACTCATGCCCTGGAAAAGATCTAGTAGAAGGACTTTACGCAGCAGACTTGGCATCCCCATATGGCGGCTAGGATAACACCAACGGGCAGAAGGCAGAAGGGGGACATTCGGCTGCTATGCACTGCCGCGCCTGACGCACACGGATGCTATGATGTCCCATTCCTGACTTACATTTGAACGAGGCGCGTATGGATCCTCGCGCCCGAGACAACCACGAGGCCTCACTCCAGACCAGAATGAGTTCAAGGCTATCCATCCTCCTGCTGCTCGCTTTGTCGGTTGGCATTTACGTTGGAAACTCGGCCACGCCCTCCCTGCTTGACGACGTGGACTCGTCCCATGCGCTCGTCTCCCGCAGCATGCTGGAGGGCGGCGATTGGGTGGTGACCTACGAGAACGGCATCCGCTACCTGGAAAAGGCGCCGCTGCACTATTGGATGGTGTCCGCGAGTTACAGGCTTTTGGGCCAGGACGCCTTTACCACCCGGCTGCCGCTCGCGTTGAGCGTGGTTGGACTGGTGCTGCTGGTTTACTTCTTCACCCGCTCCTACTTCGGGGAACGAGCCGGTTTCTATGCAGGCCTGGTGATTTGCACCAGCGCCGGAATCTATCTGTTTACCCGAGTCATGATTCCTGAAGCTATTTTCGCGCTGCAGTTGACGGGCTTCTTCTATCTATTTCTGGGCGCCTGGAATGGCCGGCTCGATCCGCGCATTGGGTACTGGGGCGCTGCGGCGCTGATGGCTCTAGCCGTTCTCACCATTGGCTTGATCGGGCTGCTATTTCCGCTGGGCATACTTTTCTTTTTCGTTTTCTTTACCCGCAGTTGGGACCGCTGGCGGGAGCTTCGCCTGTTTTCCAGTGCGGCGATTTTTCTGGTCATCGCCGTTCCGTGGCATGGGTTGGCTGAGCAACGTTCGCCCGGGTTTCTTTGGTCGTATTTCATTAACGAGCACCTAAAGCGAGCACTGGGGACACGCTATCCGCCAGATTACGAGGCCGTGCCGCTGTTGCTCTGGTGGACGCTGCATCTAGTCTGGTTTTTCCCCTGGAGCATTTTCGTGGCGTACGTCTTCGCGGAGTTTCCTAAGTTGCGGACCTGGGGAAAAGAGATGCCGCCGGCGCAACAGGCGCGGTTACTACTCTTCATTTGGACTGGCCTCACCTTGTTCTTCTTTTCCCTGACCAGCGGTTCGCGCATGGAGTACTACAGCTTTGGAGCGTGGCCTGCGATGGCAATTCTGCTGGGAGTAGGAATTGCCAAAGCTGAGGAAGCTCACGATCGCTGGCTGCCGCGCTTGCAGGGCGGGTTAGCGGTCGTCGGGGCCGTCGCAGCTCTTTGCCTTGGGTATTTTGTCTGGCAGTCGCGGAATATCCCCGCCACGGACGATATATCGAGCCTGCTCAACTACTACTCGATTGACAGCTATCACCTCTCCATGGCGCATATTTTCGACATGACGGCGCAGACGTTTGCCGCGCTACGCGGCCCCTCCCTGCTGGCCATGGCGGTCTTTCTCCTGGGATTCGGAGGGGCTTGGCTTCTGCGACGCAGCAAGCGCGATCTGGCGGCCACCCTAACCGTAGCCTTTGCGATGGGCGTGTTTTTTTTCGCGGCAAACTGGGCGTTCGGCAAGTTCGAGCCGCGAATGTCTTCCCGGCGCCTGGCCGATGCCATCCTTCCCTACCTGCGGGCGCAAGACCAAGTCGCACTTTACGGCGATTTGGGGCTCGGATCGAGCATTCCGTTTTACACGCACCGCCATGTGTGGATTTTCAACGGACGCGTTGGCAGCAACCTGGAACTCGGATCGAAGTATCCTGACGCGCCGCCAACATTCTTGGATGACGCCAGCTTCCCTGCTTTGTGGAATCGTCCGGACCGGGTCTTTCTGTTTGTGCCGGCGGAACTGACCAAGGATGCGTTCTCTCGTCTACCTGCGAACTCGAGCTATCTTTTGGGCGAGAGCGGCGGAAAATATGTTTTGGTGAATCAGCAGGTCCGCGCGGATTTGCCGACGTTAGGGTCGTTGTTGAAAAAGACTGAAGATCCATCGCAGCGTCCTTAATCCGGGTCGGGAAAAAACTGCATCCACGGTATGCCTGAAGAGACATTAATCGACCTCGCAACATCTGGCGTTAACCTTGGCCGCGCCTTTTGTCAGATGTTTACTTCCGTCCCTCGCGCTTTTGAGCCACTACCAGGCCGCGGGGCGTCGATAGAAGCACGACAGAGAGCAATCCCTCTTGTTCCAGGCGCAGGGCAGCCTGGCGCACCAACTTGAACTGCGAACTGGCGTCGTGGGCGAGAACCAGCCCGCCGGGAATGACCTGCGGCAGAAAGCGGCGGATCTCCGCCTCGCGGATGGGCAGGTCGCTGTCGCTAAATAGGACGTCGATCGGGCCATCAATCTTGGTTTCCAGGCTCGACTGATTGCGATAGTCAATCCAGTTGCTTAGGCCGGAAGCTTCAATGTTTTCGCGAGCCTTGGCAAATATCTTCGGATCGAACTCAACTGTGATGATACGGCCGAACCCATTGGCTTTGAGACCTTCGGCCATCTTGATGGCGCTATGCCCGATGAAGGTGCCGGTCTCGACGATAAGCGATGGCTTGGTGGTAATGACCAGCGCTTTCAGGAAGTCGAGGACTTCGAGTTCGGCAGTCTGCGCGTCCAGCATCTGCCAACGTTCGGGATGCGGGCATTCGGGCGTGGGCTCAACGTACTCCGGCTGGGCAGCTTCCCCTTGCTCGGCGAGACGGTCAATAATGCGAAGACCTTCGTAGCGCTTGAGAAACGGCGGAATGATGATTGCTATCCAGATTGCGCCGGAAGCAATTGCCAATCCGCACATAATTTCAACCACCGTACCCCGGGGGACTTCCGGCCAGGCACGGCCGTCACGAAAAACGAACGATTCGATCCACTGATACGCTGCCGCCAGAATCAGCCATTCGCCGAGAACCAGGCCGGCAGGCCGTTGAAATTGGATCTGACGCCGTCCCTCGCCCCAAAGAAACGCGAACATTAAACCGCTCGCCACGATTCCCCAAGTTAGCGGCGAAAAGAGGGGGATGGACCGCTGCAGATAAGCAACGGGAATCAGGAGCGCGATAAGGCCGGTGAGAGATCCGAGAGTGGCGGCGGCGCCAGCCACGTCAAGCACTGTACGAAGGTTCCAGCCAGCAGAGCGAGTGAGGGAGAGCCTACGACGGCGAAGGTCCGCGATTAAGCAAATTGCCGCTCCCGCAAGAAAGTCCCACAACGCAGATGAGGAATTCAGAATCAGGAAAATGTGCATCAAGATGGGTTCCCAGAGGGTCCAACCGCAATATACACAATCATGCTTGAAGATTCATCTGCGATCACCCGCAGGCTGTATTCTGACGGCCTCTCGTCCTGGCCTTTACAATGGTGCCAGGCGTATCGCGTTGCCCGGTTGCGCTGGATTAGTGGTGAATCGTTGACTTCCGCCTTGCCCACCGACGAACTCTTTATGGAGGAAGCCGTTCGCGCCGCACAGCGCGCCTTGGAAGCCGGAGAGGTGCCGGTTGGCGCCGTCGTGGTGTGCGATGGCCTCGTCGTGGGGCGAGGCTGGAACCGCAATCTTGCGGATTCCGATCCCACGGCCCACGCTGAAATCGTGGCCTTGCGCGAAGCGGGCAAAGCTGTGGGAAATCATCGCCTGGACGACAGCGAACTGTTTGTCACCATCGAGCCTTGTGCCATGTGCGCCGGCGCATTGGTGCACGCGAGGTTGAAGCGACTGGTGTACGGCGCCGACGATCCGAAAGCAGGCGCGGTCCATTCCGTGATCCGAGTGCTGAACCATCCTCAGCTGAATCATCAGATGGAAGTCCGTGGCGGAGTCCTTGCCGGACGTTGCGCTGAACTGCTGCAATCGTTCTTTCGAGCGCGCCGGAACGAACAAAGATAGCAGTTAGGATGAAGGCAGCGGCGGGTAGGACGCGGATATTACTTTGGTATTATTGACTTGAGGCGGCGCTTTTCATTACTGTCCAAAGCGGAGAGGTGCGTGAGCGGTTGAAACGATCCGCCTCGAAAGCGGACATACCTTAACGGGTATCGTGGGTTCGAATCCCTCCCTCTCCGCCAGTATTTCCGCCAGGTCCTTCTCCCCTTCGCTTCGCTCCGGGGTCAGATTTCGGCAGCGGGCTGCCATCGTGGCTAATGCGGTGCGCGGCAGAGGGTGACCATCTCCTGAATCGCGCGGATTACCACGTCGGGGCGGTCAAAATGCATCCAGTGGCCGCTGTCGGCAACGACTTCCAGACGTCCCTGGGCCGACTGCTGGACCAGGGTTTCATGCTCGGCGCGCTGCACCGGGCTGGCATTGCCCGCGGAAAGCACAATCAGGGGGACTTTGCGCACGGCTTCATTTTCCGGACACTTCTCCGCAACCGCGGCCGCGCTGGAGGAAAACGCCTTAAAATAACGCGCCATCCCATCGAAACACTTTGGATTACACCAATGGGACTGGACCATGGGCCACACTTCACGGGGCAACTTCTTGACTTCTCCCACAATCCGGTCCAGCCCTGCCGGACCGTGACCAGTGCCGCGAGTTTGTTTGCGCTGCTTTGACAGAACTCGCTCCACCGCGCTCCATCGGTTCATGATGAAACGAACGCCGCCGAACCGCGCCAGCAAGCTGCAGAAATGCGAAACCAGGATTCCGTTCCGCAGCATCTTGCGATGCGGTTCGTCCGGCTCACTCCACTCGCCCGCAGCGACCGGATCCACGAGCACCATACCTGCCACATGGCCGGGATAGCGCGCCGCGTAGGCGCGGGCCAAGAGTCCGCCATAGGAATGCCCGACCAGAATATATGGGCCGATTACGCCGGCCTGGTTGAACAGCGCATGCATCTCGCTGACAATTTGTTTGAGGTCGCGGGTGTCCGTGACCGGATCGCTCCAACCCAGACCGAAGCGGTCATAGCTGGCCGTGTGTGTGATCCTGGCAGTCTGCGGTTGCACCAGGCTCCAGCCCAGCGAGGTCGAGGCCATGCCGGCTTCAAAAATAACCGCTGGAGATCCTTCCCCCGCGCAGTTGATATGCAGCCGGCCGTGGCCTGTCTGGAAAAGACGGCCCGGAGCAGGAAAACTGCGCAGGTCTCTGGCTGCGCCGATGATCTGATAGGCGAGACCACTCAGCACGACGGCCGCGCCTATCCCGAGAACAACAAGTATGGGCACCACGAATCAGTCAGAGACCGCCCATTCAGGGTACGCGATGGGCTGGGTTCGCGGCAATCTGCCGACAAATGCCAGCAGGCCGACCGCCACCAGGGTGCAGGCATACGCGGCCAGCTTCATGCCATCGGTTTGGTGGGCGCGAGGCAAGAGCTTCCAGAGAAGGCCGGTTACGATGTGCGCCGCGCACACCGCCCACACCGTAGCGTAGAAATAGCGCCGCTCGCGCCCTTCCCCCTTGGTCGAGGGCCGGGTTCGCGGCAGCCAGCCAAGGGCGCCACAAATCCACAAGGCGCTGGCAAGCCCGAAGTAGGCGGAGTAATAAATCTGGCGCAGGTGCCATCGGCCCGTCGCGACCGCGCCAACCAGGCCTGCCAGATTCAGGACGGCGAAGGCGAGCAGATCGCTCCAGGCAACGGTGTAGCAGAGTCTGCGGTACAGGGGATTGGGCTTGTCTTCGGTGAACCGCAAAATATAAGGTTTCGCCTCAGTCCCAGGGAGTTGGCCATGCCACCCGGCGACCCCGGTCGCCAGGGTGACAATACCGAGCCAAACCGCCATACGCAGGTCGAAGCCTCGGGTAAACAAGTCAAAGACAAGCGGGGCGGCGGCGATGAAGAAAACGAAAACCCAGATCGGCAAGTGGGCGAGACGGTAGATTCGCTTGTTTCGTTCGCGAAAACGGGGTTCGCGGGATAGCTGAAGGGGCGCTGCCAAAGTGTCCATTGGGCCGATATAGTACCATCCTGCAAGGCTTGAGGGGTACGGTTTTTGGGCCTCCCCTTTACTATGTCATTGTTCAGCATCGCTTTGAGAAACATTTTGCGCCGCCGGTTGCGGACGGTTCTGACCCTGGGCGGCGTTGCCGTCGGCATCGCGGCCTTCGTGGCTCTCGTCGGCTTCTCTAAATCCTTTGAGAAGGAGTGGCTGAAGATCTATCAAAGTTCAGGTACCGATCTCGCCGTGGTTCAGAAAACCTTCCTCAATACTTCGGTGGACGAATCCGCGGGAGATAGAATCCGTGCCGTTCCAGAGGTCGCCGACGCCGTTCCGATGGTTTTGAATCTGATGGACCTGACTCCCGAAGTCAATGCGTTGGTATACGGATTTCCCGAAACGTCTTTCGAATTAGATTCGCTGAAAATTCTTCAAGGGCGCCGCTTTCATGATGACGCGCCGGAAGTCATGCTGGGAGAGATTCTGGCGGACAATCTAGGCAAGAAGGCCGGAGATCAGCTGGACATTGAGGGCCAGTCCTTCCAAGTAGTGGGAGTTTTCCGCGGCGGCTCGGCGCTGGAGACGGGCGGGGCGCTGATGCCAATCCGACAGTTACAGAATCTTGCCGATCTGGGCAGAAAAGCCACGGCATTTCATGTGCGACTCAAGCCCGCGCCTGCAGGCGTGTCTGCGGATGAATATGTTCAAAAGGCCCGGCGCGATATTGAAGCCACCTTGCCGGGGCTAAAGGCGGTTCCTGCCGGCGAGCGCGCGAGCAATAACCAACTGGTGACGCTCGCCCGTTCCACCGCCTGGGGCACTTCTTTGATTGCACTCTTTGTGGGCGCGCTGGGCATCGCCAACACCATGGCGATGTCGGTATTCGAGCGTACAAAAGACATTGGCGTATTGCGGGCGCTGGGCTGGAAACGCTGGCGGATCATGGAACTCATTTTGATCGAATCGGCCATTCTCGGACTATTCGGCGGGGTCCTCGGTTTGGCAGGAGGTTGGGCGGCGCTACGGGTGCTGGCAACGCTGCCGGTAACCGCCAGCCTGGCGTCGGCAAATATTCCATTGCAGCACGCGGCGGAAGCGCTTTCTATCGCAATTCTGATTGGCCTCGCCGCCGGATTCATGCCGGCTTATCGCGGAGCGCGGCTCTCTCCCGTGGAGGCGCTGCGGCATGACTGAGTGCCTTCTGGAAGCCAAAGGCGTGACCAAGAATTACGACGACGGGCGGATTCAGGCGCTACGCGGCGTGGATGTGCAGATCAACGCCGGCGAATTCGTCTCCATCAGCGGTCCCAGCGGAAGCGGGAAATCGACGCTGCTGCAGTTGCTCGGAGGCCTGGATCTTCCAAGCGGCGGCGAGATTCGCTTCAAAGGGACCAGCCTCGCCAATTCTTTCGACCTCGACTACTTCCGCTCGCAGCGGATTGGTTTCGTCTTCCAGGCGTTTCATTTGCTGCCCACGCTGCGGGCGGTGGAAAACGTCCAAATCCCCATGTTTGAGGGCAAGCTGAACGTGCACCAGCGCCGTGACAAGGCGGAAGCGCTGCTCAAGGAAATGGGTCTGGAGCATCGCCTGCAACAATACCCCAACCAACTCTCTGCCGGTGAGCGCCAGCGCGTGGCCATTGCACGCAGCCTGGCGAACGATCCGGAGATTCTTCTCGCCGACGAACCGACCGGCAACCTGGACACCGAAAACTCGGTAAAGATCATGGCAATTCTGGAGAGAATCCAAAAGCAGCGGAATATGGCTCTCATCATTGTCACCCATGAAGCCGAAATCGCGCGCAGCGCGCAGCGCAATATACACATACGCGACGGGCGCATTTGGCCGCAGTAGTCTTCAGGTTGAGATCATGGGCTTGAGATCATGAAAAAAATCGCAATCCTGACGGTGATCATTCTGTTGGCCACGCCTTTCTTCTCCCAGGACGCCAAGCCTGCCACTCTGGCCGACATAATGGAGAAGATTCAGGCCTGGCGGAAAGCCACCGACTTCAAAGCCAGCGGGCGACTGGTGCGTATCGCGGAATCCGGCGAGCGTACCACTTATCGCATCTCCATTCGCGCCCGGTCTTTTGCCGATGGCCTCAAAGTTTACTGCGAGGTGACGGACCCGCCCCCCGTGAAGGTTCGCTTGTTGCTCGAAAGCCGCGACGGCGGCAGAACCACGATCCGTACCGGTCACGCCGGCGATCCTGTTTCGCAAGAATTGCCGGCAGCCAGCTTTGGAGATCCTCTTCTTGGTTCCGACTTCTCCTTCGAGGACCTGATGGACGATCAGTTTCTCTGGCAGCACCAAACTCTGCTGGAAAAAGCCGCGTGCGGCGCGAGGGAATGTTACGTGGTTAAGAGCGAACCTTCGGCGGCAGATCACTCCCACTATTCTTCGGTGACCTCATGGATCGATCAGAAAATCTACTATCCCGTGAGGATACGGAAAGTAGTAAGGGGTTCGGGGACGGTCAAAGAGTTCACCAACTACGGTTTGCGCGAATCGAAAGGCAGGTGGTCAGCCAGCCAGGTCGAGGTGGAGACTGCCGGCCGGCCAGGGTCCAGCCTTCTGATCATTACCGGAGGCGCGGAAAAGGCCAACCTCCCCGCCAGTCAATTCGATCCGGCACTGCTGACCAAGCCAGACTGACGATTCTTCGGGTCGGACAAATTCATGGGAGACTGCTGGTTCAGTGTATCGAGCAGCAGTTTGGCCGGCGCGGGAGGTGTATCGGCGCTGTGCAGCACCACATCCTTGGCGTCCACTTTCTTGCCGTACAGTTTGGTGTTGGCTGGCCCATCGGCCCGCAGGGTTGAGCCAGTGAGCGCGGCACCGGCAAATAAACCCTTCGCCCGCCAGTCGCCCTAAGTCCTTATCCAGGAAATCGCTGGTTATGTGGGGCCCAAGCCAGTGCGGTCCGGCCGCATGAGCTTCCAGCACTCACCGGCGATCGCCCAGTCCTCCTGCGCGCGAATCACCAAGACGCGGGCTGGCGAATCCGGGGTGGCAATGTCTTGGTCCGGCGCGCAGTGAGCATTCTTTTTTGAATCCAGCGTGAGACCAAGAAACTGCAGCGGATCGCAAGTTTCAGCCCGCACTTCAGAAGCGTTCTCACCGACTCCGGCGGTAAAAACCAGCGCGTCAATTCCGCCCAGGGCGGCAACCATGGCTCCTATGCCGGCGCGCAGGCGATGCACGTAAATATCGAAAGCGAGGGTGGCGCGCTTGTGGCCTTTTTTTCTGGCCGCCAACACCCGCCGCATGTCGCCGGACAGCCCAGAAATCCCCAGCAAGCCCGATTGCTGATTCAGCATCTTATCCATCTGCTTGCCACTCAAACGGCTTTGGCGCATCAGGTAAGTCAGAATTCCCGGGTCCACCGAGCCGGAACGGGTGCCCATCATCAGGCCCTCCAGAGGAGTGAATCCCATGGTGGTGTCAACGCTGCGCCCGTTGCGAATAGCTGCCAGCGAACAGCCATTCCCCAGATGGCAAGTCACCAAGTTGATTGACTTTAATTCCTTGCCCAAAAGATGCGCGGCCCGGCTGGCGCAATACTGGTGATTGATGCCGTGAAATCCGTAGCGGCGGATGCCGTCAGAGAGCCATTTGTAAGGGCCGGGATACACCACCGCGGAAAGCGGCATCTGACGGTGAAAGCCGGTATCGAAGACTGCAATTTGGGGAACTCGCCCCAAGAGGTCTTCCACAATCTGCATTCCATCCAGTTCGGCTCGATTATGCAGAGGAGCGAAGGCGGAGACAGCGGCAATGGCTGACTTCACGCGCGCCGTGACAACGGCTGGCTCTTCGTGTCGCGGACCACCGTGAACTACTCGGTGCCCTACAACATCAATGGCTGCGGGAGAGTCAATACTGCGAGCTTCTCCGTCCCACACAGTGCGCAACAAATGCTCTATCGCGCGGGCACGCGACAAGACCTTAACCCGGGTCTTACTGGCAAGGCCGCCTGAAGTCTTGACCGAGACTGCCGCTGACTTTTCCGTCCCATTCGATCTCGCCGGCCCACAGGGCGCGGAGGAGGATCATGCGGAATCGCACCGCCGATTTCGTACAGCGAAAGCTTCTGGCTGCTGGAGCCCGAGTTAAGCACCAGGATCTTCATTGCTCAGTAGGGCCAAGTCCAGTTTTTCACTTCGGGCAAGTCGTCGCCGTGCTGATGAATATAAAGCTTGTGCTCCACCAGCTTGTTTCGCAACGATTGCTTGAAGTGGGCTCCGATGCGGCAGAGACGCGGCACCCGGTCTACCGCATCGCCAGCCAGATGATAGCGGTCAAGCTGGTTCATCACGGCCATATCGAACGGCGTAGTGGTTGTGCCCTCTTCCTTGTATCCTCGAACGTGAAAGTTGGCATGGCCTCTGCGGCGATAGCTCAGCCGATGAATCAGCCAGGGATAGCCGTGGTAGGCAAAGATGACGGGTTTGTCGGCGGTAAACATGGAATCGAAGTCGCTGTCTGACAGCCCATGGGGATGCTCGCTGGACGGCTGCAACGTCATCAGATCAACCACATTCACGACGCGAATTTTGATATCGGGAAAGGCTTCGCGCAACAGGTTGACTGCGGCCAAAGTTTCCAGCGTCGGAACGTCACCGGCACAGGCCATGACCACGTCCGGCTCGCCGCCTTGATCGGTGCTGGCCCAGGTCCAGAGGCCGATGCCATTGCTGCAATGCTCAATGGCGGCCTCCATGTCGAGCCACTGCAATTCTGGTTGCTTGCCCGCCACAATTACGTTCACGTAGTGCCGGCTGCGCAGGCAGTGGTCGGCGACCGAAAGCAGGCAATTGGCGTCCGGGGGCAGATAGACGCGGATGATATCGGCTTTCTTGTTCATGACGAAATCAATAAAGCCGGGATCCTGATGGCTGAAACCATTGTGGTCCTGGCGCCAGACGTGCGAGGTCAACAGATAGTTGAGCGACGAAATCGGACGGCGCCAGGGAATATTGCGTGTCACCTTAAGCCACTTGGCGTGCTGGTTAAACATAGAATCAATGATGTGAATGAAAGCCTCATAGCAGGAGAAAAAGCCGTGACGCCCGGTAAGCAAATAGCCTTCGAGCCAGCCCTGGCACATGTGCTCGCTTAAGACTTCCATAACCCGGCCGTCGCGCGTCAGGTTTTCGTCCGTCGGAAGCAAAGGCTCCATCCAAATCTTCTTGGTGGTCTCGTATAAGGCTTCAAGGCGGTTGGACGCGGTTTCATCTGGGCCGAACACCCGAAAGTTCTTGGCGTCCGCGTTGAGCTTCATGACGTCGCGCAGAAAACCGCCCAACACTCTGGTGGATTCGGCAACGTCGGTGCCTGGCTTGTGCACTCCCACCGCATAGTCGCGAAAATCGGGCATCAGCAGATCTTTCAGCAGCAGTCCGCCATTGGCGTGGGGATTGGCGCCCATGCGCCGGTCGCCTTGGGGCGCAAGTTCGGCCAGCTCCGGAATCAGTTTGCCGTTCTGGTCGAACAGTTCCTCCGGTCGGTAGCTCTTCATCCAATCCTCAAGGATTTTCAAGTGTTCGGGTTTTTTCTCGAAGTCATCCACCGGCACCTGGTGAGCGCGCCACGTACCCTCCACCGGCTTTCCGTCCACGAATTTCGGCCCCGTCCAACCCTTTGGGCTGCGCAGAATAATCATCGGCCACATGGGCAGCGTGGCAGCTGAGTCCTGGGCGCGGGCCTGCTTCTGAATATCGCGAATCTCCGCGACGATGCTGTCGAGAGTTGTTGCCATCCGCTGGTGCATGGCGTCGGGCTCGTGACCTTCCACGAAGTATGGCTTGTAGCCATACCCAGTGAATAAGTGAACCAGTTCATCATCACCGAGACGCGCCAAGACGGTGGGGTTGGCGATCTTGTAGCCGTTGAGGTGAAGAATTGGAATTACCGCGCCGTCTCGCGACGGATTGAGGAATTTGTTGGAATGCCAACTGGTGGCCAGCGGACCGGTCTCGCTTTCGCCGTCGCCCACCACGCAGCACACCATCAAATCGGGGTTGTCGAGCACCGCCCCGTAAGCGTGCAGTAAGGAATAACCGAGTTCTCCTCCCTCGTGGATTGAACCTGGGGTCTCGGGTGCGGCGTGACTGGGAATGCCTCCAGGGAAGGAAAACTGCTTAAACAGCTTGCGCATGCCGTCTTCATTTTGCTGAATGTCGGAATAAAGCTCGGTGTACGTACCCTCGAGATAAGTGTTGGCGACCATCCCAGGCCCGCCGTGACCGGGGCCGCAAACATAAATCACGTTAAGGTCGTATTTCTTGATCAGCCGGTTGAAATGAACATAGATAAAATTCAATCCTGGGGTAGTGCCCCAGTGACCGAGCAGTCGAGGCTTAATGTGTTCCAGTTTTAGTGGCTCGCGCAAAAGCGGGTTCGCAAAGAGGTAAATCTGTCCGACCGAAAGATAATTGGCCGCGTGCCAGTAGGCATTCATCTTGCGGAGTTCTTCGGCGGAGAGGGTTTGGCTGGGGGCGAAGGTTGCGGAATTTGGCGAGGCTACTGGCGTCATGCACGACTCCTTCTTCTCTAGGTAGTCTAGCCACTTTTTCGCGATTCCGGCGGGCCGGCCTCGGCAAATTTGTTACGGGACTGTGAAAATGAGGGAAGGGAATGAAAAGGGTCAAACACCCAGGGCAGAGACGCCGTCAGATCGACGCCGATCAACTTCTGTCTCAGGACTCGTGGAGATCGAAGCTGACGTTCCGGGACGTTCACCGATCAGAACCACTGAAAATCTTCGCCGGCAGCCCCTCACCGGTCGCATCGCCGATCGCGAGTCTTCCCTAGTGGTCGCGCTCCGGGGCGGTAGAGACCGGCCCATGATCGGATTCAAGCGAATGCTGGTGAATCGTGTATTTCCCATGCAAAAGATGCAACCCATACAAGGGCGCGATTACGGCGACGATTCCCCAGCCGGCGCGAGCGTTCGGAGGCATCACCATGATCAGGCAAATAAAAACGGTCCACAGGATTGCCAGGAGGTTAACCGTGTTGCTGTACTTCCCCAGATGCCAGGGACCGCGGCTTGCAATCCAGGCAGACTTTCTTCGCCAACCAAGATAGATGGGAATTCCGTAGGAGAGATAGAAGCCAACCACGCTGATCGAAGTCACTACCGAATAAGCGCCGCTGTAAACCATGGCCGCAAAAGCCATGGCTGCCGCCAGCCAGAGCGCCGCGACCGGCGTCTTGTGCGTGACGCTGACTTTGCTCCACAGGTGCGAAAGCGGCATACCCTGATCGCGCGCGAATGCGTAAATGGTGCGTGACAGTGAGGTACAAGCCGCCACACCGCAGAACCACATGGCGAGAACAGTTAACCCGAGCACGGCCACCACGGCACGGCCGCCAAGAGCCGTCTGCACGATTGCCAAGACGGCCGGGTAGGAATTACCTCCAGAATCCCTGGCGGTGAGTACTTGCTCGACGTTTGGAATGACCAGCGTCAGCGAAAGAATGAGCAAGTAGCCGAAAATGCCGGAAATTCCCACCGCCATCACCATACCTCGGGGCGCGCTGCGGCGGGGATCGAGGGTCTCTTCCGCAGCGTGCGCGGAAGCATCAAAGCCGGTGTAGGTCCACTGCGCCTGTAGAAGACCAAGCAGAAATAGCCAAGCGTAGGGCGCATGAATGCCACTAGTAGAGCTTGCCTGAAGCAGGAAATGCAGCGGCTGTTTGGGAGCAAAGATCAGCAGCGCCCCCACCAGAATCACAACGCCCACAATATGTACAGGAACGCTGGCGTCATTCAGCCATGCTACCCAGTGCGCCGAATAATGGTTCAACAAAGTCTGCGAAACCAGCAACAGAGCGTAAACGGTTAACAGATGGGAGGCCGTGGACTGCAATCCCAGCATGGGCAATAGGAATTGTGCACAGCCATAATCTATGCCAGCGATCACCGTCACCAGACCGACAATATTCAGCCATGCGGTAAACCAAGCCCAGGTTCGACCGCCGAGTTTTGCTGACCAATGAATCATCCCCCCTGAAGTGGGAAAGGCCGAGCATAGTTCCGCCATACTCAGTGTGACCAGCAGGGTGCCCAAGGTGGCGAGAGGCCAGCCCAGTGTCATTTGCCGAGGCCCCCCCATGGAAAGACCGTAATCGTAGAGAGTGACTGCGCCCGTCAGGATGGAGATGACTGAGAACGAGAGGGCAAAGTTGGAAAATCCGCCGAAGTCGCGCCTAAATTCCTGTTTGTAGCCGAACCGCGCCAGATCGCGAGCATCGGTTTGCTCCCGAGACTGCCCAGGCAGCGTTCGGTTGAGTTCAGGCATGTTGTCGTTGTGCGGGCTCATGACCAGCGTGGTTTAACGGGCTGCCTTCACAAGGTATCGGCATTCTACGACCTTCGCAAATGAAAATTGCCGATTTCGCCAAACGGCAAAAGCCAGACCGACCGCCTCACTGAAAATTTCAGAAAAAGCGGGCAGCCTGACCCCCAGAAGTTTCTAGATCGTGATTTGTTTTTCCGCGTGACGACTCAAGTACCAGCAGGGGGGGTACCCAAGATGGGGGAATAGCGAGTGAACGCACGTCTGATTTTCCTGGTTGTTAAAGATGTATTCGGTCTTGTTATTCTTCTCCTGAACCGCGTAGTAGCTGCTCACGCTAACGGTTCCAAAGGGATTGCGCTTCGCCGCCACGCGATATCGGAGAATGGCGTAGTCCCCGGCATAGGTAATGCCGAACAGAGCTGCCAAACCGATCATTGTGACCACGGCGATGACTTTCACGCGACTATTCAGCCCAAATCGAAATTCTCTTGCCCGAATGAAGCGACTTCTCGTGCGTGAATTCTCAAGCCCGCGAGCATGTGGCATTTTACTAGATGTCAGCATTTTGACCGTTCTCGACGCCTTCGGCCCTCAGTTGGCAACCATCGGCCCGAAGCAACGCATCACTGTAGAAAAGCAAAGCACCGGAAATCGGGTCTAACCGGGCGGGGTGTCGTTTGAGTGGAGCTGCGCGATTGGGGCTTTTATTCTGGCTGTGCTTCGAGCCACACCAACGCAATTAGGCTTTCGGAGTTTGGGCGGATGATTCCTGTCCGCGAGGTTCGCGCATAACTATGCCTTTCGCTGAATCCGCGATTGCCGGCTCCCGCTATGCCGACCACGTGAACTCACACTGGGTCCGGCTCCTGACATTGCTGGGCATGAATGTTGGCTACGAGCGCTGTTTGGGCGCGGAACTCTTCTTGTCCGATGGCCGCCAGATTCTGGACTTCCTTTCCGGATACTGTGTACACAACGTGGGCCACAACCATCCCGACGTAGTCGCGGCCGTGCGCGATGAGTTGGACAAGTGTGGCCCGGTGATGCTGCAAAGCCACGTCCCTGAACTGGCGGGTGAGTTGGCGGCGCGACTTTGTGAACGGGCCGGTGGCCGGGTGACTCGCGTGTTTTTTGCCAACTCGGGCAGCGAGGGTATCGAAACCGCGATCAAGTTCGCTCGCGCCCACACGGGACGGCCGGGACTGCTTTGTGCCGATCATGCCTTTCACGGCCTGACTTGCGGCTCGTTGTCACTGATGAGCGACTCCTACTGGCGCGATGGCTTCGGGCCCCTCTTGCCCGATACGGCCGTGGTTCCGTTTGCAGACAACGCTAGCCTGGAAGCCAAGCTGGCGACGCGGAAGTACGCCGCATTTTTTGTCGAGCCCATTCAATCCGAGGCCGGAATCCGTGTACCTGGCGCCGACTATCTGCGTTCTGCGCAGGCGTTGTGCCGCCGCTACGGCACGCTCTTTGTGCTGGATGAAGTTCAGACCGGCATGTATCGCACTGGCCCGTTTCTAGCCGCCCAGCGCTTCGCTCTCGATCCGGATATGGTTGTGTTGGCGAAGGCACTTAGCGGCGGGCTGATTCCGGTGAGCGCGGTCTTGATGTCAGAGGCTGTGCACGGCTCTGTCTTCAGTTCGTTCAAGCGATCCATTGTGCACGCCACCACATTTGGCGAGAACAGCCTGGCCATGCGTGCGGGACTGGCCACCCTGGAAGTGCTCGAGCGCGAGCAACTGGGCGAGCGCGCCGAACGCTTGGGGGGTGAGCTAAAGCAACGCTTGACGGAAGAGCTTTCAAACTACGAAATGGTGGGACCGGTTCGTGGCGAGGGGCTGTTGCTGGGAATCGAGTTCCGATCTCCTGGCAAACTCGCTCTTCGGCTTCCTTTCGAGGCCTTTGGCAGAATTCATCCCGCCATGTTTGGCCAGATTCTGGTGATGCGGCTGTTTCGCGATCACGGAATTCTCACCCAGATTTGCGGAAATAACTTCATGGTGCTGAAAGTCGCGCCGCCCCTAATGGTCAGCGCTGCCCAGGTGGATCAATTCGTTGCCGCGGTACGGGAGGTTATCGAACTGGCGCATTCGCCCGGAAGCTTCTGGACCGAAGCTCTCGGACTGGCACGGCGAGCAATAGCCTTGTGAGTTATATATCTACCCTATTTACAGCCTGTTTGAGGAATTTGTGAAAGTAACAGATACGGATATTTTCGTGGCCGGGGGAGGACCTGCTGGGCTGGCGGTGGCCATCGCCGCGCGGCAGCGCGGATTCCAAGTGACAGTCGCGGATGGTGCTGCTCCGCCGATTGACAAGCCTTGCGGCGAAGGCTTGATGCCCGATAGCTTGCGCGCGCTCCGCGAGCTTGGAGTCCAGATCGCGCCGGACGAGTGCTATCCGTTTCGGGGCATCCGCTTTGTCAGTTCGGGGTCCGAAGTCGCGGCCAGCTTCCCCAATGGGCACGGAATAGGCGTGCGCCGTACCGCATTGCACAGCATCATGGTAGAACGCGCAGTTGCGGCCGGAGTCCGTCTGCTATGGAAGACGGTAGTTACAGGATTGCATCCGGACGGGGTTTTCGTTGACGGCCGATCAGTGCGTTCGAAATGGGTTGTCGGCGCCGATGGCGGCCAGTCTTTGGTTCGCCGCTGGGCGGGACTTGACGATTATCTCTGCCGCAGGCAGCGTTTTGCTTTCCGCCAGCACTTCCGCGTAAAGCCCTGGACCGACTGCATGGAGTTGTACTGGGGCCGAGATTGCCAGTTGTACGTAACTCCGATTGGGCCAGAGGAGATCTGTTCAGCCGTCATCTCTGGCGATCAACACTTCCGCCTGGACGACGCGTTGCGCCAATTCCCCGTATTTGCGGCGCGTTTGCGCGACGCCGAGCGGAGTTCAACCGAGCAAGGCGCAGTCTCCGCAACTTGCAGGTTGCGCAAAGTCTGGCGCCGGCGGGTGGCGCTGATCGGCGACGCCTCCGGCACCGTCGACGCCATCACTGGCGAAGGCCTCTGTTTGGCTTTTCGTCAATCCATTCTTTTGGCCGATTGTTTCCGCGCCGGCAACCTGGCTCCCTATCAAGCCGCGCACCGCGCTTTGGGACGCCGCCCGGCTTTCATGGCTGGCCTGATGCTCACTCTCGGCAGACACGACTTTCTCCGCCGCCGCGTGATGCGCGCGTTCACTCGGGACAACAACATCTTTGCCAAGATGCTGGCGCTCCATGTGGGCGAACTTCGTGCCGCTGATTTTGCGACAACCGGCATCGCTTTGGGATGGGGAGCGCTCACACTTTAGCGACAATTGCTCAACCCGCTCCGCCTGAGAGCGAATCCTTGAGGGAGTCTCCGATGAAGCTTGCGATGGGCAGCCTGAACTCAGCGCGGTTCGCATGTGCTCTTTTGTTTGCAGCCGTGGCGCTTCTAGCGAGGCCCACTGCGGGCTGGGCACAGAAGGGTGATCTAGTTCTAGAGTTCGCTCCCGCACAAACAACCATCCATTTCACGCTCGGCGATATCCTGCACACCGTGGCCGGAGGGTTCAATCTCAAGAGTGGCACGGTCCATTTCAATCCAGCGACCGGAGCCATTAACGGCGAGATCCTGGTGGACGCGACCAGCGGAAACAGCGGAAACAGCTCTCGCGATGGCAAGATGCACAAAGAAATTCTGGAGAGCGCGCGCTACCCCGAGATCACGTTCCTGCCCGACCGGGTGGAGGGAAAAGTGGAACCTCGAGGCAAATCCACCATCCAGGTGCACGGCATGTTTGGCATCCACGGGGCGGAGCACGAAATCACGATCCCGGTGCAAGTGGAGATGGCTTCAGACCACTGGGCAGCCACAGCTCATTTTGCCGTTCCCTACGTTCAGTGGGGAATGAAGAATCCCAGCACATTTATTTTACGCGTGAGCCAGACGGTAGAAATTGATGTCCACGCGACCGGGCCCATTCCCGCAGGCAAGCAGTAGTCCTCGTGGTGCAGACGGTCGCTCTTGATCAGGATTTCGCGGCGTGTTGGCGGTAAGTTAATTCTTCCGCTCGGCGGCCAGCACAATTTCCGGATGAAACAACGTGCCCGCCACCCGCCGGGCAATGGCGACCAGTTCCCTCTGCCCGCAAAATACTTTGACCATCCGAGCCGCGGAAAACTCCGGCAAATTAACTGCCCGGCCGTTACGAATGTGAGCAACGGTCTCCTCGGTAGCCGTCACACAAGGAAACTGTGACAGTAACTTTCGTGGATGGACAACTAACTCCCCCGCCTGCCCGATCTTCCCAGCCGCGTCAAGTTCCTCCATGGTGCGCGCGTCTGCAAGCTCGAACTCGCCCGACGCGGTGCGCCGCAGCGATTCGAGGTGAGCGCCGCACCCCATCTGCTGCCCCATATCGTGCGCCAGCGAACGAATGTATGTGCCGGCGGTAACTCGTGCGCGAAATTGAACCCGGTCGCCTTCGACGCGCAAGATCTCCAGTTCCTTGATCTCCACTTTGACTGGCTTCAAGGGCACTTCCACCTTGCGGCGGGCTAATTTGTAGGCGGGCACACCTTGGATCTTCTTGGCCGAGAATGGCGGGGGCATCTGCTCGATGATACCGCGAAATCGCGCGGCGATTTCCTCCGCGCTTTCGCACGACAGGGTGACGGCCTGCGCCGCACTGCTCGGTTCCCCCTCCGCGTCGTAAGTATCGGTGGAAAAACCGAACCGCATCACGCCCGTATAGCTTTTCTCCGACGAAAGATAGAATTGCGCAAGGCGAGTGAAGTTGCCGAGGACTAAAGGCAGAACTCCCGTCGCCAGCGGATCCAGGGTTCCCAAATGCCCCACCGACCGTTGTTGTAGAATCTTCCGAACTCGGCTAACCACGTCGTGGGAAGTTGGGCCGGCCGGCTTATCGACAATGAGAATGCCATTCATGGGGACTTTGACGATTGACGGATGACCCAGACCGCAACCGCACGGTTCCAACTTAACAGAAACACGAATCTCACATGATCCCCTTGCGCGACGACCAGCCCCGGTTCAGCACACCTTTCGTGAATTATTTCTTGATCGGGCTGAATCTGCTGATTTTCTTTGGTGAAGCCGCACTCAATGACGCCGACCTCAGGACCTTGCTCTTTCGCTTTGGCCTGATCCCCGCTCACGTTATCGGCATGGTGACTGGGGCGCGCCATCTCAATCCGCTGGCGGTGCTCATGCCCTTCCTCACCTCAATGTTTCTGCACGGCTCGTGGCTCCATGTCGGGGGGAACATGCTGTTTTTGTGGATCTTTGGAGACAACGTTGAGGACTATCTGGGCCACTTCAAGTATCTGTTCTTCTACCTGCTGAGCGGGATTGCCGCCGCTGCGGCTCAGGTTGCGCTGACGCCCCATTCTTTGGTGCCGACCCTCGGCGCCAGCGGCGCGATTGCCGGAGTTCTTGGAGCCTACTTCATCTTGTATCCGAGGGCGCGGGTGCTCATCTGGTTTCCACCCATTTTCTTTTTCCATTTGCCGTCGTGGGTGATGCTGGGCTACTGGTTTGTAATCCAGTTCCTGAGCGGCACCGCCAGTTCACTCTCCTACGCGGGAAACTCGGACGGCGGAATTGCCTTCTGGGCACATGTCGGAGGATTCATTGCCGGAGTCGTAATGATCAAGTTCTCGTCGGAACGGCCGCAACGTAACCGGTACGGGGCGTACTGACTCGTGGCGTAGCGCTCAGAGTGCCCCCGCGCTCGGCATCAGGGTGAGCTCTTCCAGCGTGCTGTTAGCGGGCAAGGCCAGTGCGTCTACGACTGCCCGGGCCACCGTTTCCGCGGACATCATCTTCTTTCGCGGAGCATCCGGCCAAAACGTGTTCCAGATCGCAGTGTCGGTCGCGCCGGGCAACAAGGCGATGACACGAATGCCCTTCGTCCGGAGCTCTTCCCGCAGCGTATTCGTAAATCCCAGGGCGCCGTGCTTGGACGCGTTGTATGCCGATGCCCCCGCAAAAACCCGCTTCGCCGCAATCGACAAATTGTTGACGATGGCTCCGCCGCGCTTGATCAATGGCAGCGCGGCTTGCGTGACCAGAAAAGTTCCCGTTAAGTTGGTGTCGATCACATCCCGCCACAAATCGAGGGGGAGTTTAGAGATTTCGAGGTTGCTGTGCGAAACACCGGCGTTATTGATCAGAACATCGAGCCGGCCAAAGTTCCGGCAAACCTCATCCATAAGTGCTTCAACTTGCACCGGCTCGCGAACATCGCAGGCCACGGTCAACACCCTGGCCCCGTCCAACTGCAGTAGCTTCGCAGCCTGATCGAGCCTTGCTTGGTTGCGTCCGTTGAGGATCAAATCACAGCCTTGGCGCGCCAGGGCTTCAGCAATCGCCCGGCCAATCCCCTGACTCGCGCCGGTAATGAGCGCAACTTTCCCGGCTAGCGGAGAAGAGGTAGCGTCTTTATTTTTGCGCGTTCGTGGGGACAAGCTAGAGCCCGTTTGCCCGGTTGTGAATGAGAGATAGAAATTCCGTCCGCGTCTCCTGCTCCTCGCGGAAGCAGCCCAGCATGGAGGAGGTCACCGCGGCGGAATGCTGTTTCTCCACGCCGCGCATCATCATGCAAAGGTGCCGCGCCTCAATCACCACGCCCACCCCCTGTGGCTGAATCGCCTTCTGGATGGTTTCCGCAATTTGTGTGGTAAGCCGCTCCTGAATCTGCAGGCGCCGGGAAAAGATTTCGATCAGCCGCGGAATCTTACTCAGGCCGATTACTTTGCCCTTCGGAATGTAAGCCACGTGCACCTTGCCGAAGAACGGCAGCATGTGGTGCTCGCACAAGCTGAACATCTCGATGTCTTTGACGATGACCATCTCGTCATAAGTCACCGTAAACAGCGCCTTCTTGAGCAGGGCTTCGGGATCCTCTTTATAGCCCTTGGTCAGGAACTCATAGGTCCGGCGCATACGATCGGGCGTGCGGACCAAACCTTCCCGCGCCGGGTCCTCGCCCAGGCGCACCAGAAGTTCGCGCGCCAGTTCTTCAAAGCTGGCGCTGGTTAGCGTAGTGGATTCCACGGATTGCGTCATGATCTCCTGCTCTCTTCTCTTCGCGGGCCTTGGCGGGCAATCCATCGCCCACTCACTTTCACCGAAGCAACCGAGCCTCACCCGCGTATTCGAAGGAATTCATCATGGTCTCTTCCAAGCGTACTCTGTCTAGATGAGCGTGGCTAAATCCGCGCTGCAAAATTTCGTAAATCACCATGCACAGATTTTCCGTGGTGGGAACCGCCCGGACAAACTCCGGCAGCCTGTTCAGGTTCTGCAGGTCAAACCGTTCCAGAACCTCCTCCTGCACAAAGCTATCTAGATCGGCCAGGTTGCAGACCATGCCGGTATCCTCCGCGACGGGCCCGCTGACCGCGACTTCCAGCACATAGTTATGACCATGCCCATGCGGATTGTTGCACTTGCCGTAAGTAGCGGCGTTCTCACTGTCTGACATGGCGTCGCTGTGCAAGCGATGCGATGCGGAAAACATATAGCGCCGGGTAAGATGAGCCTTCATGCTTCTCCGTAGAAATCCACGAACAGATCGGGCGTCTCATAAACCCGCACGCGATGCAGTTGGGCAGTGTTCAACTTCGGAGCCAGACGTTGCCAGATGGCAATGGCCAGATTCTCGGTAGTCGGAATCTGCTTGAAGAATTCCGGCACTTCCTTGTTCAGAAAACGGTGATCCATGGCATCCAGCACTTCGCGGTTGACGGTTTCTTTCAGCAGCTTCAGGTCCACCACAAATCCGGATTGCGGATTTATTTCGCCCTTCACCGTGACTTCAAGCGTGTAGTTATGCCCGTGTCCATGGGGATTGTTGCACTTGCCGAAGACACGCCGGTTCTCTTCCGGGCTGAAGTCCGGATTGTGATAGTAGTGCGAAGCGGCGAATTCGGCTTTGCGTGTGAGATAGATCATTCAAGGTTTCCTTCGTGCCTTACTGCGAGGTCGCAGACAGCTCTTCTGGCGGGTTCAAGATGCGTTTTGCCGGTCGATCTCCTTCCGCTCCACCGGTCCGCGCGTCTTGCCCGCCTCGAGGTTGGACCCTGGGGTCGTAGCCGCGTCCCTTCCAGGTTATCTTGCCCTTCCGGTAATGGAGATTCGAGCGCAGCAGAAGATAAGCAAACAGCGGCAGTCCAAGCAGCGCTAATGCGGTCGCGCCCGAAGGAAAACTAGCCTTTCGGATTCGCGCCACAAACCGCGCACACATGATAAAGAACAGAATCAAAGCCAACCCAGCAATCAGCTTTCTGTCGTAGAGAGCGCCCAGGACTGCGGCCTCCACGCTTCCCACAATCAGCAGAAATTCCATCATCCGTAAAACCGCAAGCCAAACTGGCGAAGGAAACAGCAGCACCAGATTCTTCGTCCAGCCTTCGCGCAACTGGGCAAAGCTGCGATACATGCGGGTACGAACTGCGTCGCCCCCATACCGGAAAAATATTCTCCGCCCGGAGGCTTTCACCTTTCGAGCTAACGCCACATCTTCGAGCAAGCTCTCCGCGATGGCGGCATGTCCGCCAATCGCATCGTACGCCGAGCGCGAGATCAGCAAATACTGCCCATTCGCCGCAGCCTCCGAAGACGCGGGATCAGCTCACCCGCGACGGACTATAGGTCGCGGCCAACTCCGCGAAGATTACCGGCATAACGGCCTTTTCCCATATCCCATCCACCTTCTGCTCCGGCGAATATGAAAGCAAAGCCGCCCCGTGCTGCCGAGCCTCAGCCAAACTTCGCGCCAGCGAACCGGGCAGATGAACCGTGTCAGCATCCGTGAATAGTAGCCATTCACCGCGCGCTTGCCGGGCGCCCGACGCCATCGCATTGTTCTTCCCTGTCCAGCCCTCGGGCAACGGTCCGGCGTCCACCACGCGCGCCAGCGGAAACGACAATGCAATCTCGCGCGTGCGGTCGGTGGACGCGTCGTCCACCACGATCACCTCAAAGCTCACCCCGGTCTGGGTGACCAGCGATTGCAGACACGCGCCCAGACATGCCTCTTCATCGCGAGCCGGCACGATCACCGAAACCCAGGGGCGCTTCGCAATATCATCTGGTCTGCTTGTCATTCTGACGGCCGACTTACCAAATCTTGGGTGGCCCATTCTGGTCGCGCTTTTTGCGACTAGAGTCGGATTCCCCAAACTGTTTCCACTTGTGGATCTTCCTCATGTCCTGTCAAACGCCCTAGTTCAGGAACCCGGCCGAATTAGGTATTATAGCTTCTGTGCATCGCGCCTTGGTTCTCATTGGGTCTCTGGCTTTTCTGCTCACCGGATGTTACCGTGGCACTCACCCGCCCCGAATCGGGTCTCTCGCTCCGGATTTCACGGTGCAGGATTCCGACCGCAAGGTCACGCTCAGCGATCTTCGCGGCCAGGTTGTCGTCCTGAATTTCTGGGCAACCTGGTGCCCTCCTTGCATTGAGGAGACACCGTCTCTGATCCAACTTCAGCACCGGCTGAAAGATAAGGGCGTAGTGGTTTTTGCGGTCAGCGTGGACGAAGACGAAGCCCTATACCACAAGTTTTTAAAAGACTACAACATGGACGTGCTTACGGTCCGCGACAGCCAGCAGAAGAGCAACCAGCTCTACGGGACCGTTAAGTTCCCCGAGACCTACGTCATCGACCGCGACGGCAAGATCCGCCGCAAGTTCATTAGCACAGTGGACTGGAGCGATCCGGAAATCGTGGACTTCCTCAGCAAGCTGTGAGGCTGCAAACCGCAAGCGTAAACCACGAAAGACACGAAGCATCACAAAGCCAACAACCTAAAGAAACCTTTGTGATACGTCGAATCCTTCGTGGTTCTTGGTCTCTTGCGTTAAGGATTCGGCGGAAGGTAACACCGGCTGACCGCGCTCTTTTACAATGCTTTGGTGAAGACTTGGGATGTAATCGTCATCGGTAGCGGCATCATTGGGCTTTCGCTCGCCGTAGCCCTTCGCAAGCGCGGCGCACGAGTCTTAATCGTCGAACGCGGAGAACCCGGCCGGGAAGCGTCCTACGCTGCCGCTGGCATGTTGGCCGATTGCTCTTTAGAGGTTCCCGCCCCGCTCCACCCATTGGCTACCGCGAGCGCTGGCATGTATCCGGAGTTTGTCCACGAGTTGCACGACGAGTCAGGAGTGGATGTTGACCTCAGGGACCAAGGCACGCTGCTCTTCCTCGACCATGCTCACGCCGGGTCAGAATTCGCTCCGGTATCTCCCGCTCGGCTCGAGGAAATGGAGCCAGCCCTCAACGTCCGGGAATGCTCAGTTGCCCATTTGCAAGAGCGCAGCGTAGATCCCCGAGCCTTGGTGACGGCAGTCATCAAAGCCATTCGACATCGCGAGGCCGATATTTCATCCGGTGCCGCGGTGAAGGAAGTCCTGTTTTCAGGCGAGCGAGCCGTCGGCGTCCGCACCGACAGAGCGATTTACCATGCCCCCGTCGTGGTGAACTGCGGGGGCGCCTGGGCCGGACAGGTTCCTCCGCTTCACTTCCCCACTCGTCCGGTAAAAGGGCAGATGCTCGCGGTCGTCGGCGGCCCTAAGTTGCGGCATGTGATTCGTTCGTCCGAGGTGTACCTCGTGCCCCGCTCGGATGGGCGGATCGTGATTGGCGCAACCGTCGAAGACGCCGGATATGACAAACGCATCGAGGCGGACTCGATCCAGCGATTGCACCAGGCCGCGATCCGCATCGTTCCTTCGCTGGCTCAAGGCCGCATCTTGGAAGCGTGGGCCGGTCTGCGGCCCGGGACACCCGACGATCTGCCCATCCTCGGCGCAACCCGAACGCCGGGATATTTCGTGGCAGCGGGACATTTCCGTGACGGCATTCTGCTAGCTCCGATCACTGCGCACTTGATGGCGCAAGTCGTCATGGGTGAACCGCCCGGCCACGACCTTTCCGCGTTCTCGCCTGAGCGGTTCTCGAACGCTGGAGCCGCAGTTTGAAGCGGGGCCGTCCACATTGGTTATACTTAAGCGTTCACCGCGACCGGGTCTGAGCAAATCGCGTTCCCACGCGAGAAAGGTACGGACTTATGGCTTCCTCCGCAGTTACTTATGCTCGCAACAATCAGCCGCGCTTCCTTGGAGAGCTCAAAGATTTTTTACGCATTCCCAGCATTTCTACTTTAGACGAACACAAACCTGACGTGCAGAAAGCTGCGGATTTCGTAGCCAGCGAACTGCGCCGCATCGGCTTGCAAAATGTCGAAATGATTGCCACCAAGGGCCATCCCCTGGTCTACGCCGACTGGCTTCATGCCTCCGGCAAGCCAACCGCGCTGATCTATGCCCATTACGATGTGCAGCCCCCTGACCCCCTGAACGAATGGCACACTCCGCCGTTTGAGCCGACTGAGCGCAACAACAATATCTATGCGCGTGGCGCCGTGGACGACAAAGGCCAACTCTGGATGCAGGTAAAGGCGCTCGAATCCCTGATGCAAACCGGCAAGCTGCCGATCAACGTGAAGATCCTGTTTGAAGGCGAAGAGGAGGTCGGCGGCGAATCCGTGGCCGAATACGTTCGCAAACAGAAGGCAAAGCTCAAGGCCGATTTCGCGCTGGTCTCCGATACCGAACTCTTCGCGGCCGATCTTCCTACGCTCTGCGTCGGTTTGCGCGGACTGGTCTACACCGAGATCGAGGCGGTGGGCGCAAAAACAGATTTGCATTCCGGTGTGTACGGTGGGGCGGCGCCCAATCCGTTTTTTGCCTTGATAGAAATCATCAGTAAGCTGAAAGATTCGAAGGGAAAGGTCCTGATCCCAGGCTTCTACAAGAGCGTGAAGGCTCCAAGCAAGGCCGAGCTCAAAGCCTGGAAGGCTCTGCCCTTCAACGAAGACCACTACCGCAAGACCGAAGTCGGCTCGACCGTGCTGACCGGCGAGCCGGGCTTTTCTGTGCTGTATCGCACCTGGGCGCGGCCTACGCTGGAAGTTCACGGCATGCCCGGAGGATTCACTGCTCCTGGCGCCAAGACTGTGATCCCAGCGCGCGCTTCCGCTAAAGTTTCCATGCGCCTGGTGCCCAATCAGGACGCAGCTGACATTCTCAAGAGGTTCAAGAACTACGTGAAGAAGCTCACGCCCAAAGGAATTCAAACCAATATTAAGGTTTGGTCCAGTGGGCCGGCGTGCGTGGTCGGCACCGACAACAAATACATCAAGGCGGCAACCGAAGCCTTGCACGATGTCTTCAAGAAGAACACTGTGTTCATCCGCTCGGGCGGTTCTATTCCCATTGTGACCGACTTCCAGGATGTGTTGAAGATTCCTTCCGTCATGATGGGCTTCGGCCTGCCTGACGACAACCTGCACGCGCCCAACGAGAAGTTTCACATCCCCAACTTCTATCGCGGGATCGAGTCCATTTGCCTGTTCTTCGAGAAGCTGGGTGGCGAGTAGAGAGGCAGACGAGAGGGCGAGAGCTTTGGCCAAAATCAACCCGGTCGCCATTGACAGAACTCCTGGCTTTGCCATACTCTAGCTTTTCGTTATGCTGAGCAGCCGCCATCCTCACCACCATCACCACGCGCACAGCGCGCCGGTGAGGGTGTGGCACTGAGGCAGCACAGCACCCCCTGAATCCGGCCCGCTGAGGCACACGCTCAGCGGGCTTTTTGTTTGTGGCGCGGCAAGGAAAAGCAGACCCCACGCACCCCAAGCGGGCGCTGCGGAATGACAAGAGGAAGAGGAAAGATGAACCAGGAAATTGATTTCGAGAAGATGCGCGGGCTGGCTCCGGCCATCGTTCAGGACGACGCCACCGGCGAGGTCCTGATGCTGGGCTTCATGAACCGCGACGCTTACGAGCGCACCGTCGACCGAGGCTATGTCACCTTCTACAGCCGGACTCGCAACGAGCTCTGGACTAAGGGAGAAACGTCCGGCAACCGCCTGAAGGTGGTCTCGGCCGCGACCGACTGTGACCGCGACACGCTGCTGTTCCGCGTGGCGGTGGAAGGCGCGGGCGTGGTGTGCCACGAAGGCACCCGCTCGTGCTTCACCAAAGCGATTGCGGTCCCGAAATCCGGGGCCGGAAAGGTGGCGCCATGAAGATTCGACTCGGCATTCCGAAAGGCAGTCTGCAGGAGGCCACGCTGCAGTTGTTCGCGCAGGCTGGTTTGCAGATTCATGTGAACTCGCGCTCTTATTTCGCGACCACGGGCGACACGGAAATTGAGTGCATGCTGATTCGCGCTCAGGAAATGGCGCGCTACGTTGAACACGGCGCGCTCGACGCCGGCCTCACCGGCTACGACTGGGTGGTGGAGAGTGGACTGGAAGTGGTGACCGTCTCCAACTTGGTCTATGCCAAGCAGAGCCGCAGCAAAGTGCGCTGGGTGCTGGCCGCGCCCGAAGCGTCGGCCTTTCAGAAGGCGGAGGACCTGGCAGGATGCATCATCGCGACGGAACTGGTGAACGTCACCAGAAATTATTTTCGTGAGCGCAAGGTGGAGGTGAAGGTCGAGTTCTCCTGGGGCGCAACCGAGATCAAGCCGCCCACCTTGGCCGACGCGATCGTCGAAATCACCGAGACGGGCAGCTCGCTGCGGGCCAATCATCTGCGGATTCTTGATACGGTGCTGGAGTCCTATACGCAGATCATAGCCAACAAGTCATCCTGGGCCGACGTGGCCAAGCGGCGTAAGATCGAGAACCTTGCCCTCATGCTGCGTGGAGCGATGGATGCGAAAGACCGCGTGGGCCTGATGCTCAATGTGCGGCAGGAAGATCTCGATACGGTGCTCGCGGTTTTGCCTGCGCTGAAGCGCCCGACCATTGCCCCGCTCAGCGAACCGGGCTGGCTGGCGGTCAACACCGTAATCGAAGAGCACACGGCCTGGGAAGTGATCCCGCGGCTGAAGGAAGCCAAGGCTCAGGGCATTGTGGAGTATCCGCTGAACAAGGTGGTGATGTAATGCGCATCCTGTCTGGCCCCGCCGCGGCCGCGAAGGTTAGGAAGATTGCCGCGCGCAGCGCACAGTTCGACCAGGTAGAGCCGCAGGTGCGGCGCATCGTGGAAGACGTGCGGCGTAACGGCGACCGCGCCCTGCGGCGCTATGCCGAGCGCTGGGACGGCCTCGCCAGAAATGAAAGCTTGGGCGTTGCGGAGGCCCGCCTGCAGTCGGCGTGGCGGACGGCTACCCCCGAACTGCGCGCGGCTTTGAAGCAGGCCGCGGGCAACATCCGCAAATTCTGTGAATGGCAGAAGCCGAAGCCATGGACGCGCAGCCGGGCCGGAGTTTCTCTCGGTCAACTGGTTCGGCCGCTCGAGTCAGTGGGATGTTACGTACCCGGCGGGCGGCATCCATTGATGTCCACCGTGCTGATGACAGTGATTCCGGCGCAGGTGGCGGGAGTAAAGAACATCCGCGTGGTCTCGCCGCAGCCAGCGGTGGAAGTGCTGGCAGCCGCCGGGATGTTGGGCGTGAAGCAATTCTATAGCGTCGGTGGCGCTCAAGCCGTGGCGGCACTGGCTTACGGGACGGCAAGCATTCCGCGGGTGGAAAAAATTGTGGGCCCTGGAAATTTGTACGTCACGGCAGCGAAGAAGCTGGTTTCGTTCGATTGCGCCATTGATTTTTTAGCCGGGCCGACGGAAGTGGTCATCGTCAGTGATGAGGGCAAGCCGGAGTTTATTGCGGCGGATCTGGTGGCGCAAGCCGAGCATGATCCGGAGGCGTTAGCGGTATTTATTACTACCACCAAGCGGCTAGCGAACGCGGTCGACGCGCAGGTGAGCAAGATGGTGTCGAATAACCCGGTGGCACAGGAGTCCATCAGGCGGCAAGGCGCGATTTTGATTGCTGGATCCCGGCCCCAGGCGCTGGAGTGGGCAAATCAAATGGCGCCGGAACACGTCACAGTAGACAAGAAAGACTTGGCTTCCATGCACAATGCGGGCTCGATCTTCGTGGGCGACTACTCGGCGCAGGCTGCGGGGGACTACGCTTCCGGTCCGAATCACGTATTGCCTACGGCGGGCGTGGCACGATTTCGTGGCGGATTGAGCGTGCTGGATTTCGTCAAGGTGATTACCGTGCAGGACGTTTCCCGGCAAGGGCTACGGCGGATCGCTCCGACGGTGGAACTGCTGGCGCGGACGGAAGGCCTGCAGGGCCACGCGGCTTCGATCCGGCTGAGGATGCGCAATGCTTAAGGCGCGCGCCGCAGTTCATAGTTTGAAGTCATACCATCCGCCACTGGGAAACCGCGATGGCTTGCGGCTCGACTTCAACGAGAATACCGTTGGCTGTTCGCCGCGAGTATTGCAGCGGCTGCGAAGCCTGGATGGAGAACTTCTGGCTCGCTATCCCGAGCGCGAACCGGGAGAATTGGCGGCGGCGGCGCACCTGGGAATCGAACCGGCGGAAGTGTTGCTGACCAACGGCACGGACGAAGCCATCCACCTGATTTGCGAAACTTATCTTGAGCCAGGCGATGAAGCGCTGGTCGGGGTGCCTACCTTCGCCATGTATGAAATTTATGCGGCCGCAACCGGGGCGAAGGTCATACCCGTACTCGGTGGGGCGGATTTTCACTTCCCCGTCGAGGAGTTACTGGGACAGATTAATGAGCGGACGCGCCTGATTGCAGTCGCGAATCCAAACAACCCAACCGGCACCCAAGCTGCCCAACAAGATTTAGTGCGACTGGCGAAAGCGGCACCACAGGCGGCATTACTCGTGGATGAGGCTTATTTTGAATTTAGTGGCGAAACCTTGATGAAGCACTGGCGCGAGGTTCCAAATCTGTTCGTCTCGCGAACTTTTTCCAAAGCGTATGGCCTGGCCGGACTGCGCATTGGCGTGCTGGCGGGGAATGTCGAGCAGATGAAAATGGTGCGCCGGGTCAGTTCGCCTTACAATCTGAACAGCGTGGCACTGGCGTGTCTTCCGGATGCGCTGGCGGATGAGCAATACATTCGTGATTACGCGGCCGATGTTCTCTCCGGGCGGGAACGGCTGGAGAAGGAACTGCGCGCCCGTGGAATCAAGTATTGGCCGAGCCGGGCAAACTTTGTGCTGATGCATTTTGGGTCATTAGCTCCGGCTTTCATCGCAGCCATGCGGAGCCGCGGCATTCTGGTTCGTGACCGCTCGAAAGATCCGGGCTGCGATGGCTGTGTGCGTATCACGCTGGGATCGGCAAGAGACAATAACCGGCTGTTCGCAGCGCTGCCAGAGGTGTTGCAGGAAGCGGGAGTGACCTCAAAGGGGACGCGTTGAGAAAAGCCAAGATTGAACGCATTACGAAAGAAACCGACATCCGGCTCGCCCTGGCGGTGGATGGAAAGGGACGCTACAACATTTCCACGGGCATCCGCTTTTTCGATCACATGCTGGAATTGTTCGCGCATCACGGCGGTTTTGATCTCGACTTGAAAGCGCGCGGCGATTTGGATGTGGATCAGCACCACACGGTGGAAGACGTCGGCATCGCCCTGGGGCAGGCTTTTGCCGCGGCGCTAGGCAGCAAGAAAGGGATATTGCGCGCCGGATATTTCGTCATGCCAATGGACGAGACTTTGGGGCTCGCCGCCGTGGATTTTTCCGGCAGAACTGCGGCCGTGATTGACACCAAGGTCAAGACGCGACTGGTCGGCGATCTGCAATCGGAGTTGGTGTTTGATTTCTTCGAGGGTTTTGCACGGGGCGCTCATGCCAATGTGCATGCCAAGATTCTTTACGGGCGCTCCAATCATCACAAGATCGAATCGCTCTTCAAGGCATTTGCTCGAGCGCTGCGGGCGGCCTGCTGGCGCGACCGGCGGATGGCGAGACTGCTGCCCAGCACCAAGGGACTGTTATGACCGCGAGCTGTGGAACGACTGCGAGTTTCAGAAGATGACCATTGCAATTGTGGATTATCGTGCCGGCAATCTCACTTCCGTCAAGAAAGCTTTGGACCGGGTGAGCGCGGGCGCGGTGGTGACGGCCGATCCTGACCTTGTGGCAAGCGCCGAAAAGATTGTTCTGCCGGGCGTGGGGCACTTTGCCGCCACTTCGGCTCTGAGCGAGGGCGGGTTGCGGAAAGTGATCGCAGAATCCATCGAACGGGGAGTTCCGTTTCTTGGCATTTGCGTCGGACTGCAATGGATGATTGATTCCAGTCAGGAGGCGCCGGATGTGCCGGGCCTTGGCCTTTGGCCAGGAGAGTGTGAGCGCTTCCCCGCTGCCGTTAAGTCGCCGCATGTGGGATGGAATCAACTGGCCATCAAGAACGGATCGTCGCGTTTGCTGCACGGGATTCCTTCGGAATCCTTTGTATACTTCACCCACTCGTTCCGAGTCCCCTTGCTTAAGGCGACGGTGGCGGAGTGTGAATATGGCGGGACGTTTTCGGCGGCAGTCGAGCAGGACAATCTCTTTGGGGTGCAGTTTCATCCGGAGAAATCGGGAGCGGTGGGACTGAAGGTGCTGGAAAACTTTTGCGATCTGTGAGGGAGAATGCCCGGGCGCGGCTGATTAAGCGGCGACGGAATCCAGGTCCTTCGAGGGAGTGATCGGTCGGTTTCACAGAGCGACCAATCCGCTCAGGATGACAAAGTTCATAAGAAGCTTCATAAGATGCTGACGAAACGCATTATCGCTTGCCTCGACGTAGACGCTGGCCGCGTGGTTAAAGGCGTGCAGTTTCTCGATCTGCGGGATGCTGGCGATCCGGCGCGACTGGCGGCGGCGCATAGCGCTGCTGGGGCCGATGAGATTGTGTTGCTCGATATCTCTGCCACCCATGAGGGGCGGGCCACGCTGGTGGAGACGGTCCGGCGTACGGCGCGTGAACTGTTTATTCCGTTCACGGTCGGCGGCGGAATTCGAACCCTCGACGACGCGACCGCAATCTTCGATGCGGGGGCGGACAAAGTGAGTATCAATTCAGCGGCCATCGCCACCCCGGACCTGATTACGGAGATTGCTCACCGCTTTGGATCTCAAGCGGCGATTGTCGCGATTGACGCCAAGCGCGCGAATGGGAGTTTTGGAGTCTTCGTGCATGGCGGACGGAAGCCCACCGGGCGCGACGCCGTGGAATGGGCCAAGGAAGCCGAACAGCGGGGCGCGGGAGAGATTCTGCTGACCTCCATGGATCGCGATGGCACGGGGATTGGATTTGATTGCGAGCTCACGCGCACAGTGGGCGATGCCGTCCGCATTCCGGTGATCGCTTCCGGCGGCGCGGGCGGGGCGCAGCATTTTGTCGAGGTATTTGGCGAGACAGGACACGCGGATGCGGCGCTGGCCGCGTCCATCTTCCATTTTGGGTTGAGTTCTTTTTCCGATCTGAAACTGCAACTGCGCTCTGCCGGAATTCCCGTGAGGTGGCCTTGCTGATTCCTTCCATTGATCTGATGGGCGGCAAGATCGTGCAACTCGTCCAGGGCAAGAAAAAGGCTCTTGAGTTCGACAACTTTGACGAGTGGGTGGAACGGTTCTCGCGATTTCCCTTGGTCCAACTCATTGATTTGGACGCTGCCATTGGGACCGGCGACAATCGTAAACTGATTCAGGACTTCGTGAAGCGGCTTCCCTGCCAGGTGGGCGGCGGGATTCGCTCCATCGAAACCGCGCGAGAGATTCTGCGACTGGGCGCCCGCCGGGTGATTCTGGGATCAACGCTAGTGCGCGAGGGCGAGATCAATACTGGGTTCGCCGAACAAATTGCGGTCTCGCTCGGATCCGAGCGATTGGTGTTCGCGCTCGACGCCAAGGGCGGAAAGGTGGCAATTCGCGGCTGGCGAGAAGTCACGCCCATTGCTCCGCTGGCGATGATGCAGTCGCTGGAACCCTGGTGCTCTGCGTTTCTTTATACGCACATCGATACCGAGGGAATGATGGCTGGCATTCCGATGGGGACGGTGCGTGCGCTGCGCGCCGCGACGAAAAAGCAATTTATCGCGGCGGGTGGCATTTCCACGAACGAAGAGATCGAGAAGCTGGATGCGATGGGTATTGATGCTGTCGTGGGAATGGCCTTGTATCTGGGCAAACTCGACCTGGCAAAAACTCTGCAACCCGGATCCAAACCGGCGGAATCCCAATAGTGCTGCGAATGAGAGGCGCCCAGGTCTCGCAACCGCAGCGAAACCTGGGCGCCCACGTCTTCCTGCTTTTTCCGCTAGTACTTTCCGCCGTGGCTTTGATCGAAGTCGAACAATTCGAACAGATCGCTGATGGCCGGGCCATTGACTGGCACGTATGGGTTTCCCCAGGTCTTCGGATTGGGGAAGTTGTCGCGGCTACGTTGAGTCAGCGGCTTCAGTCCCCAGTTCCGCTCGATGAACTTCAGAATGGAAACATGGTCGGCGTAGTCGTGAGCGATGTGGCCTGCTTTTGTGTAAGGCGAAACCGCGATGAGCGGGATGCGCGTGCCGTCACCAAAGTAGTCGAGCGGTTGCACATAGCCCGAGTCGTAGTAACCGCCGCCTTCGTCCATGGTGACGAAGATCGCAGTGCTCTCCCATAGTTCGGAATTGCTCTGCACGGCGTCGACGATCTTCTTTATGAAGCCTTCGAGCAGGTTGACCTTGGAGGAAGCGGGATGGCCATCCACCCAGCCGCTGGGCTTGACGTAGGACACCGATGGCAGGGTTCCGTTCTGAATATCGGTGTAGAGATCCGCGGTGTCCTTGAGATGGGCGGTGCGCACCGCCGCGTTGGTCATGATCGAGGTCGAGTACTGGAAGGGATTGCAGATGTTGCAATACTGGTCGCTGTCGGCACCAACTTTCCCGTAATTGAGTTGATACTTGTCGTTGAGATACGCATTCCATTGGTCGCCATAGTATTTCCAGGAGATGTTCTTTTCCAGCAGAGCGTCGCCGATGTTGCGCAGAGTGGAAGGCGGAATCGTGAAAGGGTAGTTGGCAATGTTGGTGTCGGTGTAAGCGTTGGAGCCGTCGCCGAAGTATCCAGGATTGTAGTTGTTCAAGAGATAGTAGTGACCGGGTTCGCAGCTTGGCTTAACCGGCCGCGGCAGGGAGCGGAGGTACTCGGCCACCGGGGCTACGCCGGGCTGGCTAAGGTCCGAGCAATTGGTATAGGTGCCGCCGCCGAAGGCCGGCGAACCAAAGGCGCCGCCGCCGTAGCCATCCTCGGTATAGAAGTTATTCGTGCCCGGTTGAGGATTGGGATTCTCGACTTCATCCACTGTGCCTTCATCCGGAGTGCCCACATAGACTTTCTGATTGTGGGGCGGGACCGCGGGGTGGCCATTGCCATCGCTGAACCAGATCGCGTCTCCGGTTCCCAGCATGACGTGATTAGCGCCAGTTCCCCCTTGAACCGCCTGATGATAGTTGTCGCTCATGGAATAGTGGTCCGCGAGATACTTAAGGTAGGGCGCATCGCCTTGCAGCATATTGTAGAAGCCCATGGAGGTGGAGCCTTCACCGGTGGTGATGGCGGTGGGAGAATACTCGGTGCTGAAGCTTGCGGGTTGTGACACTCCGTTCGCGCCCGCACCCACCGTCACTTCCACCCACGGAAAGAGGTCGGACTTGCAGCCACTGGGATTCAGGAAGGAGGCGTGACGAGCGCTGCAATCGAGCTGTTGCCACATCTGGTAGAAGCGGTGCACCGGACTGGCAGCGTAGCCGTCATACGGGAGAGTGCTGGAGGTCAGTTGAAAGGGACCTGGCGGAAGGTTATTCACGTTCGTGATGCGAATGTCGGGAGTGTGATTGGGGAGTCCAGTCCCGCCGCTTGTGAGGTACTGATAGTACTCAGGCGCCAGACCGTTCTCGGAGGCTTGGGCATCGGCCAGGCTGCAGATGCCGTTGTTCTTGCAGACGTCACTGGGACCTCCGGCGAGAGGAGCGGGCAGAACCGGATAGAGCGCTTTGCCGCCCGGGCTCAATTCGTACTTATCTCCGTCGGGATCCTGCTTGCCATTATTCGGGCATGTCGCGCCGGCGCCCAGATCGCATGCGGACTTCTGGTAAGCAAGCCAGTAATGCGGACCGGGTGTCCCGTCCGGGTTGACGATTCCTTTGGAAAGAAGGTTATCGACAGACTCGCCTTTCCTCGGTTTGTAGGTGGCGAAAATGTGGTCGAAGGTGCGGTTCTCGCCGATAATCACGATCACGTGCTTGATGGGACTGGCGGTGTGAGTTTCGGCGCCCATGATCGGCGGCGCCACGAGGTTTACCATCGTCGAGAGCAAGGCTGCGCCCAGCCCGGTGTAGCGCCCAGCAGCTCGCGCGTATTCAACAAACTTCATACCATCCTCCACAGAGGGATTTATTTTCCTCCCCCCTGGCTCCAACCCTGCCGCATCCGCGTTACGCTCTGGTGAAGCTGTGATGAATGTTCGTTGAATAAATTTTCACAGCGCCTCATCCTGCGCTGGCCGGCTTCTGGCAAATCTGTCAAACTGTTTCAATCTGAGGATCGGTCGGAGGATGGAAAACTGTGGATGACGCAGAGCGCTACGCGCCGGGTTGGCCGGGAATTGAGCCACGCTGGACTTCAAGCGCCAAGACCGGTGTCGGCACGGCGCTGAATCTGCACAGCCGGGTGTGGTTCACCTTGAGCCACGGCATCTTGAATGAAGTCTATTTCCCGCGCGTGGATCAGGCCTGTACCCGCGACCTGGGATTGATCGTCACCGACGGCTCCACTTTCTTCGCCGAGGAAAAACGCAGTTGCAGTTTCGAGAATGCCGCTATCGAGCCTGGGGTTCCCGCCTATGAACTCACCAATACCGATCTGCAGGGCCGTTTCTGGATCGAAAAGGAAGTTTTTACCGACCCGAGCCGGAATGTGGTCCTGCAAAAAATCCGCTTCGAGCCCCTAGTAGGCCGGCTGAACGAATACCGTTTGTACGTGCTGCTCTCCCCTCATCTGGCGAATTGCGGGACTGGCAACACGGGCTGGACCGGCGACTACAAAGGCGAACCCATGTTGTTTGCCGAGCGCAACGATTGCGCGCTGGCTCTTGCCTGTTCCGCTCCTTGGTTGCACAGGTCGGTTGGCTTCGTCGGAGTGTCGGACGGCTGGCAAGACCTCTCGAACCATTTTCAGATGACCTGGGAATACACTCGCGCCGAGAACGGCAACATCGCTCTCACCGGAGAGATTGACCTGGCAGCCTGCGGCGGAGAATTTGTTCTGGCCCTGGGCTTCGGCGCAATGTGGGCCGAGGCCGGGCAGGTGGCGCGATCCAGTTTGCTCGACCCCTACGAAGATCTGCGCAAGCAATACGTCTGGCATTGGCGCAACTGGCAGGACAATCTGCTCAAACTCGACCAGCCGCAGCGTGAGATGGATCTTTACCGCGTCAGCGCAGCCGTTCTGCGCTCTCACGAATCGAAGGACTTTCTCGGCGGAGTCATTGCCAGCTTGTCCGTTCCCTGGGGATTCAACAAGGGCGATGAGGATCTGGGAGGATACCATCTGATCTGGCCGCGGGATCTGGTCGAAACGGCGTGCGGGTTTCTAGCCGCCGGCGCTACCTCAGATGCCCAGCGGGTATTGAGGTATCTGGAGTCGACCCAGGAAGCCGACGGACATTGGGCGCAGAACATGTGGCTGGATGGGCGTCCCTACTGGGGGGGCCTGCAGATGGATGAAACCGCGTTTCCCATTCTGCTGGTCGATTTGCTGCGCCGCCATGCCCCCAACGATATGGGAGATGTAAGGCGCTGGTGGAGACTGGTACAGCGCGCCGCGGGATTCTTGGTGCGTAACGGACCAGTCACACAGCAAGACCGCTGGGAAGAAGACGAGGGGTATTCGCCGTTCACGCTGGCGGTGGAGATCGCGGGCCTGCTGGCGGCGGCTGATCTGGCGGACGCAGTGGGGCAGAAGGAAATCGCTCAGGACCTGCGCGAGACGGCCGACTTCTGGAATGACAATATCGAGCGCTGGACCTATTCCGTGGATGGGCCTTTGGCCAAAGCTGCCGGGGCAGAGGGTTATTACGTAAGGATCGCTCCTCCCGAAGTCGATGGCGCGGCCTCGCCTTTGTCGGGGTTCGTTCCCATCAAGAACCGTCCGCCCGCCAACAGCAGCGAACCGGCGACTCAAACCGTTAGTCCGGATTCATTGGCTCTGGTGCGTTTTGGCCTGCGGGCGCCCTCTGATCCCCGCATTCTGAATACATTGAAAGTCGTCGATTCCCTCCTGCGGGCCGAGTTACCGCAAGGCCTCTCCTGGTACCGCTACAACGGAGACGGATACGGCGAGCATGAAGACGGGTCTCCTTTCGACGGCACCGGAATTGGCAGACCCTGGCCGCTGCTGGCCGGCGAACGGGCACATTACGAATTGGCAGCCGGACGCCCCCAGGCGGCGGAAGCGCTATTGCGCGGCATGGAACTTTCCACTGCGGGAAGCCGCCTGATCCCCGAGCAAGTGTGGGACGCTCCTGACATTCCGGAGCGCGAACTGTTTCGCGGCAAGCTGACCGGTTCCGCATGTCCGCTGGTGTGGGCGCACTCCGAATACATCAAGCTGCGGCGTTCCCTGCGTGACGGGAAAATCTTCGACCAGCCGCCGCAAACCGTGCAACGGTACCAGGTTGAAGGGAAAAAGTCCCCACACTTCGGTTGGCGCTTCAATAATAAGACCCGCAGCATGCCGCCCGGCAGGAAGTTGCGTTTGGTATTGCTGGAATCAGCGCTGGTTCATTGGAGTTCGACGGCTGGTCGACAACTCAAGACTCTGCTACCCGCGATACCGGTCTGGGGATATACTGCGTCGACCTGCCTACCGAAACGCTGCAGCCAGGACGGGAGATTGTGTTCACGTTTTTGTGGTTGCATTCCCAGCGGTGGGAGGGAGTAAATTATTCGGTAGTGGTGGAAAACGGCTGAAGTCCTTTGCCGCAGGGAGGCGCTATGGCGCTTCGTGCATGGAAAGAAAAAAATCCTGCCCAGCAATCAATCGTTTTCCTGCAAGCTCTCTTGCGGGATTATCCTCGCGATTTTGCCGTAGAACTTTGGGACGGCACGCGTTGGGAGCCGGAACCCAATCAGTTCCGGCGATTTGACTGGAAGATTAACCGCCCGGCGGCGTTGCGCGCCGCCTTCGAAAACGCCAGCCAGTTGGCTCTCGCCGAAGCTTATATCCACGGCGACTTCGATCTGGACGGAGACTTGGCCGGGGTCTTCCCCCTGGCCGATCATCTGCTGCGCCACCACTGGAATAAGAAAGAGAAACTGCGTCTGGCGGCCATGTTGCTCGCGCTCCCGGCGGATGACTCGCGCTCGCTGAGGCAACGACCGCGGCTAAGCGGGCGCCTCCATTCTAAAGATCGCGACCGCCAAGCCATTCACTACCACTACGACGTTTCTAACGATTTCTATGCGCTCTGGCTCGGTAAGGAAATGGCGTATTCCTGCGCTTATTTCATCAAGCCCGAGGACGACCTCAATACGGCCCAGGAGCAGAAACTCGACTACATTTGCCGCAAGCTCCGCCTCAAGCCGGGAGAGCGCTTGCTGGATATTGGCTGTGGCTGGAGCGGCTGTTTGATTATCGATGCCGCTCGGAATTATGGGTGGAGGCCCTGGGCATTACGCTCAGCGAACAACAATTGGCACTGGCCCAGCAGCGCATTGCGGAGGCGCGCCTGACGGATCGCTGCGAAGCCCGTCTGCTCGACTACCGCGAAGTGGACAACACTCGTGGGTATGACAAGTTGGTAAGCATCGGCATGGTCGAGCACGTTGGGGAAGCAAATCTGCCACAATATTTCCAGTGCGCCTACCGGCTGCTACGGCCGGGCGGAGTGTTTTTGAACCATGGCATCGGAGTTCCGGAGAACCGGCCGAAACCAAAGGGTCCGAGTTTCGTGGACCTGTATGTTTTTCCCGATGGTGAACTGGTGCCGATCGGAACCATGACGCGGGCCGCAGAACAAGCCGGGTTTGAAGTGCTCGACGTGGAGAACCTGCGCGAGCACTACGCGCTAACCTGTGGCCGCTGGGTACGGGGTATGGAAGAACACGCCGAAGAGGCACGCCGTCTGGTGGACGAGGGGACCTACAGAATTTGGCGGCTGCACATGGCAGGGTCAGAGACGTGATTTTACCGGGGACGGCGGCAGCTGCCGAGATGCTGCAGGGACAAGGCGAGGTGCCCATTTGTCGCGGTTCGTGCGAGAAGTTGGGCTCGTCCCATTTGATGGTGGCCCATTCTAGTCGCGTTTTCTGCGACTAGAGTGGGTTATTCACTTTGCTGCGCTGCGATTTCAATCGCAATGGGGCTTGGCTTTCGCTCTTAGAAAATACGGGGACAGGAAAACATGGGGACTGTTCCCCGATTTTCTCCGTCTGGCTGTCCCAGGTTTCCCGTCTGTGTTCGGTTGCGGCCACGAACAGCCAGCCCAACTACTCACCTGTTCGTCACTTTTTCTGTTAGCATTAAGCGATCGCCGTCAGGAACTTCTTATCAGGAGACGATAAGAACTGGCCGGCAGTGGAGCTGCGCAGTTTCGCCGCGCACTTGGCAGCGTCTCTCGGGCAGAGCTGATGAATAAACCTGAGCTGGCCGATCAGTCCTTTGATGTATCTTTCGGTTTCGTCAACATCCACAAGGCCGCACTCGAAACTTATGAATCCCGGCGCGGATTCGCGACAGCTTCTCGCGAGACGGCCTGATGGCCCCGGCCCCAAGTCTGGTGCCGGTGAGGAGCTCTCGCTACCCTCGGTCCCATGATGTGCACTTTTTTTCTAGAGATCCTCAATCCGTTGGCCCTTAGCGTTTCAGCGGCTATTTGGATGAGTTCCCTTGCATGTTCTCCCGAAAAGGCCAGATCGTCGATCCAGGTGGAATAGACTACGCCCAAGTGTTCGCACGCTGCCCTAATCGGCGCATCGATCATCCAGATAAAGAGGTTCGCCAACATCGGACTCGTCGCGGCTCCTTGGGGCAAATGGCGGTAGAACATGGGGTCAGCCTTGTGAGGAGGCTTGCTACCGGCGGCGCGCATCCCGAGAAACTCCTTCCAAACGTCGTACACGTGCTTGTTTGTGATGCTTGGGAAGCATTGCTTGATATCAATCGTCACAAGAAGAGCCGCGCCATGATGATATTCCGCGTTATCGAGGACGCTTCGCTTGCGGATTCCTCCGAATACGTGCTCAGGAAAACACGTTGGCGCGAGTAGACGCCGATTCAGGGTTCCCGCTTTCTGCGCCCAACTGAGATCCTTGAGCGGATTGTCGATTTGTCGTGGCTGGGACGGCGGCTTTGTCTGAAATGGGCGCTTCGGTCTGACGTGGTCGAAGGGGCGGTAGCTTGCGTTGGGAGATGCCGATAGGCTAAGCAGTCTTTCGGGAGGAATTTTGAGCAAATTTCCCAGGCGGTTTACGGACTGAATGTTGAGCTTCGCGACTTGAAATGCTGCCTCTTCCTGCGCCATGCTTGCCTCCGCTCAACAATAATTTGCTAAGTCCTGTGGCCAGTCGATGAAGCGACTCGGAGTCGCCGACATTCAAATCCTCGGTTCGGTTGCTAACAGTGCAAACAGATGAAAGGGGATATCCGGGGCCTCAGCAATTCTCTCCCAGAAGTTCCCTTGTCGGCTTGCGCCTTCCAGGCTCTCAATCATCGAAATGAGGCTCGGATCGGCCGACACTCGCCCTCGCAAGCTCTCTTTGGGGCACATCTGCCAACGACCGAGCGATCCGAATCGCTCTTGAGTAATCCATCTTCTTCTCCCGAAAATCTTGGATATGAGTTTTCCCTGGAACTAGACAATTAGAGCAGCGTTACTTCCCGAAGGTTGTGAGAATAGCTTCAGCTACAAGCCTGACCGCCACGTAAATTTCTTTACGGGACGGGTTTGGCTTCCGCCAGAGCCGTCTCAGTGCCTCCCATTGCCCTCTCTAACTCGCTTCTCTGTCCCGGTTCGAGCCCATCTCGATTCTGCAGGGATCTAAGCTGATCCATGCAGAACTTCAGGTTCTTATCCTGCATTTTGTTCCTCCTCCGGCATGTTGCCGGTGCCGCAGAGGCAGCTTCCGAGAAGGAATGGCCGAACCGGAAAACTCATCCAACGTGTGCCGCAAACGAACTGCAACATACGACCAACATACTGCCACCTATGTGCCACATATGTATGTGGACTACACATGAGCAGCGTCGGAACTGGCGGTTTCAGTATCACCGCCGCCGTGAGCACGACAGACTCACCGCATTACGTCGCCCGCCAGATGGCGAGCGACTCAGCCGTGTGAAGCCGATCTGCGAAAGGAACAGTTGTCAAAGAGCCTGACGAATGGCACGTAAGCGACCATCCAGAAAAACGATAACGAATCGAGTCGCATTTGTCAATAAAAATGACACCGCGTTAACTTTATTGGGGGGGGGATCGGGAGTCCTGGGATAAGAAACCTAAGAAAATCTCGGGACACTCCCGCTTTCCCACTTGCTTACGCTTCAGCCCATTGCTGCTTGATGTAGGCAAGCGCTCTCGCCAAGGCCGCTTCGGGATTATCGGTGGCTTTGCATTCCATGTTCAGCCATCCCGAAAACCCCCAATCTTTGAGCGCTCGAAATCCCGGACGGTAATCGAAGGGCAGCGAACCGGGCTCGGTGCGGGCTTTCCCATCCGCCAGGTGAACGTAGACCGTGTATTTGCCGTACTTTCTCAAGGTCGCGGCGATGTCTTGTTCCTCCAACTGCATATGATAGAAGTCGCTCAGAAGCTTGAAGCCGGGAGCATCCACGGCTTCAATGAATCCGGCAGCCTGGCTCTGCAGGTACATGAAGTGAGTTTCCTTCTGGTTGCATGGCTCAAGCATCAGGTTCACACCCGCGTGCTGGACTTCGGGGATTAACTGCTTGAGTTCAGCCACCAACAACCGTTCTTCAACCTCCCGCGCCGTCATGATTGGAGAGAGGTCCTGAAACTTATTGGGTCCAAAAACCGGGACCTCAATGATGTCGGCGGCCCCGAGGATGCGAGCCATCTCCAGGCGTTTGCGGTCTAACTCTACGGCCTGCGCGCGAATCAAGGGGTCCGTGTCCAGGAGCTTGGCGGAGCCAACGATGGCGCTGACGGCAACCCCGACGCCAGCGAGCTGTTCCTGAATGGATTCCACCGGCTGGTCTAACCATTCGCTGCCCAGTTCAATGCCGTCATAACCAAGCCGCTTGACCAGTTGGGCTCGCTCGCGCAGGCCCAATTCCTTTGGGAAAGGGGTGCGCACCCCGAAGCGCACATTGCCCGCCTGGGGCTTAGCCTGAAGGGTGCTCGCAGCCAGGGTCGCGCCGCACCCCACCAGGAATTCTCTTCGGTTTACTCCGAGTAGGTTGGCCATGCGTATCCTTCCTTGGCGTTGCTTCCCGCAGCGCACGCTTTTCCTGTCGGCCCGCCGTTTGCGCCCCGATTGTAGGCCCGCATGATCGCGCAAAACAACCCTCAGCTAAAATCCAGAAGAAGGCCCTGGGCTCCCGGTGTAATCTGGATTTCATTCGGAGGGTGGACTTGCCTGCAATCAAAGCCATTTTTTGGGATGTCGGGGGCGTGCTCCTGACCGACGCTTGGGACCACACCCAGCGGGCCGACGCTCTGGCTCACTTTGGCCTCGACCAAACCGAGTTTCAGCAGCGGCACGAGATGCTGGTTTCTGCTTTTGAGCGGGGCAAGATCGGCCTGGATGAATACCTCGACCGTACGGTGTTCTACCGCGAGCGCTCCTTCACCCGGGAATCCTTCCGCGACTATATGTTTTCGCTATCGAGACCAAAAGCGGATGTTCTAGCGCTGGCCCAGCAACTCACAAAATCCGGCAGATATCTCATGTCCACGATCAACAACGAATCTTTGGAACTGAATCTGTATCGCATCCAAACCTACGGGCTGCGCGATATCTTCAGTCTCTTCGTGAGTTCCTGTTTTGTGGGATTGCGCAAGCCCGAGGATGGCATCTACCGGCTGGCTTTGGAGCTGACACAACGCGCTGCGGAGGAATGCTGTTTTCTGGACGATCGTCCGCTGAATCTGGAAGCCGCCACCCGCGTGGGAATCCACGCCATTGCAGTGCAAGACGCGGCGCAAGTCAGGATTGAATTAGGAAGGCTGGGAGTTAGCGTGTAAGTTGGAGCGCCCTCAGCTCTCAGATCTTGCGGGGCACACCGCGCGGCAAGGCTGCGCTGGGAGCCTGCACGCCAGGCTTCACGCCGGTCTCGGCGCTAACCCCGAGGCTCAGGTCGCTGGACCAACAATCAACCAAAGCTTTCCAATCGCCTGCCGCCTGCCGCGCAAACAGGATGAGGTATTTGCCACGTTCTTCGCGCCGCTTACCGACCGCCGTCGGCACCAAGGTTTTGCAGCGGCCCGCCTCGAAGGCGATATCGCCGAATAATTCCACTCGCAGAGGATCGAATTCCGCTTCGCCCAACCCGGCATCCAAGGCGGAAAAATAAAACTCGCGAATGGCCGCGGTGCCACGGATCGGCGGAAGATTGGGGCGGAGCACCAGTGCATCGGTGGCATAGAACTCGACCAGATCGTCGAGTTGCTTGGTGTTGCAGGCTTGCGCCCAGTCCTGCGTCATGCGGCGAACCGCGGCTTCGGCGCGGCTCAGCGACGCGGGCGCTCCCACCGGCCCGCGCGCTTTAAGAACATCCCGCGGAGCGCTTCCGCCGGCCGCCGGACGAAACTCCGGAAGCGGCGCCTGGGGAATCCCATTCGCCGCCGGGAAATAGTGGTGATGGTAATGGTGGTGATAATGATGTGCGCCCGCCGGCTGTAAAGCGCCGGGACTCACCACGCTCCGCGATGGTTCTTCCCAACTTGTTGCAGCGGAACCCCGCAAGCCGCACAGAATCGGCTCCCTTCGCGGTTGGGCGCGTTACAAGCATGGCATGCGTATGGGTTCTGTAAGTTCGCGCTGGGGTTTGCGGTTGCTGCCTGCCCCGCCTCTTCCGCGCCGGAATCCAGCGCTAATTTCTGAATGGCGTTGAAAGCGGCGCTAATGGCTTCCTGGCTGAGGTCTGGCCGGCGCATGTCCGACTGCAGTTGAGTGAAAAATTCATCCACTGCCAGATCGGATGGCGGCGTAGCCGGCTTGTTGGCCGGGACTCCCTCAGGGGCTCGAGACTTTGATGGCTGATCCACGAGACTTAAGCTAAGCCCTCATTTTAGTGGATAAAGTTCCGCCTAGCGACTCGAAAAAGCAATCTTCCCTTCCACCTCGGTCGGCACCCCATTGCAGGTCGCCGGACGGTAACGCCAGGCACGCACCGCATCGAGCACGATACGGTCACCCGAGGGTCCCAGACTCTCCAGAATCAGGGGGCTATGGACTCGGCCATCGGTCCCGATGATGAAACTCACGGTAATTTTTGAGGTCGCGACCGGCGCGTCGACCAGCGGATCGGGCGTGGCCAGCGCTTCCGGCGGTTGGGCCGCTTCGCAACTGATGCGAGTCGTCATATGGAACATAGCCGCAAAATTGGCGTCGTGCACCGCCAGAGATCCGAATTGCTGCTCGTGTGTGGCAGGATTCAGCGCGGCGTCTCCCACACGAGAAGACCGCTCTACCCCGGCCAGACATACCATTGGCAAACTAGATGTAAGAAGAAGTGCAACTCCAAGCTTCTGAAGTACCATGTCACTCACTCCCCTCTAGTTCCCCGTTGCGGGCCAGACCTAGACGGGCCAGCAATCTTTGGATATACCGTGTTAAGGGGCAATTGCACTACCAAGGTAAAAAAGTGTAAGCATACTATTTTCAACAATATAGGGACAGCCACGGCGCTACCCCAAGTCTAAAGTGCAAACATTTGCACTTCGCTGCCGCTTTGGTGGCAACGGAGCCCCGCTCTCGACTCCATCCATTCCCTGCAACCGGGGGCATTCCGCTGCCAGATAGGGTAGCGCGTTGGGTCGGTCATTCATGCTTTTCTCTTCCCTTTTCTTTTCGAACTGGCAGTCGTGGTAAACCTGCGGCACACAAATCTGTACGGACATCCTGGAGAACATCAAGCCAGGAGCTTCACCGTGAGAGACAAGGCACTGTCGTGGTGCGCACGTATACCACGGGCTGCGGCGGGGCTGCAACCATTTCGTGGACCACCATTTCGTGGATCGAGGTGCTCCACGATTTCGCGTTGCTTCGTTCGCGCAGCTCCACGAAAGTAGGAAGTACCACGCTTAAGGTCACGGTACTAAGTGTCCTTCTTCCACGCCGACAGTGACCTTCGGAAATCTTTCGCTATTACCTAGGTGGGGGCACACTGACCTTTCTGTGCCAGTACGTTCGGCGCTCCAGTTCCGAGTCGTGCGAGCACAGTGCTGTTAAATCCCCCGCCGCGTAAACAGATGCCCACGCGGCCAGAAATAGAGGTCGTCAGTGAGAGATCTCCACTTGCTCTGGAATCGGCTCGTTATCCTCCTTGCTCTAACCACCATGGTCGGGTGTGGAGCTTTGCAAGCCGACCCGCGTAACTCTTCACAAAATGGCTCGAACAACGGCAGCCTGGTGGCAGGCGGTGGCAGTTTGAATTTCGGGTCGGTGGTGGTCGGCAACCGCGCCCAGGCCACTACCAACATTTACAATCCCACAAATTCCAGCGTAACCATCACGGCCGCAGCCGCCAGCACGGGAGACTTCCAGGTTACCTCGCCCGCCTTTCCAATCACCCTGCAGCCACGCAAGGGAACGGCGTTGGTGGTTGCGTACGCGCCATCCGCGGCGGGCAAATCCTCCGCCACGATCTTGGTTTCCAGCAACGCGCCCAAGCCTTCCATGACCATCCCGGCATGGGGCCTGGCGATCGCGGCAGGCAAACTAGTGGTCACTCCATCGAGCCTCAGCTTCGGAAATGTCGCAGTGGGCAAGAGCGAATCGCAGGCGGAAGCCTTCACCAACCCGGGAGGCACCAGTGTCACCATTTCGCGGGCCGTGCCCAGCTCCGGCGACTTCGCCGTTGCGGGACTGTCCCTTCCGGTCACTCTCTCGCCCGGCAAGAGTGTGAACTTCAGCATCGTTTTCACACCCAAGTCGGGTGGTGCGCGAAGCGGAAGCATCTATGCCAGCGCGACCGCTTCCCTGGCAGCGCCTTCGTCTGTTTCCTAACCTCCGCGGCCGTCGCGCCGGCCGCCAGCGAAAATGAGGTAGCGACAATTCTGGTCGCCGGGGTCGGAACCCAAACCACTGGTTCCGATACTACTTTGGGCCAGATCACGGCAGCGCCCGCCAGTTTCAGTTTTGGCAGCCCCCTGGTCGGCAGCACCCAGAGCAAACCCCTCGTCCTTACCAACGGCGGCACCGCCAGCGTGACTGTCACTCAGGCAAGCGCCAGCGGAACTGGGTATACCTTGAGCGGACCGAGCTTACCTTTGACCATTGCGGGCAATCAGACCGCGAGCTTTAGTGTGACCTTCGCCCCGCAATCCGCCGGCACCGCCAATGGAAACGTAAGCATCGCGAGCAATGCCGCCAATCCCAGCCTCAATGTGACTTTGTCGGCTACGCCAGTGACTCCTGGCGTGCTTGCGGTCAGCGCCAATCCCGTAGCGTTCGGAAGTGTGACGGTCGGCAGCAACCAGAAAGCCTCGGCGACGCTGACCAATTCGGGCGGTTCCAGCATCACTCTGACCCAAGCCACGGTATCGGGCAACGGCTTCAGCATGAGCAGCATGGGCATGCCCATGACCCTGGCGCCGAGCCAGACCGCAAGCGTGACCATTACCTGCGCGCCGCAATCGGCGGGAAGCTTGAGCGGCAGCCTCTCCATCGCCTCCAATGCCACCAACGCCAACCTCGCGGTCCCGCTAACCGCCACGGCAGTCATGCCCGGCGCGCTTACCGTGACTCCGTCCAGCCTCAGCTTCGGGTCGGTGCAAACCAGCACCACTCAGACCTTGCCCGCTACCCTGGCAAACTCTGGCGGATCAAGCGTGACCGTAACTCAGGCGACTTTCTCAGGCACTGGCTACAGCGTAACCGGGCTCGGCTTGCCGATGACTTTGGCAGCCGGCCAGAGCGCGCCATTTAACGTGGTTTTTGCCCCTCAATCCGCAGGCACAGACAACTTCAACCTTTCCATTACCAGCAATGCTTCTAACCCCACGCTGACAGTTCCAGTCACCGGAACTGCTGTAACGCCAGGATCTTTGTCGGCCAGCGCCCCCAGCTTGAACTTTGGGAACGTGCAGGTAGGCAACAGCCAGACTCTGCCCGAAACCGTGACGAACTCTGGTGGTTCGAGCGTCACCCTTACCCAGGCCACGGCCGGCGCCGGATATACCGTGACGGGTCTGAGTTTGCCGTTGACTCTCGCCTCCGGTCAGAGCACGTCTTTCAGCGTGGCGTTCTCGCCACAATCCGCCGGCAGCGATAACCTCACTTTGGCCATCGCTAACAGCAGTTCCACGCCCACGTTTGCGATCTCTCTCACGGGCAACGCCGTCACGGCGGGAGCACTGACGGTGAGCCCGGCAAGCTTCAGTTTTGGATCGGTCGCCAGCGGCAGCACCCAAACTTTACCGGCGACCTTGACCAATACTGGCGGGTCAAGCGTGACGGTTACGCAGGCGACGTTCTCCGGCAGCGGTTACAGCACGACCGGACTGAACCTGCCGCTAACCTTGCAGGCTAACCAAAGCGCATCCTTCAATATCGTCTTTGCGCCGCAGTCCACCGGCAGCGACAACTTCAGCCTTGCCATCACCAGCAACGCTTCCAATCCAACCCTGGCGGTGCCAGTGTCGGGAACCGCGACCGCTCCCGGAGCGCTTACTGCCAGCGCCGCGAGTCTCAGCTTTGGACAAGTCACGATTGGCAGCAGTCAAACCCTGCCGGAAACGCTGACCAATTCAGGCGGCGCTGCCATAACGCTCACCCAGGTTGCGGCCGGAGCGGGTTACAGCGTAACCGGGCTGAGCTTGCCAGTAACCCTCAACGCCGGACAGAGTACTTCGTTCAGCGTGGCCTTCGCACCCAAGTCCGCAGGTAACAGCACTGTGAATCTGGCCATTACCAATAACAGCCCCACCGCCACCTTCACCATTCCTCTTTCCGGCAGCGGCTTGACGCCGGGGACCTTGACCGCCAGTTCGGTGAGTTTCGGCAGCGTGCAGGTGGGTAGCAGCAGCGTCCAAACTGCTACTTTGACCAACTCCGGCGGCGCCAGCGTAACCGTCTCGCAGGCCACTTTGACCGGGACCGGATTCACCATGAGCGGACTGACCCTGCCCTTAACCCTTTCCGCCGGACAGAGCTTTACCTTCAGCGTCACGTTCGCTCCCCCGTCCGCCGCATCGGACTCTGGCAGCATCGCGCTGGTGTCCAACGCGTCCGGCACTACGCCCTCGGTTTCCCTGTCAGGGACCGGAACCGCGGCGGGCCAATTCTCGGTCAATCCTGGCAGCTTCAGCTTCGGCAGCGTAGTGGTAGGCGTCAGCAAGAATATGCCTGCCACCCTGAGCGCCGCTGGCTCCAGCGTCACCGTCACTTCGGCGTCCGTGAACAGCGCGGAGTTCGTACTCGGTGGGCTGACCCTGCCGCTTACCATTCCAGCTGGAGGGACGGCGTCGTTTACTCTGACGTTCACTCCTCAGGCGAGCGGAGCTGCATCCGCCACGGTATCCTTCGTCACCAACGCCTCCGGCTCGCCGGTTAACGAGGCCGCAAGCGGAAGCGGTACTGCCGCACCCCAGCACAGCGTCAGTCTGTCCTGGAGTGCCAGCAGCTCCAGCGTGACCGGCTATAACGTATACCGGGGCAGCGCCACCGGAGGCCCCTACGCCAAGTTGACTTCCGCCGATGCGAGCACCAGCTATACCGACACTTCCGTACAGGCGGGACAGACCTACTATTACGTCACTACATCGATTGGCACCGACGGGATGGAAAGCTCCTACTCCAACCAAGTCAGTGCGGTCATTCCGACGCCGTAAATACGAGGCGGGGGACGTTACCGCAAACCTCCTCCGCCGCGTATTAGCCCCAGTCGATACCCAGACCAAGTCTTCCGCTCCCACACTCCCGCCGAGGCATCGGTAGCCTCTGGACAGCCGCAGCCCGCCCCGTTTAAAGGGAGGCCTCGAGGTTTGGATATGATCTCCCTATGGAGCACAAGGAACTCGGCACCACCGGCATCCCCCTGCCGGAGATCGGGTTGGGAACCTCTGGATATTCCGGGGGGAACGAGCCACTCCGCGCCGGCATCGAACTGGGGTCTTTCCTGATTGACACCGCGGAACAATACGGCACCGAGCAGGCGGTTGGCCAGGCAGTCAAAGGAATTCGTGAGCGCGTGTTTCTTGCCAGCAAAGTTTCACGCGGGCATCTCCGGCGCAGCGACTTACTCGCAGCCGCCGAGCGCAGCCTGCGCCAGCTGCAAACCACTTACATCGATCTTTATCAAGTTCACAGCCCAAACGGCGCCGTCCCCATCGCAGAAACCATGGGGGCGATGGAAGAACTGGTGGATGCGGGCAAGGTGCGCTTCATCGGCGTCAGCAACTTCACCTTGGCGGAACTGAAGAAGGCGCGCCTTGCCATGCGAAAGTATCCCATCGTTTCCATCCAAGTTCGCTACAGCCTGATCCAAAGGACCATCGAGACCCAACTGCTTGGCTACTGCCAAGAGAACAAGATCACGATCCTCGCTTACGGTCCGCTGGGAAGCGGCATGCAGAATATCCGCGCCAGAGACAAGCACGGAGCCCTCGGCAGATTAGCTGCCGAGACCGGCAAAACCGAGGCCCAGATCGCCTTGAACTGGTGCACTGCGAAAGCCGGAGTGATTGCCCTCACCAAATCCAACTCAGCCCGGAGGGTGGCCGAGGCTTGTCACGCTTCGGGGTGGCGGCTCTCCGCGAACCAACTGCGCTGGCTTGACGAAGCCATCACCTACCAACAGCGCGGCGTGGTTGAAATCGCGCTTCGCTGCACGGCCCGGCGGTGGCTCGACCGCATCCAGCGCTGATGCCGGCCTTCGAGGGGAGGAATCCACGCCTAGGATCCGCAATTCGCTCCTCGGAAAGTAGTAACTTGCAAGAGCAAGCCTATCTGTTCCGCAACATCTTCGAAAAGCACTTCCCCAATGAACTGTGTCCCTTAGGAACGCAGCATCGCTTGCAACTCTGAAACCGTCCTCAAATGGGATACCGCGGTCCCCAAAAAACGGTGGGACCTCCTGAACGCGCTGTAAGGGACGTGCACGCCGGAGTATACAAAAGGGTGAGAACTTCCCGGGAACGGCGACTTACCGATATTTGGGCCGGTCCTACACCCCCGTTTCCCGTTTGCCAAACGGCCAGGTTACGCAAGTTTCGCTTGCAATGGGATTGCAGCGCTAGCAAGCGCCCGAGGCTATTTATACTGATCGCAAACCCTACAAACGCTCGCTTTCGGCAATGGGAGGACTTCTGCCAAAGGGCTTATAGAACGAAAGATTTGCTCTCGGGGGTAGGTGGATTCCGAGGCAAATCTGTCGGTGGCCCAATAATGGCTCAATCTACTTACCAGTCGCCGCGGATGAATGACGAACTGCAGAGGTTCCGCAAAACAGTTAGCCAATTCATACAAGCGGAATTCGTACCGCAGCCCACGCGCTGGTGCCAGCAGCATCGCCCCGACTCCGAGGCCTGGCGCAGCAGCCATGGGGAAGTATTGGCTCAAAGAGTGCCAGGGGCACATCGTCGATGAGTGCCTGCAGTTTTACGGCGGCTATGGCGATTCGACTGAGTATCCCATCGCGCGGATGCGGGCCGGCAGCCGCGTGGAACGCATCTACGCCGGCACTAACCAAATCATGAACGAAGCGATCGGCTGGTCACTATGACGCCCTTGGACCGACAGAACGCCGAGGCGGAGAACGGCGCCAAGACGGGCAGGAGCGGCAGCGAGAAGCCTGTCGCCGATCAGCCGCTCCTCAGCCAACCCATTCGCCGTCCAGTTTTGTGCGACTGGAATGACCCGGGCGCGAGATTCCCCGAGGTTTGTGTACACCAATTGTTCGAGCGGCAGGTGGCTCGCAACCCCGATGCCGTGGCCGTGGTCTTTCAAGACCGGCGACTGACCTACGGGGAGTTGAACCAGCGCGCCAACCAGGTGGCGCACTATCTTCGCAAGCGTGGAGTTGGACCGGAAGAATTGGTGGGAGTTTGCCTGGAGCGCTCTCCGGAGATGGTGATCGGGCTGTTGGGAGTCTGGAAGGCGGGCGGAGCCTACGTGCCCATCGATCCCACCTATCCGCCCAAGCGGCTGTCGTTCATGGTGAGCGATGCCAAAGTGCGAGCAGTGCTGACGGAACAGAAGTGCAAGAGCCTATTCCCCTCTACCGCCGACCGGGCGGTTTGCCTGGATTCGGACTGGCCGGCGATCGCGCAAGAAAGCGCCAGCAATCCCGACTCCGGGGCAACCCCTGCGAACTTGGCCTACGTGATTTATACCTCGGGATCGACGGGCAAGCCCAAAGGGGCGATGATCCTGCACCGCGGCCTGGTTAACTATCTGTGTTGGGCTATCCAGGCTTATGGGGTGAAAGCCGGGAGCTCCGTCCCGGTGCACAGCTCGATTTCCTTCGATCTGACGGTGACCAGTTTGTATCCGGCTTTGCTGGCCGGGGGACAAGTCGAATTGCTGCCCGAGGAGGCAGGCGCACAAAACCTGTTGGCGGCGTTACGGCAGGCCAAGAAGTGCAGCCTGGTCAAAATAACTCCGGCCCATCTGGAGCTACTGAGCCAACAGCTCAGTCCAGAAGAGGCTGCTGGCATGACCAGGACTTTCGTCATCGGCGGCGACAACCTGCTCGCCGAGAACCTGCGGCTGTGGAGAGAATTTGCCCCTGCCGCCCGGCTGATCAACGAGTATGGGCCCACGGAAACAGTGGTGGGCTGCTGCGCCTACGAGGTGCAGCCCGAGGACCCCAGCCATGGCCCGGTCCCCATCGGAAGGCCCATTGCGAACACCCAGCTTTACGTTCTGGACGAGAATTTGAAGCCGCTACCGAACGGCGTGACGGGTGAGTTATACATCGGCGGCGCTGGGGTCGCGCGCGGATACCTGAACCGTCCGGAACTGACCCAGGAACGTTTCCTTCCCGACCCATTTTCCCGCAACCCTGAAGCGCGGCTCTACAAGACCGGAGATCTGGCGCGCTCCCGCCAGGACGGGCTCCTGGAATGTCTTGGCCGAGCCGACAACCAGGTAAAGATTCGGGGTTACCGCATAGAACTGGGCGAGATCGAAGCTACCCTGGCCGGTCAGCCCGGAGTGCAATCCTGCGCGGTTCTAGCGCGGGAGGATGAGCCGGGAAACCAGCAGTTGGTGGGGTATGTGGTCGCGCGCAATGCGGAGTCGGTCGCAGTCGAGGAGCTGCAGAACTACCTCAAACAACGGCTGCCCGAGTATATGACGCCCGCGCAGTTTGTCTTTCTTGCTTCCTTTCCGCTCACCCCGAATGGCAAGGTCGACCGCAAGGCTCTGCCCGCTCCGTCCTACAAAGATGTTGCCGCGGCCCGTGAATTCGTCGCCCCGCGTACCCAGGCGGAGAAGTCGCTCGCCGGCATTTGGACGGATCTGCTGAAAGTTGAGCGGGTGGGCATCCACGACGACTTTTTCGAGCTGGGCGGGCACTCGCTGATGGCCATGAGGATCGTGTCACAGATTCGGGATACATTTGGCGTGGAGCTGCCCCTGGCAACATTGTTGGAAGCGCCCACCATTGCCGCTTTGGCCAAGCTGCTGGGGCAGGAGGATAGGCCCGCACCCTCATGGTCCTTGCTGGTTCCCATGCGGCCGGAGGGCTCCAGACCGCCGCTGTATCTCATGCATGCTCATGGCGGTAACGTGCTAGAGTACCGCGCGCTGGCGAGCCACCTGGAACCCGATCAGCCGGTCTATGCCTTCCAGGCCAAGGGTCTCAAGGGCGATGCAGTGAAAGATACGTCGGTTGAGGAGATGGCGTCGGCTTTCCTTGAGGAATTGCGCGCGTTTCAGCCGGAAGGCCCATATTTTCTGGGTGGGTTTTGCCTGGGCGGGTTACTGGCCCTGGAAATGGCCGAGCAACTCACGGCGGCCGGGCAAGCCGTCGCGTTGTTGGTCGTAATCCAGTCCATCTATCCGGATGCCATGCGCTTCAAGCCGTCTACCACTTGGCTTCAGCGTTGGTGGTACCGCACCAGCAAGCGAATCGATCTGGAACTGGAGAATCTATCGTCGTCCGGAAAAGCTCACGTAGTAGACCGGTGCAAGCATCTTTGGGATCTGGTTCGTGTCCGCTCCGTGATCGCCTTCCGCGGCAAGATCGGCAGCGACCCGGCAAAGTCATCGCGCTTATCTCAGCTGCGTATCTTCGAAACTCTTGGGATCGAACACAAGAAAGCCATGCAGAAATACTCGCCCGGGCATTATCAGGGCGATGTGGTCCTATTCCGCGCCAGCAGACAGCTGTCCGGATTGGTCGCCGACGGGGATGAGTACCTGGGCTGGAAACAGGTTCTCCACGGCAACCTGGAGGTTTGTGAAGTTCCCGGACATCAGCAGAATATGTTGCTTGAGCCGAGGGTTGCGCGGCTGGCAAAGGAACTCTCCCCTCGGCTCAAGACCGCGCAGCAGCGGCATCGAGTCGACAAGATCAGCCAACCCTTATCCATCCAGTGGAAGAGCCCGCGATAGATTGGTATCAGCCCGAATTTACGGTTCGGGCAATATGATCGCCGGAGTGGGCTTGCGCGAGAATCTTAAGAATTTCTTGCAGGATGCGGCCAGCACCATCGGAACGGTCCCGAAAAGCAGCCGCAGTGCCAGTTTCCGCTTCCCTCTGCGCCAGCAGTACCTGACGGAGTAGGTCGAGGCCACTCCACCGATCAAAGCGTAGCGGTTCCAGCGGCTCTTGTTTCCTCCAGGGTATCGTCCTTGCCGTTCCGAGCGCACCAGCCCCAGAATTCCTTCCACGATCACTTCTTGCTTCTCGATGGTGTTCTGGTCATGCCGGCGGTAGGCAACGGTATAGGGCTCCTGGACAATCATGCAGGGTCCGCAAGTCGTGGTCTTAAGCAAAAGATTGAAGTCGTCGGCGGGAAAACTGGGAGGGGTGTTTCTTCGATAGCCTCCCAATTGGTCGAATACCGACTTGCGAATCACAATGCGGCTGTTGGAACTGCCGATCGAGACCCGCTTCGAGACATAGTCTGGGTACTTTAGAACCTCCACCGGGCGGGCAGCGTCGGCTTCGGTTGGGAGCGATGATCCCGCTCGATATTGCAGCATCGCCCCGATGATCAGGGGTGGTGAATCAAAAGTCCGGATGATCCGATCGTAGATGGCAAGGGCGCCGGGCAGAAGCAGGTCATCATGGTCCAGCATGACCAGGTATTCTCCCCGGGCCAAAGCAGCCGCCTTGTCCCGAGCCAACTCGGCTCCCGCATTGCTTTGCCGGATCAGTTTAATGCGAGTTCCGAAGGATTCCAGCACGTGCGGCGTCTGATCTTTGGAGCCGTCGTCAATTACAAACACCTCATAGCTGGTGAAGGTTTGGGATAAAACCGATTCGATCGTCTCGCGGACATACTTCTGTTGGTTGTAAGCGGGAATCAAGACGCTGAATCGAGGCTTCACTCCGTCCTCGACCGCCTTCTCCTCTCGCGACGAGCAAGACTCGGCTGATTCAATTCGGGCGAGGCTCGCCTCGTGAAGTTTGTCCGCAAGATCATGCAGAGGCAAAAGAGGATTCACCCCAGTATTGGATTCGGTGCGCAAAAGTCGCGACGCCGACTATGTTTTCGTCAATACGGATTCAATGGCGCGGCGAAGGTGCTGCACCGGTTGTAGCTTGGCACCAGCCCGCCGAACCGTACCGCCATTCGCTTCGATCCGGTCAAGCGCTGCCATGAGCCAGCCCCTGCCTTTGAAAGTATGACTGCGCGTTTAGGGCGTGCCAAGAGCAGAGAGAATCGCTTGGTTACTGTCGTTTCTTCGATGATTCGCGACTTCAACAAGCCTTCCAGGACGAAAGGTATGCAAACTCCTGAGTATGCGCCTGCACCATCGGCACCTACTGCTCAGTTGGGAAAAGCGGAACACTAGGAGCATGAAACTCCCCCAGTTTGTTATCAGGCCATCTCTTGCGTTGCCTTTTGCCATTGCCGCGTGCCTTGCGCTATTCACAACCCAGGCGGTAAGTGCAGCCGCAGCAACCTTAACCGTCAATCCCCCTTCTATCCGGGCCGGTCATATTCCCGTGGGCCAAAGCGAGACGCTCTCGGCAACTCTGACCAACAGTGGCCCTGAAACCGTCACGGTTTCCGCAGCCGCGCCCAGTAATTCAGCCTATCGCGTGACCGCCCCGTCGTTTCCACTCACGCTCGCTGGGGGAGCCAGCGTCAACGTTACCATCCAGTATGCCCCAGAGTCTTTCCATCACAGCGCAGGGACAATCGCATTCATCAGCAACGCGTCCAACTCCACCCTCGATCTTTCGCTGAATGGGCGGGGAGCGGCTGCAAATGTCTCCGCCAGCCCCTCCAGCGTGAACTTTGGGAATGTGCAGGTCGGCAGCAGCGGTGGTGTCTTCGAAACCCTGACCAATGCCGGGACGGCTTCGCTGACAATCTCGTCGGCTAATGCCAACGGCGCGCCGTTCGCCAGCACCGGGTTTACGCCTCCCGTCACGTTGGCGCCGGGAAACAGCCTGACCTTGCAGATACTCTTCGCACCGACGGCCAGCGGCGCTGCCAGCGGAAATCTCACGGTCGTCTCGAACGCGAGCGCCAGCGCACTGACGATTCCGCTTTCCGGCACCGGCGCAACCGGTGCAACCCTGACCGTTTCGCCCGCCAGCGCGAATCTGGGCAGCGTCGCCGTGGGCTCAAGCAAGACCGTGTCCGCCGCTCTCAGCGCGTCAGGTTCAAGCGTCGTAGTCTCCTCCGCCACTACCACCAGTTCAGAGTTCACCATCAGCGGAATTTCTTTGCCGGTAACCATAGCGGCCGGCGAAAGCGTTCCGATTACGGTGGATTTTTCTCCAAATAGTTCAGGTGCGGCGACCGGGACTCTTTCGTTCGCGAGTAACGCCTCCAATTCGCCGGCCGTCGAAGCGCTGTCTGGCACCGGCACGGCGAGTACCCCGCACGACGTGGGCCTCGCCTGGACTGCCAGCTCTTCCACGGTCAGCGGATATGACGTCTATCGCGGCTCCCAGTCCGGCGGCCCTTATAGCAAAATTACCGGCTCACCCGACGCCAGCACTTCGTACAGCGATACGAGCGTGCAGGCAGGCCTGACCTACTATTACGTCGTAACAGGAATCAATGCGGAAGGAACCGAGAGCAGCTACTCGAACCAAGTGACGGCGGTGGTGCCGTAAGTTATCGCTTGGGCTACGTCGGCAAAAGAGAGGAGCGGATAGCTCTCTTCATGCAAAACGGAAAAGTGGAACCCAGTCGCTCTCTTGAGTTCCCTGCGCCTCGCAGAACGCTCTTCGGTGTGTGCTGCACCATTCTCGGGGCGTTTTGTCTGCTCAGACGTTCCATCCACATAACCGGAAAAGACATGTACTAGTGGGACGTTTCCAGTTTTCGCTATACGGGGTAGAATTTTCCCACTGTCAGGAAATGTAGTCGCTAAGCAGGATCGTCAGTCCGCCATTTCGTCTGGTTAAGCGGTCAGCACTTCGAACAATTGCCGTAGCCGTACTGCGAAAACAATTGAACAGTTCCCCAAATGGGACTCGTCCACGAGCGTAGCCGTGGAGCCCCGGGAATCGCGGAGACAGATGAAAGACTTCAGGAAAAGTCAGCGGAGCCGCCACGGACTGGCGGTGGTATTCCTAGCCGCGCTGTTCGGCGTGTCGTGCGGCGGGGCTATGCCGAAGGCTAGCCTGTCCGCCCCAAGCACTGGCGGCAACAAGGACGGCAGTCTGAGCCTCAACAAGTCGAGCCTGGACTTCGGCAATGTCCAATTGGGAAGCAGCAAAAGCAGCTCGCTCACCCTGACCAATTCCTCGGCCAGTGGTGGACCGAGCGTCACGTTCTCCCAAGTGGCGACCTCCGGGGCTGGGTTTGGGGACACTACCGCTTCCCTGCCTGTCGTTCTGGCGCCGGGGCAGACTACAACCATCGCCGTCATGTTTGCGCCCAAGGCGGCGGGAGCGGTGAACGGTTCTTTGTATATTACGGTGGATGGGGCAGCAGATCCGGCGAATGTGCCGTTGACCGGCACTGGTCTGGGGCCGGCGCAGTTGGGGGTTTCGCCTTCTACGCTCAGTTTCGGGACGGTCGCGGTAGGCAGCAGCTTGAACGAAGCCGGAACCTTGACGGCAGGCTCCTCAGATGTGACCGTGACTAGTGCGGCCTGGAGCGGCCAAGGTTACTCGGTGAGCGGAATCAGTTTCCCGGTTACCGTGCCTGCCGGGAAAAATGTTTCCTTCACGGTGACTTTTGCTCCGGGAGCAGCCGGCGCTTCTGCAGGGAGCGTTTCCTTTGTCAGCACTGCATCCAATTCACCAACTACGGAAAAGCTTTCTGGCACCGGTTCCCAGACGGGCTCACAAACTCCAGCCGTTCAGCACACCGTGGATCTTGCCTGGGCTCCCAGTTCGTCTTCCGTCACCGGATATTTCACTTATAGAGGCAGCCAATCCGGCGGGCCCTACAGCAAACTGAACTCTAGCCCGTCAACCGATACCTCCTATTCGGACAGCACCGTGCAGTCCGGGCAAACGTATTACTACGTGGTCACATCGCTAGGGACGGATTCGGTGGAGAGCGCTTTCTCGAACCAGGCAACCGCTGTGGTGCCGAGTCCTTAGGCGAGGCGGGAAGAATTACAAAGTCAGGCCAACGCGCTTCCTAAGACGACAGTTGTCGAGCCGGAGAAGGTTGCGTAACTCATGTTGGTCGAGCGTCACTAAACTCCAACGAACTTCCAGACCATCTCCACGACTTCGGCGCCAGGCTCAGGCTATAGGGGGCTGGGCTTCCTGGGGCCGTGAGAACTGGTTTAGGCGGATCCAGTCCGTCCCGGCGTCGAAAGAAATGGAAGATCCTTCAGTTTCAACCACTGCTTCTCGAATAGATTCCAGCTCGCCAAGGCGACAGTAATTGACGCGGCAAAGGCAATGCCGTTCACTGCAACCACCGCCAACAATTGATTGTGCAGAACTTTAGTCAGGTGATTGCCGTGAAGTCCGGTTCTTGCAAAGAAAACAATGAGCGGAAAGTGGCAAACATAGAGGCAATAGCTGTACTTTCCAAAGAACCGCAGAAATGACGACCCAAGGAACCGATGCATCAGGCTTTCCTGGGGCAGGCAAATCGCCAGCGCCAGGCATCCGCCAAAGAATATTCCCACGAGACTGATCGCGAAGGTGCCCATAAAGAAGTTGGGAGAGGAGCCGGGACCCGTCGTGCAATCTGGATTAAGAACCCGTAGCACCACGACGGCACAAAGCGCGGGGAGTGCCAGAAACCGCGCCCACTTCACAAGTATCTTCCAATCGTGGGGATTGCGGGCGGAGAGGGCCACCATGGCGCCGATGGCAAGGGCGTCCGCCCGGCAGAAGGTCCAGGTGTAGGCGGCATCAGAGAGGTGAATCCGATATAAGACGACTCGCGAAACGAATCCTAATGCCATCAGACCACCGCAAAGAGCCATGAGACGCCGCCGCGCCAGCGTCAGTACCAGGAACGGCCATACCAAGTAGAACTGTTCTTCGATCGCCAGGGACCAAAAATGTTGCAGTGGGAGTGCGAGAACGTTAAATCCCCTTAACCCCTCGTACCAGTTCACAAGGTAGGTCCAAGCGAACAATTTTGCCAGCGGGCTGTTATAGATTGCCGAAAACTCCAGGCGATGCAGACGCATCAAGAGGAATGGAATGATCCAGAAAAAGAGGGCCAGGCTGGCATAGTAAAGGGGGAAAATACGAACCGTTCTGCGGCCATAGAAAACCCGGTAGTAGTGTTCCCGGCCTCGCGAATCATAGAGAATCCCAGTAATGAGGAATCCGGAGAGTACGAAAAACAGATCGACTCCTGCCCATCCCATGCCCGCCGCACTTGCGTAAACCCTTTCCCATAGTGTCGTTCCAGTCGCGGTTCCAAACACCCAGAAATGGAACACCATTACCAAGAGGATGGCGATGCCTCTTAGCCCATCCAGGACTGGTATCCGCCCGCCGGGAAGCACATCGGTCTTCGACGTGGGGACGGCGGATTTGGATTTCAGATCTTTTGGTGACATTTTAGGCATGGGCATGGGGGCGGCGCTTCAGCAGGCGCAAGCCCGATTACGCGGCGGCCCTAGGGTGCGCGATCCCGAGCGCCGCAAGGAGCCACGAGAAAAGGGGGCTACGTGAGCTGTCCTGGTTGCTGGGATGTTGGAAGTGGGTTTCTCTCAATCCGCTGCACAAAAAACGCCAAACCCGTCATGCGAGGTTGGTAAAGCTCGGCGCCGCAGAGCGTGGGCTACCAGTTTTTGGGGATGAGCCGTTTCAGCGCGGCATCATCCATCGGTTGCAAAGGCTTAAAAGTAGTCGTTAGATGGTAGGGCTTATCGGTGGCATTCTGCATGGCCAATGCCAGTTCCGTGACATGCAAGCAGTAATCAGACGGAAGGAGAGGCGGACGTTGTTCGGCAACCGCTGCCGCCAGGTCTGCAATCCCTCTTACATAATCCAGGCGATACCGGACTTGTTGCTTCTTCAAGCTGGATTTCCTCACCGATGGATACCGTCTACGGCGGGGGGGCGCCCAATGTTTTATGAATGGGTAAGCCTTCGATATCGGATAGCGATCGATCTTGAATTTCAGCTGGGAATATTGATCGAGATACACCGGGCAAGAAAAGTTCCAGCATTCGTCAACCGACAGGATCCCCTTATCTCCTATCATTTTCATGGTGTGGTTGTAAGGGCCCACCAGACTGCATGTCAATCGAGCGACCACTCCCGATTCAAACGTGATGCACGAAACGGAGAAGTCAGGAGTCGTGACATGCAGAGTCTCTTCAGGCGAAATCACTTTGGTGGGCCATACTGTACCCGCAAAACTGGTGACGGTTTTGGCCGGCCCAAAGAAGGCGGTAAACCAACTCAGATAATACCCCGCATGTTCCATGGTAACGCCCATGTCGTACTCTCCCCGGTAGTCGTAGTGAGCACCCGAGGGAGAGCGCCACAGATTCGGCTCGCCCAAATGAAAGGGACCATCTTCCAGTTCCGCATACGCCACGTGAACCGTGCCTATTTCATTTTTGCGCAGAGCCTTCCACAGCGTTTGTGCCTGTTCCCCCAACAGAGTGCACGGAGCTGCCGAGAAATAGAGGCCTTTGGCGTTTGCCAACTCCACCAATGCCTGGGCCTGCGCAAAGGTCGTGGCCACGGGCTTTTCGGTATACAAATGCTTCCCCGCCTCTAAACACGCCTTGGAAACTTCAAAATGACTGCTGGAATTCGTCAGATTGATGATCATCTCGATGTTCGGGTCGGCCAACATCGCTTCCAGGCTGGGACTGAGTTTTACCGATTGATAAGCACAGAATTCGGAGGCGCGCTTCTGGTCGAGGTCCGTGGCCGCGGCCAACTCCAATTGAGGATATCGCTTTAAGCTATCCAGATAGTGGTCGGCGGTAAAGCCACAACCTACAAACCCAATTCGCATCGCTCCCCCAAAATGTCGACAGTTTTCACAACACTTTCTAAAGTTATTTCCAAAGAAATACTAGCCAAGAACGGTGAATCTCACAATAGCGAGCAGGGGAAAGGCGGCCTCTTGGTGTGGCAGGCGCCAATCCCAAGCCCGGCAACATTTCTGGCTGTCGACACTATCCGAGATGGCGGTAACAGAAGTCGCCGAAAGTTTTCTGAACTGCGGCCGGAGCGTAACGCAGGAGTCGCGTCGCCGTCCCGTAAAGGGTCAGACTGACCGCTTTAGGGGATTCATCGCCTTGCGCTGCCGTGGAACCCGGAGGACTCACGAAGTCGGTCAAGTCCTCTTCCACGGTAGCCCACCGGCTCTTGTAGTCAAGCAAACTCGGGTTGTCGAGCGAGGTTCGGCCGAAGCTGTAGAATGCGGCGCCGCTGCTCTGGGCGCGCTGAATGGCCTCCCAACAAAGGAGCTGATTGGCGCCGGGGACCGCGTCACCCGCGTCGCCGTTATACTCCATGGTCCACATGTCTTTGAACTTCAAGGCCATGAGTCCCCCGACCGGCTTGCCCTGGTGCAGCGCGAGGTAGAGTGACACGTGATCCGGACTCAAGCAGCGATACATCTCCCGAAAGAAAGCAAATGGCATGGGCGGAAGCGAACGCTTTCGCCGGGTGGCGACCAGCATGGCGTGGAGCACACGCAGGCTTGGTTCATCCCGCCGCTCTTCCACGACCACACCCGCGCGCTTGGCCTTCTCCACGCGCCGGCGCACGCAAGACTGGCTGAAACTGCGGAACAGCGCATCGGGATTCTTGTCCAGCGACAGGTAGTGGTGCTTGTATCTCTGGCTGGCCGTCAAGCGAACAGGAATGCAGTCTGTGCTGGTGCGTCTGGTGCGAATCTCGATCCTCTGACTCCTATTTTTGGCAGACGCCTCCTCAATTGCCGGCCACAGCAAGCTGAACTCTTCCTGGGTCGAGATCAGCGGATCGCACATGGTTGCAAAAGGCACGCTGACGGTTCTGTCCTTTAATAGCCAGCTTTTTACGGTATACAGTGGTAACCCGGCCTGTATCTGTCCGCCCCCATCCCGCAACACGAGGAATCGTCCTCGGATGTGCCTAAACGCACTTTCGAGTACCCTTTGCCACGCTGAGAGGTGATAGACGAGTCCCAGCGGATGCCTAGTGACAAAGGCATCCCACTCGCCCCGCTCGTCAGGCGATAACCAGTGAATGGTGCTCATGTCAGAGTGTCTCCAAGTAGCAACTCATGGTCCGTTCGATCCTTTTCTCACCTTCTGTGCCAAATCGGTCAGGCTGCGCGAGGGCTTCCCGCTGCTGGCCCTCCGAAAGATGGCCCGGCGGTACTGCGCCATCCGCGCCAATCGGTCTTCAATCCGCTCCAGCTGAAGAAACGATACTGCCGTCCAAGCCTTCGCCGGCTAACCATTCTTCAGGGCTAAGATTTCTATGGACTTTCTTCCCATCAGCCATGCCAGGCCTCTCCGAATTACCGCAAACAAAATCATCCACCACCCGGAGGCCAATAGAATGAATCCATCCCGATAGTGCCCGGCACGCAGCGCCGTCTTCGTCCAATAAAAGATCAGCCCCCCAAACCATGCCGATCTTTCAATCCAGTGTTCTCGTCCGCCGGGATATAAGCCGGCTCTCGCCTTTGCCAATAACACATAGATCCCCCCAATAAAGGGCAAGACCTTATTCACCGCATTCGTCGAATGCATCCTGTACCACACGGTATCGGGCGCAAGCACAAGAATCAGTTTGCCCGATACCCCCAGCTTAGTTACCAGATCCTGTATGTCCTGATAGAAGATGCCTGGCGACCAGCCGCCCGCGGACCAGAATGTGGACCGATCAACCACCAGAGTGCTTGTGTTAAACACACACGGCCGGTCTTTGGCCAGGAAGTTGGAATACTCAACGAATTCAATGTCGCGCGGAAGATCAGCCGTCTTCACCTCGGGAACCTTCCCATAACACTTCGCGGATCGGCCAAGCATAAGTTTGGGACCGCGGGCAGTGATAAGGCGGCCATAGACCTCAAGAGCCCGCGACATCAAAACATCATCACCGTCCAAGAAAACCAGGTACTTTCCACTTGCCAGAGACGCACCGTGGTTACGTGCCGCCGCCACTCCACCATTTACCGGGAGTCTCGCGAAAATGATGGACTCACCAAAGGTGTTTAGAACGCCGGCAGTGCCGTCGCTAGAAGCATCATCCACCACGATAATCTCCTTGCTCGGATGCTCCTGGAGCAAGGCAGATTCAACGGCCTGCCTTACAAAACCTTCTTCGTTGTAACAAACGATTACAATACTAAACAGTAATTCTGACAATTGACTATCTCCGCGATTCAAACTTTGGTAACCGTCACGACTCACATCCTGAAGCGTAGCAAGCGTCATTCATCGACTCGGCGAAGCAGCCCAGATGGCGCGGTCACACGCCCGTCCCGCGGTTCGCGGACACTGTGAAATAATGTTCTGCTGGACCGACTGCAACCGTTGGAGATCCCAACCAACGCAGCCGAAATTGCCCGATATTGGGGCGCTTTTGCGGAGCCTTCCCTCGCTCCAACCCGCTGCAGATGGAGTCCGCAGCCTGCGGGCGGAAGGCATTACTCGGCGGCTGGCCCGGCGGGCGGGGATGGTTATGCGAAGGTTTCCGCGTAGCGCAGCGTCAATCCTTCTTGGTCTTTCGCGGAGATGATCGGACTCCCCTCGATCGGCCAATGAATTCCCAGCGTGGGATCGTTCCAGGCAAGCGTGCGTTCGTGCTGCGGAGCGTAATACTCAGTCGCCTTGTAGAGCACATGCGCCGTCTCCGAGCAAACCAGGAATCCGTGCGCCAGTCCGGGAGGAATCCATTGCATCTTATTGTTCTCTCCCGAAAGCTTCACCCCGTGCCACTTGCCAAAAGTGGGCGAGCCGCGGCGCAGGTCAACCGTCACATCGAAGATCTCGCCTGCAACCACCCGCACCAGTTTGCCTTGCGGAAAACGAATCTGGTAGTGGAGGCCGCGCAGCACGTTGTGCGCCGAAAAGGAATGGTTGTCTTGCACGAAGCGCTCCCGGATCCCGCCTTCAGCCAGGCCTTTTTCGTTGTAGCTCTCTAAAAAGAAACCGCGCGCGTCTCCAAACACTTCGGGTTGGAGAACCAGCACACCCTGAATTGGAGCTTCAATGAATTTCATGGTCGGGCCTGTAACCTGTGGAAGCGCTGCGTCAAAAGACCAGTTTCTTTCAGAGCCCGAGTCCGTGCCTTCACGATGTTGCGTCCCCAGATTGTCGCTTCCCCAGATCGCCACCCACTGCAAAGCTGGAATTCCCAAAGACTCTTTCGCGAAGCAACTGCAGCAGGTATTTTCCGTAGGCGTTGTTCTTCATGGAGAGCGCCATCTTTTCCAGTTCCTCGGCGGCAATATATCCGGAACGGTAAGCGATTTCTTCCGGGCAGGCCACCATCAGTCCCTGGCGGGTCTCGATGGTCTGAATGAACAATGAGGCCTCCAGCATGGCCTCGTGCGTGCCCGTGTCCAGCCACGCCATGCCTCGTCCCATCACCACCACTTCCAGTTGCCCGCGCCGCAGGTATTCCTTGTTTACATCGGTAATTTCCAGTTCTCCGCGCGCGGAAGGCTTCAGAGATTTTGCAATCTCCACGACCTGGTTATCGTAGAAATACAACCCAGTCACGGCGTATCGCGACTGGGGCGTCTTCGGCTTCTCTTCCAGACTTAGGGCTTTGCCCGCGCCGTCGAATTCAACCACGCCGTAGCGTTCGGGATCGTTGACCGGGTAGGCAAAAATACGCGCGCCCGCGCTCAACTGGCTGGCGTTACTAACAGACCTGGCAAAATCGTGTCCGTAAAAGATGTTGTCTCCCAGCACCAGGGCGCACGAAGATGAGCCGATGAATTTCTCGCCCACCAGGAATGCCTGTGCGATTCCTTCCGGCCGCGGCTGCACGGCATACTGAATGTTCAAACCAATGGCCGCGCCGTCACCCAGAAGGTCCTCAAACCGGGCCACATCCTGAGGCGTGGAAATGACCAGAATGTCCCGTATCCCCGCCAGCATCAGGCTCGACAGCGGGTAATAGATCATGGGCTTGTCATAAATGGGCAACAGGCTCTTGCAGACCGCGTGAGTGACCGGATACAGCCGTGTCCCAGAACCCCCGGCCAGGATAATGCCCTTACAGCGAGAAGCATCGCGGGAAATATTAGCTGACATTGAGATCTCGTTCTTATTTCCAAGTTTCGAAAGTGCCAATCGAGCCACTGCCGATTATTGCGAGTATTGCGCAGCCATCCACTGGCGGTAACTGCCGCTGGTCACGCCCCGAACCCAATTCTCGTTGGACAAATACCATTCGATGGTCTTGCGAATGCCAGTTTCAAAGGTTTCCCGGGGCCGCCATCCCAGTTCGCGCTCGATCTTGCGCGCATCAATGGCATATCGCCGGTCGTGTCCGGGACGGTCTTTCACAAATGAAATCAGTTGCCGATGCGGGACCACCGCATCCCCAGGCCTCAACTCGTCCAGGATGGCGCACACCGTCCGCACAATCTCAAGGTTGGGCTTCTCGTTTCCCCCCCGATATTATAAGTCTCGCCAGCCACCCCACGGGCCAGCACAGTCCGCACGGCCTCACAATGATCGGCGACAAACAGCCAGTCGCGTACGTTTTGCCCATCCCCATAAACCGGCAAGGGCTTGCCATTCATGGCATTCAAAATAACCAAAGGGATCAGTTTCTCGGGAAACTGATAAGGCCCGTAGTTATTCGAGCAATTGGTCGTTAAAGTGGGCAATCCATAGGTGTGGTGATAAGCGCGCACCAGATGATCGGACCCCGCCTTGGTCGCGGAGTATGGGCTGTTGGGCGAGTACGGTGTGGCCTCGGAAAACGGCGGGTCTTCCGCCCGCAGGGAGCCATACACTTCATCGGTGGAGACGTGAAGAAAGCGGAACCCGGCTTTGTCCTCGGCTCCCAGGCCGTTCCAGTAACCGCGCACTTCTTCGAGCAGGCTGAAAGTTCCGTTCACATTGGTTCGGATAAAGTCGTCCGGCCCTTGGATGGAGCGGTCCACATGACTCTCCGCCGCGAAGTGAACCACGGCCCGCGGACGATGGCGCCGCAAGAGCTTCTGGACAAATTCCCGGTCGCAAATGTCGCCGCGCTCGAACGAGTAGCGTTGGTCGGCAGAAGCCTTCTGTAGATTCTCCAGGTTGCCCGCGTAGGTGAGTTTGTCGAGATTGACGACCGGAGTGGCTTCACGGGTCAGCCACTGCAGCACAAAATTGGAACCGATAAACCCGGCTCCCCCCGTCACTAAGATGGTACCTTCTGGCATCACGCGGATCCTCTGGAAACCTTTTCTGAAGCGGCTTCAAGCCAGCTCCGTCGTGCTTTTGCGTCCGTGTTTGGCTATCTCTCCTGTAAGAGAAGACGCCGCAAGGTGCGCAGGTCGTTCAACACCCGGCGGCTGGCCAGGATGTGCTGCTCCAATTTATCTAACTTGTACAAAACCAGCCGCAAGGCCTCTACGCGGCGAGGAGCATTCGAATCGGGCTGGGCGGCAATATCGCTTTCGATATCCTGCCTGGCCTCGAGCATGGCTTCGGACAGGAGTCGCAGATACTCATGCGCACTTTCGACGTTATCGAACGGGGTCTCGTTGGCATTCAACTGGCAGGCCTTCCCTTACCCAAGTGTCGAGTCCCAATAGCATAAACCCTTCGGAGGTTGCAGCGGCCGAATCGGGCCTGGCTAAGTGATTCCCGGCCTGTCCTGGCGCGCGCTAGCGTCCACCAGATCCATCCGGACCACATCCCACCCAGTTCCGGGCGCTGCGATCGCGGCCGCATACCCCGCCGTGCTGTCGAGAATACGAATGCCCAGGGCCGCCTCAAAGACTCCAGGATTTGCTTCGGCAACTTCCCGCCACTGCGGACCGCGCGCCGACTCTACAATGCTGAATTGACCGAGGGGGACCGACAGTCCCCTCCCGTCCGCCTTGATGCAAGCTTCCTTGCACGTCCAATATTCGTAAAACAACCGCGCGCGCTTTTCCGGCGCCAGCGCCAGAACGGCATCGCGCTCGGTCGGCGAAAAGGACGATTGAGCTAGGCAGGCGAAATCCATGCCGTTCTGCATGCGCTCGAACATCCACACCCATCTCGCGGTCCGGTGCGAATCCCAGAAGAACCGCGTCTCCAGAATGCGCCACGTTAAAATACAGATTTGGATTGCCCGGGCCCGCTATCGCCGGTTTGCCTTGCGCTCCGTAGCGAAATCGAATCCGTGCCGCCGCATCGCCGGTATAGGCTGCCAGCAATTGGCGCAGGAGCCCTCGGGACACCACGTAACCATCACGGTGCCGCTGGAAACGGAATCGCTCCGCGCGGGCGCGCTCATCCTTCGACAAATGCCGACTGAGCACCGACGCCATAACGGGAGACACCGAAGCCTGCCATAGATGAATCTGGCCAAGGGCGAGTTTCGGTGGGCGCGTTAGCCCCTCTGCGAGATCGGACCAGCTTACGGTTGGCATCGCGGGGCACCAGAAACAAAATGCGCAGCCCTGGGACCGGCGTTGTTCACTTCCGCTGCGGGCTGACCTCGTTCGCCGTCAACTCTTGCCCGGCACGGCGGCTGCTTGAAGTTTTCTTGCGGTTTCTTTCGGCGAGGCCAGGCGCACCATGGTGCGGGGGAATTTCTTGCTGTTCGATCCCCAGTTTCTGAAGAAGCCAGATCAATAGCAGAAGGCTGCCAAACGCCAGTCCAAAAAAGATGAACCCGCCCTGGTGGTGAAGTCTTCCGCTCAGAAACGAAGGATTCACATACATTCCCAGCGTCGAGAGAACAAAAATTCTCAGGCCGTTTTTCGCGATGGTCACCGGCAAGACCGCGAGCGTTAGAACAGCCTGGCTCCAGCCCGACTTAAGAAACAGATGCCCCAGCACCAGGCTGCTCAGGAACAAAACCAGACTCGAACGGATACCGCTGCACTCCTCGGCAACATAAATATTGATCCGGGGAAGTTCCAGAACCACTCCATGCCGTGCGTACGGGATGTGCGCCAGCCGGAACAATCCACAAGCCGCAGCCGCCGAACCGTTCTGCAATACCGCGATGCAACGCTCCAGAATCGCATCCGGAAGAGGCACCAGCAGAATGAGGAACAGAAGGGGAAAGAGGCCAGCCCGAAACGCCGCCGCGCCATAACACAGCAAAAAAGCGGCAAGGCTGCAGCAAACCAATAGCAGAATCGACAAAGAAAGGTAACCGCTTTCGCTCAGCGCGCTGGCCTGCCCGGAAGCCAACCCCAGCACCCCGGCCGTCAGCAGAAGCAGCAATGCTCCGGCTTTACTGTAGGCGACCTCGGCCAGCACCCTCCCGCGATTTTGGTAAAGGAGAATGGCGCTGACCGGCGCTACCAGAAGAATGTGGGAGTACTTGTCAACGCTGAGGGAGGACCCCACAACCGTCCACAGGGCGTGATGAAAAACGCCCGCGAACAACGCCAGAAGACCCAGGAAGCACGCGTGCCGCAGCCCGCCCTGAGAAAATCCTGATTTTGCGCTCATCAAACTGGTCAACCCCGGCGATCTCCTACCACGGAGAACTGCTGGCGGGGAGTTTCACACGGCCTCGGCGGCAACGTAATCCGAAGCAGGACGCTTCGTGATCTTCCCCGAGGGATCCACCAGGCTGTACGTCAACCGGTCTTCTTCCAGATTCGCCAATGCCAGCACCGCTCGCTCGCTACCGGCGCCTTCAATTCGCCATTCACTTCCCTGTCGAACGACGCGCATTTGGCTTCTCTGCCGCCACCAGGCATTGGCTTCCCGGGGAAGCGGGATCCAGACATTGTGCTCCCGCCGCATCCGCGCATACATCCCTAACAAGCCTTTGTATACCGCCTCTTCCCTTGGGCCGGTTAGATAATCCGGATGCACAATCATGTTGAGAACGCCGTGCTTCCGCAGAACCACGCTGATTTGCCGCTCCCATAAGGCCAGCGAGTAGTCGTTCAAAATATGGAAGAGCGAGTAGTCCTGCGAGGCCGTCACTGGAATTTCCAGGATTTTCCCCACAAAATAGGGCATCACGGTGCAGCACCCGCCCCGCTGCGGATCCAGGTGCGCCACGTTCGGAACCGACATGTCAAACTCAAAATCCAGCGCATCGAACCATTCCTGGTTGCGGTAGAGAATTCCCGCGCGAAAACCCGTGGCTCCCCATTCCCGGCCATAGCGATTGATCTTGGCCGCCCGGCGGCGAAACTCCTCATGTTCCCAGTACAGCCGCCCGTCATGATTCAGATCCTGGACCCCCACTTCGAACCCGCGGCTTCTGACGCTTTCCAGATAGCTCTGCGATACCACATAGCGCTTTTCCGGCACAATCATGAAGGACGCCGGTATCCCGAATGACTGGTTGATGTCCATCAGCCGGGAGCAGTACTCGACCCCTTCGGCTTGTTCCACGTCGTGACTCATGATGGCACAAGCCGCCATGCCTTCGGGCCAGAACCAAATAAAAGGAATACCCTCCCCGCCGTTGCTCTTGATGGCCAGGATTAAGAGCTTCTCCATCAGCGTATCCACGCTGGTATCCACCGGCCAGCGCGGGAATGTCAGATCGCGCCACCCGTCCAGATGCGTTTTCTGCAGGTGTTTTCGCACCGCCACCGGCAGCAAGGGGCGGAGAAAATAGTAGGCTTTTCGTTTGCCAATTCCTGCCAGTTTCTTGGCCGCACTGGTTGTTCCACAGACGTAGCGCTCCCGCCGGAGATTCAGCGCGATTTCATCCGGATCGAAGGGCAATCCCACGCCGGAATCCAGAAAGCGCACGTCGTTCATCGCGTCGTACAACGTGCCATCCACGTGCCGCTGGCGAGAGCCAGCCGCCGAGCGCCCATAACAAATTGTGCCTGCCCCGAAGGAGAAAAAACCTGCGTCCTGGGACAGACGCCCCTGCAAATGAAAACCGGCGAATTCTTCCGGGCAGCGAAAGTATTGGTTTAACTCGTCGAGCATGCTTAAGTCCTGAGGACAGTGCTCTCGCCTGCAATCCAGGCGTGGTTTTGCTGATTTTCTTGTCTTCCAGGGGGAGGTAAAACCCGAGCCATCAAAAACAAACTGGAATCGTTATACAAGGCTCCGTGCACGCGATCAATAGGATATTCAACCAATTTGTCAGCAAAATGTAAAATCCCTACAGTCCCTGATCACATTCGCTCGGCAATGGAAAGTTCCTCGCCCTTCGGGGTGCATCCAGTCTATCGAACAAATTGGGGATTTCCCTGCGGATTGCACCTTCGTAATGCACCCCTTGGTGCCCGTTCTCTCAGTGGACCCCGAGCGAGGATGTTATGGGGGATCCTAGCCAATATGGCGGTACAGCGTCCTGCCCAGCATGACCAGAAGGCGATCTGGCAGGTGCGAAACGACATAGCCTCCCAGCTTCTTGCCAGCCGAAGGAGCAAGCGCGCGCCGGGCTGCGCCTTGCGGCCAGCGCCAGTACGTGAGTCCCAGGTTCTGCGTCCCCCAATTGGATTTGAAATTGATCAGCCCGGGATTGTCCAAATCCGATCGGCCCATATCGAAGGTCTGAATGCCATCATTCTTGGCTTCCTGCATGGTGTGCCAAAACAGAAATATGGTTCCTGCCAGATTGTTGTAGCGGGCGTCCGAGCAACCGTACTTATAGATGACCGTCCCCTTGTAGGACAAAGTGAGGATGCTGGCGATTGGAGTAGCGTCCTTCGAAACTACCCGGATTTTAACGCCATCTCCCAGGAACGTCGCCAGATTGCGAAACCAAGCCACCGGCTGAGGCGGAATTTGATGCTTGCGCCGGGTTAGCATCTGCAGGTGATAGAACTTTTCCAGCAGCGCGGGGGATCTCCCATCTTCATAAACCAGACCTTCTCGCGCCACCCGCCGCAGCCTTCTTTGAACCGAACTCTTGTCGAAAGAGGCAAGCAACTCATCCAGGCTTGGCTTGAGATCAAGTAAATGGATGCGGAACGTCTCCGCGCTTTGAAAACTACTATGTTCCGCCAGACCTAGACAATCGCTGTCAAGGGGCCTTATTTCCACGGGTTTGCTCGACTTCGTTGCAAGATTCTGCGCCCCTTCAAGCGCCGCGTAGAAATCTTCAATCCGCTCAAACAGCGGCTGACAGTGGTCGGCAAAAGGCACCGACACCAGACGCTCTCCGGTAAGCCAGCTCTTGATCCGGCAGAACACCAAGCCGTTGGTCAACGGCTCCTGCGGAGGACTGGTGGTTAGAACAAAAGGCTCATATCCGTAACTGCGTTGCAGGCTCTGCAGCCAGCCGGGAGTATGAAAAGTGGACGCCTGCGGATGTGCCTGCAGAAACTCAGGCCAACGGGGGTCCTGGAGTGGATCGATTCGATAAACGGTCATTGTGGGCTTTGTGAAATTCGGGCAACGAGTAGCTTGAGCGCAAGAGGCATCAACCGGACCCGCCGGAGCCACGGCCTTGGAGACCTGTGCCTCCTCTGTGACCCAGTCGTGCTGTGCTGGTGATTGAGGGAACTTCCCGACCACGGAGGAAACGGAGTGAGCTATTCGCGCGTCATTTCTTGCCGTCACCGCCAGCCCGCCAGTCCGCTCTTGCGAGACGGCGGCGTTTTCTGCCTGCGGAGTCAGGCGGAATCAATCCGATCATCCCAGGCTGCTGCCAAGAAAAACATCTCCGCTGAAGGTTTTCGGTAATCTGCCGCGAGGCGACATTTTGCAGACTTTATCAGGGGTGCAACTGCGGGTGGAACAAGCCGGCGGCTGGCCCTTGGGAGCCAGCCCCGCCCATTCGGATTATGAATCGCGCGAGGCCTCAATGACCGCCGGGTCGCGTTCTGTCTTGCTTATTGCGGAGTCGCCGTCAAGTTAGTCGGCGGAGCCGGGGCTGCCGGCGGCGGCCCGGAACTGCCGGACCCGTAGCAGTTGTCCGCGTTAAAGCTCAGCACACTCCCAGTTCCGTCCGTCGGCCCGCCGTTGCCGGCGTAGCAAACCTGCGCCGGATTTGCGTACACGTGCCCGGTGGAGTCGGAGCCGCCAGTGACATCAGGGCCAACCGCCGGCCAAGGCATCGACCCCCACCAACTGGGCTTGGCAGCTAAGTAGAACGAAGGCGGAAGAGTCTGGTTTGCGGGAACAGCGCTTGGATATTGCGCCGCGCTGCTGGGCACTTCGGAAGAGTTCCATTCTGCGGCGTTGTTCACTACGTCAAAGTTTCCCCAACGCAGCATGGTGGACGCAACCAGCGGGTCATTCGGGCCAGCGCTTCCCGAGCCGCCTTCGTTTCCCGACCATCCTAGGGTGTAAATCGAGGAATCAGAATTCGATCCGCTCGGCGCCAAGTCTTGATATTGCTTGTGGTAGCCCTGCTTGCCTAAAACGTTCCCGATGACGTTCAGGAAGCGCACGCCGGCATAAATCTGCAAAGCGTTGGTTTGGGCCGTTTTGCCGGACTCCCATCCGAGGTACTGATTGCGGAATGCGGTAATGAAATTATGGGTACCGTGGATGTTGTCGCCGATCAGCGCGTTGGCTTCATTGCCCTCAAACAGCAGGTTGTCCACGCCCGCGGCATGCAGCGAGTTTCCGGCGATCATCCATCCCGGAGAGGTGCCGTAGTAGTTGTTAATCGTGAAGTTGTAGCCAAACACGGTTCCGGACGCCGAGCCGTTCACCTGCATTGGCGTGGCCACGTGCTGGAAGATGTTGTTTTCGACCAGATTGTCAGAGCTGGCGTAAGGCTCGATGCCATAGCTTTCCGACGCTGCATTCTGGGTTCCATAGAAATAGCTGTCGCGAACCACGATGCGCGCCGACGTGTAAATCCACACATGATTGCGGTCCGCCTGCACCGAACGGACGCCCTTCACCCAGCACTTGTACGCGTTGGAGAATGTGATTCCCGAAGACGAGCCGCTGTTGGTGTGGTCCATGGAGAGGTTCTCAATACCGTCCATCGTTGCCACCGTATTTCCCCACCAGGCTCCAGGACTTTGCGACGATCTCCAGTTCGGCATGTCAAGTCCGGGAGAAATCGTCACCGTCGATCCGCTGACCGCAGTCGCCAAAACCAGCTGGGACTGCGCCCGGTTTGACCGTTCCGCGCCGGCCGGACCTTCCTGCGAACAAGTCCCCTGGGTTTCGCAAACGAAGACCCCGCCGCTGTCGGAAGAATCGTTGAGCTGGTCGAGCGCGAGCACGGTGGTTCCCGGGATAATGCCGCTGGTGCTGCTCAGAGTGATTTGGGTCGTACCCTTTGCATACCCGCCAGTCCAGTTGGCCGAATTGATGGGACCGCCTGGCCAGTTGGTCTCGGCGCTGCGGACACAGATGTCCGACTCCTGGCCCTGGCAACCGGTGTGGCCGCTGAACACCAGAAAAGTCTGATCGGCGCCCGCGCCTCGAAGCGTGACGTTGCTATGGTTCGCAAAGTCAATTCCCGAAGTCAAGTTGTACGTGCCCGCGCTGAGGGACACCACCCCCCCCGCCGGACAGGAGGCAATCGCGCTGTTGATCTGGGCGACCGTCGCACCCGCACTCAACGTGGCGCAGACCGTAGTGCGGTTGGGGATGCCGCCCGCGATGCCCACCTGGCTCCAGTCCACTGACCGAACCGAAGAAATGAGCCCGTTGGCGTTCTGGGCATGAAGATATGCAGAAATGCTCAGCAAAACAAGGGGAAGTAGTAGCAATTGTTTGCGTCTCATTTTACCTCATTCATTCTCCCCCGATGCGCCGCAGAGCGACTCGGTCTGGGGAAGGGTCTACTAGGACTCTACGCAATGTTGCCGCAACGGTTCAACACCCGAAAGTACATCTGGAGTACTCAGCAGGCCGAGAACTTCTGGTTTTCGGTCATGACCGTCGGCCATGACCATCGGGACAGCCCTAGGAGCCCGTGGTGCGAGTGCGGTTTGTATCAGAGTATGCCTTCAGGCATATCGTAAGTGCCGTGTTATGAATCCGCCTTTAGGCGCTGTTTTTCGTAATTCGACATTCACCACAGGCTGCTAACATCGGGGCCCGATCGCGCCGAGCCGTTCGAGAGCAGTTGGTCAGGCTCGCTGCCCGCCCGCCAGACGGGCGTAGACATTGCGGACCGCGTCCGCCGACGCGTCCAGGGAATACTGGTTGCGCGCGTACTCCCGAATCTCGCCCCGCCGCTCATTCAGGCCTTTGAACAAGTCGCTGGCGAAGTAGGTGTCGAGGGCTCGCGCCAGATCTGCGGCATCGCACGGCTTACACAAGAATCCGGTCTTGCCTTCCAGAATATCCTCCCGGAAAGATCCCACGTCGGAGGCCACCACGGGCAGCCCGAAGGTGTAGCCCACGAAAAGCACGCCACTCTGGAAGATCTCCTTGTAAGGCAGCGCCAGAACATCGGCCGCCTTGTAGTAAAGCTCGGTCTCTTCATCGGGAATGAATTCCAGCCGCCGCATCACCTTGTCGCCATGCCCGCCGCGATTGATCTTTTCCAGAATGTCTCGCAGATATTCTTCCGAGCCCTTTTTCGGCTCGGCGGCCAGAATGAGCCGGTATTGGGGATCCTTCGCCACCAGGCGGTGAAAAGCTTCCACCAGGTATTCGAGCCCTTTGTAAGGACGAATGGCCCCGAAGAACAGAATCACCTTTTCGGATCCTCCCAGCCCCAGCTTCTTCTTGGCTTGGGCCGGGGTAAGTTCCGTGTCCGGAAAAACGCTGTTGATGGGAAAGCGTATAACCGTGACCGCAGCGGGCCGAACCCCGAACTCCTGCAGCAGTTCGGCCTTCATCTTTTCGGTGTGGGTAAAGATGTGATCGAACAGCCGGTATTGCACCCGCAGCGTCAGCCGGTTCATCAGGGAATCGTTATCGTCGCGCTTCCCCGCGTTCACGTTGTGCGCGGTGAATACCAGTTTCTTCCCTCTCAGCTTGTAATACATCGTCAGAAAAGTGCGGTCGAAGTATTGGAACTTGTTGTTCCAAAGGATGTGAAAGATTTTCGGCCGGCAACCCGACGCGTAGGCGATCAGACGCCAATAGTAAGCCAGAACCCTGGATGCTTTCTTGGTCAGGCTTACATTGGCGCGTTTCTCGCCCTGTAGATTGAAAAAGGTCAGCCGCGGAGTGCAGTGCATCTCCGGGCTATCGACGGCGTCGCTGCCAATAACGTCCAGGCTCACGCCCTTGGCGATCAGCGCCATCGCCAAGCTGAAGGCGTAAGGGCGGTCCATGCCACCCGTCATCAGAGCAACGTTGATCGCAGGCTGAGGCGTGGGCGCCAGGCTTGCGCTGCTTCCGGCGTCATCGTCGTGCGCCTTCGTCCCGCTCGCCTGCGATGGAGTTGTCACCGGCACGCGCTTACCTTCCCCTCTCTGCCGCGGTTTCTTCCGCAGGAAGCGTCAGAGTGGCATTCTCAGTCACGGCCACGGATTCCGGCCTTGGCCTTGAGAATCTTCCGCGAGGCACCGCCTCCCCCACAAGTCCGGCGACTTGACGAATCGGGGCAAACCCCCGGTACAACCCAACAACCGCTCCCAGATACAGGACCACGAACAGCAGCGATGTAACCACGATGTGTTCGAAAGCCGCGAGTGTGCTCTCGGCCACGGCAAACGACGAAATCTGGCGGACGATCAAAGCCGTAGCCAAGCCCGCCGCGGCCGACCCCACAATGTACTTCCACACCGCCCCCAGCACCGGGCCAAAACCAAAGTTGATGGGCTTACCCGCATACCAGAAGGCGGGGATGGTGAGAATCCAGAAGGAAGCCGTCCACGCCATGGCAATGCCTTCCGGCCCCCAACGCAGTCCGAGAAGAAACAACAGGCCGGTGACGCTGAATTCCACGATCACCCAGCGAAACCAGCGGTCGGCGGTGCCAATGGAAAGATGGATCCAGCCATGCGTGCTGTAGAGAAGCATCATGCCAACGCCCGGTCCGAAATACGTAAAGATGCGGCCGGCGGTCTCCCAGCCCGGCCCAAGCACCACCCGGATGACGTCTTTGCCGACCAGAGTGAGGTCGGCGCCCATGCCCATGCCCACGAAAGTCGTGACCGCGAGCGCGCCGAGCAGATACCGCCGGTACTGCGCCGAATTGCGGTCCAGTCGGCTCAGCGCGGCCGATGCTACCGACGTCAGCGGCGAAACCAACTGGCAGGCGGACAACAGGAACAAGTCGTAGGCCTTCTTGTAGAACCCCAGCGCCACCGGCCCAAAACTCCAGCCCACGAGCAGATTATCGGTGTTGCGGGCGAAGTAGTTGACGCTGAAGCGCCCGTAGATATTGAGCGCGAAGCGCACCATGGCGCCGGTTCCTTCCGCCCGGCGCGGCAGCCCGGGAGTCCACCGGCACAGCCACCACGCTCCAATCGTCTGGCTGAGCGGGCGCGCCACCGCTCCGGCAACCAGCGCCCAGTATCCCCATCCCGCCAGGGCGCCGGCGATGGAAACCCCGACCGCAGCCGCGCCGGAAACGATGTCATTCATCGACACCACGGAAAACCGCATGGCCCGCCTCAGCAGGGCCAGGTGCAGGACCGAGGTGCTGGTCAGCAGGATGGTCAGCGAGATGCCGATGGCCACGGGGGCCACCAGCGGATCGTGATAAAACCGCGCCATCAGCGTTCCTGACGCGGCAAACCCGGCCGTCAACGCCAGGCCAACGCCGACCTCGATCCAAAACAGGTTGCTGGAGAGTTGATGATCGATCTCCGCGCGTTGCACCACCGCCTCGGTAAAGCCGTTCAGCCCGAAGTTCAGCAGCAGCAGGCTGAAGGTCGTGACCATGGCGACCACGCCGAAATCCTTGGGCGCCAGGTGCCGGGCCAGCACCACCGTCGAGACCAACTGGATGCCCACCGCCACGCCCGAAGAAAAGATCGTGGCTCCCGCGCCGCGAACCGCCAGTTTCCGCATTCCTCCTTCCGCCTCTGCCAGACGGAACGATCCCTTGGCGTCAAATGGCCTCAAACCGCTTCCTCCCGCAGGGCCGGGCGCACTGGCGCTTTCCCTTTCAGCTTCGTGCTCACCACCGCAGCTTTCCTCGGCAGAAGCTTGGGCCGTATCGTGATCGCCAAAAGAAACGCAATCCACACCAGGTTCATGGTCTTGAAACCGGCCTCGGTAAAGTTGTAAGCCAACCCCGCCACGAAATAGGCCAGACACAACTTGCCCACCCCGGATTCCTGGCGCAGCATGTCGATCACGTGGCGGTAGCCGCTCACGATCAGAACTCCCAGCAGGAGCAATCCCATCCAGCCCAGGTTTAGATAAATTTCGAGATAGCCATTATGGGACTCATTGGGGTGCCACCAATAAATCGCCCATAGCCTTTCCAGGCGGGGGCCCAGCCAGAAACTTCCAAAGCCGGTGCCCAGAAGCGGGTTGGTGTTGGTGGCCAGAAGGTGTTTCCAAAGATCGGTGCGGCCGGTCAGGGTCGAGTTCCGGCCAACCGTCTCGACCAGTCCCGAACCGAAGTTGAGGAAGAGCGCCGAAACCGAAACTGCCAGGGTCCCGACGACCAAAAGGTGGATTACGGCGCGCTTGCGGGCCAGTTTGGGAGCGCTGGTCAGCACCATCAGCCCGCTGCCAAACACAAAGCAGGAAATGGACGTCATCGAGTTGGCCCGGTAGAGCAGCCACAGGGTCGCCAGCAGCAGAACGGTCTGAGCGAACAACGGTCCCGCCGACTTACGGACACCCTCCTGCAGGGCCAGGGTCACGCGCCAGACGGCCCCCAGTCCGAAGATCAAGCAGACCAGACCCAGCATGTTCTTGTCCGTGGCAACTCCGGTAACCGCCATGGTCCCGGCCCAGCGATCATAGGTGCGGCCCAAATCGGGGTAGTACTTGATCATCACGATAGAGGCGGGAAGAAGCACAAACCCCGACCAGGCCAGGAATCGCTGGATGGCCGCGGTACGGTTGGCTTCGGTCAGAATAATCAGCACCATGGCCAGGTCAGCCAGGGACTTGGTCCAACGCTTGAACGCCACATCGGGATAATCCGACCAGACCACGCTCACGCCGCAATACAAAAAAAACACGAGGATCGGCCAATTGGCCTTGAGCAGGGTCAACACTTTTCCGCCCGCGGCCGATCAGAATGACGATGGCAATCACGAGCATTCCCGTCAGAATATTCCGGTCCAGCGGGTTGCCTTCCAAATACCGCTCGGCGCCGGCCGTATCCGGACCCACTCCCGAGGAGGGGTTCAGCCACTGCGACACCAAGCGCGATCCGGCGATGCAAACCCAGAGGACTGGCAGCCAAAGCGCAGGCGAGGTCCTGGCATTCCGGTCGCGGTCGAGCCAGAGGAGAACGAGGACGCCGATCGCGTAGATGAGAGCGAAAACGTGAGCCATTATCTTGAATCCAAGAACAGCCGGTGCACCAGTTCGAGGGTCAGCAGCTTGTGCAGTTCGTTGGTATAGTTCCGGTTTCCCTTAAGGTGACCGGACACCACTTTTTCCACGGCCTTGGGCTCCAGGTACGGCCGGGCAAGGGCGCGCGGGTCGAGCAGCGTATCCCGCACATACTGGGCCAGCGCGTCGCGGTACCAGACGCGAAAATGGTACATCTTGTGGCGCCCCAGGAAAAGCCGTTCGAGGTGCAGCGGGGCGAAGAAATGATCGACCTTCGCCACACCTTGCGGCATGCCGTAGTCGTAGGCATATTCCGCCTTGAACAAGAATTCGAGATAGCCGTGATAGACCATCTCGGAGAACCGCCCGCCGGCGCCGCCAAAGCCGCGGTCCGTGGGAATCTGGCGCAGCGCAGGATTGCCGTCGGCGATCAGGCGCAGGCGAAGATCGTTGTTTGCGGCAACGCCCTGCGGCGCACGAAATACGGTGCGGATCAACTCATTATCGAGAAACGGGGTGCGCGCCGTGACCTGAGTCTGCTCCAGAGAGCGAATTCCGAAGTGGTGCCAGGGCGCCTGGCAGAAGGCGGAGAAAGAAAGCGGATGCTGGCGAAGTTGCTGGTTGTAGGTGGCCCGGGCCTGCTCAACGTAAGTCAGCATCTCGGGACGAAACAAACCGGGCAGAGGGACTCCCGGCTTGAATGCCCGCAGATGGCGGAGCACCTCGTCGCCGTACAGTCCGGTCATGCGCAACGGGGCGATCTCCCGCGCCCGTTCACTGACGAACAAATCGGCCGAACGGCTTAGATCCACGCAGGCGTCGGAGAGATAAATGCTGCGTTCGGCGTAGTGAGCGAAGCGCGAGAGGAACTCGTCGCCGACCATGATGACATGGTGGGGTTGCCGGCAAACCTCGGCAACGTGGCGGGCCACGCGAACATCCTCGCACTCCCGGTAGGTGCCTCCGTAGGTGTAACAAGGCAACTCTCCCGGCGGGGCGTTGCGCCAAGCCAGTACCACGCGCGTGTCCAGTCCCCCGGTCAGGGACATTCCAATGCGCTCCCGGCCCTTGAAGTAACGGGGCAAGGTCCGGGAAAAAACTTCGCGAACCTGCTGATAGTAGGGCTCCGGATCGAGCGGGGCCTGGTTTTCCCAGTCGCGGGGATCGAAGTACGAGTCTTTCCGCTCCAGGGCGCGATCGCGAAACGTCCATCCCGAGCCTGACGGCAGCACCTGCAGGTTTTCGAACAGCGTGCGGTTTTCCAGCACGCTGCCAAAGGAAACAAACTCGCCAAAGCTCTTGAGATTGAGGCTGCGCAGTTCGGGACGAACCGCCAGAATGGCCTTGGCTTCGGGGGAAAAGTAAAACGCGTCCTTGGCCTGGTGATAGTAGACGCGATGCATCCCGTAGCGGTCGTTGAACAGGGTAGCCGTTCCGCGCTTGCGGTCGATCAGCAGTCCCTGAAATCTTCCATTCAGGCTGGCGAGAAACGCTGGATCTCCTCGTAGAGGTGAACAAGATACTCCGGTCCATCCGTCTGGAAGCTGTGCCCGCGTTCCTTGAGGCAGCCTGCCGTCTCCGGGTCGGGAAAATCCTCGCCGGAAAAAATAAGTACGATATCGCCCTTCTCGTTGCACAGCGGGATGCGGTCACAGAACGAATTCTTGATGACTGCCCATCCCAGGTAAATCCCCAGAGACTCGTCGATCCAGGTTCCAGTCTCGTAGAACGATTCGTGGTGAATGGACTTGACCATCCGGAGCAACTCCGGCTCGGCCTGCTGACGCGGCAGTTTGGTGATGAGACCTACAATTCCTGGCATATGAGATTTTGCGATTCAGAAGAAGCGGAGGGACAAAGCCGGCCGTCCATCCTGGGGATGGGTTGCGGAACTGTTCCAGCACCCCCAAGTCCCAGGGCCGCCAATCGACGCCGCCAGTTCTTGCCGGGCAGCGCGACGGATCTCCAGGAAACTTCCGCAAGACTTTGCCGGGCGGGCGTTTTGAACGGGTGCGGCCTCGGGCCGCGCGCTGAGTCCGAATTACCTTACGGCTGGAAAGCCGCGACTTGTTAGGAAGCTTCTGTGGGCGCTTCGGCCGGAGACTGCAATTTGCGGCTGTACCAGCGATTCCGGAGTTCGCGAAGCTTGACCAGAAGGGGCTCGGGAAGTTTGCTGGCCAAGGGATGTTGCAGGCCCAGCCGCAGGGCGGTGGGAGCCCAGCACAGTTAGGGGAACATAGTAGCGTGGCACGTTGATCTGCTGGAAAGCGTTGCGCTCCTTGAAATCGCTGAGGCTGTCTTTTTGTTTCTTGCCGTAGGCGAAATTCGAATAAACCAAGTAGGGGATTTTGCGCTCGGCGCAGGCACGGACCGCCTGCGCCACCAGCGCATTGGTCGGAGCTTTGTCGCGCTGCGAGACCATGGAAACGATATGCATCAGGCCCGCCTGAGTCTTGGTTTCGTCCCAGGTCATCTTAATGAAGCCAATGAGCTGCTCCCCGAGATAGGCGCCGATAAACAGGCTGCAATCGAGGAAGGTAGCCGCTTCCCGGCGCACGGTTTCAATGTCCTTGCCGTAGTGGCCGAACGGTTTCCCCTGGCGGACCGGGCACTCGTTGTAAAGCTCCCAGATCCCCCGGACCAGGTCATCGCCGAACGGAACCTCGCGCAGCTTGACCCCCTTCTTTTCGGCTTGCTTCGCCTTATTACGGCCCTTGAAACCGAGCTGTTCGGTCCACCAATGGTCGAAGGTGGTAAGCGGCAAGGCGGCAAAATTGTCCCACTCCATCGGGTACTTATATTTTGGCTCGGTTTCCGGCAATCTTTGCAGGAAGGTAAAAAGGTCCACCCGAGTCCCGCAGTGGCGCAGGCCCGCGATCACCGGCTCAGGATCGGCCAGGAAACGGTATTTTTCTCCGTCGAGATGAGCAATCCGGAGGAAGCGTCCCCCGACCTTGATATCCCGGTCACCAACTCTCACAAAACCCCTCCTCTCCTCGGGCGTGCCCGGGGCATCGCTGGACGAGGAAATAACTCTTACATTCTCAACCCGGGCGTTTTCCGTCCCGGCGTCTTCGGCCACACTCTCTTCGATCTGGCGATCACGCTCACAAACCTTCATCAATCATCTCCCGAGGTCAGATCGGCTGCCTGCCCTGGACACGAGGGGGCGCGATCCTGCTTGTGTTTTTGGACTACGGAGTAAAGGGCTAGAAAATAACCCGGCGCTGGGCTCACCCGCATTTCACTCGGCCACCGCGGGCTGTAGAGAGACTTGGGACGGCGCGTTCGCGGCCGCCTGGTCCGCCTCCAGCTGGACAAAAATGGAGTCCATGATTTTGGCGACCAGCAGAATTTCCCGGTACAGAATGGGCGGCGGCCCGTCTTCCACGATGGAGCGGTGGAAGGATTCGATCAAGAACTTCATCCCCGATTTCATCTGAAAGTCGCGCTTCAGGAAAGTCCGCAGGTTGGTGTTGAGGTTTCCCAGATATTGTTTGGCGAAGTTCACCGGCGGGACAAACTTTTCCAGGTAGCTTTTTTTCGGGCCCCGGGCAGCCGAATGAGAGTCTCGTGATCGTGGTCGAGAATGAGACCGTTTTCCGGGCCGAAGACGCGCAACTGGTAAAGCGCCAGGCGCATCTGCGAGGAGAAGGTGAAGTCCGCGGTCGTGCCCCCTCCCTCCGCGATCAGCACCCGCAACTCATCCACGATTTCGTTCTCCCCCAGGCCGCGCAGCAGCGGGCTGATGAAGCCGTAAGCCATGACCTGCGGCGACTCGGTGGTGAGGAACTCGGCAATGCGGGCAACGCCGTGGCTGATGATGTTCTGCAATAGCTTCCCCGGCAGTTTCCGCACCCAGTGCTGCTTGTCGCCCAGCAAGGCTCCGGCGTAGCCGGTGCGGGATATCTCGTAACCGTAGTAGCTTTCCAAATGTACCGGGCTACCGCCCAGGTAGCCGGTCTGGACCAGCGCCCGCATGCGCCGCGCCACGTGGCTGAATTGGTCGTCGTGCCCGGCGGTGATCTTGAGATTCTTTTGTATCGCCAAGGCGATCAGCTCTTGGGCTTCGTGCTCGTAGAGCGTGAAGGGTTTCTCCACATAGACATGGCATCCAGCTCCGAGAGATTGCTTCGCCAGCTGGTAATGGCCGAGTGGCGGGGTGGTGATGTGGACCACGTCGGGCCTGGCCTCGCGCAGCATTTCGCTCACGTCGCTGAAGCATCGGTTGACCGGAAAACGGTCATAAAACTGGCGGGCCATCAGCGGTTCGCGGTCGCAGGCCGCCACGATCTCGCATCCCGCGATGCGCTGCATGGACACGGCGTGCGCATCCGCGATCTTCCCGCAGCCAACGATGGCGACCTTAAGCATGAGCTTTCCCCGGCAGCTTTCAAAATAGCGCATCAAACCTTCCGCGGATGGCACTTTCGGAGTCCAGCCCAGGCGCACGTCGGAGGCGTAGCGGGGGTCGGGCGCAAAGAATCCGATGGTGTTGTAGCCCCAATAATTCGTCAATTTCCTTCGCAGCAGATTGCCGTCGTCGATGGAGGTATGGATCGGCAGCAGCTCGACGGATGTGACGCCGAGCGATTTGATGTAGTCGACGACCGGCTGGGATCCGAATCCGGCATAGCTGCCGCGCAGTTTCTCGGGCACGCCGGGGTGCTTCCTGGTGAAGCCCTTGACATGGGCCTCGTAGAAAATCGTTTCCTCCCAGGGTACCCACCGCCGCCCGGCTTCGCCGTCCCAATCGAAATTGGGGTCGACGACGACGCATTTCGGCATGAAGGGCGCGCTATCGCGCTCGTCGAAGGTCCGGTCGTCGCCGCTTTCCATCTTGTAGCCGAAGATGGCGGGATGCCATTGCAGGGTACCGGCATGGGCGCGGGCATAGGGGTCGAGCAGGAGTTTGTTTGGATTGAAGCGGTGGCCGGCATCGGGCTGGTAGGGTCCGTAAACGCGATAGCCGTAGCAGGTGCCGGGACCCAGATCCGGGATGCGACCATGGAAAACCTGGTCGGTATATTCCGGCAGTTCGATGCGGCTGACTTCTCGCTCGGCATCGAACAGGCAGATCTCGACTTTTGACGCATTCGCCGAGAACAAGGCAAAGTTCGTCCCCTTGCCGTCCCAGTTGGCGCCAAACGGGTAGGGCAATCCTTCCTCGATCGATCCGTACATGAACCCTCAATTCTGCGCGAAAAACACCGCCGCCGCGGCCTCGGGATGAATTTGCAGCTGGCTTTGCCAAAGCGCCACAACGAAGCCGACCTCAGGCGCGGGGTGTTGAGGTGAATCAATAGCCGTTTCCGGCGATGCCTTAATCTTAAACCAAGTGGATGACCCGGTTACGATACTATCCGAAAGGAGCCTGTCATGGCTCGCTTTATCGTGCGATTTCTGAAGGATGTCCTTGGCGAGAACGGCCATGAGACCGAAGTTTGCCAGGGTTTTCTGGAAATCGAGGCCGTCAGCGCGACCGAAGCCGTCGAGCTGGCGAAAACCAAATTCTGCGAGCAGGAGATACTCGCCGACTGGTCGCTGCACGCCGACCGGGTTCATGTCGCCGAGGCTGAATTCCCGTCGTGACGTCGGCGTCATCCAAAAATGCTCAGCGCCGGCGCGATGCTTCGTCGCGCTCGATCCGAGGCTTGTCATGCAGCACGGCATTCAGCAGTGAATTATGGACGTGTATCTTTCCATTATAGCTGATAAGTCCCAGCTTACGGAACTTGTTCATGAAAAACTGACGCGTGATCCGGTGGCGCCGATCATCTCCGGCAGGGTTTCCTGGCTGACATTGACGTCGATCGGCCGCGGACTGCCTTCCTTTCCGAAATGCGCGAGCAGGAGCAGGAGTCATGCCAGGCGTTTCTCGCTGGAATTGAACAACTGGTCGATCAGGTCCTCTTCAATGCGGCTGTTGCGGGTCAACAGGTAGGTCATGAACATCTCGGAGAATTTCGGCTCGCCCAGAAGCGCCGCCCGCATCGCGGCCCTGGTGATGGCGGTGATCACGCAGTCCTCCATCGCCCTTGTCGTAGCGACGCGCAGCGGATGGCCGTCCAGGCGATTTGGTTCCTTCGATAGTTCAATATCGTTTTTCCGGCTCCGACCCTGGCCAGAAAGACCTTGGGATCGAACAGGTCCTTGACGGGCTTGCTCAAGAGGCCCTCCATTAGCCCGACGAAGGCGGATGCCTGGCAGGCGTCCGCTGCTTTCCGACCTTAATCAACCGGAATCCGCTGGATCGACCGGACGGGCAACGGGCGATCAAGCCTTATGAAACAAATTGGGATCATCTACCCGGCTGGATCAGAATTCCAACCTGATTACTAAATTATCAAAACTGAGCAAAATTGCACAGTCAATATCCCACTCGTAGCTCCATAGTGAAGCCTTGGGACGGCCTGGAAGCACATGATGATCGAGCCTGTGGCGACTCCGACCGTTTCACCGGAGAGCTTGGCTCTGGCGCGGTTCGTTCACGAGAAGAACCTGGCGCTCTATCGGGGACTGTTGGCTGAACAAAACGTGGATCAGGCGCGGCGCCAGTTGCTCTTGAAGCTGCTTGCAGACGAGGAGCGTTGTCCCTGAGCGGAGGCGGCTGCGCCATTCGCTTCGTTTCATCACGGCTTGAGTATCAGAGAATGCTTTCATGACGACGGAAATACGAGTTCCTGAGACCGCGGCGTCCGCGGCGAGGGCGTCGATCGGACGATGGTTCAAGCGCGTTGGAGATCCGGTCAGCCTGGGCGAGCCGCTGGTGGAGATCGAAATCGATGGAACGACCGTTGAAGTGGCGGCGCCGGTCACCGGCGTGCTGTCAGCTATTGCCCTGGCCGACGGCGAAACCGTCACGTCCGGAGCGCTGCTGGGAACGGTTGGCTGAATCCCGGCGACCGTCAAGTCTGCGCTGTTCAGGCGCGGAGCGGACCGCATCGCGCCGCCGCTCTCGCCTCGCGCTGGTCGACCGAATTCTCCACCTCCATGCTGCAGCCGCGCGCTTCAGGCAATGTGCGCTTTCCGACATAAGCTTGACCTGAAATCAAAGCAAGCCTGCCGGTTCGAGTGCAATAAAAGAAATGAGCGATCAAGCTGCAGATCCAAAGGACGTCGATCAGGGAAGTGGGAATTTGCCGTGCACCATAACGATGATGTCCGGCAGCCCGGTGGTCCCCAGCATCGAGCGCGAGCGCTCCACTGAAATGCTGCTGCGGCTTGCGCTAGCCGACAGCGAGGCGCGGCTTCGTCAAAAAGACGAGTTCATCCAGAGACAGGAACTCCTGAGCAAGGAATCCGATCACCGGTTGATGAATGATTTGCAAATGATCATCAGCCTGCTGTCGTTGCAGAGCCGTGGATCGACCAATGCAGAAGCGGCCGCGCAATTGGCCATCGCGGCCAACCGCGTTTCGATGATTGCGCGAATTCACCATCGTCTGCATTGCCATGATGGCGTGCAGGCCATCGCTTTCTTGAAATTCCTCGAGGACTTCGGTCACGACTTCTCGGCGATGTTGGGTTCGGACGAGTGTCCGGACCAGGTTGTAGTCGATGGTGTAGGCGTAAACCTGCCGGCAGCCATCGCGATTTCGCTCGGATTCATCGTCAGCGAGCTGGTCACCAACGCGGCAAAATACGGCAGCGGGCGCATCTTCATCGGCCTGCGGCCGAATCCGGAATATGGTTACGCGCTGTCGATTTCCAACGATGGGCCCGATTTGCCGGAAGGGTTCGATCTCGACGGCGGCAAGGGGCTGGGAATGAAGATCATCCGATCCTTCGCAAAGCAGATCGGTGGGGAATTGCGGGCCGGTCGAGCTGACGATGGCCATGGCGCGCGATTTACCGTGCTGTTTTCCGGCGTGGCCGCGGATGCGGTTTCAGCAGCGCCAGACCCTGGAACAGCTGCAGCATTGGCATCATGACATCTATACAACCAACGAGAAGGATCTTCAGATGAAATCGGTTTCAGGTTGCCGCGATTGTTGGCATTGGAATGATGTTCGGGACCGCGCCTGCTTCGGCTGGGGTGATCGGCATGGCCGTTCCGCAATTGGGCGAGCCTCGCGCACAGGTCGAGCAGGTCAGGTATTATCGCCGTAACCTGCTTCCCGAAGCGATCATCGGCGGGGTGATTTCCGGCGTGCTGGGCGGGGTGGTCAACGGCAGCTGCTATTTCAACGACTGCGGTTACGCCGACGGTCCGTATTATGGCGGCGGAGGATATTATGGTGGCGGTTATGGTGGCGGTGGACGCGTCGGCCGTGGCGGCGGTGTCGGTCGCGGCGGTGGGCATGCGGGCGGTGGGCATGTGGGCGGTGGGCATGTGGGCGGTGGGCATGCGGGCGGCGGACATGCCGGCGGTGGCGGTCATGGCGGCAAAAGATAGCAGCGCTGAGCCGAACCGGAGCCCGCACCCGGCGCGCCCGGGTCGGACGCGGAACATATGAAATCGAAGATCAACCGCCAACGTTCAACCCAGCATGGGAGCACGAAATGCCTAAACTGAACTTTTCGATTCTGATGGTCGCAACAGCGGCTTTGGCCGTGGCCGCAGGTCCGGCGGCCGCGCAAGACGGGTCGCGCCACGCGCCGTTTGAACGTCTTTGCGCCGAGCGGGGCGGGCCGTCGCACCATCCGGAGATGGCGGACCGGCTGGCGGATTATCTCGATCTGACCGACGCGCAAAAGGCTGCCTTCAAGGAATTCCACGAGGCTCGCAAAAAATCGATCGAAGATTTCCAAGGCCGCGCTCTGTGCAAACAAGCCGGATCTGTCGTCCTTCGAAGCCCGCCTGATGTTTGGTCAGAGCTTCCTTGAAGCCCGGCTCGCCGCCCTGAAAGCGGAGAATCCGAAGCTGATCGCTTTCTACAACAGCCTAGACGCCCACCAGAAGGAGAAATTCGACAGGTTCCGTGAGCGCCGGGGCCGCGATTGAGCAGGAAAGCTTTCGCGCCGGACACTACGCACCGGTAAGCCATGCGCGGAGCCGCTGCGCTGCGGATTTCTTTGACAAGTGAATAGACGGACGCTGGCCATCCGCGAAAGCAGATGATCAGCGAATCCGTTGGTGATCCGACCGGCCGGCCGCGAAGCCTTGGCGGGATCGGTCGGGCTATTCGGCGCTGCTCACCAGCCTGATCCGCGGCGTCGCCGCATAGATCAGACTGCGGTAGGCGGCGAGGTAGTCCAGCGCCATGCGGCGGGCGGTGAAGCGGGCCTCGAACTGCCTTCGGACCGCATCGCGGTTCAGGGAAGAGAGGCGGCCGACGGCGGCGACGGCGCTGGTTTCGTCCTCGACGATGAAGCCGGTCAGGCCCTCATCGATGATTTCGGAGACGGAGCCGCGGTTATAGGCAATGACGGGAGTGCCACAGGCCATCGCTTCGATCATCACGAGGCCGAACGGTTCCGGCCAGTCGATCGGCAGCAGCAGCCCGATCGCGCCGCTGAGGAAGTCGGCTTTTTCGTGATCGCCGATCTCGCCGATATACTCGACCAGCGGATGATCCAGCAGCGGACGGATGATCTCGTCATAATAGTCCTGGTCGGCGCGGTCGACCTTCGCCGCGATCTTGAGCGGCATGCCGCATCGGATCGCGATCTTGATCGCCCGGTCCACGCCCTTCTCCGGCGCGATCCGGCCCAGCACGGCCAGATAGCCGGGGGTCACCGGCCGCGGTGTCAGCAGCTTCTCCGGCAGGCCATGGTGGATGGTGCGAACCCAGTTGGCCTGCGGGACCGGACGGCGCTGCGCGTCCGAAATCGAAATTACCGGGATCGACGAAAATGTGGTGAACACCGGCTGGTGCTCCGGCAGGTCGAGCCTGCCGTGCAGGGTGGTCAGAAACGGTGTCGGCTGGCGTGAGAACAGCGAGAACGGATAGTAGTCGAGGTGAAAATGCAGAAAGTCGAATTCTTCATCATCGCATTTCTGCAGCACGCGTTCCAGCATCACCATGTGCAGCGCGTTGGGATCGCGGACCGATCCGTCGAGGCGCAGAGCCTTTGGCCAGGTCGCGTCAAGTTTCGCGGAGGTCTGCGAATCGCCGCTGGCAAAAAGCGTGACCTCGTTTCCCAACGCCACCAGTTCCTCGGTCAGCCAGTGGACCACCCGCTCGGTTCCGCCGTAAAGCCGCGGGGGAACAGCCTCCGTTAGCGGAGCAACCTGCGCGATGCGCATCTATCCGTCTCCTGTTGCGATCGTGGATGAAAGAAAAAAGCCTCATTTCGCGGTCGGCACCGGCATGCCGCAGAGGGAACGTTTCCGCATGTGCGAAGTTCCCCACAGGACGCGGTACTTCTTCCCAAGCCACGGCCCCGCCAATGCCTTCACGCCCCGACAAGCATCTTTGCGCCGCTCCGAATGCTGCAAGCTAGTTTGCGCAGCGCCGGTGCTGCGAGGGAACCGCGATGAAGTGTCCTTCGTTCATTATACGGACCGCATCCAGACAGGGTCGTCAGCTTCTCCAACGGGTTTGAGCCACATGGACAATCTTTCAGGTTACGCCAATCGCCCGCTTCCGTTCGTGCTGCGCTATCTCCGACAGCGTCTCGCGGCGCATGTCGTCATTCTCTCCGCCGTGATTGCAGCGGTTGCCTGCTCGGTAGGCACTCAATATGGCGTCAAATATCTGGTCGACGGACTTTCGGCGGGGACCGCGCGCGCGGGCGGTGTATGGCTGGCATTCATTTTCCTCATGTCGCTCATCGCTGCGGATAATTTTCTGTGGCGGATTGCGAGCTGGACGGCGAGCTTCACCTTTGTCGGCGTGACCGGGGATCTTCGGCGCGACATCTTCCGTCATCTGACCGGTCATGCGCCGAGCTATTTTTCCGACCGGCTGCCGGGGATGCTGACCAGCCGCATTACCGCCACATCCAATGCCGTCTTCACGGTCGAGAACATGTTCGTCTGGAACGTGCTGCCGCCATGCATTGCGACGGTTGCGGCAATTGCGCTGATTGGAACCGTAAGTCTGACAATGGCGGCCGGATTGATCGTGATCGCCGGCGCGATGGTGGTCGCAATGTTCCATCTGGCCGCCGCCGGCAAGCCATTGCACGACGATTTCGCCAACAAGGCCGCCGCCGTCGATGGCGAAATGGTCGATGTTATCAACAACATGCCCCTGGTGCGCGCGTTCTGCGGTCTCAGCTTCGAACATGACCGGTTTGACGCCACCGTGAACCGGGAATTGACGGCACGGGGACGCAGCCTGCGCTATCTCGAAAAGCTTCGGATTATCCACGCCTCGATTACCGTGGCGCTGACGATCGCGCTGTTGGCCTGGGCCATCGTGCTTTGGCAGCGCGGCGCGGCCACCACCGGCGACGTCGTGCTGGTCTGCACCTTGGGGCTGTCGATCCTGAGCGCCACGCGCGATCTCGCGGTGGCGCTGGTCGATGTCACCCAGCATGTCGCCCGGTTGACGGAAGCGCTTGCCACGCTGCTGCTGCCGCACGAACTGCAGGACCACCCGGAAGCCGAACCGCTGGTCAAGGCCGGTGCCGCCATTGCCTTCAACAACGTCACGTTCCGTTATCCCGGCGGGGTCAAGGTGTTCGACAGGTTCAACCTGCGGCTGCAGGCCGGGCAGAGGGTCGGGCTGGTCGGGCAGTCCGGCGGCGGCAAATCCAGCCTGTTCGTTCTGCTGCAGCGGTTCTACGATGCGCAGCAGGGCAGCATCACCATCGACGGCCAGGATATTTCCCGGGTCACCCAGCAAAGCCTGCGCGAGGCGATTTCGGTCGTGCCGCAGGACATCTCGCTGTTCCATCGATCGATCATGGAAAACATCCGTTACGGCCGGCCGACCGCGACCGACGACGAGGTGTTGCGCGCGGCCATTGCGGCGCGCTGCGATTTCGTCGAGACTTTGCCGGAAGGGCTCGCTACCATGGTCGGCGACCGCGGCGTCAAGTTTTCGGGCGGGCAGCGCCAGCGCATCGCAATCGCACGCGCCTTTCTGAAGGATGCGCCGATCCTGCTGCTCGACGAGGCGACGGCGGCGCTCGACAGCGAATCCGAGGAGGCGATCCGCGAAGCGCTCGGGCGCCTGATGCGCGGACGGACCGTGATTGCGATCGCCCACCGACTTGCCACGTTGCGCAATTTCGATCGGGTGATAATGCTGAAGGGCGGCAAGATCATCGAGGACGGTCCGCCGGATCGGCTGATGACCGGTCACGGCCCGTATCGCGAACTGGTGACGCAGGAAATGAGCCGCCTCGCGACCCATGCAGCCTGATCCAATGTCGTAGCGTTGATTCCTGCTGCGTTTGTCGCAAGCCCAAGAGAACCGCGCGAGGTGCGATGTCAGCCGAACTCCTAACCCAGATCACCGCGATGCGAACCGTCGAAGTGGTCGCAGAATCGCCGTTCTACATTCCAATGACCGGGCCGGCGGCGCGGCCGCGGCGCTCGCTCAAGCACGACGACACCTTCATCGTGCTCGACAGCCATGGCGACATCGGCGCTTCCGCAGGCGGACCCGACGGCCTGTTCAACGCCGACACCCGGTATCTCGCCCGGCTGGAACTGGTTCTCGACGAAGTCCAGCCGCTGCTGCTCGGCTCCAATCTGCGCGACGACAACTCCGCATTGACGGTCGATCTCACCAATCCCGACGTCTATCGCAACGGCCGGATCGGGCTGCCGAAGGACATGCTGCATATCGTGCGCACGATCTTCCTGTGGCGCGGAACGGCCTATCAGCGCATCGGTCTGCAAAACCACGGCGAGAGCCCGGCGAGCTTCGACCTGACCTTGCTGTTCGACAATGACTTCGCAGACCTGTTCGAAGTGCGCGGCGAAAAGCGTCCGCGCCGCGGCACCGGCTCCAGCAAGCTGCTGGGTCCGGCCGACGTGGCGCTCGAATACAACGGGCTTGATGGCAGGTTGCGCGGCACCGCGCTGCATTTCGATCCGCGTCCGACGCGCCTTGCGGTCAATGCCGCGACCTATCATTTCGATCTGGCGTCGCAACAGATCAGCTCGCTGTTTGTCGCGGTGTCCTGCAACAAGCCGGCCGCGGTCAAGCCGGTTGCGTTCTTTCGCGGATTGCTGGCGCACCGGCGCGAGATGCGGCGGTCGACCATGGGCGCCACCAGCATCGAAACCTCCAACAACATCTTCAACGAGGTCTTGTGCCAGTCGATGGCCGATCTCAACATGCTGATGACCGATACGCCGCAGGGACGATACCCCTATGCGGGCATTCCCTGGTATTCGACGACATTCGGCCGCGACGGAATCATCACGGCGCTGCAGATGCTGTGGATCGATGCGCGGGTCGCGCGCGGCGTGCTGAAGCGGCTGGCATTCTACCAGGCCAGCACGGTCGACGCGCTTGCCGACGCCGAACCCGGCAAGATCCTGCATGAGATGCGCGGCGGCGAAATGGCCGCCCTGCGCGAAGTGCCGTTCGCGCAATATTACGGCAGCGTCGATGCCACGCCGCTGTTCGTGATGCTGGCGGGCCTCTATGTCGAACGCACCGGCGACGACGAAACGCTGGCCGAGCTGTGGCCAGCGATCGAAGCCGCGCTGCAATGGATCGACGGCGCCGGCGATCCCGACCGGGACGGCTTCGTCGAGTACCAGCGGGCGTCGGAGCAGGGACTGGCCAACCAGGGCTGGAAGGATTCCTACGATGCGATCTTTCATGCCGACGGCCGCCTCGCCGAAGGCTACATCGCGCTCGCCGAAGTGCAGGGCTACGTATTCGCTGCCAAGCAGCTGGCGGCACGCTGCGCGCTTCGCCTTGGCAAGCGCGACGCCGCGCGCAGGCTCGAGGCCGAGGGCCGCCAGCTTGCCGAGCGCTTTGAGGAGGCGTTCTGGTGTGAAGAACTTGGCACTTACGCGCTCGCGCTCGACGGCGCCAAGCAGCCGTGCAAGGTCCGCACCTCGAACGCCGGACAGCTGTTGTTCAGCGGCATGGTGCGCCCGGATCGCGCCCGCAGGGTTGCCGCCGACCTGATGCGACCGCATTTTTTCACCGGCTGGGGCATCCGCACCGTGGCGCGCGGCGAAGCCCGCTACAATCCGATGTCCTATCACGACGGCTCGATCTGGCCGCACGACAATGCGCTGATCGCGCTCGGGCTGGCGCGCTACGGCGTGAAGCATGCGGTCGAGCAGGTGTTCAAGGGCCTGTTCGACGCCGCGACATACATGGATTTGCGGCGTCTTCCGGAATTGTTCTGCGGCTTTCGACGCGAAAAGCAGCGCGGCCCGACGCTCTATCCGGTGGCCTGTGCGCCGCAGGCCTGGGCAAGCGCGACGCCGTTCACGCTGCTCGAAGCAGCCCTTGGTCTGGAGTTCGACGTGCAGCGTGGAGAAATCCGGCTGCGCAACCCGCGCCTGCCGGCGTTCCTCAACGAGGTGATTCTACGCGAACTGCAGCTGGGTCAATCCAGCGTCGATCTTCGGGTTCGCCGCCACGGCGACGAGGTGTCGCTGGAGGTGTTGCGGACGCACGGCCGGATTCAGGTGTCCATCGTGCTGGTGCAATAGAAGCGGCGCCGTCAAAGGAAGTCCCGATGCGCGCAAGACGTCTTTCCGCCCTCCTCGTGGTTGCCTGCGCGGGCCTGGCGGCCGCGCCGGCCCAGGCCGACGATACCGGTTCGCCGCCGGCCGGCGGCAATCCGACGCCGGTGCAGCAGCCCGCGCCCGCGCCGCCGTCGGCGGCGAAACCGCCAGCGCCACCGGCCTCGGTCACCATCATCCGCGCGGCGGATGCGCATGGCGTGCTCGGCCGCGACGTCCGCAGTCCGACGGACGAGGACATGGGCCACATCGTCGACGTGATCGTCGACCGCACCGGCAGGGTGCGCGCGGCCGTGATCGATTTCGGCGGCTTCCTTGGCGTCGGCAGCCGAAAAATCGTCGTTGACTGGGACGCCCTGCGGTTCGGGCGCGTCGCCGACAAGAGTGACGCCATCACGCTCGAATTGACCAAGGATCAGGTGAAGGCGGCGCCCGAATACAAGGAGGATAAGCCGATCGTGGTGCTCGGCGCCTCCGGCAGCCTGCAGCCCTTCAACCCCTGACATTGCGGAGAAGCAGCCTGTTCGCGCGCTCGCCCAGACAGCCGATCGACCGGATTGACGGACGGCCGAGCGGCGGCGGCGACCCGTCGCGGCCGCTGCATCAAGCCGGCAAGCCGACGCCGTCGGACCGGAGCCTGCGCGGCCTCGACTGGTTCATTTTTTTTCTGGCCGATGTGCAGACCGGATTCGGTCCGTTCGTTGCGGTGTATCTGACTACGCAAAAATGGACCCAGGTCGAGATCGGCCTGGTGCTGTCGATCGGCGGTATCGTCGCGCTGCTCGGGCAGATGCCCGGCGGCGCCATCGTCGATGCCGCGCGCTCCGAGCGGCGGGTCGCCGGCCTGGCGGTGGCGGCGATCGGCGTCAGCGCGCTGGGGTATGCCGCTTGGCCGATCTTTCCGGTGGTGATGCTGGCCGCGACGCTGCATGCCGCCGCGAGCTGCGTGCTCGGGCCGGCGATTGCGGCGATCAGCCTCGGCCTGGTCGGACCCTATGCGATCGGCGAGCGGTTCGGACGCAATGCCCGCTATGCCTCGCTCGGCAACGGCGGCGCCGCCGCGCTGATGGGCACCTGCGGCTATCTGCTGTCGAGCCGCTCGGTGTTTCTCGTCACCTTCATTCTGGCGATTCCGACCTTGCTGGCGCTTGCGCGCATCCGCGAGCGCGAAATAGATCCGGCCCGGGCCCACGGCGAGGTGGTACGCGAAGTGCCGGACGCCAGCGCCACCAGCGTCCTCAATCTGATGCGGCAGCGGCCACTGCTGATCTTCGCGGCCAGCGTGCTGTTGCTGCAGCTTGCCAACGCGGCGATGCTGCCGTTGATGGCAGGCGTGGTCACCACCCGCTCGAGCCAGTGGGCGCCGGTGCTGATCGCCGCCTGCATCATCGTGCCGCAAGCGATCGTCGCGCTGGCGTCGCCGTCGGTCGGTCGCAAGGCGCAGCAGTGGGGGCGCCGGCCGCTGCTGCTGCTGGGCTTTGGCGCGCTGGCGATCCGCGGCGTGCTGTTCGCCACCGTCAGGGACCCTTATGCGCTGGTCGCGGTACAGGTGTTCGACGGTGTCACGGCCGCGGTGTTCAGTGTGATGGTTCCGCTGGTCGTCGCCGATGTCGCGTTCGGAAGCGGCCATTTCAATCTTGCGCAGGGCATCATCGGCACCGCGACCGGGATCGGTGCGTCGCTCAGCACCGTGCTGGCCGGCTACGTCGCCGACCGCTTCGGGAGCCGCGTCGCCTTCATGGGACTGGCGGCGGTTGCCGCGACGGGCCTGGTCATGATCTGGTCGGTGATGCCGGAAACGCGGCGGAACCTGCGCTGAGGGTGGCGCGGCGCCGACCGGCCGATACCTGCGCGCTAAGGCGACAGCGCCTTGCGGTAGAGCGCGCCATAACAGGCAGCGGAAATGTCCCAGCTGAACGACCGCGACATCGCATTCCGGCGCATCGAGTTGAGGCGATCCTTGGCCAGGAAGGTCGTGAACGCGCGCCGGATGCCGCCCAGAAACGATTCGGTCGACGGTTGCGCAAACAGGAATCCGGTTTCGCCGTCCTGGATGGTTTCCGCCAGCCCGCCGGTCTGATGGCCGATCGGCAGCGAGCCGAACTTCTGCGCGTACATCTGGCTGAGGCCGCACGGTTCGAAGCGTGACGGCATCAAGGTAAAATCGCTGCCGGCAAAAATCCGCCGCGCCTGTCCGTCGTTGAATCCGATGGCGACGCCGATCGCATCGGGGCGGCGACGATGGGCATCGACCAGGGCCTGCTCGATCCCGGGCTCGCCGCTGCCGGTTACGACGATCTGGCCGCCGGCCCTGATGATCTCGTCGGCGGCCGACAATACCAGATCGACACCTTTCTGATGAACCAGCCGGGCGACCAGGCCGAAAATCGGACCGCGCGAAAGCGCCAGACCGAACTGCTGGCGGACATAGTCGGCGTTGGCGCGTTTGCCTTCCCAGTCTCCCGCGGCGAACGGCTGCGCCAGCTGCGCGCAAAATCTCGGATCCCAGCTTTCGTCGATGCCGTTCAGGATCCCCGTCAGCTGCGCGGCGTCGGAGCGGCGGCGCAGCAGGCCGTCGAGCCCGCAGCCCAGCCCCGAGGTGGTGATTTCCCTGGCATAGGTCTCGCTGACCGTGGTCAGATGCGAAGCGTAGACGATGCCGCCCTTGAGGAAGGACAATTTGTCGTAGAACTCGAGGCCGTCGATATGAAAGGATTCCTCGGGCGCGCCGATCCGGCGCAGCAATTCCTTCGGGAACAGGCCCTGATAGGCCAGATTGTGGATGGTCAGGATGGTCGGGATCTTCTCCGCGCTCCAGGCGAGATAGGCCGGCACCAGCGCGGCCTGCCAGTCATTGGCATGAACCAGGTCCGCTGCCCAATTCTTGTCCAGCCTGCCTGCGGCCAGTTCGGCCGCGGCTGAGGCAAACCGCCCGAAACGAATATCGTTGTCCGGCCAATCGCGTCCGGTGTCGTCGCCGTAGGGGTTGCCGGGCCGGTCATAGAGCTGCGGACACAGCAGGACGTAGATCGGCATCCCGTCTTTGGTCGACGCCAGCCCGAGCGAACAGGCCGGCATTTCCGCCCGCGCCGCGCATTGGGCGACGATCTGGATATGCGTCAATTGCTCGACGACGCCCCGATACCCCGGCAGCAGGATCCGCACATCGCTCCACAGCCGCAAGGCCCGGGGCAGGGCCGCCGAGACGGCTGCAAGGCCGCCCACGCGGACGAAGTCGTCCATTTCGGTGGTGACGAACAGAACTCTCAAAAAAAGCCCTCATGGCCGCCGCAAGCCCAAATATGCAAGAACGATTCCAGTTGCGCCTTGCCCACATGGAGGGCGGCCGACAGGTTTCAAGTCCACCGACCGCGGAATCGCTTTCCCGGCGGTGCCGCGCAATTTAGGGTCACGCCGCGCCGGGGTTTCCGGGCCGCGGGGAGTTTGCGGAATGACAATAGCGGGAAACGATGAGGGCAATTTGACAAAGAGCTTTGGCGGCCTTCGCGTCCTCGATTTTTCGACCACCATCGCCGGCCCGCATTGCACGCGAATGCTGGCCGACATGGGGGCCGAGGTGATCAAGGTGGAAATCCGCCGAGGGCGAGACGATGAGGACCCGTCCCCCCGTCCGCGACGGCTTCAGTGCGGTGTTTGGCCAGCTCAATGCCGGCAAGAAGAGCCTCGTGCTCGATCTGAAATCGCCCGAGGCGGTCGAAGTGGTGCGCCGGCTGGTCGCGAGCACGGACATCCTGGTCGAGAATTTTCGCCCCGGCGTGATGCGAAGGCTGAAGCTGGATTACGACGGCTTGCGCCAAATCAATCCGCAGCTGATCTATTGTTCGATTTCCGGATATGGCCAGACCGGGCCGTCGGCGGAACTGCCGGCCTACGCGCCCGTCATCCACGCCGCCTCCGGTTACGACATGGCGCACCTGTCCTACCAGCCGGGGCGCACGCGGCCGGACTATTGCGGCATCTATCACGCCGACGTCGTCACCGGGGTCTATGCCTTCGGCGCCATTTCGGCGGCGCTGTATCAGCGCAAGGAAAATCAGCGGGGACAGCACATCGACGTCTCGATGCTGGAATCGATGCTCAGCCTGACCCTGAATGAAGTGCAGTGGTCGCAATTCGAGGTGAGTTTGCCGAGCCGGCCGATGTTCGGTCCGGTCGAGACCGCCGACGGCTTCGTGATGGTGGCGATCGCCAGCGAAAAGACCTTCCAGAGCCTGGTCAGGACCTCCGGTCATCCGCACTGGATCAGCGATCCGCGGTTTGCCAGATATGCCGATCGGCGCGACAACTGGAAGGATCTGATGGAGGGCATCGAGACCTGGTCGCGCACGCTGTCGACCGCGCAATGCCTCGCCGCGCTCAGTCGGAATGGCGTTCCTTCCTCGGCCTATCGCACCGTGGCGCAGGCCCTGTCCGATCCCCAGCTTGCCCATCGCGGCGCGCTGGCCGAGGTGGCGGACGGCGGCGGCACGTTCAAGGTCATGAACCTGCCGTTCCGCATGTCGGAGAACCGGGTAGCCGCGGGAAGGCGCGCGGCGACCCTGGGCGAACATACCGTCGCGGTGCTCAGGGAAAGCGGCCTGTCGGAAGACGAGATCGCGCGCTTCACCGGCGAGCTGCCGGAAGCGGAGCGGATCTGAGGCGCGGAACAGCAATCCCGGGACGATGAATTGCCGATCGCGCCGCCCCGCCGGCCTCGACGCCGCCGGGCAAGGCGTGGCAATGTCGCGGCAACGGCAAGAACCACAAGAAAAGCGGGAGAGCAGCGATGAGGAGCTTCCAGGTCACCGATTTCAATGCGCCGTTGCAGGAGGTGGAGCAGCCGACGCCGCAGCCCTCGGGAACCCAGGTGCTGGTCAGGGTCAGGGCGGCGGGGGTCTGCCACAGCGACCTGCACATCTGGGAGGGCGGTTACGACCTCGGTCATGGCCGCAAGCCGCTGTCGCTCAGGGATCGCGGCGTGTCGCTGCCGCGAACCATGGGGCATGAGACGGTAGGCGAGGTGCTGGCGTTCGGACCGGATGCCATCGCGGTCAAGGGCGATCTGAAGATCGGCGACGTCGCGCTGGTCTATCCCTGGCTCGGCTGCGGCAAATGCGAGACCTGCCTTGCCGGCGACGAGAACATGTGCCTGAAGCCCAACTCGCTCGGCGTGTACTGCGATGGCGGCTATGCCGACCACATGACGGTGCCGCATCCGCGCTATCTCCTGAACCTGCAGGGGCTCGACCCCGTCACCGCGGCGCCCTATGCCTGCTCCGGCGTCACCACCTACAGCGCGCTGAAGAAGGTCGAGGCCCATTTCAATACCCCGATCGTCATTTTCGGCGCCGGCGGCCTCGGCCTGATGGCGCTGTCGCTGCTCAAGGCGATGGGCGGCAAGGGCGCCATCGTCGTCGACATCGACGCCCGCAAGCGCGAGGCCGCCGAACAGGCCGGCGCGCTCGCCACCGTCGATGGCGCAGCGCCCGACGCGCTGGAGCAACTCGCGGCCAGGGCCAACGGGCCGATCCGCGCGGTGATCGATCTGGTCGGCAACGCCGCGACCGCGCAACTCGGTTTCGACTGCCTGACCAAGGGCGGCAAGCTGGTGATGGTCGGCCTGTTCGGCGGCGGCGCGCCCTGGGCGCTGCCGCTGATTCCGATCAAGGCCATCACCATCCAGGGCAGCTATGTCGGCAATCTCCGCGAGACCCGCGAACTGCTCGATCTGGTGCGCGCCAGGAAGATCGAGCCGATACCGGTGACGCCGATGCCGCTGGCAAAAGCCAACCAGGCGCTGCTCGACCTGCAGAAGGGCCGGCTGGTCGGGCGCGCGGTGCTGACGCCTTGAGCCAGTCAAAGAGCTTGCGGCACCGGCATTGCGAGCGAAAGCGAAGCAATCGATCGCTGCAAGGCAAGCATGGATCGCCTGGTCGCCAACGCTCCTCGCACAGGCGAGGTAATTACACCGGCTGCTTTTCAAGCCACGCCTCAAGGAAACTCCCATGTCAGCCAACGATTCCCTCCACATCGCCGTGCTTGCCGGCGACGGCATCGGCCCCGAAGTGATGGCGCCGGCGCTCGAGGTGTTGCGCAGGATCGAGGCGACCTCGGACCTGAAGTTTCGCTTCACCGATGCGCCGGCCGGCGCCAACCATTATCTCGCCACCGGCAAGTCGATGCCGAACTCCACGGTGCGATTGTGCGAGGAGGCCGATGCGATCCTGCTCGGCGCCTGCGGATTGCCCGCGGTGCGCTATCCCGACAACACCGAGATCATGCCGCAGGTCGAATTGCGTTTTCATTTCGACCTCTATGCCGGGGTCCGTCCGGCGCGGCTGGTTCCGGGGGTGCCCAGCCCGATCGTCGGCGCCGACCGGCGCGGCATCGATCTGGTGGTGATCCGGGAATCCACCGAGGGCCTGTTCGCCTCGATGGGCAAGGGCGTCGTCACCGACAGCGAGGCGCGCGAAACCCTGGTGATCACCCGCCGGACCTCGGAGCGACTGTTCGAATTTTCCTTTCGCCTTGCCGAGCGCCGCAAGGCGCGCGGCCGGCCGGGCGCCCTGACCTGCGTCGACAAGGCCAATGTGTTCAAGGCGTTTGCCTTCTTCCGCGAGATGTTCGACGAGGCGGCGAAACGTCATCCCGGGGTCAGGGCCGACCGGCTCTATGTCGACGCCTGCGCCGCGCTGCTGGTCAAGCGCCCCTGGGATTTCGACGTCATGGTGATGGAGAACATGTTCGGCGACATTCTCTCCGACATGACCGCCGGCCTGATCGGCGGCATGGGCATGGCGCCGTCGGCCGATATCGGCGACCGCCATGCAGTGTTCCAGCCGTGCCACGGCACCGCGCCCGACATCATGGGGCAGGGCAAGGCCAACCCGACCGGGATGATCCTGTCCACGGCGATGATGCTGGACTGGCTGGCCGACCGGCACGGCCTCGAAGCCGCCGCCGAAGCTTCCGAGCGCATCGAACGCGCGGTCGACAGGGTCTATGCCGACGGCATCAAGCCGATGGAATTCGGCGGCAGCAACGGCACCGGCGATATCGCCAGGGCGGTGCTCGCGGCGCTGTAGCCGGGGTTGACGGCAGGGGCGCATCGAGGCGCGTCAATCCGCCGGCATCATCTTCTCGATCAGTCGCGCCCAGTACGACGCGCCATGGCCGAGGATGGCATCGTTGAACCGGTAGGCGGGATGATGGCACTCCTCGCCCTCGCCCATGCCGAGCAGGATCATGGCGCCGGGGCGCTCCAGCAGCATGAAGGCGAAATCCTCGCCGGCCATCAGCGGCGTGACTCGATCGTTGACGCGGTCGGCGCCTGCGACGTCGCGCGCGACCTCGGCCGCGACCGCGGTTTCGTGCTCGTGGTTGACCGTGGCCGGATACATCCGCGTGTAGTGCGTCTGTGCCGATCCGCCATAGGCCCGCGCGATGCCGTCGGCGATCTCCGATATCCGGCGTTCCACCAGGTCGCGCACCTCGGGATCGAAAGTGCGCACCGTTCCGGCGAGCGTCGCGGTCGCCGGGATGATGTTGACGGCGGAGCCGGCGTGGAACGTGCAGGCGGAAACCACCGCGGTCTTCATCGGGTCGACGTTGCGCGCCACGATCGACTGCAGCGCGCCGACGATTTCCGCGCCGATCAGCACGCTGTCGATCGCCTTGTGCGGACCAAGGCCGCCATGGCCGCCCTTGCCATGCACGACGATCTCGAAGCGGTCGGACGCGGCGAGGATCGGGCCGGGCGTGAGGGCGAAGTGGCCCTCGGCGAGGCCCGGCATGTTGTGCAGGCCGAAGACCTGCTGGATGCCCCAGCGGGTCATCAGGCCGTCGTCGACCATCGCCTTGCCGCCGGCGCCGCCTTCCTCGGCCGGTTGGAAGATCACGATCGCGGTGCCGTCGAAATTGCGGGTTTCGGCCAGATATTTGGCGGCGCCGAGCAGCATGGCGGTATGGCCGTCGTGGCCGCAGGCGTGCATCAGGCCGGGCGTCTTCGAGGCGTAAGGCACGCCGCTTTCCTCCTCGATCGGCAACGCGTCCATGTCCGCGCGCAGGCCGATGACGCGGCCGGAAGCCGACTTGCGGCCGCGGATCACGCCGACCACGCCGGTGCGCCCGATCCCGGTCGTCACTTCGTCGCAGCCGAATTCCCTCAGGCGATCGGCGACGATGCCCGCCGTGCGCTGCACCTCGTAGAGCAGTTCGGGGTGCTGGTGGAAATCATGGCGCCAGAGGGTGATTTCGTCTGACAGCGCGGCGATGCGATTGACAATGGGCATGGAGACACTCGCTGGATGGAGATGCGGCTGGAGTAGCGGCCACCTGTCGTTCGCAATGTCGCCGCCTGGCCGGGCCGGTCATTGCGCCGGCCGCAGCGCAGGCGCGGCCTGCGGCGTCCGCCCCTTGTAAAGCGACAGGCCGGTCACGCCGACCGCGGCGGCGAACATGATGTAGTAGACCGGGGCAGCCTTGTCGCCGGTCGCCTGCACCAGCCCGGTATTGATGAAGGGCGCAAGCCCGCCGAACAGCATCACCGCGAAATTATACATCAGGGACGCCCCGGTCGAGCGCACCCCGACCGGGAAGATCTCGGTCATGAAGGCCGGCATCGGGCCCGCCAGCGCGCCGAGGAAAACCGCGATGGCCTGCAGCTGCCAGAGGTTGGCGATGCTCGGCGCCCCGACCAGCCGCTGCAGCAGCAGGTAGAACAGCACGCAATAGATGACCAGCGCCGGAATGATCACCGCGCGGCGGCCGATCCGGTCGGACAGCGCCCCGAACACGACGGCCAGCGCCGCGTTGGCGAGGCTCGCGCAGAGCAGTCCCGATTGCGCAGAGAGCAGCGGCAGTTTCAGCTCGGTGGCCGCATAGGCCGGCAGGAACACCGCATTGACGTAGTTGATCGCGGTGCCCGCCGCGATCAGGCAGAAGCAGGCGATCAGCTCGCGCGGATGTTCCGACAGCAGCACGCCGAGCGTGGTCTGCCGGCCCGGTTGCGCGGTCGCCGCCTTCTCCGCGAGGTAGCCCTGGAATTCCGGGGATTCGTCGCATTTGCGCCGCAGGTACCAGCCGGTCGGCCCGATCAGGATGCCGAGGATGAAGGGCACGCGCCAACCCCAGCTGGCGAATTCGTTGGCCGACAGCCCCGAGATTCAGCGTGATCGCCATCGCCGCGCCGATGCCGAAGGCCAGCGACTGCGACACCATCTGGAACGAGCCGTAATAGCCGCGCCGCCCGGGCGGCGCGAATTCGATCAGCATGGCGCTGGCGCTGCCGAACTCGCCGCCGGCCGAAAAGCCCTGGATCAGCCGCGCCAGCAGCAGCAGCAGCGGCGCCGCAATGCCGATCGCGCCATAGGTCGGCAGCAAGCCAAGCAGGCCGGTGCCGGCCGCCATCAGCAGGATCATCACGACCAGCGCCTTCTTGCGGCCGTGCTTGTCGGCGTAGAGCCCGAACACCAGCCCGCCCAGCGGCCGTGCCGCGAAGGCGATGCCGAAGGTGGCGAATGTCAGCAGCAGCGACGAATTGGGATTTTCCGCCGGAAAGAACAGCTTGCCGAGAATTCCCGCAAACAGGCCGAACACCGTGAAGTCGAACCACTCCAGCGCATTGCCGATGGTCGAGGAAATCACGACCCGACGGCGCATCTGCGCCGTGACTGCAGCCTGCATCGGTGGGTCCCTTCCACGATCGAGAGCCGGTTCGAACGACCGACGGTATTGTAAAGCCGGATAGCCGTCCACAGCGGACCCGCGCTTTCGCCGTCCGGGGATGATGTCGTCACGACCAGCCTCCACGTCCACCGCAGTTCCCACCTCGCGTTCCTGACGGACCCTCGGAGACGAGATGGAATGGAACAAACCATAAACAAATTGGCGGAAAAGTCAAACTCGATATTTTTGCAAGCGGGATTGACGGCAGAACCGCCTGACTGCCCGTCGGGCAAATCACCGGCGATTCCATGCCGGGAGGCCGGTGCGTGTTCGCCGACGAAGGCGACGGTTTCGCGCTCCCGCCATCCTGCGGCGAAAATATCGAAAACAACCCCATGCAAAGTAGCCGAATACCGGCGGCGGGATCCCGGATCCGGGCCGGCCCGGACGCCGCCATGCGCGTCATGGGTTGCCGGATCAGGTCCGGGACACGAGCATGGTGCGGCCTTTTGCTATCGCCCCGTGAACTGCGGCTTGCGCTTTTCCATGAAGGCGCGCCGGCCCTCGCGAAAATCTTCCGAGTCCATGCAGGCGATGCCGATGTTCCTGATCGCCTCCATGTCGCGATGGCCTTCGTCCTTGAGCACTTGCGCGATGGTGATCTTGGCGGCCTTGATCGCCAGCGGCGCGTTGTGGGAAATGCTGCGGGCGATCTCCAGCGTCGCGCTCCTCAATTCGGCATCGGCCACCACGCGGTCCACCAGTCCGATCCGCAACGCCTCGGCGGCATCGATCCGCATTCCCGTATACATCAACAGCCGCGCCCAGGACGGTCCGACCAGCGAGACCAGATGCTTGAGGCCGTCATAGCCGTAGGCGATGCCGAGTTTTGCGGCGGGGATGCCGAACTGGCTGCTGTCGGCGGCAATGCGGATATCCGACATCATCGCCACCTGCATGCCGCCGCCGAGGCAGAAGCCGCGGATGCAGGCGATGGTCGGTTTCGGATAGTCCGCCAGCAGCGCGCGCTGCGCGGCGCTGCGCCTGGAATATTCCTCCGAGGCCTCGGCGTTGTGGCGGGTCTTCTCGAACTGGCTGATATCGGCGCCCGAGACGAACGCCTTGTCGCCGGCGCCGACCAGGATCACCACCCGCACCGCGGGATCGTCGCGCAATGCGATCAATGCGCTGCCGAGTCCTTCCCACATGTCGAGCGACATGGCATTGCGCTTTTCCGGATTGTTGAAGGTGACGGTGCCGATGCCGTCGGCGGTCTGCTGCAGGATCTTGCCGCCGGCGTAGGATTTTTCGGCGCTGTTCTGGACATCGGGCATCATGGCTGCTTTCGCTGGGGTGAGGGCGCGCCCGCGGGGAGGGGGCCGATACCTCGCGCGCAAAACGCCGGCCGCGGCATCATTTTAGCCCGGCATCGGCCGGCGCGGGCATGTTTCTGCGCGGCCGCCTACTGCGCCAGATGCCCGGTCAGCGGATGACCGGCCGCCTCGCTGAAGAAGGCGGCTTCCTCGGCGGTGGCTTCCAGCAGCTGCTCGTCCTGGTCGTAGATATCGTTGCGGAACTGGACGGTCTGGTCGCGGGTCATCCACGCGGTCAGGTAGATCCAGGCCACCGGTACTTTCTTCGGCAGTGCGATGTCCTCGCGCTGGCCGGTGGCGATGGCCGCGTCGATGGCGGCGCGGTTCCATTTCGGCATCTCTTCCTGCAGCAGCCAGGCGGCGAGGTCGCGCACATTGTCGACCCTGGAGCAGCCGTGCAAATCGAAGCGGTAGTCGTCGCTGAACAAATTGTGCTGGTTGGTGTCGTGCATATAGACCGAATAGGGATTCGGCATGTCGATCTTGACCGCGCCCAGCGCATTCCAGCTGCCGGATTGCTGGCGCACCGTGAAATTCGGCGCGCGGGCGCCGGACCAGTCCACCGTTCGCGGATCGATCGGCGCGTCATGCGCGTCGAGCACCTCCATGTGCATGCGCGCGAGATAGCCGGGATCCCGACGCATATGCGCCGAGATCTCCGTCCTGGCGATCGATGCCGGCACGGTCCAGGTCGGATTGAGGTTGACGCTGGTGATCTCGGCGGTCAGCGTCGGCGACGGCTTTTCGGTCTTGCCGACGATCACGCGATAGCGCCGCACCACATGGTCGTTTTCCACCGCCTCGGCGAACGCCGCGGGCAGGTTGACGACGACATAGCGCGGGCCAAATCCGAAGCTGATGTTTTCCAGCCGCTCGAGCGAGGCCTCGAGCTGCTTGATCCGCTTCTGCACCGGGACATTGAGCGCGGCGATGGTGCGCGGGGTCACGATCCCGGTCGGCGCGAGGCCATGGCGCACCTGGAAACGCTTGACGCCCTCGGCGACATCCTGGTCGAAGGGTCCGCTGGCCTTGTCGGGGGCGAGGTCGCCGCTGATCAGAAGACGCCGGCGCAGCAGGTCGTCGTTGGCTCCGGGAACGCCGGAAGCAAATTTGGCGTCGGCCGGAATCGCCGGCCATCCGCCGCGTACCGCCAGATCCGAATAGCTCAACGCGGCCTGCCTGATCCGCTGCGCGGTGCCCTCGTCGAAGGTCGGCTCATGCGACAGCGCCAGTTCGGCCGCCGAGCGCGATTCCGGGGTGGACGCGGCGGGCGTCCTTGCGATGGCGGCATGAATTGCGGGATTTGCCGGGGTCGCCGGGCCGGCGCTCTGGCCGAAGGCCGCTCCGCCGGCAAGCATCGTGGCAACGGCAATCATGTTCATTGTTCGCATGTCGGATGCCTTCGGGATGCGCCGTGACGGCTGCTCTTGAAATCGGGGAGGCCCGGCCGTTCAAGCCGGCCGGACGGGTGGAAGCGGGTTCCGCCAAAGGGGTTTTGCAACTCCTGGCGCAAATGTTAGATCATGAGGGTTGCGTTCTGATTAAGTGTGCGCTGCCGCAAGCCCGCATTTGAGTTTCGCTGGCTTTTGATAGGTCGCGGCGGTAGTCAGGATGGTTCGCGGCACGGGCCGATAAAAAAAGACGGGAGAATCAATGCCGCTGACCCGCCGCGAGGTGATTGCCGGATGCGGCGGTGGACTGGCCTTGCTGATCGCCCCGCCCGGGCGGGCGGAGGCGGCCTATCCGAACCGCACCATCCGGATGATCGTGCCCTATCCGCCGGGCGGCACCACCGATTTTCTCGGCCGCCTGGTCGCCGACTGGCTCATCAGCGGACTTGGCGCCAGCGTCATCGTCGAGAACAAGCCCGGAGCCGGTACCACGCTCGGCGCCAGCCTGGTGGCGAGGGCCGAGCCCGACGGCTATACGCTGCTGATGGCCACCTCGACCACGCTCGCCATCGACAAGACGCTTTACAGGAACCTGCCCTACGATCCCGTGCGGGATTTTGCGCCGATCGCGCTGGTGGCCGGCGTGCCGTTCGCGCTGATCGTCAACCCGTCGATTCCGGTGGCCACGCTGTCCGAATTCATCGCCTACGCCAAAAAGAATCCGGGACTGGCCTACGGATCGGCCGGCAATGGCAGCCCGCAGCATCTCGGTGCCGAGATGCTGAAGGTTGCCGCCGGGATAGATGCCCGTCACGTGCCGTACCGCGGCAGCGTGCCGGCCATGCTCGACGTGATTGCCGGACATATTTCCTTCATGGTGGTGGATCTGCAGCCGGCATTGCCGCAGATCCGTGCCGGCAAGGTGAGGGTGCTCGGCGTCACCACCGCCAGGCGGGTTGCCGCCGCCCCCGACATTCCGACCCTGGCCGAGGCCGGCCTCGCCGGCTTTGAACTGGTCGCCTGGCAGGGCGTGGTCGCGCCCGCCGGCGTGCCGCCCGCGATCGTCGAGCTATTGGCGGCGCAGCTTGCGAAACTGGTGGCCGATCCCGCCACCCGCGACAAGCTCACCGCCATCGCGCTGGAGCCGCTGGCCGGATCGACCCCGGCCGGCTTTGCCGCCTACATCAAGACCGAGGTCGCGCGCTGGGCCGACATCGTCCGCGCGTCGGGCGCCGAATTGGAATGACGATGGCTTTGCCGAAATCCTCTGGGCCATCGCATAGGACCGAATTGAACCGCACGTTGATGAGGTCGTGGGCCCGCACGAACTCTCGGCTTGTCGTCCCTGCGAACCAGGGACCCATCACCCCTGGCATCAAAAGTTAAATGCGCCTCTGCTCCAGTGCCGAAACGAGAACTCCGCGCCCTATGGGTCCCTGGGTTCGCAGGGACGACTCGGTGAGACGCAATGCAAAATCGGAAAAACTCGCGCGCGGACGGTCATGGAAAGTTACATATGCGATAGCGTTGCCCCGCGCCGCCGAAATCCCCTGCACAAAAAGAGCGATCGATGACGGACATGAGCGGTTGTGACGTATTGATTGTGGGCGCCGGGCCGGTCGGGCTGACGCTCGCGATCGATCTGGCGTGGCGCGGCATCGACGTCACGGTGGTGGAGACGCGCGCGCGGGCCGCGGCGCCGGAGCCGAAGTGCAACCATGTCGCTGCCCGCACCATGGAAATCTTCCGCCGGCTCGGCCTCGCGGGCAAGGTGCGCGAGGCCGGCCTGCCCGCGGATTATCCGCATGACATCAGTTACCGCACCACGTTCACCGGCCCGGAGCTGACGCGGATTCCGATTCCCTGCCGCCGCGACCGCTTCACCGCCAAGGATGGCCCGGACTGCGGCTGGCCGACGCCGGAGCCGCCGCACCGCATCAACCAGATCTTTCTCGAGCCGATCCTGTTCGAGCATGCCGCCGCCCAGGATCGCATCCGGATCATCAACCGGACCTCGGTCGAGGACGTCGTGGTGGAGCAGGAGAGGGCGACCGTCAGCCTGCGCGATCTCGAAACCGGCGCGGCCAGGCGCATGGCGTGCCGATATCTGATCGGCTGCGACGGCGCCCGCTCGGTGGTCCGCAAGGCGATCGGCGCCGAGCTCCGCGGCGACGCGGTGATCCAGCGGGTGCAGTCGACCTTTATCCGGGCGCCGGACCTGATCGACCGCCAGCAGCACGCGCCCGCCTGGGGCACCGGCGTCATCAACCCGCGCCGGTCGGGCATGGTGTACGCGATCGATGGCCGCGAACGGTGGCTGGTGCATAATTACCTGAAGCCGGATGAGGCGGACTTCGATTCGGTGGACCGCGACACCTGCATCCGGACGATCCTCGGGGTGGACCGGGATTTCAGCTATGAGGTCATCTCCCGGGAGGACTGGGTGGGGCGCCGCCTGATCGCCGACAGGTTTCGCGACCGCTGCGCCTTCATCGCCGGCGATGCGGCGCATATCTGGGTGCCCTATGCCGGCTACGGCATGAACGCCGGGATCGCCGACGCCATGAACCTGTCCTGGCTGCTGGCGGCTCATCTCAACGGCTGGGCGCCTTCGTCGATTCTCGACGCCTATGAGGCGGAGCGCTGGCCGATCACCAGCCAGGTCTCGCGCTTTGCGATGTCGCATGCCGAGGCCGAGATCCGCCGTCGCGGCGCGGTGCCCGACACGCTCGAGGATGCGGGAGAGCGGGGCGAGGCGGCGCGGCGCGAGGTCGGGGATCTCGCCTATGAGATCAACGTCCGGCAATATGCCTGCGCCGGTCTCAACTTCGGAACCTATTACGATCGCTCGCCGATCATCGCCTATGACGGCGCCGAACATCCCGCCTATACCATGGACAGCTATACGCCATCGACCGTGCCGGGCAGCCGCACGCCGCATCTGTGGTGCCGCGACGGCAGTTCGCTCTACGACGCCATGGGTCCGGAATTCAGCCTGCTGCGGTTCGATCCTGCGCTCGACGTTGCCGCGCTGCAGGCCGCGGCTCGCCACAGGGGCATGCCGCTGAAGCTGATCGACATCGAACGGCCTGCGGCCGCCATTTTCTATGGCAGCAGACTGGTGTTGTCGCGCCCGGACCAGCACGTGGCCTGGCGCGGCGACGCGTTGCCGCCCGATCCACTGGCGTTGATCGATCGTGTCCGCGGCGCTGTCCGCGACCAGCCGCGAGGCTGAGATCGGCCGGCGGGCTCACCCGCCTGCAGGCGCCATCAGCAATAGTGGAATCCCATCACTCTGGACAAATCCCAGGGATTGTCCAGATCGCGCTCAAACCCCGAGAGCGCATGACGCTTTCGCCAAACCGCCGATATCCCGGCGGATCACGCCTTAGTCTTCGTTGGCGGCGATCAATTCCATCAGCGACACCAGCTGACGTTGCACGGTCTGATCCTTGATCTTGCTGTAGGCCCGCAGCAATCTCAGGCTGAACGCGCTGTCGAGAAACAGCAGGCTCTCGACCTCCCGCGCCTTGCCGTCACCGTCATAGAAGAATGTGACGGGGACATCGAGCGCGGTCGCGATCTGCTGCAGACGGGCTGCACCAACGCGGTTGACGCCCTTCTCGTATTTTTGGACCTGCTGGAAGCTGACGCCGAGCTGGTCGCCAAGCTCTGCCTGCGAGATGCGTTGCTCGACGCGCCGCAACCGGATTCGCTTGCCCAGTTCAATGTCGGGTTTCCCGGCACTGCGTTGCTTCATTTTCTTTGCGGCTGATTTGTTCATACTGCTCTTACCGTCCTTCTGTCGTGAGGCCCCCGAACAGATGGGTCAGGGATTCACCCTTATATACCGTTTTAAGCTCGCTTGGATGGATGAATTCGTCTTTAAACCACGGGAATTTTGTAGGGTTAAAGGCCTCGACCAGCCAGTCGATCATGCAGCGCACCCTGGGGATGCGGCCGCTGCCCGGATGGAACGACAGCCAGATATCGAACGACCGGCGCAAATCGATATCGAGAGGTATTATATTCCCACCCAGCGCGCAGGCGTAGGTGGGAAACACGCCGACCCCGGCGCCATTGGCAACGGCCCAGTAGTTGGCGCTGCTGGCATTGGTTTTCATCGCAATCAGGTCTTCGAGGGCATGACCCGGAAGCCAGCTTTCGAAGGCCTCCCTGGCGGCGGTCTGATCGGCGAGCTGGACTACCAGCCGGTGCCGCTTGACCAGTTCTTCGACGGTTTTCGGGGACCCGAATGTGTCGATATATTTCTGGCTGGCGAACAACATCAGATGCATGCGGCCGAGCCGGACCAGCTTGACGTCAAGCACGGCCGGCCGCGACAGGTGGATCGCCACGTCGGCTTCATGCCGCGAGACGTCGGCAGCGCGCATCGCGCAATGCAGATCGACCACGATGTTCGGGAATGATTGTTGAAACGCGACCAGGCGGGGTGCCAGCCAGAACGTGCCGAGGCCTTCGGTGACGGCAACCCGGACCTCGCCGGACAGCGAATGGATGACGGAATCGCTGGCGCGCAGCAGATCGAACGAAGCGGCCTCCATGCGTTCGGCCGCCGTCACCACCAACGCGCCCTCATCGGTGAGGCGAGTGCCATGGACGTTGCGGGTGAACAGCGGGGCGCCGATCTGGCGCTCGAAGTCATCGATCCGCCTGCGCACCACATTGATCGACAGTTCGAGCCGCTCGGCGGCGGACCGGAAGCTGCCGCAGCGAACCACTTCCAGGAAGATCCTGGCTGCGTCCCAGTCCGCGAGACCGCCGGCGCCGATCTCACGGCGTTCCCCGGGAGGAACGCCCCTTTCCAGCAGCAGACGCATACACAGCCCTTTCGCCCGGCTAAACTTGCCAGAATATTGATCGAAATACAACCATGACGGGTTCGGGCCGGCGGGTTTTGGCATTACGCTGCCCCTCAAGGCCGGCCGCGCCGGGCAGCATCCCGGTGGTGGCGGCAAGCCCGTCGCGCCATGAAAGGGTTGCCTGTGAGCTCAGTGGTCAGCCTTCGAACCCTGGCGCATTCGTCGAGCGTTCCGATCGTGGTGCTCGTCGACATGCAGCAGGAATATCTGGCGACGCCGCGGCTGTTCGCGATTTCCAGAATCGATTCCGCGCTGGATAATTGCCGAAAGGTGCTGGATCACGCCCGGCGGATCGGCCTGCCGGTGGCCTTCACCCGCATGCTCAACGAGTTGGCGTTTTTCAACCGCGCGACGCCGTTCGTTCGCTGGATCGATGGTTTCGAGCCGTGCCGCAACGAGATGGTATTCGAGCGCGGCAGTCCGTCGTGCTATTCCTGCGAGCCGTTCGCCGCATTGGTGAACCAGAGCCGCGGCGGCATCGTGCTGGCCGGATTTGCCGGCGAATCGGCTTGCCTTTCGACCCTGGTCGATGCGTTCCACCGCAATCACAGGGTCACCTATCTCTGCGATGCTTCGGCCAGTCATGCGCTCGACGACCTGTCGGCCGACGAAATCCACCGCGCCGTTGCCAGAATATCGGGACTCTATGGAGAGGTCCATGAAACGGCCGACTGGATCGAACAAACTCACCCTCGCAAGCTCGGTCAGGGAAAAAACGCCAGTGGCTAGCTCAGAACAACGATTGCATTCCATTCTCGCGACCCTCGAGCAGTGCCGCGCGGTTCTCGTCGACAGCAACCGGGAAACGGCGCAGCTGGTGTCGGTAGCCATCCTGCAACTGCGGATGAAGCTCAATCGCATCGCCGATGCGGACCTGACGGCCTTGTGCGAGGCGATGGCCGGGGATGACGGTCCGGCGGACAAACCGCGCGCGCCGATATTGCCGCAGGGCCCGCGCCGCCGTTCGACGGCCGTGCTGAAACTGGTCAAGTAGCGCGCAGTTGCGCAAGCTCTGGCGGTCAAGACGGCAAGCGGTCTCCCAGGGGCGGTCAGCCGGCCTGGAAAGATGACGATGCGAGATGAAAGAGGCCTTCAACCGGGGGGCGTCACCGCGCCTGCGGGATGAAACGCCGCCTTCTGCGCTTCCAGCTGCTCCGTCAACTTCTTCATTCCGTCGAGTGTCGCCCGGTCGGTGATGCCCGGCGAGAGGCGCCGGTAATGTTCGATCCTGCCGTCGATCTCACCGCACTTCGCGCACATTGCACCGCCCCCCTGTGAGGCGGAAAACCAAGCCACCCGTCATGACACTGCGACAGAGCCGTTGGGTTTCATCGATGGTTTGGAACCGATGGCGGTCTCCTCCGCAGCCCGATTGGCGAGCGCGTGCCACTCGATGGCGATTTCGCTCCAGGCCTCCCGGGTCGCCCGGTCGGTCGCGTCCCGTGCAAGTCCCTCGCTGGCGAGGGCCTTGAGCCGGTATTTTTCCACAATATTGGTCATGAGCATGCTCCACGTTCATGGCGGGAGCACAACACTCTCGGTCACCGGTGGCTGCCGGAATATGGCGGCGATGTCCAACCAACACTCCAAGTTGCAATGTGTTCCCGCCTTTGGGAGCAATATTACTCACGGGATATTCGGCCACGGCCGACCTCGAAATAGTGGCACCGAGGGTCTGTTTGGGCAGAACCGCCCCGCCCGACAGGCCAAATGGGCCGAGTGACGGCGCTTCAACCGGAACAAAAAGAAAACGTTATCAGCTCGCTCCGGAAGAAATTTCCACCGGCGGGGAAAAATTACCGTCCCAAAAGTTGAAAGGCCCGGGCGATGGGCGAAAGATTTCAGCCATGAAAGCGGCGCACCATCGGCTAGTCGGGTATGATCGCCAGACCGAATTGGAAAAATTCGAAGTCACTATTCCCCGGCATATTTTTGCAGAGGTCAGTTCGCTGGCTGCCGTCGATGATGACGATCCTGATGCCGTCGGTTGTCATGAGCTGACCAGGAAACAGGCTCATCGGATCGCCATCAAAGTGCACAGGAGCCTGCCTTCCGGGTTGGATTTTTTTCTCGAAGGGTTTGCTGCCTAACTTGCCGCCTCAACTGATGCGAGTTGGAACGGGGGCGCGGGGGCGGATCCGTCGACGAGCGGCACGATCGAGGCCAACCTCGACACCCAATGGGTGAGTTCGGTGGCGCCCGCGGCCGGCGTCCGGCTCTATGTGGCGACGGATGCGCTTGCAAGTGTCACCCAGGTCCTGAGCGACCTTCCTCTCTACCCGAACATGAGGGTCCTTTCGATCAGCCTCGGGAACACCGAGGGCTCCGACGGCCCCGCGGTGATCCAGGCGTACTCCCAGGTGCTGGCGAGCCTCGCCGCTTCGGGCGTGTCGGTGTTCGCATCGAGCGGCGACTGCGGCTCGAATCCCTCCAACGGCGCCGGCGCGGGCAGCTACCTGGCCACCGCGCCGCTCGGCGTCACCTATCCCGCGAGCGATCCCAGCGTCACGGCGGTCGGCGGCACGACCGTGTCGTTTGCGGCGAACTGGCAGAACGCGGGCGAGGTGGCCTGGAACCAGCTCGCGGACGAGGACGACGCGAGCGGAGGGGGGCTCAGCAGCTTTTTCCCGAAGCCGTCGTGGCAGACGGGGAATTCGGTCCTTGCCGCTCAGACCATGCGGTGCGTTCCCGATGTCGCGGCCCTCGCGATCGCCTCGCTCTTCGACATCAACCAGGGTCCGGGCTATCCGCCTTTCTCGGCGACGGGCATCGGTGCGCTGACTTACTTCGGCGGAACGCAGCTCTCCCTCGGCGGCACGAGCCTCTCGTGCCCGATCTGGTCCGGCGTCGCGGCCCTGATCAACCAGGGCCGTGCGACGGCAGGCCTGGGCCCGGTCGGGTTTCTGAACCCCCAAATCTATCCCCTTTCCGGGACGAAGGCATTGAATGACATCACGAGCGGGACAAACGGGGCCTACCAGGCGGGCACGGGCTATGACCTCTGCACGGGCCTCGGAAGCCCTAACGTGGCAAACCTGATTTCGGCGCTCGGGGGAATGCAGGCGGTAGAGTCGAGAAACCGCCGGCCTGAACGCCGGAAGCGGTTTTTCCCCCGATCACCAATTTGCTGGGCGAGGGCGACCTGCCCCGCACCTGGAAGGTCCCGGGCAGCGACCAGACCTACACGAACATGACCAGCGGGTTTTTCCGCGACGGGGCAACGGTGTTTGTGGACACGAACCGTACGCTCACGACCAACCTGGGAGCCGGGTTCCTCGGCGACGATACGCGCGGTCGGCAACAACCAGGTTTTCAACATGTACAAGACCGGCGCCGGAACGTGGGTCTATACGACATCGGCGGTCAACCAGGCCCTGGGACGGGGCGTTGGAACGCTCAACGTGGTTGCGGGGACGATGGAAATCGATCGCACGATGGGGCATGCCAGCCTCGGTCTGGCGGGCGGCACCATCCTGGTCGGCACGGCGTCGCCGTTCAGCGAGTCCGGCGGCGTCAACGACAACCAGTTGAGCATCACCGCCGCCGGCGGGAAGATCGGGCTCTCGCCGCTGGTGACATCCGGCTCGGTGACGCGCACCACCGCCATCAACAATTGGGATCAGCTTACGCCCACCTGAACTTTACCGCAAATCGTGACGTTCTCGGCGACGCCAACGCGTCGTTGATCTTTCGCGCGGCGACGTTTCCGGCAATCACCAAC
>CAWDCI010000015.1:0-145989 GCA_963800745.1 uncultured Acidobacteriaceae bacterium
TACAAGTTCACCGGCAAAGAACGCGATACCGAATCCGGGCTCGATTACTTCGGGGCCAGATACAACGCTTCCAGTATGGGCCGCTTCATGACCCCAGATCCGTTGCTGAACAGCGGGCGTCCGGGTAGTCCGCAAACTTGGAACAGGTACGCCTACGCTCTCAACAACCCCCTAAAGATCGTCGACCCGACTGGGCTATACAACGTCGATTGCGGTTCTGACAAGACGTGCATCAAGGCTGCGAAGAACCTGAAGAATGGACTCTCAGACCTGCAAAAGAAGACCGACAAGATGAAAGATGGCACTCAGAAGACCCGCCTGGAGAATGCGCTGAAGGCGATGGGTACTGAGAACGATAAGAACAACGTGAACGTGAGTTTCGGAGCGACGAAGGGCGGAGGGGCTGGCGAGACCGTTCCTGTGAGCGATCCGCAAACCTACAAGGAGAGCTACAACGTCACATTCGATCCGAACAAGCTCAACGGATCAAACGACTACGCTATTGCCGGTGCTCACGAGGGCACGCACGTCGACGATTTCAGCACGGAACTTGCAAATCCCAACGGCCAACCGCTGCTAAGCGATTTCTCGGTTGAGTATCGGGGCTATCAGACGTCCGCGTATGCTGCGTCTGCACTGGGTCAGGACTCGCTGTCGATGAACTACGATGGCAAGAGTTCCGTAATCTGGAACGGCAGTTGGGGCGCGGTCGATAAGAACATCACGAACTTCGTTACCAGTTTCCACGATAAAAATGGGAAGCCGGATCATACAGAGACCACGCCGCATAACCCGTGGCCGAACTGAGTAGCAGAGGAACAAATCTGATGAAAAACAATCTGCTTTGGCGAGCCGTCGTGCTGTCGATTATCCTTTCACTGACAGGCTGGTCGGTACTTGCGCAGCAATCCAGCGTATCTCTGCCGATGGTTGCTTCAGGCCAGGTGCCGCTCTACCCGCCCGTGGCACGCCATGCAAATGTCGAGGGAGTGGTGCATCTGAAGATCACACAGATGGCCACCGTGTGGTCGCCGCACAGGTCGAGGACGGTCATAAACTGTTAGCCACTGCCGCCGAGGAGAATGTCCGAACATGGCAGTTTTCGCTCCACGAACCCACCACGTTCACGGTGACGTATACCTACAAACTTGTGACCGAATGGAAAGGCGATCCCAACAATCCCGCCGTCGTGCTCCGGTTCCCGACTGAGGTCGAAGTGTCTACTAGGCGCTGGCCCGGTACTGTCGATATGCCCGCGAGCCATGAGGCCGGGCACGCGGAAGGAAGCACACCGCAGCCGCAGAGGTGAAGTGAACGTCAGAAAACTACTGCCGTTGTTCGTGCTGGTATGCAAGCTTCTTTCCGCACAAAACGCGCAGCCACCAGAGCCAATCCTGAAATCTGCCGGGCAGCCGGGATATCCGGCGCTGGCGCGTGCCGCGCGCATCGAGGGCGAAGTGCGGTTGGAGTTCGTTCTAAACCACGACGGCGATCCCTCGTCTGTTGCTGTGATATCCGGCCATCCGATGCTCGCTCCTTCAGCAGTGGAAACCGTCAAAACCTGGAAGTTCGAGTTTCCTGAAAATGCGTTCCGGGAAGGACGGAAGTACGAAACCACTTTCGCTTATAAGCTGTCGAAGGAGGAGTTTGAACAGGAGAACCAGCCAAAAGTGAGCGTGGCTGTGAACACGTTTCATCGCGTTGAGATCGTGGCGAGGTGGGCAGATGTGCAGGCAAGCGCGTGTCCCGCGCCCGAAACGCAAGCTCCCGCTTCGACTGGGCCGCAGGACTTCGTCGAGTTGTCTCGTTCCGGCTGCTATGGCACATGCCCAATCTACACAGTGCGAATCTCCGCGAATGGCGACGTGTCCTGGAATGGCCGCATGTACGTCGATGGAATCGGTGAGCGCCGCGCCACTATCAAGGCGGAGGATGCCCACGCTCTTCTTGAGCGGTTTCGCACGGCGCGGTTCTGGTCTCTGTGTGGTTCCTATACGCAGAACATCACCGACAGCAGCACTATCGAGACTCATGTCGAAATCGGAGGCCAGAGCAAGACGGTCTCGAATTACGCCGACTCAGCACCGGCATGGGTTGCGGAGCTGGAGGACGCAATCGATGATGCGGCCAACACTCATCGCTGGAGGCACGGCGATCCAAGAACCGAATCACTCAGTCACATCTTCAACGATGCTTACATGCCGAAGCCCGGAGTCACACAGCTTATGCGTGCAGCGGAGCACGGAGACGTGGACAAGATGCGAGTGCTCTTGAAGGAAGGAGCCAGGGTTTCGGACACGGACGCAAGCGGTTGGACGCCGCTCATGTACGCGGCAGCGAGTTCGTCTTCCCCGCCCGTGCAGTTGTTGCTTGGAATGGGGGCCGACCCGAACCAGAAATCTTTAATCGGCGACACAGCGCTGATGGCATCGGCGGCCAGGGGCGTGTTCGATGACGACTTGGTGAAAGCAGGCGCGAAGATCAATGCTCAAAACTCAGCCGGAGTCACGGCCCTCATGATCCTGGCAGCCAAGGGCGAGGCTGACGAAATCCGCGATGCGCTGAAGGCCGGAGCAAACGCTTCCCTGAAAGACGCCAAAGGCCGGACGGCACTCGACTACCTGCGACTGGCGAACTGTGGAAGGAATCCCATCCGTGATGAGACCACCGATTGGATGACGACCGGGCACAGATGTAACAAACTGGATGCCGACGATTTTAAGCAAGCCGAGAAGTCGTTGAAGGCGGCTTCGGTTCCGATCCCGACCAAGAAGCCGGAACTAGGTACTAGCACCGAAACCGTGGACCCGAAGAACGGGAACCTACACCTGACAATCCCGGTCGTTGCCAGCAAACCGAAGCAGTAGTCTCCGTGATCCCGACCGCTGAGCAGAGTACCTGCCGTTGGCGTTTCAGGGCAGCTAGAAGCTGCGATCCGGGAGCGGGTGAGGCCGAGATAGGTACTCTGGTTCAAAGCGAAATATGAGCCGCCGAGGGTGGACAATTTTTACCGTGGTGCAGGTGGTGGGTACGGTTTCGATCTGGGCCGGGCCGCACTGGAAAACCGATCCGGGCCTGGCGCTCTTCGGCTTCGGAATCGTCCTGCTTCAGCCGGGCGGACTAGTCGCTGTGATGCTGGTGGAAAAGCTGCTGTGGATGAGCCGGATCACCATCCCGCAAATGCACTGGATCGAGCTGGTGCTGACCGTGGCAATCAATGCCGGGTTGTGGTGGTTGGTTGCGAGGGTGTGGAGGGCGATCCGCGCTCACCGATCTGCCCTAGCTTCGTCCTGAGATTTTTTCTTTAGCTGCGGGTTTGGGTTCTCCGGTGGTGTGGCGAATCCACCACGCCCAGGGATGAGGTTCTGGCCCTTGGAGCGGGGTTACTGTGCGGTATCGAGGGAAGGTCAAAAGCGCGCCGCCTACGGCGTCGGGTGTGAGGGTGACACTCCACCCCTGAAAGGGTGCTGCACGGTAACTTTCGGTTAGCGTGCGCGAACTTGTTGAAACGAGAGCAGCTAAGAAAAAAATCCCCGCCGTCAAGGGTGCGTACAGCAACCTGAAGTTAGCGCAGGCGAACTTGTTGATTCTTAAGCGCGGCTGCTACTCTCGGCTGAGATGGCGAGAGAGGAAGCCGGGACATGGTGAAGCCACCGCCGCGCACGAAATCCATCGGTTTCAAAGTCAGCCAGGAAGAGTACACGCAACTGGAAACGGCGGCGCAGGCCGACGGTCGGACGCTGGGCGAGTGGTGCCGCGAGGTGATCCTGCGGGGAGAGTCGGCCAGCGATGCAGAGAGGCACGATCCGGCGCTGGCCGAGATCGTAGGAGTCCGCTTGCTGCTGGTCAACGTGTTGCGGCCTCTGGCGGCAGGCGAGAAGCTGGCCCCCGAAGCGTTCGACAAACTGCTCGACCAAATCAGCGAAGTGAAGCACGAACTCGCCGCCAAGTTGCAGCAGCAGGCGGCCAGGAAGAAACCGCAGCCGGAAAAAAGCAGCGGCGAGGGGAAGCGGTGATCTCCCATTTTTTCGCTGGAGAGTGTACCGAGCGCGGGAGCCGAGTCAAGGGTCTGCGCTGCGCTCCGATGAACGCGCAAAAGACGCGCGCCCTTGACACGGCTCCCTCTCCGCTCTGTTTGCTTCCAGCTATCGAAAAAATGTGAGAGAGAAATGGGAACCGGGGCGCAGCGCGAAGGCAGGATGAGCTAAGACACCATCCCTTGCGCCTTCGGCGCAACGAAAAGCGCACTGCTGAAAGGCACGCGGCGTCCGGTGAGCATCCGGGCTTTGTTCGGTGTCTGTCCGGTCGTTGTCCGGTCCGGCGTCCGGCGATGAACGGCGGGGCGATCTGATCAGGATGCTCTACCGGGAGTGTTCTGCAGGAAGGCATCAATGGTGGTGAGCAGGGCCATTTGCTTCCGACGCGGCAAGCGTTCGATCTGCTCCATGCGGCGCAAGAGTCTGCGGCTGGGCCTGTGGGCAGGTTCGACAGCTACCGGCTTAGAAACCTGAAGCAGCTCTTGAACGGGAACATCGAGTGCAGCAGCAAAGCGAACTGCCGGGTGCCCCGCGTCTCGCGGTTTTCGAGACGCGGGTGCTGGTGCCATCGATCATGTTCGTGGGTCATAGTCTTTCCGTCGCGTCCATCCTATCTTCTTATTCGTGCCTCGGTCTCTTCATCGCTACTACGGCGCCGGTGATCTCAGTTTCCAGCGGCAGCCCCTCCTCGCCTCTACCTTGTGGGGAAACCGGACGGGTGCGAATCCATGACTGCGGCGTCCTGCAGATGAAAGTGCGAGAGAAAGCTGCGTGAAAAGAAAGCCACTGTGCCGCCCAAACCCGTGTCTCGAAAATCGCGAGACGCGGGGGCGCCCAGCACTCAGCGCCCGCGGGGAATCCACACAATCTGCAAGTTTCTGAACAAAAAGCGAAACCCCTCGCCATCGCCCCCGCAACCCTCAGCCGCTCAATCGTTTACCTGTCTATACATTTCTGCCACCACTTAGTGTTCCAGTTGGAACACTAGTTCAATCCTACAGACGGTCGCGATACACTTGCATTCATGTCCTCTCCCAACCTCAACTCCCTCTCCCGCGCCTCGTCGGCTTACCTGCGTTCCGCCATGCATCAGCCCATTCAGTGGCACGAGTGGGGCGAGGAGGCCTTCGCCGCCGCGCAGCGTGAGAACAAGCCTGTCTTGCTCGATATTGGAGCGGTGTGGTGCCACTGGTGCCACGTCATGGACCGCGAGTCTTACGACAATCCTGAAATTGCGCAACTGGTGAATGAACGTTTCGTTGCCGTGAAGGTGGATCGCGACGAGCGTCCCGACATTGACATCCGCTACCAAACGGCGGTGCAGGCGGTGAGCGGGCAAGGAGGCTGGCCGCTGACCGCCTTCCTCACGCCCGATGGCAAGCCGTTTTATGGAGGCACCTACTTTCCCCCCAGTGACGGCTACGGGCGGCCCAGCTTCAAGCGCGTGCTGCTGGCCATCTCCGATGCGTATCGCGACAAACATGGCGACGTTCTGGAGCAGGCCAGGATGCTGCACCACAGCATCTCGCAGGCCGAGTCGTTCTCCACTCAAAGCGGTGCGGGAAGCAGCGGCGAGTTTTCGCCCGCAGTGGTGGACGCGATTGTCGAGGCGATGCTGAAAATGTATGACGCCGAAGCACGGCGGCTTCGGCAGCGCTCCCAAGTTTCCGCATCCCGCCGCGCTCGATTTATTGATTGACTGTTATGTACGTACAGGAGACGAGCATCTGCGGCATGTGTTCGTCAGCACCCTGGAAAAGATGGCGCAGGGCGGCGTCTACGACCAGTTGGCGGGAGGATTCCATCGCTACTCGGTGGACGAGCGCTGGGTGGTGCCGCATTTCGAAAAGATGTGCTACGACAACTCCGAGCTGCTGAAGAACTACGTGCATGCCTATCAGTCAACGGGATCGGAGTTCTTCGCCGGCGTGGCCAAGGACATCATTCGCTGGATGGATGAGTGGCTGAGCGATCGCGAGAAGGGCGGTTTCTACGCTTCCCAGGATGCCGACTGCTCCATGGACGACGACGGCGATTACTTTACCTGGACTCTGGAAGAAGCCAAAACCGCGCTCAGCGATGAAGAAGCCCAGGTCGCCGGTTTGCATTACGACATCAACGAAATCGGCGAGATGCACCACAATTCGGCGAAAAATGTTTTGTTCGTGCGGGCTTCGGTCGAAGAAATCGGCAAACGAGTAAGCCTATCGCCGGAACGCGTCGTAGAACTGCTGCAGTCAGCCAAGCAAAAAATGTATGCCGCGCGGCTCAGGCGGCCGACCCCCTACGTGGACAAAACCATGTACATCAGCTGGAACGCGCTCTGCGTGTCGGCTTATCTCGAAGCGGCGAAGGTTCTTGGCCTGGATTCGGCGCGGCACATCGGCTTTGCGCGCGCTAGATCGTATTTTGGCCGAGGCCTGGCAGGACGGCCTGCTGCACGTGATCGCATATTCGGATCGCAGGTGCAGAGCGGCGAGAAGTTCCGGGGTTACTGGACGACTATGCCTTCACCACGGTGGCTTGCCTCGATGCCTACGAAGCCACTGCCGATATAAGCTATTTCAACTTTGCGCGCCGCATCGGCGATCAGATGATCGAACGTTTTTTCGATTCGGAGGGTGGAGGCTTCTTCGACACGCAAAAACCCGCAGGGGCGGACGGCAATCGCGCTGGGAGTTTTGGGCACGCGCCGCAAACCGTTCCAAGACTCGCCCACGCCGGCAGGGAATTCGATGGCGGCGATTGGGTTGCTCCGGTTGCATGCCTACACCAATGAAGCGGCTTACCAGGACCGGGCCAAACAGACGATTGAGCTTCTGGCGGGCACGGCCGGACAGTATGGGCTCTTCGCGGCTACCTATGGCATTGCCGCAGTTCATTTTTCGCAGCCGCACATTCAAGTGGTTGTGGTGGGAAGTGGAGAAGCGGCGGATCGGCTCTATGCCGCAGGCGTGCAAGCATTCAAGTTCGGTAAGGCGGTGCTGAGGTTAACCGCCGGTCAAGCGGTCCCCCAAAATCTTCCACCGGCATTAGCGGAAACAATTCCGCATCTGCCGTTTCTCCAAAAAGAAGAAGCCGGAGCCTTGCTGTGCTCCGGTTTCACCTGCCAGGGGCCCATCTCAAAACCAGAGGAACTCAGCCGCCGCCTCCGCGAGGAACTAGGGAAAAACAATTAGCCACAAATAAAAAAGGGCTGCGGATAGTCTCCCTCAGCCCCCCTCAGAATCAAGCCGCGGAAGGCGGCTCAATTGCGTGGTCAACAGCAGCCCTTGTGCGGGTTGCATGTAGGAATCGGTCCACCGTCCGGAGCAGGAAGCATTGGAGCCGCGACCGCCCAACACGTACACGCGAAACCTACCACCAAGGCAAATAGCCTGATTGCACGTTTCATGGTTCTTTCTCCTTGCGTGCAGATCCCCCTGGGAGCGGAAACCTGTGCGCCACCGGATTATAGGGGCAGGCGATCCGGGCTCCCGGTGGGGGAGGCTTTTGGCGGGCTCAAACGCGCCAGACAGGAAGTCAAGGTTACGAAAGTCCAATTACCAAAGTACTTGTTTTCCATATGGATATGAATATTATCTGAACTTAAATCTTTATGTTTTTGCCAGGGTAATTGTGGCGCGGAGGGGTTTGTTACGAAATCCGAACAAAAGGGGGATGTGGGTTCCAAGAATCGATTTTCCCGGAAAGAGGCAGACCGTCTGGAAGAGGCGAGCTAAGGTTTCGAAGAGGAGCTGCCGGACGCAGTGGCCGAGTTGGCGAGTTCCGGTGCTTTTGTGGCGGAAGGCGCAAGCGACGCGTTCACCAGGTCCTCCAGGGTTTGCTCGGTTCCAGTGGGCGCGTCTTCGTGCAGGGCAGCGGGTGAATTTATTTGCACTCGTGAAATGGCCTGTTCCACCATATTCTCAAACATGGGGATCAGCGAATCGGCAGGCATAGGGTGTTGCAGGTCCATGAAGCTCTGGTCCCAGCGTTGCGACATCAGCAACGTCGCGGGAGACTCCCTGGCTTTCTCCTTTGCCCACATGTACCCGAACCAGACCAGGATGCTCAGGTTGTAGGCGATCATATTGACGATAGCGCACGCCCCCTCATTCACGTGGGTGGCAGCGAGGAATGCGACCAGAAAAAGTTCCACCGAAGCGAAGGCGCCGAAACCGAGCGCAATCCCGAAGCTTTTTTGCCTCCACGAGACCCCCAGATAGCGGGAAAACAGCAACAGGAACAGAACCAGTCCGCACTGAATTACACGCACGCAACGCTGGACGGTCAGCACGGCTTGCACCAAGGGGCCATCCTGCGAGACCGGGCTTGCGGCCGCCACCACCCCTGCCACCAGCAACATCACCAATCCAGCCCATTTGAAAAGCACAGTGCCGAGATCCTTCAGGGTGTGATAGGGCTGGAATACATCGAGAAAGAGTTCGTAGATTACCCCGAACCCCAGCGCCAAGCTGATTGCGGCCGTGATCCAATAGGCATTGAAAAATGCAAAGTAGCTGCCTTTGGCTTGGATGGGGAACAGAATCGAGAAAATTGCGACTTGGGATAGTGCGTAGGCAAAGAAGACAGGGAACTTGCGGTACAGTTTATCGCGAAACATGATTCCGGCAACGGCCAACTGCAACACCGGGTGGGCACACCACAGCGCGTAATAAATAGTGCGGACGGTCGGACTCATCAGAGCTTCTTCTCGGCAGCCGTTGGCGGCTGGCCTTAAAAGACTACACCGCTGTGGTCCCGAAACCGCGCGCCGAACGCGGGGAGGGGTAATCATTAGTCATGGAACGAAGGTAACCAAGTGGGCGGTTACCCCGTGCAGTCCTCATGGTGCCAGCTGTTTAAAGGACCATCGACCCGAATCGCCCGCGCCTGAGCTGTCTATTGATTGCTTTCTTCATTCCGGCCGCCCATGAAGACGAAGTAGGCGGTGGTCCACAAGGCGGTGGGAATGGCGCCCCGCGGGCGTGACGTTACCACGATGTTGTAACCGGCGGAAAGCTGCAGATCTTCCAAGTGAGGGAGTGACTGCGCAGGTTCCAGCAGCGCCAGGCGAGTCAGAAACTGGTACAGGTCGTCGCCTTCATATTCCTGGGTGGCAAAAGAAACTTCCGCATTCTCGCTGGCAAAGTGCCAACCCAGGGATGCCGCCAAGGCAACGGCCCTCTCGTAGTTCTGGTGCGACACGGCTCCGGGTTGGGGGTTATCGAAGACGATGCGCAGCTTGCGCTCGTCTTCGCGGGCAAATTCACGCACCTTGAGAGAGCCCGACTTGGCGGTGGCCTTCCAATCCACGTGCCGGGCCGAGTCCTCCTGGGTGTACTCGCGAATACGGTACAAGCCGGAGCCGCGACCCTGCTGCCAGGATTCAATCTCGCCGCTAATCAGGGGCAATACCTCGAAGAATTCATCGGTGGGCTCGACCGAGGGATACACGATGATTTCCCGAGCCAGGGGCACACGCCGGGTCTTGACCAGGAATGCGAAGGGAAATCGGGTAGCTAGCCCGAAACTTTCCTGCTGATAACGGCCGCGGCGATCAAAGCATAATTTCACATCCGCCGTCTGTTCGGAAAGAGCGGGAAGATATGGAAAATAGGCAGGGCCCTGAAAGATCTCGGGTGCGGCAGGCTGCATTGCGACCAGGCGCAGTTGGCGATCGGGCAGACGGAACCACGGCTTGTCCGGGGAACGGCCGGAGGGAAAAGAAAATGTGGTGGCCTGCCAGCGCCATTGCCGGGCCGCGGCGCTGCGGCGGGCAGCGACTACGCTCACGGAAAACGATGGCAGCCAGCGCCGCAGGTTACGCAACGCGATGCGCGCCATGGCCGGGCGGCCGGCGAAAACGTGTTCCGGCACCAGAACATTCAGTTGCAAGCTGCGCAGAACCAGCGCCGAAGCGATTCCGGAACACAAAATCGCGCCCAGCATCGCGGCTACGACGATATAGAGCAGGTTGTTGCCGGTATTGAGGGCGGCGATGCCGATCACCACCACGGTCACGACATAGACGATACCGGCCCGAGTCACGTCGTAGTCAAAGACGTTGCGGATGCGAGCCCCCGCCACGCGGCGGGCCAGGTAGGGAACCGTCGTCAGCCCCACAACTACCGCGAGCAAGAGCGCAGCCGAAGCCAGAATCAAGGTTGCCCAAAGATTTCCGGACTCACGAGTAACGGTGGAAAACAACGCCGCGCCGAAAGCCAGTCCCAAGCCGAGGATAGCCAGCAAAAACCTGACCCATACCTCAGGAATCCGGAAGCGAAAGCGGCCGGGCCGGTGCATCCCGGAGGTGGTCACGGGATGAATCCGCAAGCGCTCGGCGGGCTTCAGAAGAAAAGGCATGCGGTGAGCTTCGCTGATTTGAGGGTAGCATTGGCCCGCAGCGGCATCAATCGATTGGGCGGGTCAGCGGAGAACTAGAGTCACCAGGTTCGAGCGCTACGCCGTCAGGCGCTTGGCGATCTGCGCATAGAGATCCACGGCATCATGGAGCTGCTTCTTCTGCACGAATTCGGCTTCGGTGTGGGCCACATGAATGGATCCCGGACCAAGCAGAAGCGGCTGGCCCCAATTGCTCAAGGCGGGAATATCGGTGGTGAAGGCGGCGGACATGGTGGGCAAGCCGTCGAGGGTACGCAAGCGGACAAAAGGAATTTCCAGGGTGAAGTCGACTCTGGCCAAGTCGCCCACGGCTTCTCGAATCGCTTCGCGCAGTTTCTCGGATGGGCCAATCAGGCGGTAAAGGAGTTGGGCCCGTGCCTTGTCAGGAACCACGTTGGGAGCGCGTCCCCCCTCAATCACGCCGATATTCAAGGTGCAGGGCCCGATTTCTGGATCGACCGGCAGCTCCATGGCCCGCAAACGGTGCAGAGCCTCCAGAAGCTTGTCAATCGCCGACTCTCCCAGCTCGGGATAGGCAGAATGCGCCATCTTCCCCCGTGCCGTGACCTCTGCCCGCAAGGCTCCCTTGGACGCGACCGCAACTTTGTTTTCCGTCGGCTCGCCATTGATCAGAAACTTACTGCCCACCGGTTTCTCATTGGCGACTTTTGCTCCCAGGCTGTCGCGCTCTTCGCCGACCAGGAAAAGCAGACCTACATAAACGCCTTCTGCACGCAGTCGCTCGGCGGCGGCGACCTGGGCCGCGATAATGCCCTTGGCATCGCAGGAACCCCGCCCATAGACGTGGGTTGAGTCTTCCCAGGACGGAATGAACGGCGGCACGGTGTCCATGTGGGTGGACAGGACGACCTCGGGATGCGGTTGCTCGGGCGCGGTGGCGAAGATATTGCAACGTTCCATTTCCGCCGTAATCTTTTGCACCTGGTATCCCATCGCCGTGAGCTGGCGATAGAGGAAGCTGCCCACCGGGCCCTCATTGCCCGTGACCGACTCGATATCCACGAGTTGCCGGGTGAAGGCGACGACGTCCAGAGTTTCCGCATCCATGGCTGAGAGGATACCCTAAGCGCGGCTGCCCCCGAAATTCGATATTCTGATTCAGAGCCGCGAAAATAGTGAACGTCGCTTCCAATTCAATCCGCACGTTTTTTCTCGACGGCCCGGCGGGCAGGATCGAGGCGGTCCTGAACCTGGGCACGAAGCAGGCCACTCACGCTGCGCTGGTTTGTCATCCTCATCCGGTGTTCGGAGGGACGCTGCATAACAAAGTGGTGTTTCACGCCATGAAGGCGCTGAATAGTTTTGGGTATCCCACCCTGCGCTTCAACTTTCGCGGAGCTGGCCTGAGCCACGGGGAGCACGACCACGGGCGGGGCGAGGTGGACGATGTTGGCGCCGCGCTGGATTGGCTGGAACAGGAATTCCATTTGCCGATTATCCTCGCGGGATTTTCATTCGGCGCGGCGATGGGCCTGCGAGCCGCCTGCCCCGATCCTCGGGTGAAGGCTCTGGTTGGCCTCGGCTTGCCCGTCGCGCCCATCGATGGCCGCAGCTACGACTTCGGCTTTCTGCGCGACTGTGCCAAGCCGAAACTCTTCGTCAGCGGTTCCCGCGATGTCTTCGGGCCGCGGGCACAATTGGAGAGCGTGGTCGGGTTGGCCTCCGATCCGAAAAAACTGATTTGGATTGAGGGGGCAGACCACTTCTTCGCGGGCAGGTTGCACGAGCTGCGAAAGACCATTGAAGCTTGGCTGGGGACGCTATAGGATAGGCCGTCGCGAGTTCATCGCGCAATTGCGCAGCATGCGGCGTCTGTCGACTGAAGAGTCGTGGCCGGGCTGCCGATGGAAATTTCAGAGGCAAAGACCCTAAAACCCAGGTGCAGGATCAGGCCTTGACGGAAGAAGTCCAAAATCCGGATGGGAGCCCCGATCCGACGAATCGCCGCCATCCCGGAACCAGGCCCGAGTACAAAGTGATTCCGGAAAGGCGTTTGGTCTTCGTCAAGTTCGGAAAACGGGTGACCGAAAGTGAGATCGCGGGATATGCCGCATCTCTCCGGGTGGACCCGTTGTTCGACCCGAGGTTTTCCGAAATCGTAGACCTGAGAACGTCGAAGACCTAGACCTGCGCGGGGAGCAAATGATGGAACTGGCGGACAAAATCGATCCCTTCTCCTATGAGGCGAAGCGGGCGTTTGTGGTGAGTAACTCCGTCCAGAGTCATGCCGCCCGCATGCACCAGATTCTGCGCATCGCCAAGGAAAACATCTTGATCGTCGAATCGGTGGAAGAGGCGGAACGCTGGATCGAAAAGGAGACTGTGGCCCGCCCGAAGCGAGAGACTACCTGAATAGGGCGGGAATGCCCGTCCGCGGATGCTCAAGAAAAAGCTGTTGCTCCAATCTTCTTCAGGGAACCGCCGCTCTTATTTCCTTGGAGTACGCGCTCTCCTTGCCGGCGCGAACCGCCGTGACCACGTAGTAGAAAACCGCGCCGCTGGCCACCGGAGTGTCGACGTAGGGCGGGCTGGGAGCGGCGCCAATCTTGGCGTACGGCCCTCCGCTCACGGTGCCGCGATACACGTTGTAGGAGGTAGCAAAAGGCGTGGGATCCCAGCGCAAAGTGACGGAGTGCACGGCCGGCTTCCCGCCAGCATAGCTGTACAGGAACAGCGCCAGACTGGCCGCGACCACGGCCAGCAGAATCCACCCAATCCGAGAGATTTTCATGGCCTCCTCCCAGGTCCCAGTAAGAGATTCTACTCGCAAGCCCATATAGACCATAGCGCCGGGACGGCGGCACCACAGTTTTGCTAATGGCGGCAACGTACCACGCGGCTTTTACTTTTATAATTCCGCACATGCCTTCTTCCACATCAGCCCGCGAGCAGTTGGCCGCTGAGATGCGCCGCACCGCCCGCCATTTCTTTGACCGGGCGCTGGCCGAGGCCAGCATCGAGAACGCGGTTCAACGGCATGTGAGTTGTGAGCGCAGCGTGCTGCGGGTTTGTGACGATCTCTACGATCTGAATTCCTATAGCCGCGTGTTTGTGGTTTCCATCGGAAAAGCTGCGCATTCTCTGGTTCAGGCACTGGAGCAGCGGGCGGGAAGCCGCTTCGAGGGCATCGTGGTCAGCTCCACCGAACCGGTTTCCCAGGTGCGCGGCTTCCGCTATTTTCAGGGAGGGCATCCCGTGCCCAACCAGGAGTCGGTGCTTGCGGCAGGCGCGATTCTGAAATCGCTGAATGCGCAGAACGCGGCGACTCTGGTGATTTTTCTGCTGAGCGGCGGCGGGTCGTCCATGGCGGAGAAACTTCTCGATGACGAAATCTCCCTCGAAGAGCTGGTTACCACCTACCGCACGCTGGTGCTCTCCGGAGCGCCCATTGCGGAGATCAACGCCATCCGCAAGCATCTTTCGGCCATCAAGGGAGGCCGGCTGGCCCATGCGGCTTACCCGGCGCACCAGCTTTCTCTGCTGGTATCCGACGTTCCCGACAATATGCTGGATGCGCTAGCCTCAGGCCCGACAATGCCCGATTCCACCACGGCGGAAGACTGTTACGCCATCGCGCAGAAGTACGGAATGCTGGAGCAATTTCCCGCGCCAGTGCGAGGGCTTTTTGAGCGGCGGGCTCTGGAAGAGACGCCGAAGTCCGACGATCCGGCATTCGCGCATTCCCGCTGGTGGCCGCTGCTTTCCAATCAAACCGCGCTGGATGCCGCGTCGGCCGCGGCGCGGGAAGCCGGTTTCACCGTGGAAGTGGACAACAGCTGTGATGACTGGGACTACGCCCGCGCCGCCGATTATCTTCTGGACCGCCTGCGCGAGCTGCGGCAAAAATCGGAGCGGGTCTGCCTGCTCTCGGGCGGGGAAGTGACGGTGAAGGTGACGGATGGAGGTGTGGGCGGACGCAATCAGCAATTCGCGTTAGCCTGCGCGGAGAAAATCGCGGGAGAAAACATCAGCGTACTCAGCGGCGGCACGGACGGAGTGGACGGCAACAGCACTGCCGCGGGTGCGGTGGTGGATGGCACCACGCTGGCGCGGGCGAAGGCTCTAGGTTTGAATGCCGCTGACCACTTGAAGGGATTCAACGCCTACCCGTTCTTTGACGCGCTCGGTGATCTGGTTGTGACCAATCCAACGGGCAATAACTTGCGGGATTTGCGAATCCTGCTGGCCTATTAGAGAAATGCAGGCAAGTTGTTTGCCCTCCCCTTAATCGCCGGGTGGCCCAGGTCTCGCCGGGGTTGCGAGACCTGGGATTTCCCTATGCTCTCGTTGCATGGTCGTCCGTCACAGACTGGCCGCCGCGCAGGCCCTATGCTTCCTTCCGTGTCCTCTCACCCCGAGCGCTACTATGGTTCCGGCGATCTGCACTTTATCACTGCCACTTGCTACCATCGTCAGCCCTTGTTAGATACCCCGGCGCGGCGCGATCTCTTCCTGCACGTTTTTGAGGACATGCGCCGCCGCTACTGTTTCGCAGTTCTCGGCTACGTGATAATGCCCGAACACTTCCATCTGTTAGTGAGCGAGCCGCAGCGCAAGACTCTGTCCACCGTGATGCAGGCGCTGAAACTGGGTTTCAGCCGCTGTTGGCTCTCGCCCGGACGAGCGCTCCAGCAGCCAACCCAGAAGCCCGCGCCGCGTCGCATCTGGCAAGCCCGCTTCTACGACTTTAACGTCTGGACTGAACGCAAACGCATCGAGAAACTGCGCTACCTGCATCTCAATCCCGTGAAGCGTGGACTGGCGGCCTCTCCCGAGCAGTGGCGCTGGAGTAGTTTCCGCTTCTATTTCTACGGGGAAGTGGGATTCGTCAAGGTAAACGATACGAGCATTCTGCTCATGAAAGTTCGCAAGCCGGCCGCGTGAGGAATGTATTGCCAGCCCCAGGTCTCGCAACCCCGGTGAGACCTGGGCCAAGTGCAGGCCGAGCCGGTTGGCGACGGCCCCAACTGGCAAGATGTACCAAATGTCCAGAGGGACGATTTGAACGGCCAGCATATCTATCTCCTCGGCGGTGTAGGAGGCTGACCGGGGAGGGCGCGGATTGCCTTTGGTGTTCACTTTGTATCCGCGATGATGCAGGTGGGACGTGCATTTCACCTGTACGCGCCAGAGACGGCGGCCGGAATCGACGATCACGTCATAGCGACCACTCTCACCGAACGGTTTCGAGACATCGAAGCCGAGACTTGTCGCCTTGTGCATGAACGCTAATTCGGCTCGCTCGCCCTTTCGCTTTACGGTGTCGTGGATGATTGGACAGCTCTTTTGAAGCTCGATTTTGTCTGATGCTTGCTGCATAGGACTTCAATAGAAAAGGCGCAAGCCGAATGGCCTGCGCCTGCTTTCTTTATCCTCTACTTCAAGAGTAGCAAATTGGATGGGGGAAATGGGACATGCTTTATAACTTTATTTTTGCCGTGGAATGATGGAGTTGGGGGATTTTGGGGCGGCTGGGGGGCTTGACAAGGGTTTTGGGGGGTGCACCGGGAATGGTGCAATGCGGATCCCGAGAAAGAAAAATGGCAAAACCCCGCCGCGGATTTGCGCGGATCTTCGCGGATGGAAAAGAACTCCTTGTGCTCGTACGTTTCGCAAAAACCGACGCGATGCGGGGCACCCGGCAGCCTGTGCACGCGGCACAATTCCGGTGCCTTGCTGGACATCACATAGGTTTCGTTGTAGAAGGGAACCTCATGAGAACCGGCAATGGCTGGCCTCGCTGGTCTCATTGACTTTATGCGAGCGCTCCTTCAGAGACTTCTATCGGCAATAACAAAGGAATGGCGGAGCGTCGTCGCCGTGTTAGCCCTCCTCGGGCTGTGCTTTTTATTTAGTCTTTTCGAAGACAGACGCCTAGAGGCTCAAAAGCCCCTAGCTGAGATAGCGCAGCGCTTTCTTCCATTGCTGCAAGAACAGGCGAAGGATCGCGCGCAAGGGCTCTCGCGCTCTGCCGAGCCCGCTCTTGTCCCCCAATGGATCGAATATCCCAGCGTTCAATTCAGGTTCTACGACTCGCCGGATGGAAAGTTGGAAGCGTTTTTTGATCCAAACAGGCATACGGACGTCCTTTGCATCCCCGACCTGAGCGATTCCTACCGCGGGGGTGCGGATGATCCAGGACAGGTTGATCTCGATAATTTCTTTGGCGACTTAGACAAAATTGAGCTTCATCCGCATGTGGACGTCCGTCGCGTGAAATCGATCATCATCGTTTTGTTTCGAACAGCAGAAGCTATGGATTACACAGGTTTCAACCCGAAGACGGGAAATAGTTGGACTGAGGTCACTGTCTCGGAGCAGGTGTTTGTGATTAACAGGGAAAACATGAACGTGACTGCGTACAGATCTTTTGCGCCTGACGCGAAATTGCCAACCCTTTACAGCGGCCAGGGGGGCGCGTGTGCGATCAACCAGCGAACGGAAGCCGCGCAGGTCGCATGGCTCAATGCTTTGAACTCAACACGGCCAAAGTGACTTGCTACCAGTGCCGGCGGACTTAGGCTGGGGGCAGCGGCACTGCTGGCGAATCCATAGGTCTTTCGGCCCGCAATAGGCGCGGGCCTCAGGATGACAGGGTGTACGCGGTTGGAATGATCCTGACTGCTGTTCTGCCGGTTGGTGGCGTCTCGTAAGATCCTTCGCGGCTTTGGCCGCTCCAGGATGACAGAGAGAGGCGACCGATTGTCATCCTGAGGCGGCGGAGTTCTCCGGCGGAGCGGAGAACTCCCAACGAAGGATCTGTGGACTGGCTGGCGGCTGTGGTGCTGCCGGCGAGTTCATAGGTCCTTCGGTCCGCAAAAGGCGCGGGCCTCAGGATGACAGGGTGTACGCGGTTGGAGTGATCCTGACTGCTGTCGTGCTGATTCGCGGCGTCTCGTAAGATCCCTTCGCGGCTTTGGCTGCTCCAGGATGACAGAGAGAGGTGACCGATTGTCATCCTGAGGGAGCGGAGGACTCCCGACGAAGGATCTGTGGACTGGCGGCTATGACGCTATCGGCGATTCCATAGGTCCTTCGGCCCGCAAAAGGCGCGGGCCTCAGGATGACAGGGTGTACGCGGTTGGAGTGATCCTGACTACCGTCCTGCGGATTCGCGGCATTTCGTAAGATCCTCGCGGAAGCGGCAGGCTGTGGGATTTGCATTGCCGTGTGCCCGTGGACGCGACCCAGGGCGCGTCCAAAGATGCTGGTAACCATGGCCCGCCGCCTTGTGCTTAACCCTGGTTAGCGCCAAAACCGGGCGCGAACCAGGGCCACCCTCTATAACCTTGTCGGCGTTGTCAAGAGACACGTAGAGTGTCTGAGGTCAGCTTCACCGTGCGTTGGTGCTGAACTCGAGTTTTTTGATCTTTACTTATTGGAAAGCTTTTGATGTTGCTTTTGCTCACGCGACTTCAGCTCGCTTTCAGAATCCCGCGGTGGAAGCTCGTTCCACCAACCATCTATTCGGTCTCTGACTCCCGACCATGATTCGTTGTTCAGACTCCCCGTCCCTTCAGGGAGGCGAGGCGCTCAATCAGCCCAGCGATGGACTGTTTTCCACCAGGGTGGCCCACGAGCTGCCTCGCATGCGAACGAGCTGCGCATAATCCGCCGTGCTGCGCAGCATCCAGTACAGCCTCACGGCCAGTTTGCGGGCAATGGCGACTTTCGCTACCGCTGCCCCACGACGGAACTTCAACCTCTGATACACCCGCTGCAGTTGCGGGTCCAGGCGTGCCGCACTGTGCCCGGCTTCCACCAGCAACGAACGCATCATCGGATTGCCTTGCTTCGAGATCGACCCCAGCCGCTGCCGTCCGCCCGAACTGTGCTCCTGCGGATTCAGCCCCAGATAACTCACCACTTGCTTGCTGCGATCGAATCGTTCGACCGGCCCGATAATCAGCACGAAAGCTAACGACGTGATCGGTCCTACTCCCGGATGAGTCATCAGACGCGCGGCCAGCGGGTTACTCTCGGCGGCTAACTCCACCGCCTGGTCCAGCTTTTTTACCGAGCTCTGCAGTTCCTCGAACAGGCGCAGTAACTCCTGCCGTCGATAACTCGCCCACGGACCCAGCTTCAGGCTTTCCAGTTCGACCCGTCCCTTCGCCGTGAACAGTTTCTTCTTGCGACAGACGCCTTCCCCCATCGCAAGCGCGTGCATCTGGTTCTTCACCGCGCCCCACATCCACACCAACTTCTGCCGGTGCCACAACAGTTGCCGCAGATCCCGCTCCGCCAGCGACGGCCGCCAGATCGTCGGGAAGCGATTCCCGCACAACATGTCCAACAGATGCGCCGCATCCCGCGCATCCGTTTTCTGCTTGCGCACCACGGCGGCGCGAATCTTCGCCGCATCGCCCATCCACAGCTCGTGGCCCAACTCCGCCAGCATGGCCTCGAACCAGGCCGTGTGCCCCGTGGCCTCGATCCCGACTCGAACCGTGCCCTTCAGGCCGCCATAAAACGCTCGCGCTTCTCCACTCTCGTGTTCCAATCGGCGCTCCACCAACTCGCCGCTCTCCGTGTCTACCATCGCTATCTGCTGGTAGCGCGTGTGCAAATCGCAACCTATAATCATCATCGCTCGGCTCCTTTCCTCCGAGCCTTGGTCGCTTGAGCGCTTCCAAGTCTACTCGCCCGTTAGGAGCCGACACGGTTATCTCATCAGCCAGCAATTACGAATATGGCCTTTAGAAGAACCGCGTCACGCCCTCTTCCAGCACCACCACCCGATCCTCGATCCCGGCGGCTTTCGCCTCCTGCTCCAGAAGTTGTAGGGGCTCCTCCATTGGTTCATGAGACAGGCGAAACGTGCCGTAGTGCATGGGAACCATCCAGCGGGATTTCAGATCGAGAAAGCCGCGAGTCGCGTCGCCGGGGCTGGCGTGCACGTTGCGGAAGGACGGAGGATTGTAGGCTCCGATGGGCAGCAACGCCAGTTCAGGCGCGAGGCGCTGGCCGATCTCGCGGAATCCGGAGAAATATGCCGTGTCTCCGGCGTGATACACGGAATGCTTGGAATCGCGCAGCACGTAGCCGCCATAGCCGCGGTGCGCGTCCTTGATAATTCGCGCACCCCAATGGCGCGAGGGAACATGAACGACGGTCAGTCCGCGATGGCGGTAACTGGTCCACCAGTCCATCTCCACGACGTCCTCGAAACCCAAATCGGAGACCAGATCGAAAACCTGCCGGGGCACCACAATGATGGGGCGCTTGCCCTCCTTACGCCGTGTATGTTGCACGATGGCGCGCAGCGAGGGACGGTGCAGGTGGTCGAAGTGGGCGTGCGTGACCAGAACCATATCAATCGCGGGAAGATCGCGGAGATGGACTCCGGGTTGCCGCAACCGCTTCAGCACAAACAACCAGCGGGCAAAATTCGGGTCGATCAGAATATTCTGTCCGCCCATCTGCAAAAAGAAGCTGGCGTGGCCAATGAAGGTCAATCCCAGCTGTCCGTTGGTGGCCAGCCTTGGCTTGTGGGCCTCGCCGGTGCGCGGGGTTACCGCGGAATGGCGCACCAGGCGGCCAAATTGCTGGGCACGTTTGCGGAGCACGGGGTTTCGCAGCGCCACGTCCACGAGCGATCCTCGTTTGCCTGCATTCGGATCCTCGCGTTTCATTGCCATGACTACGCTTTCAAACCCGGATATTGTGGTCCGTGGTTAAAGTCCACTTGCGATCCCCAGCGCCTAAAGGCGGCTCTGAAAGAAGCCAGTCATCGCAGCGCTGAAGCGCGGCGCCACCCAAAAGCAAGCCCGAGAAGGCGGCTCTGAAAACAAGGCGGTCATCGCAGCGCTGAAGCGCAAAATCGAGCCCGAGAGCGAGTTTCCCGCAGCCTGTGAAGGCGCGCCCCGCTACGTAGAGAACTTAATCGCGGGCTTCAGACTACCCACGAATTCTAGAACAATCGCGCAGGGATTGCTTGACCGCTCTTCCCGCCGTCGGTTCTAATCGTCAGAGACAGTTCATCCGGAGTGAGGCCGACATGCGCGTAGCGTTTCTTGGATTGGGAATCATGGGCCGTGCCATGGCCGCCAACTTGGTTAAAGCTGGTCATGAGGTAACCACCTGGAATCGCACGCCCGGCAAGGATGTCGAAGGCGCGCGCAGTGCGGCGTCCCCGGCGGAAGCGGCCCGCGGCGCCGAAGTGGTATGGATGTGCGTCTCCGATACGCAGGCGGTGGAGAATGTTCTGTTCGGTCCCCAGGGAGCGGCCGAAGCCCTGGCGGACGGGATGACGATTGTGGATTCCAGCACCATCGCGCCCTCCGCGACTTTGAGATTCGCGGAACGGGTGCGTCCTCAGGGCGTGCAATATGTGGATGCGCCCATGACCGGGTCGAAGGCGGGAGCGGAAAACGGCACGCTGATCTTCTTCGTGGGCGGGGAAGATTCAGCCATCGAGAAGATCAAGCCGCTGTTCGCGGCCATGGGCAAGAAGTTTTTCCGCGTGGGGGAAACCAGCAAGGGGCATGCGGCCAAGCTAGCTATGAACCTGCAAATCGCGCTGATCTATGAAGGTTTTGCGGAGGGCCTGACCCTGGCAGCCAAACTGGGTGTGGATGCCACTACCTTAGTGTCTCTGATTGAGGCTTCCATGGTGCGTTCCGGCGTGGTGGAATACAAGGCTCCGTTTGTGCTCAAACGGGATTTCTCCCCAAATTTTCCTCTTCGTCTCATGCACAAGGATATTCGTCTGGCCCTGAGCGCCGCCAAGGAAGCCCGCGTCAAGCTGCCCGCGCTGGAAACGGTCGAAGAGATCTACGAATTAGCCACCGAAGAAGGGCACGCCAATCTCGACTACGCGGCCACGCTCACCTTGCTCGAAAAATGGGCAGGGGTAGAAGTGAATGGTGTTTCGGCAGGCGCCCAGTCTGCGTTGGTACCCAAGTAATCGGCGAAGCAGCATCCCCCCAATCGGCTTGGATTCCCCGGTCTAAACCCAGCGCTTGCTGCCTATGCTCGGGGCCTGGTGGGTAATCCGTTACCGCGGTTTCCGTTATTACAGAACTATTACAGACCTGGGCGCGACTGACTGCTAACGTACCCGTGGGGTCTTAGCGGATCCCCGGGGGATGGCTATGGAGTTAGACGCGCTCGAACGCAAGCCGGCGGCTGAGAACGAGATCAACTGGGTGACCGCGGGTTTCATGCTCGCCTTTCATCTGGGCGCAGTTGCCGCGCTCTTCTTTTTCACTTGGAAAGCCTTGCTGGTCGCCATGTTCCTGTGGTGGGTTTCCGGGAGCCTCGGCATCGGCATGGGCTATCACCGTTTGCTCACTCATCGCGGCTATAAGACGCCCAAGTGGGTAGAGTATTTTCTCACCGTGTGCGCGACTCTCGCTCTCGAAGGCGGGCCGATCTTCTGGGTGGCCACCCATCGCATTCATCACCAATATTCCGATCAGGATGGAGACCCGCACTCCCCGATTGATGGCAAGTGGTGGGCTCACATGGGCTGGATCCTGATGGGCAAGTCCATGCATCACGATACGACGACCCTGGCCCGCTACGTTCCCGACCTGGCCAAAGACAAATTTCACGTCTGGATTACTAAGTATCACTATGTTCCGATGATCGTGCTGGGGGTCATTCTGTTTGCGATCGGCGGGCTGCCATTCCTCATGTGGGGGATTTTTCTGCGCACCGTGGTCGGGTTGCACGCCACCTGGCTGGTGAATTCCGCCACGCATAGCTGGGGCTCGCGCCGCTTTGTGACGCGCGATCTTTCCACCAATAGCTGGTGGGTGGCGCTGCTGACCTTTGGCGAAGGCTGGCACAATAATCATCACGCCCATCCGGTTTCGGCGCGCCATGGCCTGCGCTGGTATGAAGTGGATATGAACTGGTATGGCATCTGGGCGCTGAAGAAGTTGGGCCTCGCGCACCAGGTCTATCGCGTGGACCTTTCGGCCTTGCCTGGGAAAGCAGAACCGGAAGGTGAAGGGGCGGAAGCGCCGGCTGCCACGCAGAGCGAATTAGCGTCGGTCTAGATCAGAATTTTAGCCTCCAACGAAAAATGCCGGTCCTCGAAAGGGGACCGGCATTTTTCTGTTGTGGCGGCTGACGACTATTTATGGTGGTCCTCATGGGACTGCGGTTGCGGCGCACGCGCGGGGGGTGGCGACGCCCTCGGGGCTGGCGCTGAGGGACGCGGGGCGGCTTCCTGCCTTGGACGCTGCTGCTGCCAGCTGTCGAATTTCTGCTGCTCACTGCGCTGCATTTCAGGCCGATCTTGCACCGGCGGAGCCGATCTTACCGGCGGATGGTTCGGCATTTCGGTTTGCGGATTCGGCTGCGAGGGACGCATTGCCGAGCTGTTCCCGGGACGGGGAACATTGTTGTTCTGATTTTGCACGCCCCGTTGGTTATCCATGGGCTGGGGCTGCGGTTGTGATGGCCGTTCAGCCTCGTAGCGGGGTGTTGCCTGGGGTTGCGGTGTGACCTGACCGCGCGCGGCCGGTTGCGGCACTCCCGCCGCTTCGGTCCGCACATTCATGGCGGGGCGCGCCTGCTCAAACGGAGCCCGCGGGGGCGCGGCCGGCATTCTGGTGGCCACCGCCTGGCGATTCATTACCGCAGCAGGCGGCTGGAATCGCGCGGGCGCGCCGCTTCCCATCACGCTGCCGCGGACTGGCTGCTCTTCCGGCCGGTAGTTGGCCGGGGCCGCCGCCAGTTGCTTGTCATCCACTCGCACAAAGCTTCTCCCCACCGGACGAGCGTTCACAAATGTGTCGCGGGGCACGGCCGTCACTGCACTGCTACGCTGGTTGACGTAGGTGACGCGGGTTGCGTTGACGGTGGTTCTAGAGTTGTAAACGTTATAAACGTTGGTGACCTGCGTGACGTTGACCCGCGTGTTCGTGATGTTCACGTTATTCACGTACCCGCGGCTGGTCCGGTACCACGGCATGTACACTTCTCCCGGTCCCAGCGGGAACCAGGCAACGCCCGGCCCTCCGACTCCGACGGAAAGATGGAAACCGCCTCCGCCCACGAAAGCGACCAGCGCGGGCGCGTACACCGGACGCACGAATACGCGTCCCGGCACCCAGAACCAGCGGTTGGTCACATACGCCCAGCGGCCGTAGTGGAAGGGCGCAAAGCCCCAGGGTTCGTCTCCCACCCAGGTCCATCCCCACGGTGCAATCCACACCCAGTGGCCGTAGCGATAGGGAGCCCAATCCACCGCGACGCTGGCCGGACTCCAGCAGGCGCCATACCCGGCCTGGTAAGTCCAACTGCCGTAGGTGTCAAGATCCTCGTATCCCGTCATTTCCGGGGAGACATAATTCGCACTTTCGCTCCGGTCTTCCGACTGGTCTCGCCCGGCAGACCAGCCGTCAAAGTCATCGGACCCAGGCAACTGGGCAATCTCGTGATCCAGTTGATCAGTGCCCGAGAATCTGGCTTGCTGGCCAGCCACCACCAGATAGGAGTCGCCTCCGCCGGTGGCTTCGCCACGTCCCTGACTGACTGTCACGTTCGTCAGATTTCCGTCCGAATTCACGTCTAAGCGGTATTCGCCGGTGCGCTGAATATTGAAGGCCAAATTCGGCGTGTCGACCTCGAAAGTATCGCCGTCATCCAGATGCCGTACCCGAACAATGAGCGACCCCATGGACAGCTTGATCTGCGTGGTATGGTCATCCAGGTCCAAGAAGGTCAGACTGGTTTCGGAATCCATGCGGATGGCGGTTGATCCCAAATGCAGCTCCGCCCGTGAATCCTTATCCGCCCAAAGGTTGTCGCCTGCGGTCAAGGGACGGTTCGTAACCGCTTGCACCCAATCGCCCTGGCCGCTGGGCTGAAAAGAAACCGACCCTGAGGAATAGCTCAGTTGCGCGACGCGCCCGGAAGGATCCTGTGCCGGGGCTTGCGAGTCCGGTCCCTGATCGTCCTGAACTTCAGGCGGGGCATTCTGCGCCAAAGCCACCTTGGTTGCCAGCGGCGCGAATAAAAGCCCCACCGCGACCGCCCCAACTGCGAAGACTTTACGTATTCTCATAACCCGTTTCCTCCAAGCGGCCACGAATTGCGTGGCCCCCTCGTTTGAATCGCTACTCTAACCATATACTTAAACACCTCCCAGAGTGGGAAGTTCCATACGAGAAACCTAGTATTTGCTATTACTTTCTGGCGTTGGCGGGCGGAAAAAATGCCAGTCCCCGGTTTTTGCCATAATCGGCGGGAGGGGACTGGCAATGCATCTGGTAAGCGATTTGCCTCAGCTCACGGATTGTTCGGTGAGGACTTTCTCGCGCTCCTCCTCGTCGAGTCTTTCCTGGCCGGGGCTCGAGGGAAGAGCGAGTTCCAGCACCTCGCCGATGGTCTTCACATAGTGGACCGCGACGTTCTCCAGTTGCTCGGGGGTTAAATCTTCTTCCACGTTCATCTTGTTTTCCGCCGGCAGGATCACGTCGTGCACGCCGGCTCGTTTCGCGGCCAGAACTTTTTCCTTCACTCCGCCAATGGGCAACACATTGCCGCTCAGGGTGATCTCTCCCGTCATGGCCGTCAACGGACGCACCGGCCGCTGGGTTAGCAACGAAACCAGCGCCGTTGCCATGGTGACGCCGGCCGAAGGCCCGTCCTTGGGAATCGCGCCTGCCGGCACGTGAATGTGGATGTCGTGTTCGGCGAAGAAATTCTCCGCAATGCCGAGCTGTTGTGCATTCGACCGTACCCAGGTCAGAGCAGCCTGCATGGATTCCTGCATGACTTGGCCGATCTGCCCGGTCATGGTAAAGCCCCCTTTGCCCTTCATGACATTGGCTTCGACAAACAGTACGTCGCCACCCGACGGCGTCCAAGCCAGACCGACCACGACTCCGGCCCGTTTGGTGCGCTCCGCAATTTCACCTTCGCTGCGTACTTTGATCCCACCCAGAAATTCGACAATAATCTCGTTGGTGACGACCAGCTTTTCCGACTTGCCTTCCGCCAGCCGCCGCGCCTGCTTACGGCAGATGGTTCCGATGTTCCGCTCCAGGTTGCGCACCCCGGCCTCCCGGGTGTAATGGCGGATGAGGTAGCTCATGGCGTCGGGTGGAAACTCAATCTGTTCCGCAGTAATGCCATTCTCTTCAATCTGACGCGGCACCAGATACTGGAAAGCGATGTGGACTTTCTCCTCTTCGGTGTAGCCCTGCAGCTCGATGATCTCCATGCGATCACGCAGCGGCTCCGCGATCGGATCGAGCATGTTTGCCGTGGTAATGAACAGCACCTTCGACAGATCGAAGGTGACGTCGAGGTAGTTGTCGCGGAAGCTCGAATTCTGCTCCGGATCGAGAGCTTCGAGCAGCGCCGACGCCGGATCTCCCCGGAAGTCGCGGCCGACTTTATCGATTTCGTCCAGCATGAACACCGGGTCCTTGGTTTCAGCGCGGCGAATGCCCTGAATAATCTGCCCCGGCAGCGCGCCAATGTAAGTGCGCCGATGACCGCGGATCTCGGCTTCGTCGTGAACTCCGCCGAGAGATATGCGAACGAACTTGCGTCCCAGCGCCCGCGCAATGGATTTGCCCAGCGACGTCTTGCCCACGCCCGGAGGCCCCACGAAGCAAAGGATGGGCCCCTTCATGCTCGGCTTAAGGCGGCGCACGGAGAGGTAATCCAGAATGCGGTCTTTCACCTTTTTCAGATCGTAGTGGTCGGTGTCGAGGATTTCCTTGGCTTTCAGAATGTCCACCTCGCCCCCGGAGGTTTTCGCCCAGGGCAGCACCGCCAGCCACTCGATGTAATTCCGAGTCACCGAATAGTCTGCCGCCATTGGCGACATGCGCGCCAGCCTGCCCAGCTCTTTCAGCGCCTCCTTCTTAACCTCCTCCGGCATGCCGGCGGACTCAATCTTCTGCCGCAGCTCTTCCGTGTCGCGCGCCCCTTCATCCTGCTCGCCCAATTCCTTCTGGATGGCCTTCATCTGCTCGCGCAGGTAATATTCGCGCTGCGTCTGCTGCACCCGGTCTTGCACTTCCGACTGAATCTTGTTGCGCAATTGCTGGACTTCCAGCTCTCGCGCCAGATGATGATTGATTTTCTCCAGACGCACTCGCACGTCGGTGGTCTCCAGCGTGTCCTGCTTGTCCGCGGTGGAGAGCGAGGCAGGGTCGAGGCGATGAAATCCACCAACCGTCCCGGCTCATCAATATTCATGGCCACCGTGGAAAGCTCGTCGGAAAGCGTAGGCGATCCGGCCACGATCTGCTGAAACAGCGTAAGCACATTGCGCTGCAGTGCTTCCAGTTCGGAACTCTGGGGCGGGATGGCCTCCGGCACCGGCTCGGAATAAGCCAGCATGAATGGCGTCAGTTGGGTGAATTCACCAAGCCGTACGCGCTCCAGGCCCTCCGCGAAGACGAACAGGCTCTGGTTGGGCATTTTCACAACTTTGTGCACCACCGCCAGACTGCCTACCGTGTAGAGGTCGGTAGGCTGCGGCGCGTCCACCCGGGCTTCGCGCTGCGCGACCACGATGATGGTCTTGTCTTCGCCCAGCGAGTTGATCAGTTGCACCGAGCTTTCCCGTCCCACGGTCAGCGGCAAAACCGCGTGCGGGAACAAGACGGTATCCCGCACGGGAAGGACCGGCAGCGCGTTGTGTTGCTCTTCTTCTTGCTTTTCCATGGTTTGGCGCTGGCTTCAGCCTGTAGCTTTTGTGCCATGATTCACCTTGAGTGTAGCTTGCTCAACTTTTGATGATGATTAGGCCCCATTCGATGCAACGCGGTGGAAATGCTCGACCGTTTGGGATTCTACGCCTTCCAGAGATTTGACGCGCAACCGAACGTTCCTGCCCAAACCGGGCCAAAGGTGCTGAAAAGACTTAATATCCTGGGTTACCCAAACCGGCTGACGAATAGCCTGTGGAATTGGAGTGCGGGCCTGCCCGGCGGGTTGCCGGCGTGGTTCACGCCGCCGGATAAATCCCCAGCACTTTGACCAGATCAGCCAATTCCGCTAAATGCCTTAGAGCGTTGCGGGCAGGCTCATCGTCTCCGCGAAGGAAATCCACATAAAAGACGTACTCCCAGGGGCGCCCGCGCATGGGCCGTGATTCGATCTTGGTCAAGCTGATGTCGCGCAAGGCAAAGACGCTCAGTGCCTGGAAGAGCGCTCCCGGGATATTCTTCAGCCCGAATGCGATCGAGGTCTTGTTGGCTCCCGGCAGAATACGCCGGGTTTTTCGAATGAGAAAAAAGCGAGTGAAATTCCTTTTGTCATCCTCGATGCCAGCCGCCAGAATCTTGCCTTGGTACGCGGTCGCGGCGTGCCGCCCGGCAATGCCCGCGGCATCCTGCAAGTGCTCGCATATAACGTGTTTCACGCTGCCCGCGGTGTCGTAGAAGGGGGTCGCGGCAATCTGGGGATTGAGGCGGAAAAAATCGCGGCACTGTTCTAGCGCCACGGGGTGCGAATAAGCCCGGCGCAAAGCGGATTTCTTTACCCCGGGCGCGGCAATCAGGTTGTGGATGATGCGCAGGCGGAATTCGCGCTGGATAAACACCTCCCGCGCCAGCAGCAGGTCAAAGTGCTCGGTTACCGAACCGGCCAGGGAGTTTTCAATTGGGATCACGGCCAGCGCGACCGATCCCCGTTCCAGGCGGTCGAACACTTCCGCCGAACGCGCGCAGGGCACGATAGTTCCTTCCGGAATCATCCGCCGGACTGCCTCATGGCTGAAGGAGCCTGCTTCTCCCTGAATGGCAACTTTCATGTGAGCAACTTAACTGGCCTGACCCGCCGAAAGCAAATCTTTCTCCATCATCAACGCGTCCAAGCCGTTGGAGTAGTACCGTGGCAAGGTATGCACCGTGAAATATTGGTGCCGCTTATAGAAGGCGATGGCCGGAAGATTATCCACCGCCGTCTCCAGATAGACCCGCTTGCAGGATGCGGCGCGCAAACGCTCCTCCGCGGCCGCCAATAGCATGGAACCCAATCCTCCACGCCGCGCCGGGGGCAGGACATCAATGGTGATAATGTGTCCCGCGGCCCGGTGCGCCTCCGCCACCAGGAAGCCGGCGACGCTTGAAGCCGGGGAGTTTGCCCCCGCACTGACCGGCGATTTGGGTTGGCTCGAAACGGATTCTGCCACCAGGGTGAACGATCTGGGCTGCCGTATATAGAGGCCAAGTTCCCGCCGGGAATAGGCAATCCCCTCCGGGAAGCACACTTGGTCAATGCTCCACAGAGTATCGAAATCCTCCCGTCGAAAGTCCCGCAGAACAAAGGCCACGCCAGCCATTGTAGTCGCGGAAAACAGCGTGGGCGCCAGCATGTGAATAACTGGTAATAATGCCCGAAGAGCGTAACTCCATGCTGGGTGGCGAGATACTCTGCTTGCCCTCACCCCGTGGGCAGACGTACCATCACACTAAGGAGTTTTGTGGAGAGACTTCTTCTTATCGACGCGGTCGTGGCGGTGGCGTTGTCCGCTTTCTGGTATTTCTGCTTCGCCGTCTATAACCGCCGCAGGGCGATCGACGCCCTGCGCTGGGTCGAGACCGCATGTTCCGGGGAAGGCCGCATCGTGCAAGCCCGCTGGATCAGCCCCTCCCGCTTGCAGGCTCAGGTAAATTTCGCCAGCCATTGGTTTGATAAGGCTCGGGTTACGGTGCATCTTTTCCCGCGTCCCCTGCCTTTCAAATGGCTGTACTGCATATGCCGTAAACAGAAAGAGACCTTGACGTTTGAGACCGACCTGGACTACGCGCCGGGTGGCCTGCTCGAAGTATTTCGCCATCGCTGGGTTACCGGCAACCAAGCTTCCGTGGACGAAGATTCGCGGGAATGGTCGCTGGTTCGGCCCGGACCGGTGGTGTTTACCACCGGCTCGCAGTGGAACCATGAAATGCCTCCGGTGGTGCGCACTTTCATGACCTCGCGTGGGCATACCCTGCTGAGCGTGCGTTTGCGTTCCCAGTCTCCTCATCTTGCCGTGACGGTTCCCTTGGAGTCGCTATCGGATCAAGGGTCCGCCGCGGGATTCATGAAAGTGCTGCGCGACCTGGCTGCGGGAGCCTCCGCCTTCCGGCAGTAGTTGCCTGCAATGAGCGGCTTGTATTCGGCATTGGCGTCTCTTGTCCTGACACTGCACCTGCTGTTTATCTTGTGGTTGGTTTTTGGGGCGCTCCTGGCCTACTCCCGGCCCAGGCTGCGCTGGTTCCACATTGTTTGCCTGCTCTGGGGAGTGCTCGTGGAACTTTCCCCCTGGCCCTGTCCTCTTACCGTGCTGGAAAACTGGTTTGAAGTTCAAGCCGGGGTACGCCCCTATCAGGGCGGCTTTCTTCTGCACTATCTGGACGCGACCGTCTATCCAAATATTTCTCCCACACTACTGACGATGGTCGGCGTCGCAGTGTGCGTCCTGAACCTCAGTCTCTACGGATGGATGTTGTATGTATATCTCCGCCACTACGGTTAAGAAAACCGGCTGCCCCCTAGCGTGTTTGCGCTGGGGTGGGCGTATTCAGCACAGGAACTCCGATCCCCGGAAGGGAACTTGATTTCAGTACCAGAACTCTTGGAGGGGAACAGGGTTTCACTACCAGATCCGGTCCCGGAGGGACCATTGCCAATAGCCCAGCACCTCCGGTGCTGGGCAGGCTGTACCAGAGACAACGAGTCCCGGCGGGACGGCTGAAATCTGACCACAGGAATTTATGTCGCGCAAGGCTAGGGAGCTTTTACTGTCGGATTTCACAACGACCCGGCACGGTGGCTTGCATGAATACCCAGGCAGAACATCACAGAAAGCGGAATCTTGCGGAAGAGTTTTTGGCGTTGCACTCGATCGAGTATGACCGGCGGTTAGGCTTTGCAGCCGTCCCTCCGGGGCTTGCCACATGATATTTCCCAACCCACCGCTGAAAGCGGTGGGCTATTGGCGGGGGTCCCTCCAGGACCGTAGCCGGCCGCGTGCCGGCCTTTCGCATTTGAAAAGGTGGGATTCCCCAACCCTCCCCTGCATGGGCTTTTGACTCTTGTCGCCTGACATCAGAAATTCTCCCAATTCTGCTACCCTAGGAATTCAATCTTCCATTCTTTCGAGGTGCCCATGTTAGGAGGCCGATTGCTCTGGACTTTGGCTGCTTTTTCTGTGTTGGCTGCGGCGGCGTGGGCTGAAGACACGCCGACGCAGACCGCGCCCTCCGCCCCGCCCAAGGCGAAAGTCGAGCCGGTGGTGGACGATCTCCACGGCCAGAAGATTACCGACAACTACCGCTGGCTGGAGGATTCCGCCAGCCCCGAGACCCAGGAATATATCCGCGAAGAACTCACCTACACGCGCAGTGTGCTCGACCCACTGCCAGGGCGCCAGCAGATCCAGGAACGCCTGACGCAGCTGTCTTCGATTGGGACCATCGGGGCGCCCCAGGTAGCGGGTCCCTACTACTTCTACACGCGGCGGGAGGGCGCGCAGAACCAGCCGGTGCTGCTGGTGCGCGAGGGAGTTCACGGCAAAGATCGCGCGCTGGTGGACGCCAACCAGATGGCCTCGGATGGCACGGTGGCGCTTGACTGGTGGTATCCCTCCGATGATGGCAAGTACGTCGCCTACGGCACCTCGCATAGCGGCTCCGAAGAGAGCACGCTCTATCTAATTGAGACCGCCAGCGGCAAACTGCTAAGCGACACCATCGAACGCACCCGCTTTGCCAGCGTGGCGTGGAAAAAAGATAACTCGGGTTTCTATTACACTCGCCATCCTAAAAAGGGCGAAGTGCCTGAGGGGGAAGAGGTCTATCACGTCAAGATTTTCTATCACGCGCTGGGAAAGGATTCCGCCAGCGATCCGCTGATTTTTGGCGACAAGCTGGGCGCCCAGGACATGCCGGGTGTCCAGTTGGCCGACGACGATGACCGCTGGCTGCTGATCAGCGCGGCCCAAGGTTGGGCCAAGACGAATCTCTATTTGCAGGATTTGCAGGCGGGCACCGCGCCGGTTGAAGTGACCAGCGGCAAGGACTTCGTGTATGGCGCGGAAATCTTTCGCGGCAAGCTCTACATCCTGACCAACGAGGACGCGCCGCACTATCGCGTCTTTGTGGTGGATGCCGCCAATCCCAAGCGGGAGAACTGGAAGGAAATCATTCCGCAGAACGACGCGGTGCTGCAGAACGTGAGCATCTTCGGCGGAAAGCTGTTTACCCAATACGAGAAAAACGCCAGCTCGCAACTCAGGATGTTCGATCTTGCGGGCAAGCCCCTGGGCCAGATTGCCCTGCCTGCGATTGGCACGGTGGCCGGAATCGGCGGCCGGTGGGATCGCAACGAAATGTTCTTCGGCTTCCAGTCGTTCACCGTTCCGGCCTCGGTGTATGAAGTGCAGTCGGCCTCTCGCCAGACAGAGCTGTGGGATCGGGTGCATGCTCCCATAGACCCGTCCGACTACGAGGTCAAGCAACTTTGGTTTGCCTCGAAAGATGGCACCAAGGTCCCGATGTTTGTGTTTTATAAAAAAGGCATCGTGCTGAACGGGAAGAACCCGACGCTGCTCACCGGCTACGGAGGCTTTAACATCAGCCTGACGCCGAGTTTTATGGCCGCGCGTTTTCTCTGGCTGGAGCATGGCGGAGTGTTTGCCGTGGCCAACCTGCGCGGCGGCGCGGAGTTTGGCGAAGAATGGCATCGCGCGGGCATGCTGGGCAACAAGCAGAACGTGTTTGATGACTTCATTGCCGCCGCCGAGTATCTGGTCGCCCAGAAGTACACCGACAAAGACCACCTGGCGATTCAGGGCGGATCGAATGGTGGATTGCTGATGGGCGTGATGATGACGCAGCGTCCGGATCTGTTTCGCGCGGTGGTGTGCCAGGTGCCGCTGCTCGATATGTTGCGTTACCAGAATTTTCAGATCGCCAAGCTGTGGATTCCTGAATACGGCTCGGCCGACGATCCTCGGCAGTTTCAATGGCTTTATGCTTATTCCCCCTACCACCACGTGAAGCCGGGGACGGAGTATCCCGCGATCATGTTCATGACCGCGGATAGCGATACCCGGGTCGATCCCATGCACGCCAAGAAGATGGCTGCACTCATGCAGGCGGAAGCCGCCAATGGGCAGAGCCGCGAGCGGCCGATTCTTCTCCGTATTGAGGCCAAAGCCGGACACGGGGCAGGGAAGCCCATTGCCAAGCAGATTGAGGAGGGAGTCGATGTTTACTCATTCCTTTTCTGGCAGTTGGGAGTAAGACCCTAACGTTCAAGCCGAATCTCTCAGCGCTCCCGGCTTCTGTTCTCGGCGTCCTCTGCGGTTAGAGGCTTGATTTCTTCCGGCAATAAAAACATTGAACCGCTGAGATCGCCAAGAACTTGCAGAGGCCGCCGAGAACCCACCTCGTCCCTCGAAAATCGATCTTATTGACATCCGAGTTGTTGTGCTTGGGCACACCCCATTGTGATCTCCGTCACCGCACGCCGAACCCACGAAGTTGACAATCCTAAGTGGCTCGATTCTGCTACTACGATCCGTCGAGGTTTGACCTGCTCGAATTCGCATGTTATAAACACACGTTTTGTGTTGGCACGGCCCCGAGGTGTTTGTACCTCAAGCCCCAGGCCGAACTGGCGCAAAATATCCGACGCGGCCAAGCTCAGCACCCCTGTAGAGTCTTGCGGTGGAAGCGTGTTCGGAACTCCGGCCATGGTTCCTGCGGTGTCCTCGAGTGAGGGCCCGTAGATTGCTGTGTACGGAAGCACGACAAAAGAGGCGGCACAATACACCGAGTCATCCTTAAATTGCTCTAATCCGGAGGATTTTTATGCGCACCTGGCTCTCAAAAACGGCGTTCCCTGGCCGCCAGTTCGGCAAGATTCTGGTTGCCGGACTCGCGTGGCTGACTCTGACCGCTTCCACCGCCTTGGCCCAATCTCCTAGCAGCGAAGGCGGTGAAGCCAGCCTCAAGCTGCCCGACCTTGCCCAGGTGTCTTTTCTTGGCATAGACGGCCACAGACTGCTGATGATCGGACTCTTGTTCTGTGTTTTTGGCCTCTTGTTTGGCCTGACCATTTACATGCACTTGAGGAATCTTCCGGTGCATCGCGCCATGCGCGAAATCTCGGAGTTGATTTATGAAACCTGCAAGACCTATCTGGTCACGCAGGGCAAATTTCTGATGCTGTTGTGGGTCTTTATCGCGACTATCATTGCCGTCTACTTCGGCGTGCTGCGGCATTTCGAAATTGCCCGAGTGTTGATCATCCTGGCGTTCAGCCTGGTGGGCATCGCCGGCAGTTACGGGGTGGCGTGGTTTGGGATTCGGGTCAATACCTTCGCCAATTCGCGGACGGCCTTCGCTTCTCTGCCCGGCAAGCCCTATCCCATTTATCAGATCCCGCTGCAGGCCGGGATGTCGATCGGCATGATGTTGATCTCGGTCGAACTGCTGATCATGCTCTTCATCCTGCTGTTCGTGCCGGTCGACTATGCCGGCCCCTGCTTCATCGGATTCGCCATTGGCGAGTCGCTGGGCGCGGCCGCGCTGCGCATCGCGGGCGGCATCTTCACCAAGATTGCCGATATCGGCTCCGATCTGATGAAGATCGTTTTCAAAATCAAGGAAGACGATGCCCGCAACCCTGGCGTGATTGCCGATTGCACCGGCGACAATGCCGGCGACTCGGTTGGTCCCTCGGCCGATGGATTTGAAACCTACGGCGTGACCGGAGTCGCGCTGATTACCTTCATTCTGCTCGGCGTCAAAGATCCCACAATTCAGGTGCAGTTGCTGGTCTGGATTTTCGTGATGCGCATCATGATGCTGGTCTCGAGCGCCTTGGCATACTTCATTAATGGCGCCATCGCCAAAGCCAGATACGGCAACGCCCATGAAATGAATTTTGAAGCGCCGCTTACCACGCTGGTGTGGCTCACCTCGATCGTCTCCATCATTGCCACCTACATTGTTTCGCACTTCATCATCCCCGACTTAGGGGGCGATGGCTCACAATGGTGGAAGCTGGCATCGATCATCTCCTGCGGCACGCTGGCGGGAGCGCTGATTCCTGAACTGGTCAAAGTTTTCACCTCGGTCGACTCCCGCCACGTCAACGAAGTGGTAACCTCGGCGAAAGAAGGCGGCGCATCGCTTGGAATCCTGTCGGGCTTTGTCGCCGGAAACTTTTCCGCGTATTGGCTGGGGCTGGCGATGGTCGCGCTCATGTCAATTGCCTATTTCTTTAGCGGCATGGGGCTCGCCGCGGCGGCCACCATGCTTGCCCCTGCGGTGTTTGCCTTCGGCCTGGTTGCCTTCGGCTTCCTCGGCATGGGGCCGGTGACCATCGCGGTCGATTCCTACGGTCCAGTGACCGACAACGCACAGTCCGTCTATGAGCTCTCCATGATCGAGCAGGTGCCCAACGTCAAAGCTGAAATCAAGAAGGACTTCAACATTGACGTGAATTTTGAACGCGCCAAAGACTTGCTGGAAGAAAACGACGGCGCGGGCAACACCTTCAAGGCGACCGCCAAGCCGGTGCTGATAGGAACCGCCGTGGTGGGCGCCACCACCATGATCTTCTCCATCATCATGGCGCTGACCAATGGGCTGACCACGAATGTGGAGAAGCTCTCGCTGCTGCACGCTCCATTCTTTTTGGGCTTGATTACCGGCGGCGCCATGATCTATTGGTTCACCGGCGCATCCATGCAGGCCGTGACTACCGGCGCTTATCGCGCAGTGGAGTTCATCAAGGCCAACATCAAGCTGGAGAGCGCGGAGAAGGCTTCCGTGGCCGACAGCAAAAAGGTGGTTGAGATCTGCACCAAGTATGCGCAGAAAGGCATGTTCAACATCTTTCTGGCGGTCTTCTTCGGCACCCTGACGTTTGCCTTCGTGGAGCCGTTCTTCTTTATCGGCTACCTGATCTCGATTGCCATCTTCGGTCTCTACCAGGCGATCTTCATGGCCAACGCCGGCGCCGCCTGGGACAATGCCAAGAAGATCGTCGAAACCAAACTGAAGCAAAAGGGTACTCCGCTGCACGATGCCACGGTAATTGGCGATACGGTGGGCGATCCTTTCAAGGACACCTCTTCAGTGGCCATGAACCCGGTCATCAAGTTCACCACGCTGTTCGGGCTGCTGGCCGTCGAACTGGCGGTCTCGCTGACCCGTGACCATGGAGCCGGGCTAACCCACATCCTGGCGCTCGCCTTCTTCGCGGTCTCGGTCTTCTTCGTGTATCGCTCGTTCTACGGTATGCGGATCGGCACGGAGAAAGCAGCCTGAGGCTCCCGTAATATCGGGATCGCGCGGGGTTTCGGAACATGAGTCCTCGCCACCTCGGATGAGGACTCATGTTTTGCGTCGAACAGTCAACGGTCATGGATACCAGCGGAGATGGCGGGTGGACTGCCACTGTTGGTACATTGGGACGGTACATTGGGTTTTCACCACGTGGCGCCGATGTTATGATGATGTGTACTACTTAAGGCGACGCTGCTTGTGGTGCGTCCGTCACAACACTCCTCAGTAGCTCAATGGCAGAGCATCCGGCTGTTAACCGGAGGGTTGTAGGTTCGAGTCCTACCTGAGGAGCCATTCTTTCAGTAGTCTGCGAATCTCACCCGCCGTTCTATCTGCCGTTGAGTGCTAACCCCGCCATCTTTGAGTTGACCAAGGCGAAGGGCATGGCTGTGGCCAGGCCAACCGTGCAGTTGGACATGAAGGCAGTGACCGCACGGCATGCGACAGGTAAATCCCGAGCATCAAGGAATGCGTTGGTCAGGTGCGTGCCCAAGCCTCCATCGGCTCCGGTGATGAGTACGACTTGGTCTTTCATGGTGTGCTTCTCCTTTAAAGCTGCCGCGCGGCAATGAGCGCTCAGATGCGCTCCGGAGGAACGGCAACCATTTCAAACTCCACTTGTTTTGTTCCCAGCCACGGATGAGTTCCTTTCAGGCGCACCGTTCCGGGCTGCTCTTTGGCCCTTATCCAAACCGCTCCGGTACCGCCGGCCAAGGCGAAGGGGTTATCGCCAATAATTTCGGCGGGACCCTCGAGTTCCAATTGGATGGCATCATTGGCGAAGGGCCGAATTGCGCCGAATTCGTCGGTTACGCGGAGGACCACGCGAGTAGCGTCGGCTCCGTCCGCCAGCAAGGTAGTGTCATCTGGCAGAAGGGTTAGTACCTGGTCAACGCCCGCGCCGGAATAACTCTTTTCGATCACCTTCTTGCCTTGAATGTAGCCATCAATGCGCAAGTCTCCCCAATCACCAATGTGTTCGCCGATTTCGGTCACGAATGGGGGATAACGCAAATGCGCAAACTGGATGCGGTCTGGCTCGGCCTCCAAAATCAATCGGCCGCCAACGTGGAACTTGAGGTGATCGCAGTTGGAGCAGACGACCGCCTTGGAAAATCCTACCGATTGGTCGCCCCTGGCCCAATGAAACGCGGGTTCGAGCACAACTTCATCCGCAGGATCGCACTGCGACTTGTAGAAGCCGGCGGCTGGCTTGGGTTCGCGGAAAATGTCGGTGACGCCGTGATAGCAGATGCGATCGCCAGAGCCAAAATCGCGGTGCGTGTTGTAGTCGAAAGCACACCAGCCGATGCCTCCGGCATATTGCGGGTTAGACGCGAGCTGGTTGTGAATGCGGGCGTGACGAAGAGTGTGTTCGGTAAGGCGTTCGACACTGTCGATGGTCTTGGTGGGATAGGTATGACCGATGAATTCAGTGTTCAGATAAAGAGGGTGGTTGGGCGGCTTCAGGGGGAAGCCGAAATCATTCATGGTGAAAACATCTTCCAGAAACTCGGACTCTTGAAAATAACGAATGCCTCCAGTGGGGCGTGTGGAATCGAGCTGATGCGCCAGGGCATTGGTGCGGGCGTAAAAATCATGATCGTCCTGAGACTCGTTGATGCGCACTCCCCAGAGAACGATGGATGGATGGTTCCAGTCACGGCGAATCATGCGGCGAACGTTGTCAATCGAAATCTCCTTCCAGGACTGGTCGCCGATGTGCTGCCATCCCGGAATTTCCTCGAGGACGAGAAGCCCAAATTGGTCGCAAGCGTCCAGAAAATGACGAGACTGCGGATAGTGCGAAGTGCGGACAATGTTGCACTTGAGATCTTTTCGGAGGATCTCCGCGTCGCGGCGTTGCACGCGGCCCGGCATGGCTTGGCCGACGAAAGGGAAGGTTTGATGACGGTCGAGACCACGCAACTTGACGACCTGGCCGTTCAGCTCAAATCCGTGATCGGTGAATTGCGCTTCCCGGAAACCGACGGAGCGAACATCGTTATCCAGCAGATGTGTTCCCTCCATGAGGCGAACATGAACCTGGTATAGATTCGGATGGGCAAGGTCCCACAACTTTATGCCGCTCAAATTGTCCAGCGGGATGTTGTGCGCGACAGGTTCACTGGTATCGCCTGAGAGCGAAATTCGCTGGGTTGCTTTCGCAACCGTTTGCTCGCCATCCCGAAGCTCGACTTCCAGCGTGAAGGTTCCGCGCCGCGAATCGAGAGACTGAACAAAGCAATCAACTTCAAGATGGGGATGGGCAGTCAGCACATCTTTGGGCTTGGCGAAAATATTCTCCAGGAATGTGGACGGAACGATGCGAAGAGAAACCTCACGGTAGATGCCTCCGAAAGTGAGGTAATCGATTTGGTGGCCAAAGGGAGGGATGTCTGCCCGTTCGGAGGAGTCCACATAAACCGTGAGCACGTTCTCCCCCTCAAAATCGAGATGTGGTGTCAGCTCGAAGGAAAAGGGCGTGTACCCGCCCTTGTATTCGCCGAGGCGCACGCCGTTGATCCACACCGTGGAGGCGGTCATCGCGCCCTCAAAGTCCACGAAAACCCGCTGGCCATGGGCTTCCGCGGGGAGCTTGAAACGGCGCCGGTAGGTCGAGACGAACTCGTAGGCCCGGTCGTCGAAGCTATGCCAGGGGAGTTTGACATTGGTGTGCGGAATCGCGATACGTTCAAATCCCGAATCGTCAAACTCCTTTGCCTGAGCTCCTTCTACGGAACTTCGGCTATAAAGCCAGTTGCGATTCATGGGGAGAACCAACCGCGCTGGGAGGGAGGCCTGGGTTTGCGGATTATCTGCGAACGTGCGCGGAGCCAAAGTGGCGCCGGCGATTAGAGTTCCAGTGGTCTTGAGAAAATTGCGGCGATCCATGATGGCTCCTGGTGTGGGGTTTGTCGCCAGCCGGATAGAGATTATAGCGGGAACGAGTCGGTCCGTCGCAAAACAAGGTGAATTCCTGCAGCGCCGGCGTCTCGCCGGCTGTCTTGCGGGTCCGGCCCGCGACCGCTTTTCAATACACTTCCAGACCGGCGAGACGGCGGCGCTACGCGGGAGCCAACATGATTTGTAGTATTCTGGCCGGGCTTGAGCCGGCGATGCATGGCGGGGACGCGCACAGGCCTAACGATGGCGGGAATTGATGATGGGAGGGATACGATGAAAGTTCTCTTTAAGAATAGAAAGATTACTCTCGCGTTGGCCGCGGCTAGCCTGATGTGCGCGTCCATCTGTTTTGCCTATCAGGCGAGCTCCGTGCCAGCCTCACGGCTGATCAATCCTGCCGAATTGGCAAAGATTCTCCAGTCTGCCCGGAGTGAAAAACCCCTGATCATTCAAGTGGGCTTTCATACTCTGTTTGAGCAGGCGCACATTCCGGATTCCGAGTACATCGGTCCCGCCTCCAGCCCGAGCGGTCTGCAGCAACTGCGCAAGCGAGTCGAATCTCTGCCGCGGACAAAATTCATCGTGCTTTATTGCGGGTGTTGCCCCTGGGACCACTGTCCCAACACCAAGCCTGCTGACGAAGCGCTGCGCGCCATGGGGTTCACAAACGTCAAAGTGCTCCATATCGCCGAGAATTTTGGAGCAGACTGGGCGGATAAAGGCTATCCCGTAACCAAAGGGCAATAGCCGGGTTGCGCCTGGAGGCTGCATTGTCGAGGAGACTGCTCGTCGTCATCGGGTCGATCGTTGTGGCGGGAGGATTTTATCTTGCGCGGCAACGAATCGCGGGTGCCGGTGGGGCGGCGCTCCAGAAGACCTCCACTGCTTCGCTGGCGCCAGAGTTTTCACTCCGAACCCTAACCGGGCAGACGCTCGATCTTGCTACGTACAAAGGCAAGGTGGTCTTTCTGGACTTCTGGGCGACCTGGTGCGATCACTGCCGCGAGCAAATCCCCGGTTTCGTGGAGTTGCAAAGCAAGTATGGCGACCGGGGCCTGCGGATTATCGGCGTATCCATGGATGACGAAGCGGAACCGGTGCGCGACTTTTGCCGGCAATTCAAACTGAACTATCCAGTCGTAATGGGCGATGCGAAGACCGGAGAGTTGTACGGGGGAGTTCTGGGATTGCCGATCGCATTCCTGATCGGTCGCGATGGCCGCATCTACAAGAAGCACATTGGAGCGGCGGATATCGCAGTGCTGGAAAGCGAGATCCTGAGACTTCTACAAGAATGAGGTCGACTCAAGGCGCAGGCAGCGCGCTTCCGGAGCCTTCCGTAAGCGTGTGAAACGCATCGACGGAGATCTGGTCGAATCGCTCGGTCAATCCGCTTGGCCAACGCACTTGCACCGAGTCAATCTTACTAGCGGAGCCCAGCCCGAAATGTACCCGGAGATCGTTCTGCGAAATATAACTCGATCCGCTGCGGACTTCATCCACGAGAATGCGTTTCCCGGCGCCAAGCGTGATTCTAGCCCCGATGCCATCGCGATTTGAACGAACGCCGCTAGTTCGAAAAGCCACCCAATGATTTCCGGACTTGACGTCATTTACCAGCAAACTTGGAGTGGCGTTCATGTTGTTAATTACCAGCGAAATGCGGCCATCGTTCCACAGATCGCCCGCCGCCAGGCCCCGCGAGGATGATTGCGCCGTGATCCCCGTTCCTGCGTCCGCCGAAATGTCGGTGAAAGTTCCATTTCCGTTGTTGTGGTAGAGCAGCCGCGATTCCTGGTAGCCCACCGCCAGGTGAAATTTGTCCACTTCCGGATAGACGTGGCCATTGACTTGAATGATGTCGGGCCAACTGTCGTTATCGAAATCGAAGAACATGGTCCCCCAGCCGAGATACTGCATGTGCTTGCCGAGACCCGCTTCAAAGGTCACATCCGTGAATGTTCCGTCTCCATCGTTCCGGTAAAGCGTCGGCGTGTCATCGGAAAAATTGGTTTTGAAAATGTCGGGCCGCCCGTCGCCGTTGTAATCGCCAACGGTGGCTCCCATCCCGGCCTGTTCGCGGCCATCCGCATTGAATGCCGCTCCCGCTATTCCGGCGATGTCGGTGAAGGTGCCGTCGCGATTGTTGTGGTAGAGAATGCTCGGGGTGCTGTCGCACGCGATGTAAATGTCAGGCCAGCCGTCATCGTCGAAGTCGGCGGTGGAAATACTGAAGCAATATTTCCCATCCGTTTGATCGAAATGGGCCTTGCGGCTTACGTCCGCGAATTTTCCGTTGCCAAGGTTCTCATAAAGAATGTTGGTGTCGCCCGGCAATCCCCGCGGACCGCACATCACCGGGACCCCTTTCCAGGTGCAGATACCCTCGCCAGGCTTTGGGGTTGCTTTCAGGACAAAGTTCACATAGCTGGCGACCGCGATATCCAAACGTCCGTCGCGGTTGTAGTCCACGAACGCGCAACCAGTCCCCCAGGTCTTCCCCGATCCTGCTACTCCGGCCTTTTCCGCCACTTCGGTGAAAACGCCATGATCGTTGTGATACAGCCGGTTCTTGCCGTAGTAGGTGACGTAGAGATCTTCCCAACCGTCATTGTCGTAGTCTCCCACGCAGGCTCCCTGCCCCCATCCGCTGGCCGCCAGCCCGGCTTTGGCGGTCACATCGGTAAAAGTGCCGTCACGATTGTTGCGGTAAAGGTGGTTGGTCGGGGCTTTGTCTGCCGGAAATCCTTCCAGCGTCGTGCCATTGGCCAGAAAAATATCCGGCCAGCCATCGTTGTCATAGTCGAAGATGGCCACTCCGGTCCCGGTGGTTTCGATGATGTACTTCTTTGTATTTACGCCGCCGAACACGTTGGTCATGGCGAGGCCCGCCTTCCCGGCGATGTCGGTGAAATTCGCTATGGCGATGGGTGCGGGTGTGGCGGGAGCCGAAGCGATTTGCGCGACGGTCCAGCAAACACTCGCCAACAGCCCGGCCAGGACCTGAAGCAGGAATTTACGCCAGATATTCTTAGGGTGTCGCAGAGAATTGACGTTCAATGCTGGGCTCTGGGTTCGCGACTGGGTCTCGGGATTCGGTTCATGGAACAAAAAAGCTATTTTTCCGAAGTCTATCATCTTCCCAATATGTATTCTCTCGACGGGCCAAGACGAAGCTGCCGCGAGCTGCTTTTCTTGAATGTCAGGATTAGCGGGTGAGCAAAATCAAACCCCGGGAATGCTGTCCTTATTGTTTTCCCGGCGGAGGAAGAAGGCTAGGCCCACCGTTCCTGTCCCCAGCATGGCTACGGCGCCCATCCATCCTGCACCGGCCTGGGGAAGGCTTAGCATCACGATTACCAGCAGCAACCAGACAAGGGCCGCGCCAGCGAGCGATTTGGGAATTCTGACGGCCTGAGGCGCATCGCCGATCGGGTGTTTAGCATGCCCCCAGGTTGCGGCTCCGACTACGATGGTGTAGGTGATGTAGCCGGCCTGGGCGGAAATGCTGGTCATCACGGTTTCCACCTTCGCCCAGCAGGTAAACACAATCGCGATGGCGGTGACGATCCAGATTGCGTTAGCGGGAACTCGGCGGGTGTTGATTCTTCCCAGCCAGTGCGATTGAGGTAGCTGGTAATCGCGTGCCATCGCCCATACCATGCGGGTCAGCGAGGTTAAGTTGGCGAGAGCCGACGCGTAGATTGCCAGGAAAACGCAGAGCATGATTCCCGTGATCAAGAACGGGGGCAGATGCGCTTGCATGATGTAAAGCAGAGGCGCGGGCTGCTGTTTCGCCTGCTCCAGGGATGGAATCGCCAGCGTGAATCCCACCAGGACCAGGAAGCCGAGTGCGACGGAAATCAGCAGGGAACTAACGATTGCCACCGGTACATGCTTTTGCGGCGCCCGCGTCTCTTCCGCCAAGTTGGCTGCGCCTTCAAAGCCGGTGAGCGTCCAGATGCTCATGAGTGAAGAAAAGGCCAACGCTCCCAGGAAGGCCTTGCCACCGGGTTGTCCGGGATGAGTGAGAACAAAATGAGCCGGATTGGTCTTGCGCACCAAAGCAATCACCAGTAACACGACGCCCGCGACAACGGTTCCCAGAATCTCGGCGCCCACCGCGAAGTCGTTGACCCGGCTGGCCAGATGAATTCCAAAATGATTAATCAGGGCGATGCTAACCAGGATCGCGGAGGTGGTGAGAATCAGATTGCGATTGGTTCCCGCGATGCCGGCGTACGAGGTCAAATAGTTGGCTAGCGCGTAACAGACAGCGGGCATGCCGGACATGAACTGAACAATGACCATCCATCCCGCCCACCAGCCAAGTTTGGGGCCGACCAGTCCACGTGTCCACTGGTATGCGTATCCGGATAGCGGAGTTTGCTTCGCCAGGGTGGCGAAAACCAGCGCCACCAGAAGTTGCCCGCCGCCGACCACCAGCCACGTCCAGATGAAGGCGGGACCTGCGGTGCTCAGCCCGCTTCCATAAACGGCGAAAATCCCCGTCGTCACGGAAATAATGGAGAAGCTCAGCGCGAAACTGGAGAAGAAACCCATATCGCGCTTGAGTTCCTGGCGGTAGCCGTAATCTGCCAGCACGCGCTCATCTTGCGCCGCAGGGTTAGCTGGGCTGCCCATGGCAACGGAACTTCCTGGCGGTTTTGGTTGAAGCTCTGTCATTGCGGGAGCGGGTTGCTAAGCCGGGAACTGGAGATGCTTCAGGTGCTCGTCAATCCACTGGTCGGTGATCTCGTTTTCCTGCACATTGCTGTACCAGAGCTTGGTGGTCTCCGTGTAGCGGCGCAGATTGCGGAGGCTGGCGGCCAGGTCCTGGCGCTGAATTTTCAGATGCGCCGGCTGGTATTTCAGTCCCACTCGATCCATCAGGCTGGTGATCCATTCGGGACGGTTCTTTTGCAGACGGCTCATCAGGTAGATTCCCAAGCCCACGATCTCCCCGTGAATGAAGGGCCGCTGCAAGCGTTCCTCCAGTTCGTAGAACAGGAAATGTTCCGATCCCTCTTCGGTGCGGTAATGATCTTTTGGCAGGCAGATGCTGTTGATGGCGATGTAGGCGTCCACAATCGCTTGAATGCCCTGGTCGGATACGGCGCGAATCTCGGCGGCGTTTCGATCAATGTCGTCGAGAATCGCCCGGGCTCGCCGCACATCGCTGGCATCGAAATTGTGCGCGTCTTTTCCGGCGCGGTGTGCTACTTCCCAATCGAAGGTTCCAGTATGGATGGAAAGAATATCGCCCACCCCCGCGATGTTGAGATTGGTGGGCGCGGTTCGAATCAGGTCATAGTCAATCACCAGAGGATCGGGGCTCACCGCGCCCAGGTACTGCACGCGATGATTGCTGCGCACCCCGGCAGAAGGTGTGACGAAGGCATTCACGCTCACCACGGTTGGGACAGAAACCACGCGGCAGCCGCGCTTCCAGGCAAGGTATTTGCCGAAGTCACAGGCTTGTCCTCCGCCTATCGTCACAATGGCGTCTACTTCGGGCAGGGCTTGCAGTTCGCGTTCCAGCATACCCAGTTCCATGGATTCGACCATGATGACTGCGGCAGGCTCGCCGCCGATTTTGTCACGCGTGAGTTTCCAGGGAATTTCCATGGTGGTTACCGCGAATCTTCCCAGGTCATTGGCGATTCCGGCGGCGATTCCCCGCCCGGTTTTCATTGATTTCACGTTGGTCCACTTCGTGGTCATAGGTCCCCTAGGTTGTGATCGTGAATTCCCGACTGCGGAAAATCATTCCCCAATTCCAAACCGTCCAATTATAACGGCGCGCGCCATGCTATCCCCTTTGGCCCGTTGGTCACCGGCATACAAAATCACAAACTAGGCGAGACCGCCTCCGGCAAAAAGCGTCAAACGGCGGAAATCACGAACTAACCAATTTCCCGGGTTATTACATCCCGTGGTGCAGTAGAATTGCGGGCGATGAAAACCTTAGGGAGATATCTTCTCATTCTGCTTACCCCGGCAGTGGTTGCGGGATGGTTGCCAGGAAACCAGGCAGCCGCGCAGTCGGCGCCGGTTACAGTCTACGGAGTCCCGGCCATCACTCTGTCCCGCCCTCACTCCGCGGATCAGATCAAACCGCAATTCGTGGAAGCCACCGTGCTTCCTGGCGCGGGGATGAATCTGCTGCAGCTGAAGGCTTATTTGCCCGGAGCGGGCGTGGTCAATGTCATCGGTGTAACCAGCCTGCCTGACGCCAAGCATCTGCTTGAAGAGGATAACGACGCATTCCGCAACAAGAGTTTTTTCATCGGCGGCGCCATTCTGCTGCCTTTTCCCAACCGTATTCGTGGAACGCTTTCTCCCGATGGAAAAACCATCGCGACGGATATTGGGGGAAAGCAAATCTCACTGCCCGCAAACTGGCGTGGCAAAAACCCAGGTGCGCCGGTCCATGCCATGCATGGCCTGATTCTTACTTCCCGGTTCGAGGACATCAAGCACCAGGACGGTGCAGCCGCCTCGACTGTTTCCGGGTTCCTGCATGCCGGGGATTTCAACGGGCATTGGCCGTCCAAGACCGATGTCGGCGTCCGCATGTCGCTCTCGGACCAGGCCATGGACCTTGCCGTCACCGCGAAGAACGTAGGCCATGAGCTTCTGCCGATGGCGATTGGATTCCATCCCTATTTCGATTTTCCCAGTGGGGATCGCCGGCAAGGCCGTTTAGTCATTCCGGGTGACCAGCGTGCGCCGGCCACCAATTACGACGACGTTTTCCCCACCGGCCAGATCGTGCCGGTGAAAGATACGCCTTTCGATTTCACGGACCCGCAAGGCAAAGCGCTCGGGGACCTGTTCATGGACGACTGCTTTACCCATCTGGAGCGCCGCCCCGATGGCGCCGCCCACATAGAAATCATCGACCCCAAGGCCCACTACGGCCTTCGCATCCTGGCGCTTTCGCCGCAAATCAAGGCGATCCAGGTTTATGCGCCGCCTGACAAGAGTTATGTGGCCGTAGAACCTCAGTTCAATCTGGCGGATCCCTTCAATAAAGAGGTATGGGGCAGCCAGGATACTGGGGTGGTGTGGTTGAAGCCGGGGCAGTCCGTGACCTGGCACATCAAGCTGGAGCTGTTTGTACCCGCGGAGTAAAATGGCGGGCGCCGCAGGGGTGAGGCACATGAGAAAAAGCCGGAAAAGCTCCAAGTCGGCCTACGACAAGAATTTTGTTGCGGTCACCCAGAAAGTATTTGCCGTGCTCGAGGCCATGAGCCAGCAGCGCAAGTCTGGCGTTCCGCTGGAAGAAATTACGGAGCTGAGCGGGATTCCCAAGACCACCGTCCATCGCCTGCTTTATTCCATGAACAAGCTCGGTTATGTCGAGCAGGATCCGGTTACGAACTTGTACGCCCTGGCGGGAAAGTTTTTTGAATTAGGGAAGAACGCTCTCCCTTATCAGCGGCTGACCGTCATCGCCAAGCCTCTGATGCAGCGCCTGCTCTTCGCGTTTGGAGAATCGGTCAACCTGGCCGTGCCTCAGGCGGGCGGCGTCATCTACATTCTTGTGCTGGAGAGCCCCAGGCCCCACCGTCTCGCCGCATCCGTGGGGCAGTTGTCGTTTCTTCATTGCACCTCGGTGGGGAAGTGCATTGCCGCCTATCTGCCTCCCGAGGAGAAGGAACAGTCCTTGGCACGTTACGGAATGCCGGCCATGACCGCCTCGACAATCACGTCGCAAGAACAACTCGAAGAGGAATTAGCGCGGGTTCGGAGCGAAGGCGTGGGGCTGGATAATGAAGAGAATTCCATTGGAGCGGTTTGCGTCGGCGGCCCTATCTTTGCCAGCGATCCTCAGCCGATTGCCGCCCTGAGCGTCTCCGGCCCGAGCATCCGCATGTCCCAAAATCTCCCGGCGATCAAAAAAGCGGTGCGCGAGGTGACCCAAACCATCTCGTTCCTGTTAGGCAGCGGCAGAGATCGAGTCCATCCCGAGAAGAGTAGCGAGCCGCCTGTTACCCGCGAACCATTTCCAGCGAGTCAGGACTGATTCGGGCACGCAGTTTTCCGCTCCGGGCGGCGCATTCACTTTCTCGAGCCGGCGTGATACTATTTCATTGCCGTTTTCGATGTGTGAACATAGTTCATCTCGGAAGTGGACCGGCGTCCATTTTCGATCAGCGCGGTTCTTCTCGCGGGGCCAGAGCGGTTGCTCTGCCAAACGCACCTAAAGCAATGACTACTTCGGACAACAGCGTTCTGTTGCTTTCCTGCCAGAACATATCCCGGTACCTTAGCGGGAGAACATAGTCGCCATGCGCCACGTAATCATTCTTCCGGATCTGGGTCAGACCACCAACGAGGCAACCATTCGCCAATTCCTGAAGAAGCCGGGTGAGCACGTGACCCGAGGAGAACCCATCCTGGCGGTTTCGACGGACAAGGTCGAAATGGAAGTCGAGTCTTTCGCCAACGGCTATTTGCGGCAATGGTTGGCGGAAGAGGGCACTCTGGCCACCGCCATGTCGCCGGTGGCGATTGTCACCGATACCGCCGACGAACCCTATGCTCCGCCGGGAGACGATGCCAAGGCGGTGCTGGCGGAGACTGAAGAAAAGCCGGCGGTGGTGGCCGAGGTTAAAAGCCGTACCGGCGGGGTGAGAGCTGCGCCAGCGGCGCGCGCTGTGGCCAAGGAGCGTGGCATTGATCTGGGCAAGGTCCCCGGAACCGGTCCCGATGGCATCATCAGCAAGGCAGATGTGTTGCGCTGGCTCGAACAGGCAGACAAGGCGGGGGCGTCGCTCTCCCCGGCAGGAAACAACCGCGCATTGTCGGCGATGGCCGCTACTGTCATGGCTAGCAAGCGCGACATCCCCCATTTCTACGCAACCGCGGACGTCTCCATGGCACATGCCGCCGCCTGGCGCGCCGCATGGAATGAGAAGCATCCGAACCTTCATGCCACGTACAATGATGTGTTCGTGCTTTGTGCCGCGCGCAGCCTGCGGGATAGTCCACGCTTGAATGTCAGTTATAGCAACGGAAGCTACCAGCAGCACAGCGCGGCCGACGTGGTGTTGGTGGTGGCGCATGAGCCCACCATGCTTTTGGCTCCTTTAGCGGACCCTTGCGAGCTCTCATGGGAAGCGTTTCTTCAGACCGTGCGGCGGGCCACACAGCTGAACACGCCCACTGCCGCCCAGCCACTGCTGGCCATCTCCAATCTTGGAATGTTTAGAGTCAAGCAGTTCGCAGCCATCATTCCGCCGAGTTGCACTTCGGCGCTTGCGATTGGCGCGGTGCGCGAGCAACCCGCGCTTAAGAGCGGCAAACTGCAGAACGAGCTGGTTTGCTCAATCACCATCTCCGCCGATCACCGGGTGGTCGACGGAGTGGCAGTCGCGCGCTTTCTGGAACGCGTCCAATTTCATTTGAATTCCTTATGACACAAGCCATCGCGAAGTCGAAACAAGTGACCGATGAACAGCGGAAGACGCTGTTCCGGAAATTACTGCTCTGCCGCCGCTTCGAAGAGCGCGTTTACTACCTGTTTCTCGAGGGCCGTATGCCGGGCACCATCCACCAGGCTCAGGGGCAGGAGGCCTGCGCGGTAGGCGTGTGCAGCGTTCTGCGGCAGGGAGATGTTGTAACCAGCACGCATCGCCCCCACCAGCACGCCGTGGCCCGCGGTTTGTCGATCAACAGTCTGATGGCCGAACTATTTGCCAAGACCACCGGGTGTTGCCATGGCAAGGGCGGCTCCATGCATTTGGGAAGTCTTGAAGATGGCATGTTGCCCGCCGTAGCTATTGTCGGTGGCGGTATTCCCCTGGCATCCGGCCTGGGCTTGGCATTCAAATACCGCAAAACCGGAAACATTGTCGCCTGTTTCTTCGGGGACGGCGCCACCAATATCGGTTCATTTCATGAAGGCGTGAACATGGCGGCTATCTGGGATCTGCCGGTGGTATTTGCTTGTGAAAACAACCGCTATGGCGCTTCCACGGCGATCGAGAAGGTGACCCGCGTACCCCACCTGAGCGATCGCGCCGCCGCTTACGGCATTCCCGGCGTTACCGTGGACGGAAACGACGTGGAAGCCGTGCACGATGCCATGCAGAAGGCTGCGGACCGCGCCCGCAGCGGCAAAGGGCCAACTTTTCTGGAGCTGGAAACCTACCGCGTCTGCGGCCACTCCCGCAGCGATCCCGGCCATTACCGCCCTAAGGATGAACTGCAATACTGGAAAGATCGCGACCCGGTGGTGCGCTATGAAGCGTTTTGCCTGGCCGAGGGAGCGCTTTCCCCCAAAGAAGTTGAGGACCTCAAGGCGTCGGTCGAGAAGGAACTGGACGATGCCATAGCCTTTGCCGAAGCCAGCCCCAGCCCGCAACCGGAGGACGTTCTGAACGATGTCTATGCCTGAAGCTGTCGCAGAAACACAGCGCACTCTGACCATGGTGGAAGCGTTGCGCGAAGCGCTGGTCGAAGAGATGCGCCGCGATTCCAGAGTCATTCTTCTGGGAGAGGACATCGGTGTGCCCGGAGGTTTTGGGGGCGCCTTCACCGTCACCCTGGGATTGGAGAAGGAATTCGGGCACGAGCGCGTCCTGGATACGCCCATCTCCGAGGCCGCGATCGCGGGCGTTGCCGCGGGGGCGGCCATGGGAGGCCTGATTCCGGTGGCCAACGTCCAGTATGGGGATTTCATTTTCATCGCCATGGACCAGTTGGCTAACCAGGCGGCGAAGATGCGCTACATGTCCGGCGGCCGGGTTACGGTGCCCATGGTTTTTCGGGCTCCGGTCGGCGCCACGACGCGCGGCGCGCAACACGGGCAATCGTTGGAAGCTTTCCTGATGCACGTCCCCGGCCTCAAGATTGTTTGTCCATCCAATCCCTACGACGGAAAAGGATTGCTGAAAACTGCCATCCGCGATCCCAATCCGGTTATCATCTTCGAGCATAAACTTCTGTATGGCAGCAAAGGATCACGTAAAGAGGCGGGCGGGATGCAGCTTGTGATGCACGTTCCCGAGGAGGAATATCTCATTCCTTTTGGCCAGGCGAATGTGGTTCGCAAGGGTGACCGCGTTACCATTGTGGCCAATCTGCTTATGGTGCATCGCTCGTTGCAGGCCGCTAGAGTGTTGGAGCAGGAAGGTATTCAGGTTGAAGTGATTGACCCGCGTACCCTGGTTCCGCTGGACGATCAAACCATCTTCAAGTCGGTGGAAAAGACCGGACGGCTGGTGATTGTGGAGGAAGACAACCTGACCGGAGGCTGGGGCGCCGAAGTCGCTGCCCGCGTGGCCGATGCGTGCTTAGGCTATCTGGAGGCGCCCATCCGCCGGGTGGCTGCTCCGGACACGCCGGTGCCCTTTGCTCCAGTCATGGAGAACCGTTACGTGCCTTCGGTCGAACGGATCTTGCAGGCGGTACGCAGCGTATTGTGAGGGAGGCTATGGAAGTCGTCAGCCTGGGAATCTTGTGCGCCGACGTTTTTGCCCTGCCGGTCGCAGCCCTTCCTCAGCCCGGCGAACTCAAAACTACTGACGGATTTGTACATAGCGTGGGAGGCTGCGCCGCCAACGTAGCCGTCGACCTTCGCCGTTTGGGGAGGACGGTGTCGGTAGTGGGCAAGGTTGGCCAGGACAGCTTCGGGCAGTTTGTGATTGATGAACTCAGTAGCCGCGGGATCGGAACCGCCTGGATTCGCAGAAGCGCGAAGCAGCCTACCTCGGCCACCGTCATCCTGAATGTCTGCGGAGAGGATCGCCGGTATCTCCATTGCATCGGATCGAACCGCGATTTGTGCGCCGCCGACGCCAGCCCCGAGATTCTGCAGGGGGCAAAGATCCTTTACGTCGGCGGTTATATGGCCATGCCCGGGTTTTCGGCGGCCGATCTCGATCGGCTTTTTCGCGCCGCCAGACAGGCTGGGATTACCACCGTACTCGAACGTCGTCATTCCGGCGAATAACTCCGAGGCGGCTGAACACGTGTTGCCCGTTCTGCCCCTCACCGATTACTTTCTCCCCAACAGCGACGAAGCCAAACTGTTGACGGGTATTTCCGCGCCGTTGGAACAGGCCCGTGAGCTCGCGCGCCATAGTCCTCAAACGACCGTGGTGGTCACTCTCGGCCCGGCCGGCTCGCTGGCCATCAAGGGTGGGCAAATCGTGGAAACCCCGGCTTTCCACATGGCGTCAATTGACGAGTCGGGCGCGGGCGATGCCTTTGCCGCCGGGCTGATCGTGGGGGTTCTTGAGGCTTGGCCGCTGGAATTCACCCTGCGCTTTGCGGCCGCCGTGGGTGCTTCGTGTACCCGCGCCGTAGGATGCTCAACCGGTGTTTTCGACTTTCAGGAGACGATGGCTTACCTCAAGCAGTCTGCGTCCGCGGAAGCCCCGGCCTAGGCGCCAATAATGCGCCTTGACAAAAGTTCATAAGTTAATAAGTATACTGAGGTTCGTTCATTGCCCTATATGCCCCTTGCATCCCTGTCTGACTTGCTGGCGGAGGCCCAACGCGAAGGTTACGCGGTTCCGTATGCGGAGTCCTGGAACCTGGAATCGCTGGAAGCGGTAATTGACGCTGCCGAGGAAAGCCACTCTCCCATAATTGCCGGATTCAACGGGGGGTTCCTGCGCCATCCCACTCGCGAGAAGCCGGAAAACCTCGCCTACTATGCCTGTTTCCGCCAGGCGCTCGACCTGGCTAGGATTCCGGTAGCGTTCATCTTGAACGAGTCAGACGATCTGGGTCAGATTCGCGCCGCCATTGAAATGGGGTTCAATGCGGTAATGCCCGAAAATGAGGGACTGGAAGTCGAGGAGTACCGCGCTCTGGTTAAAGCGGTGGTGCGCCTTGCCAAGCCGCGGGGCGTTTGGGTAGAAGCGCAGATCGGGCTGTTGCCCGCTGGCCACGCCGGCAACAACGGGAGCGGCAGTATCACGGATCCGGATCTCGCGGCGGAATTCGTCGAGGACACGGGGATTGACGCCCTGGCCATCTCGATTGGAAATGTGCACATCCTCACCGAAGGGAAGGCTACGGTGGATCTGGAGGCGGTGCGGCGCATTCGGGAAAAAATCTCGGTGCCGCTGGTGGTTCATGGCGGCACCAGTCTCACCGCTGAGAGCCTGCGCGCGATGATCGCGCTAGGCGTGGCTAAAGTAAACTTTGGGACGGTTCTTAAGCAGGCTTATCTGGAAGCGGTTCGCGAGGGCCTGTCGAAGTACCATCCACCGTTGAGTCCGCATGAGTTTCTCGGCAAGGGCGGACCGCAGGATATTATGATTGCCGGCCGCCTAGCCGTGAAGCGTGAGGTTCTGCGGCTCATCGAGGTCTGCGGAGCGAAGGGAAGAGTGCAACATGATTTCGTCCCAGCAATATGAAGATACCGTGGCTAGAGCGGCCGCGTTGTTGCACCAGGCCGGAATCGTCATTACCCCGGAAGAACGAGCCCGCTTTGAAGTCGCCGACTTCGGATTGGGAGAACTCGAGAAGACCGGGCTGGAAATCATCACCTATGTAAATACCCAACGCTGTTGCGCCAAGGAAATCATCATGTTTCCTGCCCAGACCTGTCCCGAGCATTGGCACCCGACGGTGAACGGCGTTCCCGGCAAGGAAGAGACTTTCCGCTGCCGCTGGGGCACGGTGTATCTCTACATTCCCGGCGATCCGGCCTCCAGGATGGCATGCCGCCCCCCCGTGGGATCGGAAGCCTTCTACACCATGCGGCACGAAGTCGTACTGCAGCCCGGTGATCAATACACGCTTGTGCCGGACACTCCGCACTGGTTCCAGGCCGGGCCGGAAGGCGCGGTCATCTCCGAGTTCTCCACCCGGAGCACGGACGAAGCCGATCTATTCCGCGACCCGCGCATCAAGCGCGCACCCGAAGTGGGGCAGTAGGAAATTTCCCCAACCAACTGTTCTAAGCGGAGTTCTTCCTCTGTGTACCCCGTGTCCTCCGTGGTTTCGGTCTTAAACTCCTAACCACGGAGCACTCGGGGTACACAGAGGTATTTATTGTCCGCCCAAGCGCAGCCGGAAAGTCTTGATCTCGTAAGCATGCAGGTCGAAAGAAATCGTATTTCCATTGATCTGCAGCTGTTTTCCAGGATCCTCGATCAGATTCGCCTCCCGCGCCGAAGCCAGCGGCAACATAAAGTGGATGGTGGCGTGTTGCACCGGCTGTCCGGCCGCTTCATAAACTCGCAACGCAATTTCGCCGTCGCGGCTTGGCTTCAGCGCAGATACAACTACATCCGGGGCCGATATCTCCAGCAATCCCCAATGCTTGGGCATGGCGCCCGCGTGGGCATCGATATTCCTTGCGACCAGTGGATTGTTGAACTCCAGTCCGGCCCGGTAGATCTCGGCTTCCTGCCAGCTTCCGGTGTGTGGAACCAGAGCGTAATCATGGGATATATGCTTGCCTAGTTCCAGGGCCGTATCTGATTCTGAAGCCTTGGCCGGATCAAATCCGGAGTCGTCCGCCCCGTAGACCTCAAGCCGTGTGGAACGCAGCAGGGAAACCATCATGGTGTCATCGGTCACATTGTTGCCGGGCAACCCACGATTTAGGATGGCGAGCCCACGCCCGCCCGAGCTGTAGTCCACCCAATTTTGAGCGGGAAATTCCTGATGAAGCGGACGTTCGACCGCGCCGAAAGCAATCTCCTGAGTATTGGTGCCCTCGTGAATTGTGGTAGGAAACAGAACCCGGTAACGCACCGATGGCTCCGCATTCACAATTTCCGTGTGAATATCAACCCGCTGGATGCCGGGGTACACTCGCACCCGGGTCTCGAACTGATTCTTTCCGAAGGGATGCGAGCTTTCAAATTCTGTGAACACCGGGCCAGGGCTGACTTCCGCCCCGCCTCCAATGTAATTGTTGCTCCACTGGGTGGCCTCCGGGCGCGGCAGGCCAATAAGTCTTTTTTCGTTGGTCAGGCGATCCCCCGCCAAGGTCCCATAGAGCTCCCAGAAATCGCCGCGATCCTCTTCCTTGGCCACGATGTTTCCCGGCTTGCTCAAAACTTCCCACTGATTTTTCTTTAAGACCAGGCTGGTCATTTCCCCAGTCCAGAGATTCACGGTCGCCTTGTAAAATTCGTTCTCCAGCGTGCCAAAATCGTCCCGGCTGGTGGCGGAGTATTGACCGCGAGCGGAAGTCTCCGCTGTGTTCCCGCTTGCCGCGGCTTCGGGCCGGACACCCGGAAGAGTGGGAATCACGTGGTAGACGGCATAGCCCATGGCAGGCACGTCATGTGCGATGAATGCAATCGTCGCCGTGCTCAGGCCGCCATCGCCGCCATTGGAATGGCTTCTCAAGACCTGAAGAGGCACTGCTTTGCCGTACGCATCGCGCAGTTCAATTCCTTGAACCTGCGGCTGGCTGAATCCAATCTCCGCCTCCACATAATCGCTTCTCGCCCATCCCAGAAAATTGAAAACTGCCAACGGCGCTCCGGAGCCTTGGGTATCGACTTTAGAAAGCAACGCATCCAGATCGTTGCCCAGGATTTCATCTCCCAGACGTTTCGAGAAGCGGTAGCCCGCCAGCGTGTCCTCATAGACATGATCCAACATCACGCCCGAACTGAGGTCGTGAGTCTGATTAAAAAGCATCGGTTCCCAGGCGCGTTCGATGGCTTCACGGTCGGAGGTCGATGTGCGCCCCGCCAGCACACTGGCTTTCTCCGCCGAAGTCAGAGTGCGCTCCATATCGCGCATCCAGCGTTTGAGTTCGATGCGGGTGCTGTAAACGCCCTGAAATACCGGATTAAGGTCGCCGGCAATCACCGGGCGCTCAACCGGATATTTCGCTCTCAGAGTCTGGAAATCCGAAGGGGTGCCGAGTTGGATCGAAAACGGTTCCGGCTTCGTGCGGTTCCATTCATCCACATAGACCGGAAGCGTCTCATCCGGATCGCTCACATCCGCGCCCGCGAAAAGCACCCGTCCCGGACCGCGCGAGGAAGGAGTAAGCGCGTCGAAACTAGAGCGAATGGTGGCTTCGAACGCGTGGAAGGTAGGCTGGTGTTCATCAAACGGACCGTACCCGGTGGACAGCCAGTGGCCGGGAATGGTGGTGCCGTCAATCCCCTGCCAGGTGATCTCTCCCGGCGTTTGGGGACTGGAGACGCCTCGCTGAAACCAATAGGAATTCATCCCCGCCAGCTTCAGGATTTGCGGCATCTGCGCGTTGTGCCCGAAGGTGTCGAGTCCCCACCCCGTGTGCACTTCATAGCCCAGGCGGTCGCGAAAATACCACTTGGAAAGAAGGAATTGATGCGCGATGGATTCCCCGGAAGGAACGTTTTCGTCCTCCATCACCACCGTGCCGCCGGCGATCTCCAGGCGGTGCTCATCAAGCATCTTCTTGAACAAAGGGACTTCGTTTGGATAACGCTCCAGAAAAGGCCGGACGTAGGCCATCTGATCGAGAACATAGTGATACTGCGGATATCTCTGCAAAAGGCTGAGCGCCTTCATAATATGGGGAAGCCCGATCTGCAGATACTCTTCCCGAGTCTTGAATACCGCGCCTTCCCAATGGGTATGGGGCACGATGACCAGAAAGTCTTGATTCGGACTTGGCGATTGTGCGCTCAGCGGCAAGGCGAGTCCCAGGGCGAGACCAAAGACCAGGAGTGACACAACCACGAGCGCCAGCAGGCGTGAACCGCCTCTTTTACGAAATGAATGCTGTTCAATGTTCATTTGTGCCCCATGAAAACAGGTCAAAGATTAGTGAAGGGTGCTGGGGATGTCAAGAATGCGAGACGATTGGTAGTGTCTCAGTTTGCTTGTTGCAGAATTTCTCAGCGCCCTTGGAGGGTTGTTTTCAGCGTCCTCTGCGGTGTAAGGCTTTGACTTTTTTACAGCAAAAAGCTTTAGACCGCTGAGATCGCCGAGACCCTAGGCAAAGCTCGCGGAGACGGAAAATCGCCTCTCTCCTCCTGAAGATTGTCCTTGCTTGTCTTTCCCTGAACTGATAACTTTTGCGGCGCATCTTTCGGCTCGCGTGGAGAGAGCCGTAAAACCTTATGACATTCAGGACCTCTCTCGTCCCCGCCCTCGTGGCGGCCGGGGTGCTTGCGTTTGCCAGTCCGGCTTCAGCCAAAGCGCTTCGCGTTTGCGCCGACCCCGACTACCTTCCCTATTCCAACCGGGCTGGCGGAGGCTTTGAAAACAAGATTGCCGAAGCCGTAGCCAAGGACCTGGGCCAGACCGTCGAATACACCGCGGGCAGCTACCGGGGACGCGGCGGCTTTCCCCAATTCCTGGCCACCACTCTGGACGCGAAAAAGTGTGACGTTGTCATGAGCATTCCCTACGGCAGCCGGGAAGAGCTCACCACCCGCCCCTACTACATCTCGTCTTATGTTTTCGTATTCAAGAAAGACAAGCGTTACAACATCAACAGCATGGACTCGCCCACCTTGAAAAAGCTCAAGGTTGGTTTTGAGCGGGACACGCCGGTCGAAGACGGCATGAAGATGCGCGGCATGATTCCCGGAGGCGTGGCCTTCGACGTAGGCGACGATAACGACAAGTCGCCGGTGACCATGCTGCAGGCCGTAGAAAGCGGCCAGGTGGATGTCATGATCACATGGCAACCGGCCATTGGCGGCTTCCTGCGCGACTATCCGGATCTGGAATTGGTGGTGGTTCCCAATGAACGGGCTCTGGGCGCGCCCGAGCAATACAGTTTTCCCATGTCCATGGCGGTGCGGGAAGGCGACGAAGAGTTGAAAAAGCAGCTGGACGACGTGATCGCGCAGCATCAGGCGGAACTCACGGCCATTTTGAACGGCAACGGCGTGCGTTTGTACACCCCGCAATCGCCCAACTCGCCCTAGCAGCTTGCGGACAAACGCTCGATCCGTATCGGGGCATCGCTTCAGCGATGCCGCAAGTGCAGCAGAATGAATAACGCCTTTAGGCGCTGCGGCCCCTGAGACGACTTTTCCCGCAGCCTGCGCGTATCGAGACGGGAGATTTGTTGCGGCTGATTCGACCCGAGGTGAAAGGAAAATTGATCCGGAAAGACGGAATTTCCCAAACAATTATTTCCTCTGGAATTGTCATGTTTGTGGCCGCAATCTTCATCGCCGGGAGGGGGGCTGGGGTCGCGGCATCAGCCCAGGAGTCGGCCGCCAAGGAATCGCCGGGAGAAAAGCTGGTTCGATCCAATGACTGCACTTCCTGCCATGCCGTCGCCCGCAAGGTGGTGGGGCCTGCCTATCGCGACGTGGCAAAAAAATACCGGGCGCAGCCCGGCGCCGTCGCCAAGCTGTCGCAGAAAATCAAGCAGGGTGGCTCCGGAGTATGGGGGCCAGTGCCCATGACGCCCCATCCTGCCCTGACCGCCGCACAGCTTAAGGACATGGTGGAGTGGATCCTGGCCTTGGGGGCGCAGCCCGCCAAGCAGCCCGCCGCTGCCGCGGCAGCTCCAGCCGAGTCCCAGGCTGCCGCCCAGCAGCACTCCTACACCCTGGCGGACGGTACCGTGGTCAAGCTGGATTTCCCGCTGTTTGTCGAAGGCAAGGAGAAAGAACAGAAAGTCACCAAGGATGTCTTTCACGGCTACGAGATGTACAACTCCTACTGTTACCGCTGCCACGGCCAGGATGCGACCGGAAGCGAGATCGCGCCCGATCTGCGGCATTCGCTGGCCGGCGGTATGACCGGGCAGCAGTTTCTAAACACCGCCATGGCCGGCCGGCAGGAAAAGGGCATGCCGAGCTGGGCGGGTTTTCTCAGCGAGGATGAAGTCAGGAATATTTATGGGTACGTCAAGGGCAGAAGCCTTGACCTGGTGCCCACCGGCCGTCCGCCGTCCGAAATGGATTGAGCAATACGAATATTCATACACATCGATGTACCTGAGAACCGGCAACGGAGAACTGACAACTGAAATCTTGACTCCAGAAAACTTAAAAAGTCTTAACAGTATTCCGTCTTTCTAATCGTCAGATTTTGTCACGGCAATCGCGGTTGGGCTCGAGTGCACAAAGTTTTCGGCACATAGGGAAAGAAAATTCATGTAGGAGGATTCGAGATGAAATTCACGGGAAAGTGGATGAAAGACTGCCTCTGTCTGATCGTTTCGTTGCTCGCCTGCGCGGCGGTCGCGTCGGCGGCGGGGCCTGACGGACCTGACACCATGTCGCAGGATGCCAATCAGTGGGTCATGCCGCTGGGAAGTTACCACGGCATCCGCCACAGCAAACTGAACCAGATCACCGCGGATAACGCCGCGAAACTGCAAGTCGCCTGGACCATGTCCACCGGAACGCTGCGCGGGCAGGAAGGCCAGCCCCTGGTCATCGGCAACATGATGTACTTCGAGAGCTCTTTCCCGAACTTTATTTATGCCGTGAACCTCGACGACATCGGCCACATGGCCTGGAAGTTCGCTCCCGAGCAGGATAAGTTCGCTCCCTCCGTGGCCTGCTGCGACGTGGTCAACCGCGGCCTAGCTTATGCCGATGGAAAAATCCTGGCCACCACTCTCGACACCACTGTCTATGCTCTCGACGCCAAGACCGGCCAGGTAATCTGGAAAGCAAAAAATGGCGACCCCGAGCAGGGCCAGACCATGACCATGGCTCCTCTGGTGGTCCACGACAAAGTAATCGTCGGCATTTCGGGTGGAGAGTTTGGCGTGCGCGGATGCCTCACCGCCTACGATCTCACCAGCGGCAAGATGGCATGGCGCGCCTACAGCGTCGGCCCGGACGAAGATATTAAATTCGATCCCGCCAAGACCATCGATGGCGCGACGCAGCAGCCTGTCGGGAAAGACTCCAGCATCAAGACCTGGCAAGCCGATGAATGGAAGCTGGGCGGCGGCACCACCTGGGGTTGGTATACTTACGACCCCGATCTCAACCTGGTGTACTACGGCACCGGCAACCCGGGCACCTGGAATCCCACGCAACGTCCCGGCGACAACAAGTGGTCCACCACGCTGATCGCGCGCAATCCTGACACCGGCGTGGCTGCCTGGGCCTACCAGATGACGCCGCACGATGCCTGGGACTACGACGGCATCAATGAGAGCGTTCTCAGTGATGCCATGGTCGATGGCCAAACCGTTCCCACCATGACCCACTTTGATCGCAACGGCTTCGCCTACGTGCTCGACCGGCGCAATGGCAAACTGCTGCGCGCCAATAAATTCGATCCCTCCACCAACTGGGCCAGCTCAATTGATTTGAAGACCGGACGCCCGGTGCTTGATCCTTCCAAGATGACCATGGCCGATGTCAACGTGAAAGAAATCTGCCCGGCCGCCATGGGAGCCAAGAACCATCAGCCGGTCTCCTATGACCCGAACACCAAACTCTTCTACGTGGCCAGCAACCACATCTGCATGGACTATCAAGCCTTCAGCGTGAAGTACAAAGGCGGCTTCCCGTACGTGGGAGCCATTCTGAGCATGTACCCGGCCGATCATGGCGACGTTCGCGGGCGTCTGTTCGCCTTCGATCCGGTCTCGGGCGACACCAAGTGGGTGATCAACGATATGTTCCAGGATTACAGCGGCCCGCTGACCACGGATGGCGGCGTGCTATTCGCCGGCACGCTCGACGGATGGTTCCGCGCAGTGGACGAATCGTCGGGCAAGGTGCTGTATAAGTTCCACGCGCCTTCGGGCATCATCGGCAACCCCATCACTTACATGCACGATGGCAAACAATACGTCGCCGTGCTGACCGGCGTGGGCGGATGGGCAGCCATCGGCTTGGCCGCCGATCTAACCAAAGGGTCTGAGGGGCTGGGCGCGGTTGGCTTGACCCATACCCTCTCCGATTACACCAATCTGGGAGGAACGCTGGTCGTCTTCACACTGCAGCAGTAAGACAAGGCGTTCGGGAGGTGAATCGGGCCATGGGGTGGTGACGCCCGATGGCCCGTTGTGTTTGCGAGAAGTGTTCCAGCTGGAACATAGCGTCGAGACAGATGTGTTTATACATATTTGTATATACACATAAGTGGCTTAGTATGTGTTAGTTAGGGCTGGCGCCGCATTCCTTCCGCCGGCTTCGTAAACTCCCATAGTATGAGGGTCATAATCTCAGGAGCTACTAATGCGATTCCGACCTCGTCTCCGCGCCTCCAGATTGGCGGTCACTTTCTTTCTGGCTATCTTTGCTTGTGGGCCGCTGGCGGCGCAACGAATTGCGCCCGGCTCCCGCACTGTAATGGATGCGCACAATTGCTATCCCTACTTCGAGTGGTGGGGCGATCGCATTGATCGCGCGCTCTCGGCGGGCACGCCGCTGGCGATCGAACAGGATCTCGGATGGTACACGGACGCAAAGACGGGCCGCAGTTGGTCTCTCATCACACACGGCGAAGGCCTCAGCGGCCAAGAGCCAACCATGGACCATTATTTTTTCGAGAAGGTTCGCCCCATCGTCGAAAAGGCTTTGCGGGAAGGGAATCATGGCGAGTGGCCGCTGATTACGTTGAATCTCGATTTCAAAGACAACAAAGCGGAGCATCTGGCGGCGGTGCTGGCGCTGTTGCAAAAGTATCAATCCTGGATAACAACGACGGTGAAGACCGCCAATCCCGCCGACGTGGAACCGCTGGAGGTTAAGCCGATCCTGGTGCTGGCGGGCGAAGCCGACGAGCAACAGGCAGTGTTTTACGACCAGATAAAGAGTGGCGATCGCATCCTGCTGTTTGGCGCGGTGCACAGCGAAGACAAAGATCCCGCGTCTCCGCCGGAGGCGCTCGATTCAGAAAAGGCGACCAACTACCGGCGCTGGTGGAATAATCCGTGGAACGTGGTCGAAGGGGGCGGGCAGGCGCACGCGGGCGAATGGACTCCAGAAAAAATGGCGCGGCTGCGAGCGCTGGTGGAGCGTGCCCATGCCAACGGGCTGTGGATTCGCTTCTACACTCTGGACGGCGCCAGCGAGCCTGAACTGAGTTGCCACGGATGGTTTCACGACTACAACTTTGGCTCGCTGGATGTGGCGAGAGTGCGGTGGCAGGCAGCCATCGCCGCTGGAGTTGATTATCTGGCGTCCGACCAGTATGAACTACTGGGAGCTGAGATTCGGCAAGCGGCGAAGGATCGCGTTCGTTAGATGAGCGGAAGTCCAGAGGTTGTCCGTGACGAATGACCGGAGAAAATCATGGGCGCAGTTGCGAAGGATTGGCCCCACTTCTCGCACAAACCGCGAGAAATGGGGCACCCCCGTCGAGTTCAGTTGTGGCCACCCGCCCGACTCCAAATGGCTAATCTCGCTGTTTCTTCGTCAGGTGGATTTAGCGTCGGCGAGGGAGTCCCTTTGCCGAGGCCTCGGATCGAGCCTCGGATCCAGGTGGTTCACGGAACGGTTCCACAGAAATGCGCTCGTAACGAACTTCCAGCACGGTCAGGTCTTCTGTGCCGCCCGGCAATTGAAGGACTACGCTGTCACCCGCTGCCGACTTCATCAACGCGCGCCCCAGAGGTGACACCCAACTGATGTGGTTGCGGTCGAGATCGACCTCGTCGGTGCCCACGATGCTCACCACTCGCGATACTCCCGCGGCAGTGGCATAGCGCACGGTCGCTCCGAAGAATGCCCTCGTCGCCGCCTGACCCGCTCTCGGAGCTTCCGGGTCCACCACTTCCGCGGCTTCGATTCGCTTGGTGAGAAAGCGAATCCGCCCATCGATCTGCCGCAGCCGCCGCTTGCCGTACTGATAGTCGGCGTTTTCACTGCGATCGCCGTTGCTGGCAGCCCACGCCACCACCTCCGTCACGGCCGGGCGTTCCCTGGTGAGCAGAAACCGGTGCTCATCTTTGAGGCGCTGCAGTCCGTTCGGCGTGATGTAGTTCTTGACGTGCGTCGCGGGCTCGTCGGGTTGTGGTTTTCTCGTAAAGCCTTTTCGCATCTCGTGGTCCTTCCAACCTCCCGCTCGAAACGCAGCAACTCCTGCCGCAGTTGCCATAGCTTACACTCAAACCACATGCTCAACCGGGGCTATGCCTATACCACGATCATCAGCAGCAAATATCATGGACGAACCCTGCTCTCCCACTTGGCAAGCCTTTACCCACACTCAACCGCACAAGCCTGGCAACAAAACTGAACAATTGCGAAGTCACCGTCAACGGCGTCACCGCGACCGGAAGCGAATCGCTCATTTCAGGCCAAACCCTTGTCTGGAACCGTCCACCCTGGATCGAACCAGACACTCCTCAGCACTTCGAAGTCCTGTTTGATGACCCGCATCTGTTGGCCGTCAACAAACCTGGCGGACTGCCAACTCTCCCCGGCGGCGGCTTCATGGAAAACACCCTCCTGCGCCTGGTGCAAAAGCAAACCCCCAACGCAAACCCTGTCCACCGGTTAGGCCGAGGCACTACCGGCATCGTTCTCTTCGCCAAAACAGCGCAGGCCGCCGCTAAACTAGGCGCGGACTGGAACACATCCAGAATTCAAAAAATCTATTGGGCGCTGGCTCAAGACATTGCACAGCACGACGCCTACGAAATCCTCACACCCATCGGCCTTGTACCGCACCCGCGCATCGGCTGGTGTGGGCCGCCAGCCCGAGTGGCAAGCCGTCAAAGTCATTGGCGAAGGTGATCTCACGGGCGCCAAGCAGCACGGCGTCAAGCAGGCACACCAGGCACCACAACATTTGAGGTAAGCCTGAATTCGGGACGCCCTCATCAAATCAGAATCCATCTGGCATCCATCGGCCATCCGCTGGTAGGCGATCCTCTGTACGGATTATCCGGCCAGCCTCTTGAAAATCTCCCCGGCCTCCCGGGCGATGGAGGATATTTCCTGCACGCCCGATTTCTAAAATTCCACCACCCCATCACCGGCGAACCAATCAATCTTGAGGCAGCTTTGCCGTCTGGATTCGCATTGCATCAGTAGGTTCACGGGGGGGAATAAATCAGGGTGGCCGTCCGCAGCCGCCGCTGGCCGGGTGCCCCGCGTCTCGCGGTTTTCGAGACGCGGGTTTGGACTGCGGCACGGTGCTTGTCTTCTCACGCAGCTCTCTCCCGCACTTTCATCTGCAACACTCCGCAGTCATTGATTCGCACCCCTCCGGTTTCCCCACAAAAGTAGGATCGAAAGCTACTCCATGGCCATTGTTCCGGCTCCAGGACGAGTCTACGCTTGACCGGATTTTGGTGCATGTAACGCAGCTTCTCCACGGAGGTCCCTCGACTGCGCTCGGGATTTCGGCAGCGGGCTCAGACGCCCGCTACGCGCCTCAACTTGCGCTCGCTCCAGACGTTGAAGTCGTAGAAACGCGGCTGCCAGAGTTGGTGCGGCGGCTCCCAAAACTCTGGCTGGTTGGTTCCCCGCCGCCGCTTCCACTCGCCGAGCACGCGCCGGGTGAATCCCAACTTCAGCGCTGGCATGACGGTCGCGGGCGTGCCGCGTTGCGGTTCGCTAAGGAGCAGGTGAAAATGTTCGGGCATGACCACGTATCCCAAAACCACCACCCGGTAGCGGCGGCGCCCGGCTTCGAGCACTGTGAGGAAAAGATCGCGGTAGCGGGCGGAGGCGAGGAACGGCTGCCGCTCGAAACAGCTGCACGTAATGAAATGGAGATCACCGGCGCCGTAGTAGCGATGAAGAGATCGAGGCACGAGTAAAAAGATAGGATGGACGCGACGGAAAGTCTGCGACCCACGAACAGGATCGATGGCACCAGCACCCGCGTCTCGAAAACCGCGAGACGCGGGGCGCCCGGCTTCACTTCGCTGATTTGGTCCGGCATTTTGTCGAACGCTTCGGGGGCCAGCTTCTCGCCTGCCGCCAGAGGCCGCAACACGTTGACCAGCAGCAAGCGGACTCCTACGATCTCGGCCAGCGCCGGATCGTGCAATTCTGCATCGCTGGCCGACTCTCCCCGCAGGATCGCCTCGCGGCACCACTCGCCCAGCGTCCGACCGTCGGCCTGCGCCGCCGTTTCCAGTTGCGTGTACTCTTGCGCTGACTTTGAAACCGATGGATTTCGTGCGCAGCGGTGGCTTCACCATGTCCCGGCTTCCTCTCTCGCCATCTCAGCCGAGAGTAGCAGCCGCGCTTAAGAATCAACAAGTTCGCCTGCGCTAACTTCAGGTTGCTGTACGCACCCTTGACGGCGGGGATTTTTTTCTTAGCTGCTCTCGTTTCAACAAGTTCGCGCACGCTAACCGAAAGTTACCGTGCAGCACCCTTTCAGGGGTGGAGTGTCGCCCTCACACCCGACGCCGTGGGCGGCGCGCTTTGACCTTCCCTCGATACCGCACAGTAACCCCGCTCCAAGGGCCAGAACCTCATCCCTGGGCGTGGTGGATTCGCCACACCACCGGAGAACCCAAACCCGCAGCTAAAGAAAAAAATCTCAGGACGAAGCTAGGGCAGATCGGTGAGCGCGGATCGCCCTCCACACCCTCGCAACCAACCACCACAACCCGGCATTGATTGCCACGGTCAGCACCAGCTCGATCCAGTGCATTTGCGGGATGGTGATCCGGCTCATCCACAGCAGCTTTTCCACCAGCATCACAGCGACTAGTCCGCCCGGCTGAAGCAGGACGATTCCGAAGCCGAAGAGCGCCAGGCCCGGATCGGTTTTCCAGTGCGGCCCGGCCCAGATCGAAACCGTACCCACCACCTGCACCACGGTAAAAATTGTCCACCCTCGGCGGCTCATATTTCGCTTTGAACCAGAGTACCTATCTCGGCCTCACCCGCTCCCGGATCGCAGCTTCTAGCTGCCCTGAAACGCCAACGGCAGGTACTCTGCTCAGCGGTCGGGATCACGGAGACTACTGCTTCGGTTTGCTGGCAACGACCGGGATTGTCAGGTGTAGGTTCCCGTTCTTCGGGTCCACGGTTTCGGTGCTAGTACCTAGTTCCGGCTTCTTGGTCGGGATCGGAACCGAAGCCGCCTTCAACGACTTCTCGGCTTGCTTAAAATCGTCGGCATCCAGTTTGTTACATCTGTGCCCGGTCGTCATCCAATCGGTGGTCTCATCACGGATGGGATTCCTTCCACAGTTCGCCAGTCGCAGGTAGTCGAGTGCCGTCCGGCCTTTGGCGTCTTTCAGGGAAGCGTTTGCTCCGGCCTTCAGCGCATCGCGGATTTCGTCAGCCTCGCCCTTGGCTGCCAGGATCATGAGGGCCGTAACTCCGGCTGAGTTTTGAGCATTGATCTTCGCGCCTGCTTTCACCAAGTCGTCATCGAACACGCCCCTGGCCGCCGATGCCATCAGCGCTGTGTCGCCGATTAAAGATTTCTGGTTCGGGTCGGCCCCCATTCCAAGCAACAACTGCACGGGCGGGGAAGACGAACTCGCTGCCGCGTACATGAGCGGCGTCCAACCGCTTGCGTCCGTGTCCGAAACCCTGGCTCCTTCCTTCAAGAGCACTCGCATCTTGTCCACGTCTCCGTGCTCCGCTGCACGCATAAGCTGTGTGACTCCGGGCTTCGGCATGTAAGCATCGTTGAAGATGTGACTGAGTGATTCGGTTCTTGGATCGCCGTGCCTCCAGCGATGAGTGTTGGCCGCATCATCGATTGCGTCCTCCAGCTCCGCAACCCATGCCGGTGCTGAGTCGGCGTAATTCGAGACCGTCTTGCTCTGGCCTCCGATTTCGACATGAGTCTCGATAGTGCTGCTGTCGGTGATGTTCTGCGTATAGGAACCACACAGAGACCAGAACCGCGCCGTGCGAAACCGCTCAAGAAGAGCGTGGGCATCCTCCGCCTTGATAGTGGCGCGGCGCTCACCGATTCCATCGACGTACATGCGGCCATTCCAGGACACGTCGCCATTCGCGGAGATTCGCACTGTGTAGATTGGGCATGTGCCATAGCAGCCGGAACGAGACAACTCGACGAAGTCCTGCGGCCCAGTCGAAGCGGGAGCTTGCGTTTCGGGCGCGGGACACGCGCTTGCCTGCACATCTGCCCACCTCGCCACGATCTCAACGCGATGAAACGTGTTCACAGCCACGCTCACTTTTGGCTGGTTCTCCTGTTCAAACTCCTCCTTCGACAGCTTATAAGCGAAAGTGGTTTCGTACTTCCGTCCTTCCCGGAACGCATTTTCAGGAAACTCGAACTTCCAGGTTTTGACGGTTTCCACTGCTGAAGGAGCGAGCATCGGATGGCCGGATATCACAGCAACAGACGAGGGATCGCCGTCGTGGTTTAGAACGAACTCCAACCGCACTTCGCCCTCGATGCGCGCGGCACGCGCCAGCGCCGGATATCCCGGCTGCCCGGCAGATTTCAGGATTGGCTCTGGTGGCTGCGCGTTTTGTGCGGAAAGAAGCTTGCATACCAGCACGAACAACGGCAGTAGTTTTCTGACGTTCACTTCACCTCTGCGGCTGCGGTGTGCTTCCTTCCGCGTGCCCGGCCTCATGGCTCGCGGGCATATCGACAGTACCGGGCCAGCGCCTAGTAGACACTTCGACCTCAGTCGGGAACCGGAGCACGACGGCGGGATTGTTGGGATCGCCTTTCCATTCGGTCACAAGTTTGTAGGTATACGTCACCGTGAACGTGGTGGGTTCGTGGAGCGAAAACTGCCATGTTCGGACATTCTCCTCGGCGGCAGTGGCTAACAGTTTATGACCGTCCTCGACCTGTGCGGCGACCACACGGTGGCCATCTGTGGTGATCTTCAGATGCACCACTCCCTCGACATTTGCATGGCGTGCCACGGGCGGGTAGAGCGGCACCTGGCCTGAAGCAACCATCGGCAGAGATACGCTGGATTGCTGCGCAAGTACCGACCAGCCTGTCAGTGAAAGGATAATCGACAGCACGACGGCTCGCCAAAGCAGATTGTTTTTCATCAGATTTGTTCCTCTGCTACTCAGTTCGGCCACGGGTTATGCGGCGTGGTCTCTGTATGATCCGGCTTCCCATTTTTATCGTGGAAACTGGTAACGAAGTTCGTGATGTTCTTATCGACCGCGCCCCAACTGCCGTTCCAGATTACGGAACTCTTGCCATCGTAGTTCATCGACAGCGAGTCCTGACCCAGTGCAGACGCAGCATACGCGGACGTTTGATAGCCCCGATACTCAACCGAGAAATCGCTTAGCAGCGGTTGGCCGTTGGGATTTGCAAGTTCCGTGCTGAAATCGTCGACGTGCGTGCCCTCGTGAGCACCGGCAATAGCGTAGTCGTTTGATCCGTTGAGCTTGTTCGGATCGAATGTGACGTTGTAGCTCTCCTTGTAGGTTTGCGGATCGCTCACAGGAACGGTCTCGCCAGCCCCTCCGCCCTTCGTCGCTCCGAAACTCACGTTCACGTTGTTCTTATCGTTCTCAGTACCCATCGCCTTCAGCGCATTCTCCAGGCGGGTCTTCTGAGTGCCATCTTTCATCTTGTCGGTCTTCTTTTGCAGGTCTGAGAGTCCATTCTTCAGGTTCTTCGCAGCCTTGATGCACGTCTTGTCAGAACCGCAATCGACGTTGTATAGCCCAGTCGGGTCGACGATCTTTAGGGGGTTGTTGAGAGCGTAGGCGTACCTGTTCCAAGTTTGCGGACTACCCGGACGCCCGCTGTTCAGCAACGGATCTGGGGTCATGAAGCGGCCCATACTAAGCGTTGTAGCTGGCACCGAAGTTGTCGAGCCCGGATTCGGTATCCCGTTCTTTGCCGGTGAACTTGTAGTGAGTGGCGGTGCTGCTGCCTTGGACCACGATTTCCCCGCCGTAGGGAAAGTAGTCGGCATCCTCGTCCACGCTGTAGCCGCTGGAGTTGATTGCCGTCACCACGGTTCGAGCCGTCCCCAACGGGTCCGAGAAATAGTCGTGCACGGTTCCGCTGGGCAGGTCCTTGCGCGCCGCTCGATTGCCTTGGAAGAAAAAGTATTCCGCCGTCAGGTTCCCGCTCAGGTCGCTCTCCGCTAGCGCGGCGCTGCCTACGCCCGTCCAATACAGCGTGCCCGACGAGCACGTGGGATACGTCCCTGTACACTTGATGAGCCGCTTGCCGTCCCCGTCATAGACGTAGGTCCAAGCCGTGCCTGAATTTGTAACCTTAACAATACGATTCTCGTCATCGTAGGTGTACTGATTATTGAATGGGTCATTCAGCGTGTTCCCGGCGGAATCATAATTGAAGCAAGTGCTGAGCTGATTGCTGGTGCTGCCTGCAGGGATCGCGCAGTTCAGCATTTCGGAGAGATTCTTGGTGTTGCCCGGAATCTGACCCTTATTGGTCAGATTTCCCCAGGCGTCTATGGTGAACGCTTCCCCCCAGTTGGGCCCGTTGGTGTAGGCCTGGGTAATCCGGTTCAAGCTGTCATAGGCGAAATTCTGGGTGCGGTTGCTGTCCAGGTTGTTGATCGCCTGGTAGAGATCGCCATTGTCTCCGGGGGTGGTGGTGGAGAAAGTGCAGCTGACATGGGTGTCCCCGAAAGTGCCTCCGCCTCCAACATGGAAATCATAGCAACGCTGGAAGGCGTACTGATTATAGGGCGCGTAGTTTAGCACAGCGTACTCCACTACCAGTTGCAGGCGGATGGCCCAGCTTTACGTTTTTTGCAAAGGTGGGGAGAGAGGGACTCATGCAGCGCGGTCTTTCCGTCCCAGGCTCGCCGCTCCCCATTGATTGATCTGCACCGTGCCCGCTTCGCCGTAAGCATAGTCCCGAAAGCTGCTCCAGCGCCACTGTTCCGGTTCGAGCACCAGTCCGCGCTTCAGCGGATTGCGGTGCATGTAGCGCAGGTTCTCGATGCGTTTTGGTTCCGTCCACACGTTCAAGTCGTGAACGCGCCGCCGCCAGATGCTTAGGCGCTTAGGCACGGTGAGATCATAGAGCGGAAGTCCAGAGGTTGTCTGTGACGAATGAGCGGGGAAAATCACGGGCGCAGTCGCGAAGGATTGGCCCCACTTCTCGCACAAACCGCGAGAAATGGGGCACCCCCGTCGAGTTCAGTTGTGGGCCACCCGCCGCAGCCGTTTCACCTCAAGGTTCTCAATGGTAAGAGATTTGAATTTGGCGTTCTCGATCACTACGGTACGAATCGCCAACCACCGGATGGCTAACACGCCGATGGCAACCGCGCCAACTGCAACCGCGCCGACCGCAGTGGCCACCACGGCTACTCCGCTCAAGCTGCGATGTCTTGAACTATGCAGGTCTTTCATGGCTTCGCTTCCTTAAAGGGGGTACGGTGCGGACTTCGCCGAAAGTACCACGGGGCGGATGGTCCGCATCTTGTGCCCAATTGTAATCCGAGGATTGGAAATTGCCCCTATCACGCAGCAGATCCCGGTCGCTCGGCCGTCCCGCGAAGGTGCACGCTGGAATTAATTCTGAGATGGGTAGACAATGTTGCTTCGCGTTTTTGGTGCGCGTCGGTTATTTGTAAGCGTTCCCATGTAATTGCTTCCTACATAAATTCTAAGCACGGTGGTGAAATGATCAATCGCCGCAATTTTCTGGGTACTCTTGGCGCTTCCGCACTTCTTTCGGCAGTTCCAGTTCATGCAGCGGAGTCGGAGCCAGTTGCTACCGGCTCGCGAACTCGCATCTCCTTAAACGGGGAATGGGAACGCCGCATCGGCGATGTGCTTTACGACACGGTCGTCGTTCCTTCCTCGCTTCGGCCTAGTGGCAACTACATTTTGAGCCGCAATTTCGCGCTGCCGCGCCTGGCCCGCGGGGAGCGCGCCTTCGTTCATTTCGAAGCCATCGCTTTTTGGGGACGGGTGACGGTGAATGGCAAGGAACTGGGAACCAGCGGCGGGCCCGTATATCCCGGCGGAGTTCGAGTTCACTTCTTCCGCCAAAGAAGGAAAGAACGAAGTCCAGGTTCAAGTGGTCGATCTCACTCCATTGCCGGACGGAAGCGGCCTGGCGGAGGTAATGCTGGGGCAAAATCCGGGTTGGGAAGCCACCGGGGGAATCATTCGCGACACCTGGGTGGAGGTTCGTCCTGCGTCTTTCGTGGAAAATGTGCGCTTTGCCTACACGCTGACTTCCGATTACACCGCATGTGCCGGCAAGCCGCGCGTAATGGTGTCGAGCGCGGAAGCGGCCAGCGGGACCGCGGAAGTCGTGCTCAAACGTGGCGAGACGGAAGTAGCGCGAGCCACGCAGCCGATGCAGCTTAATGCCGGAGCGAATGAGGTTGAACTCGCCTTCGAATTCAAGGATCCCATCCTGTGGTCCCCTGAATTTCCAAGTCTTTACGAGTTGACCGCCACGCTCAAGACTTCCTCCGGAGAAGATAGCTGGTCCTGCAAAACGGGTTTCCGTGACATTCGCACCCAGGGACGAGATTTCCTGCTGAACGGCAAACGGCTGGTGCTGAATGGGGTTTGCCGGCATGACTTGTGGCTGGAGGAGGGCTTCACGCTCTCGCGGCGGCAGCAGGAGCAGGACATGCAGATGATCAAGTCGGTCGGCTGCAACTTCATCCGGCTGGTGCACTATCCGCATGACCGGCACATCATTGAACTGGCCGATCAAATCGGGTTGCTGGTATCGGAGGAGCCCGGCTTCTGGCAAGTGGATTTTGCCACTTCCCCGCGGCCGCCGGTGGAGTTGGGCTTCCGCATTCTGGAGGGGACCATCCGCCGGGATTGGAATTCTCCCGCCGTGATGTTCTGGTTTGCCTCCAACGAGTGCACTTGACGGAAGCGTTTCTGCGAGAAGCCAAGGAGCGCTGCAACCGGCTTGATCCTATCAAGCGGCTGGTTTCTGCAGCCAATGACCGGAGCGGGAAAAAAGTGAAGCCGATGTTCGTGGGGGCGGATATGGATTTCTTCGATCTGCACCTCTACGACTTCGATCCCGAAGATTTTGTAAAAGAAATGAAATTGTTCGGCCCGGAGAAGCCTTTTACTTTTTCCGAATGGGGCGGCAAGGCGATTGGCCAAACCGACCTGTTGATGCGGGGTAGCGTCGATCGCCTGATCGACCTGATTGAATCGGGCGAGTTGGCGGGAACCGCATTTTGGTCGTGGCAGGACCTGCGGGAATACAGCCGGATCGATGGCGAAATGCGCGACGGGGTGCTCGAGTCGGGCGTGGTTACGGAAGCGCGCGAACCCCGCGACCTGGTTACCCGCGAACTGACCCGGTTGTTTGAATTGCGGCGTCACGTGGAAGAGTTGCCCGACAGCCAGCCCGAGGAAGTGCCGTTGAAGTGGCCACCCTGGTCAAAGAAGAACAAGTTTGAAGCGGCTGAATCTTCAGCCCCTGGCAGAAACCGCGGATGCCGATCGAGCCTGGAGCAGCTTTAAAGATCGCATGGCGAAGATATCCCCCGATCTGTGGAAGGAGAGTGGGCAGGATCTTCTACTCTGGCGGCCGGCGGCGATCCAAATTTCGGGGGTGGAGTTTAATATCCCGGTGGTCAATGGCCGGGCAAGGCCCCTCATGCTTACGCCAGAAGTGCCGCAGCTCTTGATTCCGCTCACGGGAAAGGCCGAGCGGCTGCACATTCTGGGGCAGGTCACTTTCGGCGAAGGCTTTCCGGTGGTCGGCAAAGATGGAGACGACATCGGGAGCTATACCATCGAATTCGCCAACGGCAAGAAACGCGAGATTCCTCTGCGCAACGGCTACGAAATAGCGCAGGCGCAAATGATTCGGAGCGGCGGCCGATTTGACCCAGTAGTGACCGAGGCGCAAAGGGCGCTGGTGTTTGTGAAGAATATAGGCGAGGAGCAGTATCAGATTTTGTTGTTGTCTATTCCTGTCGAAGGGGCGGGTTTGGTCAGGCTGCGTTGCCAGTTGAAGGGTGAGCAACCACCGCTCGCAATTTTTGCGATCACGGCGGAACGTGGTGAAGCGGTTGCTGACTCGAAAACAATCCTCAACATGGTTGAAGTAGCCGGCTGAATTCCTAAGTACGTTTTTGAGAGTTAAAGAGGAGATCATGGCCCAAGCAGGTTCGAATTCTTCCCGCACGGCAGTTGGCCTGAATGGCGACTGGGACAAATATGTGCACGGCAAGCTGATGGACACAGTGATCGTCCCCTCGTCCTTGCTGCCTTCCGGGCTGTACCGCCTGCGCCGCGCGTTTTTGTTGCCTCGGCTGTCGAATGACCAGCGGGCATTCGTGCATTTTGACGCCATCAACTATCACGGGCGAATTTTTGTGAATGGCCAGGACCTGGGCACGACAATCGCGTTTCTGCCGCACGAGTTCGACTTCACGAAAGTGGCCAGCGAAGGCAGCAATACTGTCGAAGTGCAGATCGCGGACGCACTACCCGAGCCCGATGGCACCGGGAAAGATGATATTGCTTTCAGTAATAGCTGGGGATGGGAGCCCTATGGCGGAATTATCCGGGATGCTTGGGTAGAGATCCGGCCGGCGGCGTTTATCGAGAACGTCCGCTTCGGCTACAAGCTGAGCGGCGGCTATGACAGCGCCGCGTGCAGCGCGGAGGTTTTTATTTCCTCGGCAGATGCGCGATCAGGGGAATGCGAGCTTTCACTCTGGTGGAGAAACACGGAAGTGGCACGCGGCAATGCCCAAGTGGATCTCAAGCCGGGAATCACGGAAGCGGAAATTAAATTCGAGGTGAAGACACTGGCGTTATGGTCTCCGGAGGAACCCAACCTCTACGAACTACGCGCCACTTTGAAAACGGCAGCCGGGGAGGACCATTGGAAGACGCGCACCGGCTTCCGCGAGATCAAAACGCAAGGACGGGTTTTTCTGCTGAACGGCGAGCGCTTCATTATGAATGGGCTTTGCCGTCACGACACCTGGAAAGACCAGGGATTCACGCTATCGCGCAAACAGCAGGAAAAAGATATGCGGATGATCAAGGCCATGGGATGCAACTTCGTGCGGCTGGTGCACTACCCCCATGACAGACGGATCGTAGAACTCGCCGATGAGATCGGGCTTTTTGTCAGCGAAGAGCCGGGCTTTTACGGCAGCATGGACTTCGACAAGATGCCCAGCACGCAAATTGATTTAGGCTGCCACATTTTGGAGGGAGAAATCCGGCGCGATTGGAATTCTCCCGCGGTGATGATTTGGCTGCTGGGAAACGAGTGCGCATTCCCCGTGAGTTACCTGAAGCGGGGAAAAGCCATCTGCGAAAAGTTGGATCCGATCGGGAGACTGGTATCGGTTGCGCACACCTTCGGCAAGTTTCCCGACGTGAAGAATACCTTCGACGAAGCTGGAATGGACTTTTATGACTGGCATGCCTACGAGTACGAAGACGGGAAATTTGCCCGCTTGTCCGAGTCCTTTGGCCCGGACAAACCTTTAACCTTCACCGAGTGGGGATGGGAAGTGGCGGGACCGAAGGCGGTTTTTTACGAGCCCGATTTCGATGGTTTGCTGGAGTTGGTGCAGGCGGGGAAGGTTGCGGGTCACGCGTTCTGGAGTTGGAACGACGTGCCCGAATTCAATCGCAACGACTGGTCCACCACGAACGGGCTGTTGCGCTCGGGGGCGGTAACCGAAGATCGGGAGATTCGCCAGCCGATCTATGGCAGGCTGGCTGGATTGTTTAACGGGCGGCGGGAAGAAGAGAATAGTATCGCGCCGGAACGTCCCACAGTGCTGCCGTTGCGAACTGCGCCATTTGCTCCGGGCAGCCAATTTCAGAGTGCGGACTTGCAGCCGCTGGCTGATTCGGACAGTGGAAAACAGTCGTGGAAGGCGTTGGAGGCGGAGTTGGAAAAATTCTGGGCCTCAACTCGGGCTCGCGATCAATGGAAGCGTACGGGGAGTAAGTTCGAATTGTGGAAGACTCCAGAGGTAAAGATTGGCGGCGTCGCCTTCCGCTCGCCTCTGGTTGAGGGCAGGGTGCGGCCCATCGTTTTGACCACGGATGTTCCCGAGGTTACGATCCCCATTCAGCAGTCGTGTACTGCGCTGCACATCCTGGGACAGGTTGCCTTTGGAAAGGGATATCCGCTTACCGGTGCGCCCGACGAATTCGGCCATGCCCCATCCGCCCAGAACCGTCTTCTAGGCGACACGGTGGCTGAGTACACGCTGCAATACGCCGGCGGAAAGACGCAAGTATTGCCGGTGCGCAACGGGATTGAAGTTGTGCAGGCAAACCGCATCCACGGAGCCAGCCGCATCCTGCCGATTGCTACCTCCGCGCAGCCGGCCTTGGAGTACATCAAAGATGTGGTTCGCGAGCAGTATCAAATATTGCTGTGGTCGGTTCCCACCGGAAAAGAGAAACTGGAGAGCATCCGTTGCAAATTGACGAGCGGGCTGGCAACCCTGGCGATTTTCGCGATCACCACCGAAAAAGCCTCTGTCTAGTTTAGCTTGCAGCTATAACGGACACAAGTGGGCTGCGGCTTATCCAGCCTTTTTCCATAGGCCGGCCAGTTGCTGGATCGAGTCGCCGCTGGCGTCGCCTACCAGGAAGTAACGCAATCCATTGGCGCTCCAGGATTCGACATGGAAGTTGAGAACATCTCTGAACGAGTCCCGCGCGGAGAATGCGCGAGCCAGTTCCGGCTGGTCGCGGAAGATGAAGACCGAGACGTGATGAGCGCCGACGTTGTAAATCAAGTGAGCCCCAGCTTCGTGATCGAGATACGTCAGGCGCCCGCCAATCAAGGTGAATGGGGAGCCGGCGAGTTCCGGAAGATTGAAACTGAACGGTACTTTGCCCTGGAACCAGGGCTTCACGGTGTGCCGGTCGGATGAGACTACATCCACCGGGGACGAGGCGGCGAGGTTGGCAACGTGAAGATCGGTCAACTCCGCCAACCACTGCCGGGAACTTGCTTGCTGCGAGGAGCGATTCACCAGCGTTCCGGCGACGATCAGGATTATTGCCGCTATCGCCAGCAGGGGCGCCCATCCCCACTGCCATCGGACTGGTTTGCGGGGGGCAGCCTGGTCTGCGATTTTCCGGCGGAACTCGGCGGATGGCGTGAAACTCTGCGCCGCCTGCTTGGTGGCGAGCTTCAGTTGCAGTTGGCCCAGGGCCTCGGCCGCGCACGCGGAACACTCGCGCAGATGTGAATCCATGGCGCGCATCTCCTGCTCGGAGAGTTCGGCGTCCACGTAGCCGCCGATCTTGGGCTGCCAAGCATCGCTACTCATGGCGAACCTCCTTTTCCTGCAGCGCCTTCCGCATTGCCCGGCGAGCGCGAGATAGACGTGACATCACTGTGCCGATCGGGATCGAGACGGTCTCGGAAATTTCCTGATAACTCATCTCTTCCACGTCGCAGAGCAGCAGCACTTCGCGGAAGATAAGGGGCAGTTTCTCCAAGGCGGACTGGATCGCCTGCTGACGGTCACGGCCCAGCAGGATGGATTCCGCCGTGTCCGTGGTCACAGCCACAGCGGTTGCCTGCTCCTGGTCGTCGTCTTCCTCCAGAGGAACGGTTCGCGTAGCCTGCAGGCCGGTGCGCGAGGTCAGGAATGTGTTGCGTAAGATGCGGAAGATCCAGGCGCGGAAGTTTGTCCCGAGCTGAAAAGAGGAAAAGCCCTTCAGTGCCTTCAGGTAGGTTTCCTGCACCAGGTCTTCCGCGTCCTGATGGTTACCGGTCAACCAGCCCGCGAAGTTATACAGCGCGTCGAAGAGCGGCATGGCCAACTCCTCGAAGCTCTCGTTGCTGGATCCTCGGATTGCCACGACGCCAAAAGCTTAAACCAGAACCGATGCAGAGTGTAACCTCGAAATCACTTTCGCCATTCGATTTACGCGACGATCTTCGCTATTCCTCGACGTACTGTGAGGTTAAAAGCTCTTAACCGCAAAGTGCGCAGAGAAAACCTGCAAGAGTTCGCAGAGCAACCAGCAGCAACATCGGCTCGACTATGTCGAGAATGCCGGTGAGCCGGTTCGGAGGGGTGCCGGGACGCGTGCCCGCTTATTCTGCAGCAGCGCATCCAGCGACCATTTGCCGGGCCCGTTCACCAGCAGGAAAATTGTTGTCATGATCTGTGCGTAATCGGAGCGGCTCTCATGCAGCACAGCCCACATCCCCACCTTGGGCAGCGCCGGCGGCAGAGGCAAGGGCGAAGTACCGAGGTAGAGCGCGATCTTGGTGGAGAGAATCGCCACGACCATCTCGATGATGAATGGAACTGAGATCACGCGGGTGAGCAGGCCTGAGAGCAACAGCAGGCCGCCAACGATTTCGAGGCACGCGACAAAGTCTGCAGTGACAGCGGGGAACGGCATGCCCAGTTTAGTGAAGCGGCCGACTCCCTGGTTGGTATAGACAAACTTCAATATGCCTTCCGACAGGAACACTCCTCCCGCCATGAGCCTCAACAGCAGAATGGACTTCGGCCCGGTGGTGGGTGGGTTCATTAGCCAGGTCAATAGTTTGTTCATAAGCTTCTCTCCTTGTCTTTCCAGGAATCAATTTTTGTCGGGCGTTTTGCCCATGCACTCTTGATAACCGGGGAAGTAGGTTTTTATTCCCAAAAGGTAAAGGAATGGGCTCACGCCTTCTGGTCCGGCGGGGGATTGCCATCCGGAGCAAGAACTGTTCGGCAACCGGAGGATCACCGACCGGGAAGGATGCTCAAGATCGCCGCCGCTGTGGAATCACACCCCTTCGGCAAGCTCAGGGCAGGCTCCGCGCAAAGAACGCGCTATGGGGCACCCACTTTGCTTGGTAGTGAGGGAATAACAAAGGCCGCCAACTTTGGCGGCCTCTTCTGTCTGAGGGAGGAACTCGGTCAACAGCAAGAACTAGAACGCTGCTGCGCCAGCTTCGGCGACGGCGTGGTCCTGGTCGCCAGAACCACCGCTGACGCCGATGGCGCCTACGACCTTGCCATTCTTCTTCAACGGAATGCCGCCGGCGAAGATCATGATCTTGCCGTTGTTCGAAGCGTGAATGCCGAAGAACTGTCCGCCCGATTGCGAGTGGGTGGCCAAGTCCTTGGTGGTGATATCGAAAGCCCGCGAGGTGTAGGCCTTCTTCTGGGAAATGTCGATGCTGCCCAGCCAGGCGCCGTCCATGCGAACGTGCGAGACCAGGTTGCCGCCTTCGTCAGCCACGGCGATATTCATGGGCTGACCGATTTCCTTGGACTTCTTTTCTGCGGCCGCAATTACGCGGCGTGCGTCTTCCAGTGTCATGACTTAATTCCTTTCGTGAATGGGTGAATTTGTGGTAGTGCTTTGCAGCTGACAACGAAAAACAAAACCCTTCTAATACGGCCAACCGGGAGGAGCCCACGCCCATTCGTGAAAACAGGCGTGAGCTCTGAGGTCCAGTTATGCTGCGATCATGCCGTGCGGATCCAACACGAACTTCTTGGCTGCTCCTTTGTCAAAGTCTTTGTAACCCTGGACGGCTTGCTCCAGTTTGACGACGGTGACATTGACGGCCTTGGCGATTTTGATCTTGTCGTGCAGGATCGCCATCATGAGCTGCCGGTTGTACTTCATCACCGGGCATTGGCCGGTGGTGAAGGCGTGAGACTTCGCCCATCCCAAGCCGATGCGGATGCTTAGGTTTCCGGTCTGGGCGTTCTTGTCGATGCCGCCGGGATCGTCGGTCACATACAGGCCAGGGATGCCGAGCGCGCCGCCGGCGCGAGTAACCGTCATCAGGGAATTGAGAACGGTGGCCGGGGCTTCCTTGCCAGCGTCGTGGCCGTGGCCGCGAGCCTCGAAGCCGACGCAATCCACGGCGCAATCCACTTCGGGAACCTTGAGGATGTGGGCAATCTGGTCGCCGACGGAGGCATCCTTGGAAACATCCACGGTCTCGCAGCCAAAACTCCTGGCCTGCGCCAGGCGCTCGGGGATCAGATCGCCGACGATGACGACGGCAGCTCCGAGCAATTGGCAGGCGGCCGCGCAAGCGAGGCCGACCGGACCCGCGCCGGCTACGTAAACCGTCATGCCCGGCCCAACCCCGGCGCTGACGGCACCGTGATATCCGGTGGGCAGAATGTCGGAGAGGCAGGTCAGGTCTTTAATCTTCGCCAGGGCCTGAGCCTTGTCGGGGAACTTCAGGAGATTGAAGTCGGCGTAGGGGACCATGACGTAGTCGGCCTGGCCGCCCACCCATCCACCCATATCCACGTAGCCGTAAGCTGCGCCGGGGCGGGCTGGATTCACGTTCAGGCAGATACCGGTGGCGCGCTCTTTGCAATTGCGACAGCGCCCGCAGGCGATGTTGAAGGGAACCGAACAGAGGTCGCCGACTTTGATGAATTCAACGTCGCGGCCAGCTTCGATGACTTCGCCGGTAATTTCGTGCCCCAGGACGAGTCCTTTCGGGGCGGTGGTGCGGCCGCGGACCATATGCTGATCACTGCCGCAAATATTGGTGGATACAATCTTGAGAATTACGCCGTGTTCGCACTTGCGATTTCCCAGAGCCAACTTGGGGAAGTCAATGCTGTGGATTTCCACGACGCCCGGTCCCATGTACTCTACTCCGCGATTGCTTGCCATCCTTTTACCCTCCTTGGATTGCTTGACTGGTCGCTCGATCTGCACGCGATCAAGAACGAACGCACGACAAAACTCTTGCAGCCTCGGCTAACCACAGATTTGGCCGCACCACCATCCTCGAATCGTCTTGTTGTGACCTCTTTCCGGGTCTCCGGAGAGGCCTGGGAAACTTGATTGGAGTTTCGGATTCCAGCCGCGGGGGAGAATCATACGCGGACTCACTTGTGAGTTCAAGCAATTAGCGTTCGCCAGGGGTGAAATTTCTCAGTGGCGATGCTGTCCCGGCCAGCGCGAAGACGTTTGGAGCGGAATGGGCTGTTTGGGCTTGACAGGATGGGCGTGAGGCCTGAAACTAGGCAAACTATGAAGTGGAGCGAACCAAAATTCGAAGAGATCTCGCTGGGTTGCGAGATCAATTCCTACGCCTGCGCCGAACTGTAACCGGAACGCAATGCGAGTGGAAATCCTGGGTTCTGCCGCCGGGGGAGGATTCCCGCAGTGGAATTGTGCCTGCCGCAACTGCCGGGCACTGCGCGGTGGTGTATTCCCAGGCAAGGCCAGGAATCAGCTGCAGGTAGCGATCAGCGACGCCGGCAGCGCGTGGTTTCTTCTAAATGCTTCGCCTGACCTGCGGGCGCAGATCGAAGCCAATCCTTTTCTCCATCCCCGCAACGGACTTCGGCAGTCGCCAATCGGCGGAGTTGTATTGACCAGCGCCGATCTTGACCAGGCCCTTGGCCTGCTCTTGCTCCGCGAACTACAGCCTCTGCAAATTTATTCCACCGCTTCCATCCGCAGCATCCTGCGCAACGACAATAGTATGTTCGGCATGCTGGAACGCGTGCCACAGCAGGCGCAATGGCAGGACGTGGTCCCTGGGAACGCATTTGGTCTCGCCTCCACTGCTGGCGAACAGTCGGGCATCCAATGCTGGCCGGTTTCGCTGGGCACGCGCTTTCCAGCGTACGTGACGCCGGAACGAGCGGCAGCATTGCAGCCGGAAGATGCGCTGCTGGGGCTTATACTTCAAAGTGCGGGAGGCCGGCGGCTGGGCTATTTTCCGGCCGTGCCCGCGCTGACCGACGCTTTGATGGAACAGCTTGAGACGGTGGATGTCTTGCTTTTCGACGGGACTTTCTGGTCCGATGACGAACTGATCCAGATTCAGGGCAGCGGGCAAACCGCGCGGCAGATGGGGCACATTCCAGTTTCGTCCGAGCAGGGAAGTTTGCATCGGCTGGCGGGGCTGAAGCGTCAAAGAAAGATCTTTGTGCACATCAACAACACCAATCCGATGCTGGACGAATCAGGACCGGAGTACCGGCGGGTGCGCGAAGCAGGCTGGGAGATGGCGGAGGACGGATGGGGCATCGAGTTGTAGAAGGGGGAACTGCGGAACGCGGGCTCGACGAAAGGCTGCTGACCAGAGAAGAACTGCGCGCCGCGCTCCGCGAAATTGGGCGGCAACGCTATCATCACCAGCATCCGTTTCATTTGCTGATGCATGAAGGCCGGCTGACGCGCGGCCAGTTGCAGGCCTGGGTGCTCAACCGTTATTACTACCAGAGCCGCATTCCGATTAAAGATGCCATCGTGCTCTCGCGCAGTGACGACTCGAGTTTTCGCAGGGCTTGGCGGAAACGGGTACTGGATCACGATGGCGACGACAGTCCTGAAGGCGGAATCGAGCGCTGGCTGCGGCTTGCCGAGGCTACCGGCCTGGAGCGGGAGCGCGTTACCGGCTGCAAGGAAATTCTGCCGGCGGTGCGTTATGCCGTGGACGCGTATCTCGATCTGGTAAGAAGCCGTTCGCTGCTCGAGGCCGTCGCCTCGTCGCTCACCGAATTGTTCTCGCGCGATCTGATCACGCTGCGCATGGGAGCGCTGCGGCAGCATTATCCGTGGCTGTCAAACGGACTGGACTACTTCGAAGCGCGGCTGGAGCAAGCGCCCGCGGACGCGCATTTTGCTTTCCAGTTCGTGGCCGAACATGCGCGCACCCGGGCCGAGCAGGAATTGGCCATGAACGCGCTCCGCGAAAAATGCGAAATTCTCTGGGCGCAGCTCGATGCGATCTACTATTCCTACGTGCAGCCGGGATGGGCGCCCCCCAGCGCGTTTCATCCCGAGGAGTAACGCGATATGCCAAAGCCTGAGGACTCCAGCCTTCCGCGCCTGGCGACCGGCTGCCGCTGGACCGGGGAAGGAGAGCAGCGGACCCTGCTTTTTCCGGAAGGAGCCTTGCGGTTGCAGGGCACCGGGCGGGAGATTCTGGAACGCTGCGACGGCCAACACAGCTTGCTGCAAATTGTGCAGGAACTGCAGACCACCTTCAGCGAGTCGGACCCGGAAAAAATCCGCAGTGACGTTTTCGTCTTTATTGAACGCTTGCAGCAGAAGGGCGTGGTGAGTTTTTGATGGTTGCAGGCCCCCTGGCGCTGATTGCGGAAATCACCTACCGCTGTCCTCTGCACTGCGTTTACTGCTCCAATCCGCTGCAACTGGCTGCCGTGACTGCGGAGCTCAAGACCGAAAAATGGATTGAAGTTTTCCAGCAGGCTGCCGGGTTGGGAGTACTGCATCTCCATTTGACCGGGGGCGAGCCGCTGGCGCGGGAAGATCTCGCGGAAATGGTAAAGTCCGCGCACTTAGCCGGACTCTATACCAATCTCATTACGTCGGGAGTGGGGCTCACCCAGGCCCGCCTGAAGGCCTTGGTGGACGCGGGTTTGGATCACGTGCAGCTCAGCTTTCAGGATTCGCGAGAAGCCGCGGCCAACTGGATTGCCGGAACGCGGGCGCACGCGCTCAAAGTTGAGCTGGCGCCGATCATTTGCCGGGCGGGAGTGGCTTTCACCGTGAATATGGTGGTTCATCGGCAGAACCTCGGCCATCTCGAGGAGATGATCGCTTTCGCCGAATCGCTTCAGCCCGAGCGGTTGGAAATTGCCCATGCGCAATATTACGGATGGGCCTTGAAGAATCGCGATGCGTTGCTGCCCACGCGCGCCCAGCTGGAAAAGTCGGTACAGGTTGTGGCAGCTGCACAGGAGCGCTTGGCGGGACGTATTCGGATTGACGCGGTCGTGCCCGACTATTACGCGCGCTTTCCCAAAGCTTGCATGGGCGGGTGGGGGCAGAGATTGATGCTCATCAATCCCTCGGGGAAGGTTCTGCCGTGCCATGCGGCGGAGGTGATTCCCGCTCTGCAGTTCGAAAATGTCCGGGAGCGGCCGCTCAAGTGGATTTGGCAGGAATCGGAGAGTTTTCAGAAGTTTCGTGGCGAAGGCTGGATGCCCGAGCCCTGCCGCAGTTGCGACCGCCGCAGCCAGGATTTTGGGGGATGCCGCTGTCAGGCCCTGCTGCTCACCGGAGACGCTGCCGCCACCGATCCGGTTTGCTCGCTAGCGCCTGCCCACGCGCTCGTGGAAGAGCAATTGGCGCGCGCGAATGCCGATGGTGGAGGTTCGGCCGGGCAAGAGATTCCCGTGTCGCAAGAGGATTTCTGGATTTACCGCCCCCAGCCCAGGTAAGTCTCCACTCAACTAGACCATTGTCATTCCGAAGTGCCCGCTTCGGGTGCGAGGAATCTGCTTTTCTGGCGCCCATCGCCTGCTGCGCATCGCACAACTGGCGGATCTGACCCCACGCAATACATCCCAGGAATTGCTGACTTGGCCTTGCTGCTTGGTCTGAGCTGTGGACGCTACAGAAATCCGAAGTTTCCCCCGCCAGCTTGCGGTCAAAGGCACTGTTGTCGATAACAGGGCATAGCACTCAAGACCCCGTTAATGAGCGCTATGGCGATTTCTCGCCAGTTACTCACCCATTAATTCGCATCAGGGCATTTGCATATATTCGGAGGCGGCGGGGGCGGAGGTAACAGGCGCACCGAGTTCAACTCGAGAGGCGGAATCTCATAGAGGGCACCAATGCTTATCCAAGCATAAAGCGCGGTCAAAACGACCAGAATTCCAGCCGCCGAGAAGCCTACGAGCCTAGCCGATGGCCGATGAGTCGGTTCACTCCGGTCGTGCGTGCCAAAGAATTTCTTGATTGGCAGCAATAGTCCCGCCAGCATCGATGAAAACATCAGGATCGACTCCAACAACGCACGAGGAAATCCCCAGCTAGAGATGGCGTTGTAGAGAAACTCGGAGAATGCGAGTTCCAGCCTTCCGTGGAGCAATGGAGAAACGAACGGCAGGATAAACAGCGGGAACACGCATACCCATGCGATCACAAACATGACAAGCCAAGCGGAGCGTCGCACGTTTAGGTACCCAGTCCATGTGACGATCAAACCGATGAGAATGACCGCAAACAGGCAAATGCCCAGATAGTGCCTGGTTTGCGCGTTGTCAGGGAAACCTGCCTCCATCGGCGCCAATAGCGCTTTGACTCTTCCAGAGAAGTTCCAGAGTGCAGCTCGGAAGAGGGCAAGGAGAGCGATGGTATGGAGCACGCTGGATACTAGGACTGAATCGAGGCGTATTTTCATGGTGATCCTCCAAAGGAAACCGCCTCATCCATCCAACTTTACTCCTAACGGCCACCCATTCCCAGTTGGGTGTCGTAGGTGATTTCGCTCATCTTCGGGGAAGCAGATTGAACCTCGTCAGAACATCTGCCGCGGCGAGTACAAGCAGGCCAACGCCCGCAAGTCCTAGGATGGGGCGGAATCTCGGAGCCACCCGCCAATTGCGGCCCCTAGTAATTCCTACACCGCGAATCGCCGCCTCTAAAAACGAGACGGCGAGTGCCAGACCGATAAGATCCGGCCAGGAAGCTTCCCATATCCGCATGGTGTTGGATTGTAGCGCTGACCGCGTCAATTGCTGAAGTCAGGGTGATTACACTCAGAACCCGGTCAACGAGTGCAATGGCGATTTTCGCTAATTATCACTCCTGCACGGCGGGCCGGTAGCGGTGCGATCAGTAACTGCTCTGGTGCTCTTGCGGAAGGCACTCTCTGAGCACTGCCAGCAACGGATCGCGCAAGTTTGGTCCGCCCGCCAATAAGCCGGAGAGCAGAGGCGACCGATGGTTACAGCGAAGGGGTTGGCGATCCAGGGTGAGCACGAAGCCGCCTGCGCTTAGCACGAGAGCGGCGCCTCCCGCGAACGTCCCACTCATGTTTTGGAGTGAGCGTGAAAGTCGCATCGGCGAGTCCAGCGGAAACCAACGCTAGTTTGTACGCCACCGACCCCATCTCCCGCACTTGGAACGGCGCATGGGTGAACTGAGTCCACTCGCCGCGTTTCGTCTCACTGCGGCTGGCGAGGATGATCGCGTCCTCGAGATTTTTCCTCGGGCTGGCTTGCGCCACCTTGCCATTGTAGGTAATTCCTAAATCGAGCGAACCCAGGAATAACTCGTTTGTCGCGGGGTTGCAGATTCCCCCTGCCACGGGCTGGCCGTCTTCCACCATGGCGACCGACACGCAGAACTCTGGAACGCCAGCCACGAATTCGCGGGTGCCGTCAAGCGGATCGACCACCCAGACGCGACTTTTTCCGAGCCGGCTGAGATCGTCGACGCTCTCTTCGGAGAGCCAGCCTTCGTCGCCGCGCAACAGTTCCTTGCGCAGCACGGCATCCACGGCGATGTCGGCTTCGGTGACGGGATCGTGGCCGGACTTGTACTCCGCCGCAATTTCGCCCGGGGTGAAGCGCTGAAAAACCACGCGGGCGGCTTCTAACGCGGAGTGAATGCGCTCCAGGGTTTCAGCTTGGGAAAGATTCGTCATCTAACTTAGAAGTCTCAGGCCCACAACATGCGCGCGCCGGTAGCCACCAGCACCGTACAGAGAATACGCCGCAGCCATGGCACAGGAACGCGTGTGCTCAAGTGAGAGCCCAGCAGGCCACCGGGAATGGAGCCAATCACCAGCGCGCCCACTAGATGAAAGTCCACGTTGCCGAAGTGGAATTGCAGCAGGCTGGTCACTCCGGTAAGCACCACCGCATGCACGATATCGGTGCCCACCATCATTTTGGGAGGAAAGCTGTAGAGCAAAAGCAACAGCATCATAATGATGCTGCCCGAGCCTACCGAAGTCATTCCCACTAGAGCACCGGCCAGCAGGCCAATCGCGGACATACCGAAGAGCGACTTCATGGTGGGCGGATGATGCGCCACATGCTCTTCAATTTGAGTCTGGAAAAATAGAAGCGTGGGTATGCAAACCAGAAGAATACCCACGGCCATGCGTATGAAGCTGTTGACGCCGTCTCCGTGAACGTGCCGGAGATGCACCAGGAAATTCACCCCGAGAATTGATCCCGGAACGCTGCCCACAGCCAAAGCGAGGACCACTCTAAGTTTGACCGTGCCTTTACGAAGGTGCAGCCAGCCGGAGCCGATCTTGGTGACGAAATTAAAAAGCGCGTCGGAGCCGACCGCCAGAATTGGCGGCACTCGGAGGCCGAAGATCAGCACCGGCAGCAGCAGAACGCCGCCGCCGACTCCGGTCATCCCGATCAGAGTGCCGACCACGAAACCCACGAAAACCTTAAATGCAAGATCCATAAAACCAGCTAGAGGCTAGCGGCCGTGAGGGTTGCGGGCTCAGGCCGGTTCGCCATTCACGCCGATGAATCCTTCGCGTTCGAGATGCAGAATGATTTCCTGCGCGGACTCTTCCGCACTCAAATCCGCAGTGTTGATGACGACTTCCGCATCCTTTGGTTCTTCGTAGGGGTCGGAGATGCCGGTGAACTCTTTGAGGATTCCGGCGCGCGCCTTGGCATATAAGCCCTTGCGGTCACGTTCCTCGCAAGTTTCGATCGGGGTGGCGATATGCACCAGGATGAAGCCGCCAACCGCTTCGATCAGGCCTCGTACGTGTTTGCGAGTCGCGTCGTAAGGGGCGATAGGCGCGCAAATGGCGATGCCTCCGTTTTTGGTGATTTCCGAAGCCACGTAACCGATGCGGCGGATATTGATGTCGCGATGCTCCTTGGAGAATCCGAGCTCCGAAGAAAGATGCTTGCGCACCAGATCGCCATCGAGCAGCGTAACTGGGCGGCCGCCCATTTCCAGGAACTTTGTCATCAGCACATTGGCAATGGTGGACTTGCCGGACCCGGAGAGCCCGGTAAAGAAAATCGTCACCCCCTGTTTGTGGCGGGGCGGGAAACTGCGCCGCAATTCGTGCACCACCTCCGGGTAAGTGAACCAGCCCGGAATTTCCGCCCCTTCGTTCAGGCGGCGGCGAAGTTCGGTGCCGGAAATATTCAGCACCCGCGAGCCGGCGGGAACTTCGTTGTCGGGGACGTAACGGTCCTGATCCTCCAAGTAGACCATCATCTGGAAGGGCACCATGGCCACGCCCATCTCGGCTTCGTGCTTCTTGAATAATTCCTGGGCGTCATAGGGTCCGTAGAAGGGTTTGCCGTCAGTATCGTTGCCTGGACCCGCGTGATCGCGGCCGACAATGAAATGACTGCAGCCGTGATTCTTGCGGATCAGGGCGTGCCAAATGGCCTCGCGGGGACCGCCCATGCGCATGGCCAGAGGCAACATGGAAAGCTTGGCGGTGCCAGCAGGAAATTTCGAGAGCAGCAGCTGGTAGCAGCGCGAGCGGGTGAAGTAGTCCACATCCCCCGGCTTGGTCATGCCGACAGAAGGATGAATCAACAAATTGGCTTCCACCTGTTTGGCAGCGCGGAAAGTCAGTTCCACATGAGCGCGATGCATGGGATTGCGGGTCTGGAAGGCCACCACGCGGCGCCACGCCTGCCGGGTAAACTCGGCGCGCAGTTCGGCCGGAGTGAAACGCAGAGCGCGAAAGTCGTAATGCGCAGGCATTTGCAGGCCTTCCACGCGCCCGCCCACATACCAGGATTTTCCCTTGTGCAACAGATAATCCACTCCGGGATGCGCCGTGCTGGTGGTGTTGAACACAGCTTTGGCTTCCGCCTTGAGGTCCGGCTGCCAGATTTCTTCGACATGCAGGACCGCCAGCATCACCCCTTCGGCATCGCGCAGCGCGATCTTGCTGCTTCCCGGTTTAAGCGGTTTGGCAAATTCCTCGGTAATGTCCAGGGTGATGGGGATGGGCCACAGCACGCCGCTGGCTAGTTTCATGTTGTGACAGACGCCTTCATAGTCGGGGCGAGTCATGAAGCCACGCAGCGGAGAGAATCCCCCGCTCATCAGCAACTCCAGGTCGCAAATCTGGCGCGCGGTCAGGTCCCAGGACGGCCACTCGCGCGAGTGGGCCTTCAGTTCGCTGGCTTTTTCGGGAGCGGCGATCAGATTAATCAGTTCGCCGCCGTGAGGAGCAATCAAATGGCTAGTCGAAGCGCTCAAGTCTTAGGGCCTCCAAGCCCAGGAAAATGTTGTGGTGCCGATTATTCCAGCCCGAACTGCATTTAGGCAGCTTCACTGCAAAAGTTGCCTTTTCCCTTGTTCACTCGCGGAAACCTTGGGGTAAAATCGCGGCGTCCTGGCCGGAGCACTACAGGCGGCGCGGATGAGAATGCGCGCTCAGTAACATCGTTGCAGGAATTTCATCAGCTCCCACATTGTAGCAAAACTGGCGGACCGGTCCATGACCTCGAAGCCTCTTTCCTACGAGGCACCGGTTTTAGCCGTCTCGTTCCAAGCCGCTCTCACAGGCTCCTTAAAAGAGTACTTGAGCAAGCACCACAGGGCTCGCACTCCGTCTTTCCAGCCAATCTTCTTGCCTTCCTCGTAAGTGCGGCCCCAGTAGGTAATGCCCACCTCGTAGATGCGGAGCCGCCGCTTGGCGATTTTCACGGTGATCTCCGGCTCGAATCCGAAACGGTCCTCCTCGATCGGAATGGATTGGATGATCTCGCGGCGGAAAACTTTGTAACAGGTCTCCATGTCCGTGAGGTTGACGTTGGTCAGGCAATTGGAAAGAACCGTCAGCAGAAAGTTGGCCACCGAATGCCAGAAATAAAGCACACGGTGCGGCCTTCCACCCTGGAAACGCGAACCAAACACTACGTCTGCGCTGCCTTGGATGAGCGGTTCTAAAAGCGCGGGGTAGTCCCCTGGATCGTATTCCAAATCGGCATCCTGGATGATGACAAAGTCTCCAGTGGCTTCCTGGATGCCGCGGCGCAGCGCCGCGCCTTTTCCCAGATTGCAAGGCTGCAGAAGCACTTGTATTTGGGAATGACGACTCGCCAGGTCAGCCAGCAACTCCCGTGACCCATCAGTGGAGCCGTCGTCAACGCAAATGACTTCGAGCTCAAAGGGTGCGGCCAACACTTTTTCCACAACCCGCCCGAGCGTCGCGTTCTCGTTATACACAGGGACAACGACCGTCAGTTTCATGGCTCCAACTAAATGTAAGATTACCCGAAAGCAGAAACATCCGCACGCCGTGCCGCGGGGAGAGTAGTCCTGCCCACCAGTCGGCACGTTTCTGTCAACCGTCAGGCCCGAGCCAGAATGAGTGCTCCTCGCGGAGGAAAATTCAGCGTCCGAAGTGCCTTAGGGTTGGTGCAAAACGACCGTAGCAGGCGCCGCGGAGTCGATGTAATTAGTTCCAGGAATCCCTGTATAGAAGGGAATTTTGACCTAAGGTGTTCGCCTTAGTTACCTCTCTTGCTCTCTTCGTAAGCCGGCTATTCCAATGGGACGGGAGCCCGGTCAGAAAAAAATTTGCTTTTGGAGTTGCTCGCTCTCCCGAAAGGCAGAATTCGGAACCTCCGGCCCGCCCCCCGAACATCGATTTCATCCGCTCTTTGCGGCATTTTCCGCATCGTTATCGCGAAAAGCCCCATCCCTCTTGGTTTTTCTGGTCCACCCTCTCGCCTCCGCGGCTATTTTCGCGGAATGTGGAAATTTATTTCCTGAAAACTGCAATAGGGTGGCAAGGCGAATGCAATAGGCTCTGGGACGGTCAACTTGGGGTGTCCGCGAGGCTTTCGGGGGAGTACCGTCAAGAGCACCTTACTAAACACGAAAGCTGATGCTGGATTTGGTCAGGGAAGGGAATACGGATGAACGAAACGTCGGTTCGTTTGGGCCCGCGGGAGAGACAGATCACTGAACTGCTGCTCCAAGGATGTGATAACACGGAGATCGCAAAACAGCTCAACATGGCTCAGCGTACGGTCAAGGCGCATTTTAATCGTCTTTTCCTAAGGTTCGGAATTAACGGTGGAATCAAGCGGGTCAAACTCGCAACTCTTTTGTATCGGAGGCAACTATGCTCGGAAACGACAGTTACGGAAAGCGCATCCCCAATCAACGCGAACAGCGAGTCATCGCTCTCGTTGCTCAAGGACTCAAGAACCGCGAGGTCGCAGCCAACATCGGAACCACCGAACACGTCGTCAAAAACTACCTTCGGGTCATTTACGACAAGCTCGGACTCTGGAACCGGGTCGAACTCGCCCTCTGGTACGAAGCTCGACTCCATGAGGGAACCGGCCAGGCCTGAAGATCTCGAAAGCTGGGAACAAAGCATTCTGGACTTAAACCAGGAGACAGCCCACAGCCATCAAGTCTAGCTGTGAAATTGATTAGCCTTTATAGGAATTACCGGACCCCCGCGAAAGCGGGGGTCTTTCTTTGTATGGAACTACCGGCATCCGCTGGCTGCGAGGCTGCGCAACCTCTCAGTTGCTCCAGGAGCATTCTTCTTTGCCGCCGCAACCAGCAAAAGCCGTGCCTGAATGCAACTCTTTGCCACGCCGTCCCCCCGCAGGTACAGATCGGCCAGCAATACGTCGGCGCGGCTGTTCTGCTTGCTCACCGCCTTCCACAGCCAGGCGGCAGCCTGCCCACTGTCGTGTGCCACACCGCGGCCGTCCAAATAGCGCTGCGCCTGAAGTAATTCCCGGGTTCCATCGGGAACCGGCGCAATGGTTTCTCGATGAGAGGCCAGGGTCAGGGGTTGTGAGGGTTGGACCGGATGCTCCGGCTGGTTGATTCTGTGAGGCGCTGCGTCCTCAGGCGGGGAAGGCAAAGGCTCCGGAAGTGGTGCGGGTTCTGACGGACTGGCAGCCTGCGGCTGGGCTTCATGGCTCGCGGAGTGCTGCGGCTCGCTTGGTGTGGGAGCGCCTGAAGGCGGAGAACCAGAGGCTGACACCGCAGGCGCCGGCACGGTCGGGGCGCGCTGCGAAACAGATTGCAGATGGCTCCGGAGCGCAGGCCACTCTATGTAGGCCAGGCCGGCCAGAATAATTACTATGACAGCGATGGCATATCTTCCCCGACGAGGAGGAGCAGAGTCAGCCTCGTAGTACGCGCTCCCAAAGGATCGTTCTCTCAACGATTCCATCTCATGGTTTGCCTGACTCGAGTCCAGACCCAGGAATGAAAGTGTTTCCACCCGGGGCAGTTCCCGAGCCGGCGCCGGCGTTTCCGGCTGGGGCGGCGCTATATCCGCAGCCCTCGCGCGATCCAGAGGAACTCCACAGAATCCGCAAAAGTGCTGGTACGGAGCATTTTCACCGCGGCAGTTTGTGCAAGAGACGCTAGCGGCAGCGGGAGAGACAGCGACAGTGTCCGGTGTGGGCGCCGGCGATGGCGGCCCGCTCGAACTAACGTTGGCTCGCAGCTTTAGTAAAAGTTCCCGCACCGCCTGGTCCCGGGCTTGGGGGGGCGTGGTGAAATAGACTTGCGCCCAGCGTCCAAGGTTTTGTTCGAGCAGGGGATTCAGAAGCGGGTTCAGCTCTTCAGGCGAAGTCGCCAATTCCGGCCGGACTGGTGGGGTGTCTGCCACTTTGTTTTCTCCACGGATGATGGTTCTGTGGCCATTCTTGGACAGCCAAGGAGCATTGTCAAACCTAAACAGCCGGGAAAAATCCTGTAGTCCGGCGGCGCCGCGACCCAGGGTTATCCCGGCTACTCGCAAGCCTTGCGCATTGCGGGTTGAAACTGGTCCAGCTGGGCTTCGTGCTGCGAGGCGGTTCTTCCGCCAGGCGTCTTTCCATAAAGGTCTGCGCCGGAGCAGTAGTAAAGCGCGGTGTGTACATCAATCCAGACTTGCGCGTCAGGATTGCCGGGGTCAACCTCTTCCGCGGCCGGAGCTTCCGCCAGCCCAAGGCTCACCAGCAACTTCTCAGACAGGGTGAGATCGGGTTGCGGCGCGGCCTCGTGGCGGTGAACCTTGCCGTTGGTGGCCTCTTTACCTGGACCGGCAGGAGGTTTAGAAGGCGCCGCCCAACCAAGCAGGACCGCTGCCAGAAGAAGGGCCGCAGCCACCAGGTAGATGTTGGCGCGCTGCTGTTGCCATTTTGCGGCTAACCAAGTCTCCTTGGTTCGTCCAACGTTGCGCCCGATCTCCAACCATTCCTTGGTCTTGGCCGCGGAGCTCCAGGGTGCGCTCTGGTCCGGTGAGCTCTCATCGCCGCTGCCACTTTGCATCTCCGAGGCCGGCAGGTCTTGCGGCAGTGCCGGAGAATCCGGCGGAGTCTCCGGTTCCGGCTCCGCGGACAAAGAGAGAAGACTGGCGTCCGAAGCAAATCCGGTGAATGGCGGATAAGTCTCTGCCGGCGGCGCACTCTCCTGGGACTTCTCCAGCAAAAATGGACGCGCCGCCTCGTGAGTCACGGCCGCGGAATCTGCAACCGGAGCTGCGAATTCATCTTCGTCTTGAAGGGCGCTTCCTTCATCCCGGTAGCGAAAATTGTTTCCCTGGTCAGATCCCGTGGCCGGAGAAGAGGCGTTCTCTGCGACCAGTTCCTGAGCAAAGGATGGCAGGGCGACTACGGGAGAATTGGGTTCGGTTGCTTCAAACGGCTCAGCGGAAAATTTCGCGACAATCTCCTCCAATTCCGAAGGGAAAACGTCAAGCGGATCGTCGAACCCATCGCCGCCGGCCGGAGCGGCTCCATCGCCTTGCCGAGCGGAGTTTTCCGCTTTCCGCTGCATTTCCAGCAGTGACGACCATACATGCTGGGTTTGGCGAGGGCCTCCGCACGAGCCGCAGAAAACTTCGCCTTCCGCCATGCCATGACCGCAACTGCGGCAAACTCCGGTGGCGGGCGCGCTAGGCTCCTCCGAAACCAAACTAGGCTCCTCCGAAACCACCGGAGCCGTTGACGCGCTGGCGGACGGGGTAATCGATGCCAACCCTGGATTCTTTGCCAGACGCTCCAGCTTCGGTCTTATTTTCTCCAAAGCGGCAAGCAAAGACTCTGTGTCGTTGACATGCGAGGGCTGGGGGAGATTCGACCTCTTCGGGGACGGGGTGGTCCGAACCGCCTCGTCCGGTTGCTGGCTAAGCGGCTTGAGAATCGATTCCGAAACTAAAGCAGCCACCAGCTGGCAAGTGCGTACTTCCTGCTCATGGAAAGAATTGAACTGAGAAAAATGAACTTCCAAAACTCCCGCGACCGTCCCCTCGTGCTTTACCGGAACAGCGATCAGAGCTTTCACGCCCAACGCACGGCACAGTTCCTGGCTGAGCCGTGGATCAGTCTCGGCGGCGGAACATTGCAAGACCTGGCCAGTTTGCAGGCACTCACGAGCCAGGCTGGAGTCTTGCGGCATGCTCGCCCCGGCTTCGCTGGCGGCGCTTCCGGTAGCGGCGTAATACTCAAGCTGGTCTCCGTTGACCAGGCCCACCGCGGAACCGCTGCCTTGCGTCAGCTGCCTGAGACGGCGCGCAACCAGAGCGGTTTTTTCCCGCAAGTCCAAGTGAGGGCCCCGAAGCAGTTCGTGAATCTCCAGGATTTCCTTAAGAATCTGGGAGTGGCCCGCCTCCGGTGGTTGCCCCGCTTCCAGGCGCTCGTTGTGCTGCTGCATGGTGTAGGCAGCCGACAAAAGCTCCTGCAAAGGAGCTAGCTCAACCGCCGGTTTGTCGTCGGTACCTGTGGGCTTCACGGACGCTCACTCCGAGGCTTGGGGGGGCAGGCGTAGGTCCATTGTAGAGCAACTCCTGCCTGAAACAAGATGAAGAATTCGGCCAATTGGGCACGGGAATTCAGTCCCGTGCCCATGATATCGAATGATTCGGATTTTTTCTGCTCTAGGCCCCATCGTCCAAGCCGCGGATTCTCGGGAACCGTAGCAGTCGAATTGATCCCAAGTCCATTATGGAACGCTTCGTCCCGCAATGGCTTGCACCGGAGGGCACGGGCGCACGTGTGTTTTTCGCAAGCCGCACTATCCAAAAGGTCTTTGTCCTTTTGGGTGAGGGGTGAAGGTTTGGCGAAGGAGTTGCATTTTGTCGAGCGGCTCCGAGAAAGCCACGGTTGGCAAGCGACGCATGAGAGAAGGCAGCAATGACAAATTTGAACGAAATCAAAATTACACCGCGAGACCAGCAGGTTTTGCGTTTGCTGGTTCAAGGTTGCAGCAACAAAGAAATTGCGGCGCAGTTGGCGATTAGCCCTCGCACCGTCAAGCAACACCTACGCACCCTTTTCCTGCGGGCGGGAATCAGGGAAGGGCGCAAACGAGTGAGACTGGCGACTGCCATGTTTCAGAAGGAGCAGATGGAATCATGCCACCAAGGGACCGATTGACCGGAAGAGAAATACAGGTTGCGCAGCTGGTTTGGGAAGGCCTGACCAACCGCGACATTGGCCAGCGCCTCGGCACCACGGAGCAGGTCGTCAAGAACTATTTGCGCAGCACCTTCGATAAGCTGGGGGTTTGGAGCCGCCTGGAGCTTGCCCTCTACGTTGCAGGACACGGGGGCGTGCAGTGGGGGGACTCGCTGGAACCGGTGCGCCCCGGAACCCTGGGGCCGGTTGCCAGCGCAGCCGCCGATTGACCGGGACGCCAGTTCATCCAAAACCGTTGGGTCAAATGCGAAGCTGGGTAATGCTTTGCAAGAAGTGACGCAGTTGTCCGGCTTCCGGCTCCTTGATCTCGATGAATTGCACTCCGATCCCGAAGCCTGGCCGGCTGTTCACTACTTTGCCCTTGAGGGTGAGCTTGGCCTGGTCGAGCCACATGCTGATTTTGAGCTTTGTCCCGATCGCCAGAGGAACCGGCATTCCAACAAAGCACCCCCCGGCGCTGAGGTCGGTGGCTTTGCCCCAAATCGGTGCGCTCTGGCCGTCGGGCTGGAGTTGCACCGAGTTCACGCACTGCATGCGAGGATTTTGCCGGCGCTCCGAGGCTGACTGGCGCTGGAAAGCGTCAGCGGCCGGAGCCGGCAGTAGTACATCCCATATGGTTTTTTCCGGGGTGGTATTGATGACGCCAATTTGTCCGGCGCGCGCCGTTCCAGGTTGCCCAACCCAGGTTACATGGAACCGGCTTTTCTGGGTTCCGTTGGTTAGCCCTATAATTTCCCCCGGCTTGATTCGAGTCTGGATGCCCTTGAGCTTGGCCCCGGAGCGGCTGACATCAACCGTGACGACGTTCTCCGAGAACACGCGCCCATCCGCATCGGTCCCGAAGATCCGGACCGGAAGCGCGACTTCAGTTCGAGGTTCACGACGTTTACCCATGGCAATGCTAGCAACGGCCAAATGCAACCCCAAAGCTATGGGTGATGTTAATCCAGTACCTGCGATGCGCCAAGTACCGAAGGAACCTGCCACTTAGGCTAACTTGGGAGCGGCCAGCGGGAAATGGCTGCAAAATATTGCGAATAGAATGATTCAGCTCGCTCACGTGTGATAAAAGTTATGCCTTTTCAACGGTTTAGGCGAGCTGCCTCGGCCCTCAAATTGCACTTTGGGAAGGCGTGCCATAAGCGACGCGGCGCAAACGTGTGTTCGTTGGAGGTTGGTTCGGAGACCGCAGATGACGCGAATGGAAACTTTTTGGATGGCTTGCGACTGTACCGAACCTTTGCGCTCTGAGTATGGTCCATTCCACACTCGAGGCGAGGCCGAAACCGAGGCACGCCGACTGGGATTTGGATTTCTGTTGCGCTACGAGCATATCCTGGGGGAGAACGAACGAGTCGAAGAAGTGCGCAGCATTTTCCTCGAACTGCCGCCGCATGTCGAGGAACCGGCGAAAGCCTCCCGCGGATTCTACACCCGGTGCGCCACCTGCGGCGAAGCGGCCATGCACGACGAGCCCTGGCGGGCCGAAGTTTGGGCCGATATTCACGAATTCGAGCATTCCCGGCACAGAGTCCGGCTCTTCGTGCAGAATCATGCCGAGGGCCTGAAAGAAATTGGCAACTGGCGCGAGAGCGCTTGAGCCGTTTTTCCTTCCCGTATTTTTTCGGCCCGCATTTGCCTGCACCTCGTTTTTAAGGTACCTTTTCCTGCAAAACCTTTATGGTCCTTCTCATTTCACTGGTTCTTGCACTCATTCCACTGCTCGGCATCGCTTGGATCGTGTTGTTTGGTTCGATCACCACGGTGGACGGTCTGTTCATGTCGCTGATCTTGCTGGCAATTTCTGGCGTGTTTGGCGGGAATGCCCTTTATGACTTGCGCAAGCCCCGAGGCAAGTCCGCAACCGCCCCAACCGGGCTCAAGCGCGCGCCTTCCGCAGGCGCCACGGAACTGAGCCAACGGGGCAAAGTGGAGAAGGTGGAGTTTTTTGAAGCGAATGTGGGCCAGACCAACAAGTCGGTTGTGACCTTTTCCGGTGGCGAGCCAGCTCAGTTGCTGGTATTCGAGGGCGATCTGCGGAATGCCTTGCCCGCTGGCCACAAGGTGGAAATCACTTTCCGCAAAGCAGGCGGCTATAACGTGTTGACCAACGTGGCTTCTGCCTGATGGAGCGATCGCTGCGCAGGAGTCCGGCCATTTTGCGGTAATCTTCCTCTCGCGGGATTACTTCTGTAACTCCCGCTACCATTTCTCGAAGTCTTTCCGTCCAGGCATGGGGTACAAAATCTAGTGGGCCATTTTGTTCCCAATGGCCATGGGGCGGAGTGTCAACGATGTCAGAGACGCGGGACGAACGCAGCGCACAACCCTCAATCCTGTTGCGCGCGGAAGAGATTCAAGCGCAGATCCACCATCTCTCCGGCCGGGACCTGCAACTCTGGTCCATCGTGATTCTGGTGGTAGTTGTGCTGACCGCGGGCCTGCTGGCTTTGGTCCTGCCCAACCTGGTGTGGGCACAGCGCGTCATCCACATTGAACAGGGATATTTACCGCAATTGTTTTTTGGCCTGATTTCTCTGGTCTTGCTTTTCAATATTTATCTGCTGGGTCAGAAGCTCACGCTAAACGCCACCCGCCGCGCGCTCATCAGCGAACTGGTACTGAATGAGCGGCTGGAAAGTTTCTCGTTGATTGATCCGCTTACCCAGTCGCTCAACCGGCGGGCCATCAATGTGCTGGTTCCGCGCGAGGTGGCCCGCGCCAACCGTCTGGGAAGCCCGCTTACTTTCATGACGATTGACATCAGCCACTTTCGTTCCATCAACTCCAAACACGGAGCGCTTGAAGGCGACACACTCCTCACCGACTTCGGCAAAATGTTGAAGGAGGTCTTCCGCGGCGGGGACTTTGTCTTTCGCCAGGGCGGCGATGAATTCCTGATCCTGATGCCCGACACCAGCGAAGAACAGGCAGACTATCCCATCCAGCGGTTACTGCGCACCGTGGAAACCTGGAACCTGGGCAGCAAGAAACAATACGAGCTCTCATTTAATTGGGCCACTGCGCCCTATGTGACGGGCAGCGATTTTACCGACGTGCTCCGCGCCGTGGACCGCAAGCTCTACCAGAAGAAAAATAATCTCGTGCCGGTGTTCTAGCGCTGGTCGCTTGGTCGCGGGCGAACGATCGTCAGGCCAAAGCACTGAGGTTCAGATACAGCCGGTAGCGTTCGCTAGTAATCGCGGAATAGGGCTTCATCAGGACCTTGTCCTGATTCGTCTGAAGTATCCAGTCGCTGGAGGCTGAGCTGACCTTTTGCGCGGCCATCAACTCCCGTCTTGTGATCTTTCTTTCCCCCGGATCGATGGCAAACAGCGCCAGGGGACCTTGCACCAAAGCGACAATGTCCGGATGTTGCGGATCGATTGAAATCAATCGCACTGGCATATCAAGCGAGAGTTCGATGCCATCGCCATCGTTCCACATGCGGCTGAGTTCGGCCCACGATCCCGGTTGAAGGTCTACGCCTGCTGGTTTGCCGTTGACGGTGAGCTTGGTGTGCTGACCTGCCCACGCCGGCAGGCGCAACGCTACCGTAAATCGCTCCGGCCGGTCCATCTTCAGATGTATCCTGGTCTCGCCACCATTGGGATAACCGGTCTGTTGCATAAGCGAGACGCGTGCGCCGCCTTGCTGCCAGGTCACCCTTGAGGGAACATAAAGATTTACGTGGATTCCTTTTGGACCCCGGAAGTAAGAGCTGATCCCGTAATCAGCCGTGAGTTGTGGGAAGGTTCCGGAACAACAAGGCCATTTCTGCTCATAGTCCGCTTTGGTCGCATGGTTGTTGTAGTCGGAGTAGTAAAAGCTCACTCCGTCTGGCCGAATCGGACGAGCGCCTAGAATCGTGTTGTACAGCACCATCTCCATGCTATCGCCGTAGGTGCTGTCGCCGGTCGCCAGCATCAGGTAGCGAGCGATCTTAAAGTGGGCATACGCCCCACAGGGCGTCTCGAAGCTGTGATGGGAGGACTCTAAAGTCCTCGCCAGTTCATCGCTGCCCGGTTTGCGGAAGGACTCATCCGGTCCCCATCCTCCCGTGGCAAAGCTCTGTTCGCGCACGAATTGAAATCCATTGCGCGCGGCACGAAGATGCATCTCGCTGCCGTCGGTGAAATAAGCTTGCATGGCGGAGCACAGCCCATTGACGTGGCTGTACGCGTGTTTTCCCGGCAAAATATTCTGGTTTTGCGAGAGCGGGCCAAAATAAGTGTCATCCTGCAGAAAACGGCGCGCCAGTTGGCGATAGCGCGCGCCCGCGCCTCGCTGGTAGCCGAGATAGAAGTTTTCGGGCAGCGTGTACTGTTCATCCCACGTGTTGGCGACACTTTTGTGCGGGCGCGCATCCATTTCTTCCGCAGTCAACGCCTTTTCAGGAAGCCATGGCAGAACGGCGTCGGTCGACTTCTGCAGAACCGCCATTGCCATCGGATTACCGGCGAACTGGTGGGCATCGATGAGACCGCAGTTTATTTTGTCGAAGGTGTAGGCCGGAAGAGTGTAATTCTTGTAGAACTTCGGCGAGACCGTCAGCGCAAAGCCGCGTACCAGCCGATGCACCTTTTCCAGTGTCGCCTTGTCTCCGGTGACGGCGTAAGCGCGCGCCAGGCCCGAGAGGTATTGCCCAAAACTGTGGCCGGGTACATATCCGGTCATGTCCCTCGGCGGATCAAATTTGCCGGAGGGCGAGTACCATCCTCCCATATCCTCGCCGGGTGCGGCCATTCCGCTGATCTGCCGAAAAGGCTTCAGCAGGCTAGCGTCACTTAAGTTGAGAAATAATTGATGGTTGTGGCGAAATTGCTCCAGCATTGCCCCGTCGAGCAGCTGAATATTGCCATAGGAAAATTGATTGAGCCGCAACGATCGCGGGTCGACATCTCGATTTGCCGGGATGGCCTTCGCCTTCCGCATTAGGGCCAACCCGGCGGCTAAGGCCGCACTGCTTTTCAGAAAGGCACGGCGGTTTTGTCTTGGCATGAATCCTGACCTTCATTTTCTCAACTCAAGTATTGTAGTCGGAGGTGAGCGCAAACCAGGTCACCGCCACCAGCTTTCGTTCACCGAAGAAAACGACAACTTTCGGAGGAGGGTGGTGGACTTCTGGTTGGATCGGAACCGAGGAACTGAATCTGCGAGCTCCTTGCAATCTGGAACGGAGGTGTGTTCGCTCGATGTTCCTGCGTGAAGCAGGTTGTTCCCAGATTTCGCTTGTAACTTGTTGAGGAATTTGGTGGACCTGGTCGGGATCGAACCGACGACCTCTTCCATGCCATGGAAGCGCGCTCCCAGCTGCGCCACAGGCCCACGTTACCGCAGAGCGAAAACTGAAGGCTCTTGTTAACCAATTCTCGCCCAAGCCGTATCGTTAGTCAAACCTCACCAACTCCATGCGGTCACAAAACCAACGAATCTCTCCCGCTATTGCCGGTCGAGATACCAGGTGAAACTCAGATAGCCTCAGGCGCTAGAATAGCCACCAGGCATTGACGAAACCAATCGTCAGCAGCATCCCCACAAAGACAGGAGAATTCCATGAAAAAGCTTTTCAGTTCGCTCACCATACTTGCGGTCATGCTCGCTCTCACTTTCCCCGCCATGGCTCCGGCTTCAGCTGCGCCCGAGCGGCATCCGGAGATTCGCGAAGCTCTGGGCGCCCTGCACCGCGCTAAGGACCATCTGGAGCATGCCGCTCACGATTTCGGCGGGCACCGGGTTGAAGCCATCCGCGCCACCGATGAGGCCATTCGCCAGCTACAGGCCTGCTTAGACTACGACAAATAGGCGTCCGCACAACCGCCTCGCTCACAGCCCGCATTGGTAAGCCAGAGCCAGTGGTGTCTTTGGAGATCGCTGGCTCTGAGCAAAGGTTCGGCAGTGTCTCAGTTTGCTGTATGCGGAATTTCTCAGCGTCCTCGGTGGCTGTTTTCTGCGGACTCTGCGGTTCAATGCTTGATTTCCCTCCGTTGAAAGAGGAAACCGATGAGTTTGCGCGCTCCGAGGGTCCCTAGCCCGTGTTGTGCAGTCCCGCCGCGATGCCGTTGATGGTGGCCCCCAGCGCGTAGTTGACCGCTTCATTGTCCTCGCCACCCCGTTTGCGGCGCAGCAGGTCAACCTGGATCAAGCTCATCGGGTCCACGTAAGGATTTCGCAATCGTATGGATCGCGACAATACCGGATTTTTCTGCAGCAGATCGCTTTGCCCGGTGACCGCCATGATCCCTCGCTCCGTGCGGCGAAATTCCTCCGTAAGCATCGTCCAAACCCGCTCACGCAGGGCTTCGTCTGGGACCAGCGAAGCGTAAAGCCTCGCAATGGTCAGGTCAGCCTTGGCCATCGCCAGTTCCACGTTTGCGATCAGGCTGGAAAACAGCGGGAACCCGCGCATCATTTCTTGCAGCAGCCGCTTCTGTTCAGGGCCACGCTCCGTGAAGCGTTCCAAGGCATAGCCCACCCCGAACCACGCGGGCACGGCTTGCCGGCTCTGCATCCATCCGAACACCCAGGGGATGGCGCGCAAGTCTTCCAACTTCCGCCCCGCGCTGCGCCGCGCCGGACGCGAGCCAATGCGCGCATGCTCCAATTGATTCACCGGCGTGGACTGCTCGAAATACTCCAGCACCTCGGGATTCTCCGCGATATTCCTCCGGTAAAAGGCAAAGGCATCCCCGGACATTTCTTCCATGGCGGGCCGCCAGCGCGCGTCGTCTCCCGGCGCCGGTCCCCCCGGACGAGTGAGCGCCTCCAGGCAGGCCGCGATCATCAGTTCCAGATTCCATTCCGCCAGAACCGGATCGGCATATTTCCAGTTCAGCACTTCGCCTTGCTCGGTGATGCGAATCTCGCCCGAGAAATCTCCCACCGGCTGCGCCAGAATCGCATCGCGCGTCGGCCCTCCGCCCCGCCCCACCGTCCCGCCGCGCCCGTGGAACAGCCGCAACTTTACGCCATGCTCCCGCGCCGCCTCGTGCAGTTCGTGATGAGCCTTATACAGCTCCCAGGTGCTGGTCAGCATGCCGCCGTCTTTGTTGGAGTCGGAATAGCCCAGCATGATCTCCTGCCAGCCGCCCCAGGAATTAAGCAGCGGCTTGTACTGGGGCGCGTTCCACACCCCTCGCATGATCTGGCCCGCGGCTCGCAACCCATCGATGGACTCAAACAGTGGAACCGGCATCAGTCCCGGATCGTCAGCCGATCCCGCCAGTTGCACGCCGCACAAGTCCGCCAGACGCAGCACCGCGAAAACATCCTCTTCCGATTCCGCCCCGCTGATCACGTACTGCCGGACTGCCCTTGCCGGATACGTCTTCTTCAGTTCTGCAATCGCCTTGAAGGTTTGCAGCACATCCTCAGCTTGCTCCGAAAGTCCCACTCGCGGCAGGCGGCGCGGGGTGCCCTGCCAGCCCTCCGTCCCAATCTCCGCCAGAGTTTCAGCGTGCACCCGCGCATGTTGCCGGATATCGAGCGTGGAAAGATGGAACCCAAAAGTCCGCAGCTTGCGCAACACTGGCGCCACCACCAGTTCCGCCAGCAATTGCCCTCCATGCGCGCTCAAGCTCTCACCCATCAGCAAGAGGTCAGCCTCGAATTCCTTTGCGTTCCGGTAGCCGTGCTCGCTGGAACTTTCCTCCTGAGTGTGCCGCAATCGCACGGCCACAAAGTTCAGAAAGCGGCGGTACAGTTCGGCCCGCGAAATCCGCGCCCGGCGCGCGTGTTCATCTCCCAGGCGGAGATCGTATTCGGCCAGCCGCGCCTGCAATGCCTCCGAAACCGCTGCCTGGCGCGCCGACGAACTCAGCGGTTCCTGCGCATGTTCCAGTTCTCTGAGGTAGTGGCCGAGGATGGCATTGCGCGCTCGCTGCAGCGCCTCTCGCGTGGAATCCGGGGTGACAAAAGGATTCCCGTCGCGGTCCCCTCCAATCCACGATCCGAACTGAAGCACCTCTGGCAAATCCTCATCCCCAACCGCAATCCCGTAAACCTCGCGTAAATCGCCGGCCATTTCCGCGTACAGGCGCGGCAGCGTGGCGAACAACGACATCGGGTAGTGGTCCAGCCCCATGCGGATTTCATCCGTCACCAGCGGTTTTTCCAGGCGGACCTCGTCGCTCTGCCACAGCGCGGTAATCTCCGCCAGGATGGCAGTCTCCAATTCCGCGGCGTCGGAGTCGGCCAGCGGCAAGCGGTCCAGGCGCTGCAATTGTTTCGCAATCCGCCGCCGTTTCAACAAAACCGTGCGCCGCGCCACCTCGGTGGGATGCGCGGTGAATACCGGCGTGACTTTTACTTTGCGCAGTGCCGCCAGGGCTTCCTCGGCGCCGATTCCGGCCGCACGCATGCGCTGTAGAGTGCCCCGGAACGATCCCGCCAGCGCCGCTTGTTCCCGATGCAGCTTCGCCGCGCGGCGCCGCCGTTTACGGTGATTGGTTTCCGCAAGGTTGGTGAGTTCGAAATAGATGGCGAAAGCTTTGCTGACGCGATACGCATCCTCCACCCGCAGCCCGGCAACAATCTCCCGCGCCTGGCGCATGCCCTCGTTTTCGCGGGGCGAGGAATCTTCGGGCGGTGAGGGATTGGTCTCGCACGAGTCCTGCTCGCGGTGCCCAATCAGCAGCCGCCGCAACTCCTCCACCACCTTCAGCAGCCCTTCGCCCGCTTGTTCCACCAGAACTTTGCCCAACAGCATCCCCAGCGAACGAACATCGCGCCGCAGCGGCAGCTCCTTGGACAAATCAGCCGTGCGCGCCGTCAGCTCGGCCAGACGGCTGGCCTGATCCTCGGCGCTCCAAAGTGGTTTCTCACCCATGCTCTAGCATATTACGAAAATCTGTGGCGAGGGTGGGATTGCACAATCGCCCGCTGGAGAATATTTTGGTCCCCATCAAATCGTGCGAGGGTGTTCCACCGAACTACCCCGCATGAGGACGGTGAAGAAATGCCCGTAAGGGGTAGGGTGGCGCGGACACGAATCTTAGGACGCGCCCACCGCCCGCATGATATCCGCGGGCTCCGGCCGCTCCGTGTAGTCCTCGTTCGCCGAAGCGAACCGCACCGTGCCCTCGCGGTCGAGAACAAATGTCGCGGGGATTGGCAACTCCCAACTCTTGTCGCCATTCGCCAGCGCCAGATTCACGAACACGCTCCGGTAGATGGCTTGCTGATACTCGGGAACCCGGTACACCAGGCCAAACTGGCGCGCCACCTGGTTCCCGGCATCGCTCAGCAACGGAAAACGCAGCCCATGCTGATCGTTCATGAAAAAGGATTGCTTTACCGTCTGGGGTGAAATCGCCACCAGCGAGGCTCCCGCCTGCTCAATCGGCGGCGCAATCAGGTTCATGGCTTCCATCTGGCCAACACAGAACGGGCACCAGCGCCCGCGAATGAAGCACACCACCAGCCGGCCTTTAGCCAAAAGCTCCGCCGAAGAAACCACTTTTCCGTTGTGATCGGTCAGGTTGAACGCCGGAGCTTGCGCCCCCGGGCGCAGCCCGTTCTCCGCAAGGTGTTTCTGCTTGAGTTCCGCAACTACCCGCGCGTAAATCTCCCGGGTCGCCGCCGGAACATACTTCTCCATGAGATTTCTGCGTTCGGCAAGAATCTCCCGCAAGGGACGGAGGTCTGCGCCCGCAGCAGATTCGTCGAGGGAGCGCCACTTCATGCGCTAAGCATAACAGCACTGCAAGGCCGCATTGAAATACGAAGAGAGGTTGGGGTGCTGACGAGGAGTGAACACGAAACCTGAACCTGAACCAAGAACCGAGGCCGGCTTAATTCTGGCGGCTGCCCTCGCCAGCCAGTTGGCCGGATGCCACGCGGAACAGATGCTGCTCGAAGCTCAGGTATGGATTGTCCGCAAAGCGCTCCGGATACGAACTGAGCGCCCGCATGAAGTTCCTGATCTCCCGTTGCGTATCGCTTCGCCGATGCGAGGTCGCGCCCGCCGCGTCGCCCACCCTGTGCGCCTTGCCTTTCATTTCTTCCCCCAGGAGAACTTGCGCCTCAATTGCCCTACCATTCGAGAGCGCAAATATTCATTCGTGGAGGGTCGAAGCCTGCACTCGCCACAACTGGCCTTCCACCGAACGGGGGGATGTCCTAAAAGCTAGTTGCTACGTCCCAAGGTGTAAATAGCACTGCCGTGCCGGCGCCGGCACGGCAGTGGTCCCCCTGCATACCTCTGAGTCCTCGGTGGTGGTCGCGAGTCTTAACGGCTCGCCGGAGGCACAATCCCATTCATCCGCAAATACTCCACCATCTGCCCGTAGTGGTCCCAGGGATGCCCCGCCGCCATCAGCGCGATCTGCAAGCGAGTCGTCGGATTCTTCCCCCACTGGACCGGCTCCACCAGATTCGCTCCATTCACCGTCGCCAGGGCCTTGTGCAGGTAAGCGAACGAATCATTGAGAAACTTCATGACCTCTGCTTTGCTCTTCACCGAATCCGGTCCCTTTTCTTCGTTTACTTCCACCGGAGGCTTTTCTCCCAGAATGCCCGCGCCGAACACGTAATTGACGGTGGCCACGTGCTTCACCTGTTCCGCAAAGGTTCGCACGCCCTTGAACTCGCCGTTGGTCGGCGCAAACGAATACTTATCCTCTGGCATGGCGTCCGCCGCTTCCACGAACTCGTGCTCCGCGCGCGCGACATATCCATTCAGCGTTTTCGCGACATCGGGTTTTGCGTCTTGCGCCAGAACCGCGGTCGCACAGCCCAGCAAGAACAGCACTGCCATTCCCTGCTTCATCATGTTCATTGCATCTCTCCTTGAAAGGTAATTGTGATTCAAATCGACTCCCCGACTAATCCCGCGCCGCTTCGGCGAACGGCCACTCCCCGTTCCGCCACGAGCGCACCATGTAAATGGCCAAGCCCACCGCCAGAATCACCGCCGCATAGCGAATCTCCCGCAGAAAATTCTTGCGCGAAATCAAGATGAACAGGAACCCAGCGCTGGCCAGCAGCGCCGGCAGCGGGTACAGCCACATGCGGAACGGCCGCGGCAGTTCCGGTTGCCGGATTCGCAACACGATCGATCCCACCGCCTGCACCAGAAACTGCAGCAAAATGCGAATCACCACCAGCGCCGCAATCACGTCCGCCAGCGACAGAAAGCAAAACGGAATGGCCACGCATCCCAGGGCCAGCAGGGAAATATGCGGTACCCGGTATTTGGGATGCACCCGCGCAAAAACCCGGAAGTAGTTGCCATCCAGCGCCGCCGCGTAAGGCACCCGCGAATATCCCAGCACCAGCGAGAACACCGACGCAAACGCCGCCCACATCACCAGGCCCGATGCCAGTTTCGCCGCCCACGCCCCGTAAATCCGCTGCATGAAAATCGAAATCACGTACAAGCCGCCGCTCGACTGCCCCGCCTGCGCGATCTCCCGCCACGGCAGCACTCCCAGAATGCTGACGTTCATCGCAATATATAGACACGCCACCAGCAAAATGGATAGCAGCATGGCCCGCGGAATCGTCTTGCTCGGTTCTTGAATCTCATCGCCCAGAAAGCAGATGTTGTAATAGCCCCAATAATCGTAGGAAGCCACCAGCATGGCCGAGCCCAGCCCCAGAAAGAATCCATTCGAAAGATGAAACGCTCCCGGAGGAAAATCGAAGGCCAGCGCCGCATGAAAGTGGCTGAATCCCGCAAAGATAATCCATGCCATCGTCGCGATCACGCCCGCCAGCAGCCACTTCGACATCCATCCAATGCTCGTGATCTTGCGATACAACAGCCCCACCGCCAGCACCACCATCCCAATGGCCACAAAGGTTGCGCCCGAAACCATCCACCGCCCTTGCAACGGCCCCAGCAAGGGAACATTCCACGCCCAATGATGCGCCGCATATTGATGTTCCAGCCCGGGAAAGAAGTAAGAAGCGTACCCCGCCAGCCCGATCGCTCCCGACGCAATCGACAACGGCGCGCTGAAGGAAAGCTGCCAGATAAAGAGAAAGGAAATCAGCTTGCCCAGTCCATGCGGCCCGTAAATCTCCCGCAGATAGCGGTACGACCCGCCCGACCCCGGCATCGCCGAACTCAGCTCCGCGCACAGCAATCCGTCGCACGTCGCCAGCAGCGCTCCCGCAATCCATCCCAGAATGGCCTGCGGTCCGCCCATCGCGCTCACGATCAGGGGCATGGTGATGAACGGCCCCACCCCGATCATGTCAATCATGTTCAGCGCGGTCGCGCTGCCCAGCCCGATTCCGCGAATCAGTTGCGGCGGAGTGAGATTGTTGTTAGAGGGAGGTTGCATTCGATGATGACCGTCGGCAAAAACTGCGCCGAGAACTGACAACCAAGAACTAAGAACTGCAATTCGGCGAAAGCCAATCGCTGAGAGCCGAAGGCTAATTGCCAACTGCTAATTGCCGCCCTCATGTCCCGCGCTAAGCAAATTCACATACAGCCGGATCGCTCCCGGCACTCCCGCCGGCAGCTGCCGGAAGAAAGCATAGCCGGTGTAGATATAGGTGCCCTTGCCGTAGTGCGCTACCAGCAGCCCGCCCTTTTGCGGCGCCTCTCCCGGATCGTTACTCGCCAGCAGCGGCTTGTAGTGGTCATCCCATTGATCCATGAAATACAAGCCGCGCTCCTGCACCCATCCGTCAAAATCGCGCTGCGTAATCTGGTTCGGATAGCGCAACATACCGTCCTGCGGATCGAGCATCTCCACCGCAGCCTCCTCCACCGAAACCCGCGTCCGGCTGAGGTCCGCAGGGTAAGGCGTGAAATGCCCGCTGTTGAAATCTCCCACGCCGGCGTTGTACTGCACCACCAGTGTGCCTCCGTTCGATACATAGTCCAGCAGCTTCTTGTTGTTGGCCACAACGTCTTTCTGGGTGTCGTAAGCGCGAATGCCCAACACAATCGTTCCGAAGCCGCTTAAATCCTCGGTCGCCAATCTCTCCGCGGGAATCATCGTCACCGCCATCCCCAACTGCTTTATCACGGTTGCAATATCGTCTCCCGCGCCCATGATGTAGCCGATCCTCAAACCTTTTGGAACCTTAACGTCCACAATACTTACCCGCTGCGCCGCAGGCTGGTAATAATAGAATGCATCCAGATCCTCGCGTGCGACCGTGCTGTATCCCTCGCGGTAGTTTTTCCCGCCCGCATCCAGCACCGCGCGAATCTGGGCCCGCCCCTCTTTCAGGCTCGCGGGAAACACTTTGAACTCGTAATCCTTCGCCTCCCCGCGCTTCGTCAGTTCCACCGCCAAGTCCGCCGGTTCCACCTTCCAACCCGGCGGCGCTTCTAGATGGAGTTTTCCTTCGGGCGCTCCCGTAAGATTGCAACTTACCTGCACTTTTACGACGCTGGCCGACCCGTTTTCCACCGGAATTACCAGTTCTCCCGGTTCCAGCATTACGGAGAACTCTGGGGCCACAGCCAGCTTCCGCTGGCTCTCCATGCCCTGGTCATCCAGAAAGGGCGCAAGCACCGGCGCGGAAATTTCCGCTTCCGCTTTGTTTCCCGCGACCACGCTGTACCTGGCTTCCACATGAAACGGCGCCGGAGGGAAGGGAAGCGGCGCGTATTTCGCATCGTCCACTGTATTGATCGCGTCTGTTTCCGGATTGGCGCGGTGCCAGTACGGCCGGGTGTACCGAAAGCCCTCTGGAAGCTGGGTTACGAATAAAACCTCGTGATCCTGTCCCGGCTGAATGGTTCCCCCTCCCTCTTCCTGATTCGCCGAAGACTGGTTCGACGAAGCCTGATTTGACGAAGACTGGTTCGACGAAGCCTGATTTGACGAAGCCTGATTCGACGAAGACTCATTCCCCGAAGACCGCGGCATGCCCTCCAGCCTGATCGTGCCCGCATGCAGCGTGAACTCCGAACCGTTGTGCAACTTCACCCGCACCGCAAATTTCTGCCCCGGTGAAACCACGGTCAGCGCCGCCGGTTCATGAAGCACTCCCGCGGGCGATCCTTGCGGCGCCACCACCGTGGCTTCCAGCGTGACGTCGAGCACCAGGCTCAGCGCCTTCTCCGCCTGTTCCAGTTTCTCCTGTATCCGGCCCTCAAGATCGCGCCGCGCGCCTTCACTCAGCGGGCTGGATTGCACTTTGCTTCCCAGTCCGCGCAGCGCTCCCAAAGCCGCCAACAAAGGCTCCGTCGCATTGCCCGGATCTCCCTCGCTGTCCTCTCCAACGTTCTCCAGATCCTCGGAAATCTCCTCCAACTTTTGCCTTATCCACGGAACCTTTTTCTCTTCGTCTCCCAGCCGGGCTGCCAATCCCGGCAACGAGGTGTCGATCCCGTCGAAAAAGTTCTGCTCATGCCCGTCTTTGTCGGGGGTAGCCGCTGGCAGCACGGAATCCACCAGCCGGTAAAACGAGTAGCGCGGGCCTGGCGGCAGCGAAATCGCGCCCAACCCCTGCGACTGCTGGTGTTTTAGCCCCTCAATCGCAAACTGCACATACGACATCCCCAGCAACGGATTCACCTCGCCCGTGTTCAGCTTCAGGGTGTAATCCTTGTCCGGGCAACTCTGCGCCATGAACGAACATACATTCCCGATGTACAGCTTTTTCGCCTGCCAGGGCAGCAGCCCTTCTTTAATCTGCTCCGGAAAGCGCGACGGATCGGCCGCTGCGCGAAACGCCTCCTTGGTCAGAATCGCCGATGCCTGATGATGTCCATGGCCGTCGCGCTCCGTCCCCGAGAACCGAGCCACCAGCACATCCGGACGAAACTGCCGAATCACCCGCACGATATCCGCCAGCGCAATGTCGTGCCCCTGCCATTTCTGGAACGTCTCCTCCGGGTTTTTCGAATAGCCAAAATCTGCCACCCGCGAAAAACGCTGCTCCACCCCGTAATAACGGTCGGCAGCCAGCACCTCCAAGGTGCGCAGCACGCCCAGTTCATCGAACAGATTGCTTCCGGTCTTGTTCTGCCCGCCTTCCCCGCGCGTCAGCGTCAACAAAGTTACGGTCGCGCCCTTGCCCCGCGACTCCAAAGTCAGCATGCCGCCATCTTCGTCGTCGGGATGAGCATCCACCTGCAACAAGCGCGCCGTGGTCTGCAGACGCCGCAGCGTCTGCTGCAGTCCGGCCGCCCCGGTGTCCTGCGGCAGAGGATCGAGCGGACTCGCCGGCTCCGCTTTCTGGGCAAACGCCGGAAACACTAAGGCGAAAGCGAGAAGCCATGCCCCTGCCCAATGCCAAGTGCGCCCAACCGAGCGAGAACGTGGAACCGGATTAGCCTTGCGGTGGCCGGCATTCTTGTCTTGAAGCGCCGCAGCCGCGCCAGAATCTAGCCCAGAGCGTAAGCCCTGGGCATGAAGGGCATCGCAGCCCGGCCCCAGCGGGGCGCAAGAGCACTCCTTGGCCGCAAGAGCAAGCCTTGGTTGGAAACTCCAGATGAACCGAAAATTCATTCCCATGAGATGGAACTTGTTGGCGAGAAGCCGCAAGATTCTTTCCGGTAGCGCATCTTGTTTTGCATCCCAACCACCCGGCCGGCAAAGCCCAAGTCCAACCTGATCCTAACCGATTCCGAACCTTCACGGGGTTAAGGTCTTTATCTCTGTGCCCCCCCGTGTCCCCTGTGGTGAACTTATGTCGCCAAGTCCATTTCCAGACTGCACCATTTTTGGGGTATTGACCCTCGATCCGACAGCGCTGTACTGTCGAACAAACCTCAGGGGCGCGCGGCCATGGGAGTCAAGCGCGACAACTCAACCGCTCGACAGGACAGCCGGATTTCCGACGCCGGCGGAACCAGGGTATTGCCCAGCTAGGCGATTCAATATGGCGAATTGGGCTAATGCGATCGGAGCCAAACCGCGGGCCATGCCGGATCCCCTTGGCCCGTATACGGTCGAGATCGGCCACCTGGGCCAAGACCGCTGGAATGCCATCCTTCAGAACTTCGACGACGCCAACCTCTTGCAGACGCCGTCTTACAGTTCGGTCCGCTGGGGACGCAATAATCTAAGTTACCTCGTACTCCGCCGCCACGGCGAAATTGTTTCCGCCGCCCAGGTTGTGATCAGAACTGTCCCTTTGTTGGGCGCCGGCATCGCCTACATCAAGTCGGGCCCGCTCTGGCAACCTCGGGGAACCGGAAAAGACCGCGAAATTCTCCGCCAGATGCTTCGAGAGCTGCGTAGGGTCTACGTAATCCAGAGGGGCTTGCTCTTGCGCATCTTTCCCGCTGACATCCAAGGCGACGCCGCAGCCTTGCAAGCTCTCTTCGAGGAAGAAGGTTTCCACCGGGATGCCAAAGTCCCCGCCTGCCAAACCGCCGTGATGGATCTGTCTTACTCTCTGGACGAACTCCGCGCCAGCCTGAAACCGACGTGGAGACGTAATCTGGTATTGTCCGAACGGAATAACCTGAACATTCTCCACGGCACTTCCACCGAACTGTTCGACGCCTTCGCCACGCTTTACCGTGAAAGTCTCGCTCGAAAACGCGGAGTCGCCACGCTCGGCGTGGACCGGTTCATCGCCATCCAAAGAGATTTGCCCGCCGCCTTCAAAATGCGGATCATGCTCTGCCAGTTCCAGGGCGAACCGGTCTCGGGAGCGGTGGTGCCTTGCCTGGGAAAAACCGCGTTGAATCTGCTGTCCGCCACCGGGGAAAAGGGGCTCGCCCTCAGGGCGTCCTACTTCTTGCAATGGCGCCTGTTGCAATGGCTCAAACAGCAGGGTTGCCGCTTCTATGATCTTAATTACGTCGATCCCCAGAATTACCCGGGCATCACCCAGTTCAAATCCGGACTCGCGGGAAGGCTCGGTTTTACCTCCGAGTATTTGGGGCCATTCGAATCCTGCGGGCGCTCCGCCAGTCGCGTCTCCGTCAATGTGGGGGTACGCTTGAATACCGCTTACCAAAAAATGAGGCGCCAACTCTGACCTCTGTTTCCCTGTGCCCGCCGTGTCCCCTGTGGTTGATTTCCTTGGTCGCCCGAATCCAGGCAGCGGCGCGGCGCGCGGCGAAAACGTGCCCCGCCCTCCGCAGGAGCGGGGAAGGACGGGGCATCTCACACTGCCGCCTAGAAAACCGGAGCCTGACTTAGTCTCCGGAAGCCTGCACAATCAGGTGATCGACAATGCGGTGGGCTTCGTCGATATGCTGCAAGGCGCGATGCCGCAATCCGTGCGCGAACTGATCGTCTTCCTTTTCCGAAATATCATGATGCGCGCGGTCGAGCAACTCCAGGGCCTTGTGATAACGTCCTCGGCGGCCTCCCCGTGCATCCACTGGCATGTGGTCGCCTATGTCCTTGCCGTCATCCACGGCGGCGCGTTTGATTTCGCCGATGGCCGCGTCGATTTCCCGGATCGCATGTTCCTCCTCGCTGTCGAGTCGGTCCGAAGGAGTGAGGCGGTCGAGATGGGCGCGCGCGTCGCGAAGATCGGAAAGCGCATGCAGGTATGCCGGATGCCTTCCCGGATCATCGGCGAAGGTCATGCTGGCGCAGACAGCCAGAAAAAATGCGATTACGGCACAATATCGTAAAGTCTTCATCGGTCTCCTCTTGGTTGTTGGGTTGGTTTTGTTCTTCTGGCGGAAAAAATCCAGTCTAAGGGGTAAACCCGGGACTGCGGCTTTTGACTCGGCGATTTTAGGCGGGAATGGGAAGCCGGAGGTAGTTACGGGAGTACATCCCCCAGGTCCGGCTCCAAGTCCCGCGCCAGCGGCCAGACCGCGAAACCCTTTCCGTCTTCTTCCTGCTATTTTGCTTGAGCCCCGGCCGCCTGATGTTCCAGTTTCACCGTCACGAATCCGATGCTCTCGGAATAAATGGGAACCGGCTTCACTCTTCCCGTGTAAAAAACCGTGAATGTGTCGTGCCCTTCGGGAATCAGACCTAAGGGCGTGGTTATTTCCTCCGCCCATCTGCCGGGGCCCGCAGGTTGAACTATCAAGCTTTTTCCGCGTGCCCAGTGGATGCCATCGGCGGACCACGCGTATCCAATGGCGTGGTCATCGGTGGTGGTGTCATAAACCGCCATGTAGGTTCCGTCGTCGAGCCGGCTTACGATGGGGTTTTCGGCGAAAACCGGTTCTATGGGTAAGGGATTGAGCCGGGAAACTCTCTTCCACGGCCCCGCCAAATCTGGCGCGGAGGCTAATCCAACCTGCCACGTAGTGACCGGATGTTTCTCGGTGTGGGCGGTGCCGTAGATGCCGTACCATGCGTCCCTAACTGGATAGGGGAAGAAGGAGTCGGTCCCCTGCAGGCCTTCCCACGGATCCGACAGAGGTCCGGGCTCGAGGATGACTCCGGCATCCTCGTAGGGTCCGCCGATGCCGCTTAATCCCTTCTTCTTCGAAACCGCCCGCCAGATTCTGCCTTCGTACCCCAGCAGCCATTGCGGCTCGGTTTGATTCTGCGAGCGATAGCCCACGTAAAAAAGTTCCCAGCGCCCGCTCTTTTCATTCCACACCGGCAAGGGCCCCCACAAGGAAGCCCGCGGATCTTTTCCGGTCTGGTCTCCGCTGGAAACAAACAGCGTGGAGACTCGCGTCCAGTGCACCCGGTCTGGGCTGGTCCAATACCCGATTCTGGTTTTCACCGAGAAAGGTTCGGTAAACATTTCCGTGGTGATCAGATGGTAGCTGTTCCCTATCTTGACCACCCGGCCATCTTCGAAGCCGTACTTATTGTCTTCGGCTCCGGGCGAATGCACCGTGATGACCGGATCTTTATGCTGATCAAGCAGGACGAGAATTGGCGCGGCAGTGCGAGTGGTCGCTCCCGTGGACTTTTCAGTGCTCTGCTGGGCCGGGGCAGATGCTGCCAGGCACGCAAGAACGGCCGTGAGCAAAAGAGGAAAGAAGGGCACGACTTTGGTTTTTTTCATCGCGGGGATTCGCATTAAGAGATATTCCTCTGTTGGCCGGAATGGTACACCAGAACCGAAACCGGGGAGGGCGAGGGCGCAGCTCGGGCAGATTTCGCGAGATAGCGGAGAATATCCAGGTTTGCACCACCCATGGTGCTACCGCTCAATATTCTGTCAAGCCCCCTGCAGCACCCAATTCCCCCTAACTCACTCATCCTATTCACAAAATAAACCTCTCACCCATGTCCCATTCTCCCGGTCCAATTTGCTAATCTAGAAGTAGATGGAAAGCAAGGCGCAGCCCCAAAAGCTGCGCCTTTTTGCTGTTTTTTTGCTCCAGGGAATCGCCGATTGAAGGAATCAGCCCATGCCAGACGAATCCGGAACTCCCCCGCAGAATGCGGGTAGGGCGCGCGCGCGCAAAAACACCAAGCGCACGGGAGAATTCTCCGAAGCCGCCTTCCTCACCAAAGCCACCGGCCTGGGGTTCAAAGTCGCCAAGCCCTGGGGAGACAGCGAGCGCTACGACTTCGTGGTCGCTGGCCCCGCCGAGGATTCTCCCGAATTTTTCTGGCGGGTGCAGGTCAAGTGCACTGAAATCATTCGCGCCCGCGCCTACGAGGTTCGCGCCGCCTACTGCCTGGGCAAAGGCCGCGCCGTCTACACTCCCGAGGACATCGACTTCCTGGTAGCCCACGTCGTCCCCCGCGACATCTGGTACGTGTTGCCCGTCGAAGCCTGCATGCCATCGCCCATGCTGCGCTTCTACCCGGACGGCGCCCGCCGCACCCGTTTCGAGCAGTATCGCGAAGCCTGGCACCTGCTCGCCGAACCCCGGAAACAAAACAGAATTCCCAAGAGGACTTCATGACTTATCAAAATGATCCATCGCTCAGCCTCGCGCCCCATGTTCCCGATCCTGATTTCAAACTCGAAGCTGTCGTAGTGTGCGACCACTATCATGATTTCTTGCGCTGTACCTTGCCGCAAAACAAATTTCATTTCGACAAGATGGTTGTCGTTACCTCTCCCGAAGACCGCGAGACCCAGCGCATCTGCGAGTTCTATCACGTCGAGTGCGTGCCCACCGACGTTCTGCGCTCCCGCTGGAAGCAGTTCTGCAAAGGCGCGGGCATCAATGCCGGCCTGGCCCGCTTGAGTCAGGATGACTGGGTGGTCCATCTCGATGCCGACATCTGGCTGCCGCCGCTAACCCGCAAACTCCTGGCCAACGCCAATCTCGCCAAAAGGATGATCTACGGCATCGACCGCTTCATCGTGAAGGGCTATCGCAGCTGGGACAAATTCCTCGAGCTGCCCCAGCTTCAGCATGAATGCAACGCCTATATCCATCTCAACAATTCCTTCGCCCTGGGCACGCGCATCATGCAGGACTACGCCGGCGGCTACGTTCCCATCGGCTTTTTTCAGATGTGGAACCCGCTGGCCTCCGCCATCCACAAGTATCCCGAGGGACATACCAACGCCGGCCGCGAAGACACGTTATTTCCCCAGCAGTGGCCGCGCGGCCTGCGCGGCTTCATCCCCGAACTTGTCGGCTACCATCTCGAAAGCGCCGACTCCGCCTTCGGCGCCAACTGGTCCGGCAGAAAAACCGCGCCCTTCGCCTTCGAAGACAAACCGCTCGAAGTTTGAATCCGTTCGCGCACGGACGGTGCGGGGGAAGCAGACGTTGTCCGGCGTATGTTGGTGCAGGAAGGTGAATCGATGCGTAACTGCCGGACTCGAACCATGACGGACTCGAACCTGGCGCGCCATCGGGAGCAAGCGGGTGCCCGTTCCCGACGCAGTCCTAACGCTTCACCGCGGCCGGTGCGCCAGCACCTGCAGTCGCATCATGCGGACATGCACTCGCCCCGCCCCGTCCGCCGGATGCTCGGCCAGATAGCGCTCCGTCGCGGCCAGCAGGAATTCCTCGCGGCGCTCCGCCGCCACCCGCGTGGTATATGGATGCCACGCCGTGCGCAGCCAGCCAGTAAAGGCTTCCCGGCTTTCGTGGACCATATCCTTCTCGATCAGTTCGACCGAATCCGAACAAAGGCCGGCGTCCACAATCCATTCCCGATATTCTTCGGCGCCGTGAAATCCGTAGTGTGACTCGCGAGGCCGCCACTCCGCCCGCCACTTCGGAGCTTGCAGGCAAGCTTCCAGCGCCTCGACCACCTCGTCGCCATTGCCCTTTCCGCCCATCTGCAACACGCAACGCCCGCCCGGCCGCAGGCTGCGCGTAATTCCCGCCAGCACCGGCCGATGGTCGAGCACCCAGTGCAACACCGCATTGGAGAAAATTGCATCGAACTCCGCGTCAAATGGCAGTTCGCTGGCGTCGGCCTGCGCGAATGTCAGATTGGGGAATTGCGCCGGCGGAAAGTGCTCCTGCGCGAACCGCACCATGTCCGCAGAACGATCGATCCCGACGACTCGTCCCGCCGGAACCAGCTTGGCCAGTTCGGCTGTATTCCGTCCGTCGCCGCAGCCAACGTCCAGCAAGCTTTCGTGTAGTTCGGGCGCAAGCAGCGCGAAAAGCTCCTTCGCCCAGCGCTCCTGCCCTTGGGAATGGCGGGCATAGTCAGCAGGATCCCATTGGTGAGCGATTGTCTGATGAGCGATAGTTTTCATGCAGTGCCTGGTGGAAAAGACAAAGAATCACAAAGTCCCGGTTGATGAAAGTCCTCTGTGTTACTCAGTGTCCTCTGCGGTTCAAGTTGTTTCTCTACGCCATCACCGCCTGGTACTCCTCATACGCGCCCTTGAAGTCGGTAATCTTATGATCCGCCTCGAAATGCCAGATTCGCGTTGCCACTTCATCGATCAGATCATGATCGTGCGTCACCAGTAACACCGTTCCCTGATAGCGCTGCAACGCAATGTTTAACGCGTTGATCGATTCCAAATCCAAATGGTTCGTCGGCTCGTCGAACACCAGCACATTCGGTTTCTGCAGCATCAATTTGCAAAACAGCAGCCGCGCCGTCTCTCCTCCGGAAAGCACTTCTGTCCGCTTGTTGGCCTCGTCCCGCTGAAAAAGCATCTGCCCCAGCAGCCCGCGAATCTCCTCGTGCGAGGCCCCTGGATCCCACTGATGCAGCCACTCAAATGCCGTGGTCCCCGCTTCAACCAGCGCCCGGTGATCCTGCGCGAAAAATCCCACCGCCGCTTCATGGCCCCAGATGATTTTTCCGGAAGTCACAAAAGGCCCGTCGTACCCGCTGGTCTTCCGCAGTTCGGCGTCGGGAGTGGTCGGAGAATTCGCCAGCAGCGCATTCAGCAAAGTGCTCTTGCCCGCGCCGTTGCGGCCCATCAGAGCAATCTTTTCGCCGCGCGTCACGCTGGCAGTGAAATTCCGTATCACGGCCGTCTCGTCGTAGGACTTGCTCACGCCTTCCAACTCCAAAATGTGCCTTCCCGAAGGACGCTTCTGCTCAAATTTCAAGAATGGCCGCTGGATATTCGATTTCGCGAGCTCCGTCACCTGCAACCGCTCCACTTCCTTGCGCCGCGACTGCACCTGGCTCGAGCGCGTGCCCGCAGAGAAACGCGCAATGAACTCATTCAACTGCGCAATCTTCTTTTCCCGCTGCGCGTTCTGCCCCTCGATCTGCGAACGTATCTGCGTCTTCGCCACCACCATGTCGTCGTAGGTGCCGGTATACGTGATGATGGTCTGGTAATCGATGTCGGCAATGTGAGTGCAAACGCTGTTCAGAAAATGCCGGTCGTGCGAGATGACAATCAGCACCCCGTCGTAATCATTCAGAAAACTCTGCAACCAATGAATCGAATCCAGATCCAAATGGTTGGTCGGCTCATCCAGCAGCAAGGCCTGCGGATGCCCAAACAAAGCCTGTGCCAGCAACACGCGCACTTTCTGTCCGCCCGGCAGTTCGCCCATCTTGCGTTCATGCAGCTCGTCGGGAATGTCGAGGCCTTGCAGCAGAATCGCCGCATCGGTCTCCGCCGTGTAACCGTCCTCTTCGCCAACCACGCCTTCCAGTTCGCCCAGCGTCATGCCATCTTCATCGCTGAGTTCCGGCTTGGCATGGATTCGGTCGCGCTCTTCCAGCGCCGCCCACAACCGCTTGTTGCCCATCACCACCGTATCAATCACGCGATAGGGATCGAAGGCAAACTGGTCCTGGCTCAGCACCCCGAACTTCCGCGGGCGCACCACGGTTCCTTTTTGCGGATCCATCTCGCCGGTGAGCAGCTTCAGGAACGTCGACTTGCCCGCGCCATTCGGCCCCGTCAGGCCATAGCGCTTGCCGTCGGTAAACGCGGTGGAGACTTCTTCAAACAGAACTTTGGCGCCGTAGCGCATCGAAACATTGCTGACCGAAATCATGTTTTTCCAGGGAACTGCGGAGAAATTGCCAATCAAGGCGGGGACGCAGCTACTGTAGTTAGGATATCACGGCAGCCTGCCCAGCTCCTTGCGGGGATATGAACCGGTAGTGGCGCAGTTTGAGTATTTCTCGAATTTGTCATTCCGAAGCGCTGGGGCATGGCGCGAGGAATCTGCTGTTTTCCAGCGGGAAGCAGATTCCTCGCCGATAAAACCGGTTTCGGAATGACAACAGTTCCGCGTGCATTCGAAACTGCACCACTACCTAGGAACCACCGGGGACACAGAGGAACACGGAGGGGCGCCCCGGCAAACGTGTTAGCCTTTCTAGGCTGATTGATTCGGCCATCAAAGGGACTTCATGAACGACATTCACCCTTCTCATCCCGTAAATCTCCAGGCAATGGCGAAGCAAATCATGCTGGAGAACGGCTTCACCCCGGGATTTCCCCCGCCCGTCGCGCAACAGCTTGCGGATCTGCAAGCGCATCCGCCCCAAGTCGCACCTGGCGCCGATGTCCGCGACCTGCGCAATCTCCTGTGGTCGTCCATCGACAACGATACTTCCCGCGACCTCGACCAGATCGAGGTGGCCGAGCGCCTGCCCAGCGGCGAAATCAAGGTCCTCGTAGCCATCGCGGATGTGGATGCCTACGTACCCAAGAGCTCCCCCATGGACGCCTACGCCGCCAATCAGACCGCCACCATCTATGCCGGCGTCCATAATTTCTCCATGTTGCCCGAGGAGCTTTCTACCGGCCTCACTTCGCTCCTGGAAAATGAAGACCGTCTCAGCATCGTGATTGAATTCGTGGTGGGCGCGGATGGTTGCGTCAACTCCAGCAATGTTTATCGCGCCATCGTCCGCAATCAAGCGCAGCTTGCCTATAACGCCGTTGGTGCCTGGCTCGAAGGCACCGGCCCAGCTCCGCCCAAAGTAGCGAACTCAACCGGCCTGCAAGCCCAACTCAAGCTTCAGGACGAGGTCGCGCAGACCCTCAAAACCCAGCGCTACCGTCACGGCGCGCTCAATCTCGAAAGCAGCGAACTGCAGCCGGTTATCGTCGGTCAGCAAGTTGTGGATGTGGTGGGTGAAAAGAAAAACCACGCCACCGATCTGATCGAGGATTTCATGATCGCCGCCAACGGCGCGGTAGCGCGCCTGCTGGAGAAGGTTTCCTCACTGCGCCGCATCGTGAAAACTCCCGAGCACTGGGACCGCATCGTGCAGTTGGCCGCCGTGCACAACCAGACACTTCCCGCGCAGCCTGACTCCAAAGCTCTCAACGATTTTCTGCTCCAGCGCAAGGCCGCCGAGCCCGATTCTTTTGCCGCGCTTTCCCTGGCTGTCATCAAGCTGATCGGGCCCGGCGAATACGTTCTGGAGCGTCCGGGAGATCCGGAAATCGGGCACTTTGGCCTCGCCGTCCAGGACTACACTCACTCCACCGCGCCCAACCGGCGCTTCGCCGATCTGGTCACGCAAAGGCTGATCAAAGCCCTGCTAGCCGCCCAGCCTGCTCCTTATTCGGACAATGAGCTGGACACCATCGCCAAGAACTGCACGCTCCGCGAAGACGCCGCACAGAAGGTCGAGCGCGAGATGGCCAAGCGCTTAGCCGCAGTCGCCATGACTCCGAGAATTGGCCAGACCTTCGACGCCGTCGTCTCCAGCGCAAACTCCCACGGCACCTTCGTTCGCCTGCTGCAGCCTCACGTGGAGGGCTTGCTGGCCCAGGGAGCCCAGAGCGCCAAAGTGGGAGACAGGCTGCGCGTAAAGCTGACCCGCACAGATGTGCCGCGCGGCTACCTCGATTTCGCCCGGAGTTAGTGTGCCCTGAGGTAGGAGTCCCATCCTTAAACTTTGTCATCCCGACCGCAGCGGAGCGAAGCGAGCGGAGTGGAGAGCCTGCCTGAGCGAGCGGAGCGAGTCGAATGGGGACCTGCTTTTCCTTCGGGTGCCCCGTCCTCGTCGCGTTCTTCAGCGACAGGGCGGGGATTTTCGTACACAGGTTCGGCCACCCGATCATGCAGTCACGCTACCAGTTGTCTTCCCGATCTACTCGTAACGCAGCGCAACCATCGGATCCACGCGCATCGCACGACGGGCGGGGATGTAGCACGCGAGAAAGGCGACTCCGAGAAGCAGCGAAGTCACTCCAACCAGCGTCACCCAATCGGTCGGCTTGATGCCGTAGAGCAAACTCGACAAAAGTCGAGTCAACGCAAAAGCGCAGATGAGACCAAACGCGACTCCCGCCAAAGCAAGCCGAATCCCCTGTCCTATGACGAGCCGTAAGACATCGCGTCGCTGCGCCCCAAGTGCGAGACGGATGCCAATCTCACGCGTGCGCTGCGCGACCGCGTAGGCCATGACGCCATAAACTCCGATGGCTGAAAGAAAGAGCGCCAACCCTGCGAGCACCCCGAGCAGCACCATATTGAATTCAGGGCCAGTGAACGAAGAGTGGACCACCGCCGTCATGGTTTGAATGCTTGCGACAGCCAAATCAGGATCGAGCGAATGAACGTCCGCCAGCACAGCGGAGGTTAACGAAGCCGGGTCCGGCTGCGTGCGCACAGCGAGATTCATCGCATGCCAGTCGCCAAAGGGATCTTCTTCGAGGAAGGGCCCGGGCAGTTGGTCATACGGCCGATACACATGTGGCGCCAAAGGGGTACTGAATGATCCTTGGCTGACATCGCCGACAATTCCCACGATTGTGTGCCACGGATCGTTCACTCCCCAGCGAATGCGTTTTCCGAGGGCGTTCTGGCCCGGCCAGTATTCTCGCGCCGTGGACAGACTCACGATGGTCACCGGCTCGGATTCGAGCCGATCTCCCTGAGTAAACCACCTGCCCTGGAGCAAAGGAATGCCCATGGTTTGAAAGTAGTTTCCCATTACCCAGGACTGGCATATCGCCTGCGGAGTCTTGCCTTGATTATCGCCCCCGCCTTCGACCGTCATCGAAACCAGCTCGCGGGCATTGAGAGGCAAGTCGCTCGATAAGCCGGCAGTTTGCACGCCCGGTGAGTTTGAAACCCGGTCGAGTAGTTGTTTGTAAAAGTTCTGTATCTGCGCCGCCCGGGCATAGGCTTGGCGGGGAAGAGGGACATTTAGTGTCAGGACGTGATCAGGACGGAAGCCGGGACTGGTTGCAAGGAGCTTGGCGAAACTGCGAATCAGCAGGCCCGCGCCGGCAAGAAGAAGCAGCGCCAGCGCAAACTCGATCGTCACGAAAAATCCCTGGAGACGGTGCTGCGAGCGGCCCACTGTCGCGCTCCGTCCACCCTCCTGCAAAGGGGCCCGGAGCGACCTGGATGATAGTTGGAAAGCTGGAGCCAGTCCAAAAACGACAGCCGTCAGAACTGACACGCCTAGCGCGAAGGCAAACACACCTCCATTGAGTGATATGTGATGGGGCAGAGCGATGCTCGAAGGGACGAGGGCAAGAATGAAATTGCGAGCCCGGAGGGCAAGAACAATCCCAAGGCTGCCGCCGCCGACCGCCAAGAGCAGACTTTCAGTTAACATCTGGCGTATTAGCCGCAGTCGCGTGGCCCCAAGTACAGAGCGAATGCCGATTTCTTTTTGCCGCGTGGCAGCTCTTGAAACAAGAAGTGTCGCAATGTTCGCGCATGCGATCAACAACACAAAAGTGACGGCGGCCATCAAGACGATCAGCAGAGTGCGCACCGAGCCAACTACGTCTTCCTGAAACGGAGACGCCATAACATCGAGTCCGAGCAAGCCACGAAACGCATTCGTGAGTACCGGAGGATAACTGGCTACGATTGCGTGTGCGAGTGACTTGGCTTCGCCGCGGGCCTGATCTAGCGTGATCCCGGTCGCAACCGCCCCAACACGCTGGTAAAGTACGATCCACCCCAATCCTGCAATTCCGCAGGCGTGAAAGCCAGCGGCATCCATATTTCTGCAGAAGAGCCATTCTGCTCGGGCCCGCGCAGCGGGAATTCGAAATTTTGCTGCATGACACCAATGACCGTATAGGGCTGGCGGTTGAGCTGGACGGTTTGTCCGAGGATGTAGGGAGAGTTGCCATATCGGCGCTGCCAAAGTCCGAAGCTGAGGAGGACTACGTTGTGGCCCACCGCTTCCTCGTCCGAAGCCAAATTCCTGCCGAGCATCGGGCTCACACCGAGCATCGGGAAAAGTGAGGATGAAATGCGTGCCGCCGTCACCCGCTCCGGTTCGCCATGACCCGAAATATCCACAGGCTCATTCTTGAAAGCGCCAATCGCGCTGAACGATTTTTGCTCACGCGCAAACACGGCAAGATCCGGCGCTGAGAAGCCCATCTTCGGGTAGCCCAACGCGGGAAGGCCCTCGTGGAGGGAAATGAGCCGCAAAGAGTCTGCGAACGGCAAGGGCCGCAAGAGCACAGCATCAACCACAGAGAAAATGGCGGTATTTGCCCCGATGCCCAGCGCCAGCGTAATCACCGCGACTGCCGTGAACCCGGGAGTCTTGCCCAACACCCGCACCGCATATTGCAAGTCTTGCCACAGGCTTCCCATGACGCCTCCTCGACTTCTGCTGACCGCCTTGCACTAAGGGCAATTCCTTCGCCAAGCATGCTAAATATGTAAGTCCTTGCATGGAAAGGCCGAACCAACCTTTTTCACTGGATTAGGAAAGGACTAAGTGTCCATTTATGGACTTTACTGTCCGGAAGTGGACAGCTAGATTGAACGGTGCCCCAGATCGACTTCCTATCTCTCCTGCCCCATTTCTTATACAGGCGTGTCAAGCCCCCAATCCTCCCCAATTCCCCCTAAGTGACTCATTCCATACCGGAAATAAAGTCATAAAGACTGTCCCATTTCACCCTTCCAATTTGCTATCCTGAAATCAGAGAGTAAAGCAATAAGGCGCAGCCAAAAAGCTGCGCCTTTCGTCTTTTGGGCACTCCTTTGAGGGCCCAAGGAACCGCTGTTAAGTCCTTGGCCTTCTATATTTTGCCTATAAGTCCTTTAAACTCAAAGATTTTGGTGATCAGTGCCTGCTAAACCGATGAATCCAAATGACCGAGGGGGGAGGGGGATATCTCCGCGAGCGCCCGATGCTGGCCTAAACCTTGGCTTCTACCGTTTCCTGATTCCGCTCCGCCGCCACTTTAATCAGCGCCGGCAGCACCTCGGCGAACGCGCCCTTCCCCGGCTCCCCGAAAGCAAAATACAGCTTGCGGTACAGAGGGTAGAGCTCGTCATAGACCAGCTTCTCAGACTTTTCCGGCTGGTAGGTTTTATAAGACGGGCCAATTTTGTCCTGCGCTTCCTCCACGGTTTTGAATGCGCCCGCCGCCAGGAAAGCAAAAATCGCCGAGCCGAGGCTGACTACGCTCTTGCTCGGGACCAGCACCGGGCATGCCCAGCACATTGGCATAAACCTGGTTCAGCACATCGTTTTTCTGCGGAATGCCGCCGCCGTTGATCACGCGTTTAACGTCGACGCCATGCTCCGCCATGCGAGTGAAAATCACCCGCGAGTGAAACGCCGTGCCCTCAATCGCGGCGAACAATTCGTCCTGCGCCGTGCTCTGCAGATTCCATCCCAGCGTCACGCCGCGCAAATTTGGATTCACCAACACGGTGCGGTCGCCGTTATCCCAGGTCATGCGCAGCAGGCCGGTCTGCCCGGCGCGATATTTTTCCAGTCCCTTGCTCAGGGTTTGCACATCGCTGCCCGCGCGCGTGGCGATAGCATTGAAGATGTCTCCCACCGCCGACAAGCCCGCTTCAATTCCCGTGCGTTGCGGATGCACACTCCCCTGCACCACTCCGCAGACGCCCGGAACCAGATTCGGCGAGGGCGTAATGCCAATGATGCAGGTGGAGGTGCCAATGACGTTGACCATGTCATCGGTGCGGCAACCGGCGCCGATTGCGTCCCAATGGGCGTCGAAGGCGCCCACCGGAATCGGGATGCCGGCTTTCAGACCAAGTTGCTCGGCCCAATGAGGAGATAACGTACCTGCGATTACGTCCGACGTCGCGTACTCGCCATCCAACTTTTCGCGAACTCCCTTCAGCAGCGGATCGACTTTGACGAGAAATTCCTCCGGCGGCAGCCCGCCCAGCGCGCGGTTCCACATCCACTTGTGGCCCATGGCGCACACGCTGCGTTTAACTTTTTTCGGATCGTTGATGCCGCAGAGAGTGGCCGCGACCATGTCGCAGTGCTCGAAGGCGGAAGCAAACTCCGCCCGCTGCGCCGGATTATGCCGCAGCCAATGCAGCAGCTTGGAGAATCCCCACTCCGAGGAATACACCCCGCCGCACCACTGGATGGCCTCCAGTCCCTCGCGGTGCGCCGCTTCTGTGATCTCGGCCGCCTCGCCCTTGGCGCGATGGTCGCACCACAGGTAGTACTCGCCCAGCGGCTTCATGTTTTTATCTACCGCCACCACCGACGACCCGGTCGTGTCGAGCGCAATCGCCTCCACCTGGTCGCCGCGAATGCCGGCATTCTTCACCGCATCGCGCGTAGCGGCGGCCAAAGCGCGCATGTGGTCGTCGTGTGACTGTGTGGCATACTCCGGGTCTTCCCGTTTGCGGTGCAGAGGATATTCCGCGGTCGCGGCGCCCAGCACTCCGCGTTCACTGTCCACCATCGAAACCCGCACGCTCAGCGTTCCAAAATCCACTCCCGCTACGATTGCCATGAACTTTCTCCGTTAAGCCGCGCTCCGCGTTCTCCGTCGGCATTTCTCGGCGCACTCTGCGGTTAAAAGCTTTATTCTTGCTTTCCAGGAAGTCAAAGCTTTTAACCGCCGCGAGCGCTGAGGAGCTACAAAGTTCGCCGGGAAAAATTGGATGAGAGCTACCGCCCGTCGTGCCAGTACATCTCCCAGCCAAAATACTTGGTTGCGGCTTCATGCACCGCCGCCGCCACGGTGGAAAGATTCGCCGCCACGTGGTGTTCGAATCCTTCCTCGCAGATGTAGTGCAGCAGTTTCTGCAGATGCGGTATCTCGACCACCCCCGCTCCGCCAAAGGTATTCAGCGGATCGTCCGTGAACCGGCCCTCACCCACATAGCCGCGCATTTCCCCGCCGTGTCGTCGGTCGAGAAGCGCGCAAAGCTCATCTTCTCCGGCTTGATCAGCCCCACGCAGGTGCCAAAGGTATTTTCTTTGCCCACCGTCCCCGCAATAATTTCCTGGAAATCCATCTTCACCGAGCGGAAGAAATGTTTCGGCAAGTTCGAACAATGGAAGCACACCGCTTTATTCGGATCCGCTCCATAATTGTTATTCCAGTCCAGCAAAGCCGAGGGGGTTTCCGAAGCCAGCCGCAGCGCATGCATGCCCAACACCCCGCAAATATCCACTTCGCAGGCGCTCGAAAGCAGGCTGTCGCTCATCATGCTCATGACCGTGCAAGGCACGACACCAAGATTTTCTTCCAGCGAACGTCCAGCACTGCACCGCGCTGATCGCGACTTCCGTAGCCGCCATCCACTGATCTACCACCGCGCCCAGCTTCGCCATTTTCATCAGCGCCACGTCCGGCACGCTGCTCGAATCCACATATTTCTTGATCGAGGCCAGCTTGGCTTGCGCCAGATCGTCGTTGTCCTTCATGCGCTCAATGCGGCCCAGTACCTCCGAGAGATCCAGGGTCTCGATCGAAATGCCTTGCGACTCCAGAATTTTCTCGCTATAGCGGACGGTATTAAAAGCGGTAGGCCGCGCCCCAATCGCTCCTACCCGCAAATTCCGAAAGCCATTCACCACCCGGCACACTGCCGCAAACCACTGCAGGTCTTTGGCGAACTCAGCTGAATCCGGAGCTTCCGTGTGCAGCGTGGTAATCGAATACGCAATCCCGTACTGCTTCAGGTTGTTGCATGCCGACATCTTTCCACAGAAGCTGTCGCGGCGGGATGCGATGGTCATCTTTATGGGATCATCCGGCGTCGCCTGAATCAGCACCGGAACCTGCAAATTCGCCAGGCGCAAGGTGTCGGCGATGGCGCGCTCTTCGCCAAAATTCGGCAGGGTTACAATCACTCCATCGATGCGCTCGCGATTCCGTTTGAACAGCTCGGCGCAGCGCCGCGATTCTTCCCGCGTCTCCACCGCTCCGTACTTGCTCTCTTCCGGTGTCAGCGCCACCACATCCATTCCCGCGGCGCCCAGCACCCGCAGCATCTCTTCCCGCCCGCTTTTCGCCAGATGGTCGGGAAAGAATCCCCGATTTCCCACGATCAGACCCATCGTCATTTGTTTTGTCGCCATAGATGACTCCTTTAGGAATCCAACGTTAATAGTTCTTACGACCCCTGCCCGTAATACGCGTCTTTGCCGTGCTTCCTCAGATAATGTTTATCGTGCAGCCCGCGCCCAATCGGCTGGGCTTCGTGGCGAATGGCCGTCGTAGAAAGAGCCATCCGCGCCACCGCCTCCAGAATCACCGCATTGTGCGCCGCCCCTTCCGGATTCGCTCCCCAGGTGAATGGTCCATGATTGGCCACCAGCACGCCCGGAATCGCCGAGTAGTCAAGGTTCTTGAACGCCCGCACAATCGCCACTCCGGTATTTTTTTCGTAGGCCGAGGCAATCTCTTCATCCGTCATCACCTCGGTCACCGGAACCGGACCATAAAAATAATCCGCATGCGTCGTCCCGAAACAGGGAATCGGCGCGCGCGCTTGCGCCCATGAGGTCGCAGATTCAGAATGAGTGTGCGCCACTCCGCCAATTTTGGGAAAGGCCTTGTACAACTCGATGTGCGTTGGCAGATCGGAGGACGGCTTCAGCATCCCCTCCACCACCTTGCCGTTCAGGTCGGTCACCACCATGTGCTCGGGCTTCAACTTCTCGTAAGGCACGCCACTCGGCTTGATCACCACTCGCTTCTCTTCTCGCGAGATGCCGCTGGCATTGCCAAACGTGTAGAGCACCAGTCCTTTGCGCACCAGTTCCAGGTTCGCTTCCAATACCTCTTGCCGCAATCGTTTCAGGAGCATAGTTTCCCGGCAGAACTCCGCCAAAGTTCTTGTTTGATATGTGTTTTCAGCCGCGAAAAGAAAGTAGAGCAGCCCCTCCTCTTTGTCAAACGCCTGTCCGAAAAGCGGATGGCGGCGCGCCCAAGAAGATGTTTCCGCGTTGTTTTATTCCGTGGTTGCCGCTGTGCCCCCTGTGGTTAGAGTCCTTTTTGAGTAAAATCAAAAAGCCCCCTTGGGCGTGTACTCCTATGAAAACTGAAGCAATATCGATTGGCGGTAAACCGGTTGTGACGCTGGAGCGCCCGCGTGGCGAAAATGAAAATCAGGCTCAGTTCCTGGAAGCCATCCTCCTCCCCGGACGCGGCATGAGCCTGCTGCAACTCAAGGGTTACATTCCGGGTAAAGGCGAGATCGGGCTGATTGAGGCTCCTCCGCTCGCCGAAGCCAAGCAGATTCTCGATCACGAGGACGATGAGTTCGGCAATAAAGTGTTTCACATCAGCGGCGCCATTCTTTTACCTTTTCCCAACCGCATCACCGGAACGCTCTCGCCCGACGGCAAACGGATTCAAGCCACCGTCGCCGGAAAATCTGTTTCCCTGCAGGCCAACTGGCGCGGGAAGGCCCCCGGCGCGCAAGTGGTGGCCATTCACGGCTTGCTGATGCGGGCGCAGTTCCGCGATGTGCATCAACATGACGGCCCTAACAAATCCCGCGTCTCGGCGAATTTCCATGCCGGCGACTTTGGCGGCCATTGGCTCTCGCAGACCGACATCAAAGTTGAAGCCGTTTTGCACGACACCAAGTTTGAAATGCATGTCGAAACCAAGAACGTGGGCGGCGAACTTCTGCCCATGTCGGTCGCCTTCCATCCCGGATTCATTTTCCCCAGCGGTCAAAGAGCCCAGATCAGGCTGCACGTGCCGGCCGCGCAGCGTGCCCTGGTCAATAACTACGATGACGTTCTGCCCACCGGCCAGGTTGAAGATGTCAAAGGCACGCCCTACGACTTCACCGCTCCGGGGGGAAAGGAATTAGGCGCGCAATTTCTCGACGACACTTTCCTCAGCCTGCAACGCCAGCCCGATGGCAGCGCTGCCGTCGAAATCGCCGATCCTGCCGCGCAATACGGCTTGCGTGTCGCGGCGCTGTCGCCGGCTATCAAAGCCTTTCAGATTTACGCTCCGCTCGGCAAGAACTTCGTTGCGGTCGAACCGCAGTTCAACCTGGTCGATCCCTACAATAAAATTTGGGGAAGCCGAGATACGGGGATGGCTCACTTGCAGCCCGGAGAATCCGTTTCCTGGCGAGTGCGGATCGAGTTGTTCACTCCCGGCAAATAAGCGGTTCGATGGGCAGCGTAATCGGCGATGCGATCGCGAACCAAACGCGAAATGTTCACCAGCGTCGGGCCTGGTTTACCGTTGCCGGCTTTGCTCTCCCAAGTATTGGTCGCCTTCACCATCGAATTCGACAACGAGTTCGAGCGGCAGATGCCACACCGGACGACGAACCAAGGCTCGCCTGCCGGCTTGGGATATGGCCCCTGGCTGGCCTCCATGGCAATGTATTCGACCTGCATGCGCTTCGTCGGCGAGAAGGGTGTGAGGGTCAGCCAGCTCGAACGCCTCGCGCGCACCAAGACGAACTTGAATGGCATGGAAAGGTGGGGATACGTCGTCGTCGAACCGCATCCGGACGAGAGCCAGCCAAAGCCGCCCCGTTCCGAGTGGGTGATTCGCGCCACCCAGAAAGGCCGCAAGGCTCAGGAACTCTGGCGCCCGCTGTTCGCTGTCATCGAGAAACGCTGGCGCGCGCGCTTCGGTGAGGACGAAATCGACCAGCTTCGGAAATCCTTATGGTCAGTCATCAGCCAATTTGAAGTCGAATTGCCCGACTGTCTTCCGATCCTAGGGTATGGGCTGTTCAGTCGAGTGGCGCATCTCCAGCGGCGGGAGCCAGCCGTGGGCGAAAATGATGCGGATTCCCCTCTCCCTCTGTCGACGCTGCTCTCCCAGGCGTTGTTGGCGTTCGCCCTTGAGTTCGAGCGCAAGTATGACCTCTCGCTCGCCATCAGCGCCAACATCGTGCGGGTGCTCGATGAGCAAGGGGTGCGCGTCCGCGACCTTCCGCTTCTGACCGGCGTCTCCAAGCAGGCAATCAGCATGGCCCTGGGCGTCCTCCAGAAAACAGGCGTGGCCGTAGTCGAACCGGATCCCACCGCCAGCCGGACGAAGCGGGTGCGGCTCACTCCCAAGGGTCGCGATGCTCAGGACGCCTGCCGCCAGCGCCTTGGCCTGATCGAAGAACGCTGGCAGGCGCGCTTTGGCGAGCAGAATATCCGCCGCCTGCGGCGGTCGCTGGAACGACTGGTCGGCGAGCCTACTGCGGAGCGGTCGCCTCTTTTCCGTGGGTTGGAGCCGTATCCGGACGGGTGGCGCGCCTCGGTCCGCAAGCCCAACACCCTGCCGCACTATCCCATGGTGCTGCACCGTGGCGGCTATCCCGACGGCAGTTAACCGACAAACTTGGCTGAGTCGAACCGTAGCTGCCCGTGGTGCAAGCGCGCCTTGAATCAGAACGTTTTTGAATCAGAACGGTTTGAATCAGAACGCTTTGGATCCGGGCGATTTGTATCGGGGTACGCCTTCGGGCGTACCGTAAGCGCTGTGTTAGGAATGCGCCTTCAGGCGCTGTTTTCGTCAGTCGACCTTCACAGCATTCTCCGGCCACGCCGTCCCCACTAAGATCGACGCATTGCAGCCGGCTTTCATTAAGATGAAGACGTGCAAGACCTGCACAAAAAAGCCTTCGTCGGCCTGCTGCGCCTTCTGATCACTCTGGCAGCGTTATTGTTTCTTCCGGCGTGGACCGTCCATTACTGGCAGGCATGGATTTTTCTCTCGGTCTTTTCAGCATCAGTGCTGGCCATCACCCTCTACTTGATCAAGCAAGATCCCAACCTCTTGCAGCGCCGCGTCAATGCAGGTCCGGCCGCCGAGAAACAGAGCCGTCAAAAAACCATACAATTCCTCGCGTCAATTGCTTTCATCGTGGTGATCATCTTTCCTGCCCTGGACCACCGCTTCGCCTGGTCCACACTATCTCCCAATGTTGCTATCGCGGGAGACCTCCTGGTCGCGCTCGGCCTCCTCATCATATTTTTTGTGTTCAAGGAGAACACCTTCACCTCGGGGATTATCGAAGTCTCTCCCCGGCAGACAGTCATTTTCACCGGACCCTACTCCCTCGTCCGTCATCCTATGTATATCGGCGCCCTGGTCATGCTCTCAGGCACGCCCCTCGCACTGGGATCGGGGTGGGGACTGCTGACCACCATCCCGATTACCCTGGTGATCGTCTGGCGCCTTCTGGAGGAGGAAGCATTTCTCGCGAAAAATCTGCCGGGCTATTCACAGTATCGAAATAAAGTTAGATATCGTCTGGTCCCCTTCGTCTGGTAAGCCCTGGCAGGGAAACCTTCGTTCGCTCTTCCCCTGCCCAAGCGGTCACCCAGGGTAACTGTTTGTGGCCTCGCAATTGCATTACCCTAGATAACGACGATCCCTCTGCCACAATAGGTTGGAAAATGAGCCCCGGAGGGGCCCGGCGAAAATAGCCCGGCGCTTCAGCGCCGGGAAAAGCGGAAAAAATGACCAAGTCCCGGAGGGACGACTGAAGGCTCTCGCGCACAGCCTGCGGATAGCCAGTAGTTCGGAGACTTTATGAAGCGTTTTCCGATTTTGGCACTCATTGCCGTGTTCCTCGCCGGTTGCTCCCGCGACCCCAATGTCCGGAAGCAGAAATTTTTTGCCAGCGGCCAGCAATATTTCCAGCAGGGCCAGTACGCCGAAGCCTCCATCCAGTTCAGCAACGCCATTGCCGCCGACTCCGGCTTTGCCCAAGCCCACTACCAACTCGCGCAGACTTACATCAAGCTGGGAGAGTGGAACCGCGCCTTCCAGGAACTCAAGCGTACCGTCGAACTGCAGCCGGAAAACTATCCCGCGCACATCGATCTGGCCAACCTGTTTGTCGCCGGCCACGATCTTGCCAGCGCGCAGAGGGAAGTCGATCTGCTCCAATCCAAGCAGCCCGAGAATCCCCTGGTCCACCTCGCCGTAGCCAATCTTCTCGCCGCCCAGGCCAACCTTCCCGGCGCTCTCCAGGAAGCGCAGAAGGCCGTTGCCCTGGCTCCGCACCGCTCTCCGTCCTATCTCCAGCTGGCGCTTCTTCAATTGCGAGCCAACCAGTCCGATGCTGCGGAGGTGAGTTTCAAGAAAGCCATCGAACTCGATTCCAAGGACAGCAATGCTCGTCTGGCGCTGGGAACCATGTACGCCTCACGCAACCGCATGGCCGATGCCGAGCAGCAATTCCGCCAGGCCATTGCAAACGATCCCGCCAATCCAGATCCCCGGGCTGACCTGGCGCGTCTTTATCTGGCGCAGGGCAAAAACGCCGAGGCCGAAGCCTTCTTGCAAAAGGCCAAACTTGACTTCCCCGGCAACTCCGTCGGCTATCGCATGTTGGGAGATTTCTACTTCGCCACCGGCGATCTGGCCAAAGCCGCTGCCGAGTACGACCAGCTCAACCGTGACCATCCCGGCGACTGGCAGGTGAAGAGAAACCACACCCAGCTTCTCATTCTGACCAATCGCCTGCAGGATGCCCGCAAAGCCGACGACGAAATTCTCAAGGCCTATCCCAGCGACTCCGACGCGCTCATCTTTCGCGGCCAGATTCAGGTTCGGGAGGGCGATACCAGCGGCGCCATCACCACTCTCCAGACCGTCATCAAGAACGATCCTGACAACCCCTTGGCTCACTACCATCTCGGCGTGGCTTATGGCCAATCGGGACAGGCCGAGCAAGCCGCCGCCGAATGGGAGCGGGCGCTGCAATTCAATCCCAACCTCACCGACGCCATTCGCGCTCTAGCTACCCTAGCCCTTCGTCAGGGAGATATGCCCACGCTCCAACAACGCGCCAGCCAGCTCGTTCAGCAACAGCCCGCGTCTCCCGAGGGCTACGCCATGCGGGCCTTTTCCTTCGTCCGCCGCGGCCAATTCACCGCCGCCGAACAGGATGCCGGCAAAGCCATTAGCCTCGCCCCGCAGAACGCCTCGGGCTACCTGCAGATGGGGAACTTGCGCCTGGCGCAAAAGCAATACGGCCCCGCCGAAAAAGCTTACCAGCACGCCCTTAGCCTCGCGCCCGCCTCTTCCGACGCTCTCTCCGGCCTGATGAATACTTATCTGGCCCAGAAGCAAGTGGACAAAGCGGTGAATGCGGCCAACGCCCAGATCGCCAAAGTCCCCAACAGCAGCGCCTTCTATGATCTTCTCGCCACTGTCCTCTTAGACCACACCAGGAATCTGGACGGCGCCCAGGCCGCCTATGGCAAAGCCATCGAGCTCGACAAGAACAATCGGCACGCGCTCATCATGCTCGGCCAGGCCCAGGCCGCGCAAGGCGCGCCCGCCCAGGCCATCGCCACCTATGAACGCGCCCTCCAGGACAACCCCCGGGACCTCCGTTTCTATGTCCTGTTGGGATATCTCTACAACTCCCAGCACAACTTGGCGAAAGCCCAGGATGCATATCGCAAAGCCCTGGCCATCGATCCCAACAATCCGGCCGCTTCCAACAATCTGGCTTACCTGCTCTTGCAAAATGGAGGCGATGTGGATGAAGCGGTCTCGCTGGCGCAGACGGCCCGCCGCAGCGCTCCCGATTCGCCGAATTTCACTGACACTCTCGGCTGGGCCCTCTACCATAAAGGTTACTACCAGCAATCCATCAGCCTGTTTCAGGAGGCCCTGAAGCTGGCACAGAAAGGCAACGCTCCCGATAATCCCACCGTTCACTTCCACTTGGGATTAGCCTACGAGAAATCTGGAGACTCCGCCCTCGCCAGAAAGGAACTCGAGCGCGTGCTGCAACTCAATCCCAACTACAACGCCGCCGGCGACGTAAAAAAAGCCCTCGCCGAACTGCAATCTTAACGGCTGCGCCCTCACCTCGCGGCGACCGCTTCCTCTGCCATCGTCCTGCGAATGAGCCCTTTCACATCCTCGTAGCTTTCCACCACATCCAGATGCTCTTCATCGGTGAACACCAGTTCGGTGTATTTCTTCATCTGCTTCACGCTCTGGATGGCGTCCACGTTTACCAGTTCTTGCATTCCCGCCGTGGTATGAACCTCGATAAAGGTCGGCATCATGACCTCCTTGACCTGGTTCTAGCATGAGATTCCCCCGAGCATATGGCTGTGATCGCAAGCACACTCAGGCCCAACTATCTCCACACCACGCTGGCTAAGAGCCCATGGCGCCAGTGCGGTTTGTATCAGGGTATGCCTTGAGGCATACCGTAAGTGCCGTGTTTATGAGTCCGCCTTTAGGCGCTGTTTTTCGCACTTCGACATTCACCACAGGCTGCTAAGCGCCAGAGAGCTGAGACCCGTCGTCACCTTCACGCTGGCGCGGACACCACCAACTGCCTTTCGCTACCCGGCATCTCCCGCAAGATCCCCCTAGGCCACGCCCTTTGGGCATCAATCCCGAGGTTGTAAACGGTTCTTTATCAAGACACTATTAGGGACGGGATTCGGCAACTTTCGTTGTCGCTACGGGTTCTAAGCACTGGGCCGTACCGTGGCCTCTCTGGCCAGCATTCGCATCTGAACTCGGAAAGAAATGCGGTCCCTCAGGAAAGCACTCAAATACGAACTCCATAAGGAAAAACGCATGCTGCGTAGAACGAAGTGGCTTGGCTTGATTTTGCTTGCCGGTGTCATCGCGGTAATTCCTTCTGCCGCGCAGATTTCTGTCGGCATTTCGGTTCACATCGGCCCACCACCTCTGCCGGTTTACGTGCAACCCGTTTGTCCTGCCCCGGGTTACATCTGGACCCCGGGCTATTGGGCCTACGGGCCAGAAGGTTATTTTTGGGTTCCTGGCACCTGGGTCATGGCGCCCTCCGTGGGAGTGCTTTGGACTCCAGGGTACTGGGGCTGGGGCGGCGGAGCCTACCTTTGGCACGCCGGCTATTGGGGCCCCCACGTCGGATTCTACGGTGGCATTAATTACGGCTTCGGATACGGGGGCGTGGGATTTGTCGGCGGATCGTGGCGCGGCGGATCCTTCGCTTACAACACCGCTGTCACCAACGTGAACACCACCGTCATCCACAACACCTACGTCAACAATACGACCGTCATCAACCACACCACCGTAAACCGCGTCAGTTACAACGGCGGGACCGGCGGCATCAGCGCCCGGCCGACCGCCGGGGAGCAAGCGGCCGAGCACGAGCAACATGTTCCCGCCAGCTCAATGCAACTCCAGCACGAACAGGCGGCACGAAATGACCGCACTCAGTTGGCATCGGTCAATCATGGCCAGCCCGCCGTGGCCGCCACCGCAAAGCCCGGTGCATTCCATGGCCAGGGTGTCGTCGCGGCTCGCGGCGCTGGCCCTGATCTGAACCGTTCCGTGCCCAGACCATCCAATGCGAACTCCGATCGCCAGCCCAGCAATATGGCCAACCGTCCGGCTCAAAACGGCGGCGTACCGCGTCCCCCGAACAGCAGTCTGGGGAACTCCGCCAATAATCGCGCAAATCTCGATCGTCCAAACAACGGCGCCCCGGGCAATAATCGTTCTAACTCCGGTAATTCTGGGAACGTCGTCCATACCAACTATAACCATGGCGCCGTACCGCGGCCGTCCTCGCCCAATCAGGCGCCGAAGCGGAATGAACATCAAACCCCGCACCAGGAGGAGCACAAGAAAGACCGCTAGCCAGTCCGGCACTCACACTCGCGGCGGGTGGCTCGGCCCAGTCGCAACATCGGCTCTCCGGGGTGCTCCGTCCAAGCTCCGCTTGGGCGGGAGTTTTTCGGACCAACCCGCCAGCCCGTTCCTGCACGCCTCGGTGGCGTGCCTGGGGACCATGATCTAAAATGACAGCCGGGTCGCATTAGCCTTTGGGATTCTGCTGATCCACGCGGGCTTCATCTCGCCATCCGCGGCTCGAAAATACGGCGCTGGCCCAGGATGCGGAAGGTTCCGCCGATGCCGAATGACCGGACTCTAGCCTTGGCGCTTCCCAACCAGCTCCATCAAACCGAAGACCTCGCTAAGGCCGCGCTGAACCACTACCAACTTCCCCGGGATCTAACCATTACTCTCATCAATCTTTCGGAAAACGCCACTTACAAAGTTGAGCATCTCTCCTCCGGACAACGATGGGCATTGCGCATTCATCGCCCCGGATACCATTCCCAGAGAGCCATTGCATCGGAGATTGCCTGGCAGATCGATCTGCGCAGCCAACGGATTGTCACCACACCGGTGCCGGTAAAAGGGACCAATGGGGAATATATCCAACTGGTGAGCCATCCCCCCAACCCGGAGCCTCGCCACATCGTTCTGTATGAATGGGAGAGCGGTCATGAGCCGGACGTCGGGCACGACTTGCGTGATTCATTTGAAACCTTGGGCGCCGTCACCGCCAAGATGCACCTGCACGCGAAATCCTGGAAACGGCCGCCTGATTTCGAAAGATTGACCTGGAGCTTTGAGACTTCTCTCGGTTCCATCCCCCATTGGGGACGATGGCAAGAGGGAATCGGCGTGGGTCGCCAGCAACTTGCTTTGTTTGCCAAGGCGGTGGAGTTGATTCGCCAGCGTCTGGAGCGCTACGGCGACGGCCCCAACCGCTTCGGCCTGATTCACTGCGACCTTCGGCTTGCCAATCTGCTCATCGACGGCAGCACCGTCAAAGTAATTGATTTCGACGACTGCGGCTTTGGCTGGTACATGTATGATGCTGCCACTCCGGTGTCATTCTATGAACATCTGCCGGAGGTTCCTGATTGGATTGGATATTGGCTGAAAGGCTACAAAACCGTCAGCGACCTTCCGCCCCAGGATGAAGAAGAGATTCCTACCTTCATTATGTTACGGCGTCTTTTGTTAGTCGCCTGGATCGGCTCGCATCACTACACCGATCTGGCAAAATCCATGGGGGTGGGATATACCGAAGGTACAGTCCACCTCTGTCATGAATATCTCAAGCGCTTCGGCTGAGCCGAACTGCCTCTGGGAATTGCGCTAGTCAGAGTCCCAATCTATGTTCGACTACAAACTTTTCCAATTTGCTTCTAAGCAGGAAGTACTCCAAAAGGCCATCCAGTTTTGGAATCCAGGCAAAACCCGGTTTTGGCAGGAGATGGGTGTTGATCTGGTCATAGACCGCCGTGAAGGCTACTTCATCTATGACATGAGTGGTCAGCGATTGATTGATCTCCACCTGAACGGCGGTACCTTCAATCTTGGCCATCGCAATCCGGAATTGGTCCAAACCCTCAAAGACGCTTTGGATCATTTTGACATCGGGAATCACTGGTTTCCCTCCATCGCCCGCTCCGCCTTAGCGGAGGCCTTAATCAAGGTCTCGCCCGGAATGAAATACGCCATCTTCACCCCCGGAGGCGGAGAGGCTGTCGATGTCGCTTTGAAAAGCGCCCGCTACGCTACCAAAAAACGAAAAATCATCTCCATCATCAAGGGATATCACGGACACACCGGTCTCGCCGTGGCCACCGGCGACGACCGTTTCAGCAAGATTTTCCTTTCCGACCGGCCCGGCGAATTCATCCAGGTTCCCTTCAACGATCTCACTGCCATGGAAGAAGCCTTGCGGCCGCGCGATATCGCAGCCGTGATCCTGGAGTCCATTCCCGCAACCTACGGATTCCCCATGCCCGCGGACGGCTATTTGCCGCGGGTTCGCGCCCTTTGTACCCAGTATGACGCCGTTTATATTGCGGACGAAGTGCAAACCGGATTGATGCGTACCGGACAGATGTGGGGCTGGCAAACCTACCGCCTGCAGCCCGACATCATGGTTACCGCCAAAGGCCTCTCCGGCGGCCTTTACCCCATCTGCGCCTGCCTGGTAAACGAACGAGCCGGAGGCTGGCTGTTGGAGGACGGCGCGGCCCACATTTCCACCTCCGGCGGCGCCGAACTTGGCTGCATGGTCGCCTACAAAGTTCTCGAAATGCTGCAACGGCCGGAAGTCGTCGCCAATGTCCGCACGGTTACCGACTTCTTCGCCCAAGGCATGCGGGACCTGAGAGAGCGCTACCCTGATGTGCTCACCGGCATTCGGCAGAAAGGCTTAATCCTCGGCTTGGAGTTCAATCCCCCGGAGGGCGCGGTTCATGTCTCGCGCGCCCTTTACCAGAATGGAATCTGGGCCATCTTCTCTTCCTTGGACAAGCGAGTCCTGCAATTCAAGCCCGGAATTCTGCTAACTCCTGAACTCTGCCAGGAAATTCTCGACCGCTTCGCCGCCGCCCTCCCCCTGGCGCGTCAGCTTATGCGGGACGCTCCGCAAGCCCATTGAAGCCACGTGGAATTCGGGGACAGACGGAAGTGACCCCATTTGTTTCGCACCTGAAATTGGTGACAGTTCCGTCTGTCCCCGTTTTCCCCCGGCAACGGAAGCCAAGATGCGCTCTGGCCTGAGTCAATGTCGGTGATCTGGGCGAGGCTCGCGTGGAAATGGAAACGAACCTTGTTTGACAATCAAATGGACTTTCAAGCTACAATCAGGCGTTTTTACCTGGGAATAGCTGAGTGAAGGGTTAATTGTTAACAAATTGTGAGGCAGTAACGGGCATGTCCGACCTGTGGCAATGTTTCTCCGTCAAGAATCTCCGTTACTTCCTGACGCTGACTGCGTTGCTCTCTGTTCCGATCTTCTCAAAGTCTTCATCAGCTCAAGGCAGCGAGTCTAGAGCCGAAACCCAGAGCCAACCGACATTTCAATTGAAAGTGAATAGCAGTTTGGTTGTGGTACGAGTGGTAGTACGAGATTCAAGCGGCAAGCCAGTAGAAGGTTTGCACAAAGAAGATTTCAAATTGTTCGATCAGGGCAAGCAAAAAACGATTGAACAATTTGATGCAGACAATTCCAGTCTCACGCCTTTCGCAACCCCACTCGCTCATGAAGGCGCCCTGTCCTCAAACCCCATTTATTCTCAAGGTGCTTCCCCTCAAACTCCGCCAATCCCAGCAAGTCCCATGAAATTCACCGCTCTCTATTTCGACGATCTAAATACGACAGATGCCGATTTAGGGCGTGCGCGCGATGCGGCAGACCGCTATCTAACCGGTCTTCGTCTTGAGGATCGAGTTGGAATATTCACCTCGGAAAGGATGCTCTCGAATTTCACGAACGATGGCAAGCAGCTTCGCGATGCCTTAGCGAAACTCCACGCAAGCGCCCACGCTTTGTACCAAGATCAAAGCTGTCCAACCCTCTCCGATTATCAAGCGTATCAGATCACTCAATTTCAAAATGACACCAGGATTGATGCATGGAAAACTGCACTCGATGAGGCTTATCGTCGGGGTTGCGGAGGTCGAGATGAGACTCGTTCTCAATCCGGGGACATAGACCAGGGACCCGGCAGTACAGCAGTCCCCAACCAAGCGTCCGATCCTTCAAGCGGACTTCAGCAAATAACGCAACAGGGATTTGATCCAGCCGCACCTCCGATTCTGGTGCTAGCCCATCAAGTTGTAGCGCAACGTGAGTTGCAAGCGAAATCGAATCTTCAGGAATTGAGGCAGGTGGTGAGTTACTGCTCGCACATGCCCGGTCAGCGTACCATCCTATTGGTTTCTCCCGGATTTCTGTCGATGAACGTACAACCGGAATTAGATCGGCTCATTGATCGTGCTCTACGAATGCAAGTAGTCATCAGCTCCCTAGACGTTAGAGGACTAACCGCTTTGATGCGTGAGACCGACGTTGAAAATGCTAACGGCGGAGCCACAGGGGCGATGTCCGCAGCCGAAAATAGAATGGACACGCAACGAGAACAAGCCGCCAGCGATGTTATGTCTGAGCTCGCACAGGGCACCGGTGGTGAGTTTTTTCACAATGACAATGATTTGAAGGGCGGATTCGACACGTTGGCGGGATCACCCCCTTATTACACTCTCGCTTTCTCACCAAGCATGAACCCCGACGAAAAATTCCATGTGCTAAAAGTTTCCCTCTCAGAAGGGCATAAGGGCTTCAGCGTTCAAGCCCGGCGCGGATACTTCGCCACCAAAGAGAGTCTTACCACTGATCCCGAAAATGAGCAGGACCATGTAGCTAATGCCGACCCGCTAGTAGCACAAAGAATCCATGATGCCCTCCTATCGAAAGAGGAGCGAAAAGAATTACCCGTAGACATAACCACGCAGATTTCCAACCAAGCGGCAAATGGTAGCGAGCTTTCCGTGCTCTCTCATCTAGATGCCAAAGCGCTTCATTTTCATCGGGAAGCTGGGAACAACCAGAATGCTGTGATGTTCGTGTGCGTGATATTTGACAACAAGGGAAAACCTGCGGGTGGGCAGCAGCAGAGAACTAAAATTAACCTGCCCGATAGCTCTTTAGCAAACCTTCTAGCAAAAGGGATTGAAGTCAAGCTCACCTTTCAACTGAAGTCTGGGAGCTACGTAATGCGCGAAGTGGTGACTGATTCCGAGGACCAGTTGCTGACCGTGGAGGCCCGGACCATACAGATTCCTTAGGTCCACAGTCTTATGGGAGCAAAGGAGGTTTTATGCATTTGATCCTTCGCATGTTTCTTCTGCAAATCGTTTTCTCGTTGCTGGCCGCCACCCTCGTAGGTCAGAAGACACCGACGATGGACACGGAATTGAGCTTGTACAAGAATGCGCATTCTTATGTCGATGAATCTCCAGATGTTCTAGCGCGGATGGTGCACGATCTGCGAGGGTTAGACGTTGCGACGAGCCAAGAACCGCTGGTTTCTATTCTCGACAAAGCCGGGACAAAAACTCAGGAACTTTTATCTAGTTTACCTGATCTGAACTCGAATGAATACGTAGACGTAGATCAAATATCCCAAGACCCAAATAGGTCCTTACCGGGACATCGACCGATCTCGACCGAAAGTTCCGAAGGTGGTCTTTCGGTGGTTCCAGCGGGCGCTCCAGTTCAAATGTTCAACTACATGGTTCTCGTACACGACACCTCGAGTGGGCGCGTATTGGAGGAGTTCCGCACCGATCCAAAGGGCAATCTGGTGGTTGGAGGTCCTAAATCCCCAAGTAGCGTTGGTTTTGCTTCCATGTGGGCAGTATTCGCATCAGCAAATCAGAGCGAAAGTACATTTCACTATCTTGGTGAGCAGAAGGTTGATGGGCACAACACATTCGTCGTTGCTTTTGCACAAATACCGGGCAGAGTGCATCATCCCGGAAGGATACGCACGCCTGACGGAGTCGGCAATATTCCGATGCTGTCGCAAGGCATTGCGTGGATAGATAAATCCAATTTTAAGATTCTGCGTCTTCATACTGATTTGCTGGCGGCACAACCCCAAATTGACTTGAAGAGATTGACTGCGACGATTCAACTCGGGTTGGTGCGAATCCAGAAGCTTAATATGGAATTATGGCTGCCCGTTGAGGTGAAGACCGAGTTGGAGACCGGGGGGCTCTCGATTCGAGAGCTTCACCGGTACAGCAAGTTTAGGTTATACAAGGCTGAATCCAAGATTCTAACCGGTTCCTGAGGGTTGCCGGGGGCCCCCGGCTGCTGAAAAAGTCCCGAACCGATGTGCCTTTGGGTGGAGCAGCGCTTCAGCGCTGTGTTAATAAAAGCGGAAGCGTCCACTGAGTCCTTTAACAGCTAGCACGAGCATCATCGGCATCGACTTTGCCGCCATGGGCGGCCCGGGAGGGACGGAACAAGTTGGCCCAAGGCCAATGTCTGAGTAAGTCGGAAACTGGCTATCCCGCACCGCTGCTCCTTTCCCTGGTTATTTCAGGAAACACCCGGCTAAACCCAATAGACGCGATCTGGGCTATTCACACCATACTGGTGTACAATGGTGCAATGCCCACCGCAAAACGCACCCGTACAAAAGCCATCCGCCGCAGCCTGACTCTCCCCTCAAAGATTGCCAAACAAGTCGAGACCATGGCGAAGCGCCGCAATCTCAGTGACAATCGCGTTCTCGTTGAACTCATTACGCAAGGCATCGAGGCGAGCAGACAGAAGGAGCAGGCCTTTTTCCGGTTGGCCGAGCGCTTCCGTTCCTCCAGCGATCCTGAACAGGCCAAGCAGTTAGGGGATGAATTGGGGCGCTTTGTTTTTGGTGAATAATGCCACAGATCGAAACTTGGTCTCGTCTACCCGTCACGGTTCGCGACCATTTGGCCGACCGTATGCGGGACCGGAATATTAATCCTAGGGACAGACGGAAGTGACCCCTTTTGTCCGAGCGGAGTAACCCCGGCTCTACTCGGCTTTTAACCTCCCGCTGCTTTCGCGTGACCGGGCGTCCTCCACACCGCACCCCTCCCCGATCACGTACGCCCCCGGAATCTTGCTATCCAGAGTCGCCAGCATTCCTCCGTTCGCAGCGGCAAGCTGCAGCAGATGCCCGTCCGTGAGTTGCTTTGGCGCCTTCACCCATCCCGGCAGGCGAGAGGCATCGTGATTGTCGCCGATGAATTCGAACCTCGGAGATTGCTTGAGGCGTAACAACAGCGCGCGAGCTTGCGCGACCGTCGAACCATACGCTGGAGCTTGCGCCAGCACTCGCATGAATCCCAATTCCGTGATGGAACTGGTCAGCAGCGTCGGCGCCTTTTCGCGTTGTACCCAATCGGCCACACGATCGTGAAATTCGTGAGGCGCGAATCCGAGTGCCACCAGGGCGTTCACATCCAGCAGGTATTTCATAACGGCTAAGGGAAGTTGACGAGAATTTCTTCCACTTCCCGGCTGGTGAGCTCCCGGAGCCTCTGTCCCGGCGGTCAGCACCGGCAATCCCGTGATGGGATCGGCTTCGATCTTGAGCGCGGGCCTACGCCGCTTTCGCGGAGTGAGCACAATTCGCCCCGCATCCGCATTCACGTCGAGGCTATCGCCGGCCCGGATGCCTAGCATTCGCCTGAGGGGACCGGGGAGCACCACTTGTCCTTTGGTCGAAACCTTGGTCTGCATGGTAAGACAATCTTACCATCAACCCTGCGCCGAGTGAACGCCGTGGAACACAGCACGATTGATAAATCTCATCAACAGAGACGCTCGGTCGGTTCACTGGCTACTTCTACGATTTCCCGTTCCGGCAAGGCCGGGCAGCCCCCGCGAAGCAATACCCACCTCAAACCTAGTTTCATCAATAACTTACCCTCATTTCCCCCCTTCCCGCTCGCTGCTCCATTTCTCCGCTGGACCCCGCTTTTCCCCTTTCCGTGACTTCCGCGTGTGTTAACTTGCTCAATCAAATAGGGTATCCGTAAGGCAATCTCTGCGAAATGCGGCTGGTGAGGTTCTGGAGCAGTCGCAGGGTGTTTCCCGGGTTCAGCCGTTCCAGGGGATTAAACCCAGAATTGTTGGACACAATCTAACTGGAACGCTACTTCCATCTGTGGAAAGCGAGAGGATATGCACAAGCCGGTTAAGTATGTTGAGAAAGCAGTGACGGTTGCAGCCCGCGGCGCGTGGGTTATCTTTGATGGTCTCAATCGCATCAAGCAGAATCCCTCTCCGACTCCCAAGTGGTCGGACAAGCCTCTCCTTAAGTCTTACGAGAAGTCGAAGCCGCCTCTCGGTTGGCCCCGTGCCACCGATTCGCTGTGCCCCAAGTGCGTTCCCGAGATTCGTCAGCAGATTCTCGATGGCAAGCTGCCTTACGAAGTTCTGATGAACGAAAAGGTCGGCGAGATCAAGGCCACCATCGTCGAAAAAGATGGAAAGATCTGGATGGTGAAGGATTGCCCCAAGCACGGCCACTTTGAAGATCTGATGTCCATGGACACCGACTTCTCACGCCACCTGGAAGACGTTTTTCCGGGCCGCGACATCGCCGCCCACAGCGACGAACATCTGCATCACCATGGCACTTCGACTGTGAAGTATGGCCGCGGTTCGGTGCTCACTATCGATCTCACCAATCGCTGCAACATGATGTGCGATCCCTGCTTCATGGATGCCAATCAGGTCGGCTTCGTCCACGAACTCACCTGGGACGACATCAAGACCATGCTCGACAACGCCATCACCATCAAGCCGAAACGCCAGATGTCCGTACAGTTCTCTGGCGGCGAGCCTACGTTGTCGCCCTATTTTCTGGACGCCGTGCGCTACGCCCGCAAAGTGGGATTCAACAGCGTGCAGGCCGCCACCAACGGAATTGAATTTGCCAAGAGCTTCGAGTTTGCGCAGCAGGCGGTCGAAGCTGGCATGCGTTATGCCTATCTGCAATTCGACGGCATCGGCAACGCCGCCAATGCACACCGCAAAGTCGGCAATCTGTTTGACGTAAAATTAAAAGCGATCGACAACCTGCATCGCGCCGGAGTCGAAATCGTCCCCGTCGTGACCATCGTCAACGGCATCAACAACGAGCAGGTGGGACGCATCATCAAGTTCGCTCTCGACAATCCGAAAAAAATCGGATTCCTGAGCTTCCAGCCGGTTAGCTTCACCGGCCGCGACGAAGCCGTCACCGACGACCGCCGCCAGGCCCAGCGCTACACGCTTTCTCACCTAGCGCACGACGTAAAAAATCAAACCGGCCTCGGTGAACCCTCCCGCGATTGGTTCCCCATCAGTTTCATGAGCACCTTTAGCGATTGGGCTGACCTCATGCATTCCAGCGACGCCGATAACAATTGGGGCCAGCTAAGTTGCGGTTGTCACCCTAATTGCGGGACGGGAATGGCGGTGATGATTGACAAGGAAACTAAGGAAGCTGTGCCGGTCACGGCTTTCTTGAAGGGCGATCAACTGGCTAAGGACATTGCCAAAGTGAACGATGCGGCGCGGGGAAAATTCCTCACCATTGCGGGGATGGCGTTGTGTTTGATGAAGAATTACGATCCGTTCCAGTCGCCGACGCATTTCAAGTTGATGGATCTGTTGAGGAAGTTCGACAAGAACTTCAACGCTACGGGAAAGAATTACGGCAAGGTTGGTCGGGACCGGACGATTGACGACGTGATGAAGCGGCGTAACGACCGCTGGAATTTCCTGTTCATCGCCGGGATGTGGTTCCAGGACCTGTTCAATTACGATTTCCGGCGAACCGAGCAGTGCATCATTCCTTATGCGACGCAGGAAGGCGAAATTTCCTTCTGCGCCTACAACACGGGCGTGGGATGGCGGAACATCATCGAGAAGATGCACATGACGGCCACGCTCACCAAGTGGTATGAAGAGCACGGGCGGCATGAGATCTTTGCCGGCGGCAAGAACGTGAAAATGGAGAACGTCATTCACGAGCTGGTGTTGAAAGATGAGCTGGTTACCACCGAAGAGCAGCACGATCTGGACAAACTGGGCATCGCCAAAAACTCCGGCGAGGAAAAGAAGCGGGCGCGAGATGCCAAGGCCGCACAACGCGGAGCGCAGATCAACGATGACGCCTACAACGCACGCATGGCTGCGCTGTACCGCGAAGTCGTGCTGAAAGAGAAGCCGGTACAATCGGAGGGCGGATTCATTCCCTTGGGAGCACTGACCGGTGCAGCCGCTCCGGCCAACGGCAATGGGAACTCGGCGCCGAAGGTGGAGAAGGAAGTTGAGGAACCGGTCGCGGGAGATTAAGTGAGTGGCCAGTGATTCGTGACTAGATTAGTGGCTAAGACGGGCCGCCTTATTGGGCGGCCTTTTTTTGGAAGCGTCCTCGGATAAGCTGTCGAGGTCTCAGGTCTCGCAGAACCGGCGAGACCTGGTGCACCCGGCATGACCACGTATCCCAAAACCACCACCCGGTAGCGGCGGCGCCCGGCTTCGAGCACTGTGAGGAAAAGATCGCGGTAGCGGGCGGAGGCGAGGAACGGCTGCCGCTCGAAACAGCTGCACGTAATGAAATGGAGATCACCGGCGCCGTAGTAGCGATGAAGAGATCGAGGCACGAGTAAAAAGATAGGATGGACGCGACGGAAAGTCTGTGACCCACGAACAGGATCGATGGCACCAGCACCCGCGTCTCGAAAACCGCGAGACGCGGGGCACCCGGCTGGACTAGGTAATCGTACATGTATGTCAGTGCTTCATAGGCGTAGGTTGGGTCCGGTCCTTCGGGTCAGTACTATTGCCATTGTGCGGTATGGCCACCACGTCAGTTTTCCATTCACCACACCAGCGGCCTACCACTTCCACATTGCCGACATGATGATTAACAGCAAAGGCGCTCACTGACGAGCACGACTTGGGCTTCACCACCTGTAGGAATCGAAGCGGTTCGACCCCGGCCACAATCAGTTCGTTCACGGTGGCCCTAGGGTTGTCGAAAGGGCTCCAATGCGTGCTTGTGCGTTGGACCACAAAAAACTGGCCATCTGGCGAGATTGACAGAAAGGGCTGGACAATGGCCTGGACCCACTTGTCCGCGAGATCCTTGGACGGGGCAGCGAGCGAGATTTTGTTGCTCGTATTCGTGTCTACCGACACTTTCCACGCCCACGTTTTGCCGTCCCCATCTGCAGCAACCCCGAGGAGAGTGTTTTGTCCGGGGAATCCTACTGGTGCCGGTCCAAAACAGTTCCCTTGAATCGCGGGTCGGTTTACCTCTGAGCCCTTGATTGAGTTTCCAATCAAAGAAGCAGAGGACATGACGCATCCGTCTGTTCCCCTAGAACTCCATTCTCGATTTCTTTCCGCATCCACCTTGGCTGGGGACTCCCGAGGATAGCCCGGTCCATCTAGAGCTTTGCCTTCCATGCTGACCAACGCGGAAGTGACCGGAGCGTCTCGCGTATCGTCTTGCCTTCCAGTGATGACGAGTTTGTTTTCTCCCTGAAAAAAGCCTGCTAGCGAAACGTAGCCCGTTAATCCCGGTTTGGGATCAACGTCGAACTGGTCGTGCCACTCACCCTTGCGAACATCCCATACATGTACACGCACACTCCAACTACTCCTTACTGCACGTTCGGTTCCGATTGCGAGCCACTGATTGTCAGCCGAAAAAAACAATTCGCAGTTGGAAACTCCAGCGCTAACCGGCTGAGCAGGGGCATCTTGAGATTTTCCGGCGTCAACAACCTGTAGATGCAAGCCTCCATTTCTGATTGAAACTTCTGCTAGCACTCCGCTGGCCGCGAACCTGGCACAGGCAATCTCAACTGTATTTTCGGCAGCCAGAGAGTAGACACTTCCCAGCAAGAAGAAAGACCACAGGAAAAGGCTCGCTCGTTTGTTCATCATTGCCCCGAAAGTGCACCCACTATCTGATTCCACAAGGTGTGGATCACACTGCCCGTAATGGATGTGTATGGGTAGGTAAGGAAATGCCGGGTGCCCCGCGTCTCGCGGTTTTCGAGACGCGGGTTTTGGACTGCGGCACGGTGCTTGTCTTTTCATGCAGCTCTCTCCCGCACTTTCATCTGCAACACTCCGCAATCATTGATTCGCACCCGTCCGGTTTCCCCACAAAAGTAGGATCGAAAGCTACTCCATGGCCATTGTTCCGGCTCCAGGACGAGTCTACGCTTGACCGGATTTTGGTGCATGTAACGCAGCTTCTCCACGGAGGTCCCTCGACTGCGCTCGGGATTTCGGCAGCGGGCTCAGACGCCCGCTACGCGCCTCAACTTGCGCTCGCTCCAGACGTTGAAGTCGTAGAAACGCGGCTGCCAGAGTTGGTGCGGCGGCTCCCAAAACTCTGGCTGGTTGGTTCCCCGCCGCCGCTTCCACTCGCCGAGCACGCGCCGGCTGAATCCCAACTTCAGCGCTGGCATGACGGTCGCGGGCGTGCCGCGTTGCGGTTCGCTAAGGAGCAGGTGAAAATGTCCGGGCATGACCACGTATCCCAAAACCACCACCCGGTAGCGGCGGCGCCCGGCTTCGAGCACTGTGAGGAAAAGATCGCGGTAGCGGGCGGGCGAGGAACGGCTGCCGCTCGAAACAGCTGCACGTAATGAAATGGAGATCACCGGCGCCGTAGTAGCGATGAAGAGATCGAGGCACGAGTAAAAAGATAGGATGGACGCGACGGAAAGTCTGTCACCCACGAACAGGATCGATGGCACCAGCACCCGCGTCTCGAAAACCGCGAGACGCGGGGCACCCGGCGGATTCCTTGAAACTGTATTACTTTGAACTCGACCTTGCGGACAGGGCTGGCAAGACTCCACGTATCGGACGCAGACTGGTATCCAAATTGGGGGAGTTTGAGTGAAATCTGGATATTTCGCCAACCGTCACAACGCGGTTTGGAATGTGCAAAATTCCCGAAGCACGTTTCAATCCCCGCATAGTTCGTCAAAGTTGCCGCTGTCCCAGAACTTATCGCCAGTCGACTTAGTCGACAGCACCCAACCCGTGCGATTGTTGGTTCTCACTTGCACCCACCACTCCGTCACGCCGTTCTTGATGACCACGGTGGTGCACATGCTCGTATCAGCGAAGCCGCATTTGTCGCCTTTCCCGCAATGTTTTCGTACGATTCGGTAAACCAGATGACCTTCGCCCACAGATCGTAATTACCGTCAGCATGAAAACCATATACGAGAATCACATCGCGGGGAGTGAGCGAGAGGCCCTTCGCGTCCGAGAACTCTTGACGGCCCTGTTTGATCACGGCCTGGCCAGGTTCCCGGATTACATTTACTCCTGCGACTACAGTTACTTTCTCACCTGTTTTTAGCGTATCGAGCACGACCCACGTGTCACCCCACGACGAAAACACCAGGGTGTTCCGCCAAATCTTCCAATCGGGAATACTGCGGCCCTCGCCGGGGCACGCTTTATGATCGATCACTGGAAGGTTAGGTTCCGCCATAGCTGCTTCCGGCGGATGGGCCGTCTGTTGGGCATTTGCGAGTGCCGCCAGTACGAGGACCAGACCGAAGCGTGTAGCGAACATGTGTAAACGATACGACCTCACGCAGCGCATGGACAATTACTCAAGTACTCAGGAGAGAGACGGCAAAGCGTGGGTGACGCACAGGCGATAGCGTAAGTTTGCGCCGTTTGTTCGCCCTTCAGCCATTGCGCTCAAAGGCCCCGCTACGGCCTGACGGTAGCGAACCCCATCCGACAGCGTGGTGTGCAAGGTCAAGTCGTGGCTATTTGCACTTGAACGGTCGAGTCGCAGGATAAAGTTGCGCAAGAGTCTGGCTGCCAACCTTCCGATTCGTGGGTTATATTTGTTTATCGCCGCGTGTGCCTTGGCGGCGCAGAAGGAGGGAGGGAGTCGCCAGAGCAAAAAAACGCCGCCCTGTC
>CAWDCI010000016.1:0-21239 GCA_963800745.1 uncultured Acidobacteriaceae bacterium
CTTCGGGGTTGCTGTGGATTTTCTAAACGGAGCGCGCTCCCGCTTTGATGACTATTTTCAGCTTCACTATGATCTCGGCCTGGCCTACTACTTTATGAACAAGATCGCGGAAGCCCAAGCGGAGTTCGAGGAGTCCTACCGTCTATCCCCGACCTTTGACCGCGCCGAGCTCTTGATTGCTGCATGCTTTCTTGCCAAAGGCGATTCTCCGCATGCCGTAGAACTGCTGAGAAAGATGGTGAAGGAGCGCCCCAACAACGCGATTTACTGGGGTACGTTGGGGCGGACGCTAGGGCAGATGGGAGACGATAATAAGGCTGAGGCTGCGCGAGCCTGCCGCCGGGCCCTTGCGCTCAAACCGAACGATCCACATCTGCAGTTCGATGCTGGAACAGTTTTCACTGAGACCGGTAATTTCGAAGAAGCTCGCCCTATCCTGGAGCATTTGGAAAAGTTGCACCCCGAGATACTGGCGGTGCATGTGCAACTGGCACAGGTTTATGCTCGCTTGGGCCAGCGGCATCTTGCCCGAAAGGAAAGCGAAATCGTGGCTAAACTCCCGAAGCAGAGCGTGTCCGAGAATCCGCTAGCGCCCTCTGATCCCCAAGGCGGAAATTCGGACGGCCGCTAGCCGCTAAGTGAACATCCGGGCCGCTCCGAGTTCAGCACCGGAAAGCAAGGAAACAGGCTGAATCAGAGCTGTTCAGTTCGCAAATCTCCGACGAAGGGAAATCGTGAATAGATATTGGGGCGCATTCAGCATCGTTATCTGCGCAGTCTTGCTTGGCATTACAGTGTGGGAGTCCTCAGGCTCCGCGGGGAGGTCGCACGGGGAAACCCAACCCACCGCCGGGCCAGAACCCGGCATCGCGCAAAAACGACCAGACCTTGAAACACGCTGGGCTTCTTTTGAAAACCCTGTGGCGCAAAAAGGTGCGGGTGCAATCGAAAACAAAGGATTTAAGGGCCACCCATTCGACTCTTTGGAAGCGGGCGAAACCAAGACACTCCTGCACGTGGATGGCAGCGGGGAGATACGAAGAATGTGGTTCACGCTCGATTCGCAAGATCCCGAGGCTTTGAGATCGCTCCGCTTGCAGATCTACTGGGATAATGGGCCATCTCCGGCTGTGGACGTACCTTTCGGCGATTTCTTCGTCGCGATTTTGGGTCACACCGCAGCCTTCGAGAATGCGCTATTTGCGAATCCTGAAGGCAGATCTTTCGTTTGCTACATTCCGATGCCCTTTCGGAAGGGCGCTATCGTCAGGATTACAAACGAATCCAAAAAGAAAATAACTCGCGTGTTCTATGACATAGACATCCTCGAGACCAAACACTGGAATCCTGACTCGCTTTATTTTCATGCTGTCTGGAGACGGGAACAGAGGACCGCTTTAGGGCACGACTTTGAGATTCTTCCCCGGGTGGAGGGAGAGGGGCGTTTCATCGGAACCCACGTCGGAGTGATCGTAAATCAGCGGAACACAGGTTGGTGGGGGGAAGGAGTCGTGAAATTCTATCTCGATGGGGACTCTTCTCACCCGACACTCGCCGGGACTGGTACAGAAGACTACATTGGCACCGGCTGGGGACAGGGGGTCTTCCTGGGCCGCTTCCAAGGTTGCATCCTGGCAGATCAGAAATCAGGCCAATTCGGCTTCTATCGCTACCACCTACCCGATCCGGTCTATTTCCATCACGACATCCGCGTGACGATCTCACAATTGGGGGGAGAAAACAGAAGCAAAGTGGTTGCCCTGATGAAAAAAGGCGTTCCAGTGAGTCCGGTCGCGATGGACGACCGGGGAACATGGATTAATTTATTGGATTCGCCCCACCCCGACCTGATGGATTTCAAGACTAGCTCACCGGATCCGGGCACCGTATATGCCCGGCAGGATGACGTCTCGGCCGTGGCCCTCTTCTATCTTGACTCTCCGGAGAATCACTTGCCGGAACTCGCACCAGTGACTGAAAGAATCCAGGGCCTTGCGCCAACCGACCCATCGAAAAAACAATGAACTCGTTGTAGTTTCGGCGCCAAAACACGCCAACCTGGACCAGACGTTAAAACGAAGCTCCGCTGATTGGCGCGAGATGAAAGCGAAATGTCTTGATCTCAAAGGGCCGGAGATCGAAGTGAATCGTATCCAACTTCACTTCCAACGGCGATCCGGCATCTTCCATCAGATTTGATTCCTGTGCGGCAAGCACCTTCGCATGGATCTGAATCGTCGCGCCTTTTGTTGCCTGACCGCTTGCCTCATAGACGCGAATTACCGTCTCTTCATTCCTTGACGCCTTCAAAGCGCTCATCACCACATTCGCCGGCGATATTTCCACCATGCCCCACGCCTTGGGTAAATTCCCCGCATGAGCTGTGTCCTTGTGGATAATCAGCGGATTGTTAAACTCCAGGCCGGCTCGATAAACATTAGCTTGCCGCCAGTCTCCGCTGTGCGGCAACAAGGCATACTGAAAGGTGAATTGTTTGCCCAGCTGCAAACCAGAATCGCTGCCTTGTCCCTCGAAACCACCAACATTGTTATAGGCCTGAATACGGACCGAGCGAAGCAGCGACAGTAACAAGGTTCCATTGGCTACGTTGTTCCCTGGCAGCCCACGGTTGATCAGCGCGATTCCATGCTCACCATCGCTGAAGTCCATCCAGTTCTGAGCTGGAAATTCGATGTTCTGCGGACGCTCGATCGCGCCAAAGGGAATCTCCTGAAAATTCCGCCCGTCTTTCACGGTTGTGGGAAACGCAACCCGATAGCGCACATGCTGGTCCTGATTGAGAATCTGCGTCATGAAATCGATTCGGCGCAGGTCATTGTAGATTCTTACGTTTGTCGAAACGGTATCTTTGCCGAACCCGTGCCTGATTTGAAACTCGGAAAACACCGGCCCGCGGGCAATCATTCCAGGCTCGCCATTGGATTCGTCACTGAACTTTGCCGTGCCGCGCTGCGGAGCCATCACCGGCACTTTCATCATGTCGCTTTGAGAGCCATCGAGGTTATGATTCAGCTCCCAAAAGTCTCCGTTGTCCTGGTCTTCTGCAACCACGTTCGACGGGCCGGAGAGAGCTTCCCAGTTGGCTTCCTTTAGCCGCAAACTGACAAGAGAACCACGGTTGAGATCAAAAGAGGCGCGATAGTTGGAACTCTCAATCACATTACTTGCCGCTGGAGACTCGGCAGCCTTTGAGGTTCCCTCGGTTTGCCGGGAAACCACGTGATAAACCGCGTAACCCATCGCTGGAACGTCCCGCGCCACAAACGCAAACCGGACATGCCGAATGCCACCGTCAGCGTACTTGCCTATTTCCACGATTTGCGACGGAACGGTTTTTCCTACGGAGTCCACCACTTCAAAATCCTTGATGCCTGGCTCGTCGAAACCAACGTCTGCTTCGGCCACATCATTCCGCACCCAACCCAGCGTATTGAACACGGTGAACGTTGGGCCTTGTTCGCGCGTATCCACGCGCTTCGAGATATCGGCGAGGCTCGTTTCCATCGCCTCACGCCCTAAACGTTGGGAAAAATCATAGCTCCGCACTGTATCGTCGTACACGTAGTCGGTCATCACCCCGGAAGCTAGATCATGAGTTACATTGAAGAGCGCCGGTTCCCAGGCTTTCCACAATGTTTGCTCGTCACCGTGAGATCCCAACAAATCAGCCAAGGCGCCGAACTTCTCTGCTGCGGTGAGCATTCGCTCGGTTTCGCGCATACGCTGCTTCAACTCAATGCGCGTACTGTAGATACCCTGAAAGATCGGATTCCGTTCCCCCTTAAACACCGGCAAATCCGTCTGTCTTGCCACAGCCGATTCGAAGTCTTTAGGCGTTCCATACCGCAAGACAATCGGCATGTTTGCTTGACGATTAAACTGTTCTACCAAAGCGGGCACATACAATTCGGGATCGCTTACGTCCGCTCCGTCCAGATCGACGCGATCGGTCGAGCCGCGTGAAAATGGAGTAAGCGACTGATAGCGCTTCTGCATGAAATCGGTGAACGCACCCAAGTCTCGCGGAGGCTCATAAAACACGAACGGAGGCTTAATAGCTCGAATCACCGTCCCATCCAATCCTTGCCATAGAGATTGCACGGGAGCAGTGCTGGCGTCTTCCACGCCGCGGAAATACCAGAACGAGTCGAATCCTGCCAGGCGCAACAGTTGGGGTAATTGGGCGTTATGGCCGAAGCTGTCGAGCATCCAACTGGTCTTAACATCCACTCCGAGAGCGTCTCGGGTATAGCCCTTTCCGTACAGAATCTGCCGTACAAACGACTCGCCGCTCGGCATATTGTCGTCAGGCATTACATTCATGCCGCCCACGATTTGCAGCCGTCCCTCAGCGACGAATTTCTTAAAGTCTGCTGCTTCCTCCGGACAACGTTCTAGAAAAGGCCGGTAGTACGCTACCTGGTCAAGGGTAAACCGGTAGTCGGGATATTGTTTCAACAAGCGCAGCGCACTCAGAATATGCGGCAACCCCATCTTGAGGTAGTCTTCCCGGCTCTTGAAAACCGCCCCCTCCCAATGTGTGTGGGGCAAAATCCACAGGATCGGTTGGGCTTCGTTTTCGGTTGCAGAACCTGCGATTTCCGAAGCGGACAAAGTCAGCGAAAATACAAGCGCCACAACAACAACCGGAACCAGGCTTTTCATCGCTGCTTTCCCGATTTTTTGCCTCAACAATCCGGTACGTACCGCTCCCAAAATGAACATTGTTCACCCTATATACAGCATAATGAACAGTCGTGCAAGTCCAGTCAGGCCCCCACGCCGAATGGCCCGAGCACAAATTTCGGGCGGCGAGAACAATAGACGATTCAGCGGGCCGAGCCGCCTTCAGCAATCTGCAAATCGAGCGCGACGCGCTCGCCGTTAATCAGCACGGTCCCCTCGTTAATCAACTGCTGGCCAGTGCAATCGTAGCTGGCATAACAACGCAACGCGGAAAGCGGGAAGAAGAATTCGACGGCTTCGGAGTTGGCGCTGGCGCTTTTGCCGGACAGATGCAGCGTCGTGCTATAGCCCACACCATCAAAGTTCTGCTCCCCTTTGAAGTATTCCAGCGTGGGCCGCAACAGGTGGGAGATATGCTCGTCAAAGGCCAGCGCGGCCAATCGGTAGCGCGAAGCACCGGGGGGTTCTGGAAGCTCAGTATTGAGAGACAGCTCCAAGTATATTCCCTGGCGAAACCCAATGAATCGAGGCGGGGCGTAGCCGACGAAGTGGGCTTGCGAGGCCATCTCCTTAACCAAGCGGCTAATGATTTCCTGGCCGGAGGTTTGCAAAGATGCCAGCGCTTGCGGCGAAGTATCGCGCGGAGGTGGGGGCGGTGCGGGCGCTTCTTTCTGTTTTATTACCGTTCCAGGTGCGGGCTGAGATGCTTCCGACCGCACCGCCGGACTGTCTGCTTGAGAGTCTTTCGTCCCAACCTCCACCGCGGAGTCCTTTGCTTCCGAAGCCTGGCTGGCCGCGCGATCAGCGGCCAATCGGGGCCCTTCGTCGCTCAACCAGATGGTGATGGGCTGGGCATTTAAGAACGCTTTTCCCTCCAGCAACGCGGCCTGCTGCACCGTTTCACTCTTCGAGCCAATGAGCCGAATGGCATCTCGCTGAGGCAGATAGACCATTAGATTTTCGGCCCGCTCCATGCCTACACCCATCACTTTGCCCGTGATGTGGTGGGAAACCTCGATCGCATAACCGTGTACATCCTGGTTCGACTGAAAGCGCGGTACCGCACCTTTCAGAATGGGTACCACTACGGAGAGAAACGTGGCCCGGGCGCGCTGATCCACGCTCATTCTCTCGGTCGAGTATGCGGCGTAGTAGTTTCCCGTAATCGCCAGAACGGGGTGTCCGTTGTAATTGTCAAAGCGAATGGAGCGCTGGTCAGCGCGCTGCTGGGCCACTTGATCGAGGTCGAGTTTTCGGCTGAGATAGAAAGGATAGTCGAAGTGAATGGCGAGAATGTCGCGCCCCGCGGCCTGGAGCTCCTCCAGGTACTGATGTTGCAGGGAGCTGAGCTCCGGATCTTTAATTTCCCACGGACTTACAACTTGGGCAAAGCATGGGCTGCAGGCCAGCATCAACAGGGCAAGCCGAACGAATTTATTTCTGAACATACAGCATTCCGGGGCCTTGATAGGGCGGATCGGAGATCAGGCGGATGTAGGCAAGCAAGGCCTGAATTTCCGTCTTGCTGAGAGTATATCCATAGGGTGGCATCAACGCGGACTTGTTCAGTGACGCGCCGCCGTGGCTGATGATGGCGGTGAGGTCCGCGTCGGTCATCTTGTTGAGCGTCTCCCCCTCGGTAAAAGCGTGCGGCTTGGTCTCGAGGTTGTCGTAGTTGGAGACTCGTTCCGGACTGGATTCCGGATTGTGGCAGCGGGCACAGTACTTTTCGTCGACCTCTAGGCCGACCTGTGCTTGATATCCCAGCGCAATCTCCTCCAATTTGAGTTCCTCTTTTTTCTGGGCCTTGGTGAGAGTGCTGGCCGTGAACTGGTACCGTCCCGCTATGCCACCTAAGGTAACGTTTGTGGTGAACTGGCCACTGGAATCGGTCAGCCCCACAGGTGGATCGAAGCTTACAGCTACCGGTCCGCTGAATTCCACCAGCGCGCCGGGGACCGCGTTACCCTGCTCGTCGTTGACTTGAACAATCACGGGCTGGCCGAGAACTGCGCCGGTTGCTCCGATCTGTTTGCCGCCGCTTGATTCGACTAGAGCGGCGCCAAAAGCGGTCGGTTTTGGTGTGGCTGGTAATGCCGATTGTTTAGCGCACCCGCCCAAGAAGAGGATGACGATACCGACTACGAAAACCGTCAGCGAAGACCTGCTCATTTCCCGGCCTCCTGCCTGCCCGAGTTTCGTTGCGTCATGAGAAAAGCGGTCAGCGCGCGGGCATCTTCGTCGCTCATATTGAAGTTGGGCTCGATCACCCCAGGCCGCAAGGCTTGCGGGTTTTTCAGCCAGTTGTAAATCCAGGAGGCGTTCAAGCGCGATCCCACCTGCGTGAGCGTCGGTCCGACATAACCCTTGTCGGTCTTCGTATTCACAATATGGCAAGACTGGCAGGCATATTTGGCGTAAAAGAGCTGCCTTCCCTGCTCGACTTGAGCTGCCGGATATCCGCTTGCCGGCATCGCATCGCGGTCGAAGGCAGGAGTTTGATAGACGGTCATGATGTAGTCGGTCAATTCGTTGATGTCGCCGTCGGATAGATTGAACCGGGGCATGCGGCGGATCAGCGCGGGCCGCAGCGTGTTGGGATTTTTCAGGAACGCCAGCAGCCACGGCCGCTGCACGGAACTGCCTTCCCAGGTTAGATCCGGGGCCATGTCGCCGCCGCGGCCGTTGATGCTGTGGCAACTGAAGCATGCGAGATCCGCAATCAGCTTCCCGGCCTTGCCCGCGGGCTGGTAGTCGGAGGATTGCGGCCCCGGCACGGTCAAAGCGCGCGGCAGATTTTGACTTCGGTCCGTCAGCGAAAGTAGCGCTGTGGTTAAAGCATCCACTTGCGTAGGCGCGAAGCTGAACTGCGGCATCTTGAGCGCTGCTCCGAACGATCTCGGCTGCCGAATCTTTGCCGAAATATAATCTGGCAAGGTATGTGGCATCCCCGGGAGAAATATCAACTGCGGAATCGGCTTGCTGCCAATTCGTGTCAACTCGGGAGCGAAATTCTCCGGTTTCTTGATCCCACTGATCTCATGGCAAGCGGCGCAACCGTACTCCGTCACCAGGGTCTTGCCGTGGGCAATTTGTTCGGGCGAGGCCGCATCCAGGTGCACGTTCGCCAGCAGATCGGAATCCGTCTTATTTTCAAGATAACTGCCGAGCAAGGATGCCTGCTGTTCGCTGAGGCGGTAGTGCGGCATTGCCGTTTCGGCATCATAGCCACGCGGGTTGCGCAGCCAGGCTTGCAGCCATTCCGGTTTCACTTTGCTGCCCACGCGGGTTAGTTCCGGACCGACATCTCCGCCCACAACGTTGCCAGCCGCATTCTGCACGGCGTGACAGGAGGCGCAAAATGACTCGCCGTACAGACTGGCTGCGGCCGTCGGATCGGGCTGGGCTTTCAAAGCCGGCACCGTCGCAGCGTCTCCCGGCAGCGCCGTGCTGTTGGCCATCAAGAAGGCCGATATGTCGCGCGCATCCGGATCGCTCAGCTTGAAATTCGGCATGCTGGCGGAAACGGCGTAGGCCTGAGGATCCTTCAACCACGCATAGATCCATTCCCGGCTGGTTTTGTCCGCAATGTGTGAAAGTGAGGGCGGGTCGTCAGTGGCTTTCACGGCGCCGCCATCAGGCAGTTTGACGGTGTGGCAGTGAACGCAACCATACCGCGCCAGCAGCGTGCGTCCGAGGTTCAGTTGGGGCGTGCCGGCCAGGGCGGCGCGGTGACATTGTCCGCAGGAAGCTTCTACGTAGCGTGCGGGCAGGATGGGCTGCTCCCACGCCAAGGTGCTGCGATGGGCTTCCGCAACCGTGGTCGCTGCGCCCTGTCCGCGATGGCAGGTCACGCAGCCAAACTCGTCCAGCTTATGGGGAATTACCGGATGCCTGCGGAACGGTTGCGTACCTACATCCGCCAGGCTGGCTTCCTTCAATCCCACATGACAGGTCGTGCAACGGTCTACTACGCCGAGATCCGGCAGCCAGATCTGCTGAATGCCCCCCTGCAAATGGCGCTGCAGCGTTACCGCGTCACCGCGTCCGCGAATCAATGCTGAATATTGCTGTTGATAGTGCCGCCACTCGCTAAAGTAATTCTTGGCCGGAGCGATGGCCAGAAAAATCAGCAAAAGCAGACTCACCACGCCAAAGGCATGAATGGGATCGCCGAAGAGACTTTGCCATAACGATGACCTCGGATTCTTGTCGGGCTCCACTTAGCTTCTCCAGGGCCAAACCCAGGACCAGCCTGGGCCGCGAAAGAATGTGCCTACCGCCGTGAGTACTGCCAGTTCAAACAGGAACCACGTCATGATCCAGTAAGAGAGGGGTTTTGACACCAGATAACGGCGTAAAGCCGAGGGAGACTGCGGCGAACTGTACGCCGCAACCAGCATTAGGACGCAGACCAGAAGCGTCGGTGCCAAGGCCACATAAACGTCAAAAATGACTAAAAACATCGAGAGTGCCAATGCGGCAATATAGAAGATGCGTAACCGGAGCTTGCGATCCTTGAGGAAGAGCCCTTCCGCCTCAACATTGATATTGAAATATGGAATCACTACCAGAGCAATCACCACCAGGGTTGGAACCAGCACCCCAGCAACCACCGGCGGGAAGTAGTGCAGCATTTCTTGTAGCCCAAGAAAGTACCACGGCGCCTTGGCGGGATTGGGCGTGTGGGAAGGATCAGCCAACCCCTCGAGCGGCGCGTTAAACAAGAGGGAGATGGTGACTAGACCAATCGCCAGGATCTCGATCACGACCGCGGCGCGAAACAGCACTTCGGGATAAAGTCTGAATCTGCTCTTCATCGACAGCTTTTACCTGGGCGGAGGTGCGGCGTGTGATGAAGGCGATTCGAGTCGGCGCCTTGCGCGCATTGGAGTCCATGCCGGCGACAAAATCTTTTGGATCGCTCATGGTGCGGCCTCCGTACTCGGCTTCGCCGCCGCCGGCCTGGGCTCGCTCTGGTGCGCATATAGCCCGCCATCTTTGCGAATCCGCCAGAAATGAACGGCGATGAAGAGAATTGCGGTCAGGGGCAGAATCACACAGTGCAGCACATAGAAACGCAGCAGCGCATTGGCGTTCACCTGGTTTCCGCCTAGCATAAGGAAGTGAACTTTATTGCCGAGAACTGGCACTGCCGACGCGATATTTGACCCGACGGTGATGGCCCAAAACGCCAACTGGTCCCAGGGCAGAAGATATCCCGTATAGCTGAGCAGCAAAGTGACCAGCAGAAGAATAACTCCAATGACCCAATTGAATTCGCGCGGAGGGCGGTACGCCCCACGATAGAACACCTTGAACATGTGGGCGAACACCAGAAAGACCATGGCGTGCGCCGACCAGCGGTGCAGATTGCGCAGGAACATTCCGGAGGAAACCACGAACTGCAAGTCCTTGGTGTCGGCGTAGGCCTGTGGAACCGATGGATGGTAGTAGAGCATCAATAAAATTCCGGTGATGACCAGAATCAAGAATGTGCCGAAGGTAAGCGTTCCCAAATACCAGGTGGCATTGAAGCTTGCCATCCGCCTCCTCACCTTGGTGGAGAAAAGATGCAGGAAAACGTTTTGCTGGATTGCGAGCGCGCGGTGCAGCGTGCTGGCCCCAGTTCCGCTGCGAAATACCGAACGCCACACCCGCGTTGCACGCAATTCGTCGAAATAGCTATTCGTCGGCTTGGCCATACTTAAATTCTCACGAACTGCATCGGACGAATGTTGGTGGAGCGGTCCACCATCAAGTCCCCCTCGTCACTCACCCAGGTGCGCAGCCAGGGCAGCGGGCGCGGCGCCGGGCCGTCGGTCTTCTGCCCTTCACGAGTGAACTTACTGCCGTGGCAGGGGCAGGCGATGATGCCCAACTCTGGTTTCCATGCGGTCATGCAGCCCAGGTGCGTGCAGATAGCGCTTAAGGCAAAGAATCCTTCGTTAGCGTGGACCAGGTAAATCGCCGAGTTCACATCGAGCGTGACCGAATCCAGGGGATAGCTCTCGGGCTTGCCTGCATTGATGATGGGGGAAGGCTCATACAAGACGTTGGGCGACAGGAACTGGTAGGCGAACACCGCCGTTCCCGTAGCCGCGATGCTCAGCGACCCCAGTCCCAGTTTCACAAAGAATGCGCGCCGGTCGAACTCCTTTTCCTTGCCGGGCTGCGCGGACTCGTTCTGTTTTTCCTCGGGCATATTTACCTCGGGCTCGCACCCACCGGCGCCGGCGCTTTGGGGCGAAAAAAACCGTCCAGCGTTTCAATTGAGATCAATCCAGTTGCCTCGGCCGGAACTAAGTTGTACGACTCCATAGTGATGGTCCCGACCGGGCAACGGGCTGCGCAGAGCCCGCACCGGATGCAGCGGGTCTCATCCTTCAACATGGCGGAACCGCTGATAACTCCGAGTTCGTCAGCTTTCACTTCGTCCAATTCGACGCCGAACAATTCCTGGTGGTCGCGGATCTGCTGAACCGCTTCGGGCTCAAACTGAATCCGGTCCAATGACACCAGTTGCAGACAGTTTTCCGGGCATACATCCACGCAACCGCCACACAGGATGCACATGCTCCCGTCTTCGGGGCTTCCTTCAAAAACAGTATTGACCCAGCAATGCAGGCAACGCTGTGCCTCCTCCATTGCGGAGGCCGCATCGTAGCCGATCTCCACTTCAGTTACTCCAGTGCGGCGTTCCAGCGGCAGCATAGGGATGGGCGGTCGAGCCAGATCCAGCAACTCCAGCGGCATGTGGTGACGTTTGAGGATTTCAACTTCCACCACCGGCTCGGGATGTTTTTGCCCGCGCAAGAATTCGTCGATGCCAACCGCGGCGCGCTTGCCGTCGGCTACGCTGTCAATGATCAGCCGCGGGCCAAACACGCAATCTCCGCCGGCAAACACTCCGGCGGCTGAAGTCATCAAGGTTTGAGGATTGACTGCGATCAGACCACGCGGAGAAAGCTCCACACCATCTTCCGCTTTCAGGAAATCCAATTTGGGCGCCTGACCAATCGCCATAATAATGGTGTCGCATTCCAGTTGCGTTTCACTGCCCTCGTAGAATGCTGGATTGAAGCGCTTGTTCTGATCGAACACCCACTTCGTTTTTAGCGCCTCCAGGGCAACAACCCGGCCGTCCTTGCCGATCATTCGCTTGGGACCTAACCCGGGATGCATGATGATGCCTTCCGTCTCCGCTTCTTCGATCTCTTCCAAAGCAGCCGGCATTTCTTCACGCTTCTCCAGGCAGACCAGATTCACTTCGCGCGCCCCCATGCGCAGAGCGGAAAGGGAGATGTCCACCATCTCGCGAGTGGCGACGGCGGCCACGTTTTCTTGGGATGGCTCCAGGTCTTCAACTCCGCCAGCATGCTGGCGAACCACTTCGCGCGCCGCCGAACGGGCAACGTCCATCGCCACATTCCCGCCGCCAATCACAATGACTTTCTTGCCGATGGTGAATTTGTAACCCAGATTCACGTTGAGCAAGAAATCAATACCCTTGTACACCCCGTCAAGATCCACGCCCGGAATCGCAAGGTCGCGGCTGCGATGCGCGCCCACTGCGATCAGCACCGCATCGAATCCCTGGCGGCGCAGATCAGAAATCATGAAGTCGCGTCCGGCGGCCTGATTGAGCTTAAGAGTAATGTCTCCGGTATCCAGGATTTCCCGCACCTGGGCTTCCACGACATCGCGCGGCAGACGATATTCCGGGATTCCGAGGTAGAGCATTCCTCCTGCAACCGGCGCAGCTTCAAAGATCGTCACCGAGTAGCCCATGAGCGCGAGGTCGTGAGCCGCCGCCAGTCCGACCGGGCCGCCGCCAACCACCGCAACCTTAAATGGAAGTTTGTTCTGCCCGCGCCCGGCATTCACGTCAACCGGATGTTTCGACTCAGGCCCATGGCGCTCGGTAAGAAACCGCTTTAAGGCTCGGATCGCGATGGGCCGGTCGATTTCCCCACGCCGGCAAGCCGTTTCGCAAGGATGCGCGCAAACCCGGCCGCAGATGCTGGCCAGAGGATTCGGATCACGAGCAAACTTGTAGGCTTCCTCAAAACGGCCTTCGGCGATCAGCGCTACATACCGGCCCGCATTGGTATGAGCCGGGCACGCCATCATGCAGGGAAAGTTGGTGTTCAACCAGTCCCGGTCCACCTTCTTGTCTTTGTAGCGCTTCAGCATGATTGGGGTGTGCGAACTCCGGCACGAACACAACTAGGGAGCGAAGACTGAGAAAGCCTCCACTCCCGGGATGCTACTTACTCAAGGTGAAGTCGGCTTTGCTGTCGCCGGAAACCGTCACCGGTTTCGACTGGTTCTTGGCGCCTTCGTGCCATGCGGTCACGGTATAGCTGCCGTCGGGAACGTTATCGATTTTGTATTCGCCCGACTTGTCACTCAGTGCAAAGTACGGAGTCGGGGCTACGACAATGTATCCGCTCATCTCGGGATGCACGTTGCACAGCAGCGGAATAGCGCCCGGGTTATCGAACTTGAATGGACGCTTCTCCCCCTTTGGCCACGTGCCCAGGTTGTGGCCAAGTTTCTTGTTGCCACCGACGGAAATCCAAAAAACATTGTGGGCAACGCTGTCGCTGTTCAGGAACTGCACCGTCGTTCCTTGCTGTACCGCGGTGATATGCGGTTGGAACATCAGACCCTTCTGATCTACGACAGGTTCTTGGGTAGGCGCGGGAAAGGTCTTGCCCGCGACCGCTTCCACGTAAACCACCGATTCGCCCGTCACCCCAGAAATTTTGCCGCTAACCGTGCCGGCGCTTGCCGACACCACCAAGACTCCGACCACCACAACTGCCATAAGAACGTTACGTTTCATCGTTTCTCCAGTCTCAAAAGATGAGGGAAGGTAGACCCCTCCCAGGTGAGTTAGTAAACCCACTCCAGCCCCGCCAAGGCGGCGTTCGTGCGGAATGGATTGGTGAGCTTGATCGCCGTTCCCGGCACGTACACAATCTGCAGGGGCCTGACTTGGTATTCGAACGACGCTTTGATGTTGGCGTGGACCAAGAACTGAACCCCAGGTGTGAAGCGGTTCCGCGTCGAGCTGGCCGCTGCAAAAAAGGGCGAAGGCGGTGGATTGTTCAGATCTGCCCCGATGGCATTGAGATAGTCCGAGGTGGATTTCACCTCGTCCCAGCGCATGATGGCCATCAGCCAAGGATAGGCCAGGTAATCCGCTTCCAGAAAACCGCCGCTGAAGGTAGCCGCCGGCCCCATACTGAAACTGATCGGTAGCGGCTGCCCGCTCGGAATAAAGGGCAGTTGGTTTTGATCGTGTCCGTAAAGATACTGTCCAATCAGATTGAAGGCATGATAATTGAAGCTGAAGTCGCCCCCCAGCCGGTAGAAGGGTTCACGCGCAGTGATTACAGTTTGAGTTCCCGATAAGTCCTGGCCCTGGTAGCGTTCCACAGCTCGGCCATAAAAAAACAAGGTTCCCACGTTGAGATAAGTGTGATCCCGCGGCCCCGTTGCCCCCGCGGCTTGGACCTCGTTCCGGCTAGCCGCGTCACGCTCCAGATTGAAGCGGTAGGACACACGGCCATAGAGATCCTTAAAGTTGGAATCGGACACGTACGTGACTTCCGGCGACACATTCGTTCCCCCACCCGGTGTCCCACCCGTATTCTGGTTCACGATGGCCAATGAATAGTGATACCCACCGTAAAAATGTCCGCCGCTGAACTCCACGCCTTGCGCAGCGTTCGAAAGCGAGAACGCATTGTTAACGCTCGGCGTTCCGGTAGCGGAAGCAATGCTGAAGTTCGACTCGTCATAAATATCCCAGCCGCTCAGGTTCCAGCTGCGCGCCTGGCTGAACGGCAGGTCAAGTTCAAATTGGCCCACCCGCAAGCTCAATGCGTCCGTGGGCAATTTTAAAATCCTGCCCAGATCCACGAATTTCAGGTAACCATCACCCAATGATCCGGACGAATTGGCGCCGCCCACGCTGATGTCGTCATCGACCCAGAATGCGATGCCATCTCCAAAGTTGCCGGCCGTGAAGATGCTGAACAGCCCCGGTTGAAAATCAGTACGGGGGATAAATTGTTGCAAAGTAGGATCGCCCGGATTCTGCAGGTTGAAGTTATTACGATTGTTGCTAACCACCTGGAAAAAAGTATTAAACCGCAGCCCAATTTGCGGTATTCCCGGAATCGTCCCCGGCAAAATCGCATGCGGCCACAGCTCCTTCTGCGCAGGTGCGCCTAGCATGGTCGGGGGCAGCTTGATAAACGTCTCATCATCCTTGGGAAATTTGAACCCGGCGTCTTTGAATGCTTTACCGAAGTCGTTCAGTTTAGGAAAGTCGACATGACAGGTGCTGCAGGAAGTGCCGTATTGACGTGAAAAAGCTGGGATCGCGTGGCTATACGTCGGAAACAACGAGCCTACGATGACCACGATGAACGGAATCCACAAGCGACGATGCAATGGCATCTCCTCGTCTCCTCATTGACGCTATAAGTACTGGGGCACTCCAAATCGATGTCGCTGATTCTCAAGCAGGGCTACAAAACCGCGCAGTGGCAAGGGTCACGTGGTAGTGTGACGGAAATCACACTGGCTTCTTCAAGGTGGAATGACTTAGAGGGAAATCTGGCAACAGTCGAAGCAGGGCAGGAAGACCGGAGGAAGTGGAAAAGAGAAAGGCTGCGACATTGGTTATGCTCTAGCCGCCAGCTCCTGCGAGGGAGTAGACAGCGTGGATGCATGTACCGTCACAGCCCTTGATGCGATCACTGCTTTCGCAGTTCCAAACCCCAACTGGTCCTCGCAGACTCGGTCGGTTTTTTCGGGTCTGGATGCCCGTCCGGTTGCCCGTCCGAGCGAATCACTCAGCCTACTTCGGATTGGCAAAGTTTTATTTAAGCCAAACCTTTCAGCCGTCGACGCCCACCAAACTACCAGTTATGTCGCGGATGTCAATGCCGCTTTTCGGTGCAAAACCTTCAGATTGACGAGCACTCGGCCGAGACGCGCAATCTGTTGTATTCTGACTCCTTAGTGAATGCGACGTTAAATTCGTCTTGCTTTTCCACAGAATCGTTCACAGCATACCGGGCACGAGAAACAAAACGACACGAACCACGCAAACATCTTGACGAGAACTCGTTCCTCAGTCATGGTTGCTTGGGGAGAGCCAAGAAAATGTCGGATCTGGTTGCATTTATCGATGGCGGCTCCCTGGGGAATCCTGGTCCTGCCGGTGTCGGAGTGGTAATCGCCGGGGCTGCAACGGGTCCGGTCCGAATTGCCAAGTGGATCGGCCGCCAGGACAACAACGTCGCCGAATACGTTGCCCTGATGGAAGCTTTGCAGTGCGCGCTGTCGTTGAAGGCGAAACACCTGCACGTCTATTCGGATTCCGAGGTCGTAGTGAAGCAGATGTCAGGCGACTACAAATGCCGCAGTTCTCGCCTCTATTCCCTCCACTGGACCTGCCGCAAATTGGCTCGCTCGCTTGCCTTCTCGATATCCCACGTTCCTCGCAAGGAGAACCGTGAGGCCAATGCCCTGGCTAACTCCGCCGTACGCGCGAGACCATCCCAAACTCCTTCTTCCCACTAGAGACCGGTTGTCTGGTAATGCAGCCGATAGTCGATGCCGCCCTGCACGTTGCTGATCTGGCTTGCGCCAGCTGAAGACCGGACCGAACCTGCGGAAAGCTTCCGATTGAGCATCCAATTGTGTATGGATGGTCTTACTTTTCTGATATCCTCAAGCCGTTTCGGGGCCCATCTGAGCGGCGGAACGACCTTCGTAACTCCCCCATGTTCCGTGTGGCGATCAGTTCCTCGCCTCTTCCCCCGGAACGAAGGAGCAGTCTGTGACTTCCGCTACAAGATTTAACGTCATTTCAGGCAGCGAACGTCAGCCCGTCCGGGGTGCCCGCCTGATCCAAAACTCTCCCCCGGACCAAACCATTGAGGTCTCCATAAGACTTCGCCCAAAAGCAGAGGCCGAGTTCAAAGGGTTAACGAACGCCCTCGAACAACGGAGTTTCAGCCACATGTCGCGTGCCGACTACGAGAGGGCTCACGGCGCCGACCTTGCCGATGTTGACAGAATCAAGAAGTTTGCCCAGGAATTCGGACTAAAGGTGAGGGAGACCAGCACCGAGCTCGCGCGTCGGACCGTCGTGCTGTCAGGGACCGTAACCAATCTCCAAAAAGCTTTCGACGTGGAACTGAAAGAGTACAGCCACCCGAAGGGAAATTTTCGCGGCCGCAGGGGCGCCATCAGCGTGCCGACCGAGTACGCAGAAATTATCAAGGGAGTGTTTGGACTCGACGACCGCCCCCAAGCAGAACCGCACTTCAGACGCCTGCCGCCGGCCTCCGGAATTAAGGCTCACACCGCCACCGCCTCGCATGATCCCAATGAAGTGGCGCAAATCTATGACTTCCCGGCAGAAGACGGGACCGGCCAGTGCATCGGGATTATAGAGTTAGGCGGAGGTTTTCAGCGTGATGACCTCAGCAACTATTTCAACTCGCTCAATATAAACGTGCCCCAAGTGATCTCCGTTTCCGTCGATGGAGGCAGCAATAGTCCAAGCACTCCAGACAGTGCTGACGGCGAAGTGATGCTCGACATTGAAGTGGCGGGGGCGATCGCTCCGGCTGCCAAGATCGTCGTCTACTTTGCCCCGAACACCGATCGGGGTTTTCTTGACGCAATCACCACCGCCGTACACGACAGCACCAATCAGCCCTCGGTCATTTCCATCAGCTGGGGCTCCGCCGAGTCGGGATGGACAACTCAAGCCCTCACCAACTTCGACGAGGCCTTTCAAGCGGCAGCGGCTATGGGTGTAACTGTTTGTGTCGCCTCGGGTGACAATGGTTCTTCGGACGGCGTCAACGATGGCAAGAATCACGTGGATTTCCCGGCTTCCAGTTCGTTCGCACTTGGCTGCGGTGGAACCACCCTGCAAACTTCGAGCGGAAAAATTGTGAATGAACTGGTGTGGAACGATCAACCAACCGGAGGAGCGACTGGTGGCGGGGTGAGCGCCGTCTTCAAGCTTCCGCCATGGCAAAACGGCTTCGATGTTCCGGCTCCATCAAGTCAAAATGGCGGGCGCGGTGTGCCGGAACATCGCCGGCGACGCCGACCCCAATACTGGCTATAACATTCTGGTCGATGGCGAGAATGCGGTTTTCGGTGGCACCAGTGCGGTTGCGCCCTTATGGGCCGCACTGGTGGCGCGAATCAATCAACACATGGGAAAGCCGATCGGTTTCCTGAACCCGTTAATCTACGCGCGGGCCATTGAAGCATCAGGTTTTCACGACGTGACCGAAGGCAAGAACGGCTCCTTCAGCGCAGCTGTGGGATGGGATCCATGCACCGGACTTGGCAGTCCTGACGGAGCCCGGTTAATGGCGGCGCTTACCGGAAAACCTGCTGCGCAGGCCGCCGCAGCCGGGGCCACGAACCCGCATCTTAAGACCATCCGGAGGCGACAGTCAAAACGGCCGTAAGGCGAGAAACTCAGCCTTGCCACTCATCATGCGCGCGTAAGCCTCGGCTGCGTTTTCGAGCGGATATGTTTCAATCATGGAACGCACGCCGCGTACCGTATAGCCAAATTTTTGCGCGAATTGAATCCCGAGGTGACCCAGACCTCCGCGCGGAATCAGGCTATTCGGACTTCCTCGTCCTCCGCGGCGGCCTAATATGGGGAACTTAGCGTTCCGTCGCCAAGCCATACCAGTGACGCTGGAACCCGACATCTTGCACAATTCCCTAACAATTAGTCGGCCGGCGGACTTCCATCCCGCATCCATCCGATGCGCTTTGCCTTGCCGGTGTAGTCGCGTCCCTGCGCTGCTCCAGCCATCCCATCCAATCGCGGATGCCTCCACAGGTCAGAGAGGAAACCCTTACAATCTCAATCTCTGGATGAACGCGACGGGCATTTTCGGCGGCCGCTGCGATATCGAAAGGAACAAAGGGCAACAGGTCAACCTTATTCAGCACGAGCAACTCTGATTTGAAAAATATTGAGGGATACTTGAGCGGCTTGTCTTCGCCTTCGGTGACGCTGAGCACGACGATCTTGGCAGCTTCTCCCAGATCGTAGCTGGCTGGGCAAACCAGATTCCCCACATTTTCAATCAGCAGAAGATCAATGTCTTCCAGCCGCCAGGCTTCCAGACCGCGTTCGATCATGCGCGCGTCCAGATGACACGTGCCGCCCGTCGTGATTTGTTTCACTGGAAAACCGAAGCGGGCCAGGCGCCGGGCGTCGTTGTCGGTTTGAATGTCGCCGGTAAGAACCGCCACGCGCTCGCTCTGCGAAAAACTCTCTAGAGTTTTTTCCAGCAGGCTCGTCTTACCTGAACCGGGAGAGCTTATGAAGTTGAGGGCAAGCACTCCATGATCGAGGAACCGGGCACGCAGGGCGGCCGCAATGCGGTCATTCTCATTTAGAACTTTCTTTTCCAGCGGTACCCGTTCCATTTTCCTCTACCTCCAAATAGGCCAATTCCAATTCATCCCCGCTTAAGCATGTGCTACGCAAACTTCCACAGCGGGGACACTCAAAGTCGTAGTCCTTCACGCCAAATTCGCTACCACAATCCAGACATCGGTGCCGGCGCGGGCAAATCTCGATTTCCAAGTGCAGTGATTCGAGGTCGGTTTCCCGGGTCAACGCATCGAAGCAAAACTCCAGCGCCAAAGGATCCACGGCGGCTGGTTCGCCGATGCGAACTCCGACTCTGGACGCATAAGAACCCGGATGGCGTGCCGCTTCCACTCGAACCGCTTCTAACACCGAAGTCGCGATGCCCATCTCGTGCATAGAACTCCGCAGCGGATGCGCGGCAACTGATCGGTCGCCAGCGCCAGTGCTTTGCTTCCTAGCTGGTCTTACGCAGACGCGATTGCTTCGGCGTTGATCAATTCGACGACTGCGGCTTCGATCAACGATCCCATCGCGTCCCCGACCGCCGGGGACAACTCCGTGCCCCAGTCGGTCGTGGCCGGCTGCACTCCCAGCATTACCACTGTGGGCGGCCGCCGGGCCAACACACGCAGCGCAACCAGCAGATCCGCAACCCCCAATTGGTGCACGCTGCCATTGCCTGGCAAGTTCTGCAGTTCCTGGTTCGACATGCGCACCAGCGTCCCCGGTGGGTGCCCAACGTCTACTGCGTCCAGCACCAGCAGGTAGGAACAGTCCCAGATGTAGGTGAGCAACTCTAGTCCCAGGGTACCGCCTTCAATCAGGCTAACGTCCGCGGGCACGCGCGCGTCGGCTCTCAACCTCTGAATGGCGTGCGGACCCAGACCATCGTCGGAGTGGAGCGTGTTGCCCAAGCCGAGCACCACGTATTTCGCGGGTGTCATCATTCAGTTCGCCTTGTGCAACGCCTGGTCCTCTTCCAGTTCGTCTTTAGGGACAAACTTGTAGCCGGTGAAGATGCTCTCGATCAGTCCATTCCGTTCTTCCCATGACACCAATACGGCGCTGTAGACATGGTGAATCACAAATGCGAAGAAGGCGAACATGATGCAGAAGTGGGTCAGCCGGATGTGCTGGATATCGACGACCCGAGGCAGCCAACTGAATAGAGGGGCAAGCAGCCAGCTTCCACGCACCTGGGTATAGAGGGTCAGCCCCGTGATGATCTCGATGAACATGAGGGTGAACATGATCAGGTAGGTAATGGCGGCTAACGCATTGTGCCCCACTTGATGCACGAGGTCCTTGCGAAGGAAGCTGTAATAGGAAACCATCCTCCACATGCCTCGCCACTGGCGGCGATGGATGGGCACGAAGGCGCGCCAATTCGACCATTCGTTTCCTTGAAAAAACCAGTAAATCCGCAGGAGAAATGCGCTGATGAACACGAACCCCGCGACCAGATGGATAAACGCATGGTGGCCATGAGGAAAGTGGTGCTGCTTTTTGCCACCATGAACGGATTGTGCATGTAGTAGCCGGTGAAGGAGAGCACTACAACTGGCAGGAATACGAACCAATGGGAGACGCGAACCTCAACTCCCAGACATAAACGCGCACGGGTGGAAATGCGGGTTCTGGCCGGTGAGCTTCACCCCACCCGTACTCTTGAATCGCAGCCATGGTTGGCCTCCTTTCAGCTCGCCTTGAGTACGGAGAAACGCTCGGCCCTGGGCATCGACTACGTGTACATCCTGCAAGCCAGGCAAGGGTCGCGGCCAATGCACGGTACGAAGGATCTCCACCGGACGCTGGGGATCGGCTATTGGAAGTCTTCAGCAGCGCGGCTTCGTAAGCGCCCCGCTGACCATTCGGCATTGCGTGGACCTGCGTTCCACGTTGTGGGCACCACCGCCTGGTAGTTCTTGATCTCGTGATCCTCGATCTCGATCCAATGAGCGAGCGATCCGCGCGGCGCTTCGTGGAAGCCGAAGCCCTGCGCCTCTTTTGGCCATGAGTTGGGATCCCATTTCTCGCCGTTGGTGCACTCGCAAGTCTCCATGGCCGAGCTTGTCGC
>CAWDCI010000017.1:0-258317 GCA_963800745.1 uncultured Acidobacteriaceae bacterium
CGCACAATGAACGCCCGGCCCCCGCGCCTGCCCTGGGCCAGGTCGAAGGGTCCCGACGGTTGTGGGGGAGGCGTCTCGCCCGCCCCCGGCGACCCGCCGCTTACTGGCGGCAGCAAAGCGATTTCGTCGCCCGCCTTCAATCGGGTATCCGGCGCGGCGTATTGCTGATTCACTGACAGTGCCATTGACGAAACGAATTCCTTCCACCGCGGAATGCGCTCCTGGTAATGGCTGAGCACGTCGGCGAGCGTAGCGCCGTCGGGCAGACTGAGAGAATCGCTCGCCCGCCCCGCGAGGTCTTTCAAAATACCGAAAAATAGAATGCGCACCTGCATGAAACCCAGATTCCAGTTACTGGTACCGGGCTCTCCGTAGTCTATCGCGGCCGTGGTATATACGCGGGGAGAACGGCAAAGAGTACGGGTGCAACATGCAGGGTGCCAGGAGCCATGCTCCTGCCAGCGCTGCCCCCTCGGCCGCGCCCTAGCGGTAAGCTTTGCTCTTTCGTTTTGCTGAGGTCTGGATTCGTGGCCCTTACTTCAGGTTGCTCACGATGCCGCTGGCGGTATCCTGCTGGGACTTCATCATGTTGGAGATCGCTTCTTCAAGCTTTTCCCGCTGGTCCATGAGCATTTGCAATTGCAATTGGTCTTGCTCCGACATATCGCCCAGGCTGTCGAGTTGGTTGTTCATTTGGGTCACAAGCTGCTGAATCTGCGCGTAGCTGGCATTCGCCGGGGTTGTGAGACGGATGGGGTGCCTGGTCTGGGCGGTGGTGGCGGCCAGTTGCGCCAGTTGTCCGGGAAGCGCGGCGCAGGCGGCGGTGCGGCAAGGCTGCTTCATCCTATTGTCACTGGCGGACGCTAAATCGCGATTCAGTTGATTCTGCAGGTCGCGTAACTTCTGCTTGGCAGCCGTCTCCGCCTTCACTTGAGCCATGATCTGCTGCAAATCCTGATCCATGTCATTGGCAGCTTGCATCAGGACGATGAATACCATGGCTTCGATATCGGCGCCCGCAGGCAGGCCGGTCATTCCGGAGACTTGCCCGCTGGCCGGTTTCGGAGACAGCAGCGAGGCGGCAAAGCGGGAGCGAATCCGCCGTGCGGAGCGCTGCCAGATCGGGCGCGGGACGCTGCGCTTCCACGCGCGCTTGCTGCTCTACCCAGGAACTGGCGGAAGGCCGCAGAGAAGTGTGGAGCGCATTGAAGCGCTGGGTTGCGTCAGGAGGAAGGGGGCGCACTTCGACGGGGCGGGAAACCATCTCGACCCGGGCGGCAGAACTTTGGGCCCGCACCGCTCGTACAGAGCAGAACCGCCAATGCGCTGAATAGGGACGAACGGCAGATCTTCATGGAGTCCTCGACCGACGGAATTTTCGCCACAGCATAACCCGCGGGAATAAATGCGGCCAGAGAAGTGGCGGATTCGGGAATAAGAGCCGGTACCTTGGTAACTTGCTGGCCGGAGCATAACCCTCCAACATCGTTCAATCCGTAGCGGAGAGTGGAGTCTCTGTCTATCGCGTGGGTGAGAACGAGTATGGGGCTGGGTTGATCAGGCTCGGGTTTGCCCACATCGCATTCGGTGACATCCAGATTAGGAGAGAAAACATGAACAAACTTTTGCTTGTGGGATTTGTATGTCTATCGCTGGGGGCGTTTGCGCAAACCAGCGCGGGGCAGGGCCAAACGTCCAATGGAAACACAGACGCCGCGAAGGATACCGCTTCCGGCGCGGTTTCGGGGAAACGCATGCACAAGCCGCTGGCTGTGCAACAGAACGGGGCGACAGGGGATAGCACCGCTGGAACGATCCACGGCGGCAAGTCGGCCACCGACGACTGGACCGCGCGGTCGGCAGCCAAGAGCAGTGGCTCGAGCAATGGCTCGAACAATGGCTCGAACAACGGGCAGGCAAGCGCGCATGTTGCCACTGGAGATGTAAATGGCGACGGCAAGGCTGACCTTACGCCAGCCAAGAATTCCGGGCATGCCACGGAGAAGAACGCAGTGTTAAACAGCAGTTCCAGTGTCCAAAGCCCGCGCGACGCGGCAACGGGTCAGGCCAGCGGAAAACGCCAGCACGATCCGGTGGTTGTAAGAAAGAAACGGACGCGTCATCACCGAAATAACGGTTAGCGTACGAGATGCAATTGCTGGAGGCCTTGCCCGCAAAGGGCAAGGCTTTTCTATTTCAAGCCTTTTCCATTTCAAGGCTTTTCTATTTCATGGACGCGTGTGATGGGTCCGATCGGCTCAGCGAAGCTGGTCCAGTTGGCGCCGCCAGTCGAGTTCCTCGACGAATTCACGGGATTCGCGCCAGCCGGAACGCACTTTAACGAAGAGTTCCAGAAATACCTTGGTGCCCACCATTTTTCAATTTGCAGGCGCGCGGCGGTGCCGACTTCTTGAGCATCTGGCCGCCTTGCCGACCAGGATGGCCTTCTGTCCCTCGCGCTCGCAGTAGATGGCGGCGGCCACGCGAGTCAGCCTGGGCTTTTCTTCGAACTGCTCGATCAGCACGGTGGTGGCGTACGGCACCTCTTCTTTGGTTTCCAACAGAATTTGCTCGCGGATGGTTTCCGCCACCATGAAGCGCACCGGCTGGTCGGTAATCTGATCGTCGGGGAAATAGCGCGGGCCTTCGGGCAAGGCAGCGAGGAGTTTCTCCAACAACAGATCCAGGCCTTCGCGCTTGCGAGCGGAGATGGGAATGATTTCCTTGAAGTCGTGCAGGCGGCTGTACCGATCAATCAGCGGCAGCAGTTCGTCTTTACTCTTGCCGCTTCTGCTCTTGCCTTCGCCCCGGCCGCGCAGAAGGTCAATCTTACTGAGCAGGAGGAAGGCCGGAGTCCTGGACTTCTTCACCAGGTCAATCACGAACTGGTCGGCGGGATCGCGGCGGCGGGCAACATCGTCAATCAGCAGGACGAGGTTGCAGCCTTCGAGGGCCTCGCGGACTTCGCCCATCATTTTGCGGCCGAGAGAACTGTCGGGCCGGTGAACCCCGGGCGTGTCCAGGAGGATGACTTGACCCGCGGGTCTTCCCTTCTGCCTGGGAGCGTGGATAATCCCCAGGATGCGGTTGCGCGTCGTCTGTGGCTTGGGACTGATGATGGCCAGCTTCTCGCCGACCAGCGCGTTCAGCAGCGTTGACTTGCCCGCGTTGGGGCGGCCGAGAATGCAGACGAAACCGGAATGGAAGGACATCTCAGATAGGCTACCAGTTTCCGACCACTACCGGGTGGGACGGAGTGGCGTTCTTCGCGTACTCGCGATCTTTCCTTGCGAACTTTGCGGTCAAATTCTTCAGATGCGGCCAAAAAGCAAAAGCTCTGAACCGCTGAGAACGCCGAGAACGCCTTGCAAAGTTCGCGAAGGAACCAGGGTGCGGCAAATCATAAAGACTACCAAGCGCGGCTTTTAGCGAATGACATGAATCCGAACACCCAGTTTCAGGCTTCTCCAGGTTCGATCGGCGGTGTAGATGGGCGCCTTCAGCACCAGGGCCAATGCCAAACAGGCTCGGTCTCCTAAGGACAACCCAAGGCGGCGAGTTTGCGCAACCAGGCTACCGGCAATTCTCGCTTGCTCCTCGCTAAGAGGCATCGCCTCCCGGATGGGGCTTCAGGGTGTCTTCCCATGCTTCGTCCGGATGGCCGCCCTCGCTAACCAGTTTGGTTTGTACCTCAGCAAGGTTTACCGTACTGCAGATCGCGTCGCGCAGCAGTCCGGGAGTCAACTTGTCCGCACCTGGCTCATGGTTGAGCAACACGAGTACGGCGGAAGCGTCGAGCACTACCCTACTCACGTTTGGCTGCCTCGCGGCGTTCGGCAATGAGTTCGTCAGCCAGCGACCGGCCAGGTTTCACGTACCGCCGGATGCGCCGCCGGGCTTGCTCAATGCGGCGCTTCAGCGTTGTGATCCGCAATTCGTCGTCTTCGATCCGCAGCACGACTTCGTCGCCGGCACTGATCCCGAGGGCTTTGCGGTAAGAGGCGGGGATCACGACTCGCCCATTTTCGTTGACCCTCATGCGAACTTCCGTTTCGATTGTCATATTCCATAAGTATGACATGAACACGATCCTATGTCACATATTACAATAATGACACAAACGCCGGGGGTACAGGCGACAACTGTCGAGCTTGGCTCGACTGGACGGGCGAGGGCGCCCGTCCCCACGCGAGTCTCCAGCTACTACATCAGCTTCATTTGTTTGGGCTGGCTGGCGCTGATGCGCACGCGTTCGACCCGGCGGTCGGTGGAGTCGAGAACCTCGAAGCGCAGGCCGTCCTCCTCGATGACCTCGCCTTTGGCTGGAATTCTGCCGGCAAGTTCGCTCACCAGGCCCGCCACGGTGGACGATTCCCTGCCCTCGAGACGCACGCCGAAGAGTTCGTCGAGGCGGTCAACGTCCATGTTGCCCGGCACAATATAGGAGTGATCGCTGTCGCGCACGATCTGCGTTTTCTCGTGCTCATCGCCGATTTCGCCCACGATTTCTTCGACCAGATCTTCGATGGTCACCAAACCGGCGACGCCCCCATATTCATCCACCACAATGGCCATGCGGATGTTGTGCTTTTGCATTTCGCGCAGCAGGTCGCTGCCCAGCTTGCTTTCGGGGACAAAGCAGAACGTCCTTGCGCATGACCGTATCCACGGTTCGGGTGCGGGCCTCGGAGTCAGGGAGCTGCAAAACATCCTGGGCGTAAACGATTCCCACCACGTTGTGAATGGTTCCCTCGAACACCGGAACCCGCGAAAAAGGCTTGGCGCGAAGCAGTTCGATGAATTGCTCGACCGTGGTGTTGGTGGGACGGCTACGATTTCCGGACGGGGCTTCATGGCATCCCGCACCGTTTTTTCGCCGAACTCGACTACGGACTGAATGAGGTCGCGATTACTTTCGTCGAGGATGCCTTCCTCCTGGCCGGCCTCGATGAGCGCGTCCACGGCCTCGGCCTGGGTTTCAGGCGCTTGTTCGGAGTGCTCTTTGGTAAGCGTAGTGACCGAGCGCAGAAAACCCAGAGCCAGCGTGGCCGGCATCATCCCGTAAATCAGAACTCGCAGCAGCCACACCCAGGGAATCAGCCATTTTCCCGAGGTGCGGGAGAAAAACACGAAAGGAAGAAAACGGTTGAAGACCAGCACGATGAGGACGAGGCTGAGGGTCGCCTGCAGAACCTCTTCAGCGCCCCAGGCGTGTTCCCGGAAGACAAGAAAACCGATGAGCATGGCGATGGCCGCCGTAATCAGCTGGGCCAGTACGGCCATTGACACAGAAGCGCGTTCCCGGCCTATGCCGAGCCGGGGTTCAATACTCTGTTCGAAGAACGTCAATATTGTCCTGAAATTCGCGGGACAAGAACTTGCCGATTTCGTTGTAGACACGTTCCGCGTAGGAGACGATGGTAAGCAGCCCTACCAGCAACAGCAACGTAATGGCGAGGACGTAGTTCATCGCTTTTTCGGGGAACGCGCGGTGCGACGTTTTGAGGGCGACGGTTGCTTCGCACTGCGGCCAGGGTTCGCTCGCAGGCCACTTCTCTCGATCAATCCCGAGGGCAGGCCAAGCGATTTGCGCAGACTGATTTCTTTGCGGGCCATCGTGCCCCGGTCGGATTCGTGATCGTACCCCGCGAGGTGCAGTATGCCATGCAGCACCAGAATCTTGATCTCCTGGGCCGCGGGATGTCCCAAGTCACGGGCATTTTGCGCGGCGATTTCGGCGGAAATAGCGATATCGCCGGCCAGACCGCGGACCAGGCCCGGTAGGGGAGCGAAGGAGAGCACATCTGTAGGCTTATCTTTGCCTCGAAAACGAAAATTGAGGGCCCGGAGTTCCCGGCTGCCGCTGACCAGGACGTTTACGCTGCCCTGCAAGCCGGCGGCGCGGCGCGCGCGCACCACGAATCGCGCCAGCGCCATTTCGCTCAGGCCCGCAACGGATTTTCTAAAGTTGACCACTGAGTCGCGAAAATACAGTTTGTCAAACCCAAAGTTTGCCAAGACAACGCTTGCCAAAACCAGCGGGAGGGCCGCAGCAGGCACCCTCCAGACCATTTTATGCGTTTTAATGTCGAGATTGCGTTTCGGAGGGCGAGACGGGGCTGTCTTCTTCGCCGGCAGGCGCAGCCTCGGAGCGGTTGCGCTTTCCGTTCGCACCGTTCCCGGCTTCGCCCTTGGATTCGAGAACAGGCACTTGTTCTTCCGCCAGGCGCGTCTTGTGCTCATCGTAGGCGCGGATGATGCGCTGCACCAGATGGTGGCGCACCACGTCGGCCTCGTCAAAATAAACAAACGTCAGACCCTGCACGTTCTTGAGGACCTCCACGGCATCGAGCAGGCCACTGCGGCGGGAATTCGGCAGGTCGATCTGCGTTACGTCACCGGTGATCACGGCTTTTGAGTTAAAGCCAAGCCGAGTGACAAACATCTTCATCTGCTCGGAGGTCGTGTTCTGGGCTTCGTCGAGAATCACGAAAGAGTCGTTCAGAGTACGGCCGCGCATGAAAGCGATGGGCGCGATTTCAATGACGTTCTTCTCCAGATAACGGTCCACGCGCTCGGGATCGAGCATGTCGTAGAGAGCGTCATAGAGAGGGCGCAGGTAAGGATCGATCTTTTCCTGCAAAGTTCCGGGCAGAAAACCCAGGCGTTCCCCGGCTTCGACCGCGGGCCGGGCGAGGATGATGCGGTTCACGCGCTTGGCCAGCAGCGCGGAGATAGCCATGGCAACGGCCAGATAAGTTTTGCCGGTTCCGGCAGGACCGATGCCGAAAACCATGTCGTGTTTCTCGATGGCCTCAAGGTAGCGCCGCTGGTTGGGGCTTTTGGGCTGCACCGTCCGGCCGCCGAAGGAACGGGCGCGGCCACTCTCGGCCAGGCTGCGCAGCGTCGCCTTGGGATCGCTGACCAAAACGCGCAGCAGGCTATTCAGGTCCCCGTTATTGAAGGTGAAGCCGGCGCGCAGCAGATGGGCGTAGTCGGCGAAGACCTCCTCGGCACGCGCCACCTCGGCAGGGGCGCCTTCGAGTTCGATGGAATTAGAGCGCAGGTCGATGGAAAGGTTCAGGCCGTCTTCCAGCACATGCAGATTTTCATCGCGCGTACCGAACAGGGTCTGAATGTTGGGGCTGATCTCGATGCTTTTCTTCATGCAGTGGGCGGCCGGCCTCCACGGGGGCTCCTTTTAGATGCAAGCTCGCAAAACGGCGCTACAGATTTCGTGCAGCGAAAGGCAGAATGATTCTCGGAAAGGATGGAACCAGCCGAGGCGCTCGCTATCCACGGGCAAGCAACTACCATTGCGCATAGCCTACCGCTGCGGGTGGAGGGAGTCAATGGGAAGGGCGAATCGCTATGACGACAGGTGGCCCAAGCCGTCTTTTGATGTCGTGAGACGGAACACAAAAAACGGCTTGAATGGGCCACTTCTCACACTAAGCAGTTTGACCGGCTGCGAGCCGTCCCGTAGAATACAGATTCAGTTTCCCACCGGAATATTCCGCTGGATAAAGGTAAAAGGACCTACATGGCAAATCATTTCTCGGCGCTGAAGCGCGCCCGTCAGACGGTGAAGCGCACCGTCCGCAACCGCTCCAATGCCTCGCAACTGCGCACGTCGTTGCGCGATCTGCGCGAGAGCCTCACCAAGGGTGACAAGAAGGCAGCGGAGGAAACGTTTCGCAGCACGGTCTCGGCCCTGGACAAAGCCATTCAGAAGGGCGTGCTGCACGAGAACACGGCCTCGCGGTATAAGTCACGCCTGAGCGCGCGTTTGAAGGCGTTGAAGTAGCTCTCAGCTATCGGCTTTGAGCTGTCAGCGACCGAAAGACGTTTCCCGTCCCGTTGTCTCTAATGCAAACGCGGCAGCAAAAAGCCTGTGTGCCTGCGATGCTCCTGGAAGGCCTCCCCGAATTGCCCGGCCAGCATCGCCTCTTCCCGTCTTGCTTTGATGGAATACGCCGCCAGCACCAGGCAAACCCCCATCAAACAGCGCCATTCGCCGATGGCCACGGCGCTGCCGAGTGTCGCCAGCAAAAGTCCCGAATAGATGGGATGCCGCAAACGCGCGTACGGGCCGGTACGGATGAGTTCATGTCCTTGCTTGATTGTGACCGCGCTGCTCCAATTCTCCGCCAGGTGATTGCGGGCCCAAATCGACAGGGCCACGCCAAGCCAGGTAACAGTGACACCCAGGATCACCACCGGCAGAACATTGGGCACGAAGCGCTCGCCTAGAACATCGATTCCCGCGCGCCGGTTGAGGATTAGAACATAGCCCAGAATCAGAAGAAACATGACTGAATAGCGCGAAGCGGAAGACTCTTTTCGTTGCGTCTGGCGAGTCTTGGCCGCCTTGATAACCCAGTAGACGAGGAACGTGATCCAGGGCAGGTCGAGCGACAGCAGCACCTCGGAATAGTCCATTGCCCTACCTCACACCGGCAATTCTTCCTGCATCCATCCAGTCTCGGGCTTGGCCTCGGCGGTGAGGTCGAGGACTAATTTTTCCAGGGTCATGCGCTTGCTCACAGGATTGGAGCGCAAGGCAAGATCGGTCTTGGCGACCAGGCGGATGGCGCGGGTCAGTTCCCTTTTCGATTTGTAGCGGCGGGCCTGCTTGATGATGTCATCGGCGGCAAAAGGTGGAACGCGGAAGCCCTGCCACAACGCGGCCCACAGCATGCGCTGATCGCGAACGTTGCGCTCCAAAATCACCAGCATCTGCCGAAAAGTCTTGGCCAGCATATAGAGATGGCCGATGGCGGCCTCGTCTCCCTCGCCGGTGGTGAGAATGGCGTCGAGCATTTCGAGCGCGCGGACTCGGTCCTTGGCGGAGATGGCGTCGGTCAGTTCGTACAAAGAGCGCTGCTTGGCGGCCAGCACCATGGTTTCGACGTTGCCCAAGGTAATCAGCCTCTTCTCTCCAACATAGAGCATCAATTTTTCCAGTTCGTTGGAGATCATCATCATGTCGCCGCCGAGGGCGTCGACCAGTTCACGAGCCGCGTCAGCGTCGATTTTTACTTTCTGCGTGGAGCAATAATCGGTGAGCCAGCGAACCGCCTCGCCTTCTTCGACGCGGGCCAGTTCGACGACGGCGCAGTATTGGCCGAGGGTCTCGCGAATCCGCTGGTAGCGGTCTTTGTCGTTCATGTCCATGCGGCGGGCGTCGGCGGGAATGCTGATGTGATCGGCGACGAAAATAAGAACCGCATCGGGATTGGGATCTTTGCAATATTGCTCGATGGCGGCCAGTTTCTCGTCGTTGGAACCGCGGCCGTAGAGATGCTTGACGCCTCGAACGAAGAAAACCTGGAAGGGCGCCATGAGGGATGGCGTGCGGGCGCGGTCGAGCACTTCGGCCAGGTCGGTTTCGGCTAGATCGAATTCGAAGAGGCTGAAATCGCGCAGATCAGCCGGAACCAGATGCTCGATGATGGCTTCACGGCAGCGCTTGCGGAAGAAGACCTCATCGCCGACGAAGACATAGGCCGGACGCAGTTTGCGGGCTTCGACATCGCTGACGAAGCGATCGGTCTGGGCGAAGGCCCGCATCAGAAACCCTCCATACTTAGAAACCCTCCAGTATGTTCGAAACCAGAGTACGGGCAAAATCCTGCGACAGGCGCTCGAAGGCGGGAGAGTCTTCTTCGAAGAAACTGTTCAATTGCTGCGATACCTCGTACTGCTCGCGGAACACGTACGCCGGATTCTGGTACAAGATCTTGCCGTGGCGGTCGGTGAGAGACACCTTCATGCTCACCGTAATCAGCATGCTGGCCACGCGCCCGGTTTGAGAGTCGTAGGTGAGCGGCGCGGTGTAGGTGGAGAACACCGTGCCACGCAAGGTGGCGTCAGCGGCGTCATTGACGCTGTTCAGGATGTGATAGTGCGTGCGAGTGGTAAATTCCCGCACCACCGCGGCGGTGAGCCCTTGCTCGATCTTGTAAGTCTCGGTGTTGTTGACGAAGGTCGGAATGGCAATGGTGCTGACATTCGTAGGCAGGGTGATGGCGTGACCGGCAGTATGGTAGCCGCAGGCGGTAAGCAGGAATAGAAAAATTAGGGCCGCAGGGGCTAAAGCCCCTCCTCTTGGAAAGAGCCTGAACGCAGCGCTGAAGCGCTGCTCCACCCAAAAGCGCTGCTCCACCCAAGAACGCCGCGCCACCCAAGAACGCCGCGCCACCCAAGAACGCTGCTCTGCGAGCCCCCGTGTGGCTATCACTTTTCTTGCACTCACTGAATCTTTCCCCGGGGCAGGCTGGCGGCCATGCTTTCGGCGCATTCGACCGCCGTGGAAGCGGCCACCCGCAAATTGTCGGCCGCGGCCCACAGCCAGATGGCATTGGGATCGCTCACATCGGCAAGAACGGAAACCTGGACATCGCTCTGCCCGGCAGCATTCACATTGCTGGGCGCGTCGTCGGCGAGATGGGTTACGGTCACATGCTCCCCGGCGAGAGCTTGCGACATGCCGGCGACGTCCACCAGTTCCGCGGTAACGATATGGAGGGCGAAAGCGTAGCCGTGAAAAATCGGGGCTTGAACCAGCAACAGCGAAGGCAGAGGGGCGTCATTACGGGCGATATGCCGGTAATGTTTAAGAATGCGCCGCTCCACATTGGCCAGCGGGAGAGCGGAACGTTCCCCGTAGCGGGCCAGCATGTTGAAGGCAACTTGCGCATCGAAAACCGTTTTGGGCAAGGGCTGGAAGGAGAGCAGATTCACGGTTTGCTCGTGCAACTCGTCCATGCCTTTTTGGCCATGCTCGGAGGCAGGCTCGAAGACCGTCGCCACGACTTGCTGAATGGCTGCTGCTTTCTGGGCGCGCAGCACCAACAACGCCAGCACTACCGCCGCGGGATGCGCCACCACCGAGGGTCCCGGCTGTAACTCCAGGGCAGGCATACGATTCAACTGGCGATCGATCCAGGGCGAGCGCACCACGGCGTCGGGTTCGTCTTCCAGGGCGTAAGAAAGGTCAACAATGGCGCTGCCCGCTTTGCGGGCGGTTTTCCAGTTCCGCTCGGTGCACTCCGGGTCGGAGGCAAAAAAAGTAAAGTTCACGTTATCGAACTGCTCGGTGCGAACGCTTTGAATGAAATTGATTTCGTCGCGAACGCTTTCCAGCTGGCCGATGGTTTCATCGTCGTCCAGCAGCTTGATGTCCACGGAAGGAAAGTTCCGATCCTCGAGCACTTCGGCGACTTCTTTGCCTTTGAGGCTGCTCGCTCCGACGATGGCCACGCGATAGAGGCCGCTGGTACCTACTCCGCCAGCGTGCAAGGGCACGGGTTTGGGTGGCGAACTCATGAAGTCTGCGATGCCTCCTTGTAGGGGGGAGGGCGGGGGCGGGACTGCTCTTGCGGCGCAGAATCCACTTCAAGCGCCAGAACACTCCGGAGAACATATAGAGCAATGCCATCAGAAACAAGACCCACTGCGAGAAGAAGCGGATCGCGGCGAATAACCCGGCCAGGACCAGGATGAGCCGAAAGGGCCGCCGCACGCTCAGGTCAATATCCTTGAAGCTATAAAAGCGCCAAGTGCTCACCATCAGATAAGCCACGGCGGTGATCATCAGCATCCAGGTGGCGGCGGTCCACCAGGACAGGATGGGCTCGCCGTTGGAAAAGTGCACCACGGCGGCGATTACGCCGGCGCCCGCCGGAATGGGCATACCGACAAAATATTTCTTCCCGGGGCGGCCGGGATTCGAGGGCTGCGGATTGCTAGTGATGTTGAAGCGGGCCAACCGGCTGGCGCCCGCCATCAGGAAGAGAAAGCTGGCGATGGCGCCGAACTCCACCAGGCGGCTCATCATCACCGCGGGAAGTCCCGGAGCGAGATTGCGGAATCCCCAGATCCACGCGAGCATGGCAGGGGCAACGCCAAACGTGACGATGTCGGCCAGCGAGTCTAGTTCCTTGCCGAAATCGCTGCTGGTTCCCGTCATACGCGCGATCCGGCCATCCAGTCCGTCGAACAGGAAAGCGAATCCAATGGCGATGGCCGCGTAGTCAAAATGCTTGGGCTCCGCGGGAGAACCGTGGGTGACTTGCAGGATGGCGTAGTATCCGGCCGCGATATTGGCGGTGGTGAACAGGGAAGGCAGAATGTACATGCCTTTGCTTTGGCGGCGCGGAACCTGATCCTCTTTGCGCCGCTTGGGCATGATGCGGATCTCGGGGTCCATCATCGAGCTCCTTGGTTGACGCGCTCCGCGCTGGCGGCGACCAGTTGATCCGAATCCAGCGGCAGATGGGCCAGCACACTGGCGGCTCCCTTGACGCGGTCGCCAATTCTGATTTGCAGGCGGGCGGCAGCGGGAAGAATCACATCCACTCGCGATCCAAATTTGATGAGGCCGACGCGTTCGCCGCGCTCCACCCGCTGGCCAACCTTCTTGTTGAAAACGATGCGTCGCGCCAGCAATCCCGCGATTTGCTTGAAGACCACGGTGTGCCCTTCGCCTTCCACGGTCACAATGTTCTGCTCGTTGTGTTCAGCGGAAGCGGCATTCATGGCGTTGAGAAACTTGCCGCTCTGGTAATGGGCGTCGCGGATCACACCCGCAATCGGCGAGCGGTTCACATGGACATCGAAAACGCTCAGAAAAATACTGATGCGGGTGTGCTGAACTCCATGGATGGTGAGTGGCGAGACATCGGTCACTTTGCCATCGGCGGGAGAAACCACGGTGGCCGGGTCAGATGGAATGGCTCGATCAGGATCGCGAAAGAACCAAAGAAAAAAAACAGCCAGCAGCACCGCCGGCAAGGCCCACAACGGCGATGCCAACCATGCCAGCAGAATCGCAACCGCGAGCAGAGAACCGCCGTAGTAGTAACCGTCAATCACCATGGGGAGACAGGGGAATTATAGAGCAGGTGGCAGGTGGAACGCGCTTTTCTGTGAGGTAATGATAAGAAGGAAGTTAACCAGGGCCGCAGCTTGCGCACAAAGACGCGGGCGCGGCCCCAAAAGGGCAGGTTGAGCCAAAAAGGTTAAGCCACGTGGCTGGCGTGCATTTGCAGCCGATACTGCCGCTCAATGGATTCCATTTGATCCTTGAGGCGCAGTTTCAGCTTCTTAAGACGAATTTCTTCCAACTTTTCATCGTCGGTAAGGAAACGTTTTTGTGTGAGAGAGCCGAGACGTTGATCGTACTGCGTGTGCTCCGTAACCAGCTTGCGAAACTCATCGTCGCTGGCCAGGAGTTGGTCTCTAGAAGCGAGCATCCAGCAGACCTCCTACCGGGATTTTCGACCCTTACGCTACCACAGGATTCTTTCCGCTTCAATCCCCGATTGTGGTTAAAAGTGAACTTCGGAGTTCCCCATAGGGTACCACTGGATGGGATGGTGAATGTGGCACTTCAGGTGATCGCGAAGCGGTAAAGCAGTGCGTCTTCCTCGGGTTCGCGGTAGTAACGAGGGCGGCGACCAGTCTGGAGGAAGCCATTTTTCTCGTATAAGAATCGCGCGTTCCGGTTCGATTCGCGGACCTCCAGGAAAATGGCGTCGGCGGTTCGCAGGCGCGCAAGCTTGATGATCTCAGCCAGAAGAGAAGCGGCCAGACCTCGCCTTCGACGGTGACTGGCAACTACGATATTTTCGATCTCCCATTCCCGGTCGAGCACTCGAGCCACCAGAAAAGCGGCAAGCGCGGAGTCTTCTTCGACCACCGAGGCGACGCGATCCGGGCTACTGATGGCAATTTCATACTGCCGCTGCGACCAGTGGGCGGCGCTCGCCGCCTCGCGCGCCAGGGCCATCATGCAAGGGATATCGGCGATGGTAGCGGCGCGGATGGGCAAGGCTCTGGGTAGTTAAGCCGGCGGCTTGGGGAAAATTTCCGCGACCGAGCGGCGAATGTAGTTGGCTTCCAAGTTTTCCGGCAAGACAGTTTCGCCGGCGAGAATCTTCTTCCAGCCCAGGCGTGCAATCGCATCACTGCGTGGGCTCTCGATCTGTTCAACCCGCAAACCAGCGCTGCTGGCGACTTCTGCAACGCTCAGGTCCGGGGTAATCACTGGAATGCCGGAGGCGGCAGTCAGAAATTCCTGGCGCGTCAGCAGACGTTCGCTCAGCATTTGGACAGCTGCATCTACCAGGTATTCCCCGGCATAGATTTCATCGCGCCCGGCATCGAGCGCGGCCAGAACTCTTCCCTCTTGCCCGCCCGCGACTGCAACCACCGCTAGCAGCGAAACGGCGGCAATCGGCTTGCCCAAAACTTCAGCCAGCGCCTTGATGACAGCCAGGCCAACCCGCAGGCCGGTGAACGATCCTGGGCCTGAGACTACCGCAAAGGCGCCGATGTCGTGTTTGCCGAAACCGCGCCTGGCAAGAAGATCTGCGATCTGCGGAACCAGTTGCGCGGAAAACGTTCCTCCGTCAAGAGGGATGAGTTCGAGGATTTCGCAGTCTTCTCCGGGCCCGCACTGCGCCAGTGCGATGCTGCCCTGTTTTCCCGAAGTGTCAGCGGAGAGAAGAAGCATGACAGTCAAAAGCGTTTCAAACAGAACCCAGCATCCCGAGCGCTTTCAAACCCGCGGCCTGCGCAGCTCGACGAACAATACAGAAAATCGTTCGCGGCGCTCAGGACGACAAGACCAATCAGTTCTACAACTCCCCGGCAAGGCTTTCAACGAGTGAATAGGGATCGCGCTTATGTTCGGCGATCTCCGCAGCGTAGCGAGCCCAATCGCTCTCGTTCATTTGCCTGCTGGCCTTCTCCAACAGTGCATCGCGCAACATGCTGACCAGACGCGCCTGCCAGTGCTGCACACTCCGCTTCAAGAGAAGATTTTCCTTCTTCAAGTACGCTTCAAAGTCGCAAATGGCTGCGGCAATCTCCCCAATTCCCTGCCCTTCCGTGGCGATGGTTTTCACCACCGGCGGCGTCCAGCCATCGCTGCGCGCTGCCAGCGATTGTAGCGCACGAATTTCTCGTTCCACGCGATCGGCGCCCTGGTAGTCGCTCTTGTTGATCACGAAAATGTCGCCGATTTCCATAATGCCGGCTTTGATGGATTGCACATCGTCGCCCATGCCCGGGACCAGAATCACAATGGTGATGTCGGCGACCCGCACCACGTCCACTTCGTCCTGACCGACGCCGACGGTTTCAATCAGGATCAGATCGCGTCCGGAAGCGTCGAGCACAGTGGCGACATCGGCGGTGGCGCTGGCCAGACCTCCCATTGAGCCGCGCGTCGCCATGCTGCGAATGTAAATACCCGGATCGGAGAAATGATCCTGCATGCGGATGCGGTCGCCGAGAATGGCTCCCCCGGTGTAGGGGCTGGTCGGATCCACCGCGATGATGCCGACCGTCTGATCGGCTTTCCGGTAATGGCGCGCCAGTTGGTCCACCAGAGTGCTCTTGCCGGCTCCGGGAGCGCCGGTCAGACCGAGGACGCGGGCGTGGCCGCTGTGTTGAAACAGTGCCTTGAGCAGATCAGACCACCCCGGCGCTCGGTTCTCGACCGTGCTGATGGCACGGGCCAGTGCGAGCGGGTCGCCGGAGCGCAGACGCTCGATCCAGGATTGGAGGTCGGGGGTCAAGCCGATCAGTGTAAAGCAGGGCGAGTCAGGTCCCTAATCAACCACAGGGGGCACGGGGGAACACAGGGTAAGGCCAATTCCACGGTTCAGTGCCCACTGTAACTTGGAGGGCCGAAGAAAGGCAGATAGCCTTGGTCTCGGAGGACTATGTCCCCTGCCACAGCCAGGAACGGGAAGCGCACAGCCAGCGATCAGCAAGGCTTGGGGATGCTGCTTTTCGAGAGCCTTTCGGCCGGCGGAATCGCGGTTTTCATCGCGCTAACGGCGGTGCTGGTGCTGGTGGGGATTTATTCCTACTTCGTTTGGCCATTCACTCAGTGGGATTTGAACAACCTGAAATTGGAAAACGGCTCCTGGTGGAAATATGCGCTGGAATTGATTTTCGCCGCCGGTTCAGGCTTTGGGTTCTGGTGCTTTAGCGGGGCGGCATTCCGGAGAAATACCGGGCAGCGCGGTAGGTAGCCTGGTCAGGTTTCCTAGACCCTCGTTTCAGCCGGACATTACCGACCCCCCGGGACCGATTTTGAGAATCTTCCGTGAAAGTCGCCCCAGCAGTGGATACTCCGCCCACTCACCGCGTCCCGCTTTGATGCCGTACACAATTGCAACCCCCAGAAGCGTGATCCAGAGCCCGATCAAGCCGAGCCATATCACAGGGAAGAGCACAAAAAACATCATCGGAGGAGCGGCATTAGGAACGTGGGACGCCTTTGCGACAGTCACGAAAAAACCAATCAACCACGTAGCCATGAATAGGCCGCACAAGGTCAGGTAGACGATCTGCAACAGCAGGGCTTGCAATGCATGAAACGCCACAAAGCGGGATTTGCGTTTGGCAAGAAATATCCCGAGAGGCGCAAGCCACCAGGCCACCACTTGCAGGACATGAGCAAGCGTAGCCATGGTACGTTCATCTTGTGTAGGTTGAAGCGCGCTTAGTTCCGCTGTTTCGGCCACTTGAGCCTCCGGAGCAGAGGCACCCCATCCTATTCCCCTCTGTCGAGAATGGCATGAATGGGAGATACGCCCCACCCTTTCCACCGGCGGGATCAAAGATGGGGCGCGCTGATTTTATTTGTTCACCATATAGCGCAGACGGGTGAGGAAGTCGCGATGTCCCTCCGGCTCGGTCACCCCGCGGAGGGCATCGAGGAGCGCGGGATTGCTGTCGAAGGCGTCATCGAATGCCTTGTTTGCTTTGTCCAGGGACGCAGCATCGGGTACGGTCATGTAGTCGAAAATCAACCCTAATTTATCCTGATGGTAGTCTTCGCGAAGTTCTCCGTAGGACGTAATGGTACCCTCTGCCAGCAGCTTCTCCAGAATGGGCACAAAAGCCTTCTTGTTGAGCTCGGCATAGGCATGCATTTGGCCGGGCTTGACTTGCCAGCGTGACCAGGTGAGATAGCCGCCCGTCGAAGCGCCTGACTTGGAGTTGTAAGCCACCCCAGTCAGAATCTGGTCCCAATGCTTCGAAGCACCTTCCACGGGCGCGGAGGTCGAGCCTGGATTGGCATAAATTGCTTCCAGACCTTTCAGCAAGTTGCCCTCGGAGGTGGCGGTGAACCAGCTACCGTGAGTGGGTTCGCCCTCCTGATGAATGAGGTTGGTGTAGGAGCCGTAGCCGACGAGAGTGCCCTCGGCGACCAGTTTGTCGAGCACCGGCCTGTCCAGATCGTCAATCTTGGTCATGTCGCCCCATTGGGCGCGCGGAACCGCCCACGACGAAACGTAGATGTAGATGGGCGGCTTTTCCGGAGTAGCCATCTGCGCCTGCGATGGCCCGACTGCCATGGCAAGACAGAAAAGCAATAAACCGACGAACGAAAGTGTTCTCTTCTGCATGATCCACCTTTTGCGTGAAATTCCGGAGAGTTAGCTCACCGGTAGAATGCCTGAATTCAAAAACGTCTACGCTGGCTCAAAGTGTGGATGAATGGGAACGAATAGGAAATTTCGGTTCTGGAATTATGAGGACTGAATTGTACACGAATCTGACGGCACCGAAAGCTAGTATGGCCCGATGATTCCGCCGATGTGGCGCGCGGCTGGCAGACTTGCCCGCTTGCTGTAGCTCTCGATTACGTCCAAATATTTCAGACCGGAACCGGTGTTGAAAAGGACAATAGAATCGTCAGCGCTCAAAAATCTGCTGGCGCGCAGCTTGCGATAGGCCGCCAACGAAGCAGCACCTTCCGGTGCGGCAAAAACTCCTTCGACACGCGCCCAGTGATGAAAAGCAGCCATAATCTCGTCGTCTGTTGCTGCGACGGCGGTGCCGTGACTCTTTTTCAGGATGTCGAGAATCAGGTAGTCGCCATAAGGCTTGGGGACGCGCAGGCCAGCGGCCAGTGTCGCGGGATTGGGCCAGGCATCCGCCGTCTGCTTGCCTTCCTCCCATGCTTTAACAATGGGTGCGCAGCCGGCGGATTGAACGGCAATCATTTTCGGGCGTTCGGATCCGATCCAGCCGAGAGTTTGCATTTCGTCGAAGGCCTTCCACATGCCGATCAGTCCGACTCCGCCGCCGCAGGGGTAAATGATGGCGCGCGGCAGACGGCCCAACTGCTCAAAGACCTCATAGCCCATGGTCTTCTTGCCTTCCACGCGGAAAGGCTCTTTCAGGGTCGAGATATCGAACCATCCTTCTTGCGCTTTCCTCTCGGCGAGCAAACGGGCGCAATCACCGATGAATCCGTTCACCAGGGTCACGTGCGCGCCGTAGCTTTCGCACTCGATGCGGTTGGCGAGCGGGACATCTTTGGGCATGAAGACGTGGGCTTCGATGCCAGCAGCGGCGGCATAGGCAGCCAGCGCGCTGGCGGCGTTTCCGGCGGATGGGATGGCCAGTTTCTTCAGGCCGTACGCCTTGGCCATGGTGACGGCGGCGGAGAGGCCCCGGGCCTTGAATGATCCCGTGGGGTTCATCCCTTCGTCCTTGATGTAGACGTTGGTCAGTTCGCGGCTGGGAAGGAGGGGCGTGAAACCTTCTCCAAGCGAAACCGGTGCGGCGGCTGGAAGAACTTCAACGTAACGCCACATGGTGGCAGCTCTTCCGGCTAACGCTCTAAGATTAAAGTGTTTCTTTAAGTCTTGGAGGTCGTAGCGGGCGAAGAGTACCCCGCCATCCTGGGGGCACACAGTTTGCGGTTGGTCGGCCGGAAACGTTGCACCACACTTGGTGCACTCGAAATGGGTGATGCCGGCCACGTGCGAAGTCTAGCAGACCGTGTAGCGCGGGCGCCCTCGCCCGCGAAAAGCGTACCGCAACAAATACCCTGTGTGGGATCAAGAGTCTGCCGGAACACGAACTGGAGATGCTCCTTACGCATTCCGCGGACAGGAGTGTCCGCGCCACACGACCTTACGCCGGGAGTCCTCGCAGCAGCGCGTTGGCTTTCCGGAACCACGGCCGCTCGCGGCGACGGAGGTAGCCGGGCATGCTTCTCCGCTTGTCGAGCAGGCGTTGCGCCCATTCGCGAGCCTCGGCTTTGCGCCCCTGGGAGGCCAGAAACGTCGCGTAGTTGTAATAGGTTTCTGAAGCGGTGGAGATCCGGGTCACCTGCTCGAACAAGGCTGCGGCTTTCTCTGGTTGTCCGGTGTTGGCATAGACGTGAGCCAGCAGGCCGGCGGCGCGGTGGAAATCATACTGGGAATCCTCCGCAGCGACGCGTTCCAGGTCGGGCAGAGCCGCCGGGAAGTCTCCCATCATGATTGCGGCAATGGCGCGGCGATAGAAGGGGTCGGGCGAATCGGTTCGGACGGAGATAGCTTTGTCATAGCATTGGCGGGCCCGGGCGTAGTGCCCGTCATCCAGGTATAGGTCGGCCAGTTCCTCGAAATTTCCAGCGGAAGGATTGTCCAGGACGGCGGCTTCGAGCTCCCGGATGCGAGCGCGGCGCGGAAAGGCTTTGAAGGATTGGCGAAGCAGACCGGCGTCCGGAACGGCTTCGACCACGATATAAACCAGCGCGCCCAGCCAGCCGCCAATCAGAATGATCCAGAGCCAAAAAGCGTCAGGGCGGCGGCGGATGAAATGGACAATGGCAAACCCCTGAAGCAGCAGTCCCCACCAGGAAAAAGCGAAGAAGAGCAGTGATCCCATAATCAGGCGCAATATAGCACGCCGCGGGCCGGAGTGAGCCGTCCACCCAGCGGTTCGGGGAAATCAGTTTTCCGGCAGTGGTTGGTGGGCTGGTAAAATCTTATGAGTGACTCCACCCATCCGCCTTCTCGCCGTGGATATTGACGGCACCTTGCTCAATCCGCAGTTTCGGATTTCTGACGCTGACCTGGCAGCCATGCGCCGCGCTCATCAGGATGGGGTTGAGGTCATGCTGGTCACCGGACGGCGGCATTCCTTTGCGCTGCCGATTGCGTTGCAGCTTGGGTTTGATTCCTGGCTCATCAGCTCCAATGGCGCGGTGACGCGGTCGCTGGCGGGAGAGACGTTTCATCGCGATATGCTGCCCGCGGCGACTTGCCGCAGGGTTTGTGGCGCGATGCGGGAGTTTCGCGGGAATACTGTGCTGACTTTCGATAGCGAGCAGAAAGGTGCGCTGGTGCTGGAGCATATGTCCGAGTTGAACGACAGCATCCAGCGCTGGCTGGAGAAGAACGCGCAGTTTATTGAATTTGTCATCCCCATCGAAGATTCGCTGACGCGCGATCCGGTGCAGGCCATGTTTTGCGGCCCGATTGCCCGCATGCGGCAGGCACTGAAGGTCTTGCTGGCCAGCGGATTGGACCATGACATCACGGTGCTGCGGACAGAGTATCCGGTGCGCGATCTGCTCATGATTGACGTGATCAACCGGGAATGCTCCAAGGGACACGCGGTGGAAAGGTGGGCAAACTACCGCGGCATCCGGCGGGAACAGGTCATGGCCATCGGTGACAACTATAACAACGTCGAAATGCTTGCCTTCGCCGGAGTACCGTTTATCATGGACAATGCCGCGGCAGATATGCGGCGCGAGGGCTGGAGGGTGACGCGCTCCAACGCAGAGAATGGGGTTGCGGCGGCGATCGGCCAAGTATTAGGCGCGGCGACCGCGCAGGGCGGGTAATGTACTGATGGTATGTTGCTTAGGCGTGGAAAACGCCTTAGGCTGAGGGGTAGTTCCAGCCTGTTTTGATTGGACCAGGATGCTGCGATTCTCGGGAAGATTCGTATTGGTTTTTGGCGTGGCGCTCTCGCTCGCCACAATTCCGGCGCTGGCCGCCGATCTGGCTGTTCTGCGCAACGGATTTTCCATTCGCCACGAGCGGCGCGAGGTCCAGGGAGATGTGACGCGCCTCTACCTGGGAGCGAACGACGGCGGGTACCTGGACGTTCCCAGCAATCAGATTGATCATTTCGAAAAAGATCTTACCCCCGCCAACTTCTCGGCCACGCCCCAGGGCGTGACCAACAAGGGCGGAGCAAAACTGGATGAAGTAGTGACCGAAGCCAGCAGCCATCACCAGCTTGACCCCGATCTGGTCAATAGCGTGATTCGCGCCGAGAGCGGCTTCAACTCGCGGGCAGTTTCGCCGAAAGGGGCCCAGGGATTGATGCAATTGATGCCGCAGACGGCCTTCAAATTAGGCGTGGCCAACGCCTTCGATCCGCGGGCCAACGTCGAAGGCGGCACACAATATTTGCGCAGTCTGCTGGAGCAATACAACTTCGACTTGGTCAAAGCGTTGGCGGCATACAATGCCGGGCCGCTACGAGTCGCGCAGTATGGCGGCGTGCCTCCCTACTATGAAACGCAGGCCTATGTGGCGCGCATTATCCGGGACTTCAATCGCAAGAAGTTGGCGCAGCAGCACAGCGCAGTGGCGGTAAAGACCAAGTTGCCCAAGGCGGCCGCTTCGCCGCGTTCGGCGGATTCCGCGAGCCCTACCCAGCGCGCCTCGCGCTAGACCCCGTCCGCAGTTTCCTCCCAGAGAACTTATGAACCACGAAGTATCACAAAGGTTTCAGTCTCAGTCAGTTTCAAACTTGGCAATTGAGTCCCTCTCCTCGTTGACCCTCTGTCGCACGTCATATACCTTGGCGATGGGGCTGGCTCGCGCTGCGTGCATCCCCCTGCATGAATAAAAAACGGATTTTCGCTTACGGAGTGGTACTGGCCGTCCTGGCCGTGCTCGTCTATTTTCAATTCCGCTACTGGACGAACTTTGATTGGGAAACGTTCTGGGCGACATGGCGCACGCTGCGGCCTCTTCATATTCTGAACGCCGCCCTTCTGATCTACGCCAGCTATTTTCTGCGGGCTGCGCGCTGGAAGATTTTTCTGCGGCGGGTGCGCAAAGAGGCCTCGCTGGCTGGGATCGTCCCGGCCACGGTAATCGGCTTCACCGGACTGGCCTTGCTGGGACGGCCCGGCGAGTTGATTCGCCCTTACTTGATCGCGCGGCGCGAGGGACTGACCTTTTCCTCGCAAATGGCGGTGTGGGCGGTGGAAAGAATCTTCGATATTGCCGCCTTCGCCGCGCTCCTGGTCCTGGCTATTTTTCTGCCTGGAACCGCCGTGCATTTTCTGCCCGAGTATGGCGAGGTGAGAATTTTTGGTGTTCTCTTTCTGGCCTTGGCTGGCGGCCTATCGCTGGGCGCAATTCTGGTTGAAAGAGCCGGAGAGGCGGTCTCGCTTTGGGTCGAGCGCCGTTTCGCGCACCTGGCGAAGAACCTGGGGCACGTCATCGCTCAGCGGCTGCGGGAGTTCCATCGCGGGCTGGACACAATTCATGGTCCAGTGGCGTTCCTCGAAATTTCCGCGGTCTCGCTGCTGATGTGGTTTGGCATCGCGCTGGCATATCTGCAGGTCATTCACGCTTACGGAACCGCGCTTGAAGGCATGACGCTTTCCAAGGTCTTCCCCCTGATGGGGTCCAGCATGGTGGGATCGCTTATCCAATTGCCGGGCGTTGGCGGCGGCTCGCAGTTGGCGACCATCTCAGCCCTGCAGCACATATACGGCGTGCCTCATGAACTGGCAGCCAGCTGTGGCATTCTATTGTGGCTGGCGACCTTCGTCTCGGTAATTCCGGTGGGGCTGATCTTGGCCCACTTTGAGCGGCTGTCATTGCGCAAGCTATCGGAAGAAAGCAGCCAGCAAGAAAAGGAAATGGTAGCCGCGCCGCCGGCTTCCTCGTAAATCTGCGGCCCCAGGCCAACCCGTGAACCACCAAGGTTCACGAAGCTTTTCGTTCTCAGGATTTCCCCCGTGTAACGGCGCTTGCCCTGAGCGCAGTCGAAGGGTGTCCTCGCCGGTCAATCGCGACAGCAGCGAACCTGTTGTAATTGCAGCCTGTTACAATGATTTCCGAAGTACTCTTTTCCCATGAAGTGTCCTTTTTGCGGTCATTCCGAAGATAAGGTGGTAGATTCGCGCGAGAGCAAGGAAGCCGAATCCATCCGGCGCCGCCGTGAATGCCTGAAGTGCGGCAAGCGCTTCACTACCTATGAGCGCATTGATGAAATCCCCTACATGGTGGTCAAGAAAGACGGCCGCCGCGAAAAATTCGACCGGCAGAAAGTCTTAAACGGATTGCTGCGAGCCTGTGAAAAGCGGCCCGTCCCGATCAGCAAGCTGGAACAGATTGTGAATGAAGCGGAAGCTTTTGTGATTGAGTCGGCGGAGCGGGAGCGTAAGACCAGCGAACTGGGCGAGCTCATCATGAACCGGCTCCGCCGCTACGACAAAGTGGCTTATGTTCGCTTTGCTTCGGTATACCTGGACTTCAAGGACATAAAGGAATTCCTGGAGGAGTTGAAAGACCTGGTAAAAAGCAAGGAAACGGCGGAGGTTCGCGCAAAGGTTCTGACAAAGATTTAATTTCTTTCGGCGATTCTTCCATGCTCAGCAGTGAGAAATGTCATGCTGAGCGTGGCCGAAATGAGCGAAGCGAGTTCCGGTGAGTCGAAGCATCCCTACCACATACCAGGAGTGTCGGGACTAGAGATTCTTCGCTTCGCTCAGAATGACGAACAACGAATATGGCATACAAAATTACTCTCATCCCGGGCGATGGCATTGGCCCCGAAGTCACTGGCGCGGCGGTTCGAATTCTCGAAGCGACGGGCCTCAAGTTTGAATGGGAAACCTTCCAAGCCGGGGCGGAAGCTTATGAAAAATATCGGGAATACATCCCGAAGGAGCTGACCGAATCGATCGAACGGACGCGAGTAGGGTTGAAGGGTCCCGTGACAACCCCTGTCGGCGGCGGATTCTCCAGCATTAATGTGCAACTGCGCAAGCAGTTCGAGCTCTATGCCAACTTCCGGCCCATCCAGAATCTGCCGCACATCCCCACCCGCTATCCGGATGTGGACCTCATCATCGTGCGCGAGAATACCGAAAGCCTGTACTCCGGACTGGAACACGAAGTGGTGCCGGGCGTCGTCGAGAGCCTGAAGATCATCACCGAAAAAGCTTCCACCCGCATTGCCCGCTTTGCGTTTGAATATGCCCGCAAGCACAAACGCAAGAAGATCCACGCCATCCACAAAGCCAACATCATGAAAATGTCGGACGGGCTTTTTCTGCGCTGCTCGCGCAACGTGGCCAAGGAATTCCCGGAAATCACCTACGGCGAACACATTGTGGACAACACCTGCATGCAGTTGGTGATGAACCCCTACCAGTACGACATGCTGGTGATGGAAAACCTTTACGGCGACATTATTTCCGACCTGTGCGCGGCCTTCGTGGGCGGGCTGGGATTTGTGCCGGGCGCGAACATCGGCGAAAGCTGCGCCATTTTCGAAGCGGTTCACGGCTCGGCGCCCGATATTGCCGGCAAAGACATCGCCAATCCCACGGCGGTAATTCGCTCGGCCCAACTGATGCTGCTGCATCTGGGAGAAGCGGCCGCAGCGGAAAAAATTCAAAATGGGCTGGAACAGGTCTATCGCACCCGCGACAAGCTGACCCGGGACGTGGGCGGCAAAGCCGGGACTTCGGCATTCGCCGATTCCGTGATCGAGGAAATGGGAGCGCGGTCAGCCGCCTCTTCCTACTAATACCTGCACCTGAGTGCTTACGGGAACAAGATAAGATCTGCCGTAAAGACGTTGCTCGCAACGTCTCCGCTGGCATCGCCTCCGCTCACGGTCAGCCGCCACGACCGTATTTGTACCCTGAAGCCTCGCGGGAACGGTGAAACGGTGCAGAGCAGGCGCCCGCAAGACCTAGCGAAGCTACGTCTCTACGCAGGACTCGAAAGATGGCATAGTCAATCTATCTTCCTGATTTTCCACTTCCACGTTGACGAACCTTGCATTGATTGAGTAACATCCGTCTCCGTCAAGGGATGTGGGGATGGCGAACCTGAAAAGGCGAATAGGGGTAGTTCTGTTCCAACTGGGCGGGCCCGATACGCTTGAGGCGATCGAACCGTTTCTTTTTAATTTGTTTTGTGACCCAGACATCATTGACTTTCCTTTCGCGCGCCTGGGACGCAAGCCACTCGCCAAGCTGATCTCCACCACCCGCGCCCGCAAAGTGCAGCATCATTACGCGGCAATTGGCGGCAGTTCACCCATCCGGCGGTTTACCGAGCAACAGGCCCGTGGTGTGGAGACGACGCTGGCGGAGGCCGGCCTGGACGCGCACTGTTTTGTAGCCATGCGCTATTGGCATCCTTTCACCGCCGAGGCAATTGCCCAGGTTCGGCAGGCTGACTGCGACGAAATTGTCCTGCTGCCGCTTTATCCGCAGTATTCCAGCACCACCACCGGCAGCAGCCTGAACGAGTGGCGGCGCCAGTTTGACGACGACCTGCCGGTGTATTCGGTTCAAAATTTCTATGGGCACGAGCTTTATCTGGATTCGCTGGCGGAGAAGATCGAGGACGCGCTGCGGCGCTTCCCGCGTCCGCAAGACGCGGAACTCGTATTCAGCGCTCACAGCGTGCCGCAAGCCGTGATCGAAAAGGGAGATCCCTACCAGGACCAGATCGAAAAAACAGTTGAGCTGTTGATGGAACGGGGTGCCTGGGGCAATCGCCATCACCTCTGCTATCAAAGCAAAGTGGGAGCCAGCAAATGGCTGCAGCCTTCCTTGCATGCCACGCTGCGAACTTTGGCCGGCGCGGGCGTAAAGGATATCTGCGTGATCCCTATTTCGTTCGTCTCCGATCATGTGGAGACGCTCGGCGAAATTGATCACGAGGCGCGGGCCGAGGCCGCGGGACTTGGCATTCGGCAGTTTGAAATGACTTCCGGGCTGAACGACTCGCCCACTTTTATCGCGGCTCTGGCTGATTTAGTGGCGGGCGCCATCGGAGTTGATTTGAAATACTTAAGAACTGAACGCGGGGTTGGCTGTGCGGCGGCCGCGGACTAAGAAAAATCATAAGAGGCAGGACACTTATAGAACGTTGCAAGACCGGGCCCTGGATACGAGACCAAAAGAGGTTAGGACCAATGGCAGACGAGTACCAGACTGCAGCCAGCGGCGTCCGCGGGCGGCTTCCTGTGTTGCCAAGGAACGCGCTCAACAGCTCGGTGATCGCGGCCGAGCAGGCCTACCGTAGACGTTCGGGCTTGCCGTTGCTTACCGATGAAGACATTGCCGCGTTGAAGGCGGGCGAGCCCATGGCCTGGGAGCGAAACGCCGCCGGCGGGGCCCCAGTTGCTTCAGTTCCGGTTTCTCCCGCCTCTCCCGCGGAACCTCCGGTGACCGCAGCGCCGGTTACGCCGGCGGCGAGTGTTCCCCCCGCTGCACCCAGCGCTCCCGCCGCGAGTTTGGCCACCAGCAACGTCTCTCCCGAAGTCGCCAAACAGGTGGCTGCTGGCAAAAAATGGAGCAAGTCTTCGATTGCCGCCGAGCAGGCTCGCCGCAAACGCAACAATCTGGCCCCGCTCAATGAGGAGGAAATCACCGCCCTCCTGGGAGAACCGGCTGCGCCCGCGGCAGCCGCCCCTGCTCCGGCAGCTGCAGCCCCGGTGGCAGCGGCTGTAGCGCGTCCCGCCGCGCCTGCCGCTCCGGTGGTCACCGCGTCGGCTGCGGCTTCGGTCGCGCGCAGCGGTGAATCCACGCGCTACGTGGGGACGCCCGCCGTCGGAACCTCGAAAGCTGCCGCCGCGGGAGGAATAGCCTCAATCGGACCGGAAGACAGCGAGGTCAACCAGCAGCGCCGTCGCTTTGCCTGGACTGCGGTCGCGGCATTCCTGGTGGCGTGGTTCATTACCTTCTTTCGATTCTTCCTGCCGCGCACTCTGTTTGAGCCGGCAACCACTTTCAAGATCGGCTATCCCTCGGATTACGGTCTGGGCGTGGATACCAAGTTTCAGCAGAAATACCGCATCTGGGTAGACCGCACGCCGGATCGTATTTTTGTGATCTATGCGCGCTGCACTCACCTCGGCTGTACGCCGGACTGGAAACCCGCCGAGAACAAATTCAAGTGCCCCTGCCACGGCAGCGGTTACGACAGCGAAGGGATCAACTTTGAAGGCCCGGCTCCCCGTCCCATGGATCGCGCCCATGTGGACATTGCCCCTGACGGTCAGATTCTGGTGGATGTTTCGAAGCTGTACCAGTGGCCCAAGGGGCAGCCGAGTTCGTTTAGCGATCCTGGCGCTTTCTTGCCGGGATAGTGCGCTAGCAGAGACGTAGCGAAGCTACCTCTCTACGAGAGGCAAGTGAAGTCAGAGGAAATCATGCCTGAAGAGAACGGGAACGACAAGAACGGCAAGGAAGTTGGTCTGCTGGAGAAGGTCACGAGCGGAATTAAAGATGACCTTCAGTCCCTCAAGACCGACATGCCTGCCAAGGCCAAGGAACAGATCGAGGGACTGAAAGATCCGACCAAGACGCAGGTTTATACCTCGATCTTCCGTCATAAGCACGACGACACACCGCGCAACCGCGCGCTGGGCGTGCTCTCCAACGTGTTCTTGCATCTGCATCCCGCGAAGATCAATCGCGACGCGGTGCGATACAGCTACACCTGGGGCATGGGCGGAATTACTTTTTACCTTTTCATCGTGCTGACGTTTACCGGCGTGCTGCTGATGTTTTACTACCATCCCAGCAAAGTACAGGCGTTCCGCGATGTGCTCTATCTCGAACACGACGTGCCCTTCGGCAAGATTCTGCGCAATATGCATCGCTGGGCCGCGCACTTGATGGTCATTGCCGTCTGGCTGCACATGTTCCGCGTGTTTCTGACTGGCTCTTACAAAAAGCCGCGCGAGTTCAACTGGAACATCGGCGTGCTCTTGCTGGTGTTCACGCTGTTGCTGTCGTTCACCGGCTACCTGTTGCCGGACGATCAACTGGGATTCTGGGCGGTCACGGTGGGAACGAACATGGCGCGCGCCACGCCTCTGTTGGGACACGAGGGGCCGTTCGGACACATGCTTGGCATGACGCCTTACAACGACGTTCGCTTTGGCTTGCTGGGCGGCTCGATTGTGGACGCAAACGCGCTGCTGCGTTCCTATATCTGGCATTGCATCGGCATTCCGATTGTGGCTTCCGTCCTGATGATTGTGCACTTCTGGCGGGTAAGGAAAGACGGCGGCATTTCAGGCCCGGCACCGGTGATGCTGGAAGCGGAGGCCGACAAGCCGCGCCGGGGCTAGCCTGTAGGGACAGCCGCCCTCGGCTGTCCAGCGGAGCGCAGCTCCGCAGTCGTCAGATGGCAGTCGTCAGATGAAAGAACTGCCGGGCATTGCCCGGCCGGACAGCCGAGGGTGGCTGTCCCGACACGAATTTTAGGGAGTGGCCATGGACTGGCATCAACTTTGGGAGATCGCTTCTGCTCCGGATAACGTGCCGATTGTCGGCCTTATCCCGCTGCTGGCCTTCTATATCTACCTGGCATGGAAGCAGGCGCACGCCAACGATGAGTTGATTGAGCAGTTGGAGACGGACCCCGCCCTCGCCAAGACCCATCACCGCAAGAGTTGGCCTTTTCGCCAGGGCTGGCAAAAGGAAGTTCACGTCTGGCCATTCCTGCTACGCATCGAATTTCTCGCGGCCATCATCGTCACCATCATTTTGATGGTCTGGTCGATCACACTGAACGCGCCGCTGGAAGAGCCCTCGAATCCCAACTTGACCATGAATCCTGCCAAAGCCCCGTGGTACTTCCTCGGCCTGCAGGAAATGCTGGTGTACTTCGATCCCTGGATTGCCGGCGTGGTCATGCCGACGCTGATCATTATCGGCCTCATGATTATTCCTTACGTGGATACCAATCCCCTGGGCAGCGGTTATTACACCTGGAAGCAGCGCAAATTCGCCATCGGAACATTTCTGTTCGGGTTCATCATTCTTTGGATTTCGATGATCATTATCGGCACGTTCATTCGCGGGCCGGGATGGCAATGGTTCTGGCCGGGGCAAACCTGGGATCACAACCGGCTGATTTATGAGGTGAACCGCGACTTGCCTGATCTGTTCGGAATCACCTCGAACCTGGGAAAAGCCATCCTGGGAGCCATTGTGGTCGGCGGGTATTACGTGGTGGGCGGATTTGTTGGGCACGCCCTGTTCCGCCGCTACAACCCGAAGGACTACAAGCGCATGAGTTTGTTGCAGTATTCCATGGTGATGTTCTTCGTGCTCACCATGGTCGCGCTGCCGCTAAAGATGGCGATCCGGCTGGGACTGAACATCAAATACGTTTGGATAACGCCGTGGTTCAATGTGTGAAAGGCAGTGGCTAGTGACTAGTGAATAGTTGCTAGCTGCTGAAAACTTACTGACAACTAGTCACTGATCACTAGCCACTGAGGTTTAGATGCCTGAACAACCCATCCCGGAGCGGGACCCAGTCGTAACCAAATCGTATGCTCTGCATTACGTGGTCGCGATGGCCATTCTCATGGGCACGCTGTTCTGGGCGCTATGGGACGAGAACACAGGGCAGCGGCCGTGGAAGGCCTACCAGCAGGCGTGGAAGACACGGTATCTCTCTTTGCTGACCAAGGAGACCCCAGTCTCGGCATCGTCCCAGCGCGCGGTCGAGAGCAGCGCGGACTACAAAGCGCTGAAAGATGACTACGAACAGCTGCGCCAGCAAACCAAGCCGCAGGTTGACAAGATTAATGCCGAATTGGCCGAGGTAAACGGAAAGTTGCTGGCGGTCCGCTCCGTGTTCACCGACCGGCGGGCTTACGTCAACGCCCTGAATTACGATATTGAGACCGAAAAAAGCGCTTCCGGGAAAAAGAGCTACCAGCGCAAACTGGACGAATATAAGAAGCAGCTGGCCGTTGTCGAATTCCCCGACGGCTCGAAAAAGAGCTACACCTTCCAGCAGCTCGAAGAGGCATTCAACGAAACCAATGCCGACAAAACCCGCCTAAGCCTGCAACTCGGGGATGTTCTTAAGCCAGTGGCCGAGGCCAATACCAAGATGCTGGCCTACGTCAGCGACCATATGGTGGACCTCAGCCCAACCCAAATCGATGGCCTCAAGAAGAAGACGGACGAGTGGGATCCGCATATCGTGCAGACCAATGTTGCCGAGGCCAATATCGTTGACCGCTGCGAATCCTGCCACATGGGTATTCGCGAGCCGCTGAAGATTACTCCCGCCTTGATGATGGCTAAGGGCGAGAAGAAGCCGGATGAGTTTGCGGAAGCTTTTGTCAGCCACCCCGAGCCGGAATTGTTGAAGATTCACGATCCCGACAAATTTGGCTGTTCGCCCTGCCACCAGGGGAACGGCCGCGCCACAACCAGCATTGAGAAAGCACACGGCAACTACGAGCATTGGCTGTGGCCCATGTTCCCCAAACAGAATGTCGAGGCGGGCTGCCAGACCTGCCACGGCGCCGACATGGTGCTGGTGAGCGGCGGCACGGAGTGGAAAGTCATTGACGATGGCAAGGATCTTTTCCGGCAGCGCGGGTGCATGGGCTGCCATCGTCACGAAGGGTATGACAGAGAGCCGGAGGAGCTGAATTCCGTCACCCAGCAACTCAAACTATTCGACCAGCAGAAGATCGATAATCAGAAGCAGCAAGCTTATCTGATGAAGCAGGCCGACGCGGCCGAGACCAATGAAGAAGCGAACCGGCTGAACGAAGAGGCCATCGCACTTAAAGTCGGCAACAGCAAGATTGATGGCCGTATCCAGCAGCTCGATTTTGAAAACCACAGCTTGATGCAGGACGTGAAGAAGGTTGGACCGAACCTTAAAGACATCCGCCTCAAACTGAACAAGAACTGGATTCCGGTCTGGCTGAAAAAACCCACCGACTTCCGTCCCACCACGAAGATGCCCAACTTCCGCCTGAATGATCACCAGATTCAGGCAATCACGGCATACCTGTGGCAGTCCGCAATTTCTGATTCCCTTCCGGCACAGAAACCCGGCAACGCCGATCATGGCAAAGAATTATTCGAGACGCGTGGTTGCCTGGCCTGCCACTCGATCGGTGAAGGCGATCAGACGATGGGTGGGACTTTCGCCGCCAATCTCACCCGAGAAGGCGAGAAGGCAAAGTACGATTACCTGGTCCGCTGGATCCACAACGCCCGCGAGCGCACGCGGCCCTATTGTCCCTACGAGAAGAAGGATATTGGCCCGGAAGATTACGCGAAAAAGGGCCTGCCTTACGTGTTCGATCTGGAACACAGCCAGTGCCCCAACGATGGCCACGAACTGCAAGTGCAGAACATGACGGTGATGCCGAGCCTGCGGCTTAGCGTCGAGGATGCACAAGACATCGCAAGCTACTTAATGGCTCAGAAGCGCCAGGAACCAGGCTCCTACGCCAACGCGGCTTACATGGACGATCCCAACCTCAAAGAAGAGGGCAAGAAGTGGATTCGCCACTACGGTTGCGCCGGTTGCCATGAAATTTCCGGCATGGAAGACGAAGGCCGCATCGGAACCGACTTGACCGTGGAAGGCAGCAAGCCGATCGAGCGCCTGGATTTCGCTTTGTTCACCGTCCCCTCCGAGCGCGGTGGACGGAGTTCCGAACCGATTACCGATCCTGAAGATCTGGCGCGGCTGCCCGAGGGGCCGGCGAAGGAACCCTGGTACAACAACAAGGGCTTTTTCGAACACAAGCTGGCCGAGCCCAACGTCTACGACAAGGGCAAAATCAAAAGCGAGACCGAAGTCCTGCGCATGCCGAATCTGCACTTGACCAAAGACCAGGTGCAGGCCTTGACTACGTTCCTCCTGGGCAGCCAGGAGAGTTCCCTGCCCGACAGTTACCGTTACAAGCCTGGCGACGCCCGCCAGGATATTCAGGAAGGCTGGTGGGTAGTCAAGAAGTACAACTGCATGGGCTGCCACCAGTTTTATCCGGGCCAGCGCACCGTGCTGATGGGCCTGAAACAATATCAGGAAGCGCAGGAGCAGTTGCCGCCGAAACTCCTGACCGAAGGCGCGCGAGTTTCGCCCGAGTGGTTGCGGCACTTCCTTTCCAATCCGGCGTTGAGCGAGACCGATACCAACCGCGACGGAGTGCGGCCCTATTTGAAAGTTCGCATGCCGACCTTCAGTTTTTCTGACCACGAACTCCGCGCCCTGGTGCGCTTCTTTGGGGCGCTCTCGCAGCAACCGCTTCCCTATATTCCGGAGCAGGTTCCCACGCTCACCGCCAAAGAGACCGATATGGCGCGCAGCCTGTTCTCCAGCACCGCCGCGCCTTGTCTGAAGTGTCATGCCACGGGCGATCCGCAACACGACAAGATTGCCACCGCACCCAACTTTTTACTGGCGAAGGACCGTCTGAAGCCGGACTGGGCGGAGCGCTGGATTCGCGATCCACAAGCCATCAGTCCTGGAACTTCCATGCCTTCGGGCTTGTTCCGCATGGACAACGGACATTGGGTATTCGCCGGGCCCACGCCGCCATCGTTCCAGGGATACGACAAGGACCACACCAAGCTGCTGGTGGACTACATCTTCCAGCTCACGCCGGAAGAGCAGCGGCGGGTAGCGGCCTCCATGGGACACTCGCGGGCGGCAATCCAGCTTGCGGCTCCGCGCAAGCAAGCCATGAGTGCGAAAGCTGCATCCGCGGGCGGAGGATCGCAGTAGAATGTGCAGGTTCACGGCGTCGACAGAGAAACAGCGCCACCGATTTGCACGGATTACGCAGATCAAGGTACGGAGTTTGTCCGTCTGATCCGCGTAGATCCGTGGCGCTTTTGAGTTTTTGATCGACTTTCCAACACTCGAAGAAAGGGCGACCCTATGAATAAGAAGACCATCGCGATATTGAGCCTGCTTTGCTTCCTCGGCCTGTGGATGCTGGCGGGCTGCAGCAAGAAGGAAAGTTCCAGCGAAGAACAACCGGCGGCAACTCCCGAAGCAGCGCAACCCGCGGCTACTCCGATTGATCCCGCGACCGTGGCCAGCGTTAGCGGCACGGTAAACTTTGACGGCGCCGCTCCCAAGATGTCGAAGATTGACATGAGCCAGGATGCTGCGTGCAAAGGGACCAACGAATCCGAAAACGTGGTCGTCAGTGGCGGCAAGCTGGCAAACGTATTCGTTTACGTGAAAGACGGCCTGGGCAGCCGCACTTTTGATACTCCCACTCAGGCTGCGACCATTGACCAGCAAGGATGCAAATATCATCCCCACGTTTTGGGCGTCATGACAGGCCAGAACGTGGATATCAAGAATGACGACATGACCACGCACAACATCCATCCCACGCCGGCCGCCAATCGGGAGTGGAATGAGTCGCAACCGCCGCAGGCCGCGCCGATCGAAAAGAACTTCGCCCGCGAAGAGATCATGTTGCCGGTGAAGTGCAACCAGCACCCCTGGATGAAGATGTACATCAATGTGGTGAAGAGCCCGTTCTATACGGTCACCGGGCCAGACGGGAAATATGAACTCAAGGGCCTGCCGCCGGGAGATTACACGATTGCCTTCGTCCAGGAGAAGCTAGGCGAGCAGGATCAGAAGGTGACCCTGGCCGCGAAAGACAGTAAAACCGTGGACGCGAGTTTCAAGCAGTAACTTTGCTAGAATAGCCGGTTCGTTTCGCATTTGCAGCGCCGCGGATACGCGGGTGCCCCATCCTAGCGCGCTTTTTGCGCTAGGGTGGGATTCCACAAACGCCTGCGCAACCGATTGTATTTGTGAACACTGAGTGAGGGAAACGCGGGCGCTGCCAGACCAAGGAGTTTCTCTTGAATTCCGGATCAACGCCCTATCGAAGCGCGCTTCACGGCTTCGCCATTTTCACCGCGTGCGCTACCTTTCTCCTGATCGTCGCGGGAGCGCTGGTTACCAGCAACGACGCGGGTCTCTCGGTTCCCGATTGGCCCACTTCGTTCGGTTCGCTCTATAAAATTCCGCGCATGGTCGGCGGCGTGCGATTCGAGCACACTCACCGCATGATCGCGGAATTTATCGGGCTTCTGACCATCATGATTGCAATCTGGACCTGGCGCAGCGATGGGCGCCGCTGGATGAAGGGCCTGGGCATCGCGGCTTTGGGCACGGTAATTGCGCAAGGAATTTTGGGCGGGATCACGGTGCTGCATTTTCTGCCCCCGGCGATCTCGTCCGCTCATGCGGCGCTCGGCCAGACGTTTTTCTGCATCGCGGTGGCCATCGCATTGTTCACCGGACGAAACTGGGTTGAGCAGGCTCCGCAACTGGAGGAGGACCAGCATCGTCCCACGCTGTTCACTCTTTCCCTGCTCTCCATCTTTGTCCTTTACGTGCAATTGTTTCTGGGCGCCATGTTCCGCCACCACGGAATGAACTGGGGGCCGCACCTGGTCAATGCTCCACTGGTTGCCATTGTCCTTACCTGGACTGCGATTCGCGCCCTGACGCAACACTCCAGGATTCAGGCGGTACGTCGTCCCGCGATGCTGATGATCTGGCTGCTGATCGCGCAGTTGTGCCTGGGGTTTCTGGCTTTCATCACTCGAGTGGCTTGGGGACATGATGCGGTTCAGCCCGAATTTCCCATGGTGATCTCCACCGTGGCGCACGTTGCCGGGGGCGCGTTATTGTTAGCGACCACGGTCATTCTGGCGATTCAGGTTTGGCGGCATCTCCCCGTAACGGTGAAAGAACCCGTCCCGAGCGGCAAACCGGTTGCGGTATAAGAATGATTTTGGGGTTTCTCGCCCTGCTCGGGCGACTCTCGGCGTAAAATAGGCTGTGACCCCGAATGCCTCCGCATACGACATGGTTGGCCTGGAGCCGAATCCTGCCGCCGCCGCAGCTGTAATTTCCGTCCAAAACGTGGTGCACCGCTATGAGCGGCGAACGGCTCTCGATGGCGTGTCGTTCGACGTGCACCCTGCCGAATTATTCGGACTCCTGGGTCCGAACGGCAGCGGCAAGACGACGCTGTTCCGCATCCTTTCCACGCTCATGGTTCCTTCGGGCGGCCGCGCGGTCATTCTCGGGCACGATGTCGCCACTGATCCCTCCGGACTGCGGCGCAAGATCGGCGTGGTTTTTCAGGCGCAGAGCATTGACATCAAGCTGACTGCGGCCGAGAACCTGTTGCATCAGGGACATCTCTATGGCTTGCGCGGGGCCGCGTTGCAGGCCCGCATTGCGGAAATGCTGGGGCGTGTGGGACTCGCGGATCGTGCCCACGAAAAAGCTGAGACCTTTTCCGGCGGCATGCAGCGGCGCCTGGAGTTGGCCAAAGGGTTATTGCATCATCCTTCTGTCCTGTTGCTGGATGAGCCGACCACAGGACTTGATCCCGGGGCGCGGCGCGATCTCTGGCAATACTTGCGGATTCTGCGCGACGAAGAGAACGTCACGGTCCTCGTCACTACACATTTGATGGAGGAAGCCGAACGTTGCGACCGGCTGGCTATTCTCAACCAAGGGAAACTCGTGGCGCTGGGCACGCCCACGGAGTTAAAGCAGGAGATTGGCGGCGACGTGATTCTGCTCGATACCCAGGACGCCGAATCGCTGGCCCAGCGCATTCGCGAGCAATTCTTCGGCGACACCCAGGTACTCGAAGGCCAGGTGCGCATGGAGCGCAAGAATGGGCATCGCTTTATCACTGAACTAGTGGAAGCTTTTCCCGGCGAGATCTCAGCTATCTCCGTCAGTAAACCTTCTCTGGAAGATGTTTTCATACGCCGCACCGGCCACAAATTCTGGACGGAAGGCCAGGAGGAAACCCAAGCATGATGGTCTTGCTCTCGTTGATTCTGGGCCTTACTCCGCTGCTGGGTATCGGCTGGATCGCTGAAAACGGCAGCTTCACTACGGTGGATGGGCTGTTCACCACGATTATTTTGCTGACGCTCTCCGCGATTCTTTTCCTGAACGTATTTCTGGATCTAAGGAAACGTCCGCAGTCGAAAAGCCGGGCGCCGCAGGCGCAGAAAGCGAACTGAATGGCTACGCAGAGTGCAACTCTACCCGCGGCAGCGCTGCCGGCCCCGAACGGCATAGCGCTTCCCGCCTACACACTTTGGCTGCGGGAGGTGGTTCGCTTCTACCGGCAGCGCAGCCGCGTGGTGGGCGTAATCGCTTCCCCGCTGCTGTTCTGGGTGGCGATCGGCTCCGGGTTCGGGACTTCTTTCCGCTCGGGCAACGCTGCCGGGCAAAGCCGCTATCTCGATTACTTTTACCCGGGCGCGCTTATCATGATTGTGCTGTTCACTTCGATCTTCACCATGATGTCGGTGATTGAAGACCGCAAGGAAGGCTTCCTGCTCTCGGTGCTGGTGGCGCCTGTTCCACGTTCAGCCATCGTGCTGGGCAAGGTGCTGGGGGGGACGACGCTCTCCACAATCCAGGGGCTGCTCTTTCTGGTTTTTGCCCCATTGGTCGGCGTGCACCTTACATTTGTTGGCTTCCTGCTGATTGTGCTCACAATTTTCCTGGTCTCTTTTTCGCTCACTGCGCTGGGATTCGCCATTGCCTGGCCCATGGATTCCAGCCAAGCCTTTCACGCCATCATCAACTTATTTCTCATTCCACTATGGTTATTGTCCGGCGCGCTTTTTCCCGTGTCGGGAGCCTCGGGCTGGTTGCAAGTGATCATGAAAATCAATCCGCTCACCTATGGCGTGGAAGCCTTGCGTGATCTGCTTTACCCGGCGAGCCCGATGACATTTTCCGTGCCGGAATCGCTGGCCACCTTGCTCTTGTTCACGCTATTCATGTTTGGACTGTGTTTTGTCATGGTGAACCGGCGTACCACCAAACCAGCCGCATGATGGATTCTCTGCCAATATTTGTCATTCCGAGGAGCGAAGCGACGAGGAACCTGCTTCTCTTCCTGACGCCCTCGACGCTCGGCAAATATGCCATCTTCCCGGTGATTGACGCATCGCTCAATGGGGCCAGCGCCGTGCTGCTATTTGTCGGCCACGGGTTCATCAAGCGCGGTCGCATGGCCGCCCACCGCACCTTCATGCTGGCCGCATTGGGCTCTTCTACGCTGTTTCTCAGTTGCTATCTTTACTTTCACTTTCACGTAGGCTCGGTGCGCTTCCAGGGACAGGGTTGGTCGCGTCCGCTGTATTTCGCGATCCTCATCTCGCATACGATTCTGGCTGCCACGATTGTTCCGCTCATCCTCATCACACTCATACGCGCCTTGCGCGAGAATTTCGACCGTCACCGCGTCATTGCCCGCTGGACCTATCCCTTGTGGATGTATGTGTCGATCACCGGCGTCGTTGTCTATTTCATGCTTTATCATTGGTTCGTGTAAGGCAAAACGCCGCGGATTTCCCGGATAAACGAAGAAGCAATAAGAAAAGAAAAACATGCGGTCTTCGATTCTTGTGGGGGCTTCGTTCTGATTTGCGCTGGATCTTGATTTTAGCCTGAGTTTGGTTTGGCTTATCCGTGAGATCCGCGCAAATCCGCGGCTGCTTTTGATTTTTCCATGGCGATGGTTCGACTCAAAATCGATGTCTCAGGCACGGTGGGCGACGAAGCCTGGCGCGAGATTCGCCAGTACGACGAGATCCAGGGCGCGGATTTCGGTCCGCAGTTCGGCAGTGGCGGACGCTGCAACCATGCCCCTGACGCCGCGCACAACAAAGGCGAATGGATCGGCGCGGAGATTCGCCTGCAGACTCCGCTTCTCGCCCAGTACGCCGTCTCCCATTACCTGGAGCAGGAGCGGGTCATGGACGCCGACGTGGTGGAGTAGCATTTTCCGCTGGGCTCTCTGTGCCCTCTGTGGTCAAATATGTCGGCATGTCCAGCGATCCTATTTCCGTCGAACCAACGGCTCCCTCCAAGCCGCGTCGCCGTATGTCCACTCGCAACCGGATTCTTTTCCTCGCGACGGGCTGGCTTATTGTTTCCATGCCTTTTCTTTTCTGGTGGAATACCTGGTTCGGGCGGCAGCTTTCTGACCGGCAGCTTGCGGAATATTTGCAGGACGACAAGAAGCCCCGCCACATTCAACATGCGCTGGTGCAGCTTGGCGAGCGGATCGGCAGGCATGACGCCAGCGTGGCGCAGTGGTATCCGCAGGTGGTTCGCCTCGCTTCGTATCCCGTAGACGAAGTGCGCAACACCGACGCATGGGTGATGGGACAGGACACTGCGGGAGCCGGCTTTCATGATGCGCTGCTGAAGATGCTGGGAGATTCTTCGCTCATGGTGCGGGGCAATGCGGCCCTTTCGCTGGTACGCTTCGGGGACGCCTCCGGCCGGCCGCAGATCGTCGCGCTCTTGCAGCCCGCACAGGTGAGCACACCACAGTCTGGCAAAGTGACGGACACGGCCACCGCGGGAGCGGCAATCCATCAGGGCGGGATCATCGCCAAGCTGCAAGCCGACGGAAAAACTTTGGAGGTTCGAGCTCCCATTAGCGGCCCTTTGCGGAATTTGTATGTACAGCCGGGGCAGGCGGTCACTGCGGGCATGGAGATTGCCATCGTCGAGCCGAGCGACGATCAGGCGTGGGAGGCGTTGCGCGCGCTTTACCTCGTGGGCCAGTCCGAGGATCTTGCAGCCGTTCTCCCCTATGAGCGCAATGTGCCGGAGATTTCGGATCGGGTCCGACAGCAGGCGGCACTGACCGAGCAGGCGATTCGGGGGCGGACGAAATAGCTGTCAGCTCTCGGCCCTTAGCTACCAGCAGAACGAGATGGATAGCGACTCGTCCTCGCGACACAAACTCCTGCCGCGTTGCGTGACAAATCTAAGCTTATAGGACTGGAACTGAAAGCTGAGAGCTGACAGCTAAATCGGCATTACCCCGACTTCTTTTTCGATCTCGGTGGTTTCGACCATCGCGATGGCGTCCCAGGGGCAGCCATCGAGGAAGCAGCCCTCCGGCCCCTTGCTCACGCACTTCTTGCAGCCGATGCAAAGGATTGGGTCTACCTGAATGCGGCCAAAGGGCGGATGGTCTTCGTCCGGCACCCAGAACATGCAATCTTCGATTGGACAGTACTCCACGCAAGCCGGTGAACCTGCGCAACCGGTACAACATTCCGTGATGACTGCCAGTTCTTTGGGTTTCTTCTTGCGCGCGGTGAGAATGCCAGTGGACTTTGGTTCAAATTTGAGCTCGTCAGGCACCATCCCCTGGACCTTGGTCTCGGCAGGCATGGCGGGAATTATACCCCAGCTTTTGGCGGTTGGCACTTAGCATTTGGCCGCTTCGGGTCCCGGAGTGGAACAGAAAGTCACTGGAACCAAATGCCAAGTGCTAACTGCCAAGTGCTTCTGATATATTGAGCATCCAGCCCCTAAGGAAACCCAGTCCCAGGTCTCGAAAACCGGCGTTTCCGGCATTCCTATTTCTTGGCCCTCGGGGGCAGAAGGAGCAGCAATCATGGCAGGCAAAGGCGTCAATAAAGTTATCCTTGTAGGTAATCTCGGCAAAGACCCGGAACTCAAATACACCCCCAGCGGCACGCCCGTCGCCAAGTTCACCCTAGCCACCAGCGACCGCTTCAAGGATAAGGAAGGTCAGTGGCAGGACCGCACCGAATGGCACAACATTACCGCCTGGGCTCGCACCGCGGAGATAGCCGGCGAATACCTCAAAAAGGGCGGCAAGGTCTACATCGAAGGAAGTCTGCGCACCCATTCCTGGGACGACAAACAGACCGGGCAGAAGAAATACATGACCGAGGTTGTCGTGAATGATTTGGTCCTGCTGGGCGGTCGCGGGGAAGGCGGCGGCGACTCTGGTGGAGGTTCGCGTGGCGCTTCGACTGGCGGAGGCAATAATTTCGACCAGCGCACGCCGGAACCGGAACCAGCAGCAGCGTCCTCGCCGATTAGCGATGAGGATATTCCGTTCTAGGCCAATGGGGTACCCGTCCTATCGTTGCAAGTGCTGCAAGAGTATTTCGTCGCCGTCACCAGGAAGTTGCACGTCGATCCGCGCATTGCGCGGCGCAAGGTCGAACTCCTAGCTGAGTTCGATGTGGCCGCGCCTCAGGTTTCGGACATCCTCGCGGCCATTGATCTCCACCGCTTGCATGGCTTTTCTTTCTGGGCTGCGCTGGTTCTGCGGGCGGCCAAGCAAGCTGGTTGCAGCGTGCTTTTCTCGGAGGACCTGCAAGCCGGCGCGGGAGATTGACGGAGTTGAGATGGTTAACCCGTTTCGGCAGCGACAATCCCCGCCCGGTCTCTCCAAAAAGCGGAGAGACCAGGACGGGGCACCCTGCAGATTCAGGTATTAGTTTGCTGGTTTTTTCGCTGACTTTTTCGGGGCAGCGGCGGGTGCTGCCGGCTTCCAGAAGTCCGGATCAGCCTTGATCCAATCTTCCGATATGTAGCTCATCGATGGGCTGAAGGCAAACAGATTGCTTGCCCCCGGTTCCATCGCAGACGATTCCAGTTCGGAGAGCTTCTTCATGCCATCTTCGCCCATGGCCGCCGCAAAGTCCTTGTCCTCGGCGAATTCGTGGTCGATTTCAGAGGCTGATTTCAGGGCTGAAAATACGATGTAAGTTGTGCCTTCCTGCTGGCCATAAGCCACCTCGTAGGTAGCCCAGTGGGCGTCCGGAATCTTGTCGTAGGCGACCTTCACTCTTCGTACGATGTCCGCCCATTCCGCGCGGTGTCCTGGCTTCACGTGAAACAGCGAGATCTCGAAGTAGCGCATGTGCGGAAGGTCCACATTGGGGCGCAAACTCAATTCCTCGGAATACGTAGCCACGGTTTGGTCAGCGTCGCTGAGCAGATCGCCATCGGTCATCATGGCCTTGTCCATCGCATCAGAGAGCGTCTTATTTTTCATGGTTGCCAGGTTGTCTTTTTCCCAGGCATCAAATGAATCATAAGGCGTGAGGAATAGCGCTCGGGGCCGGCCCGAGAGCGAGGTGAGCGCCAAATAGTGGGTAGGCCACTTGGCGTCCGCCATGGCTTGCACGAAGTTGCTCTCGGATTTCTCGTGCGCCGATCCACTTTTGCCCGGCTTCACAAACTCCCGGAACATGACCAACACCTTGGGCGGAGGCATCGCCCCTTCGGACATCTCCTGTGCTACAGCGATGTTCAATCCTCCGGCCAGAAAACACATCCCCAAAAGGAACGTGGTGAGTCTTTGCATGGACTTCCTCCTCGTCATGGATGACGAACCAGATTGAAATTAGGCCGGAAAATTCAGAATCGCGCCAAATCAACCGGCGTGATGTTTATAAGGCAGTGCTGAACTTTATGAATGATGGCGCTGAATAAGAACGACGCAAACGTTGCGCGGAGATTAGCGCAGGCAGTTGTGGAAAGTCAAGCGCAAACCTCCCCACTGTCATGGCACAATGGAGAGGCCCGCAGCGGCATGCGACGGTCTGTGGCGGAGGAATATCCGACAAAAGTAGCCGGCACCCCCAGATCAAGCCGGTGAGAGATGTGGAAACCCTGCCTAAGGGTAGTCCGGCCAATGCAAGAGCACCACAGATTGTTTTCGAGGAGCGAGATTTCATGCAAAAGCTCAGCACCTGCTTATGGTTCGACGGAAAAGCCGAGGAGGCAGTAAATTTCTACACCTCCATTTTCAAGAATTCGAAGAGGGGCAAGATTAGCCGCTACGGCGAGGGTGCGCCCATGCCAAAGGGAACGGTGATGGTCGCCACATTCGAACTACTGGGGCACGAATTCATGGCCTTGAATGGCGGCCCGCAGTTTAGCTTCACTCCGGCTATCTCGTTGGTCGTTCATTGCGACACGCAAGAAGAAATTGATGAATATTGGAACAGGCTGATCGAAGGTGGCGGAGAAGAGGTACAGTGCGGCTGGCTGAAAGACAAATACGGCATCTCGTGGCAGATTGTCCCTGCCATTCTAGGGGACCTGATGTCTGACAAAGACGCGACCAAGACACAAAGGGTGATGCAAGCCTTGCTGCAGATGAAAAAACTGGACATTCAGCAACTGAAGCAGGCGAAAGACGGACAATAACTTTGTGCGCCTCTCGAAGCGGCAAGTTGCGATTCGACTTGCCAGTGACAGCAGGTTTGCGAAGTCAATTCGGCTATCAAAGGAGCACGCCAGAGCCTGAACCAACCGAAGCAAATCAACAAGGAGAAACGTGACATGGAGCTAAATACTTATCTGCACTTCGACGGACACTGCGAAGCGGCGTTCAAGTTCTACGAGAAGTGTCTGGGCGGCAAAATCGAAGGTATGTTCTTCTGGGAGGGTACGCCAGCCGCGGAACAAGTTCCCGCGGAATGGCGCAGCAAGGTCATGCACGTCAGCCTAAAGGCGGGCGACGAGGTATTGATGGGTGCTGATGTTCCGCCGGATCGCTATCAAAAACCGCAAGGCTTCTCCGTTACCGTTGGCGTTAAGGATCCGGCGGAGGCGGAACGCATATTTCATGCCCTGGCAGAAAACGGAGAGGTTACAATGCCGATCCAGAAAACATTCTGGGCCTTTCGGTTTGGTATGCTGGTGGACCAATTCGGCATCCCCTGGATGGTCAACTGCGAAAAAGCTGCGTAGGAGAGAGCTAGCGATGAGCAAAGTACGAGTTCTGGTGGGTACGCGCAAGGGGGCGTTCATTCTGACGTCGGACGGCAAGCGCGAAAATTGGGGGGTCAGTGGCCCACACTTTGCGGGCTGGGAACTATATCACCTCAAAGGATCGCCTGCCGATCCGAATCGGTTATATGCCTCGCAATCGAGTGGCTGGTTTGGGCAGATTATTCAACGCTCCGATGATGGCGGCGAGACGTGGCATCAGCCGGGAACCGCCGCGGGCGAGGCTGCCGCGCCGGGTCCGCCCACGAGCGAGAGCAACAAGTTTGCTTACGACACGTCTTCCGGAGCGGGCAAGCCGCTTACCACTCATCAGTGGTACGACGGGACGCAACATCCCTGGGAGTTCAAGCGCGTATGGCACCTTGAGCCGTCGCTTACCGATCCCGACACGGTGTATGCCGGCGTGGAAGACGCTGCCATATTCCGCTCGACCGACGGCGGACAGAATTGGCAGGAATTCCCCGGGCTGCGAGGCCACGGCACGGGCCCCAAGTGGCAGCCCGGTGCGGGCGGCATGTGCTTGCACACAATTATTCTCGATCCCAGCTCTGGTCTGGGAGAACCGCAGCGGATGTGGGTCGCCATCTCGGCTGCGGGGGCCTTCCGCACTGACGACGGCGGCGCGACCTGGAAACCCATCAACCGCGGGCTGAAGTCGCAATACATCCCCGACCCGAATGCCGAGATCGGCCACTGCGTGCACCACGTTGCGATGAACCCTAAGCGACCGGGGGTGCTCTTCATGCAGAAACATTGGGACGTGATGCGCTCGGACGATGCCGGGGATTCTTGGCATGAGGTCAGCGGAAACCTGCCAACCGACTTCGGGTTTGTGATTGACGTGCACGCGCACGAACCGGAAACGATTTACGTTGTGCCGATCAAAAGTGACTCGGAGCATTATGTGCACGAGGGCAAGCTGCGGGTTTATCGCAGCCGCAGCGGCGGAAACGAATGGGAACCGCTCACCAAAGGTCTGCCGCAAAAGGATTGCTACGTGAACGTGTTGCGCGACGCCATGGCGGTGGACTCCTTGGATAAGTGCGGAGTGTATTTTGGGACGACCGGCGGGCAAGTGTACGCCTCCGCCGATGCCGGGGATAGCTGGAATCCGATCGTGCGGGATCTTCCGGCGGTACTTTCGGTAGAGGTGCAGACGCTCGTGTGAATAAGGTTCCGGTACGGCACGATTTCTTGAACTCCGGACACGGCTGTTGCAGTTGCGCCCCATGGGCGCGTCCCCGCAATCGGCAGGGAATGTGGCACGGCTGAAAGCCGATGCCCTGACGCGAACTTGATTGGGACGTTAAACGGAGAAATACACGGGCGCCGATTTTATCAACGCCCATGGCTTTGCTATCGCTGGTAGTGGTTACGGCGGTCCCCGTCGTATCGTCCCGTTTGCATGCAGCACTTCTTGAAACCTACGGCCGGAGCCGCATGGGCAGAGATCGTTCCTACCCAGTTTCTCGAAGAGTTCTTTGTCACAACGGATCACGCGGAAAGCCGCGCTTGACTTTAGTTTCGGACGGGAATCCCTTCCGACGTTTGCTGCTCGGCTCGAACAAGAATTCGCTCTTCACGGCAGTCTCTCCTTCCAAATGGATTGCCCGTCACATCCGAAGGGGAAGCCGCTGGGCTATTGTACCTTATGAGAACCCGAGGACTTGCAAGATGAACATGAGTCCACCATGATTCGTGTCATCCTTCCATTTCATCTTCGAACCCTGGCGCACGCTGGCAGCGAATTGACGCTCGACGTGGAAGGCCCGGTCACGCAGCGCTCAGTACTGGACGCGCTCGAAGCTCGTTATCCCATGTTGCGCGGGACCATCCGCGACCACGTCACACTCGAACGGCGTCCGTTCCTGCGCTTCTTCGCCTGCGAAGAAGACCTCTCCCACAACCCTCCCGATGCCCCACTGCCCGACGCGGTCGCGTCCGGAAGAGAGCCGCTGATTGTCATCGGAGCAATCGCCGGCGGATAGGATGTGAGGACGTCGCGTCAGCCCATCGGGTTTAGCCGCCCTTGCAGATATGAAGAAGGATTTCGCGGTGGCTACGGCGCAGCTGTGAGCCTTGTTGGCAGTCGCGCCCCCTGGGCGCGTCCGTCAACAAGACTCGAATACGGCACGGCTGAAGCCGATGCCCGTTCACAATCCGATGGGAAGGCTTGTCAATAGGTCGTCAATAGGTCGTTATGTTGCTGAAAGCGCCGATGCAGCACTAGAATGGCGCGCACCACAAATCTGGATCTCAATCAGGAGACAACATGAAAGCAAAAATGATCGCAGTGACTCTGGTGCTGTGTTTTGCCGGAGTGGCAGTGTGCTTCGCGGAAGACGCAAATATGGGCGCCTGGAAGCTGAACGAAGCCAAGTCAAAACTTAGTGCCGGGGTGCAGAAGAACAATATGGTGGTGTACGAACCTGCCGGCGACAGTGTGAAAATCACCCTCGACGGAACCAGCGGTGATGGTCAATCAACCCATACCGAGTGGACGGGCAAATTCGATGGCAAAGACTATCCGGTGACCGGCGATCCGAGTTCAGACATGCGTTCGTACAAAAGAGTCAATGCCCGCACGCTTGCGTTCACAGCTAGAAAGGGCGGCAAGGTTACGATGAGTGGACGTATCGCGGTTTCGGCCGATGGCAAGACCCGCACGGTCACTTCGAACGGAACCGATTCCATGGGCATGAAAGTTAGCTGGACATCTGTCTACGACAAGCAATAGCTTGGAAATGTCGGGGCGAGGCGCTCGCTTTAGCAGACAGTCTTCCGAATGGAAGGCCATCTACTTGGCGCGGGCAAGTTCGGGAATGTAATCTTGCACGCTTCCCTTCTCCAACAGATAGACGCCGGGCCCCTGCTGGCCGCGAACGGTGCGGCAAAACTCGGCCACGAAGAAACCGGCTCTCAGGGCTTCGGTGAAGGCCCAGCGCGTGACCAGCCGCCAATCTCGAGCTAATGGAGAATCGTGCTTCTCGATGGCGGCAATGTCACTGGGGATTTCGATGGCAATGCGCTGGCGGGCGATTGCCGCAGGCACATTGGAGCGGGCCGGGCGGCCATTGCCATTGAACAGCACGAGCGGAGGGAGGATGGAAAGGGCGTCCAGAATTTCGCTGTGATGGGCTTTTCCCAGTAGATAGGACTGCACGCGGCGCGAACCCAGGGCCCAGGTAACCCACAAGCGGTCCGTTCCATTGCGATGCAAGATACTCGAAGTTTCGCGACCGTAGAAATCGGGTTTGTAGCGGTCGGCAACCACCCCCAACTTGGCGAAATTGAAGTGGGCATTCTTGCTCTGCAGAGGGTCGAAAGTCCAGGTGATCTTGTGGATGCCGAGAGCCAGGGCCCGCTCGCGTTGTGCCTGCTTGAGTCTGTAGCCTAGACTGAGATCGCGATAGGGCTGGCGCACCGCCAGGAGGTGCGAATGCAGCGTCAACCGGCCGTCTTCCAAGCCCAAAAAAGCGAAGGCGAAGCCGGCCAGTTTGGCCCCGTCGAACGCGCCCAGCCAAAGGCTGCCGGCCTCTTTGGTGGCGATCGCCAGGGAAAGAGGCACGACGTCGCGGTCGGAGACGCCCCACACTTCCCTTTCGACTGCTTCTGCCTGCTTGAAGTCATCGAAACTGGCAAGGTCGCGGATGGTGAGGTTCATCCCGTCATCCGCAGCAGCCGTTCGTCATTGGTCATCGGTCATTACTGTTGGGCAGTCTGCTCGAGACCGTTTCTCAGCAGGCTCACTTCTACGCGGGTAGCGCTGGCGTGCTTCTCCGCCGGCGCATTGCCCATGCCAATTGTGTAGATGCGATAAGCCGGAATCTCGTCGTTCAATACCAGGTAACGAACCACCGAGTCCGCAATCTTCCGGGAATTGGCGATCGCGGCTTGGCCCTGCCCGGAAGCAAAGCCCTGCACTTCGACGATGTAACCGCGCTGATCCTTGAGTTGGGCGGCGAGCTGGTCGAGCGCTTCCTTGGCCGTCTTGCTTAATGCGGTCTGGCCAGGACGGAAACGAATCTCGGTCTGGGTAGCGGACTTGTACTGATCAATGCTGCCGACCTTGGTCTCGACCGTGGCCACGCGGGTGTTGACGGAGTTCGCCGTCTGATTTGCCGTCTCGGCTTTGGCAGCGGCGTCCTGCGCGTGCTGATCGGCCAGGTTGACCTTGGCCGAAGCCAGCTGAATGCCTTGCTGGGCGCGGGAATCCACGTCCCTGATGGACTTGCTGTTGGAAGCAGTCAGCTCATCGAGTTCGCTAACCCGGTCTTGGATGGCTTGCAGATGGTGATGTACGTATTGCTTGCTGGCAAAGGGATGAAGGATAAGCCAGGCCACGCCGGGCTCATCGCCGTCCCAGAAGTCGTGCGACCCGGAGCGCAATGGTGGTTGGCCACTCGCCGTCTCGTGTTCCGTGGCAACTTGATCGGACGCTGCCGGCTGCGCGCCCGAACTTGAATTGCTTTGCTGCGAGAACGCGGGAAGCGCCAATAGCGTGGACAAGAGCAGCGTTATAAATGTGCGATTCATCATTTCATCTTTCCTTCTGAGTGGGAAACCTGGGGGTCCACTCCAACCGGATGGCCAGCGCCAGAGGCACGTGGCTATGACACAAAGGAACATCTACCCTGGGAGTCTTCCATCTGTTGCGGATACGAGGCCAAACAGCCCGCAAAACCTAAGCCCTCGGCGTAATAACATTGTAGCCCCGAACTAGGCGGGCCTGGTCAAGAAATTCGGTCGCCGACCGTTTTGGGCTCAATGCGATACGAAAAGCTGCAAAATATTGCGGCCGTTCGGCGCATGGGTGGACTCGAAAAGGCCTCGCCGCGCATCGGCTCACAGTTTTCCCTATGGGAGGAGCACTCCGTGTTCGAAGTCCTGACCGGCTTGCGCCAGATCTTGCGGGCGGCCGAGGTCGCGCCAGTAGTATTCATCGGCGCGGAAGGCGAGAATTTTTTCACCCTGGGCCGCGAGACGCAGATAGGAGTTGATGATGGAGAAAACACCGTCTTCCGTGAGCATCCGCAGAAGCCGCGGAGAAATTATGTGGATCCCGGAGAAGGCCAGCGCCTGCGGACTGGGCGAGGGGCGAACTAATTCGGGCTTTTCGTCTGCTCCGGAGCGGCGGCCGCAAAGTTGGCCCCCTTTATCGAACAGGAGGTATCGGGAAGTCTTGCGCTCCTGCACGGCCAGGGTGGCGAGAGCATGGTGCTCGCCATGAAGTTGCACCATGCGCGCAAGATCAACGGTGCTGAGCACATCCACGTTGTGCAAAATGAAGGGCGCGCCGTCCCCCTGGGGACTGGAATCGTCAAGAAAAAACCAGGCAGCTTTTTTCAGGCCGCCGCCGGTGTCGAGCAGGATATCCTCGCCGGAGACTTCAATTCGCATGCCAAAGTTGTCGTTCGCTTTCAGATAGTCCAGCACCATGTCGGCAAAATGATGGAGGTTGATGATCACATCGCGAACCCCGAAGGCGCGCAGCCGGGTAAGGGTGATTTCCAGCAACGTACGCCCGCGGATCTCCATCAGCGCTTTGGGACGAGTGTCAGTGAGCGGGCGCAGGCGCGTACCCAGGCCCGCGGCCAGGATCATGGCCTTCATCTGGTGATACTCTCCGGGCCCAGACTCTCCAGTTCACGGTGGTGCAACACCACCTCGATCCGGTTTCTGCCGCGCAAACGTTTGGCCAATTGTTCCGCTAGATAGACCGAGCGATGCTGCCCGCCGGTACAGCCGAATGAGACCATCAAGTGCCTGAAGCCGCGGCGCTGGTATTCGGCCGCGCTGGCATCCACCAGCGAAAAAACGCTGGCCAGAAACTGATGCACGCTCTCCTGCTGATTCAGATAGCCGATGACGGGCGCGTCACGGCCGGTAAGCGCCTTGAAGCGCTCTTCCCGGCCGGGATTGGGCAGACTGCGGCCGTCGAAGACGAATCCGCCCCCGTTTCCGGTTTCGTCTTTCGGCCAGCCGCGGTGAAAGGAAAAACTGAAAATGTGAACGGTGAGGTTTTCGGCGTCGGAAGCCAGGTTCTGGAGTTTCTCCGCGCCCAGCATGCTGTTGAAGGCATCCAGCAGCGTGGGCAGCGCGATGGGCAGCGTGACATTGTGCAGCAACCAGCGCAGGTTTTTCAGCGCGTAAGGCACACTTTGCAGAAAATGCGCTTTGCGCTCGTAGAAGCCGCGGAAGCCGTAGGCCCCCAACGCCTGCATGATGCGTACATAAACGTACGCATAGTAGTGCTGCATGAAGATGGCGCGGTCCAGCTTGAGGTGGCTGGAAAGCTGATCGAGATAATAGTCCAGCAGTTTCTGCCGCAAATCCGGCGGCAGGTCGGCCTTGGCGTCATACAAGAGCGAGGCAATATCGTATTGCAGGGCGCCTTTGCGGCCTCCCTGGTAGTCCAGGAAAAATGGCTGGCCGTCGCGCAGCATAATATTGCGGGATTGGAAGTCGCGATAGAGAAAGTAATCGTGCGGCGCGCTCAACAGGAATTTGGTCAGGCGGCTGAAATCGACTTCCAGCGCCTGCTCGTTGAAGGCGATGCCGGCCAGACGCAGAAAGTAATACTTGAAGTAATTCAGGTCCCAGGCGATGGACTGGCGATCGAAGCTGGCGCGCGGGTAACAGACTTTATAGTTCAAATCGCGGCCGGCCTCGACTTGAAAGCGGGGCAACACGGCCACCACTTTGCGGTAGGCTTCCACGACCTGCGGCGCAATCTCTATGCCAGTGCGATGCTGCGAGAGAAACTCAAAAAGCGACGTGTCTCCCAGGTCCTCTTCCAGATAGGCGCCCCGGTTTAGATCCTCGCCATAGATTTCCGGAACCGGCAGCCCGTGCCGGCGAAAATGCCGGGAAAATTCGAGGAAGGCAACGTTCTCTTCGCGCACATCGTGCAGGATGCCCATGGCGCTGACTTGGCCGCCGGAGAGCCGGATGATCTTGCGCCCCGAGCCGCCGAGCTGGCCCTGCAGGGACTGCAATCGCTCCACCGGAAAGTGAAAACGTTGCTCAAAGAGTGTTTGGAGAATGTCCATGCGTATGGGTTACGGTACCGGCTACCACAAAGATATCATTGAGGGTGCCCAGGGGACGCCGTGGCGACGGTTTCGCAACGTCTGGCGGCGTTGTCAGTCAGCTGCAATGATCGCCGTCAGGGTTATACTTTGCCTGACCTGGGCCAGCCTCAATTGGGCCAACCTTAATAATGATTCGCGACATCGATTTTTCCAAGCGAACATTCCTTTCCGGCGCTGCCGCGTTAGGCGTTGCACTGGCTTCCAAGCGCGTCTTCGCTGGATCAGAAGAATCCGTCCGTTCTTCCGATGCGGGTAAAGAACGTAAACACCACCAGTATCCGCGATGCGGTGTCATTGGGCTGCCGGACCATGAGCAGCGTTTTCAATCGCGACGATCATGACATCCCCTTTTTCGCGTCGCAGGTCTGGCCGAACGCGGAACTTAGTTTCTTTCGCTATCACTCCGAGGCGCACGTGCCCGGCCGGCATCTAAACGCTCTGCTCAACGCTGAAGATGCTCTCGGCATTCCTGTAGATGAAGCGGCGATCGACAAGCACGCCGCGGCGGCGTTCTTTTCCTTCAGTGGCCCGGTTCCCTTTCCACTGAACCGGAACACCATCGGTGGAAAATTGCAGATCTTCTTTCCGCATAATCTGCGGGAGGGATTTCATGCACTCTACGCGCTGGTGAAATACAGAAAATCGGAGCGTGCCCGCACACTAGCGGAGCAAAGCATTGCGGCAATCATGAAATATTGGAAGCCAGACGCGGGGTGGGACCGCCATTATCTGGTCAATACTCTTGGGCTGGAAGTCGTGGACGCCCCATTCATTATTGGCATCGGACGGGCATTGGGCCCACTGGTCAAATATTATCGCGCCACGCAGTACAAACCCGCGTTGGAGCTGGCCACAATCCTCCAGGAAAAAACGATCGCGGAGTATTTCACGGCCAGCGGTGAGTTCGATGCGAAGCGCTTTGGCGGGCACGTGCATTCGACGACTTGTGTTATGTCGTCGCTGGCGCAGTTTGCCGATGCGACCAACGATTCAGCGGTGATGGAACGGGCGCAGATATTCTTTGAGGGTGGCTTGAAGCAAGTTTCCGACGAGATTGGGTGGGCGGCGGAGACTGCGGGCGAACCCGTTCCGGACAACGGCGAAGCCAACAACACCGGAGATATCCTGGAGACGGCGCTGCTGCTGGGGCAGCACGTCGACGTTGCCTATTTTCAGCGCGCCGAACGTATTTTGCGGTGCCATCTTTTGCCCTGCCAATTGCGGGACGTTTCCTGGATTGTCGATCCGCCAAATCCCAAAGGCGAAGACGGGAAGCGAGACATTGCAAACCGTCATCTGGGCGCATTTGGATTCCCTGCCCCCTATGGACATAAGCCGGTGGGCGCAGACAGCATCAGCTTCAACATGGACATTGTCGGCGGAGCGGTTGGTTCCCTGTGCGAAGCCTGGCGATCGGCCACGAAGTTCGACGACTCTGGCCATCGGGTGAATCTGTGGATGGATCGCGAGTCGCCGGAGATCAAGATTCTCTCTCCTTACAATCATGGAGCGCTCAGAATCGAATTGCGAAAGCCAGGAACACTCACGATTCGGATGCCCGACTGGCTTTCCCCACAGGACATTTCATCTGACCTGATCAAGCCGCCACGCGAATTCCAAAACGGTTATCTGGTGATTGCTAAACCACCTGTGGGGAAAGAGATTCGCATTCGGGTTCCCCTGAAAGAATCGCGGGTTTCTTTAAATCACCGAACGCACAAAATTGTAGCGACTCTGAAGGGTGACAGTATCTCCGCCATGGAAAACCTCGGCGCGCCGCTTGCTTATTTTGATCCTTTGTCGTAGGGGATTCGGGGGAATGAGCGCATCGGCGATTTCGCGTCAATTGTCGACAGTTACGAACGGCACGTTGGGCTCCGGGGATGCAAAACGCGATGATAGGGCTCACACGCCAAGACAAAGCCTTTAACTGCGGAGAACGAAGAGAACCCGAGAGAGTTCGCGAAGAATTATCCGGCGAATCAACCACGTTCCGAAACTTTCTGCTCGTCAGCGCGCGAAGTGAAATGCCGCGATGAGGAGGACACCGAAAGCGACCGCATGGACTAGTTCCGTCCAGCCCAGACGGCGCACGACGATGGGTTGTGGCTTGGTCACGAACCAGGCCATACCGCGGGCGAGGATGGGCAGGAAAGCAAGCGGCATCCAAGGTGGCAAGAAGCCGAAATAGGAGGCAAGGAGCAGGACTGCCACGAGAAGGATCTGACCCGCGAGGAAACTCCAGCCAGCAGCGAGTTTCTGGCGTCCGCCTGCGGCTTTGGCCGCATGGATTCTGAGCCCTACGAAGTGGATCTGGTCGCCTGCGAATAGCCAGTTGGCAAGCCACAGCGCCCATGCGGTAACGTCGAGCCGCCCAGTCACGACGTAACGGGCAGCCGGAGCCGCCGAGGTCAGGCCTAACGCCCCCACGATTTGCGCCGCCATTCTGGTTGCGCGTCCCATCCTGCTAAGCAACTGTTGCGCGGCAAACGCCGCGCCAGCGGCGATGCCGAACCACAGCAACTCGCGGTTCTGGCCACGCCAGAAGAGTGCGCTCAAAGCAGCCACCGTGACCGCGGCCAGCGGCAGAATCGCGCGTAGCACCAGTCGGCGCTCCAGTGAAGTTTGGGCGCGCACCGGACTCGTCCCGAGCCAACTTTCCACCGGCGTGCGCAGCCAAAATAAGGCCACGACCGAGGCAGTAAACAGTAGAGCGGGGGGTAGGCGGCCTCCTTGTAGCAATCCGACGGCGCTCCCGGTTACCAGCGGAACAAGTAAGATGCCCCATGCCCCGTGCTCGCGAGGCACGATCAGCGCGCGCCGGCGTTCGCGCTGGGGCGGGTCGAATTTGACCGCATTCTCCGTCATGTCGCGGTGATCCACAATACAACACGGACAATTTCGAATGTTAGTCGAAGTCAGGATCGGCCGGAATGAGGTCGCGGCAGCGGCTAACGCCGATTCGTCCAAAAGGACCGGCGTTCAATACTCAAGTACTGCTCTACCCAAAGCGGAGCCAATTTGTTCGCCAATGCGCGCAGCAATTTTACCGGCTGCCGCCGCCGGGTGACGCGGCGGGTTGCGGTTGCCGGACCAACATCGCGAGCCGAGGGAACAAAAAGTGGCCGCCGGCGTCATCGACCACGTTGACCTGGCAAGTGTAGAAACCGGGCTTGAGCTGGGCTAGTGGGACATCCAACTGAAAGACGGCGGCGTGGCGGTCGGGTGCATTGAGTTGCTTGGTTTCGACCAGCGGCGTTTCGTAGGTTTTGGCTTTGCCTTGGAAGAAAGCCACGTTGGAAAGAATGTGAATGTCGCCGTTGGCTTTCGGTTTGCCGTTCGCGCCTTCGCGAGCGGGATCGTACACTTCGTAATAAAAGTAGAGGTGCTGCTGGCTGGTGAAAACGTGGGTCACGTTGGGAACAATTTCTGAGCCGTTGCGCACCAGCGGATCGTCGCCGATTCCTCTCTTGCTGGAGGATTGAATCTGGCTGGCCAGAATGACCGAGCTCATCTTTAGGGGCGCTGTTTTCAGGTCAGGGATGGTGACGTCCGTCTCAAATGAACCCATTCGGCCGGTTTGATTCTCGCGCAGTACGAACTTCAAGTGATAAGCGCCCGCAGGGAGAACGAATCCGCTGTCATACTGCACGTTCTTTCTCTTTACCTGGGCGGAGGTCTCCACCGCAAGCTTTACCGTGTCGCGCATCTCACCGAGGGGCCGCATCTTTTCGTCCACGGCTTCGCCAATGATGTCGAGCGTAGCTTTGTCGCGAGTGCTGTTGCTGGCGAACGGAATCTCCGAGCCGGGCACGACCAGGGAAATGGGAACGAAGAACTTGTCGTCCCCAATGCGAAAATAGCCAGAGGCAAGATAGACCGGAAGATCGGTATTGGGAAATTCCGACGCCAGTTCTTCATCCAACTGGCGCTCGCGGTCCTCCTGATTGGAATGCTTGAAGTCGGCGGGACCGTAGTAGCCCTTGCGGTACTCCATCTTGTAACCGGACTGCTTGAGCTGAACGGTGATCTTGCGATAGCGGCCATCGCGGGCCTGATTGGTGCTGTGATAGCCGAGCATGTAATAGCTCGAAGTATCCGCCTGAACCCCTTTGAACACCTTGCTGAAATCGTTGGAGTCGAGATAAGCGCGGCCGCCGGTATCGCCGGCGAGCGTGACTAGAGTTTCCTGCGTGGTGAAGTTGGAATTCAGAGCGTTGAGCGTGGAGCCGCCGGAGTAGGGCGAGGTACCGCGCAGGCTGGCACTTTGCGCTTCTCCGCCGGGCACCAAGGCCTGCAGGCCGCGAATATCCAGGGTATAGATAGAGAGGTTGGCGCGGACGGCGGCGTTGACCGCGGCACGCAACTCAGACTCATTTTCGATGCCAGTGCGATCCATGCCGCTGGAAAAATAGATGAGAGACTTTTTCTGTTCCACGTGCGACAGCTGAGCGGCGATGGTACGCAATGCCTCCAGACGGCGGTCCGTGTTGAAGATGTTGTACTCGGTGTCGTCGGGAGTGAAGGAGCCGCCAGTGTCAGCCGTGCCTTCGGTGGTGCCCGTCGAACCTTCTTCAAACCCTTGCCCCGCGCCGGTGCTGAACCCTTGCAGAACTTTCTTGAGTTGAGTCTTGTCCTGGGTGAAGTCCTGATTCACGGTTAAGGAATTTGCCAGGGACACGACCGCCACCAAGTCGGCCGGGGCCATTTGTTTGTCCAAATAATTCTGAGCCGCGCTGAGCGCGTGGTCAATTTCATCCGGCTGCATGGAGGAGAGATCAAAGAAGAGGATGATCATGCGGCGGTCTTTGAGCGCACCCAACGCGGTGGCGACTTCGGCTTGCGGATTCGCGGGAGCGACCGTTTTCTTTGGCGGCGTGTTGAGCAACTTCACCTGGGCAACTTCCGTGCTGGGAACGGCGTCGGTGTTTTCGATGTCGAAGGAGACGACTTTCTGCGGCTTGCCGTCCTCGAGCACATTGAAGTCTTCAGGCTTGAGGTTGCGGACAAAGTCCCCGTTCTTGTCGCGGACGGTCACGTTGACCAGAACCAGTTCGGTTTGGGCGTGGAAAACGTATTCCGGCTCCTGCGAACACAGCGAGGAATGAAGCAGGACCAGTTGCAGGAGAATCGCCAGGAACTTGGCGGGCCCGCGAGTTGTACTGAGACGCTTCATAACTTCACACCGTGCCACACTCTGGGTACGACTAATTCAGTTACGTTGACGACTATTTCAGTTACCACCACCTGCAATGGCCCTCTCCACTGCCGAGAAGAATTCTTGCCATCGTAAGATCCCTTCGACTCCGCTCAGGATGACAATGCCTGAGACGGTGGCCCTCCTAGAACCGAAAGCGCGCGGTCATTTGGATGGTTCGCATTTGGCCCGCGCTAATCACTTGGCCGAAGGTGGGTGAGTTCACCGTGGTGTCAATGGCGGCAAACTGCGGATGATTAAAAATGTTGGACGCCGAGGCGCGCAATTCAAGCATGCGCATCTCGCCCAAAGGAAATAGCTTGGTAAACGCCATATCGAACGACAGGCTGCCGGGTCCTTCAATGCTGTTGCGGCGCGCATTGCCATACTGGCCGACGGGAGGGGCGGTAAATGCCGCGGTGTTAAACCATTCACCGAGGGAGGGATTGGCCACGGTAAACGGCTGCCCCGGAACCACATCGGCTCGAATCGTACCGTTGGTGCCACGGCTCACATCGGTAAAGTCTCCCAACACGCGCGGGGTAAACGGCGATCCGGAGGCGATGGTCCAGTCGCCACTCCATTCCCAGTCTCCGAACATGGCGCGCCACGGGGTTTTCGCGCTCAGCCAATACTTATCGTGGCCGAAAGGCAATTCCCAAAGATAGTCGGCGGTGAATTTGTGGCGCTGGTCGAACGCCGAAAGACCGCGCTCTGCCCCGATATCGAAAGGATTCTGGGCCACCACGCTGCCCCCCCCGCCAATGGAGGAAGCATCGTCAATGGATTTGGAGAATGTATAAGTGCCGCCGATGGAAACGCCCTTTTGCAGCCGCTTGCGCAGCCGCACCGATCCCGCGTTAGCGCTGGAATAAGCGCGCGAGGTCTGCCAGGTGAACGCCTGCGCGTTGGCAATAAGGATCCCGGCCAAACCGCTGTTGGGCGCGATCAGATTATTGAGATCCGTGCCCTTGGTTCCGGTGTAATCCAGGTTGAGAACCAGGGTGGTACGGAGTTGCTGCTGAATATCCAGATTGCGAATCTGAACGTACCCCATGCGGTAGTTGGGATCGATCGCGAAATTGTTGGTGATCAACCCGGCGGCCGGGGTGGGAAAACCGTTCTGCAAAGTCAGCGCTCCCGGAGATGGTTGAATGTTTGTCTCCGCGATATCGAAAGGGGGCTGAAATGCCAGCTGCTGAGCGACGGTTTGGTAGGCGCTGGTGTTGTAGTTAATGCCGTATCCGGCGCGCACCACGGTCTTATCGAACGGCTTCCATGCGATACCGACGCGCGGGGCGAAGTTGTTGCGATCCGGCCGGACCAGGGTAGCGGGATAACCTTGGCCAGGCTGCACCGCCGCCACCGCGGGAGTGCCCAGCGACGGATTCAGGACTCCGGGCGTTAGGATCAGGTTCGCAATGCGGTTGTTGAGCTCGGTGAAGGGCGACACATATTCGTAGCGAATGCCGAGGTTGAGCGTCAGGTTGCCGCGCAGCTTCCATTCGTCCTGCCCATAGAGGTCCCAGGAATTGCCGCGGAAATGATAATTGTTGGCGCCGAACTGCACCGAGGTCTGTTGCGGCAGGCCGAGCAGGAAATCCGCGAAGTCGAAGCCAGTATTGGTTATGGGTACACCGTTGACGATCTGAGCCGTATTGGTGCCGCTGAAAACGAAACTGCCGCGCGCGTTGTTATCAGTCTCGGTGTTGAGCTGGATACGGCGGAAATCGCCGCCCCACCGCCAGGTGTGTTTGCCGCGGTTCCAGATCATGTTGTCGGAAAAAGTGAGGGTCTGATTGCGCAGCAGAGCGGGATTGATATCGCTCAGGCTGCCAAAATGGGTAAAGGAAAGGCCCGGCAAGCCCCAGTCGAATGGATTCTGTGACACTCCACCGATACCGAGATCCCCAGTAACGTCCCGCGAAAAGGCGTAGAGATTCTGGGTGCTGGTGCGGCTGCGGTTGAAGTCCACGCGCGCGATATTGGTCAGCTTGCCAATGCTGCGGATGTAGGAGATCGGGACGTCAAAACTGCGGACGCTGGTGTTGCCACTGACGCTGGGAAATGGGTCGGTCAGTTTGGCGCCCGACGAATGATAGTGAAGGCCAAAGGTCAGATTATTGCGCGGCGCTCGGAAGCCGCCAAACCCGCGCCCGGCACGAGGCAATGTGGGGGCAGCGCCAAAGTTGTGCATCAGGCGCACGTTGAGGTCATCGCTGTTATTGTTGGCGGAGGTAACGTAGTGAAAGTTCTGGGTCGCTCCCGGCAGGTTAGGCAGCGGGATGAATTGGAGTAGACCTCGTGCGATGGGACTGATCTGGCAGCCCGGCGCGCTCGTCAGGTTTTGCAGGTTATTGCCCGGAACCGGCTGCCCGGCGTTGGCGCCACACTGGCTGACATTGGGATAGAAGAGCTGAACTGGCTGCACTGTGCCGGGGCCCGACCCGTAGGTAGCTTGCGAGAAATCGCCGGCGCGTTCGGCTGCGGTAGGAACCGTAGAAAACTGATCGAAGGGATTTTCACTGCGCGAGCCGTTGTAATTCACAAAGAAGAACGTCTTGGTTCCTCCCTGATAAATGTGAGGGATGTTGAGCGGCCCACCCAGGGACCCGCCAAAGCGGTTCTGCGAGTATCCGGCTTTTGTCGCCGGTTGCCCGGTCAGGGAGAATGGAGCCGCATCCAGGGCTGAATTGCCGCCGGTATAGTACAGAGATCCGTGTGGCTGATTGATGTTGAAGCGGCCTCTGCCACCACGCCCGCCTCCCATCGGCATCATTCCACCACCGCCAAAACCACCTCCTCCGCCCCCGAAGCCGCCTCCCCCGGGGCCTCCGAAACCTTCTCCAAGTCCCCCGGGTTGATCGCGGAATTCAGAAACCCTGGCGCGAAATTCCTCGCTGCTCATGCTGCCCATGGGGTTGGACGTACTGCCGGAGACGGCAACCGATTCGGTGGCGGAGTCCGCGGAGAGACCGGGAACCGGCATGCCTGCGGGCGCAATTTGATCTACACTCTGACCTTCCCCACCCTCCGACTGCGTCAGCGAGAGGCTTTGAAAGCCGCGACCGTTCGCGCCCGCCGCGCCGACCGCTGCCAAGGCGCTGGCGATGGCCTGTTGGGCATTTGCCGGCGCCGCTTGCTGCGCGCGGGAAAGCAGCATCAACTCCAGATCGGCTTGCACGTCGCGATGCGAAGCATCAATCAGCACCTCGTGCGTGAGCGGCGCGAAGGCAGCCATTTGAGTGCGAACGACATAACGCCCATTGGCTGGAACCTGCAGAACGTAGGTGCCGTCGATCCCGGTCCAACTCACAGCCTTCTGTCCGGTGAGTGTGTTCATCGCGGTAATGGTGGCGCCGGGAATGGGCATATTGCCGGACTTTACCAGTCCGTGGATGGAACCACCCGACGCCACCACGGCGGAACCCGGCGCCGCGGAAGATTGCGCGCGCGCCCAGGCGGACGCGACCAGCAACGCAACCGCCAAGAGTAAAGCGTCCGCACGAGAGCGCGGACGCGGACTCTTTTGCTGAGAAGTAGGCTTCATCGGCGCGCTAAATCGCAGGGGTTCGGATCATCAATGCGAATCCGGCGAGGCCTGGCCAGCGCCCTGTCCCGTACCTTGGCCTTGTCCCTGACCCCGTCCCATGCCTGGTCCCATCATGGGCAACTCTCCCACATTCAGCACCGCCGGCACAAACACATCGTTCTTCATTGCGCCACGGCCGAAGACGTGGTCTCCCACCTGGAAGTCGGCCAGGGTTATGCTTTGCTCCTGCTTGCGAAACGATGTGCCCTCATCCACCGTAATATTCTGGCTCACGCCGTCGGGGCGAAGGATCGTGAGCTGAGTTCCACTGATGGCTTTGATTTCTCCCACGATAAATTCCTTGCCCAGGCCTTCCCGCATGCGTCCGAACCCTCCGGGAGGTCCGGAGGCAACCATATCCGCCTGCCAGGTGTTCTCTCCGGCCGATTCTCCGCGCACAAAAATCTGGTCGCCGACTTTGAAGTCCGCGAGTTTGGCGGCCTGCCGATCCTTACGATACTGCGTCTTGTCGCTCAGGTTCACTTGAGCGTTCTGACCATTCATGGTCTTCACGGTAAGCGAATCCGCGTTAATGGCGGTAATGGTTCCGGCGACTCCCGGGCGATGATGCCGTTCCATTTGGCCGTTGGGCGGTGCGGAAGACTGGCCATCGGGGGGCGGGGCTGGAACGGTTTGTCCCCAGGACCAAACTGCCACGAAGAAGACGAAGAAAAGGAGCGTGCCCAGAGTCTTGCGCATTGAAATCCTCCTGGAAAAGTACCTTCCATCATTCAAACACCAAAGCGAATTCCTGACCGGTAATAAGTTGGTCAAATCGAGTAAAGTTTCGTAAAGAGGTGCGCCTCACGGGCAGACCGGATGGAGACTGAAAAGTAAGATAAAATAAATCACGAACACTGCCCCCTCGTTCAACGGCAGGACAGCTGACTCTGGATCAGCATATCGGGGTTCGAATCCCTGGGGGGCAGCCAAGCCTTTTCAAAGACGGCCACACTTTCACCCATCGGTCCGCAACCAGCTTGTGAAGAGCGAGAGATCGTTAGGCAGGCGGAAACTCAGTTGGGCGGCAAACCCTGGCTGCGCCGCCGCATTGGTGGGACTTGCAACGGAATCTCGATTCCCCGCCGGAGGTGAAGTTCTCAGCTCTCGTCGCCGGCACAACCACCCAGCACTGTTGAGACATCTGATTTCGTCAACCAATTTCCGATACCTCCCGGTGCGTAAAATGAGTGGAAGATGTTGTTTGGAATAGAATTGAGAGGTAGTAGGGAGCGAGTGGCCATGGAAAACGAAAGCGCACGCAATTCCGAGCAAGGTCCAGCCCAGGCAGCAGAGCATATTACCAATGCTCATCAGATTCTGCAGGTCCTGCAAGAGAAGATCGGACAGCATCCCGAACTCGCCGCTGCCATTTTGAAACTGGAGATGGCGCTGAATATTCTGACCATTGAGACTCGCGGTCTGCTGTAGCGCGCGCAGGATTGGTATCAAAAACGGGCGAGGTTCCTGGCCCCGCCCGCTTCGGATGTAAATGATCGGCGTCAGGCGGGACGCTGGGTCCATTGCGCGCTCTGCGCCGTGCTTCCGGGCACAGGCACTTCCGCCTTGATGGGCACTGGTCCCATGGCGTACTCGGTGGGGCCAAGGCGTTCAGGAGAATCCATCATCTCGTCCCAAGTCACCTCTTTGCCGGTGTAGGCGGCGGTCCTGCCCATGATAGCGGTTAGCGTGGCATGAGCCACGTGTTCCGCTTCATTCACGGGCTGATTGGTGCGGATCGCGGTGACCAGATCCACGTGCTCCTGATCCATGGAGCTGAACTTCGACTTGCCGGGATCCTGCCCCGCCTCTTGGTACTTCCATACCACTTTGCCGGTGGGATCAAAGATCGTGTTCCGGCAATTCGTATAGCCTTCGGTGCCGATGACGTATTCGGAGATGTCGTTGGCGCAGCCATCGATCTGGCGGCACATGCTCTCCATGATTCCGCCGTTGGGGTAAGTGAACTGGCAGTTAAAGTAGTCGAACTGATCGCCATCCACGCGCTGGGCGCGTCCGCCCGAGGCGATCACTTTCGTCGGGTTCATTCCAGTAAACCAAACCGCCACGTCGATATTATGGACGTGCTGTTCGAGGATGTGGTCGCCGGAAAGCCAGCGCCAGTTCGGCCAATCGCGGATCATGTATTCCATGTCGGACCACTCTTTTTTCTTGTCGGTGGACCATTGGTGACCCTGGTTCCAGCGGACACAGGCTCCGACGATTTTGCCGATGGCGCCGTTGGAGACGCGATTGTAAGTTTCCCTGTAAGTTCGGTCATGGCGACGCTGGGTGCCCGTAACCACGCAGAGATTGTAGGCCGTGGCCTTCTGTCCGGTGGCGAGGACAGAACGTATGCCGGGGGCATCGACGGCGCAGGGCTTCTCGATAAAGCAGTGTTTCTTAGCCTCAACCGCGGCATCGAAATATTGCGGACGGAAATGCGGGGGCGTGGCCATCAGCACGACATCGACATCGCTTTCGAGCACTTTCTTGTAGGCGTCGAAGCCGAGGAAGCAGTGGTCGTTGGCAACTTGCACCTGCGCCTTCTTGGCCAGATTGTCGCGGCATTGATCCATGTGGTCTTGCAGAACGTCGGCCAGCGCCGCGATTTTAAGGTTTGGGCCCGCCTTAAGAAAGTTGAGGACAGCACCCGTGCCTCGCTGTCCGCAGCCAATCAGGCCCGCCTTCAGAACTGGGCCATCGGGAGCCTTGTCCACGAACGTAACTGTCGGGTAGGACTTCTTACAGCTGGCCAGAACCGCGCCAGCGCCCACAGCAGCGGCCACCCCGCCGATGAATGCGCGACGGTCAAGCCCCCGTTTCTCAGCTTCGGTTTTCTTGTCTGTCATGTGGAAATCTCCTTTGCAAAACGAAATTAATTTCAATCATGAAAGCGATCAATGTTGCGTGGCCTTTTCATTCTTCTGGTCCGCAGCGATCTTTTCACTGGGATCGTATTGGCGGACCACTCGGAAGCCCACATCCGTACAATCCGAATACCACCAAACGCTCTTGGGCGATTGTGGGTCCGTGAGCAGCCAGTCCTCCTCGCGCGTGTGGTCGCGGGCCGCGCAGCGCAGGTCGGCGGCGTCCGAACGATACGAACCTCCACGCACCACGTGCTCGGCGCCGGAGTCCGGGCCGCGCGGATCCGTCACGCCGTCCTGCAGATTGGCGTAGGCGTCGGGAGCGTACCAATCAAGACAGAACTCGCGAACATTGCCCAGCATATCCACCATGCCCCAGGCATTGGGCTTGGTAACTCCAGCCGGGTGAGTCTCATCCGCGCTGTCACCCTGATACCACGCGTAATCCAGCAGCGGCGCGGTCTTCACTCCCAGCATGCGATTGAGCCACCGCCGCGTGGTAAAGGAAGACGGGTTGCCGGCAAAGAAATAAGGGGTAGTGGTGCTGGCGCGGGCAGCGTATTCCCACTCCGCCTCCGTGGGGAGCCGGTATTTTTTTCCGGTAACTTGAGAGAGCCACTCGGTAAACTTCATGGCGGCATGGTAGGTCATGGTGATAGCAGGCCGCGACCCTCTGCCCCAGCCCTGGTCTGGAGATCCATAAGGGGGACTGGGGCCACTCAGGGCGTCGGCGTTACCAGATGTGGGAAGGTCGCGATCCCGTCCCTTGCTGCCGCGTTGCAGCAGGTAAACCTCGTACTCTCGCCAGGTCACCTCCGTTCTTTCCATCCAGAACGGGCTGATCTTCACCTCGTGGACCGGACCTTCATCGGCGCGCCGGTAGGGTTCCGAGTCAGGACTCCCCATCTGGAACGTGCCGCCGGCAAGGGCCACCATACGGATTTTCACCGCCGAGCCCGGAATCGGTTCGCTATAGCTTTGAAATCCCTCGGGACTTGAGGGAAACGCGGTTTCGAGTTCCTGCTCACGAGCCACATCCTCGTCCGCGACTTCCTCAGATTCCTTGCCACGATAGTGGCCGGTGTGCAGATGGCAGTTGATGCAGCGCATCTTGTCCTTGGAGCGCTGGTAGTGCAGGTGGCCGTCCACTCCCTTTTTTGAGAGTCCCACGCTGAACAGGTTGGCGTGACAACGAACGCATGCACTGTCGTAGGTGAAGTCGCGGGCCTGGGTCAGAGTCTGCAGGGATTGCCAGTTAATCTTGGTGGGATCTTTGAAGAGCTTGCCGTAGATATCCTGGGCGCCCAAGCGGGCCTTCTCCGTGTAATAGTCAACCTTCCCGTCGGGGAGGTGGCAATCGATGCAATGCGTCACCACGCCGCTCTTGCTGGCGTAGTGCGGCGACCGAATCCAGGTTTGCGTGGCGTCCGGGTGAACGTGGCAGGATTCGCAGAATTTGTCAGAGGATGTGGCCTCCACCCCCGCTTTGCCAGACAACAAAATAGCGGCGCCGGTGAGGATTCCGATTCCGACAAGAAACAGACTTTTATGTCTTAACCCGATATTTCTGAGACCTCGAATGGGAGAAAGCACGCGGTTCGCTATTGGTTCCTTTCTTGTAGTGTGCAGCATGAAGCGGGAAAGCCGCGAGAAGTGTAACGCTTCCATTCTCCGCCGACGTGACGAACCCATAAGGCCGCCACGCCCGGGAGGGATTCAGCGACCTTAATCCCGTCCGCAACCGACATCAAGGAAAATGCCGTGGCCAGCGCGTCCGCGGTGGTCGAATCCCCGGCGATTACCGTGGTGCTACTTTCACCTTCCAGCGCCCAGCCAGTTTGAGGATTAACGACGTGCGAGTAACGATGGCCGTTCGCTTCCAAAAACTGGTGCTCATCGCCGGAGGTGGAAACCGCGCCGGTGCGCAACAACAGCGTGCACGATGGACTTCTGCTTTCGCGTCGGCCGTGTCAATGCTCAACGTTCCAGCCGGACTGTGCCGGAGGAGGCCCGCCCACCACTACCTCTCCCCCCGCCACCACCATGGCGTGTGGATTCCCTATGATTGCAGGACGGCGAGCATCTGGTCAGCGGCATAACCCTTGCCGATGGCGCCCAGGTCCAGTTTCATGCCGGCGCGCTTCAGGAACACGGTATGCTCTGCGGGTCTAATTCAATGTTGCGGTAATCGACCAGGGCTTTCGCCGCTGATTGCCTCGGGATCGGGAAGCGCCCGGTTTTGCGGGCGCGCGCCACAAACGAACCACCGGGCCGACGCTGACGTCAAAGACTCCGCCGGAAAGCTCGAAGTCCAGAGCGATTTGTCCAGCACATCATAAAGGTCGCTGCTGACCGGAAACGGCGCTGTGGCGCCTTCGCGCGACAAGGGTGCATCAGTTCGCTGTCGGGCCGGTAGTCACTCATGATCTGTTCGAGTTCTTCGGCGCGGGTAAAGGCCACCTCCGCCGCCTTGGACGCCTCGGCCCGTTCCCGAATAGATCTCGATGCGAAAATCGTCCCCATGCGGGGCAGAGAATAGTCGTGCCGCTTCAGGGGCGGGTTCGCCGCTACGAGGTCGGGAGGGCCAGGAAGAAGGAAGATAAGTCCGAGGCTAAGCAAACAAGCTAGCGTCGAGAAACGGTTGCGACTCCCAAGGGTTACCGCGCCGTGTTTTTGGCGCATTGCGCGAAAGTCCTTTTCCGCTGTCGAGTGGCGACTAGGCGAGATACCCTCCTTATACAGGAGCGAAAGTAGTCTGTGGTTTCGCTTTCCTGTCTCTTGCGGTAATTAAAGGGCCCCACTGCCCCACTGTCTGTGATTCACATCACCCAGAGCTGCAATCTGAGTAGGCCGTGATGTTCCAGAGCGTCGCTCAACAGCAGACCTGCGAACCGCTGCGCTCAGCAGGATTACTTACGGGCACACAGCAAGAAGTCCACGCGAGGAATACAATTCGTTCGCTGCATGGGGAGGGCCCGAACCAATGAATACGCGGAATAGAAGCTTGACGTTCGGCGATGGAAGAAACTGCTTTGGGCGGTCGTGACAATGCTGCTGCTGTTGGGCGCGGTCGCTGCGGCGGCGCAAATGGGCGGCGACCCGCTCAGGAGTGGATTTAAAAATCCGCCAAACGGCGCCCGGCCCCGGGTATGGTGGCACTGGATGAACGGAAACATCACCCAGGAAGGCATCCGGCTGGATCTGGAGTGGATGCACCGGGTGGGGCTGGGCGGCTTCCAAAATTTTGATGCGGCCTTGAACACGCCGCAGGTGGTGGACCACCGGCTCGCCTACATGACGCCGGAGTGGAAGGCTGCATTTCTCTACGCCACCAAAGTCGCCGACCAGCTTGGCCTGGAGGAGGCGATCGCCGGCTCACCGGGCTGGAGCGAGACGGGCGGACCGTGGGTTCCCGCTTCCCAGGGCATGAAGAAGTATGTCTGGAGCGAGACCCGGATCGAGGGCGGGAAACCATTTAGCGGAGTGCTAGCGAAGCCACCGTCGAATACCGGCCCCTTCCAGAACCTGTCGGTTCACGATCTTGCCCCTGAACCGCAGTTCTATGCGGACAGCGTGGTGCTGGCTTATCGCGCTCCCGCAAGCGATGTGCCTCTGGCGTCGTTGAATCCGAAGGTAACGTTCAGCGGTGGCACGCCTGACATCGCGATGCTGGGCGACGGCGACGTGGAGAAAACCACCAAGCTGCCGATTCCGCCGATCGGAGGAGTCTCGTGGATTCAGTACGAATTTGCCCAACCGCAGACAATGCGGGCGCTGACCCTGGTCCAGATCGACGACGATCCCTGCTCTTCCACGCTAGACGCGAGCGACGATGGCCAGAGCTTCCGGACGGTTGTCCAACTTCCAAATGAGGGCGCCCCGGAGCATACGCTCTCGTTTCCAGCGGTAACGGCTCGGTTCTTCCGCGTAACGTTCAAGAGGGTTCCGCCGCCCCCGCCGCCATTCTGGGCGCAGGATAGCGAGAACTCATCCAACCCGGCAGCCGAGAGCAAGCGGCCCACCGATTACGAAATTGCCGAATTGGTGCTGCATCCGGGCGCCCGCGTGAATCGCTTCGAAGAGAAAGCCGCTTTTGAGCCCATGCCGGATCTGTACCAGTTCGCGACGCCAGATTTCGCGGCGGAGGACGCGATCCGAAAGTCGGAAGTGATTGATCTGACTTCGAAGCTTCGTCCCGATGGCACCCTGGACTGGACGCCCCCAGTTGGCACCTGGGTTGTGCTGCGGTTTGGCTATTCTCTGCTGGGGATAACGAACCATCCGGCGACAGCCGAGGCAACCGGCCTGGAAGTCGACAAGCTTAATCGCAGCTACGTGAAGAGCTACATGGATCACTACCTGGACAACTACCAGAGCGCGGTCGGCGCAGACCTCATGGGGGCACGCGGCGTGAAGTATGTGATCACCGACAGCTGGGAGGCAGGCGCACAGAATTGGACTGACAACATGATCGCAGAGTTCACCCAGCGGCGCGGGTACGACCCTTTGCCGTGGATGCCCGTGCTCGCCGGACATGTGGTCGAGAGCGCGGAAGCCAGCGATCGGTTCTTGTGGGACTTTCGCAAAACGATTGCCGATCTGACGGCCGACGAGCACTACGGCCAAGTTGAGGCGTCGCTGAAGGAGCGAGGTATGGGGCACTATGGCGAATCGCACGAGAGCGGACGAGCATTGATTGCCGATGGCATGGAGGTAAAGAAGCTCAACGAGGTTCCGATGAGCGCCATGTGGACGCAGCGCCTGGGCGTGAACAAGGAACAGTAGCGGCGAACGCGGATGACCGGGAGTCCGCCTCGGTGGCGCACATTTACGGCCAGAATCTGGTGGCGGCTGAGTCGATGACCGCTTCGAAGTCTCCCTGGGCATGGTCGCCGGCAACGTTGAAACCAACTGCCGATAAAGAACTGGCGAAGGCATCAACCGCTTCGTGATTCACTGCTCGGTGCACCAACCCCTGGTAGGCAAGGCTCCGGGCTTGGGACTGGGGCCATACGGGCAATGGTTCACGCGGAATGAGACTTGGGCGGAAGAGGCAGCGCCCTGGATAAGCTACCTGGCGCGAAGCTCCTTCCTTCTGCAGCAGGGCCACTTCGGAGCTGACGTCCTCTATTTCTACGGGGAAGATTCCAACCTGACGGCGATCTTTGCCGATAAGGCTCCCGATGTTCCGGCAGGCTATGGCTTTGATTACGTGAACGCCGACGCGCTGGTTCACAAGCTGGCAGTCACGGATGGATCGATCACGACAGAAAGCGGCATGAGCTATCGAGTGCTGGCACTTGATCCGTATAGCACGCATATGTCGCTGCCGGTGTTACGACGGATTCGCGACCTGGTAAAGGAAGGGGCGGTGGTGGTGGGCGCAAAGCCGGTGAACACTCCGAGCCTGGCCGACAATGACAAGGAGTTTCGCAGCATTGTCGAAGAGCTGTGGGGCGATGCGACCGGAGCGCGCAAGGTGGGCAAAGGGAGGGTCTATTCCGGCGAGACACTGACGGAGGCGTTCGCCGCCTTGAACCTGCCGCCAGACTTTGATTACACGAAACCGGAGGGCGACACCAAAATCCTCTTTGTGCACCGCAAACTGGCGGATGGCGACCTCTACTTCGTGGACAACCGCAATGACCGGGACGAGCAAGTGGGCGCCAGCTTTCGCGTGACGGGCAAGGCGGCCGAGCTGTGGCATGCGGAAACAGGAGAGACGGAAGCCGCGTCCTATGCGATCGCCGATGGGCGGACGACGGTACCGCTCCATCTGGAACCGTGGGGCACGGTTTTCGTTGTGTTCCATGAGCCCGCGAAGACGACGTTCGCGCACTTTACCGAAGGTTGTGGAAACGCAAATTGCCACAATCGATGGCTCGTGGACTGTGAGTTTCCAGCCAGGGCGCGGCGCACCGGCCTCGATCACGCTGGATGCGCTGGCCTCCTGGAGTGAGAACACAGACGACGGAGTGAAGTACTTCTCAGGAGTTGGTACTTACACAAAGACGATCGAGGCGCCGGCGGCCTGGTTCAAGCCGGGGGCGCAGTTGTGGATCGACCTCGGCGATGTGAAAAACCTGGCGGATGTCACCGTGAATGGCAAGTCATTGGGAACTGTCTGGCACATCCCTTACCGGGTGGATGCGACCAGCGCATTGAGGCCGGGCGCGAATGCCGTGACCATCAAAGTAACCAATGCGTGGGTGAATCGCCTGATCGGCGACCAGCAGCCGAATGCCGCGACGAAATATACGTTCTCGGTCTACCATCCTTATAAGGCCAACTCTTCCCTGCTAGCTTCCGGATTGCTAGGACCCGTGCAGGTGGAGAGGACCGTCAAAGCGCAGGAGTAAAGGACTGGGCAGGTGCCAGACGTTGCGGAGAATGCCTCACGATGCATTGTTCGCGCAAAAGCTGTCAATTATCTCCGGCAGCTGCGGCATGGAGTCGAAGGTTAGGTCCGCGTGTGCCGCGGTAAAGTCAGGGGGGCGCTTTTCCAGATCAATGTGACTTCCCCCAGAAACCAGAAGACCGGCATTCCGGCGGCGTTGGCAGCCTTCACCCCCGAGGGCGAATCTTCGATTACAAGACAATGTTCAGGAGCCACGCTCATCTGCTCCGCGGCATAAAAGAAAAGGTCGGGAGCAGGCTTGCCGCGTTTGACCATGGATGCGCTGAAAAGATGCGGCTCGAAAAAATGTGAAAGGCCGGTTAATGCCAAACCTCTTCGTACGTAAGACAGCGGACTACCGGAAGCCACGCAGACGGGCAATGTCAGCCGGGACAGAGCCTGTTCAACGCCACGAATGCCGTGCAGTTGATGCTCGAAAGCGTTGACGATTGACTGCTCCAGTTCCGTGGCAAAATTCGGGCCCACGGGATAACCTTCTGCCGCAATTTGTCTTGCCATATCGTGGCGAGAGACTCCCACAAACCGCTTGAACACTGTATCGATATCAATCTGCAATCCGACGGCCTCGAAGGCCGCTACCGCGCACTCACAGCTGATGCGTTCGCTATCCAGCAGAACGCCATCGCAATCGAAGATGACCAACTCTATTTTTCGCAACGCTAGTTTTCCGGTACTGGCGGAATGGTCTGGGAAAGGTATTGCCGTATGGTTGGGGCCACACCGAGTTTGGAAAGCGTTTGTAACGCTCCTTCCACCTTGCTTACGAAAAGTGGATTCGCCGGCAGCGCCGGACCGAAGATCGACTTGATAGCGAGCAGAGAACGCGGATCGGTGCCAGCGGTTTTTGCCACGCCGGTCAACTCTGTGGCGCGAGCGTCAATGATCGTGAGAAGCTGGCCACATTCATCGATTCCCTGCTTCAGATAGTGGATCCAACTGGCAATCACCAGGCTCAGGAGCTCGATTGACCTGCCCTTCTCTAGCAAGTCCGCGATCGACGGCAGCACCCACTTCGGTATTTTGGCGGAGCCTTCCGAGCAAATGCGCGTCATCTGATCGTTGATGGTTGGATTCGAAAACCGCTCAATCAAAACTCTTTTGTACTCTTTTACCGATGTGCCTGGGATCTTCGGCACCACCGGAGTCACTTCCTCCATGAAGTTCTCCACGAAGGATCGAAAGAGGGTATCCTGCATAACTTCGTGCACATACGTATACCCAGCGAGCGCCCCCAGGTAAGCCATGGCCAGATGGCCTGCATTCAAAAGCCGCATCTTCATGAGCTCGTACGGAGCCACGTCCGAGACCAGTTGCACTCCAACCTTCTCCCACTGCGGCCGCCCGTTACAAAACTCGTCTTCGATCACCCACTGGATAAAAGGCTCGGTCACGACCGGCCAGGCATCCTCCAGTCCGAACCTCGCCGACAGGAATGCGCCGTCCTTGGGAGTCGTCACAGGGGTGATGCGATCCACCATGCTCATTGGGAAACTTCACCTTGGCCGCAATCCATTGTTGCAGAGCCGCATCCCTGAGCCCGGCGAAGGCCAGCAAGACTTTTCTTATCACATGGCCATTGCCTTGCAAATTGTCGCAAGACATTACAGTAAAGGGAGGCAAGCCGCGAAGGCGGCGGCGGTCGAGGGCTTCTGCAATATATCCCAGCGATGAAACCGGCTGGGCGGGATGCCGCAAATCCTGCTGAATGTCGGGATGCTCCGGGGTGAACTCGCGTGTCCCTTCATCGATGAAATAGCCGCCCTCGGTAATGGTAAGAGAAACGATCCTGGTCTCAGCCGACGCCATCTTTTCAATGGCGCGCTCCCGTTCTTCGGGCGCGTAGACGTAGTCCACCATGGAACCGATTACACGGGCCGTCTGCCTTTCCGCGCTCCTCTCCACGATTGTGTAGAGGAAGTCCTGCCCTTTGAGGGCATCTCGCATCCGGTCGTCGCTCTTCAACACACCCATGCCGCACTCACCCCAGCGTTCGGTGCCGTTGAGCGCGAGCAAGTCGTCCAGATAAGCGGCCTGGTGCGCGCGATGAAATCCGCCAACACCGATATGGACCGTGTTCTGACGCAATTCGGCGCGATCATAAGAAGGAACCCGAATTTCTTGCTTCAGCCTGGATAGATTCTGATCGTTTAGTTTGATTCCGGAGGAAGTCTCACTCATCCAACCATCGCCTTTCTGTCTTGCGCCTGGAAGCTCGGGCCCCCGACAGCAACTTACGGATTGTAGACCGGAAATTAATCTCCTGCGAAAAGCAGCCGCGCCTTCGATATAGTTACAGCTTCGACGAGACCTGTTCTGGAAAATACGCTCTCATGACCCAAGTGTCCCTATTCATTCCTTGCTTCGTTGACCAGCTTGCTCCGCAGATTGGCCTGGACATGGCATGCGTGTTGCGGCGCGTTGGATATCAAGTCGCCTTTCCTGAAGGTCAAACCTGTTGCGGCCAACCAGCATTTAATACCGGGTACTGGCAAGACGCAAAACCGCTGGCCCAGCGTTTCGTGGAAGTCTTCCGGTCGGCAGAAGCGGTGGTTTGCCCTTCCGGTTCCTGCACCACCATGGTTCGAACTTTCTATCCCGAATTGCTGGCCGCCTCGGACATTCGTGACGAAGCGATCGAACTGGGGAAGCGAGTGTTCGAGTTTTCCGAATTTCTGGTAAAGCAATCTCATATCTCCGACGTGGGAGCAGCTTTCCCGCACAAAGTGGCTTATCACGACGCTTGCCACGCATTGCGAGAACTTCATTTAAAACAGGAGCCGCGGGAGTTGCTGGCAAAAGTGCGGGGCCTCGAATTAGTAGAGATGCCTTACAGCGACGATTGTTGCGGTTTCGGCGGAACCTTCGCGGCAAAGTTCAACATGATTTCCGCCGCCATGGGCGACGCCAAGGCTGGGAACGCAGAGGCTTCCGGCGCCGAGTTTGTGACCTCCACGGATCCCAGTTGCCTGATGCAGATCGAGGGAATCCTGCGCCGGCGCAAATCAAGAGTGCGCACCCTTCACCTGGCGAGCCTATTGGCACAAACAGATAGGTCCACTTCACCCGTGGAGAATCGGAGTGCCTCGCGATGAGTGAAGCGGCACGGGAATTTCTGCGCTGGGCGGTGAAGAAATCTGGCGACCTCACTCATCAGCAGATTATCCGTCGCGCCACCCAGCAAAGTGGAAAGCGTGCCGGCCAAGTGAGCTTTAATGATTGGGAGGCGGCGCGGCAGAGATGTTATGAAATCAAGTCTGAGGCACTGGGGCAGCTCGACCGCTACCTTCTGGAATTTGAGCAAAACATTCTAGGACGGGGCGGGCACGTGTTTTGGGCGGAGAATGCGGAAGAGGCCCGCCGATATATAGCCGGGATCGCCGGCGATCGCCGCGTTCAGGTGGTCACCAAGTCGAAATCCATGGTGGCGGAAGAGATTCAGCTGACCCCGGCGCTGGAGGAAATTGGCATCAAAGTCTTCGAGACCGACCTCGGCGAATTCATCGTACAACTTCGTCACGAGCCCCCTTATCATCTGGTCACGCCGGCCATGCACCTCACCCGCACGGACATAGCCGCTCTCTTCAAGGAAAAGCTTGAAGGCGTGAACAGCGACGATCCAGAACAGTTGGTGGCAGCGGCGCGACACGCGCTCAGGCGAGCTTTTTTCTCATCCCAAATGAGCATCACGGGCGCCAATTTCCTCGTCGCCGATGCCGGACTGGTCGCGATCACCACCAACGAAGGCAACGCGGAACTGGGGATGAATCTCTCGAAGATCCACGTGGTTCTGACCGGGATTGAAAAGATTGTCCCGCGCCTCGAGGATCTGGCCATTCTGTGGCCGGTGCTGGCGACCGCGGGCGGGGGGCAGCCCATCACCTGCTACAACACACTGGTCGGAGGGCCAAGGGCTCCCCACGAAAACGATGGGCCGGAAGAGTTTCATGTTGTGTTGCTCGACAACGGACGCAGCGAACTTCTGGCCGATGTCGAACAACGTGACGTGCTGAACTGCATTCGGTGCGGCGCTTGCTTAAATGTCTGCCCCATATTTCGAACCGTTGGTGGCCACGCTTACGGAACCACCTACCAGGGCCCGATTGGCAGCGTGCTTACGCCTCATTTGCGGGGGCTCCACGACTTCCAGCATCTTTCTTATGCCTCGTCGCTGTGCGGAGCCTGTACGGATGTCTGTCCGGTGAAGATCGACCTGCACCATCATTTGCTGCACAATCGCCGGAACGCGGTCAGCGCGGGCGAGCGTCCCTGGGCAGAACGGATTGGGTTCAAGGTGTGGCGATGGGCCATGATGAGCTCCGGAAGATTCGCATTTCTGTCGCGCGTGGCCCTTTCGGCCCTTCGGCTTATGTATCGGTTCGGCGCGGAAGGAACCGTGCTCGATCCGTTGCGGTCCTGGACCGCAGCGCGCGCTGCGCCGGAAATTCCCCGGCATTCATTCCGTGAATTGTGGAGGAAAGACAACGCAAAGACAAAGAAATGAAAATCCGGGCCGGGAACGAATTCTGGCGCGCGTGCGATCCGCTCTAACGGGGGCGGCGGCGCTTCGACATTCACCTCTGACGGGAGAGATCTTTGCAGCGATCCCTGATCCGCTCGAACGCTTCCGAAGGGAATGCCAAGCCAATAACACGGAATGCGTGGTAACTGCCGATATCGCCGCCAGCGCCGCAGCGGTCTCGGAGATACTGGCGTCCATCCCGCCAGGAGAGATATTTCTGCAGGACGCTCCGTTACTACGCCGCATGGCGGCAGGATGGGCCGTGGGACACGACGTTCGCTGGTCGAGCCAAGGCCGGCCCAATGAAGCTACTAAAGCCACGATCACGCTGGCGGAGTCGCTGGTGGCCGCAACTGGGTCGGTATTCGTATCGGCAGGCTGCGGCGGGCGAGGCGCGTCCATCGTGGCGCCGGTCCATATTGTGGCCGCAACCCTCACCCAACTTGCACCCGATCTGGCGATTGCCTTCGATTGGCTGCGCGCGCGGGGGACGACAACCCGGAATTCGATGGTCTCCCTCATCACCGGTCCCAGCCGTACCGGCGATATTGAGAAGATTATTGTGTTAGGCGCCCACGGACCGCAAAGGTTGGTCGTCGTGCTTGCGATGCGCGATGAGTAGCCGAGTAAACCATTGGCCCTCGACGGGTTTCGTTCGCTCGCCATTCGAACAGAAAGTGTGACTCTCACGTGACCAAAGTCACCTCCGGGTAATCACCGCCGGAATTTAGCGAAATGACTCGAGTTTTTCTGGTTTCACGGCCGGTTTCGAGGCATACTTAAGATGTTGCGAGGAGGGCCAGCGTGGAGCCGATGTTCGACTTAACAACTCAGCGAGAGACGCGTACTCCCGCGGAAACGCAGAACCAACAGAGGCAGCGCAAGCAGATGTTGGTAGCGCTTGGCCTGCTGCTGGCCGCATTGTTGGTCGTAGTGGTGAAAGACCGCGACTTCTGGTTAGGGTCTGCTCCCGAGGTTGCCGAAGACTCTGCTGACGATGCAGCGCCCGCAGCCAGCACGCCTAGCCAGCCGCTGGTAAAGGGAACCACCAGCGCTCCGCAGATCACAAAGCCCAGGTCGCACGCGCCCGCACGTGGGGAGCGCAGCCCGATTTCCGCGGCCATCCCGGCCGCTTTGCCAGCGCCTGGGGCCACGATCACAGCCTCGAACCGCGCCGCCCTTCCGCCGCTGGAAGTTGAAGTCGTGGCCGGCGGCCAGCATACCGTCATTCAACCCACCAACCGTTCCGTCAGACTTGATTTGCAATCCGGAACACCCGGAACTCCTACCCCAGGCTCCATGGCGGAATCCACGATGCCTTCTCCGGCAGAACAACCCGCCTCCGTGGCCACCAACGCCGGGGAACGGGTTCGGCTTTCTCCTGACACGGCGCAAATGGTGGAACGCCCGGTTCAGCCCAACTATCCAATGCTTGCGAAGCAAATGAAGGTGCAGGGGTCGGTAGTATTGCAAGCTTTGATCGGGCAAGAAGGTGCGATCCAGGATTTGCGGGTTTTGAGCGGCCCCGCCATTCTTTCCACGGCTGCCATGGATGCAGTGCGGCAGTGGCGTTTCCGCCCGTATTTTCAAGCCGGGCAAGCGGTAGAAACCGAGGCCCGCATTACCGTTAACTTTACGATTTCCACAAACTAGATATCCGCCCAGTTTCAAAATGTTGAGGCGCTTTCCCCGTGAAGGCATTTCTCACTCTGCTGGCAGTTTGCGTATTGGTCATCGGGCCCGGCCAGGCGGCGCCCAGGCTAGCCACGAGGCACCCCGTCTGGTTGATTGCCGCGCCAGGAGCAAAGGCAATGGCGTTCGCGATTTCCAGTACCAGTTTTCCCAACGGCGGCGATATCGCCAGGAAATTCACCTGCGATGGCGATGATGTTTCTCCAGAACTGTCCTGGACTCGGCCTCCTGCCGGCACACAAGCCTTGGCGCTCATCGCCGACGATCCCAATGCCCCCGTGGGCACGTGGACCCATTGGGTGGCTTTTGATTTGCCCCCGCTGTCCACCGGCCTGCCGGAAAACGTGCCCAAGATTGAGCAGCTTGCTAACCACGGCGGCTACCAGGGCCGCAATGATTTTGGCAAAGTCGGCTATGGCGGTCCTTGCCCTCCCGCGGGCAAAGCGCACCACTATTTTTTTAAGCTCTACGCGTTGGACCGACAGTTGAAGTTGAAGTCCAGCGCCAGCAAACAGGAACTGGAGCAAGCGATGCGCGGCCATATCCTGGGTCACTCAGAGTGGGTGGGTAGATACCGCCGTTGATTTCCGCAGGAAGCAGGAAATTGTTCTTGTGGCGCGTCATCGGCCGGATGCCGGGGTGCCCGACGCGGCTCGACACAAAATCGCAAAATTAAAGAGCGTCCCGACTCTTTCGAGTCATTGGACGCCCGGGCAGCCCTCCCCCAGAACTGCTCGATTTCGAGGCTACCGTTTCAGGCGGTTCATGGGAATAGCACGGAGGTGCCGACGATAGCCACGAAAGAGCCAGCCGGCCATCACTTCTAACTTTTACTTTTTCCACAAGATTGTTCCTACCAAGTTCGCTGGCCGCCACTCGACGCGCTCAGCGTGCCTCCGCCGCTTGCTCCAGAAGCCTCACCTCAACCTGATTCCGGCCCTGTGCCTTAGCCTGGTAGAGCGCCTGATCCGCGGCCGAAAGCAGCGCTGCGTAGTCAGGGTTGGGATGCTGAAAAAATTGCCCGGACGCTACCCCAACGCTTACCGTAACCGAAATGGGCCCACCCACGGTTTCAACCGGTCGTCCGGCTATGCTGCACCGGAGTCTTTCCGCGGTCGCCGCCAGATCTGCGCCGGTGCATCCGGGGACCACGATCAGGAATTCTTCTCCGCCGTAACGGCCCACCCAATCGTAGTCGCGGAACTCTCCCACCATGCGATGAGCGCACTCTCGCAACACCAGATCCCCGGCCGGATGGCCATAGGTGTCGTTGACCTTCTTGAAATGATCCAGGTCCGCCATCATCACGCCGACCGGATCGGCGGTGCGGCGATTGCGCTGGGTTTCCCTTTGCAGCAACTCCAGGATGGCGCCATGATTCCACAGTCCGGTCAGCGGATCGTGGGCAGCCTCAAATTGCAAGGCATCCCGGGTTCGCCGCAGGGCTTGCTCTAATCGCAGGATCCGTTCCCCGGCCCGGATGCGGGCGTGTAATTCCTCCGCATTGAATGGCTTTGTCAGGTAGTCGTCAGCCCCGGCGTCCAGGCCCTCCACGACATCTTCCTTGCTGGCCTTGGCGGTGACGAGCAGCAGGTAGAGGTAGCCTCCCGTGCTCTGGGCACGCAATCTGCGGCATAGTTCCGGACCATCGACCGCCGGCATCATCCAATCCAGGATCGCAATCTGCGGGGCATTCTGCTCTTGCAGAGCATTCCACGCATCCAACCCGTTCTCTACGACCACCACGCGATAGTTCCACTTCTTCAGCGAGATTTCCAGCAAGCGGCGGGAAACCGGGTCGTCCTCGGCGATTAACACCGAAGTACCTTCGTCCAGAGCTCGCGCCAACCCGGAACGACGGCCGGCGGCTGGGCTCATCACGGTCACGGTTCGGCTCCAACAAACTCACGGACCGAGCGTTGCAGGCGCTCCATTTCGCGGTCCAGCAAGGCCAGCGCCTCCGCTGCCCGCGAGATGTCGTGCTCATGGCCCATGTCTTCCAGGCGGCGCGCGGCCTCGGTGGCCGCTGGCGCCGCCAGGTAACTCACTTCGCCCTTGAGACTATGCGCTGCCCGCATGACGGCTTCCGCCTGGCCCTCGGAGACGGCATGCCGCAGCTTCTGCAGTAAATTCGCCGATTCACTCAAAAAAATCTTGCACATTTCACGCAGCAGATCTTCATCTTCTCCCAAGCGCTCCCTGACTTCGGCCTTACTCCACGGTTGCACTGAGGCCCCTCCGCCAGGGAGCGCCGTCAAAGGGTCGTTAACCTCATCGTCTCGCGGCATGATTCGCTCGAAGTGGCTCGAATATGGCTTTGGGAAAAAGGGTGCCTGCCAGACTCCTTCGGCCAAACCACGGGCATCCATTAGCGCAAACGCAGCATATTCTTCTCCCCAAAAGCGTAACCTGGGTGGTCTCGCCGATCCTTCCAGCGCGCCAGCCTTTCTTCCTACCATCCACTGGCTAAAGCTCTAACGCGCTCCGCCGATGCTATTTACTTGTGCCGCGACGGCGCAGCCGGCAGCTCTCTGCCAATTGGCTTTCCGACACCAACCTCCGCATTCCGCAGGTGGAGAGGCAAGATTTGGAAACCGTGAAACTCTTGTTCGCTTCCGGCTTCATGCCCCACGGGTTCTGCTACCTGTGGGACCCAAGGATCGTGTGGCTGCACGTCATCGCCGACAGCCTGATTGCTCTCTCGTATTACTGCATTCCGCTCGGCCTGCTCTATTTTGCCCGCCGCCGCCGCGATCTTCCCTTCGGCTGGGTGTTCTGGCTGTTTGGGATTTTCATCTTCGGTTGCGGAAGCACGCACCTGATGGAGGTATGGACGATCTGGCACCCGAGCTACTTTCTCTCCGGGGTGGTCAAGGCCGCCACCGCGGGTGTATCTCTGCTCACCGCGATAATGCTCGTTCCCTTGATTCCCAAAGCAATTTCCTTGGGGAGCCTGACCCAGTTGCAGGCCACGAACCGCCGCCTGGAAAAAGAAATTGCCGGTCATCTGCGGGCCCAAGCCTTGCTGGATGCGCCACTCCGGCGAAGTGTGACCTTGAGCTTACTGGCGGCCGTCGTGCTGGTGGGTTCTCTGGGGTTCATTACCTGGCGCGGAGCGCGGCGGGCGACGCTTGAAGCTGATGGGGTGGCGCGTGCACAGGATGCCCAGGACGCCATGCAATCCACCATCAGAGATGTGCTCGACATAGAAACCAGCGCGCGTGACTTTGCCACAACTGGCCATGAGCAATTTCTCGAACCGTTTGGGCTTGCACAAAACACCCTCGATCGGAACCTGCAGAGGTTGCGGCGTTTTGTGGCCGATAGCCCGGCCCGGCAAGAGCAACTGGATAGGCTGCAGCCACAAATCGTTGTGGCCCTGCAAGTCGCTGAGCGGATGGTGAATATTCGGAGGCGCACCGGCGCAACTCCCTCGGCCGATGCGTTTGTGGCAGCCAGGGGCGCCCTGGACGCGGTCCGAGACACCATTGCGGAGATGCAAGCCGATGAGGCCCGGCTTCTTCGACAACATACCGAGAAACAGCTAGCGGTGCGCCGTTCGGTCAATATCATTAACGCCGCGGGCTCGTTGGTGGGGGTATGTTTCCTGCTCCTGGCCAGCTTTGCCGTCAACCGCGAGATCAAAATCAGCGCGCGGGCGCGGGCCGAGATCGGCATTCTGAATTCGGAACTGGAGCAGCGGGTGCAACGGCGTACTCAGTCGCTGAAGACTGAGATTGGCGAGCGCCAACGAGTGGCGGAAGCGCTCCACGAGAGCCAGACAATGCTGGCCAGCATCTTCGACTCGGCGACCGACGCCATCATTACCGTGGACAGCCAGCAGAACATCGTGTTGTTCAACGCCGCGGCGGAAAAAATGTTTGGCTGCTCCTTTCAAGACGCAGTCGGTAAGCCCATTGAGCGTTTCATCCCGCAAGGTTTTCGGGCGGCGCATGCCGCGCACGTGGAACAATTCGCCACCGCCGGTGCCAGCAGCCGAACCATGGGCGCGTCGGGAGGAGTGTGGGGAATACGAACCAATGGCGAGCAATTCCCTCTTGAGGCCTCCGTCTCCCAGATCGAATCCGGCGGCAGAAAACTTTTCACCATCATCCACCGCGACATCACCGAGCGCCAGCGCGCCGAGGCGAGCCGGCTGCGCCTGGCCGCCATCGTCGAATCCACCGATAGCGCCATTCTCAGCAAAGACTTGAACGGCGTCATCACCAGCTGGAACAAAGGCGCAGAACGGCTCTACGGCTACCGCGAAGACGAGGTCCTGGGAAAGCACATCAATCTCGTCCTGCCGCCCGAACTGCAGGCGGACGAGGCGGAATGCTTGCTGCAGGTGGCCGGGGGAAAGCTGGTACGGCGCGCTGAAACACTGCGGCGACGCAAGGACGGATCGCTGATTTTCGTCTCCCTGATCGTGTCCCCGGTGCGAGATCCCAGCGGCCAGATCATCGGCGCCTCCACCATTGCTCAAGACGTCACCGAGCGCAAACGGACAGAGGAACAACTCGCCCGGCAGAGGGACGAACTGGCGCGCTCGCGGGAGGAGTTGCAAGCCCAGACGCGATTGCTGCAGTCCGTGCTGGACAGCATGGAAGAAGGACTAGTGGCGGCGGACGAGCAGGGGCGATTCCTGTTATGGAATCCGGCGGCGGAGAAGATTCTGGGGGCCCCGGCAAGTCCCATACCCAGCTCGGAATGGCCCAGGGAATATGGCTTCCACCTGCCGGATGGCGAAACCCTCTATCCCGCGGAACGCCTGCCTTTGATTCGGGCGATCCGTGGCGAGCCTGCTAACGCGGAAATATTGGTCCGCAGTCCGCGCTTCGCGGAGCCGCGGTGGGTCGAGGCTTCGGCCCGCCCTATGCGGAACTCGGACGGAGCCGTTTGCGGTGGCGTGGTGGCTTTTCGCGATATCACTGCCCGGAAAACTGCTGAAAAGGAGATCGGAAAGCTCAACAATGAGCTGGAGCAAAGAGTGCTGCAGCGCACCGCCGAACTGGAGGCCGCCAATCAGGAATTGGAGGCTTTCACCTATTCGGTGTCCCACGATCTGCGGGCGCCGCTGCGCCATATTGGCGGATTCTCCAAACTCCTGGTGGAAGAATTTGGTTCGAAGCTCGATCCCGAAGCCCAGCACTACCTGCAGCGCATTGCAGAAGGCACCCGCAAGATGGGGCAACTGGTAGATGAACTGCTTAACCTGGCGCGGGTCGGCCGCCACGCTCTCGACCTCCAAGTGACCGGGCTGGACTCGATTCTGCAAGAAGTTGTCGGCATCTTGAAACCCGAGTACCAGGGCCGGGAGGTGAAGTGGCAAATCGGCACTCTCCCATTTGTGGAATGCGACCCCACTCTGCTTAAGCAAGTCTTCCAGAATCTGCTCTCGAACGCGCTCAAATTCACCCGTCCCCGGGAGCGAGCCGTCATTGAAGTCAGCTATATCGAACGCAACGGGGCAACCACCATCGTGGTTCGCGACAATGGAGTGGGGTTCAGCATGAAGTACGCCGATAAGCTCTTTGGAGTGTTTCAGCGACTGCACCGCAGTGAAGACTTTGAAGGTACCGGGGTCGGTCTGGCCACGGTGCAACGCATCATTCAGAAACACGGCGGCTGCATCTGGGCGGAGGCGGAATTGGAAAAGGGAGCGGCATTCTATTTCACGCTGGGAAACGGAGTGGGCCAGGGAACTGACGCAGTTCATATCCGAGCGGCCGGAGCCAGATCATGAATTCATTCGCGCCCGAAATTCTGCTGGTGGACGACAGCCAGGATGATGTGGACCTCACCTTGCACGCCCTCCGCCTTGAAAACCTTGCGAATAACATCTCGGTGGTTCGCGATGGCGAAGAAGCTTTGGACTACATGTTCTGCCGTGGAGACTTCTCGAATCGCACTTTTGAGCAATCTCCGCGCCTGGTGTTGCTCGATTTGAAGTTGCCCAAGGTGGACGGCGTCGAAGTGCTACGGCAACTCAAGGCGGACCCGCGAACTAAGGCCATTCCCGTGGTCATATTGACCTCCTCCAAGGAGGAACGCGACGTAATCAGCGGTTATAACCTGGGGGCCAACAGCTATATCCAAAAGCCGGTGGATTTCGATCAGTTCCGCGAGACCGTCAAACGGATTGGCCTCTATTGGCTGGTCACCAACCAGCGTCCGCTGCCTACCATTGCGCGAACAGCAAAGCAGGGAGCATGACGTTCCTCGCCGCCAGCAACGCCGGCATGAGCGAGACCAAACTCAACGTCTTGCTGGTGGAAGACAACTCGGCCGACGCTGAGTTGGTCTTGCGGGAGCTGCGGCGGGATGGGTACGCCGTGATCAGCGCGCTGGTGCAGACTGCCGACGAATTCCGGCGACGGGTGCGGGCTCATCCTCCCCAAATAGTTTTGGCCGACTACAACCTGGGGCAATGGCGGGGAATGGAAGCGCTCGACATATTGCAAGAGGAAAATCTGGATATCCCCCTGATCCTGGTCTCCGGCGCGCTGGGCGATGTGACCGCGGTCGATTGCATTAAGCGCGGCGCCACCGACTACGTGCTCAAAGACTCGCTGGCCCGGCTGCCCTCCGCCATCCGCCGCGCTCTCGAAGAAAAGCGCATGCGGGAGGAGCGCAAACTGGCACAGGCAGCGCTGTCCAGGAAGGCTGCTGAGTTGGCGCGTTCCAATCAGGAACTGGAGCAGTTTGCCTACGTGGCCTCGCATGACCTCCAGGAACCGTTACGCATGGTGGCCTCCTACACGCAACTGCTCGCCGAACGTTATCGCGGCAAACTGGACGAGCAAGCCGACAAGTACATCGGCTATGCGGTCGAGGGCGCAGTCCGCATGCAAGGGCTTATCCAGGACTTGCTGGCATTTTCCCGTGCCGGACGCCAGGGGTTGGAGATGAAGAATGTCGACTGCAACTCCCTGGTTGCCGGGGCCCTGCAAAGCCTGCAGGCCGCCATGGCGGAAAGTGGCGCGGTGGTATTGCACGGCGCCTTACCCGCGGTTAGCGGAAACGCCGTGCAGTTACAGCAAGTGTTTCAGAATCTGATTGGCAATGCCATCAAGTTTCGCCGCCACGACGCGCCGGTGATCCAGATCGAAGCCAAACCACAGGGAGCGGACTGGGTGTTCTCCATCCAGGACAACGGCATCGGCATTGCCCCCGAGCAAGTCGACGGTATCTTCACCATCTTCCGGCGTCTGCACACCCGCACCGAGTATCCCGGCAACGGAATCGGCCTCGCCATTTGTAAGAGGATTATCGAGCAGCACGGCGGCAAAATCTGGGTCGAAGCCCAGCCCGGCCCTGGCACCAGCTTTCATTTCACGGTAGCTGGCGCCCAGACCGAATCGGCACCACCCAAAGAGGAAGAGAAGCAACATGAAAAAGCTGTCGCGAGTGTTGTTGGTGGATGACAATCCGGCGGACATCGACCTGACCCGGGATGTGCTGGCGCGCGGCGATTACCCCAGCCTGGTCTGTTCCGTGGGTGACGGGGAAGAGGCCATGGCTTTTCTGCGACGCCAGGGCCAATATGCCGGCAAGCTGATCCCTGACCTGGTGCTGCTCGATTTGAATCTGCCGCGCAAGGATGGCCGTGCGGTGCTAGCCGAGGTGAAGTCTCATCCCACGCTGCACTCCACTCCGGTTGTGATCTTCAGCACGTCCCAAGCCAGCCAGGATATCGCCAAAAGCTATGAACTCGGCGCCAACAGTTATGTATGCAAGCCGGGAAATTTGCACGACTACGTCGCGGCCATCGATTCCATCGGGGAATTCTGGTTCGGGTGTGCCCGTTTTCCGCGCGAGGAGGAACCGTGAGCAAGCCGTCCAAACACGTCCTGCTGATTGAAGACAATCTGGGCGATGCCGATCTGGTCCGCTTGCGACTGGTCGAAGGCAACTCCGATCTTGACGTGGACTTCGCAGACCGGTTATCCACCGGGCTCGATGCACTGACCCGGAATCAACCCGCGGTGGTTTTGTTGGACCTCAACCTTCCCGACAGCCGCGGCGCGGAAACTTTTCGCGACGTGCTCAAGAAGGCTCCCGGCGTGCCGATTGTGGTGCTCTCCGGACAGGATGACGAAGAACTGGCCCTGAAGGCGGTGCACCAAGGAGTGCAGGACTATCTGGTCAAGGGCGCCTTCGACAGCAAGCAACTGGCGCGCGCCATGCGCTACGCCATGGAGCGGCAGGCGCTCCTTACTGCGCTGGACATGAGCCGCAAGCAGCAGTTGCAGTTTAAGGACCAGTTTCTCTCCCACGTCTCCCACGAATTACGCACGCCGCTTAGCTCCATCCATCAATTCGTGGCCATTTTGCTGGATGGCCTGGCTGGCCCGATTTCCGCTGAACAGCGCGAACATCTGGACACCGTCATGCGCAGCGCAAATCAGCTGCACTCCATGATTGGCCATCTGCTGGAGGCGGCTCGCGCCGAAACTGGAAAGATCCGCATCGATCCGCGTTGCATGGTCATGGACAACGTAATCCAGCAAGCCGTCCACATGATGCAGGCCACCGCCCAAGCCAAGGAGATCGGCTTGGAATCGGCGGTAGACGGCAGAATTGGGCTGGTTCATGGCGACCCCGGCCGTGTCCTGCAGGTGCTTACTAATTTGCTCGACAATGCCATCAAGTTCACTCCACCGGAAGGTTCGGTCATGGTCAAGGCCTTCCTGGTCGATGCGGACCCGGCCTCAGTTTATGTTTCGGTGGCGGATACCGGCCAGGGCATTAGTCCAGAATCGAAGGCGCTGATTTTCGAACGCATGTACCAGGACCCGAACGCGGTTGACAGCAGCCGCAAGGGCCTGGGACTGGGACTCTATATCGTGCAGGAACTGGTGCGGCTCCATGGGGGCCGCATTTGGGTCGAAAGCCAGCTGAGCCACGGCAGCACATTTTCCTTTACGCTTCCGCTATTTTCGCTGGCGAAGCTGTTGTTTCCCGTCATCACCGACCAGGGGCACTTGCGGCAGGCTCTCACTCTGGTAGTGGTAGCGCTTACCCCGCGGGGCACACCCGAGATGGGCAATTGGGAGCTCACCCACGAACGATGCCTCGCCCTGTTGCGGGGATGTATTCTACCCGCGAAGGACGTCATTCTGCCGGCCCTGGCGGCTTCTGGCCAGGCGGAAAGCTTCCTGATTGTGGCTTCCGCAGACGCTCACGGCGCCGAAGTTCTGACGAAACGCATCGCCGGTCAACTGGAGCGCGCGCCTGAACTATGTGTCAGCGCATCCTTTTCGGTTTCTGCGGTCCCCATAAGCCTTCCTTCTTCCGACAGTGGGCAATCTGTGGAGAAGCAGGTGCAAGAGGTTGCCGATATTGTTGCGACGATGGCGGCGCAGGCGCTTCGGCAACGACCAGCCGCCGGCGGAAATGGATCGGCGGCGCCGTGACATCCACCACCCGCGCCCAAGAAAAGAACACAACCAGAAAGGAAACGAACTCCATGGAAAAACCAAAAATTCTGATCGTTGACGATGACCCTGACTTGCGGCGCGGCTTGAACCTGCGCCTGCGGGCCAACCACTACGAGACCACGTACGCCACCGACGGCTTCTCTGCCATCTCGATGGCGCAGAAAGAACGCCCTGATCTGATCATCCTCGATCTTGGATTGCCTGCGGGGGATGGATTCGTAGTATTGGAGCGGCTGCAGCAAAATGCTCACCTTTCCTGCATTCCAGTGATCATTTTGACGGCGCGCGATCCCCAATCCAGCCGCGAAGAAGCTTTGCGGGCCGGCGCCATCGCATTTTTTCAGAAGCCCGTGGACAACAGCCGATTGCTCAGCACAATCCGCACCACTCTGGGCATGGCGTGGCCGGGAACCATGGCCCCAAGCTAGTTCCCACGGGTGACCTTCACAACCCAGGCTGCCGAACGCCCAAGAGAGAATGCCGATTGCGATGACTCGTCCTCCAGACATCCCGGGACCACAAGACCCGGAAATCTTCCGCGTCGCACTGGAGGTTCTCAGCACCGGAGTCGTGATCCTCGACCGGCAGCGCAAAATTATCTTCTGGAATGAGGGCGCCGAAAGAATCACCGGCTATCGCCGCCACGATGCCGTGGGGCATACCATCCAGGCCAATATCTTGAGCCAGTGCAACGGGACAAGTTGCGTGCACTGTGGCGCTGCCTGCCCGCTGAATCAAGCCCTCCACGACGGGAAAGCTGCGGAGCTACCAGGTTATCTTCACCACAAGGCTGGCCACTCGGTTCCGGTGCGATTGCACGTGCATCCCATACGCGACCAGCACGGGTCGGTTGTGGCCATCGCGCAAAGCTTTGACGAGGAACGCGCCGGTAGCGAAGCGGACTTCCACGAAAATAACCTGGCGGCACACGGCTGCCTGGACGCGGTCACCGGAGTTCCTAACCATGCCTTCACCCAATCGCACTTGCGGGAAAATCTCGCGTTTTTCGCCGAGTACCATCTTCCGTTCGGCATCCTCTGCATTGAAGTCGGTGGCATGGATGAGTTGAGGGCAACTCACGGGCGGGAGGCTGTGGAGGTTACCTTGCACGTGGTGGCCCAGACCATGAAGCACGCTTTGCGTCCGGATGGATTCCTGGGCCGCTGGGCGGAGAACCAATTCCTCGCGATTGTTACCAATTGCGCAAACGCCGACCTGCAGCGGGCGGCGCAGAACGTGCACAGCATGGCCAATTGCTCGGGAATCCAGTGGTGGGACGACCGGTTGTCGGTCAGCGTCTCGGTTGGCCGGGCGGTCGTCCAGGCCGGGGACACCATGGAGTCCTTTCTGCAGAGGGCGTGCCCCATCCCTGGGAAGATTCCGGGGGAGCCGGCAACCGCGTCCTCCAGCGGAAGCCCGGCGGGCACGGGAAGCTAGACCTTATGTTTGCGATCATTGGCATCCTCGTGGTTTTCGGAGCGGTCCTGGGCGGTTACCTGATGGAGCACGGAAATGTTCGCGTTCTCGCTCAGCCAGCCGAGTTGCTGATTATCGGGGGTGCGGCAATCGGAACGGTCCTGATTGCTAATCCGCTGCACATTCTCAAGCAGATTGCGGGCGGGATCACCGGCGTTTTTGGCGGTTCGAAATTCACCAAGCAGCGCTACCTCGATTCCATGAAGACGATGTACGACCTCCTCAATAAAGCCCGCCGGGAGGGACTAATGGCGCTGGAAAGCAACGTCGAAGAACCCGCCAAGAGCCCCATCTTTTCCAAGAATCCAGCCTTTCTTGCCGATCATCACATCCGCGATTTTTTGTGCGACTCCATGCGCATGGCCATTACCGGGACCGAGGCTTTCGACCTGGACCAGCTTCTGGAACTTGATATGGATGTGCATCACCACCAAGCCAGTATTCCGATCGCATCTCTCAGCACCATGGCGGATTCCCTGCCCGGCCTGGGCATCGTGGCTGCCGTGCTCGGGGTCGTCATCACCATGGGAGCACTGGGGGGGCCGCCGGAAGAGATTGGGCGAAAAGTCGCTGCCGCCCTGGTGGGAACCTTTCTCGGCATTCTGCTTTGCTATGGGCTGGTGGGCCCGATCGCCTCCAATATGGCGAAAATTGCCGACGATGAACACGCCTACCTGTACGTCTTGCGCGTCTTGATGATCTCGTTCTTGAAAGGAACTGCCCCGATCATGGCGGTTGAATTTGCCCGGCGGGCCATTCCCGGACACGTCCGTCCCACGTTCCTGGAAGTCGAATCGCTGTGCCGCGGGCGCAGTGAAGAAGCGCCAGCCGCGGGCGCGACTGGGGAAGCAGCGTCGGAAACGCCGCCCGCCGCGTCATCCTCAGCCTCGGCCTGAGCTCGGAGGCAAATTTATGGACACGCCGCGCCCCATCATCATCGTCAAGAAGAAAATCTCTCACGGCGGCCATCACGGCGGCGCCTGGAAAGTGGCCTATGCGGATTTTGTCACCGCCATGATGGCGCTTTTTATCGTCTTGTGGCTCATGAACACCAGCAAGCCGGCGGTCAAAGAAGCCATCGCCGGTTACTTCAAAGATCCTTCGGGCACCGGCACCAAGACGGGAACCACCATGGACGGCAAGGGAGAAAAAACCGAACCCGCCGCGGACATGCAAAAGTTGAAAACGGAATTGGAGCATTCTCTCCAAAAAATCCCAGACTTCGCAAAACTGAAAAATCAGATCGAGATGACCATCACTCCGGAAGGGCTGCGGATCGAGCTATTGGAAACCGCGTCGGGAACATTTTTTGACGTGGGAAGCCGCACGCCCAACCAACACGGTAAGGAACTGCTCCTCTTGCTGGCGCAACAGTTGGGCAAGCTGCCCAATACGATTTCCGTTGAGGGCCACACCGACTCGGAGCCGTTTGCCCGCACTGGCGACTACGGAAACTGGGAGCTTTCCGCCGACCGCGCCAATGCTGCGCGCCGCCTGATGCAGCAAAAAGGACTCGGCGAAAAGCAGGTTACCCAAATCCGGGGCTATGCCGATCAAATGTTGCGCACCCCAAACACCCCTTCCGACCCGTCCAACCGGCGCATTTCCGTGATCGTTCAATACCAGGACCAGGCTGGAAAGCAGAGTGGGCCGCCGGCCGAGGCAGGCGGGACCGAGAAACCACCGGCCAATCCCGCGCCGGCCACCCCGCCGAAGAAAGAGTAATTCCACAAAGTCAGCCGGGTTCCGGGCGTCGACGATTGAATCTTGGAGAGAGAAATCCAGCGAAGCCTTTCCGTCACTCCCCACACCACACCAGTAATCGTACGGTTATCGCCGCTTTGACTTACAATGGCGGGTCACCTAAATTGGGAGAGGACTCAGGAATCCGATTTTGCTGCCACGGCCACTAAGCACAGCCGCTCGACGCAAACGATGCGCTCTTTTTTTCTGCGGCTTGCTGCTTGGCGTCTGCACGCTGATGTCCCCATCAGCTCTAGCACAATCGGCTCCACCCAAACCAGACGAGAGTTGCCTGGCGTGCCACGGCCAGGCCGGAATGACTTCCTCCACCGGCAAAAGCATTTTCGTGGATTCAGCCAAGCACGCAGCCAGCCTCCACGGGGTTCTCGCCTGCACCGATTGCCACGCCACCATCAAGGACTACCCGCATCCCGCCAAAGTCACGCGGGTGCAATGCGCCACCTGCCATGCCGACGAAGCCGCCGCCATGCCGAACAGCATTCACAGCGCGCTTGGCGAACAAGCCTGTCAATCCTGCCATGGCAACGTTCATGAAGTAAGGGCGGCAACGGACCTGGCGCCCCGCAAATGCGCCGAATGTCATGCCGACGAAGTAAAGGCGTTTGGGGCAAGCATTCATGGGCAGGCTGCCGCCAAGGGCGATCCCGACGCGCCGAAATGCGTTTCTTGCCACGGCCCGGTGCACCAGATCCAAACCGCGGGAGATGCTTCCTCTCCCGTCGCCAAGAAAAACTTGCCCGATACGTGCGCAGCCTGTCACAGCAACAAAGATTTTCTTTCGCGCCACAACATTCCATTCTCCCATCCGGTTGAGCAATACCGGCAAAGCGTGCACGGCAGGATCTTGGCGAGCACGAACGAGGTCGGAGCGAGTTGCTCAGACTGCCACGGGAGCCACGGAATTTTTCCCGCTCGCGATGCGGGTTCCAAGATCAATCATTGGAATATTCCTGCCACCTGCGGCGAGTGCCACGCGGAAATCGCAAAAACCTACCAGGAAAGCGTGCACGGTCAAGCGGTCAAGGCCGGCGCCTCCGATGCTCCCGTCTGCACCGATTGCCATGGCGAACACTTGATTCTTGGCCCCAAGGAAGCGCAATCTTCGGTGAACGCGGACCGGGTTTCCTCGGTTACCTGCGGACGTTGCCATAGCGAGGAACGCTTGGCGGTACGCTATAACCTGCCCACCGACGTGGTTCCCTCCTACGCCGACAGTTATCACGGGCTGGCCATGCGCGGCGGTTCTCAAACCGTCGCCAACTGCGCTTCCTGCCACGGTATACACAACATCTTTCCGCCCACCGACCCGCGCTCCACGGTGAATCAGGCAAATCTGGCGAAAACCTGCGGGCGCTGCCACTCCGGCGCGGGGGAACACTTCGTCATCGGAGCGGTGCATGTGCGCACCGAGACCGGCGCGGCCAGCCCCATCGTGAAATCCATCCGCATGATTTATTGGGTGCTGATTCCCGCGACTCTGGGTTTCATGCTGCTGCACAATATGCTGGACTTCACTTCCAAGCTGATTCGCCTGCGCTTTGCCAAGCGGAACCGTCCGCAAGTGGTCCGCATGAGTCAGTATTTACTGCTTGTTCATTGGGGGCTGATCGTAAGCTTCACCACGCTGGTGATTACCGGATTCGCTCTAAAATTTCCGGACGCGATATGGGCGCGGCCTCTGCTGGTTTGGGAAGGTCATTTTGCCTTCCGCGGATCTTTACACCGGGCGGCCGCCGCCGTGCTGGTGGCCACGATGGGATTCCATCTCATCTACCTGGCGCTGAAACCGAGCGAGCGCGGATTCGTGAAGGCCATGCTGCCCGGATTTAAAGATGTGACGGATATGATTGGCGTCTTCCGCTACAACCTGGGATTTTCGCCGGCCGGCCCGCAGTTCGCCAGGTTCAACTACGCGGAGAAGCTGGAGTACTGGGCACTCCTGTGGGGAACCATCCTTATGATGGTCTCCGGTTTCCTGTTGTGGTTTAACAATTTCACCTTGCGCTATTTTCCCAAGTGGGTCTCTGACGCGGCCACCGCGGTGCACTACTACGAGGCGGTGCTGGCTACATTTTCAATTCTGTTGTGGCACTTCTATTTCGTGATCTTTGATCCAAACGCGTATCCCATGGAGAACGTCCTGGCTCACGGGAAAAGTTGATGCGGAGCATTATCGCCACACCCGTCCGGAATACCTGCGCGAGCTGCAGGAGGAACCGCAAACCACTTCAGAGGAAGCACCGCCGAAAGAAGAGCAGGCAGACATAGAGCCTCCGCAAGACGATCCGCCCGCGGATGCTTAGAGAACTCTGGATAAGCCTTCGTTTCGGAAGTTAGAAATTCACCGCGATCCCGGCTACGTCTTGCCGCTATGTTCCCGGCTGCGTCCAGTTCCCACATTCGAAAGAGATCGCTCAGATTCCCGTGGTGCGAATGCGGTTTGTATCAGGGTATGCCTTCCGGTGTTCAGGCATACCGCAAGCGCCGGTATATGAATCCGCCTTTAGGCGCTGTTTTTTCTAATTCGACATTCACCCCAGGCTGTCAGCTGTTCTTCGCCGGCGGTAACGCCTTCCGGTTGAGCTTTCCGTTCACCGTGAGGGGAAAATCCTCCAGGAACACGAACGCGGAAGGCACCATGTGTTCCGGCAACTTGGCGCCCAGAAACTCGCGCAAAGCGGCCGCCTGCAACTCCACTCCGCGTTTCGGGATGACGTATCCCACCAGGCTCTTTTCGCCGGGCGTGTCCTCTCTCACCATCGCGACACAGGAATCGATACCTGGGTACTCGGACAGCTTAGCTTCAATTTCGCCAAGTTCAACGCGCTGCCCCTGCAGCTTTACCTGAAAATCTTCACGGCCCAGGAATTCGATGTTTCCGTCGGGCAGGTACCGCCCCCAATCGCCGGTACGGTAGAGCCGCTCTCCGTCCCCTTCGTGATGGATGAAACTGGCGGCAGTTTTCGGCGCATCCCGCCAATAACCCCTGGCTAATCCCATGCCACCGATGTAAAGCTGGCCAGGAACCCATACCGGGCACGGCGCTTCCACCTCGTTCAAGACGTGGAAGGTCTGATTCCTCATCGGCTTGCCGTACGGAATGCTCTTCCACCTTGGGTCGACCTCTTCGATTGGGAACAAAATGGACCAGATTGCAGCTTCGGTCGCGCCACCCAAGCTGATGATGTTGGCATCGGGCAACAGTCTCCCGATCTGGCCAGGCAAGCCCAGCGGAATCCAGTCGCCGCTCATCAGGATCACGCGCAAAGACTGCCCGATGGGTTCGCCATGTTCCGCCTCTTCGACCAATAATCCCATCAAGGCAGGAACCGTATCCCAAATGGTCACTTTTTCCTTACGCACCAGTTCGGCCCAATGTTTCGTATTCTGCGCCAGCTCGGGGGCTGGCATCACGATGGTGCCTCCGGCCGCCAGAAGACCGAAGATGTCATACACCGAAAGGTCAAAGCTCAATCGGGAGAGCGCAAGAACTCGGTCCGCCGGACCGACGCCGAAGCGGTCATTGATATCGAGGATGGTATTCACCGCCGCGCAGTGATCCACAATCACTCCCTTGGGCTGCCCGGTCGAACCCGAGGTGTAGATGTTATAGGCCAGGTCTTCCCGCTTCTGCCGGGTGCGGGGAGCCGTGGTGGGGCGGCCTTCCAGCGGCTGCATTTGGTCGACGACAAGAACTTCCACGTCGTGCGGCGCGCTCACTCGGTGCTGTACCGACGATTGCGTCAATACCACTCTGACATCGCCATTTTCAATCAGGTAACGCTGGCGCTCCGGAGGCAAATCCGGATCGATCGGCATAAAGGCGCCGCCGGCAAACAGGATGCCCATGGCGGCCACCACTTGCTCCCATCCCTTTTCCATCACGATGCCAACAAACTGGTTGGGCTCCAGGCCGCGCGGCAGCAATTCCTCTTCGATCCGGCAGGCGCGGCTGTAAACCTCGGCGTAGGTCATGCGGCGGCTTGGCGTGCAAACCGCCAGTTGACCGGGACGTTGCTCCACTTGCTTGAGGAACAGGGTATGCAGGAATTCTTCGCTCGCTGGACTCTGCGTCCGGTTCACTTCTTCGAGCAATCTTTGCTGATTTTCCGGAAGCAGCTTGCGCGCGTTATTGGCTAAGGTGCGGCTCCAGGCCGTTTCATCGCTGGCCAACTGGCTCAGCAATTCCTGGTAAGCGGACAACATGTCATCCAACAGCCCTGGCGGGAAGAGTTCTTCCACTGCATCCCAGCTGATGGCTAACGCGCCGTGATCCTCACGCACGCTGACATCCAGATAAACCTCGGAAGTCTGGCTGGCCGGGCTGGCAGTTTGCCTTTGCGGCTCTCCGTCACTTCCCTCCTCGACATCCATCAGGCCGGTGAAAACCACAGGCATGACGGCCTGGGATACGGCGCCTTGCGTAAGCGCAATCTCACGCATCACGTGAGCTCCGCTGAAAGAGCGATGCGCCAGATCCCGCGCCAACTGCTCTCGCTGCCGTTGCGCGCGAGTTGCAAAATCTTCCGGCTGAGCGTTGTGCACTTCCAGCAGAGTTACAGAAGACAAATCTTCCGCAATGTCATTACCGTTCTGCCGCACCGGCGGTTGGCCGGCAGTTGTGACATGCAAGGTGAAGTGCAGGCCCTTGCTCCAGATGGCGAGCACTTCCGCGAACGCCGCTAACAGGACGCTCCCCGGCGTCAGACTGCGGCGGCCGGCACAGTCCTTCAAGGTCTGCCAGGTTGGGCCGTCGATCTGGGCGTGCCGGTGCTTGAACGCCGGATGCGCGCTGCCGGCCGGGTTCGCCGCCAGTGGCAACTCGGGCGATGGCGGCAAAGTGGGCAAACGGTTTATCCAATATTCACGGGCCGCGCGAAACGCGTCTGCTTCCTCATCAATTGAGCCATCCACTTTCTCCGTCACGTCCATTCTGGTTTTTTCCTCGGCTTCAATCGGGCGGCCGGCAGGCCTGGGACCCGCTTTTCGATCTTCAGATTATAGGGTAGCCGTGGCTTCATTCGTTCAACTCCTCATGCGCACCGCGTGGGGAGATACTCGCGTCAGATATTTTGCTGAAATCATTGTTCCTTCGCCGGCGCAGCGCCAGCCCGGTTCCGCTCCCCGTGTATTATCCTTTTGGGTCCACAAGAGCTGCCCTCATGAAAAAGACAACCTCGTACGATAAGCCAAGCCGCCGATGGCACCTCGGTTTGCTCTGGCTCTTCATCCTGACGCCCGGATTTTTTATCGGCCAGCCGCGGTCTTTTGCCCAGAGCAATCTGGCGCCTACGCCGCCCATGGGATGGGCGAATTGGAATCATTACTTCTGCGACTACGACGACTCCACCATCCGGTCGCAGGCAGATGCCATGGTGCGGACGGGCATGAAAGATTTGGGATACAAGTACCTCATTATCCAGGAATGCATTGCGCCCATTCGGGATTCGAGTGGAGTGATTGTTCCCGATGGCAAGCGTTTTCCGAATGGGATCAAGCCCCTGGTGGACTACATTCACTCGCGGGGCCTGAAGGCAGGCATCTACACCGACATCGGCGCGCACACTTGCTTCGACCATCCCCAATATGAAGGAAGCTTCGACCACGAAGATCAGGACGCGGCCACCTTCGCATCATGGAACATCGATCTGATTGAAGTGGACTACTGCAATCGTCCCCAGGGGCATACGGGAAAGGAGCTGTACGGACGCATGGCTGCGGCGATTCGCAAAACCGGGCGTCCCATGTTGCTCTACATCTGTTCCTGGGGAAATGAGAGGCCGTGGGAGTGGGCCCAGGGCACGGCTCAGCTGTGGCGGACCGATGCCGATGTGAGTTGGGAAAAGAACCATGTGCAGTGGACGCGAGTGGTGCAGAATTTCGAGTCCAATGCCCGTCACGCGGTGTTTAGCGCGCCCAATAGTTGGAACGATCCTGACATGCTGGAAGTGGGCGTCCCGGGTCTCACGCCGCTCGAAGCGCGCTCCCATTTCTCCATGTGGGCAATTTCCGCGGCGCCGCTCTGGGCGGGAGCCGACCTCGCAAATATGGATGCCGAAACGCTGGCTACCTACACCAATCCCGAAGTCATCGCCATCGATCAGGACCCGCTTGGCGCCGGTCCCGTCAAAGCGCGCGAAGAAGTGGACGGACTGCAGGCGTGGGACAAGCAACTCGGTTGCGTTGCCGGCGGAAATCACGCCGTGTTGCTGCTCAATCTCACGTCCGCCCCTGCAACCGTTGGCGTCCGGTGGAGTGACCTTGCGCTTCTGCCCGGCGCGAAGGTTCGAGATCTGTGGGCAAGCAAGAATCTGGGCTCGTTCCAAGACGGCTACTCCGCGGAGATTCCCGCCCATGGTTCTCTCCTGTTGAAGGTCAGCGGTGACACCAACTGGCGGAAAGGGGCTGTTTATGAGGCGGAGTGGCCGGGAAATATCCGCCAGGGCGCGGTTCAATTGCTGGAGTGCGGCGAGTGTTCCGCCAGCTTCGGAGTGGCAATAGGAGGCAGCACCAACGAAGAGGAAGCAAGCGGGGCTTTGGTTTTTCCTCATCTGAATACGCCGCGTGCAGGGCGCGCCACCTTGCAACTGTTTTTCCTCCGTAATGGCCTGGAAGATAAGAATGTCACGCTCCAAATAAATGACACCGAGCCGGTGCCGCTCAAGATTCTGACTTTTGTGTGGAGCTCGGTAGATGTTCCCGTAGATCTGAAGGCGGGCGACAATACCGTAACCGTGCGCTATACCGGAAAGAGCAGCTTTTATCTTGACCGGATCAAGATAATTCCTCAATGAAAACGATCTCTGCCGGCAATGCCGCTCAGCGGAATCAGCCCGATGCTGCCATCTGCGTGGACATGGGAACCACCAACACGCGGGCCTGGCTGGTCGTGGAACAAGCAATCGTGGCGCGCCAAAGCGCTTCGATCGGTGTTCGGGATTCCGCCCGCACCGGCAGCACGAACATTATTCACCGTACGCTTAAGGAACTCTTCGGTGCGTTGCAATCCCAAGCGCAATCCTCCGGTCACAAGCCGGCGGTGATCCTCGGCGCTGGCATGATTACTTCATCTTTAGGCTTGCGGGAGGTCGATCATGTCCTCGCGCCCGCGGGCGAAGAAGAACTGGCGCGCTCGATGCGGCAGATTTCGGATTCCCAGATCACCGAGCTTCCTATTTGGCTGGTGCCGGGCGTCCGCACCGGCCCTCTGCAACCTGAGACTTCGGATCTTGCCGAGGTCGACGTAATTCGCGGCGAAGAAACACTCTGTGTGGGCTTGACCCACCTGGGAATGCTGGGGCCGCATGCCACGCTGTTGAACCTGGGTTCGCATTGGAAGGCGATTACCCTGGATGGTTCCGGCCGCATCGCTTCCAGCTTCACCACGCTGTCGGGGGAACTGATTCATGCGGTGCAGAAGCATACGGTCTTGTCGAGCGCGCTCCCGCAGGACCGCTTCACTGAAGTCGACCTTTATTGGCTGCAGCAAGGCCGCGCGCAGCAGAAACTTTCAGGACTTTCGCGAGCCTTGTTTTGCGTCCGTATTTTGCAGCAGAAATTCAACCTCACCCCACTGCAATGCTCGTCGTTTCTGGTGGGCGCGGTGGTAGGCTCCGATCTGACGGCCGCGCTCAACAACCACAAGCTCGCGGAAAGCATTGTGATTGCCGGATCGGGAGCGGAGGCTGAAGCTTGGAAGCAATTCCTGGAGGCCGAAAACCGGGTGGTCGCAGTATGGGATGCGCAGGGCGTAGAAGCCGCTTTCGTCGCTGGCCTGCTTCGATTGGCAGAACTGGCGCCCAGTTCTTAGGAGTGGACCAGTTTCTCCAACGCGGGCTTGTTGCGGATGGTAAGGGTCGCACCTTTGACTTGCAGCAATTGCTTCTTCTTGAACTCTGAGAATAGACGGCTGACGGTCTCGCGAGTGGTGCCGATCATCTCCGCAATTTCTTCGTGGGTGAACGTCAACCTTACCTGGTGAGAACCATTCCCTGGCCCTTCCGCAGCCCAGGAAAGCAACAGCTTGGCGAATTTTTCTCCCGGCGAAGTCGTGAGTCCCAGGGTGCGGATTTCTTCGTAGGCGGTGTAGTAATTGTGGCTTAACTGTTCCGCGACCCGGACCGCCACTTCGCCATACTCTTTCAGAAACTGCAACAACGCGTCGCGCGCAATGAAGTTGGCCTGGCCGGCCTCAATCATTTCGGCGGTAACCTCGTAAGGCCGGTTCGAAATCGTGGCATTCAGCCCCAGAACATCCCCCGCCTCGGAGACTTGAGTAATGATGGTTTTGCCTTCACTCGAACAGGTGGACAGCTTGGCTTTTCCGGTGCAGAGCACAAAAACTCCGCGCGGCTGCTGGCCTTCAATGAACAACATCGCCGACTTGGGATAGAGAGCCGTGGACTTGATGTCGTTTAGTCTTTGCACCGCGGGTAGGGGTAAGTTGCAAAACAGGTGTTCTTCCCGAACCGGGCAGGCGAGGCAGTTGTCGAGGATATTCAATCCGTAAGGCGCTCGCATAGGTCAATACAACACTACTGGTGAGATTGTAGCACTGTCTTGTGACTGAGGTCACGAAAACCAGTGACCCCCCGCACGGCGGCGCAATCTTCCATGGACGGACAATCCTTCTAGAACGAGCTAATTCCTCAGCTTCCAGGAAGGGGAGGGTACACAATGAACGGGGCAACAGAAGTCAAGGAACCAGGCGTGCACGAAGAAAAACAGGCAGTCTCAAGCCAAGCTTCGTTTACTCTGCCGCCGCTGTTCGCGACCAGCCTGTTGGAGTACGCAGGTACCGAAAAACGACGCCGCTCAGGGGCCACCATGATTTCCTTTCTTTTCCAGTGCTTCCTGATCGCCGTGGGCTTGATCATACCTTTGATGTTTACCGAGGCCTTGCCCCAGCAGCAGTTGCTGACGTTTTTGGTGGCGCCTCCTCCTCCTCCTCCTCCTCCGCCTCCGGCAGCCGCGATTATCAAGATCGTGAAACAAATTCAAACCGATCTGATGAATAGTGGCCAGCTGCGCACCCCCAGCCGCATCCCGCAAAAAGTGCAAATGATTAAAGAAGAAGAAGCGCCACCGCCGTTGCCGGCCACCGGAGGGGTTATCGGTGGAGTACCGGGAGGAGTTCCGGGCGGACAACTCGGAGGCGTGATTGGCGGGATTATCAGCGCCACCTCCAACCTGAACGCCGTGCCCAAGTTGGTTCCCGCCACCCCCAAGCGCGTACGGATTTCGCAAGGAGTGACGCAGGGTATGTTGGTTCACCGGGTTGAACCCACCTATCCACAAATCGCTCGCACCGCCCGCATTGCGGGTTCCGTGGTCCTCACGGCAGTCATTGCCAAGGACGGCCAGATCGAGAATTTGACCCTGGTGAGCGGACATCCCATGCTGGCGCCGGCCGCGATCGACGCGGTCAAGCAGTGGCGTTATCGTCCGTACCTGCTCAATGGCGAACCGGTGGAGGTTGAAACCACCATTACAGTGATGTTCCAGCTTGCAAGCTAGGTTGGCGACCGCACATTACGTACAGGGATCGAAGGAATGGAGCTGTGCCATGGAAGGAACAATTCAACATCGGGTAGTAGCTTGGTGGGCTTCCGGGCGAACCGGTATTGCGAAATCGAGCTCCGCCCCGAACGCCATCCATTTCACGGCTCCGCCTGAGTTTGGCGGAGTGGAAGGCCGGTGGACCCCAGAGGATTTGTTTCTGGGCGCAGTCGCAAGCTGCTACACAACTACTTTTCGGGCGCTGGCCGAGCATTCCAAATTCGAGTACACCGACCTGGAGGTAACCGCCGACGGTACGGTTCAGAAGGCAGACCCCAGCTATGAATTCAGCGAAATCGTGATTGGCGTGAACTTGATCATTGCCTGCGAATCGGAGCAGGAAAAAGCGCTCCGGCTCCTGCAAAGGGCCGGAGAACTCTGCTTGGTCGCCCGCGCCATTTCAGTCCCACAACGGCTGGAACCTCGGGTGCAAATTCACCGGGCCGTGCCGGTCGGCTGACTGCGCGGAAACAACCACAACCAGCTATCATGGGTCCCAGGCGAGTCCGAGCCTCGCAGTTCGGCCTCATGATCTGCTCAAGAGGTGTGGCTCGCGTCATGCTCTCCGACCCAATCCCGCCAGCCGGACATCCTCGAAACCCTTACCCTGTGCAGTACGTCTCCAGCTGCACCCTCAAGAATGGAACCCTGGTTACACTCCGCCCCATCCGTCCGGAAGATGAACCGCTCATGGTCAAGTTCCATGAGACGCTGTCGGATCGCACCGTATACTCGCGCTACTTTGGTTCGTTGAGCCTCCACCGGCGGGTGGCGCATGAGCGCCTGCTGCAAATTTGTGACTGCGACTACGACCGCGAGATGGTTCTCGTGGTGGAATACCACGACGCGAAAAGCGGCCAACCGAACATCCTCGGCGTCGGCCGTCTTAACAAGCTCGAGGGTGACAAAGAGGCTGAGGTGGCAGTCCTGATCTCCGATCGATACCAGGGTCAGGGCCTTGGAACGGCGCTCCTGGAACGGCTCTTGCAGTTTGCCCGCGACCAGAAATTGAGCCGCCTGGTGGCTGAAATGTTGCACGACAATCTGGCCATGCAGACTCTGATGAAGCGGCTGGGATTCCGCTTGAACCGGCTAGATGACCCCGATTCAGCGCAGGCCGTGCTTAACCTGTAAAAGTCTTTCCGGGGCCCGGCAGTCTGGCTCCGCAGGAGATTCGCAAATGTTTTCCGCCGGTCACCATGCCGCATGGCAACAGGTCGCTGACCTTCGCCGCCAGCCTGCGGCGTCTCTCGACAACTTGCGCCCACTTTTGGCATCCGATTTTGTGCCTTTGCTTTGGCATCAACAATTCGGCTGCGGGGACGCTTTCGACCGGTCCATCCTGCGCCGCTCCGCTGAGCTCAAGTCAGCTCTGTACGGTGGGCGGCTCTTCGTCATCGTTCCCATTTATGTCACCAGTATCTGTTCGGAGCAGTGTGTCTACTGCAACTATCGCGCGGGAAACAAAGGCTTAGGTGTCGAACGGAGACGGTTGAGCGATTCGGAACTCGAGCAGGAGGCGCAATACCTGGTGGAAGAAAAGGGACACCGGGTGCTCGAACTGGTATATGCCAGCGATCCCCGGATGCGAGCCGATGCCATGTGCCGGCACGTCGAACTGCTGCGGCGTGTGCTTGACCGGCGCGGCGGCGGACTGGTGGCGATCAGCGCCGAGGCGCTGGAAGAAGATGAATACCGGCGCCTGGTGGGCGCTGGCTTGTCCATCTCCGTCCTGTGGCAAGAAACTTACGACAAGTCTCGATACTCTCTTCTGCATCCCGGCACCACCAGGAAAACGGATTTCAACTACCGGCTGGATGCTTACGAACGCATGCTGGTGGCGGGAATCCCCCACGTCGGCATGGGGGCCCTGTTGGGCCTTGCCGACTGGAGGCAGGATTGGGCCATGCTGATGCTGCACGAAGAGTATCTGCGGCGGCAATACGGGCGCAGCGCCACCATACTCGGCATTCCCCGTTTGAAGCGGGCTCCCGGGGCGATCTTGCAGGAATCCCCGTTCACACCCAGCCAGCAGGAATTTTCGGCGGCCATCGCTCTGCACAATGTCTTTTCCCCGGCCACCGCAGCCTTTGTGAGCACCCGCGAATCCTGGGATGTGTGTGTGGAAGTGGCCCGGGGAGGCGGATGCCTGTTTACCCTCAACTGCTCTACCACCCCCGGCGGTTATTCCCTGCAGCGCGAGGGATGCCAGTTTGCCTCTCACTCCTACGACGCTCCCATCTACTGTGCCAGCCTTCGCTCGGAGAGACTGGAACCTGTTTTTAGCTGGGACAGCCGCGATCTCGCGGGCGGCGGCTGCGAAGCAGCGCGTCCGCGATAGCGGGAGCAACCCAATCCGCAATTTCCCAACGCTCGCTAGACCAGAAAAACTCCAAATCAGAAGCTTTTATTTCCTAGTGATTGCGGTCACACGATGGCGTGACTCTGGTTCCCGACGATTTTCTTCTCACCGCGCATGCTATTAACAGCTAACCAAGTAGCCATCTTTCTATCGGGAGACTCATGATGGGGAAGTTCAAGACCATGGACGGAAACGAAGCGGTAGCCAACGTGGCTTACCGCCTCAATGAAGTGATCGCCATCTATCCGATTACCCCGTCTTCGCCCATGGGTGAATGGGCAGACCAGTGGGCCTCGGAAGGCGTCCCCAACATCTGGGGTACCGTCCCCAACGTGGTGGAAATGCAGAGCGAGGGTGGCGCGGCCGGAGCGGTCCATGGCGCGCTGCAAACCGGGTCGCTGGCCACCACCTTTACCGCCTCCCAGGGTCTGTTGTTGATGATTCCGAACATGAACAAGATCGCGGGCGAACTTACCGCCACCGCGTTTCATGTCACCGCGCGCACCCTGGCCGCGCACGCTCTTTCGATCTTTGGCGATCATTCGGATGTGATGTTGTGCCGAACCACGGGCTTCGCCATGCTCGCCTCGAATTCCGTCCAGGAGGCCATGGATTTAGCGCTGATCGCGCATGCCGCCTCGCTGGAGTCCCGCATCCCTTTCCTGCATTTCTTTGACGGCTTCCGCACTTCCCATGAGGTCAACAAGATTGAGGTGCTCAGCGAGGACGACATGCGCGCCCTCATCAACATGGATCGCGTGTTTGAGCACCGGCTGCGCGCGCTTTCTCCCGACCACCCGGTGCTGCGCGGTACCGCGCAAAACCCGGACGTGTTTTTCCAGGGCCGCGAAGCTGTGAGCCCCTTTTACGCTGCCTGCCCGGAAAAGGTGCAAGCGGTGATGAATAAGTTTGGCGAAGTGGTCGGCCGCGATTACCACCTGTTCGACTATGTGGGTGCGCCGGACGCGGAGCGCGTCATCGTCATCATGGGCTCGGGCGCGGAAACCACCCAGGAAACCGTCGAATATTTGAATGGCCAGGGCGAGAAGGTTGGGCTGCTGAAAGTCCGCTTGTATCGCCCGTTCGCCGTGAAAGCATTCTGCGAAGCCCTCCCCCGGTCCGTTCGCAAAATTGCCGTGCTCGACCGCACCAAAGAGGCCGGTGCCTCCCGCGAACCGCTCTTTCTGGATGTGATCGATGCCCTGCAGGAAGGCCTGAAGTTGGGGTACGGAACGCTGAAAGCTTCGCCCCTGGTAGTGGGCGGGCGTTACGGCCTGTCTTCCAAGGAATTCACGCCCGCAATGGTTAAGGCCGTCTACGAAAACCTGGCTGGGCACAGCCCGAAGGACCACTTCACCATCGGCATTCAGGACAACGTCAGCCACAGCAGCCTCAATTACGATCCCGAGTTCTCCATTGAACCGGAGAGCGTTGTGCGCGCCATGTTCTACGGCTTGGGAGCCGATGGCACGGTGGGCGCCAACAAGAATTCCATCAAGATTATCGGGGAGAACACTAAGAATTACGCCCAGGGCTATTTCGTGTACGACTCCAAGAAATCGGGCGCAATGACGGTGTCGCACCTGCGCTTTGGCCCGGAACCAATTCACTCCATCTATCTGGTTTCAAAAGCCAACTTCATCGCCTGTCACCAGTGGATCTTCCTGGAGCGCTACGACATGCTTAGCGCGCTGGTTCCGGGCGGCGTGTTCCTGCTCAATAGCCCGTTCAGCAAAGACGAAGTGTGGGAGCACCTGCCGCGCGAAGTGCAGGCGCAACTGATTGCCAAGAAGGCCCGCTTTTTCGTGATTGACGCTTACCAGGTGGCGCGCGATACCGGCATGGGCTCGCGCATGAACACCATCCTGCAAACCTGCTTCTTTGCCATCTCCAAGGTTCTGCCGCGCGACGAGGCCATCGAGGCCATCCGCGAATCCATTCGTTATACCTACGGAAAAAAGGGTGACGAGGTAGTACAGAAAAATCTGCTGGCGGTTGACGAGACCATCGCGCACCTTTTCGAGGTGACGATCCCGGACAAGGCAACCAGCCAGATTGAAATTCCCGCTCCCTTTTCCGCAAAAGCACCCAAGTTTGAGCGCGATGTGCTCGGCACCATCTATGCCGGCCACGGCGATGATATTCCCGTCAGCGCATTCCCTCCCGATGGGACGTTTCCCACCGGAACGGCGAAATGGGAAAAGCGTAACATCGCGCTCGAAATTCCCGCCTGGGACACCAAAACCTGTATCCAGTGCGGCAAGTGCGCCATGGTGTGCCCGCACGCCGTGATTCGCATCAAGGTCTACGATTCCAGCCAACTGGCGGGCGCACCCGCCACCTTCAAGTCGGCGGATGCGCGGGACAAAGAATGGAAAGGAATGAAGTACACCATCCAGGTGGCGCCGGAAGATTGCACCGGCTGCGGCATCTGCGTGGATATCTGCCCCGCCAAGAACAAGAGCGAAACCCGGCTCAAGGCGATCAACATGGTGGCGCAGCCGCCGCTGCGCGAGCCGGAAAGCGAAAACTGGAACTTCTTCCTGGAGATTCCGGAACTTGACCGGCGCAACATCAAAGTCGGAGCCATTCGCCAGCAGCAGGTGCAGGAGCCGCTGTTCGAGTTCTCCGGAGCCTGCTCGGGTTGCGGCGAGACGCCGTATCTGAAGCTGGTTTCACAGCTTTTTGGCGACCGCGCGGTGATCGGCAATGCCACCGGCTGTTCCTCGATCTACGGCGGAAATCTGCCGACGACTCCCTGGTCCAAGAATCATGATGGCCGTGGTCCCGCGTGGTCCAATTCCCTGTTCGAAGACAATGCCGAGTTCGGCATGGGCTTCCGCGTATCCATCGACAAGCAAACGGAATTTGCCAGGGAACTGGTGCGAAGGCTGGCCGGATCCATTGGAGACGAGCTCGCGAACGCCTTACTGGGAGCGGCGCAAAAGGACGAAGCGGACATCTTCGAGCAGCGCCAGCGGGTGGCCTTGTTGAAGGAGAAGCTGCAGAGTGTGGACTCTGCCGACGCGAAACAGTTGCGGGTGCTGGCTGACATGCTGGTGAAGAAGAGTGTCTGGATCATCGGCGGCGACGGCTGGGCCTACGATATCGGTTACGGCGGGCTCGATCATGTGCTGGCCAGCGGCCGCAACGTCAACGTGCTGGTTCTCGATACCGAGGTTTATTCGAATACCGGAGGCCAGGCATCGAAATCCACGCCGCGGGGCGCGGTGGCCAAGTTCGCGGCCGGCGGCAAGGCGTCACCCAAGAAAGATCTGGGGCTCATCGCCATGAGCTATGGCAGCGTCTACGTGGCCAGCGTGGCCATGGGCGCGAAGGATGAGCACACCCTCAAAGCGTTTCTTGAGGCCGAGGCCTACGACGGTCCCAGCCTGATCATCGCCTACTCGCACTGCATTGCGCACGGCATCGACATGACCACGGCGATGTCAGACCAGAAAGTCGCGGTGGAGTCCGGCCAGTGGCTGCTTTATCGCTACAATCCGGAGCGGGTGGCGGCGGGAGAAAATCCGCTGGTCCTCGATTCCCGCGCGCCCACCCGGAAAGTTCGGGAATTCCTGCAACAGCAGACCCGGTTCAAGATGCTCACCAAGAGCAAGCCCGAAGATGCCGCGCGTCTGTGGACGCAGGCCCAGCACGATGTCGAAGTTCGCTACCGCATGTATGAGTACATGGCGCAGCGCAAAGAGGAACCAGCCGCAGGGGCCGCGAATTCCCCTGCCAGCACTGCGCTTCCTGCGGCGGCGCCCGTATTAGTGGGGATCAAGGAGAAAGCATGATGGATCTAAGTACCACCTACATGAAAATGCGGCTGGCCACGCCCCTGGTGGCCTCCGCTTCCCCGCTCTCGCGTGAACTGGACGGCATCCGCCGCCTGGAAGACGCCGGCGCTTCGGCCATCGTGCTGTATTCCCTGTTCGAGGAGCAACTGCGCCAGGAAGCCCAGGAACTCGAGCATCACCTGGCTGCAGGCACGGAAAGCTTTGCCGAGTCGCTCACCTATCTTCCGCAGGCTTTCGAATTCTCCACCGGCCCCGAGGGCTACCTGAAGCACATTGCAAAGGCCAAGGAAGCCGTGAGCGTACCCATCATTGCCAGTCTCAACGGCGCGACCATGGGCGGATGGACGGACTTTGCCCGCAAGATTGAGCAGGCCGGCGCCGACGCCCTGGAGTGCAATATCTACTCCATTCCCACTTCCATGGATATGTCCGGCGAGCAAGTTGAGAAAACCTACCTGGACATCGTTCGCGCCGTCCGGTCTTCGGTGCGTATTCCGGTCGCCATCAAACTCAGCCCATTCTTCAGCAATATGGCCAACATGGCGAAGCGTTTGGATGAGGCGGGCGCCGACGCTTTAGTTCTCTTCAACCGCTTTTACCAGCCTGACATTGACCTGGAAGAGCTGGAACTCAGGCCCAGCGTGGTCTTGAGCACCCCACAAGCTTTGCGCCTGCCCTTGACCTGGATCGGTATCCTCTACGGAAAACTTCAGGCCAGCCTGGCCGCCACCAGCGGAATCCACGAGAGCGAGGACGTAGTGAAGCTGCTGATGGCCGGCGCCGACGTCACCATGATGTGTTCGAGCCTGCTGCGCCACGGCGTCAATCACTTGCGCGAAGTCGCACGTGGCCTGCGCGATTGGATGGAAGTACACGAGTACGAATCGGTGCGCCAGATGCAAGGCAGCATGAGCCAGATCAAGTGCGCCAATCCGGGAGGCTTCGAGCGGGCCCAGTATATGCAAGCAGTCAGCAGTTTGCGCCACGTGCTCGCGGGCAAGAACTAAGCTTGGAAGAGCTGGCCGTCGGCCTTTGCGGTGGTTGCATGATTGGCCGGAAAACTAGCCTTATTGGATTTCCAGGCATTGTCATTCCGAGCCAGCTTTGTCGGCGAGGAATCTGTTTTGTACGACGGATCTTTATTCAACTTGTCATTCCGAAGCGCGGCACTATCGCGCGAGGAATCTGCTGTTAGCTGGCGGAACACTTAGTTTGTTTGGAGTTCAGGCGGAGGAATGCCTATGACGCTCCCTTACAGGCTGGTAAAGCTCATCGAAAAACACGGCGATGCACTGGCTGCGGAACTTTACGACCGGGTGCATCATTCTCCCCTTCTTCCCGGTTACAAGAACGTCCCCGCTGAAGAATTAAAGACCTGCGTACAGGAAATCTATTCCCACCTGGGCGACTGGCTGTTGGCCAATAACCAAAAAGCAATTGAGACCCGGTATAAGCAGATCGGGGCACGCCGGGCCAGCCAAAACGTAGCCTTCCATGAGTTGCTGTGGGCCATCGTTCTCACCAAGGAAACTCTCTGGGAATACATGCGCGAGGAGTCCACCGAGGACGGACCGGCCGAGCTCCACGGAGAACTGGACATGCTGCAAAGGCTGGACCAGTTTTTCGACCGTGCCCAATACTGCGCGGCGGTGGGATACGGGCAGGCGGCAGGGCACTAGGTCTAGAGCCAGGTCACGCATTGACCGGGGTTTGAGTGCTATCTGATTTCGTCAATTGACGTGCACCCCGCTGGTAGAATCGATCCGCGATGCGCTTCTATACGAAAGACGAATGCGAAGATTGGCTTGGTGGGCGGGGCCGGGTAAAGCCCGACGCGATCCCTGAAATCCACAGAGCGCACGTTCACTATCCGACTTCGCCTGGCCGCATTCTGTATCTGGCGCATTGGGTCGCTGGCTCGTTGATGTACCGCGATTCAGCATTGGTCTGGATTACCGAGTGGGGCATTTGGGGGAACAGCGAGAACTGGCATCTATACTACAAACTCCGGCAAAGCTACGGTGATCTTCGTCTGCTTCATGAAGCACCCGGCCATCTGTTTCTCGGCCACGAATCGGAAGATCTAACATCATTTCTGCAAGTTGCTATGTTGAACGGCTGGGGCGGATACATCTTGACTCAGGCGGACTATGTAAACGCATTCTTCAGCCATGACGAGTACATTGATTTCTTTGCCGCGCAAGGTGGACTTCTCGAAGATATAGGCAAGGAGTTCGGCACGGTCGAACATCCTCCCAAAGAAGTGTGACTCTTTGGTAGTTGTCGCAAAATCGCGATATCACTCAAAATGCCTTGCTGCGGGGCCGTTAGGACTCGCTTATAATGCCGCAGCGTCGAAGGCTGACGCACAGGCACGGAAGCTAAAGGCAAAAAAGAAACAAATGAACGTTTCCTTGTGGGCAAAATTACGTTGGGTGGCGGCTGCCTACGGAGTGGTGCTCGCAGTATCCGTGTTTCTGGTGGCGTGGCGATATTTACAGTACCGCTGGCATGCTCAGGATGCCGACCTGTACGGCGGCATGTGGGCCGGCGGTGACATGATCCTTGGCGTTTTCATTTCCTGTCTTTTCCTGGTGCCAACGTTTGTCCTGGTGCTGGTGATTCGGAACTCGGAGCCGCTGTACACGCGTTATGCAAAAGTTCTCCTTGGATTGGGCCTGAGCGCCCCGCTTTCCCTGGGATTAATCTCGATCCCGGCAGTGAATCACGGGCAATCACTGCTGGGCTGGGTCTTTTTCTGGCGGCTACTGGGATCGCCATTTGTGTTTTTCGTGCTGGCTGGGAGTCGGCTACTGGCACGCTTTCCCCAGGCAAAGCGGTTGTGCTCGTATGCCGTACTGATTGAGGGATTGACGCTGCTGGCAATGGTTGTGCTTCTATTCGGAAAGCATTGAGGTGGCGAACCCGAGCCGGGTGCCCCGCGTCTCGCGGTTTTCGAGACGCGGGTGCCGGTGCCATCGATCATGGTCGTGGGGCACAGACTTCCCGTCGCGTCCGTCCTATCTTCTTAGTCGTCCCTCGGTCTCCTCCTCGCTACTACGGCGCCGGCGATCTCCATTTCATTACGTCTAGCTGTTTCCAGCGGCAGCCCCTCCTCGCCTCTACTTTTGTGGGGAGACCGGACGGGTGCGAATCCATGACTGCGGCGTCCTGCAGATGAAAGTGCGGGAGAAAGCTGCGTGAAAAGAAAAGCACCATGCCTCGGCCCAAACCCGGCACACACCAAAGGGTTCTTCGGACCGCTCTTGCCGGAGTCCGTTTCGCCAGTATTTTCTTGAGGTTAGGTGTCATGACAGTATTGTATAGTCGCTTACGCCATGACGCTATGTTCCAGCTGGAACACTTTGCAGATCCCGAGGCCAGTCTGGCGGAGGCTCGGCGGACAGGAGTGTCCGCCCTACATAATTCTCGGCCGGGGCCCCACACCCTCTTTCTACCCGCGCACCGTGAGCACCGGGCAGTGCGCGCCCGCCACGACTTTAGGCACCGTGGCCCAGGGGATATGTGTTGCGACCCCGAAAGATCCGGGCGGCCTCACTCCCAGCACAATCAGGTCGGCGTGGTGTTGCGAAGCCGCTTCCAGAATGCGGTCCGCGGCTGATCCGTGTTCGACTACGCATTCCGGCCGGGGCCATAGATTCGCTTCTCCGGGGATTAGTTCCTCCAGACACCGGTTGGCTCTGGCAAGTAGCTCGGGCTTGCGAGACAGGTTGGTGTGATCCTCGATTACATGCAGCAGCGTCAGTTGCGCCTGAAATTCCCGAGCCAGAGAAATCGCGAGCGGCTTGGCCGCCAGGGATTGCGGGGTGAAATCCGTAGCGTAGACGATGCGCTGAAACAGTATCTCAGCCGGGACAAGATCGCCGTTGGCAGTGCGCCGGGTCATTCCACATTGGCCAAGCACTCGGGGACCTACGGTGAGAACCGGACAACGAGCCCGGCGCAAAATCTCTTCCGCCGTAGAGCCCAACAACAATTTGCTCATGCCGGTGCGTCCATGGGTCCCGGACACCAGGAAATCAACGTGGTTGACGGAAATGACTTCGGAAATGGCGTCCCAGAATTCGCCAGTGCAAACCCAGGTTTGGTGCGGCACTCCTTCCATGTGGGTTGCCAAGTCGTGCATTTTGGCCTGCGCCAAGTCGCGGGTATTTTCATAGGCAGTTCCGATGAGGGTAGGATCGGCCCAACCGGAGGACATCACGAAAGCGCTCTCTGTAACCACGTGAGTGGCATGCAGGGTGCTCCCGTAATGGCGGCTGATGGCGATTGCGTAAGGAAAGGCGGCGTCTGAGGCTTCCGAAAAGTCTGTAGCGAAGAGCAGATTCTTTATGGAGACGGTTGCGTTCGGTACCGTTGCAGTGAGTTCCACGGTGGCACCTCCGCTTAGTTTTACATTGATGCGATTCCCGAAGTGGCGCAGTGCGAGGCATCACTTCGTTTTGTGACCCGAATCACGACAAGTTTGCGCTGAAATGGTTTCTAATAAAGAGTGACAATCCATAAATTCCAATGGTCACCTAATAGGATTCTCGAACTCTGCCGAGAAACCTAAGAGAGGAATCATGCCTACGCACTTCGCGAAACCGGCTGCGCCCAACCAGGACAAACGCTGGAAACTGGTGGACGCCACCATGCGGCGGATGGGATCTCATTCCCGCGGCCTCATCGAAACGCTGCATACGGTACAAGAGGCTTTTGGATATCTGGACGAGCAAGCGCTGCGCTATGTGGCCGCATCGCTGCGGGTTCCGCTAAGCCGCGCCTACGGCGTAGCCACCTTCTACCACTTCTTCACTCTGAAACCGGCCGGCGAACATACTTGCGTCATCTGCATGGGCACGGCTTGCTATATCAAAGGCGCGGCCCAGCTACTCGACGCCGTGCAGAAGGATTTGGGAGTGGTGCCGGGTGAAACCACGGCGGACCGCAAGGTCTCGCTGCTGACCGCCCGTTGCCTGGGGTCTTGCGGCCTGGCCCCGGCGGTAGTTTACGATCAAGAAGTCGCGGGGAAAGTAACTCCGCAATCCATACGCGAACATCTGAAGCCCTGGACCCACCAATGACGCCTGAAGAATTGGATGATATTGCGGTCGCGGAGCGGGAAGCGCAAGCGCGCTTCACCCGCCGCGTGAATGTATGTGTCGCTGCCGGCTGCCTTTCCTGCCAAAGCCAAGGGGTGAAGGACGAACTCGACAAGGAAATCAAAGCGCGCGGCTGGGGCGATCATTGCCAAGCCAAGGGGGTAGGCTGCATGGGGTTGTGTTCCGAAGGCCCCCTGGTAACCACCGGCGACCACGTAATGTACAAGCGGGTCACCGCCGCCGACGCGGGCGAGATTTTGGACGGTTTGCAATTCCAGCCAGTCGAGCGACTGCTTTGCCCCACCGATGTTCCCTTCTTCCAGCGCCAGCAGAAGATCGTGCTGGAGAACTCCGGGGTGATCGATCCGGAACGGATTGAAGATTACATCGCGGCGGGCGGATACCAGGCGTTGATGAAGGTGCTCACCGAGTTGCCCCCGCTACGGGTGATCGAAGAGATAACGAAGAGCGGCCTGCGGGGGCGCGGCGGCGCCGGCTATCCCACCGGACTGAAATGGAGCACCGTGTCTAAAGCCGTGGGCACGCAGAAGTATGTGATCTGTAACGCCGATGAAGGCGACCCTGGCGCATTCATGGACCGCAGCGTGCTGGAAAGCGACCCGCACCGGGTGATCGAGGGCATGCTGGTGGCCGCGTACGCGGTGGGCGCTTCGGAAGGTTTCATTTATGTTCGCGCCGAGTACCCTCTGGCCATCAAGCGGCTCAAAATTGCGATCCGGCAAGCCGAACGACTGAGCCTGCTGGGCTCCAACATTTGCGGCACGCGCTTTAACTTCCGCCTCGATCTGCGGCTGGGTGCGGGCGCGTTCGTTTGCGGAGAGGAAACCGCGCTGATCGCCTCGGTGGAAGGCAAGCGCGGAACGCCTCGGCCGCGTCCTCCTTATCCTGCGGTGGAAGGGCTGTTAGGACACCCGACGCTCATCAACAACGTCGAAACATTCGCCAATGTGGCGCCCATCGTTCGCAATGGGGGGGAATGGTACGCCAAGATCGGAACCGAGAAGAGCAAGGGGACCAAGGTTTTCGCGCTGGCGGGCCGAGTGCAGAATACCGGGCTGGTTGAGGTTCCGATGGGAATCACATTGCGTGAGATGGTGTTTGAAATCGGCGGAGGCATTCCTGAGGGCAGAGTATTCAAGGCGGTGCAGACGGGCGGGCCGTCTGGCGGCTGCCTGCCGGCGGAAGTTCTCGACATGCCGGTGGATTATGAATCCCTGGCCAAGGCCGGGTCGATCATGGGATCGGGGGGCATGATCGTAATGGATGAAAGCTCCTGCATGGTGGACGTAGCCAAGTATTTCATGGATTTTTGCATGACAGAGTCTTGCGGCAAGTGCATTCCCTGCCGCGTGGGCACCTATCAGATGCACCGCATTCTGAGCGCAATCACCGACATGAGCGCTACTCCCGAAGACCTGGAGAAACTGGAGGAACTGTGCGATCTGCTTAAGCACACCAGCCTGTGCGGGCTCGGCCAATCGGCGCCGAATCCCGTGGTCAGCACTCTCAAGTCTTTTTCGCACGAATACCAGGCGCATATTGAAGACCAAAAATGTCCGGCCGGAGTCTGCGGCAAGCCGGCGAACGGAGTGGAAGGATGAGCCCTGCGGCGAGCGTTAAGACTCTGAAAATTGACGGCCGGGACTTTAGCGCGACCCCTGACCAAACCATTCTCGATGTCGCCCGGGAAAACAGCATCTTCATTCCCCGTCTGTGCGACTTGAGCGGACTTTCCACGGTGGGCGCCTGCCGCCTGTGTTTAGTGGAAGTGAAGGGCACTAGCAAGCTGCTGCCGGCTTGCGTAACCCAGGTGGAAGAGGGCATGGAAGTCACAACCACCTCTCCGCGGCTGGAGGGTTATCGCAAGATGATTCTCGAGCTCTTGCTGACCGAGCGCAATCACATCTGCTCGGTGTGCGTATCCAACGGCCACTGCGAGTTGCAATGGCTGGCTCAGAAGCTGGAAATCACCCATGTGCACTATTCCTACCGCTATCCAAAAGCGGCGGTGGATGCCTCGCACGACCGCTTCGTGATTGATCACAACCGCTGCATTCTCTGCACCCGCTGCGTGCGGGTATGCGATGAGATTGAAGGGGCGCATACCTGGGATGTGCTGGGCCGGGGCATTGAGTCCAAGGTCATCACCGATCTCAATGAGCCCTGGGGATCGTCCCCGACCTGTACCAGTTGCGGCAAGTGCGTGCACGTTTGCCCGACCGGCGCACTGTTTGAGAAAGGCAGGTCAGTCGCGGAAATGGAAAAGCGGCGCGAATTTCTGCCGTACCTGACGCTGATGCGGGAGGACCACGAATGAGCAAGATACGGCTGGCCACGGTATGGCTGGACGGTTGTTCGGGCTGCCATATGTCGTTCCTCGATATTGACGAACGCCTGATTGAGCTGGCGGGAAAAGTCGATCTGGTCTACAGCCCGCTGGTGGACGCCAAGGAATTTCCTCCGGACGTGGACGTCACCCTGGTCGAGGGCGCGGTCAGCAGCGACGAGGACTTGCACAAAATCAAACTGGTGCGCGAGCGCACCAAGACGCTGGTTTCGCTGGGGGATTGCGCTATCACGGCAAACGTTCCCGCCATGCGAAATCCATTTACCACGAAATCGGTGTACGCTCGCGCCTACATTGAGAATGTGACGCTGGAGCCAGGAGTACCGGACCAGGTCGTACCTCGCCTGTTGCCCTATGCCCGGCCAGTCCACGAAGTCGTGCCCGTAGACGTTTATATCCCCGGGTGCCCGCCTTCGGCGGACACGATTTTCTATGCGCTGACCGAATTGCTGGAGGGGCGTAATCCGGAGTTGAGTTCGAGAACCCGCTTTGGGGCCTAGGAGGCATTGGTGAATGTCGAATTACGACAAACAGCGCCTAAAGGCGGATTCATAACACGGGAGTCACGGTATGCCTGAAGGCATGCCCCGATACAAACCGCACTTGCACCACGGACTTCTAGGAGGCTGAGTGGAGCGCAGAACCATCATCATTGACCCGGTGACCCGCATTGAGGGCCATTCCAAGATCACTCTACACTTGAACGAAGACGGGCAAGTTGAAGAGGCGCGGTTTCACGTGACTCAGTTTCGCGGCTTCGAAAAGTTCTGCGAGGGCCGGCCCTACACCGAAATGCCGTCATTGATGGCGCGCATCTGCGGAATTTGCCCGGTCAGCCATCTGATCGCCTCCGCCAAAGCCTGCGATGAATTGCTGGCGGTCCGAATTCCCCCGGTCGCGGAACAGTTGCGCCGCATTTTCGGGCTTGCCCAGGTGGTGCAGTCGCACGCTCTCAGCCTGTTTCACCTTTCGTCTCCCGATCTGCTTCTGGGCATGGATGCGGATCCCGCCAAGAGCAATCTGTTTGGCGTGCTGGAGAAAAACCCGCAGTTGGCGCGGGACGGAATCCGGCTGCGCCAGTTCGGCCAGCAGATCATCGAGCGCCTGGGTGGAAAGCGAATCCATCCCGCATGGGTGGTGCCGGGCGGAGTGAGTGAGCCCCTAAGCCAGGACAATCGCGACGCGATCCTAAAAACCATCCCCGAGGCTCTGGCCATTGCGGAGCGTACTCTCGAATGGTTCAAATACACGATTGAGGGGTTTCGCGAAGAGATCAAGACCTTCGGAAATTTTCCCACGCTCTTTATGGCCATCGTCAAACCGGATGGCGGCCTGACTTTCTATGACGGCAAAGTGCGGTTTGGCGACGCTTCCGGCAAGCTGATTGCCCCGGCGCTCGAACCCAGCCACTACTTCGAGTACCTGGGCGAGAAGGTGGAATCGTGGAGCTATTTGAAGTCCGCCTACTACAAGCCGCAGGGATATCCCAACGGCATTTATCGCGTCGGCCCTCTGGCGCGCCTGAACGTTGCCGACCGCTGCGGAACTCCGAAAGCGGACCAGGAGTTGGCCGAGTTCCATGAACTGCAGCGTACGGCCGTGCTCAGCTCCTTCCACTATCATCACGCGCGGCTGGTCGAGATCTTGTATTGTGTGGAGCGTCTGGAGCAGTTGCTGACGCATGCGGATATCCTCTCTACCCACGTGCGCGCCGAGGCTCGACCCAACACCCTGGAAGGCATTGGAGCTGCCGAGGCCCCGCGCGGCACCCTCTTCCATCATTACAAGATTGACGAACAAGGCCTGATCCGCTGGGCCAACCTGATCATCGCGACCGGGCAGAATAACCTGGCGATGAATCGCAGCATTCTGCAGGTTGCCAAACACTTCGTGCATGGCAACCGTCTGACGCATGGGATGCTCAACCGTGTGGAGGCCGTGATCCGCACCTACGATCCCTGCCTGAGCTGCTCCACTCACGCTTTCGGCGAAATGGCCTTGCAGATCCAGTTGCTGGCGCCGGGCGGCGAAGTGCTGGATGAAGCGATGCGCCCCTAGCAGCCTGTGGTGAATGTCGAATTACGAAGAACAGCGCCTAACGGCGGATTCATAACACGGTATTTACGGTACGCCTGAAGGCATACCCCGATACAAACCGCAGTTGCACCACGGGCCTCTAGACATTGGACTCGCCATGACACGAGTTTTGATCATCGCTTGCGGCAACCCGCTGCGCTGCGACGATGGCGCCGCATGGCATGCGGCGGAAACGCTTCGGCAAACGCTGCCGCCGGGCCAAGCTGAGATTCTCTGCTTTCACCAATTCACACCGGAACTGGCCGAGGCCGCCAGCCACGCCGATGCCGTAATTTTTCTCGACGCCGCTGCCAAGGGAACGCCTGGCCAGGTGGTTTGTGAACCGGTGGGCGCGGAGGCTGCGGACTCTCATTTCTCCCATCACCTCGCGCCCGCCAGTGTGATCGCACTGGCAAGACAACTGTACGGAGCCAGTCCGCAGGCCTTTATGGTTTCGCTATGTGGCGAATGCTTCGACCACGGGGAGGAGCTTTCCCCAGTGGTGGTGGCCGCGTTGCCGGAGTTCGTTGGCACCGTAAAGCAATTGGTCAGCGAGATGAGTGCGAACCCAACCCAGGGAAAGATTGTGGAATAAATGCTTGCGTTTTGAAGCCGATGGTCTCCTCAGCGGCTGAAGCCGTTCTCAAGAGAAAGCCAGTTAGCGCAGCGCTGAAGCGCTGCTCCACCCATAGGCAAGCCGATTCCCGGCTTTTTCCGCAAGCCCCTTTTGCCCCGTGCACATCGTCCCCGCAATTATTCCATCTCGAAGGCCAGTTAATGAAAGTCATGCGAAGGAATGGGAGCCGCGCTGATGCCAAGCGGGCTGATGGCTCGAGCCTTTAAATGGATTACATGATCCTGGTTCTGCACCACTCCTGAAACCAGCACAAACCGTTCTTTCAGAACGGCCATTCGATTCTGATCGTAGAAATCTGGAGTAATGATTACTCTGGCGGTTCCGGTTTCGTCTTCCAGGGTCATAAAGATGAGGCCCTTGGCTGTTCCGGGCCGCTGGCGAGTAATGACACAGCCCGCCACGGTGGCTTCTTTGCCGTGCGGAAGACGGCTAAGTTCTATCGCGGATTTGACGCCGCGCGAGCGGAGACTCTCTCTTCGATACGCCATGGGATGATGTCCCGTGGTCAATCCGGTGCCGTGGTAATCCGCCACCAGCCTCTCTTCGACATCCATCTGGCGCAATGGCGAGGCCGAATCCTTTTCCAGGAGGCCTTCGAGCAACGGTCCCGTTCTCCTGACGGCTTTTTCTACCTGCCATAGCGCATCGCGGCGGTGCAGCTTCGCGTCCGTGGAAAGATTATTCAGGGCGCCAATGGTAGCCAGCATCTTCAGATTTTCCCGGCTGATTTGCGGGACACGCTGCGCCAGGTCTTCGATGGATACAAAGCCAGCAGAGGCCCGCTGCCGCAGCAACGCTTCCCCTGCGGCCTGCGGCAAGCCGCGCACATAGCGCAGTCCCATGCGAAGCGCGAGCCGGTTCTCATCCTTGGGATTGTGCTCCAACGAACAATTCCAGTCAGAGCAGGTCACATCGATCGGGCGCACACGCAATCCATGCCGCTGGGCATCTTTCACGATGGTCGCCGGATGGTAAAAGCCCATTGGCCAGTTGTTCAGCAAGGCGGCGGTGAATCCGGCGAGATAGCGGACTTTCAAAAATGCACTGGCATATGCGATCAGCGCAAAGCTCGCGGCGTGGGACTCAGGAAAACCATACAGAGCAAAGGAACTGATGAAGCGTACGATCTGATCTTGCGTCGCATCTGGAATGCCGTTGGTCTTCATGCCAGCGCGCAGCTTGATTTCAATTTCCCGCATACGCTGCCTGGAACGTTTGCTGCCCAGGGCGCGCCGCAACTCTTCGGCCTGGCCGCCAGTGAAGTTGGCGCAGATCATGGCCAGCTTGAGGAGTTGTTCTTGGAATAACGGCACGCCCAGGGTTCGTTTCAAAACCGGGATGAGAGATTCATGCGGATAAGTGACGGCTTCCTTCCCCTGCCGCCGTCTTTAAATAAGGACTAGTCATCTCGCCGGTAATTGGGCCGGGCCGGATCAGCGCCACTTGCGTTACCAGATCGTAGAAGCGCGTGGGATTGTTGCGGGGCAGCGAGGCCATTTGGGCGCAGCTCTCGATCTGAAACATTCCGATGGTGTCGGCTTTGCGGATGGTGTCATAAACATCGGGGCAATCCTGCGGCAAGTGCGCCAGATCAACTTCGTCTCCGTAGTGATCGAGGATCAGTCCAATGCTGTCTTTGAGAACTGCCATCATTCCCAGGCCGAGCAAGTCCACCTTGATAAGTCCGAGGTCGGCGCAATCGTCCTTATCCCACTGCACTACCACTCTTCCCGGCATGGTGGCCGGTTCGAGCGGCACGACGGAATCCAGTTCGCCCTGGCAAACGACCATTCCGCCCGAATGCTGGCTGAGATGGCGCGGCAAATCCTGCACTCGCTGGCAGAGATTCAGATAGACAGCTATTTGCGGATGGCGGAGATCGAGACCGGTGCTGGTGAACTGCCGTTCCATGGTGTCATTGGGATCGCGCCACTCCCACGTGCCCACGACTGCCGACAGGCGAGCCAAAGTGTTTTCGTCGAAGCCCAGCACTTTGCCCATCTCGCGCGCAGCCGAGCGGCCACGATAGGTACAGACGTTCGCGGTCATGGCGGCGCCGCGTTTGCCGTAACGCTCGTACACGTACTGGATCACCTGTTCGCGCTGATCGCCGCTCGGCAAGTCGAGATCGATGTCCGGCCATTCTCCACGCTCCTCCGACAGGAACCGCTCGAATAGCAAATCCATGCCGATGGGATCAATCGCGGTGATGCCCAGCGAATAGCAAACCGCGCTGTTGGCGGCCGAACCGCGGCCCTGGACCAGAATGCCGTTGCGTTCACAGAAGCAGATGAGGTCCCATACGATCAGGAAGTAGCCAGCTAGTTTTAACTTTTCGATGAGAGCTAATTCCTTATCCAGTTGCTCGCGTACGCGCTTGCTTACCGGGCGGTATCGGCAGCGAGCGCCATCCCAAGTCCGTTTTCGCAGGAAGGAATCCATGGTCTCGCCTTCGGGAACGGGATAGCGCGGGAACTCATATCCCAATTTTTCCAGGGTGAACTCCAGCCGCGAAGACAGTTCATTGGTATTCGCAATGGCTTCGGGCAGATCGGAAAAGAGGCGGGTCATTTCCCCGGCGCTGCGGAGATAGCGTTGCGAATTCCTGGATAACAAGCGGCCCGCCGTATCCAGCCGCCGCTTGTTCTTGATGCAGGTGAAGACATCGGCGATTTGGCGCTCGGATGGGGTGGCGTAACAAACTCCATTGGTGGCGAGCACTGGGAGATGAAGTTCCCGGGCCAGGCTGATGGCCGCCTGGTTTCGCGATTCCTGAAAACGGTCGGCATGCCTCTGCAATTCCACGTACAGGTTTTCACGGCCGAAAGTGGAAACCAGCTGTTGCAGCAACTGGCGGCCGCCATCCATCCCATTATTTGCCAGGGCATGAGCCAGCGGGCCATTTTCGTCCCCGCTTAGGCAGATCAATCCTTCCGCGTGATGTTGCAATTCCTGTAACGATGCGGTCGCGACAGTATTTTTTTGGTCCGCAATTTTATGGTTGTGATCAAGCGGCAGAGATTCTGATACCCGGTGCGGGACTGCGCCAACAGGGGATAGTTCCCTCCCCCGGCGATACCGATTTCCGTCCCCACGTGCGCTTTAACTTTGCATTGCTTGGCCGCCATGTGAAAGCGCGGCGCGCCATAGACTCCATTCCGGTCCAAAAGAGCCATGGCAGGCATCTGCAGTTCCGCGCACGCGGACACCAGCGATTCCGGCAAAGAAGCTCCCTCCAGAAAAGTGAATGCGGAGCGGGCGTGTAATTCGACGTAGGGCATGACGATTCATCCGGTTAATCAAAGACGCCTTCCACAAACCAGCGCTGGCGAATGCGGTCGCGATAAATGCGGTAGAAACCAATGCCGGCGGGAGTTTTCAGAGCCACATCCCATTCCTCGCGCATCCAGGCAGAGGCATTCCACCAATCTCCCGAGGCGCACCACGGCCCTGAGACTGCAACCACCCGGCGAGGGCGTTGCCACAGCCGGACAAAATGCGGCGTTTTTCCTTCGAGTTCTACGGAAGTTTCCAGCACGGGCCGGAAAATCCGCAGAGCGATGATAGGATTCACGGCTTGGGGAATTGCTGGGGCTAGATTCGCGGCTTCTCCCACGCCGGAAAAATGCTGCACGGTGAAACTGTCAGGCTGGTGCGTATCCAGCAGACGGGGCGATCCCACACAAGTTCTGCCTTCCGCATCGGCGGTGCCTATCATCCCACAAATCCGCTCCAAAGTAATTTCGAGTTTTTCCGGCTCGGGCGAGGGTGGCGTGAAAAGATTGCCTTGCGCCATGCGAGGCTTTACGGGGATCACTTCAAGGCTCAGTTTCCGGACCGGGGCGGAGAAAGTAGTCTCCTCCAGATGCAACCGCACCAGCGCAAAAAGCATGTGCTTGTCCTGGGTGGGAACCGGCAGCTTCCATTCATGCTGGTACTTTTCTCCGTCTTGCCCCTTCTGCAATTGCCGCACTTCAAGCTCCATGGTCAGCCGCAGTTCATTGGTGGCAAGCGAACCCGCCATCAAATTGAGCAGAGTTGCTGCAGCAGGCGGTTCAAAATAAAGAACAGCGATTCCAGGGTTTCTACGGGATCATCAAATTCAAAGCTCGACAAGAAATTCCGTGATTGGACTGACGGTCAGCAACGGGCGATCCATTTGCCCTTGCGCCAACTTTTGCAGATGCAAGCCTTCCTGGCCCAGATCTCTCGACCAGGGCAACCGTGGGTAAAGCGGCCAGTGCATGGAAGGTCTGAATTCCCCAACCATTCAAGACTTCCAAAATTTCTGGCGAAATTGTAAGGACGCTCACCGGTAACCGAGCCAAACTCGGGGATTCTTCCCCGGCTGGAATGATCGTGATCCCGGGAAATCCGCGTGCGGCATGAAACGCCGTGTCTGGATTTGCAGCAATCGCCACCCGCAGATCGAAACCGATTTCCGCCGCGTGGGCGGCCAGTGTGTGAGCTGTTTTTTGCAGAGGGCCAAAAAGCTTTTCGGTTCCGGCGAGGTCCAGAATCGCGGCCCCGGCGCAGGTAGATTCCACTCGCGGCGAAAATGCGCCAGCGTAGTCCACCAACGTGACTTGCGCCGCTTCCTCCGACGGGATGGATCGCTTTCGCAACCCGATGCCGCCATAGGTTTCTACCTGCAGCTTAGTCATGCCGGGTTCAATTCCTGCGCAGCGGGCAGCTGGTTCACGGCAAAGACTCTCGGCAGATTGGCGGGCCCATCAAGGATGGCGAGAGGAGATTGCTTCAGAACTTTTCTCGCTTGCACTGGCTCAGACAGCAAGGAGGCTTGCACGGGAAAATCGGGAACATATAAGCAGGCAAACATAATTACTCGAACCTGGAACTAAGCCCATTGTGTCCGGAGAGAAAATCCTGATTTTTCCGAGCAGACTGGCCGCTTGTCCTGGCCGCGAACGATTTCGGTTTTGAGATGGAATCGCGTAAGCAAATTCCCCGAGAGCCCGAAGGGTTCCGCCATAACCCGTACTACCAATCCCGCGCAACTGGTGGCATGCGGCTCTTGCTCAATAAAAACCAGGGCCGCCGCTTGCTTCTCGATGACGCGGCTAAAGCGGAACCATGAACTCAGCGGAACCTTGCAGACCACCCGCTCCCCCAGGCTGCTCAAGTCCACCACGACGAGCCCGAACCCTCCACTTTGCAATAAGATATCGGCAACCTTGAAAGCTTGCTCTAAAGGCGGCAATTGGACTCGGCTCTTCCCGCATCTCACCCATAACAGCCTCCCCAAATGGATTCCCGCCGCCTGGCCGCCGGCGGGATCAAAAGAATCGCTGGCATCCACCAAGGCGCAGCAATGATTGCGCGAGGCTTGCGCCAGCAAGGAAGTCAATAGCGAAGTCTTCCCCGAAGAGGCCAGATGGCTGCCACAGATTTCCGTGAGCGCATATAGAGGAACGCCCCCGACCGCAGCATCGATTTGCGGGATACCCGTGGGAATGATGCCTTGCTGCGTGCGCCTGTAAACGGTGAAGGCACAGGGCACTTTCTCTTCGATCTTGAGAACGGATTTGAGAGCGCAGCAGGGCGGCGTTCATATTTCGCTTTTTGTTCGCCTTTAGAGGGACTACACTAGACCCTGGGCAAGCCCTTGTCAATCCTCGATTTTGCGCATTTGTCCTAAAGTATTGAGGGAATTAGTGAATATTTTTATTGGGACTGCGGGCTTTTCCTATAAGGACTGGGAGGGCAGCGTCTATCCCAAAGACTTAAAAAAGCGGAAAATCCACCCGCTGGAGTATTTGGCGCAATTCTTCGATTGCTGCGAGATCAACACCTCTTTTTACGGCCATATCAAACCGGAGGTCGGCCGGCAGTGGGCTGCCCTGGTTTCTGCTGTCAATCCTCGTTTTCTGTTTACCGCCAAGATCAACCAGGCCTTCACTCACTCGCCCCTGGCCGTGGTTCAGTCCACCTCCGCCGAAACCCTGCGACCACTCCCCGAAGATGAGACGCTTGCCAAGGCTGGCTTGGACAGTTTGGCTAATGCCGGACGCCTGGGGGCGGTGCTCATCCAGTTCCCTATTTCGTTTAAGAACATCCCGGAAAATCGGGTGTATTTAGAGTGGCTTCTGAAAACATTTGCCGGTTATCCTCGAGTACTGGAGGTGCGCCATGCCACGTGGAATAGTCCCCAGCTATTTACCCAACTTGCGGAGCAAGGCGTCGGCTTTGCCAACATTGACCAGCCGATCCTGGGCAAAGCCATTCGGCCCACGGACTACGTGACTTCACACGTCGGGTACGTTCGCCTGCATGGACGCAACTATAAAAACTGGTTCGATTCCGAACACCGCAACGACCGCTACGACTATCTTTATACGCGTGAGGAATTGGAAGGATGGGTAGAACGAATCAAAACGGTCAGTGCCAGCGCGGCCAAGACATTCGTCATCACCAACAATCATCCCGATGGCAAGGCTGCGGTGAGCGCTCTGGAAATTGAACACTTGCTGAGCGGAAAAAAGGTTAAAGCCCCAGAAAGTCTGATCGCAAAATATCCCAGGCTGGAAGAATTTGGGGAATCTGAGGCTTCGACTAAACGCCTTCAGTTCTGACAATCTTCTACTTTTTCGAGAAACTGAACCGTTCAATCCTGTGGTTCACGTCCTCCGCAAAACGTTGCATGAATGTCTTGGATGTTTGAACCGAGTTCACTCATTATCTTTATCTTTCATGGCGGTTCCCCTTCCTAGCCGCGAAACTGTTTTTGTTCACATGGGCTCTGGGAAGTGAAACAAATTGCTAGGTTAACCGCTGCTGCGTGATCCCCATCACATCAGGGTTTGTGGCGAGTTGTCAGAATGTCTCAGTGACGTATGCGACGCTCAGGCGGCTAAGGCGCATCTCCCAAGTCGTCTTTCTGCTCGCGTTCATGTTCCTTCTGTTGAGAGCGGAATTTCGCGGGACCCTTCGCGGCGGCGGGGAGGATATCCACCTCCGCTACCCGGTTCGCCTGTTTTTCGAGCTTGATCCCCTGGTCGGAATCTCCAATGCCCTAGCCAGCCATGCGCTTTATCGCGGCTTGCTGTGGAGTCTGCTGGTCATCATTCCCACGCTCTTCCTGGGCCGCTTCTTCTGTGGGTGGGTCTGCCCCATGGGGAGTCTGAACCACTTCTTCGGAAGCCTGAAGTCGGAAAAAAAGCGCGGCAAACAGCTGATCGAGTCGAACCGCTACAAGCGCTGGCAGACAACGAAATACTACATCCTGATCGCAACATTAGTTGCGGCGTTTCTGGGTACGGGAGTGGTGGGCTGGCTGGATCCTTTTTCTTTTCTCACTCGCTCTCTCGGCCTGTCGATTCTGCCGGCGTTCAACTACATTGCAGGAGCCAGCCTTAGAGCGGGTGAGAGGAGCGATTCCGCTGTCTTAAGTCAGGTCCTCGGTGTGCTCCACACCATTCTGAACGCAACCGTTCTGAGCTTTAAACAACCTCACTTCCGCCAGGGAGCGGCTCTTGGTCTGCTCTTCATCCTTATCCTGGCGTTGAACTTCCGAGTGAGCAGGTTCTTCTGCCGCGCACTTTGCCCGCTGGGAGCGCTGCTCGGCGTTCTGTCACGCTGGTCGATCCTCGGTCTGCAGAAAAAAGCCGACTCCTGCGATAACTGCAATCGATGTCTATTGCGCTGCCAGGGTGGCGACGATCCCATCGGTGGCGTGCCCTGGCGTAAAGCGGAATGCCATCTTTGTTTGAACTGCATCGGGGAATGTCCGCATGAAGGGCTGGCGTTCAAGTTCTTCCCCAAAGGCGATGGAGTCACCGCCGGCCCCAGCCTGGCGCGGCGCAAGGCTCTGGTGGGATTGGCAACGGGCGCGGCGATAATCCCGCTGTTGCGCAGCACAACCGCATTTGCGGCAGAGAAAAGCGAGCGGCTTCTGCGTCCACCCGGTTCGCTGGAGGAGTCAGATTTCCTGGCGCGCTGCATCCGTTGCGGCGAATGCATGAAGGTATGCCCCAACAATGCCCTGCATCCCGCATGGTCTGAGGCCGGACTGGAAGGCCTGTGGACTCCCATACTGGTGCCCCGCGTCGGCTATTGCGAACCAAGCTGCGTCTTGTGCTCGGAAGTATGTCCGACGGGCGCTATCTGGGAAACCTCGCCGCAAGCGAAAGGCTGGGTGGTGGGCGTAAGCAGCGACACCAAGCCCATCCGGATCGGCACCGCCTTCTACGATCGTGGCCGCTGTCTTCCCTGGGCCATGGCTACCGATTGCATCGTTTGCGAAGAGTGGTGTCCCACGTCTCCCAAGGCAATCTACCTGGAGCCCGCCGAGGTCATCGATGCCGCGGGGCAAGTGAAAGTAGTCAAACAACCTCGTGTGGACCCGGCGCGCTGCGTGGGCTGCGGCGCCTGTGAGTATGCGTGTGTGGTGCAGGACCGGCCAGCCGTCTATGTGACCAGCATCGGGGAGAGCCGATCCAAAACCAATCAGATTCTGCTGAACCAGCGACGGAAGAGTGCAAAGTCATGAATGCATTAAAGCGCGCGGTATTTATTACTGGCTTGGCGGCCCTGGTGGCTGCCGGTACCGGCTGCAAGAAATCATCCGCCAACGAAAGCAGCTTTTTCCCCCAGACAAACGAGGTATCCGGGTGGACAAATTCAGGCGACACTCGCACGTTCGCCGCGGCCGAACTTTCGAATTACATCGATGGGGATGCGGAAAAATACTTGAAAGCGGGGGTTCGCAGCACATCCACCGCCGACTATAAATTCAGCGACCGGACTCAGGCGGTGGCCGACATCTACACCATGTCCGCGGCAGACGGCGCGAAGAGCATTTTTGAATCGGAACCCGCCGTCGGCGCCGCCAGCGCACCGATTGGCGATGCCGCGCGTCTTTACTCTCAGAGCCTGGTATTTCGCAAAGGACCGTACCTGGTCAGGATTGTCGCTTACCAAGTATCGCCACAACTGCCGCAGGCGCTGCTTGATCTTGGGCATGGAATCGAAAAGAAGTTGCCTCAATAGAACCGCGGCGCGTAAATGAGGCGGAGGAAGGGAGCTTTCATGAAGGAAGAAGCGGGAGCCAGCCGTCGTGACTTTCTCAGGAATTGCGTTGCCGGAGCAATCGTGGCCGGCGTGGGTGGGTTGTCACCGCTGGAAGCGGCTACAACGAAGCTGGCCGCTGGCAAGTCAAAAGTCGTGATCGCGCGCGATGCCATGCTCTATGGGCAAAGCTCAACTCCTGACTCGTCGCGGGTACAAAAGTTGCTGGATCATGCGATGCAATCTTTTTACCGCAGCAGTGACGCGGTCACGCCCTGGAAGAAACTGGTACGCCCGGGCGAAGTGGTCGGGCTCAAGATCAACACGCTGGGCGGACCGGCGCTGTCGAGCAACTCGCTGTTGATTGCAGCGATCTGCGAGCGGCTGAAGCAGGCCGGCGTGAAAGCCTCGGACATTGTTATATGGGACAACACCAACGAAGCGCTGGACCGGGCGGGATATCACCTTTCCAATGATGGCAATCGGGAGCGCCTGCTTGGAACCGACGACAAAAGCGCTGGCTACGAAGAAAGGTCCACGGTTTACGCCAGCGTCAACACACGATTCTCCAAGCTACTCACTCGCACCTGTGACTGCATGATCAATGTCCCGATTCTGAAAGATCACAGTCTCGCCGGGGTTACGATCGCCATGAAGAATATGTACGGGGTCATTCACAATCCGGGCGAATTGCACGGCAAAGATTGTTCTCCGTATATCGCCGACCTCAACGTGTTGCCCGAAATCAAGAGTAAATTCCGGCTGGTGATCTGCGACGCGATGACCGCCTGTTATGAAGGCGGCCCCGGGTTCAATCCGCAATACGCGTGGAAGTACAACGGACTGATGGTCGCCGCCGACCCCGTGGCGCTCGACTACACCGGCTGGCAGATTATCGAGCGCAAGCGAAAAGAGGCGGGATTGAAAACGCTCGAGGAAGTCGGACGCCCGCCAAAATATATCGCGGTCGCAGCCGATGGCCAACACCGTCTGGGAACCAACGATCCCAGGCGAATCGCGCTGGTAGAGGTCTAGTTCCGTGCAGGAAACTAAGGAAGCATCGGGCCCCGGCGGCACCACCACTACCATGGACCGGCGTACAGCCATGCTGCGAATCCTGCGGCTGGCGGGGATCAGTGCCGGAGCGGCTAGCGCGGGCCTATGGCTAAGGTCACGCAGCGCCCGCCCGGTTGAAGCTCTAGTGGTAGGCGCCCGGCGCAGTCACACGGTAGCCGCGAACCCCGCCTTGCCGGAACTGGCCGTGATCCAGGGCGGCGAACCGCAGCAACTGGTGCAGCGTGCTTTGCAGGAGCTTGGGGGCATTCGCCGCTTCGTTTCCCGCACGGATGTGGTGATCGTCAAGCCCAATATAGCCTGGGACCGCACGCCCGAACAGGCGGCCAACACCAATCCTGAAGTGGTGGCGGAAGTGGTGCGGCAATGCTGGGATGCGGGCGCGAAAAAAGTGATCGTGACCGATGTCAGCTGCAACGATCCGAACCGTTGCTTCCAGCGTTCCGGCATCGCCGAGGCGGCCCGCCAGCAAGGCGCCGAAGTCCTCTTACCGGACCCCTCCAGGTTCAAAGAGGTTGATCTGGGTGGCGATGTGCTCCAGGACTGGCTGGTCTTTCAGCCTTTCCTCGAAGCCGACAAGATCATTAATCTTCCCATCGCCAAGCATCACAGCTTGACCGGCACAACCCTGGGAATGAAGAACTGGTACGGCATCCTGGGTGGGGCGCGGCATCAGTTGCACCAGAAGATCCACGAAAGCCTGGTGGACCTCGCCGATTTCGTGCGTCCCACGCTGACCATGATCGATTGTTACCGCGTGCTAGTGCGGAACGGTCCGACCGGCGGCAACCTGGAAGATGTGTTGCTCAAGAAGACCTTGGTAGCGGGGACCGACCCTGTAGCCCTCGACGCCTACGTGGCCAAGGCCTACTGGAATCTCGATTCTTCCGCTTTGCCTTATTTGAAGATGGCCAGCCAGCGCGGACTGGGCACAGTCCAGTTTGAGACTCTGCGGAACCGGATGGTCAAGTTGGACGGCAAATCCTAGCGAGCGGAAAGCGTCTCGACTTTGACTCAGAGCGGCGTTCGCTGAAAAAGCGCTCCAACTTTGTCCTCATCAATAATCCGCCACTGCGGCGATTCTCTGAGCACATTCGCCAGCGCCGATTCCGGCGGAAGCAGGACCATATTCACTCGCTGCTCGTCCAAAACCTGTTCCCATCCGGACTCAACCTGGACTGCCTTCAAGTATTGCTTTAAGAATTGCTCGCCATACAAATCGTGCCGGTCGTCCAGAACAACTTTGGTCTGCGGGTACAGACGGTAAATCAAATAGCCTCCCCAATAATCGGGACAAAAGACCGGTTCATGACTGCTGCGCGCGGCGAGCCGATCGACCGCGTGTACAGGAAAACGCTTCTCCGGAAAATGCGCGTCCATGATTTGAAGCGCTCCGAGCCTCCCTCCCTGCATAACGATCAACAGACCGAACACTGCCCCAGCCAGAGGCCAAAGATGGCCGCGCAATGAGGCTTCCATTTGCCCCAGGCGCGTCGCGAACGAATCCCAGCGCCCAAGCCAACTTCGCAGCCAACCTGACAACTCAGGCTTGTTCTTCGCATCCGCTATCTCCTGCGACAAGAGCGGCGCAACGGTCAGCGTCAATAGAAGAGACGATACCGGCAGATTCCGCGCGGAGTACAGCCCGCTTGCTGTGGCGAATAGCATCACCAGCCCCTGCGACGCGCGCGGCCTCTTTCGCGACACCGCCAGGGTGATGATCGCAACCATCAGCAAGAAGACAAAGCACTGCGGCGCGATTCCATGAAAATCCGGGGAGCGGAATTCTTCAATGTGATTCATTAAGAAACGGTTCGTAAGATATCGATAGATATGTGCATGTAGCTTGTAACCGTAGGGATTCGCCAAGCTCGCCAGCAGCGCAAGCAGCGTGATGCTTGCCAGGTTTTTCAGCCGAGGCACAACTACAGATCGGTCATGGCCGGCCAAGTACTCAAGAAATCCGCCAGCCAGAAAGATCCCGAGCAGAACAAAGCCAGTGAGAAAACCTCCGTGCAGGTTGACCCAAAGCAGCATGAGGGCCGCTAGCCAGAACACGCTGCGATTCCCAGGAACGCGCGCGTCGGTTTCATAGCGGTCGAGCACCGCAAACCACACCACCGCGAACAGCCAACTGAAGACGTGCGGCCGAGCCAATAGGTGGATGGCGGAGGCGCCCAGGGAAAGTGCCAGCAGCACGATGCTAAGCGGAAGATTGCTTCCGCGGGCAACCACGACGCGAAGCGTCAAGGCAAAGGTTGCGGCAATCATCAGCGCGGTGCAAAATACCACGCCATTCAATCCCATCCAGTGATGGATTCCCGCAATCAGCAGGTCGTACAACCACTCCCAGGCATACCAGGGTTGACCGCGCATCGTCGACGAGAAGGGATCGACGCGCGTGATCGCGTGGCTTTGCAGCATTAACTGCCCATTACGAATATGCCAGCCGATTCCGGCATCGCCGAGCAAGCGCGACGCCAGCGCCCCGCAGCATAGGGAAAACAGCAGGCCCAGGAAAACTAGATCGGTTGCTGACGGAAGCAGGTAGCGCTGCCATCCAGCAACCGAGGACCGTGAGGCAGTTTGAGATGAGTTGGCTTGCACCGCGCTTTGTCCGAGCGATACCGACGGAGGCCATCTTACTATGCCCAGTGGCATAGGTGCCCCATCCTAGTCGCGCTCTTTGCGACTAGGATGGGATTCCACAACGGCCTCCGGCTAGCGATTCTCTTATCGTCACAAGGGATCAAAACACGGGATCAAATCGCCGTAGAACTTTTCGAAGCCTGTAACGTGCAGTTTCATCTAAAAGCGTAGATGGCAACGGACCGCCCACGCACACCGAATGTAGTGGTCGTAGGAGGGGGTTTTGGCGGCCTGTTAGCCGCCCGCAAACTGGCGCATCTGCCGGTGCGCGTCACCCTGATTGACCGCAAGAATCACCACACCTTTCAGCCGTTGCTTTATCAGGTAGCCACCGCCGGGCTGTCGCCGGGCGAGATTGCTGCCCCTATCCGCTCGATCCTTCGCGGCCGCAATGTGCAGGTATTGCTGGGCGATGTTCAGGACTTCGACCTGACACGCCGCGTGGTCAAATTGGCTGAGGCCGAGATTCCCTACGATTACCTGATTGTGGCGGCGGGCGCCAGTCACGCCTACTTCGGCCACGACGAGTGGGAGCCGCTTGCACCTGGACTAAAAACCATCGAAGACGCCCTGGAAATTCGCCGCCGCGTGCTGCTCGCGTTTGAACTGGCCGAGCGTAGCGCCACCTTGGGCGAAGGGCAAGCGGAGCTTAATTTTGTAGTCGTCGGAGGCGGGCCCACCGGAGTCGAACTGGCGGGCACGCTGGCGGAAATTGCTCATCACGCACTGGCCCATGAATTCCACGCAATCGATCCGAAGCGCACCCGGATCGTCCTGCTGGAAGGTGGCCCGCGTGTTTTGCCCGCGTATGCCGAAGATCTCTCCCGCAGCGCCGAGCGGCAACTGCGTCATCTCGGCGTCGAGGTGAAAACTTCCACCCTGGTGACCGGCATTGAACCTTCCGCCGTGATGATCGGCGAGACTCGGCTGCCATCGGCCGTCACCCTGTGGGCTGCCGGGGTTTCTGCCTCATCTTTGGGAAAGAAACTCGGCACACCGGTGGACCGCGCTGGCCGCGTGCTGGTGAATCCCGATTTAAGTATTCCGGAACATCCGGAAGTGTTGGTGGTCGGCGACCTGGCCGCACTCAAGGACGAAAACGGCAAGTGGCTGCCAGGAGTCGCTCCCGTCGCCATACAGGAAGGCAAAGCCGCCGCCCGCAACATCGCCGACGACTTGGAGCACGAGCCGCGCAAGAATTTTCATTACATTGATAAAGGTAGTCTCGCCACCATCGGCCGTTCCGCCGGCATCGCACAATTCGGCAAGCTGCATATTTCGGGATTCATTGCCTGGCTCTCCTGGCTCTTCGTCCACATTTTCTTTCTCATCGGCTTCCGCAACCGCGTGCTCGTTTTCATTCAGTGGGCATGGTCGTATATCACCTACGAACGCGGGGCGCGCTTGATTACGGGAGACACGAATCTGCCGGGATGGACGGAGAGCCGGAGGAGACGGAGGTTCGTCAACAACGGACGGGGTAGAGATGTCTCAAGATGTCCTCGGAGCGTAATGCCGTCATCTCGACAAGTTGTATCTAATGAGCCAGGCGAACTCCATTCGTGAGCAGCCGCACCATCAACACGGCGAGGATCGTGATGATGACGACACCCGGGGTGAATGAAGGTGTCGTCTCGACCAGCCGAGAGTTCGAGAAGCCGAAAGCAGCCCCCAATACGGCGAACACCCAGAACACGGACCCTTCCAAGAGTCGACTTGACAAGAAAGTCCGGTAACGGCCAATAAACCAAAATAATGAGCATGGTTCCAATCAGCCAGGGCGCAACGGTCGTGCTGGAGACAGCTTTCGCACGACCAAATTCAATTGGTGCCCACCGTGTTAGTTGCTCTTCCCATAAAGAACATGAAGGACGGAAGAAGCAAAAAACCTGTCGCCGACGCCAAATAACGAACCTGTTTCGATATACCGAGAAATGTGAACGCAGTGTTGAAATCTCCTCCAGGCGCCAGCCAGCCAAGGGACCGAGGAAAGAATAAACACCCACTATTGCCAACATCAATAAAATGAGCCCCGAAGACATTCGCTTAAATCCCCGTTGATAGACCACCCAGGCAAGCCACTCGCCGACCACGAGGCTAAAGGTCGGACCAGTGGCTGCGATGATCGCGAAGCTGTCTTGGCGTTGCTTCCGCTGAATCCGGATTCACCCACATCTGAAAAAGCGTCGAGCTAAAGCCAGAGCAAATAGCTGGTGATCGCGTGCACAGCCTCATGAGGGGTTATGCAGAGCGTAAAGGCCACCACGAAGAGAACAGTGGGGCGACAGGCGGCGCCCCAAGTGTTTAGCGCGTTAGACGGCGGCTTAGTGGGCTGGCTGGTCACGCAGAAAATGTACTTCAACTTGGTTTGTTTGTCCCGTCGAGCAGCACGCCCGATTCGTCTATCTCCCGGTTTTGCGAGACAATAGAGCCAGAGGCCACTTCCATGAAGCTGCCCTTCCTGTCGCGTGCTTTCTACGCAGTCACCGCCCTGTTAGTTTTTGCCTTCGCGGTTCCCGCATCGGCCGAGGTGCTGAAGATCGTGGTGAACGACACCATTCACCCCATCACCGCGGAATACATTGACCGCGCCATTCAGGACGCCGCCCACAACCACGACCAAGCTTTGCTCATTGAGATCAGCACGCCCGGCGGCTTGCTCGACTCGACCCGCGACATCATCGAGAAAATTCTGGCGTCGCCTGTTCCCGTCATCATCTATGTCACGCCCAGCGGAAGCCGCGCCGCCTCCGCCGGATTCTTCATTCTGGAAAGCGCGGACATCGCCGCCATGTCCCCGGGCACCAATACCGGCGCCGCCCATCCCGTCGATCTCTTCGGCGGCAAGATGGACGACGTGATGAAAGAGAAAATCGAGAACGACTCCGCTGCCTTTATGAGGTCGTTCGTCTCCAAGCGCGGCCGCAATGTCGAAGTCGCCGAAAGCGCGGTGCGCCAGTCGAAGTCCTTCACCGATCAGGAAGCTCTGACCCAAAAGCTCATTGACTACGTCGCCCCGACCGAAGACGACTTGTTCAAACAGATCGCCAGCAAGCCGGTGAAGCGCTTCGACGGCCAGACAGCCACCCTGAACCTGGTGGGCCAGCCAGTCCGAATATTCGACATGACGCTGAAACAGCACATTCTGGCCTACATCATGGACCCGAATGTGGCCTTCGTCCTGCTCATCATCGGCGCGCTGGCTCTTTACGCCGAGTTCAATCACCCCGGCGCGGTCGTTCCCGGAACGGTTGGCGTAATCTTCATTCTGCTGGCGGCCTTTGCCATCAACTTGCTGCCCGTGCGTTTTGCCGCTCTCGGGCTGATCTTGCTTTCCTTCGTGCTTTTCGCTTTGGAGGCCAAGTTTGCCGCCCACGGAGTGCTCGGCCTGGGTGGTGTGGTAACGCTTACGCTGGGCGGCCTGCTTCTGGTGGACGCGCCCATTCCTGAAATGCGCGTACACTTGCTTACGGCGCTAGCGGTCAGCATTCCGTTTGGCTTGATTACGATATTCCTCATGCGGATCGCTCTCAAGGCTCATGCCAACAAAGTTCTTACCGGAGTGCAGGGCCTGATAGGGGAAACTGGCGTGGCGCAGACGGCACTGGCCCCGGCTGGCAAAGTCTTCGTCCATGGCGAGCTTTGGGATGCCGTCGCTTCAACCAATCTGCCGCCGGGACAGCTCGTTGTGGTGCGCCAGGTGGATGGCCTGCAGCTCCAGGTAGACCCGGCTCCATCGCACGATCGCGCTCCAGCGGTGGCGCAGTTGTGATTCATCCTGTCATTCCGAGCGGAGCGAGGAATCCCTATTAGGACCTAGGTTCCATGTCGCCATAGGGATGCTTCGCTCCGCTCAGCATGACCACCCGAAGCAGTCCTGAATCACGCCATACAACCCCGGACGTCGCCAAACACGGCACGCGCCGCCCAAGTGCGATACAATCCGCCCCAGAAGCAGTAGGAGGTATTTCGATGGAACTCGGATTTGGCTTCACCACCGTTGTAGTCATCATTGTTATTCTCTACCTTTTAAGCTCAATCAAGATCCTCGCCGAATATGAGCGCGGCGTGATCTTCCGCCTGGGCCGCCTGCTTTCTACTGCGAAGGGTCCGGGCGTAATTCTCGTATTCGTTCCCATTGATCGTCTGGTGCGGGTTTCGCTGCGGCAGGAAGCGCTCGAAGTCCCTCCACAAGACATCATCACCCGCGATAACGTCACGCTAAAAGTTAATGCCGTCATTTTCCTGCGCGTGATTGAGCCGAACAAAGCGGTCGTAGAAGTCTCCAATTACGTCTACCAGACTTCTCAGTTTGCCCAGACCACGTTGCGCTCCGTGCTCGGCGAGCAGGAACTCGACGAATTGCTCGCCCACCGCGACAAGATTAATCTGCGGCTGCAAAGCATCCTCGACACTCACACGTCTCCCTGGGGCGTGAAGGTCACCAACGTGGAAGTCAAGCAGGTGGATATGCCGGAATCAATGCTGCGCGCCATGGCCAAGCAAGCCGAGGCTGAGCGCGAGAAGCGATCGAAAATCATCCATGCGGAAGGCGAGTTCTCCGCTGCCCAGCGCCTGGTGGATGCGGCCCGATTGCTGGCTACCGAGCCGGTCAGCGTGCAACTGCGTTATTTGCAAACTTTAACCGAGATCGGCGTGGAGAAGAATACGACCGTCATATTCCCTGTCCCGGTGGACTTCATGTCCAGTGTGCAGAAGTTGATGGGCAAGATTGAAGGAGACAGCTCGGCGCCACCACCTCCCGCGCGTTGAACGGTGGGAGCGATGGCGTGGAGAAAATAGTGTTTGGGAGTTGGTGAATGGCAAGTTCTCAAGACACAGAGATTACTCTTGGCACGGGCAAGATGTTGGTCCTGTTCTTCGGGCTGGTGGCTTTGTGCGCCGCCTTTTTTGGACTTGGCTTCAAGATGGGAAAAGGCTCTGCTCTCCCGATCGCGGTTTCAGCGGAGCCTGGTTCCTTGTCCACAGCGTATAGCAGTGCGCGGCCGTCGGCGGTGAAACCCGCCAGCAACCCCGACCCTGCCCCATCTCCCGACTTGGCCTTCTTCAAATCCACCAGCCAGAAATCAGCAGAGACTCAGCCGGTCGCCAGCGATGCCGCAGCGGTTGCCGCCGCACCCAGCAGCCCGCCCGCCGATCCAACTGCGGCTCCTGCGGCCGCTGGCTACTATGTGCAAGTGGCCGCGGTGAGCCGCCAGGAAGATGGCGATGCTCTGGTCGATGCTCTCAAGAAAAAGCAGTACCCAGCCTTCTCCGCCACCGGCCCCGACAAGCTCTACCACGTGCAAGTTGGCCCCTTCACCGACATTAAGAGCGCCGAAGACACTCGCGCCAAGCTTACCAACGATGGCTATAATCCCATCCTGAAAAAGTAAGTGGGTTGCGCGCGGCGGTGCAACTAGCGGGTCTGGTATCCTGATTCCCGGCCCAGTCTCATTTCATGAGTCATTCAGATCAAGTTCTCGATCGAGCCTTGCAAGCCGTCGCCGACCCCACGCGCCGCCGCATCTTGCAAGCACTCAAGGAGCGGGGTGGCTGCTCCATCGGCAAGGATAAGGATGTCGGACTCTGCGCATCCGACATCGAAGAGCGCATCCATCTCACCCAACCCACGATCTCGCATCACATGGCAATCCTAAAGAAAGCTGGCCTGGTGGACGCCAAGAAACTTGGCCAGTGGATGTGGTACCGGCGGAATGAATCCGCGATGCGTGCCTTAACCAAGACCTTGCGGCGGACTCTGTAGCAGCGTGCGGAACACTGCCGCCTAAGAAGCACTTTTTCAGCAGGCTTCTGACGGGGGACGATCGCTCCCCTCGTTTTATTTTGCGGCCGCAATCCGCGTCGGATCCAGCGGCACATCACGCTGGATCACCATCTGCACGGTGGTTCCCGCATCCAGGCGAACATCGGCGCCGCGCGTCAGCAGGGCGATTGCAATGCCCGTCAGTCCCCCGATTCCCGCCCCAACCCCGGCCCCAGTTCCGCTGCCGCTGCTCAGCCCACCAATGACCGCGCCAGCCATTCCTCCCTCGGCTCCCTGCTCCGCCGCCTTCCCCACCTTCTCGCCCGTCTGGCGGTCCTGCCGGATGGTTCCTTCCGAATCTTTGATCGAAGTTTTCTCCGCCCCCGGAACATTCTCCACCGCGCCCGGCAACAGCACGGTATAACCGCTGGGATAGATGAGCGTGGTGAAATGAATCAGCACTTCCGCGCGGCCTTTCACCCGTCCCGCGCGCTGCGTCCGGCGTGATTCTTCCCTGAACGTACGTTCCCGCCGGAACCAGTACGCGCTGGTTCAACACGATGGGAAAAGTCGTCTGCGCATAAACCGCATCGCCTTCCCGCGCGCTCTTGGTGGAGATGGCATGTTTCAGGGCCACTGGAACTTCGGTGCCAGACGGAATCACCAACTGCGCAGAAGGAGTGCTCGGGGCAGCAGGCGCTGCCACCAAGGAACCTTCCTGCGCCACCGCCAGCGCGGTTAACAAAGCGCACAGCATCGTGATTCGAATCATTCCCGTTCGCAGGATTATGGTTCGAAGGATCGCAATTCGCATGGAGTACCTCTTTGCCGGATCACATGAGGCCGCTCGGCCGGCACGAACGTGCCCATTATAGGCCCGCCATTTCAGCGGCGATAGCTGATTTCGCGGATGAGAACTGCTGGTGGGATGCGCCGCGCGGAAAACCGAGTTGTATCCGCCAGCGGCCGGGCCAACTTATTTGTAGATCAAATACTTCTGCCGCAGTTGCTCGAATTTCTCCAGCGTCTCGCGCCAGTCGTCCGCAATCCGCCGCGGGTCTTGTCCCTGGACGAGAGCGTCATAGACGCTCTGGTTCGCCACGATCTCCAACATCCGTTCCATATGAAACTGTTGCGGGTACAGCTTATGCAGCGCCGAGGCCAACTCAATCCCCAACTCCGGGGCGTCCAGCGCGTTACGCTCAATGACCACGAGATTCACCCCTTGGCATTTTTCGCCCTGATACGTGCTGCTGCCCGGAGCAAAGCTGGACGGCACAAACCGCACGCCCGAGATTCCCCGCGCATTCAAGTATGCCGCCAGTTCCCGGCCATTGATCCAGGGCGCGCCCAGCAATTCAAAAGGAGTATCCGTCCCTCGTCCCACAGAAACATTCGTGCCTTCCACCAGCGCCACGCCCGGATAGAGTGCGGCCTCGGTCAAGCTGCGCAGATTCGGCGAAGGATTCACCCACGCCAGTCCCGTCGAATCGAACCAATCCCCGCGCAGCCAGCCTTCCATCGGTACCACGGTCAACCTGGCATGGATGCCCCGCTCCGTATTGAACATCTTCGCCAGTTCGCCCATGGTCATGCCATGCCGCACCGGAACTGGGTAATAGTTCACAAAGCTCTCTCGCCCCGCATCCGGAATTGGCCCCTGCACAAACGAACCGGTAATTGGATTCGGCCGGTCCAGCACGATGATTTCAATCCCCGCCTTGGCCGCGGCTTCCAGAAAATATCCCAACGTAGTTTCGTAGGTGTAAAAGCGCGCCCCTGCGTTCTGCACATCCACCACCACCGCGTCCAGCGTTTTTAGAACCTCGACCGGTGGCCGCCGGGCTGCGTCGGTTGCGCCATACACGCTGTACACCGGCGCGCCCGTCGCCGCATCCCGCGAGTTGCCGATCGCAGTCGTATCCAGCGTTCCCGTCACTCCATGCTCGGGGCTGAAGATCGCTTCCAGCGAAACACCGGGCGCCGCCGCCAGCACGTCGATGGTGCGCCGGCCCTGCGCGTCCACTCCCGTCTGGTTGGTCAGCACCCCGATCTTTTTCTTAGTCCCCAGGCTGCCATGCAACTCGTCGAAATTGTGCGCTTCCACAACGTCAATACCCGTTTGTACCGCTCCATTTCTAACGCTGGCCCGCCGCGCCGCAGTCTGAGTTTCGTTGTACCCGGTAATGCTTTGCCAGCGCAGCTTTTCCTTTTCGCCGACGGTGAGTGGCAGCGCGGCCGCAACCGCGGTAGCGATTTTCGAGCGCAGAGCGATAGCGCTTCCCTTCCCGCGCGGGTGGACCGCATTGGCCAGAATGATGATGTAGGTTCTCGTCGTCGGATCAATCCACAGCGAAGTGCCTGTAAAACCGGTGTGTCCGAATGAGCCCACGGGCAGCAATTCACCCCGATTCGAAGAAAGAGGCGAATCAATATCCCAGCCGAACCCATGCAACACTGGAGCGGTGGGCGGTTGCTGCGGTGTGGTCATCTTTTCGATGGACAGCGCGGATAGCACCGTGCGCACCGTACTCCCATCGAGCAGCGCCTGAGCGAACTTTGAGAGATCGTCCGCCGTAGAAAATAATCCCGCATTGCCGGCCACTCCTCCCATGCGCCGCGCCGTGGGATCGTGCACCACCCCGCGCAACATGCGCTCGTGTTCGTCATACTGGGTGGGAGCAATCTTGGGAAGCCAGGAAGCAGGCGGCAGAAACCGTGTATGCGTCATGCCCAGTGGCGCGAAAATCCTGGTCGCGCAGTATTTATCCAGCGGCATCTCGGCAACCCGCTCCACCAGCGCGCCTAGCGTAATGAAATTCACATCGCTGTAGAGGAACCGCGACCCCGGCGCGAATACCGGCTTCGACTCGTAGGCCATGCGCAGCGCGGCTTCACGGCCCTGCCATGGCTGCTTCAGATCCAGGTCATCTGGCAGTCCGGAAAAATGGGTAAGCAGTTCACGCACCGTGATGTCATCTTTTCCGTTTTGCGCAAACTCGGGAATGTATTTCGCCACCGGATCATTCAGGCGCACCTTCCCGCGCTCGTCCAGTTGCATCACGGCGGTCGTGGTGGCCACCACTTTGGTCAGCGATGCCAAGTCGAAAACCGTGTCCATGGTCATGGCTTCACGACGCGGCTCCAGCGAACGATGCCCGAAGGCCTTGCGGTAAATCACTTCTCCGTCATGCGCAATCAACACCACTGCCCCAGGAATCTGTCCGTCCTGGATCGCCTGCTGCACAATCGAATCGAGAACGCCCAGACGATTCGGCAGCGTGGCTTTCGCCTCGCCCATGGCAGGCAAGCTCAGAAGAGTCCATGAAAAGGCTGCTGCCAGGACACCCAGGAGAAGCGTCTGCCAGCCCGAATTGGCTTTGCGTGTGCGGATACTCTGACTCTACACAACCCACGGACGCTCACTCAAGAAACTCAGGTAAGGGGGTGCCGTTTGTGCCACAGGCATAAACCTTGATGAGCCTTCGTGTCCTCAGTGGTGATGGGTTTTCTCTGTCGCCTGGCGAACCGCGTCCGTGGCCTGTCTTTACGCGCTACTGGAACTTTGCTATAACCCGATCATCGCACATACTCCACATTCCTCCGCGCACCTGCCCGCCCCGGCCTCCGACCAGCAGGACGCACAATTCTCCCGTGCCTTCGACATTCTGCGGCAAGCTCTTGCCGAACGCGCTTTCCCTGGCGTTTCCATTGCCATTACCCATCGGGGAAAGCTCGTCGCGCTCCGAGCCTTCGGCCATTACACCTACGAATTCAACTCTACCGCAGTGACTACCGAGACCATCTTCGACCTCGCCTCCGTCTCTAAAGTTGTTGCGACGACCAGCATGGCCACGATCCTGTACGAGCGCGGCCTGCTAGATCTCGAAATACCCGTCACCGCCATCGTGCCCGAATTCGCCGCAGGAGAACCAAGCGGAAATCGCCGCGACATCACTTTTCGTATGCTGCTGGCGCACTCCTCCGGCCTCCCGGCTTACGAAAAACTCTTCCTGCGCGCGCGATCCAAAGGGGAACTGCTCGCCGCGGCTTTCACTACCCCTCTTACCGCCGATCCCGGCACGCGCGCCGAGTACAGCGACCTCGGCTTCATCATTCTCGGCGTGGCCCTGGAACGCATCGCCGACGAACCACTCGACCGTTTCTGCCAGCGCGAGGTCTTCGGCCCGCTCGGCATGGCTCGCACCGTTTTCAACCCTGCACCCATATGGCGAACTTCCATTCCCCCCACCGCGGACGACCGCTCCTTTCGCCACCGCGTCATCCAGGGCGAAGTACAGGACGAGAACGCCAGCGTGCTTGGCGGCGTCGCAGGTCACGCGGGCTTATTCGCCTCGGCCGCGGACATGGCCTCTTTCGCTAATGCCATGCTCGCAGGCGGCAAGCCGATTGCTCGGCCAGAGACCCTGACCGTTTTCACCCGCCGGGAATCGACGCCGCCAAGCACCTCCCGTGCCTTGGGGTGGGACACTCCATCTTCGCCCTCGCAATCCGGAAAATATTTCTCCGCCGGATCCTTCGGACACCTCGGTTACACCGGAACCTCGTTGTGGATCGACCCGGAGCGCCAACTTTCGGTAACCTTACTTACGAACCGTACCTGGCCGGATTGCACCAACCAGGCGATCAAGCAAATTCGTCCGCTCTTTCACGACGCCGTAATCGAAGGGCTGGCAAAGTAGTGTTTCTACTGGCAGGTGCCCCATCCTAGCGCGGTGTTTGCGCTAGGGTGGGATTCCACGGCCGCCGACACTAAGGAACCAAAGCGCAAGGAGTCGTGCCCGGGAAAATCAGTTCGCACATGGGAAAAGGAATACCGCCGCACGAAGACTCAGGAGCGACCTACTGAAACGTACATACGCAACTCTTCGCCATCTCTCGACCGAACAACTCAATCCCCGCTCGGCCGACTTGGATCTGAAATCCCCATTGGCCATCGCGCGCACCATCAATGCGGAAGACGCCAAAGTCGCTGCCGCCGTAAAACACGCCTTGCCGCAAATCGCTCATGCCATCGATTTGATAGCCGGCGCATTACAAGCAGGCGGCCGCCTCATCTACGTCGGCGCCGGCACTAGCGGACGCATCGCCGCCCTCGACGCCGTCGAATGCCCTCCCACCTTCAACACTCCCCGGAGAATGGTGCAATTCGTCATGGCTGGAGGCGGAAAAGCCCTGGTCGCCGCCGTCGAAGCCGACGAGGATTCCCGCGAACTCGGCCAGCGTGAAATCGCCAAAAAGAAGCCGGGCAAGAAAGACGTGGTGGTTGGCGTTGCCGCCAGCGGCCGCACTCCGTTCACCGTCGCCGCCATCCAATATGCCCGCCGCCGCGGCGCCAAGACCATCGCGGTCACCTGCAACCGCCATTCTCCTCTCGAAAAAGCCGCGCACTTCGCCATCGTCGCGGAAGTCGGCCCCGAAGTCGTGTCCGGATCGACCCGCATGAAAGCTGGCACCGCGCAAAAAATGATTCTGGGAATGCTTTCCACCGGCGCCATGACCCGGTTGGGCTACGTCTATGGCAACCTGATGGTCAACGTTCACCTCAAAAACGACAAATTGATGGAGCGCGGCGTGGGCATTCTGCAGCGCGCTACGGGCGTCACCCGAGCACAAGCGCAAAGGGTCCTCAAGCAAGCTGGAAACAGAGTTCCAGTGGCTTTGGTGATGCTGGAAGCTCAAGCCAGCCGGGCCAACGCCGAGCGCGCATTGAAATCGACAGGGGGCAACGTCCGTCGCGCCATCGCCCGAGCCAAGCACGCGTAGGGACAGCCGCCCTCGGCTGTCCCACCACAGGCCATGCCGTTCCAAAGCCGCGTGCCCTTCCAATTAACACCCCTTCATCAACGTTCTTCTTTCCCTGCAAGTAGAATAGAGTGGCTTTTGCTAAGCGGCCGAGGCAAGGCGTACTCCACTCATGGATAAATTTGTCATCCGCGGCGGAAACCCGCTGCTCGGAACCATTCGCATCAGCGGCGCCAAGAACGCCGCCCTGCCTGCCATGGCCGCGGCTCTGCTCACCGAGGAACCGGTTATCCTGGAAAATATTCCACAGGTTCGCGACATCGAAACCACGCGCCGCCTGCTCGCCGCCATGGGCGCAGAAGTGGAACTTGGCTACGGCCGAGCCCACCACCGCACCACTCTCTGCTGCAAGAATCTCGCAACTCCCGAAGCCTCTTACGATTTAGTCAAGACCATGCGTGCCTCCACTCTCGTGCTGGGCCCGCTGGTGGCGCGTTGTGGCCGCGCCCGCGTCTCACTGCCTGGCGGTTGCGCCATCGGCGCCCGGCCCATTGACCTGCACATCAAGGGCCTTGAGCGTCTCGGCGCGAAAATCACCCAGGATCACGGCTACGTGGAAGCCAGCGCCGAACGCTTGAAGGGCGCGGAAATTATTTTCGACAAGATCACGGTCACCGGCACGGAAGATCTCCTCATGGCGGCCACTCTGGCGGAGGGTGAAACCCTCCTGCAGAATTGCGCCCGCGAACCCGAAGTCGCCGACCTCGCCGACCTGCTTAATAAAATGGGTGCACGCATTGAGGGCGCGGGCACGCCAACCATCCGCGTGAAAGGTGTGAGCAAGTTGCATGGCGCCAGGCATGCCATCATCCCCGATCGCATCGAGGCCGCGACCTACATTCTTGCCGCTGCGATTACCGGAGGAGACGTTAAGGTCGCCAACTGCGATCCCCGCCACTTGCATGCGCTGCTACAAAAGCTGAGTGAGGTAGGCATCAAGACCAAACACACATCGGATTCGGTGCGTGTGATGGGCGACGTACCCGTCAAAGCCGCGGACATTGTCACCGAAGAGTATCCCGGCTTCCCCACCGACATGCAGGCGCAGTACATGGCGCTGGCGACGCAGGCCGAGGGCACATCCATCATTACGGAAAATATTTTCGAGAACCGTTTCATGCATGCGCAGGAACTGCTTCGCATGGGCGCGAACATCAAGATTGAAGGGCGCCGCGCCGTGATCGCAGGCAAGACTCCGCTGAGCGGCGCAGCCGTGCTGGCGTCCGACCTGCGCGCCTCAGCCTCGTTGGTCCTCGCCGCGCTGGTGGCCGATGGCGAGACCATCATTGACCGCGTTTATCACATCGACCGCGGTTATGAACGCATCGAAGAAAAACTCAAAGGAGTGGGCGCCGAGATTCGCCGCATCGGCGAAATCTTCCCTAAGCGCCACGGCGCGGGCAATTCCAGCTAGAGCTGGCAATGCTACTAATGTCGATGCTCTGGACAGAAAAACATTCCGCGGGACTTGCGCGTTCGCGACACCCGGGGTCGGTAGTGCCCCAGTCGTCCCAGACCGAATCCATAAAAGCATATGATATGCTTTACGGTCGTTCCCCATTCCATTTCCCTGCACAGGAGCACTAATACTTTATGTTGCGAAGCCTGATGCTGCCAACGGTAGTCGCCGCCACTGTCCTCACAATCGCTCTCCACGCACAAGACAAGCCGAACGGAAACGTAGCGCTGGCCGCTCGAGCCACTGCCTCCAGCGAATCCGAGGGCACCAGGGCCGAGTATCTTACCGATGGCGACATCACCAACACACAATGGACGGCCAAGGAAGGAACCAATCCCGCCGATACTTGGGTGGAATTGAATTGGCCGAAGGCGACAGAGTTTCAGGAAATAGTTATCCGGCAGGAGGGCGGACCCAAACTCTCGCACCTCAACTTGGAGACCCGTGATGCCAGCGGACAGTGGCGGCTGTTGCAATCCGTTGGCGATTCGCAGCATTTGCTCCCTCGGCTCATTCTCGCCCAGTTCGCGGCGCAAAACAGCAGCGGCCTGCGCCTCTCCGGTTTCACCGGGAAGGTAAGCTTCATGGAAGTTGAGGTCTACGACCGAACCGATCCGCCGGTAATCGAAGTCGGCTCCGATTTGCTGAACCATATCTTTGGCGTCGTCACCGACGCCTTTGGAACTCAGCCATTCGCGAATGCTTCGGTGCAACTGCAAGGCACAGCTGGTGGAAAGCCGTGGCAGGCCTCCGCTCAAACCGATGGGGATGGAATATTTCAGGTCGAAATGCCGGTGGGACTGGAAGGCGATGTCACTGCAACTGCGCAACTCCCTAGCGGAGCTTCGCCCAAGAAGACCCTGCAAGCTGGCGATCTGGCGCCTGGGCTCAGCCTGCTCGACGATACGGTCCCGGCGCTCGATCTCGATGGCGCCTGGAAATTCAAGCCCGACCCCAATGCTGATTTTTTCCAAACAAACTTTCCCGACTCCGATTGGAAAGACATCAAAGTCCCTTCTCACTGGATGATGGAGGGTTTCGATAGCAAGACAGGCAGCGGCGGGTACCGTCGTCACCTGCAAATTCCGGCAAGCTTCCGCGGCCGCCGCATCAAGCTGCTTTTTGACGGCGTCTATAGCGGAACTGAGGTCTGGCTCAACGGCCAGAGAGTCGGCTCTCATGAAGGCGGATTCTCTCCCTTTGAACTCGACGTCACCACTGCGGCTCATATCGGCGGCGACAATCTTCTGGCCCTCCTGGTGCGAGAGAAAACGCTCTCTTCCCATCTCGACAACATGAGCTACTACGCCAACTTCCCGCTCACGGGAATTTTTCGGCAGGTCAGGCTGTTCAGCGTTCCGGAAACTCATGTCCGGCGCTTTCATGTGCAGACGGTTTTCGATAGCGCCTATAAAAACGCCACGCTGACTCTCGACCTATCGGTAGAAAACGAATCCGGCCATGAACTCAACAGCGTTCCTTTGATGTTTTCTTTGAAGGATCCGCAAGGCCATTCCGTTTCTCTCGACAACGATCATCTCGATCTCAAGCTCGCTCCCTGGTCGCGCCTGGAACAGCGCGTGGAGTTTCATGTCGCTAGCCCGCAACATTGGGAGGCAGAGCACCCCTTGCTCTATACCCTGAGCGCGAAGCTCTCCAGCTCGCAGAATGAAGTCGTCTCGCGGCGTGTAGGTTTCCGGCAGATTGAAATCCGCGGCACGCGGTTCCTGATCAACGGCGTTCCGGTAAAGCTGCGCGGAGCCAACCATTATGAAATGGATCCGCTCGGTGGCCGCGCAGTCACGCCGGAACTTACCAGAAAAGATCTGCAGATGATGAAAGAGGACAACCTCGACGCCATCCGCACGTCAACATTTCCGGCGGTGCAGGATTTGTACGACGACGCCGACGAAATGGGCTTTTACATCGAAGAGGAAGGTCCATTTTGCTGGGTGGATGAAAGCTCCGATCTCCGCTATTTGCCAACCTTCGTGCAAAGAATTGCCGAGATGCTGGAGCGCGACCGCTCCCATCCCAGCGTGGTTTATTGGTCCGTCGGCAATGAGAGCACGTGGGGGCCAGATTTTGAGGCGGCCCACCAATTCGTGAAAAAGCACGACCCCACGCGCCCCGCCAGTGCCGGACAAAGTGCGACTCTTGAACTGGCGACCATGCACAATCCCATTTCGTTGGCGCGCATGAAGGAACGCGAAGACGTAAAGGTGCCGATCCTGTGGGATGAAAGCATGGCCCCGTTCCAGGGCGATCTCTGGGGCGACACGCGAGAAATGTGGCTCGATCCTGGCGAACGCGATTACTACATCGCGCCGCTGATTCCGGTCTGGGATGCGGTGCAGACCAGCAAGAACGTGCAGGCCAGCATAATCTGGGCCTGGGTGGACGACGCGTTTCTGGTTCCGGGCCGCGACTCCGAATATGGGCGCGGCGGAATCGGTGAACCGGAGCACGCCCTGGACCGCATTTACAAAATGCCGGGACGCGGCGTAGTGGGCGATGCTCCCTGGGGAATCGTCGATGGATGGCGGCGCAAGAAGCCCGAATTCTGGCACGTGAAAATGCTCTTTTCTCCGGTGCACATGCGCGATCGGGATTTGCCCGCGTGGAAATCCGGCGACCCGGCAACCTTCACGGTGGACAACCGCTACGAATTTACTAATCTCTCCGAGTTAAGTTTGGAGTGGTCCAGCGGCGCGCAGCACGGGACGTTGCATCCCGACATCGCTCCGCTCACTCGCGGCCAGATTTCGATTCCGGTGGGATCGCAAACTAAACCCGGCGATGCCTTATCGCTCCGTTTTCTGGACAGCAAGGGCCAGTTGGTAATCCCGCATCGTATGCAATTGGGAATCGCTCCGCCGGTCGCCGCGGAAACCGCCAAACCCGGATCGCTAAGCTATTTGCACGAGGCGGCCTGGCTGGGAGGTCCCATGGAGCGCTTCGTTGGCCAGAACTCCGCGGGCGACAACTTCGAGATTGCTTTCGATGGCGCGAACGGCCGCATTCGCCGCGCTTTGATTGACAAGCATTCCGTAATCTATGGAACACCCAAGCTCCACGTTCTCCCCATCCAAGCCACTCTGGAAGAATTTCCCATCTTCGAGACTTGGAGACTCACCAAGCCGGTCGAAATTCATCCCGCGGGTGACGACTATGAAGTGATCGAAACCGGCGTCTATCGCGACTTTGCCGGTGAGTTACGCTTTCGCATCACTCCCCAAGGTAGCCTGCGGGTGAGTTATGACTTCACTTACGTGGGAACCGACGTGCGCGCGCGTGAGGTTGGCCTGCAGTTCGGCGTGCCACTGTGGTGTGACAAATTGCAATGGCGGCGGCGTGGCGAATGGACCGTCTATCCGGACGACCACATCGGGCGCAATGATGGCGTTGCCATGGCGCACGCTCCCGGCGCGCAGGCCGTCCCTCCCACGCAGCCCTTTGCGCTCGATGACACTCCCATCGGGACCAACGACTTCCGCAGCACCAAGCGCAATTTTGTTTTTGCGGCGCTCACCGATAAAGAAGGCTACGGCGTCGGCATCGAGGCGATCGGCTCGCAGACCTTGCATGCGTTGGTGGATACCGATTTGATCAAGGTGAGCGTTAACGATTGGTTTGGAGGCGTGGCCGCGACTGCCTGGGGAGAATGGTGGCAAAACTACGGTCAGGGACGCGACCTCCGCCCCGACGATCCCAACCAGGGCGTCTCCCATAACAAAGTGAGTGGAGCCATGCAACTGGATCTGCTGAGCCCGCAGAACTCGGCGGCATGGCTGCAAAGAATGCAGGCCATCTCAACCGTGGCGGAGGCCAAGTAAGAAAGACCTTCAATTTTGCGGCCCACCAAAACCGTGAACCACGAAGGACCCGAAGTATCGCAAAGGTTTTTGTTGCAGGGCTTCCCTTCGTGTACCTTAGTGTCCTTAGTGGTTAAGCGATTTTGGGCGGAGTCGATGCTGATCGTCGGCGTTCAGGAGGCCTGCCACGTCTACAGATGAACCGAGTCACGCACCAAGCTGGAATCGCCGTGAATTCTTAACCGCTCTCGCCACCGCGGCGCTTGCGGGCACTGTCCGTGCACAAACTCCCGCTGCCCAGGCCCGCGAAGTTTTTCTGGTTCCAAATTTCCATCCGGCAAGCTGCGGCTGGCTCACCGACTTTTCCAAAGAGCGCGTGTACTGCGCCAACACTTATTTGAACCACCTCGATCGGGTTCGCGATGACCCGAACTATTCGTTTGTGCTGTCGGAAGTGAACAACATCATCGCCATCATGAATTTCAAGCCGGAGCGTATTCCGGAGTTGAAACAACGGGTAAACGAGAAGCGGGTTGAATTAGTGAATGGCTATTTTTTGGAGTCCACTATCAATCTTTCCGGAGGAGAAGCCCTGGTGCGGCTTGGAGTCGAAGGGCTGCGCTGGTACCAGAAAGTTTTCGGCCTGAAGCCGCGCTTCTCCTGGAACATCGATGTCTGCGGAACCCACGATCAGATGCCGCAAATCGCTGCCGGCCTCGGCCTGGAAGCTCTGGTGTACACACGCAAGAATCCAACCGGAAAGACTATCTATTGGTCAGTGTCGCCCGATGGCACAAAACTTCTTACGCTTTGCCCCGGGGAGTATAGCGAAGCCGAACCCATTTTCAACGCGAAAGCGCCGCTGAATGCAGGCCAACTTCATGACCTCGAAACCTTCTTCGAAAAGAAGGAGCCTATTACTCCGGAGGGCGCTCCCATCCTAGTTCTGGCGGGCGGCGACGATTACAATCCCGCCCCGCGGGTCAAAGAATATCCCAGCGTATTGCTGAAACAATGGACCGAGGCGGAGCCGGAACGCAAAATCCAGTTCACTACGCTCGGCAAATATCTGGATTCCATTTTGCCGGGTATTCATTCCGGACGCATTTCCATTCCCACTTTCCGCGGCGGCACCGCCTACGACTTCGATGCCTTCTGGATTGAGAATCCTCAAGTCAAAACGCTCTATCGCCGCTCTGAACACGCTTTGCAGGCTGCGGAAGCGCTGGCCGCGATCGCCAGCCTTTGCAGCAGCTACGAGTATCCAGTCAAGCCACTCTCCGATTGCTGGATTCTCATGTGCCTGAACACGGATCGCAACACGCTTTGGGGCTCGGCTGGAGGCATGGTCTTCGTCAACGAAAACTCCTGGGACGTGCAGGACCGATTCAACTGGGTGCAGAAGACTACCGACCAGGTATCCGCATCCTCCGGTGCGGCGGTGATTGAAGCCGGCGAGCACACCGGGCTGTTTAATCCACTGAACTGGAAGCGAAACGATCCGGTGGTTCTGCAGTTGCCCGCAGGGCAAGAGCCTGGAAGGAACAAAATCCGAGGCTTTGCCCGATGGGTCTGTGCTTTGCCGCGTCGAGATGCCTCCGATGAGCACTGGCGGATGGAAATTATCTTCCGAAGCTCCCGCCGCGCCGCAAACCATCGCCCTTCCGGAAATCATCGAAACCAATTTCTATCTCGCGCGCCTTGATGCGCAAACCGGGGCGCTCACCAGCCTCAAGCTGAAGAAATCGGGTCGTGAACTGCTTGCCGCTCCCGCTAATGTCATCGTCGCCGAGAGGCCCGACAAGAGTTACGACGACAATCCGGGCGACCACATGCCGCCGCGCCCCGGGCGCGTTCGGCTTGCAACTTCCAGCGATCAGCCTTCGACGGTTCAAGTGAGGCGCGGTCCGCTGGCAACGACTGTTGAAGTGAGCGGAACGTTCTTGGGCGGCGGCGCGCTGCGGCGCGTCATCCGGTTTTATGACGATCATCCTCGCATTGATTTCGAAACCGAACTGAATGACGTTCCCAACTACACCATCGTGGTCGCCGAATTCCCGCTGGCTGAAGATATTCTCGAGGTGCGGCGTGGCATTCCCTACGGCTTTTCTCATGGCGCCTGGGTCAAACCGAATCCTGATCTCCACGGCTGGACCAAGGGCATTGTTCCCGCCGTCCGCTGGATCGATTTCTCTCTTGCTGGTGGCGGCGGTTTTGCCATCTTGGACCGTGGTCTCAGCGGCCGCGAACTCAATGAGCGCACGCCCATCCTTTATCTGCTGAACGCCGAGGACAAATATTCCGGTTACGCTTGCCCCTGGCTCAGCGGCAAAGGCCGGCACGTGTTGCCTTACTCAATTGTTGGGTACGAGTCTCCTTGGGACGAGGCGCGCATTCCGCACATGGCTTGGGAATACAACCGGGAGCCAGTGCTGATTGCCAGCCGGGCAGCCGTTTCGCCGCAATCCTTTCTGGAGACTTCGGACAACGTCATCGTCGAAGCCTTGCGCCGCGAAGGCAATCACATCGAACTGCGCATGGTGGAATGTTTGGGATCATCCGGCAAGGCTGAAATCAAAATGGGGTTGCCGCACCGCAGCGCCATTCTCACTGATTTGATCGGACGTAAGATTTCTGCGTTGCCGAAATCCTCTCACTACAGTTTTCCGATCCGGCCGCAGCAGATTGTAACCATGCATTTTGAGACGGAATCGACGCTGCCCGACCCGGAACCGATTCAATCCTGGGATGCGTTCGTTCCGCGGCAGAAATTGGCCGCGCTGCACGCCTATGATCCGAATCTCATCGGCCATCCGCCGTACGGAGACTAATGTGAGCGCTTATCGCCGGAATGGCGGTCCGCCGTGCGAGTGTTCCAACTGGAACACAGTGTATTGGCTGAAATGTCATGACATGTAACGTACTGATTAAAGGGGACTTGGAAGCGCGGGCGGATGGAGGGTCGCTTTCTCTTCAGAAATGCAGCCGGACTGTGAGGTGCGGCCTTTATTGGGCGGCGAGCAACCCGCAAGTCATGTCTCGGAAGCGAGACGCCAGTGGAATCCAAGCTTTCGAAAGACCCGCGAAAGATCGCACAAGGCCACCCCGCGCATTTGGGGGGTTGACATCTTTCCGTCATGCCGCTGTAGACTGGGCCGGGCAGATCGGCTGCGGAGGAAATTACATTCCGCTACACGGTCCAGGCAGTGCTCGCGAATTCATAAAGAACGGAGAAACGAACTCATGGTAAAGCTGAATCGCCGGGAATTCATTCGCAGCGGAAGCGCGGCAGTGACGGCAGGCGCGCTCGCCACAAACGGAAAGACCTTCATGTTGGCCGCCGAACAGGAGCCTCCGGTGGTGCGCTCCGCCAACGATCACATTCAGGTGGCGCTCATCGGCGCGGGCGGGCAGGGTCAGAGCGACACGTCTCACCTTGTCAAAGTGCCCGGCGTAAAACTGGTAGCGGTCGCCGACTGCTACGACGGGCGGCTGACGCGTTGCAAAGAGAGATTTGGAGCCGATATCCAAACCACCCGCGACTACCATGAGATTTTGTCGCGCCCCGACATAGACGCCGTCATTATCGCCACCCCCGACTTCTGGCACAAGACAGCTGCGGTCGACGCCATGAACGCCGGCAAAGACGTTTATCTGGAAAAGCCGATGATTCATCTATACAGCGATGGCCCGGAGATCATCGAGACTGCCCGCAAGACGAATCGCATTCTGCAAGTCGGCAGCCAGCGGGTGAGTGGGCTCACCCACAAAAAAGGTCAGGAACTCTACAAGTCCGGAGCCATCGGGCAGTTAATTGCAGTCGAATCCTGGTGGGATCGCACTCCGTTCGACCCAGGCGGCGCCTTCAACGTAACCATTCCACCGGATGCCTCTCCTCAAACTATCGATTGGGACCGCTGGCTTGGTTCCACTCCCAAGGTGCCGTTCAACGCGGAATACTTTCTGCAGTGGCGGAAGTGGAAAATGTACGGCAGCGGCGTGGCCGGCGATCTATTCGTCCACCTGTTCAGCGGCCTGCACTTCGTGAGCGGGGCCATCGGCCCCACGCGCGCCGTCTCCATGGGAGGAATCCGTTACTGGAAAGATGGCCGCGACATGCCGGATGTGCTGCTCGCTCTGTTCGACTACCCTGAAGGCTTCAATCTTCATCTGCGGGTGAACTTCGTGCAGGGCGCGCCGGAAAGCGAAGGCCTGGTTCTGGTGGGATCGGAAGGCGTTCTGCGCATCGGGGGGCATAACGTAAGCCTGACCCGAGCGGCTAAGCCAAGTTCCCCTCCGTATGAAATCGGCAGCTTCTCCCTGGCCACGCAGCAGGAATTCCTGGCCGACTATCGAAAACAGTATCCTGCGAGCCTGGTGGAGAGCACCACCCTGGTTGCGGAAGAAACCTATGAGACACCGGAAGACTATAGCGATAGCCAGGCTCACATGCAGAATTTCTGCGATTCCGTGCGCAGCCGCAAACCAGTCGTCGAAGATCCCACCTTCGGATTCCGTGCTGCCGGCGCTGCGCTGCTATCGAATGTCAGCTACCAGGAAGGCCGCATGGTGAAATGGGATCCGCAGCAAATGAAGATCATGTAAAAGAACTCGAGAATGCCCCGTCCTCGTCGTGTTTTGTGCGGCAGGGCGGGGATTTTTTTGCAGCGGCTGAGGCTTCCGCTGACTTCAGTCTTCCCTTCTCTGCTTCTCACTCTGCGTTTCATGCGCCCGGACAGTAAGGGTGACGGCGATCCCGCCGCGCCCGTTTTGATCCTAATCTTCCGAGTGTCAATGTGGGCCGAACCCGGCCGCTCAGAACCAGCTTAAAGTTCGCTTCTCCACAGCCGATCAATGAAATGGTTACGCCGGGAGCGTGGGAAGGAGTCAGGAGTGCCCGTAACTCTTGACCAGAAGCAAGCACAGGTGCTTTGTCCGCATGGAGGGCGAGATCAACATCGCCGCCGCCGCGGAACTTAGAAACGTGCTGCTGCAGGCCTTGGCTTCGGAAAAAGAAGTGCGCGTGGACCTGGAACGCGCCACCGAACTGGACGTCACCGCCTGGCAACTGCTGTGGGCCGCCGAGCGCGGGGCTAGAGGATCAGGCCGGGGATTCGCCCTTGCGGGACGGCTGCCGGAGGAGATTCTGGCGGCGGCGATGGATGCAGGCCTGGAAAAGTTTCCAGTGCCGATGGATGCGAAGCAGGGGGATGAGAAGTGAGTCAGCGGTGCGGGCGGGTTCGAAGGACGCATGATCGATAAATACAAGCAAGCCTTTCAGGAAGAAGCGAGAGAGATCCTCGTCGAACTGGAAGCGGCGCTGCTGGCGCTGAACGAGAATCGTAGCGACAGCGAACTGGTAGGACGAGCCTTCCGCGCCCTGCACACCATCAAGGGCTCAGGCGCGATGTTCGGCTTTGACGAACTGGCTGCCTTCACCCACAACCTGGAAAACGCCTTCGACGAAGTTCGCAACGGACGACTCCAGGTCACCCCCGAGCTTATTAATCTTTCCTTGGCGGCGCTCGATCAGATCAAAGGGATGCTGGAGGAAGCCGCGGGCTATGGCGCCGGCAGCGCGGCCGGCAGCGAGATTCTGGCCAAGTTGGGGCAACTGACCGGGAAGGCTGAGAGTCCCGCCAAGGTCGCGCCATCCCCCATCGTGGCCCCGCCCACACTTGTGAATGGAGTTGCGCGAGCGTGGCAAATACGCTTTTGTCCAGGACCGGATCTGATGCGGGGCGGCACCAATCCGCTGCTACTGCTGCGAGAGCTCAAGCAAATGGGATCGCTGCGGGTGACGGCGAGTATGGCAGCGGTACCACCTCTTGGCGAATTGGATCCGGAGCGCTGCTACATCACCTGGGACATGGTACTGAACACTTCGGCGGCGCGCGAGGCCATCTCCGATGTTTTTATTTTTGTTGCGGATCATTGTGAACTGGCCATCGAACCAGCTGCTGCGCGGGTTGCGGGCGCTGCCGTCCCAGACGTTGCAGGGACGGCTGCCGGCGCGGCCGTTGTTGCAGCGGAGGCGCCAAGAGCGAAATACCCCAGCTACGGCCGCCGCGCTTATGACAGTCCAGACACGGCATCGAGCATTCGCGTGCCCGCCGCCAAACTAGACCAGTTCGTCAACCTGGTGGGCGAACTGGTAACGGTGCAGGCGCGGCTGGGAGAGATTGCCACACGGGGCGAGGATTCAGACGTAGCGGCTGTTTCCGAAGAGGTCGAACGCCTGACTGCGGCACTGCGCGAGACCTCGATGAGCATTCGCATGCTGCCGATTCGAGCCACTTTCGAACGGTTCCGCAGGCTGGTTCATGACCTGGCGCGAGATTTGCATAAAGAAGTCGAGCTCACCATCGAGGGAGCGGACACAGAGCTAGACAAGACGGTGCTCGATCAGTTGAACGACCCCCTAATGCATCTCATCCGCAACAGCATGGACCACGGGATCGAACCGCGCGGAAGGGCGGCTCGCGGCCGCCAAGCGGTGCACCGCGACCATCCATCTCTCCGCGCGGCACTCGGGGGCCAACGTTCTGATCACAATCGCGGACGACGGCAGGGGAATCGACGCCAACGCGGTTCGCGAGCGCGCCGTCGAGAAGGGTCTGGTTGCAGCGGATGCGCAGCTTACGGAGTCGGAGATTTTCTCGTTCATCTTGGCGCCCGGCTTCTCCACGGCACGGCAGGTGACGGACGTGTCTGGCCGGGGAGTGGGGATGGACGTGGTCCGGCGCAGCGTGGAAGCCCTGCGTGGAACGATCGACATTGCCAGTAAGCCGGGAACGGGAACCAGCGTCACGCTGCGCCTTCCACTCACCATGGCGATCATCGATGGCTTACTGGTCCGGATCGGGAGCGCCTATTTTGTGCTGCCGCTGGCGACCACTTTGGAATGCATCGAGTTAACCAGGCAAGACGTGGAGAAGGCCAACGGCAAACATGTTGCCAACGTGCGCGGGGAGATCATTCCCTACATCCGCCTGCGGGAATACTTCCACATCAGGACAGAACGGCCAGAACGCGAGCAGATCATGGTGGCCGAGACCGAGCAGGGGCGCTACGGCTTTGTCGTGGACCAGGTGCTGGGGGATCACCAGACGGTGATCAAGAACCTGGGACGCTGTTACCGGGACGTACATATCGTATCGGGCGCCACCATTCTGGGGAACGGCAGCGTGGCCCTGATTCTGGACCCGCATCGGCTGGTGCAGGAAGCGATCCGAAGCACGTCGGCCGGCACAAGGCCGCGCGGGGCAGGGCGCGACGTTCGCGCCACTCCCCGCCCGCGAGAGCAGGCCCTGGCCGCGCAGGAGATGGTTTGCACTTGAACTGATTACTAGAAATTTCTCCGGCACTGGAGCGATTGCCAGTGCCCTCAACAACGATCGAACCAACGCCGTGAGCTGAGCTGAGGCGGCCGGACCACCGGGCAAAACGAATTCAATTCAAAGGAGCTAGACAGTCATGCCGACGAAAACTGTAAGTGAAAACCGGAAGTTGCAGGGAACTGGCGCGGGCAACGGCGGGAACGGACATGGAAACCGCGAGCCGCTCCAGCGTGGAGAAGTCCGGGGATGGCGAGGTGCTGCTGGTATCGCAGGAGATCATCCGCCTGGTGGAGGCATCCCGGGATGGCCGCCTTACGGAGCGCGGCAGAGCAGACCAGTTTCAAGGGGTGTATCGCGAAATGGTGCAGGGCATCAACGAGATGCTGGATGCCATCCTGCTGCCGATTGGCGAAGGCAACCGCGTGCTGGCCCAGATTTCCAGCGGCAAGATCGACGAACTGATCAGCCAGACTTACAAGGGCGATCACGAAAAAATGAAGCTGGCGGTCAACAATGTGGCGGCCGTGGTGCAAAGCCTGCAGAAAGAATTGGTGCGCCTGGCCGAAGCGTCGAAGGAAGGGCAACTCTCCGAGCGCGGCAAGCCGGAGCAGTTTCAGGGCGCCTACGCCGAGATTGTGCGCGGCGTGAACACCATGCTGGACGCCATCCTGCTGCCCATCGGCGAAGGTAACCGCATTCTCGCTCAAATCTCGAGCGGCAAGATCGACGAACTGATTGCCCACACCTACAAGGGTGACCACGAAAAGATGAAGCAAGCGATCAACAACGTGGCCGCCGTGGTGCAAACCCTGCAGAAAGAAATGGTGCGCCTGGCCGAAGCTTCCAAGGAAGGGCAACTCTCCGAGCGCGGCAAGCCGGAGCAGTTTCAGGGCGCGTATGCGGAGATTGTGCGCGGCGTGAACACCATGCTGGACGCGATCCTGCTGCCGATTGGCGAGGGCAACCGCATCCTGGCTCAGATTTCCAACGGCAAAATCGACGAGCTGATCGCCCAGACTTATAAGGGCGATCACGAAAAGATGAAGCAGGCGATCAATAACGTAGCGGCCGTGGTGCAAACCCTGCAGAAAGAGTTGGTGCGCCTGGTCGAGGCTTCGAAGGAAGGGCAACTCTCGGAGCGCGGCAAGCCGGAACAGTTTCAGGGCGCGTATGCCGAGATCGTGCGCGGCATGAACACCATGCTGGACGCGATCCTGCTACCGATTGGCGAGGGCAACCGCATCCTGGCTCAGATTTCCAACGGCAAGATCGACGAACTGATCGCCCAGACTTATAAGGGCGACCACGAAAAGATGAAGCAGGCGGTCAACAACGTGGCCGCCGTGGTGCAAAGCCTGCACAAAGAACTGACTCGTTTAACCGGGGCTGCGAACGCCGGGCAGTTGTCGGAGCGTGGGCAGCCCCGATCAGTTCCAGCGGCGCATATGCCGATATCGTGCGCGGCGTGAACGCCATCCTCGACGCCGTGATCGCTCCCCTCAACGTCGCGGCGCGGTATGTGGATCAAATCAGCAAGGGGGACGTTCCGTCGCAGATCACCGACACCTACCACGGTGACTTCAACGCGATCAAGAACAATCTGAACACCCTCATCGTCGCCATGAACGAAATCACCAAGGCCGCCGAGGAGATCGCGAATGGCAACTTAACGGTAGTGCTTCGGGAAAGGTCGCCGCAGGACAAACTCATGCAGGCGCTGAGTTCGATGGTGGGCGGCCTCACGCGGATCGGTATCGGACATCCGCTCCATCGCCGGCGAGGTGGCGGCGGCCAGCCAGTCGATCAGCACGGCCTCGGTGCAGGTATCGAATGGCGCCAGCGCCCAGGCGGCGTCCGCGGAGGAAGCGTCTTCCTCCATGGAGGAGATGGTTTCCAACATCAAGCAGAATGCCGACAACGCCCAGCAGACCGACAAGATCGCCAACAAGTCGGCGAAGGACGCGCAGGAAAGCGGCAAGTCCGTGGTGGAAGCGGTGACGGCGATGAAGGAGATTGCCAGCAAAATCTCCATCATCGAAGAAATCGCGCGCCAGACCAACCTGCTGGCCCTGAACGCGGCCATCGAAGCGGCCCGCGCCGGCGAACATGGCAAGGGATTTGCGGTGGTCGCCGCGGAAGTCCGCAAGCTCGCCGAGCGCAGCCAGAAAGCGGCCGGCGAGATCAACCAACTCTCGGGCACGACGGTCAAAGTGTCGGAGAAGGCCGGCGAGATGCTCGACAAACTGGTGCCCGACATCCAAAAGACGGCGGAACTCGTGCAAGAAATCACCGCCGCCAGCAAGGAACAGGATACCGGCGCCGAACAGATCAACAAGGCGCTGCAGCAACTCGAGAAGGTCATCCAGCAGAACGCTTCTGCGTCCGAGGAGATGGCTTCGACGACCGAAGAGCTGAGCGGCCAGTCCGATCAGTTGGTAAGCGCGCTGGCATTCTTCCGCACCGGAGACGAGGGCCATGCTCCGCCGGTGCGAAGCGGCGGCGCAAAGCCGGCGAAGCACGTCGATAGCCGCAGCCAGGCAAGCCCGCCAAGCCGAACGGCCACGGCGCTCGCTGAAGGCAGCGGCCAAGAGCTGGGGTCAATCTCAGACTCAAGGACAAGGGCGACGACCTTGACAAGGAATTCGAGCGTTACTAACCGGTTCCGGCGCGGGCCGCTCGCGGTCCGCGCCTGCCTTCAGAATGCGAAAGGAGCTGATTATGAGCGTTACCGAAATCACCGAGACGCGGCAGTATCTGACTTTCAAACTAGGCAACGAGGTGTTCGCTACCGACGTTGCCAAGGTGAGGGAGGTTCTCGATTTCACCGACCATCACGGAAATTCCCAGGACGCCCGATTTCATGAGCGGCGTGATCAACCTGCGGGGCAGCGTGGTCCCGGTCGTCGACCTGCGGCTCTGCTTCGAAATGTCGAAAACCGAAAAAACGCGGAACACCTGCATCGTGGTGGTGGAGGTCTTGCTGGACAACGAATCCACCGTGATTGGCGCGCTGGCCGATTCGGTGGAGGAAGTGATCGATCTCGAGCCGGACCAGATTCAGCCGGCGCCCAGAATCGGAACCCAGATTCGGACCGATTTTATCAAGGGCATGGGGAAGCGCGACACCCAGTTCATCATGATCCTGGACATCGACCGGGTCTTTTCGGCCGAGGAGTTGGCGGCCGTCCGCGGCGCCGGAAACCGGCAAACCGCGTTGCCGAGGCGACGCTTGAGGAAGGGGGGCGCGAGCCTGAGCCGCGCCCCGTTTATTCCATGAGCAGTCGCGAAGAGAATGATCTCGAACGCAGATTTTGGCCGGCTTCGCCGCCTGATCTACGAGCAGTCGGGCATCAACTTGAGCTCGGACAAGAAGACGATGCTCGAGCTGCGAATCAAGCGGCGATTGCGCAGCCTGAACCTGAACTCCTACGCCCAGTACTGTGAGTATCTGTTTGCGCACGCAAGGCCAGAAGGAAGAGATCGTTCATCTAATCGACGTGGTCACGACCAACAAGACCGACTTCTTTCGCGAGCCGGGCCATTTTGAGTTTCTGGTGCAGAAGGCGCTTCCCGACCTGGTGGCGCGCAACGAGAGCGGGCGGCAACTGCTGGTGTGGAGCGCGGGCTGCTCCACCGGCGAGGAGCCCTACACGCTGGCGATGGTGCTGAACGAGTATGGACTGGCTCATCCGGGCTTTCGCTTTCGGGTGCTGGCCACCGATATCTCCACCACGGTCCTGGCGAAGGCCAAGCTGGGAGTCTTCAGCCACGAGGTAGTGCGTCCGGTGCCCTCGGAACTGCGGCGAAAGTACTTCATGCGCAGCCGCGATCCTGGCTCCAATGTATTGCGCGTGGTGCCGGAATTGCGGCGACTGGTGGAGTTTCGGCGGTTGAATTTCATGGACGCGGATTTCGGCCTCTCCGAGAAGGCGGACGTGATCTTCTGCCGGAACGTGATCATTTATTTCGATCGTCCCACCCAGGAGCGGATTCTGCAAAAGCTTGCCGCCCAGCTGGTGCCTGGGGGATATCGTCTTCGTCGGCCATTCCGAGAGCCTGCACCAAATGGATATCCCGCTGGCGCCGGTCGCGCCGGCCCTGTACAGGAAAGCGCATGCTAGAACTTGAAGGCGAATTGACCGGAGGTTTATCTACTGCCCGGGGAGGTGCACCTGGCTCGCGAACCGGCGATAATCCGGACGATTCTCGGCTCCTGCGTCGGCGTCACGTTCTGGAGTGCGAGGCTCGGCGCCGGCGCCCTCTGCCACGCCCTGTTGCCGAGATGTCCGAAAATTCGGCCAATGGCGTCAGCCGCGCGGACCGGCCACCGCTACGTGGATTTCGCCATCCGTGATCTGGCCCGGCAGTTTGACCAACTCGGCGCTCGCCGCACTGAGGTGCAAGTCAAGTTATTCGGCGGCGCGGATGTGCTGCCGGTCAGCGCAGGCTGCGTCCGCCCAGACCCACCGTGGCAGGCTGAATTGTGAAGCCGCGATCGAGGTCGTGCGCGCCGAGGGTTTCGACTGATCGCGTCGAGCCTGGGAGGCGACTTCCGGCCTGAACATTCAGATTCAACACCAGGACTGGGGAAGTATTGCTTCGCCGCCTCCCCCGCGTTCTGTTCGAGACGATCATTGGGGACGACTGAGCTGAAGCCGCAGGACTGAGCTTATGGGCACGGGCGAAAATTCGCGTTTTAATCGTGGACGACTCCGCGGTGGTTCGCCAGACACTGAGCGAAGTGCTCTCGAGCGACCCGGAAATCGAAGTCATTGGCAACCGCTTCCGATCCCTTCGTGGCGGCGGAGCGGATCCGCGAACAAGTGCCGGACGTGATCACCCTGGATATCGAAATGCCGCGCATGGATGGGCTGACCTTCCTGCAGAAGATCATGACCCAACATCCCATACCGGTCGTGATCTGCTCCAGCCTGGCCGAGGAGGGTGCGCAAAGCACTCTCAAGGCGCTGGAGTATGGGGCGGTTGAAATCATCACCAAACCTCAGCTGGGCAGCAAGCAGTTTTTAGAGGATTCGCGGATAGTCCTCTGCCAGGCGGTCAAGGCGGCGGCCGCGGCGCAGTTGCGCACTCTCCGCGCCAAGCCGTGCGGTCGAGCCCAAGCTGACCGCGGATGCCATTCTCTCCCCTGCGACGCATGCTATGGCCGAAACCACCGAGAAGGTGGTGGCGATCGGCGCCTCGACCGGCGGGACGGAGGCGCTCAAGACCTTGCTGGAGGCGCTTCCCCCCGATGCCCCGGGCATCGTGATCGTGCAACACATGCCGGAGATGTTTACCCGGGCCTTCGCCAACCGCCTGGACGGTCTGTGCAACATCACGGTGAAGGAGGCGGAGATCGAACGACACGGTTATGCGCGGACGCGCCCTGATTGCGCCGGGCAATCATCATTTGCTGCTCAAGCGGAGCGGCGCTCGCTATTACGTCGAAATCAAGGAAGGGCCGCTGGTGTGCCGTCACCGTCCCTCGGTCGACGTGCTGTTTCGTTCCGCCGCCCGCTACGCCGGACAGAACGCCGTGGGAGTGATTCTGACCGGAATGGGCGATGACGGCGCCAGCGGCATGCTGGAAATGAAACAGGCGGGGGCAGTGACGATCGCCCAGGATGAGGCTACCTGCGTGGTCTTCGGTATGCCGAAAGAGGCCATCAAGCGCTGTGCGGTGGATAAGGTTTTGCCTTTGCAGGCAGTGGCGGGGGCGATACTCGCTCACGCGCGGTAAGGCGGCTTTCCGGGGTCAGAGAAGAAAAAGTGGGGATGACGGTTGGAACCAGACGCGGAAGGTGTCTGCTGTCTTGAAAAGGCGAGGGACGACCTGCAGGCGCTGGCCCGCATTGCGGACAGCTGAGGTCGGATCGCTGTCGAGGGGCTTTACGGCCTGGCTGCCCAGACGGATGTGATTCTGAACCTGGCAGCAGCCATTGTCGCGCTGCGCCGAGAATGAAAACATCACTTCGATTCTACCGAAGGTGCAAAGCCTGGTTGCGGCGGCAAGGACCTTTATTGCAGACAGGCTGCAGGCGACGAGCGGGATCCTGGAAACGGCGACCCGGGAAGTGAAACTGCTGGGCCAGTTGTCTCTGGTGACTCGGGGCCAGGCGGCGGTGGCGAGAGAGACTAAGGTGCTAAGCGTACTGACCAACATCGAAGCAGCTCGGCTCGGCACCGTGGGCACCGGCTTCCAGAACCTGGCGCGCGAGTTGGCAGAGTTCTCGAAATCGGTGGCCGAAGATACGCAAGAACTGGTGAGCCAAACCGATGGGCGCAGAGCAGCAACGGAGAAAACCAGGCACGCGCTTTCGGACGAGCTTCCACTCCTGCGACTGGAACTGGGCCGCATTGAAACTGACCTGGGCAACGCTTTAGCGGGAGTGGATTCCAGTCTGAGCCAGCTCTCGCGGACGCCCGCGCAATTCAAAACGTGCGTTCAGGATATCGCCCAGCAGATTGCCGGAGTGGTGGCCGCGGTGCAGGCGCACGACATCACTCGCCAACAAATCGACCATGTGCAGCAGGCGTTTGTCCTGATTTCCGGAAGTATGGGCAAGCGTGGGGAGGAGAAGGATGGCGCGGTTGAGGAACTGCCTCGAGCCTACGCCGGCCTTACCATCCAGATTCATCAACTGAGAACCATCCAGGAAACGGTCGCCAACTGGGCATCGCAAATCCGGACGTGCAGCGACGGCATTCTGCGGGTGAGCGCATCCGAAGTGGTTGGGATTGGCCCCGCGGTCCTCGAGCAAGCACGGGAGGTGGCGTCCCAACTAGCCCATATCGAACTGCTGGAACGCAAGAGTCAGGCTTACAGCGAGAGAATCCGGAACGCCTTGGAGGGACTCTCCAGCCTTATGCAACTGGTTGCCGGCCATTTGGAAAAATCAAACTCTGTCCATGAACGCCTGCAGTTGCTCACCTTCAACTCCATCATTGAGGCCAACCGCTTGGGCAAACAAGCCAGCGCCATCATGGCGATCGCGGAAAGCATCGACGGAATTTCCATCAAATGGAGCCTGGTAACGGAGCAGTCCCGGCAGGCCATGCAGGAGATCGCAGTCCTGGTGAAGCAGATGAGCGAGGTGACCGAGGTTTTGTCCGAAACCGGGCGTCAGAAGTTGCGCGAGGCGCAGGCCCAAACCAGAGCTGGCCTCGACAGCCTGCAGACCGCCGCCGCATTCGTAGGCAGAAAGGCGGAGGAGATGAAGCTGGCAACGGGCAGAATGCAATCGAAGATGGCGAAGATAGGAACCAGCAGCGATGTGATCGAAGCCTGCTTCAGCCGCTTTGACACGGTGCTTGGCGAAGTGGAGGGAGTGAGGCAACAACTGGGGGTCGATCACCCCGAGGTGGCAGGGCGCTACGACGCAGCCGAGGTTGAACAAATGTTCTCGGCGTTCTACACGACGGAAACCGAGCGCAACGTTCTACATGCCGCACTCAACGGGACAGCCCTGCCGGTGGCTCAACAGACTTTCGCGGGGAACAGCGTGGAACTGTTTTGAACCTTGGTTCGCGGAGAGATGGCGCGGAGAGAGATGGATGCTGAAACTGGGCGAAAGGAGGGCCAACCATGCGACGAATCTTAACCGTGGATGATTCATCCAGCGTCCGGCAGATGGTCAGCTTTACTTTGCGCAAGGCAGGCCACGAGGTAGTGGAGGCGGTGGATGGGAAAGACGGCCTGGGAAAAGCCAGCAACGGAAAGTTCGACTTGATCATCACCGACCTCAACATGCCCAATATGGATGGAATCCAGATGATCGCCGCAGTCCGCAAACTGGCGGGATACTCGTTTGTTCCCATCCTCATGCTCACCACCGAGTCGCAGGCCGCGAAAAAGGATGCGGGGCGCAAGGCGGGCGCAACCGGCTGGATTGTGAAACCGTTTAATGCCGATCAGTTGATCGCTACGCTACAAAAGCTAGTTAAGTAGGGGCTACTCCGATGGTCAGCGGGCAGAAAACTGCGGTCTCCGAGCAGCAATCACAGCTTGACCAGGCCCGCGTCCTGGGCGTTGCGGCAGAGGTTGCGCTGGGGACTACGGTCAAGGAAACCGGCCAGAATTGCTTTTCGCCGGACAGCCTCGATCTGGTCGCCACCGCAATAGGGCAAATCAGCGAAGCTGTCATCATTACGGACAGGTCGGCCACGATTCAGTACGTGAACCCGGCTTTTACCAGGATGACTGGCTACGATGCCGAGGAGGTCGTCGGGAAAAATACCAGGTTACTCAAGGCCGATCATCAGGATCCGGCCTATTACCAGGAACTCTGGAAGACCATCCTCTCTGGGGAGGTTTGGCGAGGCGAGCTTCTCAATCGGCGGAAGGACGGAACTCTTTACAACGAGCAAATGTCCATCACCCCGATGCGCGACCGCAGCGGCGCCATCGCCAACTTCATCGCCATCAAACAGGACGTAACCGAACGACGCGCCACCGAAGCCGCGCTGCATAGCAGCGAAAAAAGATTAGACGAGGCGCAGCACATCGCCCCCCTAGGAAGCTGGGAGCTGGACGTAGAGAGAAGCGAGTTCCGCGGATCGGCCGGTTTCTTTCGCATTCTCGATTGGCCGCAGGATGTGGCGGCTGTGCCCTTGGGCAAAGTGCGGGACGCCATTCCCGCCGATCAGCGCGCGCGTATCCAGGAAACCCTGGAGAGCACCCTCCGGACTCATGAACCTTTCGACCTGGAGCATCGCCTGTTGCGCCACGATGGCACGGTCAGAGTGGTCCGCAGCCGCGGTCAAGTGGTGGCGGGCCTGCGGGGCAGATCAAGCTGCGTAGTCGGTACAACATTTGACATTACCGAACAAAAACGAGCGAAAGAGGAGCTGCAAGAAAGTGAGAAACGCTACCGCCTCCTGTATGAGCGCAGCCAAGTAGGAATTTTTCATACCTCGCTGGCAGGGCGCGTCCTGCAGTGCAATCCGGCCGCCGCACGCATTCTTGGCTATGACTCCCCAGAAGAAGCCATGGCCATGCCAGTGACCGCTTTCTATCATCGGAATTCTGACCGGGAGGCGTTACTAGCGAGACTCAAATCCGAAAAAAGTTTGACCAACCAGGAGATGAGGCTTCTCCGCAAGGATGGTGAGTCCGCCTGGGTGATTGGGAATCTGAGTTTGGTTGACCAGGACTCGGGCGGCGGAATAGTTGAGGGCACGCTGGTCGACATTAGCGCCCGCAAGCTGGCGGAGAAGGCGCTGCGGCTGGCGCAGTTCTCCCTGGAGCATGCTTCGGATTCCATCCATTGGGTGAATGCGCAAGGCCGTCTGGTGTACGTTAACCAGGCGGCCTGCCATGTTTTAGGATTCTCCCGCGAGGAACTGCTTTCGCTGTCTGTCCCCGATATAGATCCGGCGTTCGCAAAAAAAACTTGGGGGACATTCTGGGAAGAGATCAAAACGCAGGGCTCGTTAACCTTTGAAACCCAGCTCAAAACCAAACCGGGGCGGCTCTTCCCCGTCGAAGTAACTGCCAACTACCTGCAATTCGACAACCAGGAATTCAGCTTCGCCTTCGCCCGCGATATCAGCGAGCGCCAGCGGGCCGAGCAAGTCATTCGCGAGTCGGAGCGTTTCCTGCACTCTACCTTGGACGCCTTGTCGTCGCATGTCGCGATCCTGGATGAGAAAGGCGAGATTGTTTCGGTAAACGCTGCCTGGCATCGCTTCGCCGCCGCTAACGGCGGCACCTTGAACGCCTGCGAGGTTGGCAGCAACTACCTTGAGGTCTGCCAAAGAGCCTCCTCAAGCAGTGCCGAAGCGAACTCCGCGGCCGAAGGAATCCGCCAGGCAATTGCCGGTTCGCGGGACGAGTTCAGTCTCGAGTATCCCTGCCACGACCCGGAACAAAAACGCTGGTTTGTGATGAAAGTTACACCGTTCGCCGAAGGGGGGCCCGTCCGGGTGGTGATCGCTCACGAAAATATCACCAACCGCAAGCTCGCGGAAGAGGCGGTAAGAGAATCGGAGGCCCGCTATCGCCTTCTGTTTAGTGAGATGGTGGTGGGGTTTTCGTTGCTGGAGGTCATCTACGACGAGCATGGCAGCCCCTGCGATCACCGCTATCTGGAAGCCAACCCCGCCTTCGAGGTGCACACCGGCTTGCGCCGCGACATCGTCCTGGGCAGAACCATTCGGGAGGTGCTTCCCGGCATAGAACCCTTCTGGATTGAAACCTACGGAAAGGTGGCCACGACTGGCGAGTCGGTACATTTCGAAAGCTATGCGCAACCCCTCCAAAAATGGTTCGAAGTGACCGCATTCCGCACCCGGCGCGGCCAGCTGGCGGTCACCTTCGCCGACATCAGCGAGCGCAAACAAGCCGAGCAGGAAATGCGGAAGGCTAAGGAAGCCGCGGAAGCCGCCAACCGGGCGAAGAGCCAGTTCTTGGCGAACATGAGCCATGAAATTCGCACGCCGATGAATGGCGTAATTGGAGTTGCCGGTTTGCTTCTGGACACAGAGCTGACGCCGGAGCAGCGGCAGTATGCCGAAATCGTACGGACCAGCGGCGAGGCCCTGCTGACAGTAATCAACGACATTCTGGATTTTTCGAAAATCGAAGCGCGCAAGCTGTCGCTGGAGACAACCGACTTCGATTTGCGCACGGTGGTGGAGAACGCTGCCGAAGTGCTTTCAATAAAGGCGGCGGAAAAGGGCCTGGAACTGATCCGCGAACTGGAACCGGGAACGCCCTGGCTGCTGCTGGGCGATCCCGGCAGGTTACGCCAGGTACTGGTGAATCTGTTGGGAAACGCCGTGAAGTTCACACCCAAGGGGCGGGTCGCCGTCAGGGTACGACTCGATTCCGAGGATGACCGTACGGCGGCGCTGCGGTTCACCGTGAGTGACACGGGCATCGGCTTCCCTCAGAACCGCGCCTCTTCCCTCTTCGAGCCCTTCGTTCAAGCCGATGGGTCCAGCACGCGGCGATACGGCGGCACCGGCTTGGGTTTGACCATTTCCAAGCAACTGGTTGAGTTGATGGGCGGCCGAATCGGTGTCGAGAGTGCAGAAGGCAAGGGATCGACATTCTGGTTTACGGCGGTGTTTGAGAAGCAACCCGCATCCCGCTTGCTGGTGGGTGCAAAGGCAAACGGGGTCATGACATCCGGCGGCTCCATCCAACCCGAGCCGAGCGTCCCTGGCAAGAAAAGCCAGGCGCGCATTCTGCTGGCAGAGGACAACTCTACCAGCCAGGAGGTAGCGGCGGCGATGTTGAACAAACTCGGCTATCGCGCCGATCTGGTCAGCAACGGTGTGGAGGCCCTGAAAGCGCTCCACGACAACGATTACGACCTGGTTCTGATGGACTGCGGAATGCCGAAGATGGATGGGTACGAGGCAACGCGACGCGTGCGCGGGCAGCAGGCAGGGGCGCGCAATCCCAACATTCCCATCATCGCCGTCACCGCCGACGCCATGACCGGAGACCGGGACAAATGCCTGGAGGCGGGAATGAACGACTACCTTGCCAAGCCGATTAAGGCGCCGCAACTGGCCGGCATCCTGAAGAAATGGCTGGAACGGACCGCCATCAGCGGCGCGGTTAAGCCTCCAGATGATCAGCCCCCCCGGGACGCGAAGCCACCTTCAATCAGGAAGAGTTGCTCGCCCGTCTCATGGGAGACAGAGAGCTTGCCGGAAAAGTTATCTCCAGCTTCTTGAACGATGCGCCGCGGCAGTTGCGCACTCTGAAAGAGAGGGCCGATGCGGGCGATTCAGACGGCGCCCGATTGCAGGCGCACACCTTGAAAGGAGCGGCGGCTACGGTGTCGGCCGGGGCGCTGCAGGCACTCTGCTCGGAAGCGCAGGCGGCAGCGGCTTCCGGGGAATTGCGCCGAGTTGCGGCGCTGCTGCCCCGGCTGGAGGAACAACTCGAACGACTCAAGGCCACCCTGAGGCAGTCCGGGTGGAGTAAGTGAATCGCAGGAGGAATTCGAAAATGCGCACCCTTATCGTCGAAGATGATTTCACTTGCCGGCTTTTGCTGCAGTCGCTTCTCGCCCAGTATGGCGAGTGCCATGTCGCGGTGAACGGCAAGGAAGCCGTCGCAGCCTTTCGCGCAGCCCAACAAAACGGGCAGACTTATGACCTGATCTGCATGGATATCATGATGCCGGAAATGGATGGCCAGACCGCCATCCGGGAAATTCGGGCTCTCGAAGAAGCCGGGGGCACGCTCTCCACCCACGGCGCCAAGATCATCATGACCACGGCGCTCGACGATGTGAAGAACGTCGTTCAGTCATTCAAATCGCTGTGCGATGCCTACTTGTTCAAACCGATTGACACTGGGAAGTTACTTGGCCACATCAAGGACCTGCACCTGGTTTAGGGAAAGACTGATCGTGTATAGCGCGGGCGCCCCGGCCGGTGAAAGGCCGATGCATTTGTACGGCTACTTGAGGAAACGAATCCTGGTTCAGAGGTTGCGCAGACCAAAATGAGCTCCTGAATCCGAGCAGCCACCTTCGTCATCTAGCAGTCATGCAACTCGAGAACAGTACTTCCCTTCTGGCCGCGGAGTCCGGTGCTTTCGATCCGGGGACGGCGACTCGGCCGTCCGCCAGTGGGGATTTGGACTCCGCACTGCTCGATGCTTATTCGCAAGCCGTCGTGACCGCGGCGGAAAAGATCAGCCCGTCGGTGGTCAAGATTGACGTAGCGCAGGCGGCAAAGAGCCGGTCCGGCGAGCCGCGCGAGCGCCAGGGCGGCGGCTCGGGATTTGTATTCACGCCCGACGGCCTCATCCTCACCAACAGTCACGTGGTGCACGACGCCACGCGCATTCATGTTTCATTTTCCGATGGGCGACACTTCCCCGCTCACCTGATCGGCGACGATCCGGGTACCGACCTGGCGGTCATTCGCATTGATGTGCCTCCGCACGACTCCACGGGCTTAGTTGCCGCTCCGCTTGGCGACTCGCAACGCCTGCGCGTGGGACAGTTGGCAATTGCCATTGGCAATCCGTATGGCTTTCAGCACACGGTGACGGCGGGCGTGGTCAGCGCGCTCGGGCGTTCACTTCGTTCTTACGCAGGGCGCATGATTGACGACGTCATCCAGACCGACGCTTCGCTCAACCCGGGCAACTCGGGCGGCCCGCTGGTGACATCCGACGGGCACGTGGTCGGCGTGAACACCGCCATGATTCCCATGGCGCAGGGCTTGTGCTTTGCCATCGGAATTAACACCGCGAAGTTTGTGGCAGGCAGGCTGCTGCAGCACGGGCGCATCCGGCGCAGCTACATTGGGGTGGAGGCACAGACCACGCCACTGCATCGCCGCCTGGTGCGCTTCTACGACCTGCCGCAGGAGAGTGGCGTGGTGGTGGTCGGGGTTACCGAAGCTAGTCCGGCCCAGAAAACCGGGCTCCGCGAGGGCGATGTGATTGTTTCGCTCGATGGCAAGCCAGTCGCCGGCGTGGACGACCTGCATCGGTTGCTAACGGATGCTCGCGTAGGAGTAAGCAGCACGCTGACCGTCCTGCGGCGGACCGAGAAACTGGAGCTCAAAGTCGTGCCGGAAGAGGCGCAGAACTAGGCGCCGCCACTATCCCCATCGACTCCTGTCAGCGGACATGGGATCCCACCCTAGCGCACAAAACTGTCTAGGATGGGGCACCCCCGTTCAAGAAGGGTGACACTGTCTCACACCTAATCCGTATCACCAGGTCGGATATACTCCACAATTAACTATGCTGCGGGATAAGAATCTGATTCCGCTTTCGCGTCAGCATCAGCATGCACTAGCCATGTGTGTGCGGCTGAAGCGCGCGTTACAGGCCGGCGAAGTGGATTCGGAAGCGTGGCAGGCGGAGATTGCTCAGCTTTTCGAACAGGAGATCGCCTTTCACTTTGCCGCGGAGGAGAAGGAGGTGTTCCCCCGCGCTGCGCAATTCGCGGAGCTGCGAGCCCTCGTCGAAGAACTTAAAGCGGAACATGAAGTTTTGCGGAAACTGTTTTTGGGAGCGCGGGAGCGCGATTTGGATCGCTGCGAGTTAGGGGCGCTGCAAGCCAAGCTCGCAGCACATATCCGGAAGGAAGAACGGCAGCTGTTCGAAGCGATGCAACCGCGGATGAGCGCCGAACAGATGGCCGGCCTTGGTACCGGGGTAGAGAGAGCGCTGGCGGAAGCTTCGAAGGCCTGCGCGCTACCCAGGCGGGAAAATAGCTAGCTTCCAGGACGAAGGTAACTGCCGAGCGTTGCTCGGGCGGACAGCCGAGGGCGGCTGTCCCTACGGATCATTGCAACGACGGTTGCGCCTGTGGTAGCGTCAGGGTCGAGTAGAGCAGAGGTCACGCTTGCAGGCAACAACACCTGCCCAACTGGATCGCAAAGAGACCGAGGTTTATCAGCGGCTGGATCCGGGACGGCTCCCCAGACACATCGCTATTATTATGGACGGGAACGGGCGCTGGGCGCGGCGGCGGCATTTGCCGCGCGTGGCTGGGCACCGGGCCGGAGTGGCGGCGGTGCGCTCGACGGTCGAGACCGCGGCGCGCATTGGGATTCCTGCCCTGACCCTGTATGCGTTTTCGGAAGAGAACTGGAAGAAGCGTCCCAAGAGCGAAGTGGATTTCCTGATGGGGCTGCTTTGCCGCTATTTGAAAGCCGAAGTTCCCACCCTGAATAAGAACAACATCAAGCTGGAATACATCGGTCGGCAGCATGAGCTTCCCGCCAGCGTGCAAGAGAAGATGGGATGGGCTCGCGACGCTACCCGGCAAAATACCGGCATGGTGCTGACCCTGGCACTGAACTACAGTGCGCGCACCGAACTGGTGGATGCCTTCCAATCGCTGCTGGACGCGGCGGCGCGGAACGGCGGCGTGGAGCATTTGAAGGTGGATGAAGAAGCCGTGTCGCGGCATTTGTACACGCGGCATTTGCCGGACCCTGATCTGGTAATTCGCACCAGCGGCGAGATGCGGCTGAGCAACTTCCTTTTGTGGCAACTGGCCTACGCGGAGATTTATGTAACCCCGACGTTATGGCCGGAGTTCCGCGGAACTCATCTGCTGGAAGGGATTGCGGAGTACCAGAAGCGCGAGCGGCGGTACGGCGGGCTGGCGGATGGCGGGAACCACCATCATGGGGCGGCGAAGGCCTAGTACGGTGGCAGCTTGTTGTTCCTATTCGCGCCGGTGGTAGTACGAATGTAGCCCGAGCTCCAGGCGTTTATGGAATCCCACCTGGCGCACAAAACGCGCTAGGATGGGGCACTCATCGTTCAACCAATAACCGTCTGTTGGGAAAACAATCGCAACAACGAACGTTTCACCTAATATATTGAACTTCCTCAAACGCGTTCTCACTGCGGTCGTACTCATCCCGATTGTGTTGCTGCTAGTGTTGAGCGCGCCGGTGGCTGTGCTGGCAGTGGTCGCGGGCGCAGTGGCCTTGTTGACCGTGCGGGAACTGCTCAAGCTGGCCGAGGGGTACGGCATCCAGCCCTTCGCTCTGCCCACCTATGTTCTGGTCGGACTGTTTTTTGGTTTGCTGGCGCTCACTCCGAGAGACACAACCCCGTTATTCTCCACCGCCGTATTTGTCTACAGTGCGGCTTTTGCGGCCGCGATGATCACCTTTGTTTTTCTGATGATCGGAATGAAGCGGGCTGACCTGCGGGGAGCCTTTCCGGCCGCCATGGTTTCGGCCTTCGCGTTTGGGTATGTCGCGCTGCCGCTGGGATTTCTGGTCCAACTGCGGGAGCAGTGGGCAGGAGCGTTCCTGTTGCTGTATCTCCTGCTGCTGGTGTGGGCGGGAGATATTTTTGCATATTTTGTGGGACGCTCGATCGGACGACATCTCATGTCGCCGCGGATCAGTCCAAAGAAAACTTGGGAAGGCGCGGCAGCCTCGCTGGCGGCAAGCCTGGTTGTGGGCTGGCTGCTTTACAAGTATGCGTTGCCCATCAGTTCGGCGCTGTTGAATGCACATTTGATCGAACGGAAAGATGGATTGTTTGCCTTCGAAACGCAGCCGTTATGGATCACGTTGCTGCTTTCGGCGGCGGTCAATGTGGCGGCGCAGCTGGGCGATCTGGTGGAATCGCTGATCAAGCGCGGAGCGGGAGTGAAGGATTCCGGCACTCTGCTTCCCGGACACGGCGGCATGCTGGACCGCATCGACGCGCTGCTCATGGCGGCTCCGGTGCTGTGGTACTATGCGGCTTGGCGGGTGCTGCAATAGGCGCGCGATTCACCACAAAGGACACGAAGGTGCACGAAGGAAGGCAAGATTGGGTTCCCTTCGTGATCCTTCGTGTCCTTTGTGGTTGATGAACTGACTTCATGAAACGGATTGCCATCCTAGGCTCGACCGGCTCCATTGGGCGCAGCACCCTCAGCGTAGTGGAATCCTATCCGGACCGTTTTGCAGTCGTTTCCTTGGCCGCGGGCCGCAATCTCGAAGCCGCATTCGAACAATCAGTAAGATGGAAGCCCCGGTTAGTGTCGGTTGCCTCCGAGTCGGACGCTGAGATTCTGCAATCTCGTCTAAAGACTGCCGGCTTGTCCGCGATTGAGGTCGCACACGGCCCCGCGGGAGCGGTACAGGTGGCCACTCATCCGGAAGTAGCTTTCGTAGTGAGCGCGATCGTCGGCGTGGCCGGGTTGGAAGCGACGTATGAGGCAGTACGGGCTGGCAAGACGGTAGGCCTGGCCAACAAGGAATGTATGGTAGCCGCGGGAGAATTAATCACCGCGGAAGCCCGCCGCCAGGGCAAGCCGCTTCTGCCGATTGATAGCGAGCACAATGCGGTGCATCAGTGCCTGCGAGGCGGCCGCATGGAAGAGGTCGAACGCATCTGGCTGACGGCTTCGGGCGGACCGTTTCTGCACACGCCGAAATCGGAGTTCGCCTCGATTACCGTAGAGCAAGCGCTCAACCATCCCACCTGGAAGATGGGGCAGCGCATCACCGTTGATTCCGCCACGCTGATGAACAAGGGCTTTGAGGTAATAGAGGCTTGCCGTTTGTTTGGCGTTCCGCCGGACAGGGTGGGGGTGATTGTGCACCCGCAATCCACCATTCATTCCATGGTAGAGTTTGTGGATGGCAGCATACTTGCTCAGTTTTCCGTAACCGATATGCGGCTGCCGATCCTGTATGCGCTCACTTATCCGGAGCGGATTCCCTCGGATATGCGCTTCCAGGTCATGGACTTACGTCACCTCGAGTTTAGTCCTCCCGATATGGAGAAGTTTCCCTGCCTTCGGTTAGCCTATGAGGCGGCGCAGGCCGGAGGTGTGAAACCGGTTGCACTTAATGCCGCAGACGAAGTCGCGGTTTCGGCTTTCCTAAAGGGAAGGATTCGCTTCGATCAGATTGCGCAAGTGATTCAGGATGTGGTTTCTGCATCGAAAGAAAGAAAGCTGGAATCTATAATCGAGGTGTTGAAGGTGGATTCCGAGGCGCGGCAGATGGCTGGCGAAAGGGTGATCGAATTCGCCGGCACTGCGGGGCTAAAGCCGGTTTCGACAGGTTCGAGAAAAGGGTAGGTCTTATATCTATGTCGGGATTTTTTACCGCTGTGATTTCCGTCGCTGTGATTCTGGGATTCATGATCCTGATTCATGAATTCGGCCACTACGCGGTTGCCAAGCTGTTGGGCGTTCGGGTGGAACAGTTTGCCATTGGTTTCGGCAAACGGCTGGTGGGCTTCCGGCGGGGCGAAACGGAATATCGCATCAACGCCATTCCTCTCGGCGGCTACGTCAAGATGAGCGGTGAGAATCCCATGGATGAACGTTCCGGCGATCCACGGGAATTTCTGTCGCATTCGCGCTGGCATCGTTTTCTGATTGCCATCGCGGGCCCGTCGATGAACATTCTGCTGGCCGTGGCGCTGCTCACCGCGGTTTACATGGTGCACTACGAGTATCCGGCCTATTGGGATGAGTTGGCTTCGATCGGCTGGGTGGCGCCGGATACACCCGCGGCAAAGGCGGGAATCCAGGCTGGCGATCGGATCGTTCGCATTGACGGTGTCCAAAATCCAACCTGGGAGCAGGTCCTGCCCAAGGAAGCGCTGAGCCCAATCAGCCACTCCAGATTACGGTTGAGCATGCCGGCCAAACCCGTGAAATTACTATCGTGCCGGAGGTTTACGGCATAAACCAGATGGGATCGGCGGGATGGGATCCCAAGCAACCTGACCTCACCATCACAGCCATCGAGTCCGGCATGCCGGCGGAGAAGGCCGGGATGAAGGTGGGCGACAAAATGGTGGCCTTGAACGGACAACCGCTTGCCGGCGTCGAGGCGATGATCGAAACTCTCAAGCGCACCAGGGATCAACCAGTGGACATTAAGGTCCTGCGGCAGGGTCAACCGATGACATTCACCGTTCGCCCAGTTCTGGCTGACACTCCGGAATTGGGGGAGAAACGCTACCGGGTTGGGATCGGGAGCGAACCCATGAAGGTGACGACGCTTCCCTTCACCGCCGCGCTGAGCAAATCGGTGGAGGAGAACAAAGAGAATTCCTTGCTGATCCTGGAACTGGTGCGCAAGATGATCGAGCGCAAGATTTCCGTGCGCTCGGTGGACGGACCGATTGGGATCGCGGTCGCCACCGGACGAGCCGCCAGCGAAAAAGGCTGGACGCCGCTTCTGAAGCTAAGTTCAGCCATCAGCTTGAATTTGGGCATCATGAACTTGCTGCCGATTCCCATCCTCGATGGCGGGGTCATTCTTCTTTTGTTCCTCGAAAGCCTGATGCAGCGGGACATCAGCCTGGCCATCAAGGAACGCATTTATCAGGCAGCCTTTGTGTTTCTGGTGCTCTTTGCCGTAGTCGTCATCTATAACGATCTGGCGAAGACGTTGCCGGGAATGATGCAGCGACTGCCGTAGTCCAAAGCCGGGCGGGAGATTCCTTCTCCCGCCCGAATATCCCTCAATTCTCGTTCGCTTTCGTGCTCCATTTTCGGATCGAGCGGATTTCCGCTTCCGGAATGTGCAGGTACTCGAGGAATTTTTCATGTTCTTCTGGAGAAGACTGTTCGAACGTCCGGTGCCAGCGGTGCATGTCGGTCTCGCTGAATCCGGCAGCTTTCATGATGGCGACCCACTTTTCCTTTGTCATATTTTTAATCCTCCTGAGATTTTTGCCGCGTAGTAGTTTCAAGATCAGCTGTTGATGTCCGCGCAATTGGGCGATTTCTCTTTCCAGTTCCTGCAGCCGGCATTTCAATAGCGCCGCGATCTTGGTTTGCGGGGCGGAAAGCATGAGCCGGATATCTCGCACGCTCACGCCAACGGAGCGATACAGGCAAATTTGCTGCAGGCGCTTGACCTCCTCCTCGCTGTAACCACGATAGTTCGAACTGGTTCGCAAGCGCGGATTGAGCAAGCCGGCGCGCTCGTAGTAGAGAATCGCAGTACGGCTGAGGCCGGACCGCTTCGCAAGTTGAGAGACAGTCATCATCGACCACCCCAGCATGAACCCTACACCGGTAGACAGGTCAAGTTTAATTTAGGAACCGATTCTTCTTGGCGAGCTTTGGAAGGGTCTTGGCGTGCTTTGCGGTGAATAGGGTTGACCTGGCCGGAATCAAGAACCTCTTAACCGCTGAGAAATCGTGCGGAGAACGCAGAGAAGACTGAAACCCGGAGAACCCTTGAGGTCGCGCTGCTCCGTCGGCCTGCAGGCTGCATGTTAAAATGAAGTTTAGCCATGGCTGAAATTCATCGTAGAAAAGCGGTAAGCGGCTCAATCGGCGGGGTGCGCATCGGTGGCACTGCACCAGTTGTAGTGCAGTCTATGACCAACACCGATACCGCGGACATTCCCTCGACCGTAAAGCAGGTGGCGGCGCTGGCCCGGGCCGGGTCGGAACTGGTCCGGGTTACTGTCAACAACGAAGAAGCTGCGGCAGCTGTCGCCCCCATCGTTGAACAGCTTGAGCAGCAAGGCATCAACGTTCCGATCATCGGCGATTTCCACTACAACGGACATATTCTGCTCAAGAAATATCCAGAGTGCGCCCGGGCTCTGGCAAAGTATCGCATCAATCCTGGAAATGTCGGCATTGGACGAAAAGACGATTCCAATTTCCGCACCATGATCGAAGTCGCGGTAGAAAATCAGAAGCCGGTTCGCATTGGCGTCAATTGGGGATCGCTCGATCAATCGTTGCTGACCCGCATGATGGACGACAATTCGCGCCTCGACGAGCCGAAAGACGCTCGCGAAGTGACTATGGAAGCCATGGTGGTAAGCGCCCTGAATTCAGCGGAATTGGCGGAGAAGTGTGGCCTGCGTCCGGAGCAGATCATTCTGAGCGCGAAAGTCAGCGGCGTGCAGGACTTGATTGATGTCTATCGATCTCTGGCTTCGCGGTGCAGTTATCCCTTGCACCTCGGATTGACCGAAGCCGGCATGGGAGCAAAGGGCATCGTTGCTTCCAGCGCGGCATTGGGTGTGCTGCTGCAGGAAGGCATTGGCGATACGATTCGCGTATCACTTACACCCGCGCCCGGCGGCGATCGCACCGAAGAAGTTCGCGTGGCGCAACAGATTTTACAGTCCCTTGGAATTCGCAGCTTTACCCCGCAGGTCACGGCTTGCCCGGGATGTGGCCGCACCACCAGCACGTTCTTCCAGGAGATGGCCGAGCAGATTCAGACGTACTTGCGCGAGCAAATGCCTACGTGGAAAGACCGCTATAGCGGCGTAGAAGAGATGAAAGTCGCGGTCATGGGATGCATAGTGAATGGGCCGGGAGAATCGAAGCATGCCAGCCTGGGCATTTCCCTTCCCGGCACGTTTGAAGAGCCTAAGGCACCGGTTTATGTGGACGGACGTTTGTTCACCACGCTAAAGGGCGACCACATTGTGGCGGAGTTCATCAAGATTCTGGATGACTACGTGAACTCGCACTATGCCGCGCGGGAAGAAGCGGTAAGCCAACCGTAGGGCGGCGGATCACTTCAGAGCCTTTCCCAGTACATTCAGTTTGCCATCGATCGGCCCTGTCTTCAGATGGGTAATATCCAGTCCAAGAATCTTCGCCACAAAGGGATACACGTCCACGTTTTCAAACGAGGGCAAAGTCACGCCTGAACGTATGTCCGGGCCGGCGGCGATGAAGACAGCCTTCATTTCAGGTAGTAGATCCGGATCGTAGCCGTGCATACCGGCGGGCATGGGTCTTTCCGGGTCCTGCCGAACGCGAATCAAATAGGGCCCGGTCGCAACCACCACAGGATCGCCGACTCGCGGATTGTCGTTGAGGTGAAATTTCGCGGGGAGTTGGGCGCGGCGATAGACCTCGAACTTATCGCTCTTCCCTCGCAAGCTCTCATAGGCCCTTTGCGCTTCTGCCTCCGATTTGGGATACAGGGAGGCATCTACGGTGCGCTCAAACCCCGAACTCTCCAGGCCCAACTGATCGAGATAGATTGCGCCCTTCACGCTAGCCATACCATGATCGGCAACGATGATTACATCTATCGGAAGCTTCAGTGGCTTCAGGCCGGAAAGTAGCCGTTCCGTGAGGCGGTCGAGGCTGCCCACCGCTGTAGCAACTTCCGGACTGTCAGGACCGTGCTCATGCCCGGCATTATCTGGCTGGGAAAAATACAAAGTGATGAAGTGCGGGCGCTGCTCTGGCGGAAGACGCAACCAGGCTAAGACCTGATCCACTTGCCGATCATTGGGAAACTCTTCATCGTAAGGAATGTAATAAGATGGCCGCGTGCCCTGAATCTCAGCTTCGGAACCGATCCAGAAAAAACATGCGGAACGCATCCCTTGCTGCTCGGCCAGAACCCAGAGCGGAGTTCCGCCATACCAACTGCCGTCGGTGACGGCAGTAGAGTGCCGGTAGCCGAAGACCTCTTTCCTGGCGGGATCATAGAAGTGGTTCGCCACGATCCCATGATGCCCAGGATAGAGCCCGGTGATGATGGTGTAATGATTTGGCAGGGTGACGGTTGGATAGGACGGAATCATTCCGCTCGGCGCAGTGGCACCTCGCGCTGCCAGCGCTAGCAAGTTTTGCGCATGGTACTGCCGCGCATAGTCGTAGCGAAATCCGTCGAAGGACACGAGGATGACGTAATGCTTGGATAATTGTTGTCTAGCATTCGGACCATGTTCAATGGCGATAACGGACGGGGTGGCCTGCGCCGGGCAGAAAGTGCTCAGCAGGCAGAGCAGGGACGCGATGCAAGCCCAAGATGCCTTCCGCGGTGGATAGCAGGTTGCGCTCAAAATGGAAGTTGGAAGGTGAACAGTCACGGTTTTATTTTAAAGGCACTTTCAGTCGCGAGCCAGCAACCATGTTACAAGCGGAGCAATTTTCGAGAGGATTTTGGCATCACGCGCTGGTAACCGCGCCGCCTCTGCGCAAGATTGGCTCACCGTTTCCACTTTCTCCTTTCCTTCGCTTCGCACACACTCTAGAATGCAGCTAACGTGATTCCGATGACCCCAGAACAGATTTCTCTTGTCCTGATAGGAATGCTTATTGGCGGGCTTCTGGCCTGGCTGGCGCTGCGCGCGCGCGCGGCGTCGCTGAGTTCTCAGTTGTCGCTGCTTACGGGTGACCTGGTAAATGCGCGGAGTCAGCTTGGTGCGCAACAAGAATCCAACATACAGCTACGAGAAAAAGTTGCGGGCCTCAACAAAGCATTGGAGATCAGCGCCCAGGCCAATGAAGAAAGCCTGGAACGATTGCGCGAAATGTTCGGTAGCCTGGCTGCGGACGCGCTGAGGGACAACAACCAGTCTTTCCTGGAGCTGGCGAAAGCCAATCTGGAGAAGTTTCAAGGCCTCGCTAAGAGCGATCTGGAGGCGCGGCAGAAAGCTGTCGAGCACTTGGTGATGCCCATTCAGGAGTCTCTTAGCAAGGTGGACCAGAAAATTCAGCAAATTGAAAAAGACCGGACCCAAGCCTACGGAGCGCTGAGTGAACAGGTGCAATCGCTGATTGGCACGCAAGAACAGCTGCGCACTGAAACTGGCAATCTGGTGAAAGCGCTGCGTGCCCCGTCAGTACGCGGCCGGTGGGGCGAAATTCAGCTGCGGCGGGTGGTGGAGATTGCGGGGATGCTTCCCTTCTGTGATTTCGCCGAACAGGAAACTTTGAACACCAGCGAAGGACGGCTGCGTCCGGATCTGATCGTGAAGTTGCCCGGCGGTAAGAACGTTGTGGTGGATGCGAAGACCCCGTTGCAAGCCTATCTGGAAGCGATTGAAGCCACCGATGACGATGTCCGCCGGGCAAGGCTGGTCGATCATGCTCGTCAGGTGCGCGATCACATGACGAAACTGAGCTCAAAAGCGTACTGGGAACAGTTCGAAGCGTCGCCGGAGTTTGTAGTGATGTTCTTACCGGGGGAAACATTTTTCAGCGCCGCGCTGGAGCAGGACCCCGGCCTGATCGAGCAAGGTGTGGCCTGGCGGGTGATTCCTGCGTCTCCGACCACGCTCATCGCCCTGCTGAAAGCCGTGGCGTACGGATGGAATCAGGAAAAACTGGCGCGCAATGCGCAGGAGATCAGCGCGCTGGGCAAAGAACTGCACGACCGCCTGCGAAGCCTCTTTGGCCATCTCGAGGCTGCCGGAAAAGGTCTGGATCGTGCGGTGGACTGCTACAACAAGGCGATTGGAACGCTGGAGACCCGAGTGATGGTTTCCGCCCGCAAGTTCGGAGAGTTAGGCGCGGCCGTGACTGAAGAGATTCCCTCGCTTGAGCCGATTGAGACGACCGCGCGCACGCTCTCCCTCGACTGGGGCGAGGACGATGCGTCGGCCCTGGACATTCCCGGCACGCCCCCCCGCACCGGATCAGACGGATAATTTCTCCGCTTCGATGTCATCCTGAGCCGAGTACTTGCTTCGCGGAACGCGCAGCAAGTGCGGAGTAGAAGGATCTCTTACTTCCCGACGACCGGCCGCCCCGGTCTACGCAACTTCCTCTTTTTCTCCCACCAGTGCCGCATACACCCCATCGAACGTGACAAAAAAACACTTCGCATCAAGGTCGGGGAAACTGGCTTTTACCAGATCAGCGGCGCGTTGCAACTCGCGCCGGTGATGGGTCGCTTCCCTTTCCTGGTCTCCCCCGAACGCCGCCAGGCCGCCATAGGTGGCGCAATCGGAGTGGCTCATCAGAAACATCTGCTTGGTTTGATGGAGGCGGATGGACATGCGCACTTGCTCCAGGATGAAGTCGCGCTCGAAGTCATTGCGCGGCGAGGCTAAGGTCTTGGCTCCTCCGGCGATCACGATCATGTCCGGACGCAGGATTCGCCGGCGCTGCAGAAACTTGCTAACGGCTAGCCGGATGCGCTGGTCGAAACAGCACAGCACGGCGGCGTCGGCGATGTAGGGTTCGGGGGGGAATCGAAGTGGAATATTTTTTCCATGCAAAGGTGCGTCTGCGTATCGATTTTACCCGAGGCCTTCTGCATTTTCATCTTACGCGGGCACGTGAAGGCCCAGGCCGCCATGCCCTTTCGTTAGCCCGGAACGGTTCCGCAGTCGGCTATAATGGCTGCAATCTGTCTCTCCAGTGGTTCCGCATGGATAATGGCTCGACGCTTCTGAATTCAACCGCGGATGCCCACTGGCTGGGACCGCCCGGACCTCTCCTCCTCCGGGAGTTGGAGCCCGCACATCGCGTTTTCTTCGACAACCTGATCGACCTCATGCTGTTGCGGCAGGTACCCCAAGTCAATTTGGCATCCAGGCCTGAGCCTTTCTGGCCTGACGTCTTTGTTCCCGGGGGCGGGCGCTGGTGGTCGTTCCTGGAATCCGGCCTCTGGCATACCATCGCCGTCATGGTCCTGCTCATCGTCTCTGGCGGCTGGCGGCCACCACAACCGATCGAAAAATCGCGGGCGCACGGATACCGCATCACCTACTATAGGCCCGCTCCAACTTTCCCGGCGCTCGGAAGCAGCCCGCCGAGCGCGCCGGTGCACCGAGAACCCAAACTAGAATACCGGCACGCCATCCAGGTGGCTCGGGAGGTCAGAACCCAGCCGGCGCGCTCAGTCGCGCCCCCCGACATCGCCGCATTGACAAAACCCGCACGGCTACCGGTAGCCGGTGCCTCGACGCCAGTCGCGCCTGCCATGCCCCTGGCCGCAGCCTCGGGAACGCGGCGAAAGACGCCCGAGATCGGCACTTCCGTCATTGGACCGCCGCCTGACGTCAGGCAAGCAGCGGCTTTGCGGTCCGGCGGGCTTCGAGTGGTTGCGGTTGCCCCCGCACCCGCGCTTGGAGGCCTGCTTAGACAAACAGCCTCAGAGGGGACCGGCAGGTTTCAGACGGTAGCGATTGCACCTGCGCCGGAACTGGGGGCTGTTTTTGGACGAGGTAGGATAGCAGGCCCAAGACTGGCCGCTGTCGCGCCGGCTCCCGCAGTGCAGGGTAACTCCCTCGGAAGAATAGGCAGAGGTGCGGATGAAAACCTGCTTCACGTAGTAGTGATAGCGCCCGCGCCTAAACTGCCGATGGAGGACCAAGGTGGGCCAGCGAGTACGGCACGAGCCGGGCTTGGCGGGACCGGCGCCGGAGTTGTGCCTCCACCCCCGTCACTGCAAGGCTCGGGCAGTCGAAGGGGCGGGGAAGGAAATGGACACGCAGGCTCGCTGGGTTCGGGCTGGGCCGCTGTGCCACCCCCTCCGTCAGTGGAGGGTGCCGGTAGACTCCCTGGCCCCACAGGCAGCCGTTTCGCCTCTGCTTCAGGCTTGGCAGTTGTGCCACCGCCTCCTTCGGTCGGCGGTATAGCCAGTCGAACTGGTTTCGGCGGCGGGCATGGGATCGGCGGTTCAGGCCTAGCAGCGGTGCCACCTCCTCCTTCATTGAACGGCGAAGGGAATGGTCCGGGCGGACTGACCGGCTCCAGAAGTGGAGGCCTTTCCGGCGGCTTCGGGTCGGCTGTCGCTCCGGCGCCGTCGATTGAAGGTGCAAGTGGAGCGGGCGGGCGTGGAGCCGGGAACTCTCTAGCCGCTTCCAACTCCATGGCCGTGCCACCGCCGCCGGCGATGGAGAATGTCGGCGAATCGAATGCAGATCAGCGCCTGAACCTCGTCGTCGAAGAGTTGCCCATGCGCATCGTGGGACTGGCGTTCGCCCTGCCAGGCACATCTTTCTCGTCGAGCTATGAGGTCTTCATCGCGGAAAAAGAGCTCAAGGGACACAAAGAGCTCATCAAGCTGGTTTACTGGTTTCTTCCCTATCAGACACGGCTCTCCGAATACCACCCCGACGCTGCAAAAATGTACAAGCTGCGGGTCACGCGCGATCACGCTTGCGATGAATCGCTGCTGCACATGGCGGTGTCGCCGACTGGAGAAGTCTATCCGGGCTCGCATTTGCCGGCGGACTCCCTGGAGTTGATTCAACAGGGGCGAGATATGAATTTGCCGTGCTATCGCACCACCGCCGACGATTATAGGAAGGCCGCAGGGCGGCGCTAGGGAGCAGCTTCACAAATCATTCCACATCTGACGATCCAACCGATTTATGCTGGGGTCGTCAGAACGGTAGCGAACTGTGACCGTCTGGCGCACATGAAGCTTATGCCTGGCCGCGGCCACCCTCTTATTTACGAAGAATGCAGGTTGCCAGAACGATTCACCGGTATAGGGCCCGTCATCGCCGAGCGAAAACTTGTAGGCCACCGCTAATCGTAAAGTGTCGCTGCTTCGACTGTGGTGTATGCGCAGGATGTCTATCGCGGTGATCTCGCCTTTGGCCGTCGGCCACCACGGAGAGAATATTACGGATACTGCGTCGTATAGGTCTTCAAACATGCTATGCCGTGCTCAACTTGTTAGTTGCGCCGATATGGCTCCCTCATGCCGGTCTCGGGCGGCTCGCCTTGGTCCTCTTCCTCTGCATCCTCGCGTTCGGCGGCCTCTACAATGTGCTCCCGCCCGGGCAAGAAACTCGCTTCCATGCGCATCAGCGCGTTTCCGACTGAACCCGGATAACCCTTCTTCTTGGAGGGATAGAAGCGGTTCAGGAACCAAAGCAAGAGACCGACTAGGCCTAAGCCGCCCAAGACGACAACATAGACCCAGACGGGATCTCGTTGGTTAACTGCCGCAAGTACGTACGGTTTCATGCTTACCTTTTGTGCACAAAGGCGGACAGCCGAGGCGGCTGTCGCTACGTTAAACGTGGCTACCGAAGACGCTTTAATAGCAATGCCACGATGAGCACAGCGATCCCGATGAGCATCGCGACTAATCGAGCCTTATTCGGCCTTCCGACGCGATTTTTCCTCACGCTCCCCGCTTCGCTTTCAGTTCCGCCAGCAATTGCTCGATTCGGTCTTCTTTCTCCAGCGCGGCCAGGCGGTCTTCCATATCGTCGGCTGCGATCTCCGACTTGGCCTGGCTGAGCGCGGACTCGCTGGCCACTTTCCGTTTCATGCGGTCGAAGGCGTTGGCGCTGGAGCCATTGCCCCCGGCCAGCTTAGCGTCGCTGGCTTTGCCTACGGCGCGTGCCCGGCGATGCTGTGCGATGAGCAGGTCCGCCTTGGCTTGCGCCTCGGCCAGCTTCTGCTCCAGTTGACGCAACGCAGTCTTCAAGTTTTCCACCTGGGCTTTCTGGTCGCTGACCTGCTGCGCGAAGCCTTCGGTCAGTTCACGATAGCTCTCCACGCGTTGCAGGGCGGCGCGGGCCAGGTCATCCTGCTTCTTGTCTACCGCAAGTTCGGCCTTGCGCGTCCATTCCGCGACCTTCTCCTCGTACTCTTTCTGTTTTTTCTCCAGCAGGTGTTCGTCCGCGATGGCGATCGCCACCTGCGTCTTGACCTGCAGAAGCTGGTTCTGCATGTCGAGGATTACCTGCTTGATCATTTTTTCCGGGTGCTCGGCTTTGTCAATCAAATCGTTGAGGTTCGCCCGAACCAGGGTTGAGACTCGCTCTAGTAATGCCATGATGGACTCCTTTGCTTCAGTCTTTGGTCGTTAGTCGTTCGTCCTTAGTCGTCGGTCGTTCGCTTTGGTTGCACACGACGATTTGCGGGACATGGTTGCGCCGATGGCAACGCCCAAGGCGATTCCGATGGCCAACCAAGCGCTCCCAATACCGAGGGCGGCGGAGAGTGCCGCACCGACACCCGCTCCGAGGGCGACGCCCAGGGCGATTTGTGTGGATGGTTTTTTCATAGCTCCACGCTTGGTAGAGACGTAGCTCAGCTACGTCTAGCGGCTTGCATCGGCTGCAAGGCGGGCGAGGCGCCCGCCCCGCACGATTCAGTTACTTTCCGTTCGCGCCGGCCGGCGGCAGAACATCCGGCTTCGGCGTCTTGTCGCCGATCTGGCGGACTTTGCCCAGCAACTCTGACAGCGGCATGCCTGACAAAGTCTCGAACAGCGCCGGCACTTGCGCCGCGATCTTGGTGATGTCGCCGGTGATCTTGTTCATGCCGGCGGTATCACCGTTTCCGGTGGACACGATGGTGATCTTGTCTACATTGGCCAGCGGGCTCGCTAGCGCCTTCACGATTTCCGGCATGCTGGCGAATAATCTATCGATCACCGCGGCCTGGTTGTACTCCTGGTAAGCTTCGGCCTTGACGTTCATTGCCTTGGCTTCCGACTCACCTTTCTTGAAGATGATTTCCGCTTCCGCCTCTCCCTGCGCTCGGATGGAAGACGCGTGGCCTTCGGCTTCGGCAATCAGGCGTTGCTTTTCAGCGGCGGCCAGCGTTTCAATGCGCTGACGCTCGATCTCGGCTGGCTTGAGTACGGTCGCGATGAGTTCTTTTTCGCGACGATTGATTTCGGCTTCCTGCACTTTGACCTGTTGCTCTTTCTCGATCTGCTGCACCTTCACCTGCTCGGCGATCACCTGCTGTTGCATGATGTTGGTCTGGATGTCATAGGCTTTGTCAGCCTGCGCCTGTTGCCGCTTGGTGACCTCCAGGTATTGCGCCTTTTTGATCTCGAGGTCGCGCTGCGATTCGGCCTGCTTGGCCAGCGAAAGAGTTTCGGCCAAGACGCGCTCCTGGTCAGCCTGCGCTTTGGCGACGGCGGATTCCCGGGTTGCCAAGGCGCGCCGAATGGCGGTATCGCGATCGGCTTCCGCCGTGGCCACATCGGCGTCGCGCTTGATGCGGGCCACGTCTGGCTTGCCCATGTTGGTGATGTACTCGTTCTTGTCTCGGACTTCTTTGATGGTGAACGAGATGACTTCCAGGCCCATCTTGTTCATGTCGTCGGCGCAGGTGGAGCGCATGCGGTCGGAAACCATCTCCGGCTGCTTGACGATTTCTTCCACCGTGAGCTGGCCGATGATGCCGCGCAAATGGCCTTCCATCACCAGTCGGATAAGGCCTTCGCGTTCCTGATCGCTCTTCGTCAAGAACTGCTCAGCCGCGGTCAGCACCGACTCGGTGTCGGATTTGACCTTGATCTGCGCCACCGCTTCGACCGTGACTGCCACGCCTTGCTTGGTGTAGAGATCCTGCTGCGGGGCGACGTTGAATGACATGAGCTCCAGCGAAAGACCACGGCAGGTTTCGACCATGGGAAAAATGATGGTGCCGTGTCCCTTGATCACGCGCGTGCCACGAAAACCGTAGACGACCAGCGCTTCATGCGGACCCGCTTTGCGATAAAGCCGCGCCAGCCCACTCATCAGAAAGAGCAAGGCCAGCACCGCCAGCCCCGCGATAATCCAAATCTCCGCCGCTATCCCGAACATATCCCCTCCTCTATGAGACGAATATGAGACCGAACTGCAACCACCACGAAGGACACTAAGGATCACGAAGAAAATCTAGCGGTCTGTTTCGTGCGTCTTCAGCCGTCGGTGAGACTGCGCTTCACGATGTGCCTCCAATCACCTTCTGGTCCGACGAAAGGTCGTCGCCCGCCATTTCGCTCCACAGGCGTACGTAGGCGATCCCCTTGTCATAGCGAGTCACCACCACCTCGCTGCCCTTGGGTATGGTGCAAGCTTCTTCCGCCCGCGCGCCACAGGTGCGGCGGGTTCCGGCCTGTGAGTAGATCAGCTCTCCAGTGCCGCCTAGTCGAATAGGAACCGAAAGCCGGCCCAGCACTCCGGCCATTTCGAAATCCGCAGGATCTAGATCCTCTTCGTCCGACATAAGGACGCGAGTCAGGAACAAGAACACGACGGCTGCGCCTCCCGCCCCGCTGAAGGTGGCGATGCCCAATCCCATGACAAACCAAACCGCCGAGAAACGGGTGAGCAAATAACCCGTCCCGCCGAACCATGCCAGGAACGCGGCCAAAGTTACGGGATTCAGCACCGACACGTGTCCGGGCGCGGCCACTCCGGGCTTCGCAGGGCCAGCCTGTCCGGCGCCATGCCCCGCGGCACCGTGTACATGGGGAAGCACGTGCACTTGGGCGTGCCCAAGCCCATGCGGCAAATGCCAACGAATGCCTCCCAGGACGAACGACAGCAGGCTGAAGACAAAGCCCAGCGCAAAACAAGCCAGATAGAAATTCGCCCAGGTCATCGCGAACGCCTCCTGTCTTTCCCCGATACCCCGTCGCGTCGCGCGGCTTCCGGTTTCAAGGCCTCGGGTTTCAGAGCTTGGAGCAACCGCTCGGCCAGACCGGGCGTGTCCAAGATCGTCCCCAGCAAAAGAAAGCACCGCCGCGTGTCCTCATGGCGCGCCACTTTGAGCATCACGGCACTGACTTCGGGATCGCTGGCAAAACGCTCTGCGCCTTGCAGCAGCCAGATGTCGAGTTTGCCTTCCGTAGTGCGCAGGTCGGAGATCAGCTCCGTGTGATAGCCCTCCGGATCGTCCACCAGAAACCCCGGATGGACCTTGAAAAACCGGGCCAGCAGAGTTCGCGTCGACTGCGTGATGTGCGGGCGCGCCCCGCTCTCAATCTGCGAAATGTAGGACTGGCTGATGGCCTTGCCCAGCTCCTTGCGAATGCCGCGCACCAGTTCCAGTTGGGTGATGGGACGTCCCACGCCACGCAGCGAGCCCTCGACTTCGCGCAGGTAACGGATTTTTTCGGCCAGCGTCATATTTCTTATTGCGATATGTATATTGCAATATGTAATGTTTAGTCAAGCAATGGATTTGGCTTGCTTTCAGGGAGTTAGACGCGAGGGATCGGAGGGGCGACGGGAGTGCCGAAAGAATTCAGGAATTCAGGCGCCAGATCTTGAGCGGAATGCTGGTGCTTCCAGAACGATGGGTGCCCCATCCTAGCGCGGTTTTTGCGCTAGGGTGGGATTCCACGAACGCCTTGCGCGAAATGGATTTACTGCGTACGTCCGTTATGCTTCGTGCGATAGATGCGAGCCGAATTGCGATTCTGCTGCCGATTGACCTGGGCCTTCTCACTACCGGTCAGCTTGCCCCCGTTGGCGGCGCGGTCGTTGTGAATCTCATGATTGATGGCCGCGCTGTGGCCTTCGGTGCGAGCAGCTTCTCCGGCGGTCATCTGGCCGCTCTTGATACCTTGCGCAATGCGCTCCTGCTGGTTCCGCTGGCGCTGTCCCACTTCGCTCTTGGGATTGGTGTTCTGCACCTTAGCGTTGTGCTTGTCGTTGTAGATCTGGTTGGATACATGGTTCTGCTGCTGGTTCAACGTCGTGCGATCGGCGGAAGTTAGATGGCCATTATCTAACTTGCGCATGTCGTGCTCCTCGTGGTTGATGTCGGATTCCTTGGTCTCCAGATGCTTGGTTTCGCCGGCGGTGAGTTGGCCACTCTGCACGCCATTGGCGATGCGGTCCTGCTGATTTTCCTTGCGCTGATTGACGGTCTGCGGTTGAGAGTTGTCAGTGGTGGTTTGTGCGGTCAGGGGCAGCGCGAACGCAGCCAAAGCCGCTCCGAGAAATACGATGCTGGTCTTCGTCATGATGTATCGTCTCCGTCGCTTCTGTTTGGTTCAGCCGTTTTTAGGTGTCTCCGGCTGCTCACAGATCGAAACCCGTTGTGTAAAGAAATGTTGCGATAAAAAACCGGGGGGAGGAAAGGTTACCGAAGTTCGGGGCCGCCAATCACAATCCCACTTCAATGCGGGAGCGCGGATCGAGATAATCGCGCAGAGCGTCGCCGATAAAGTTGAAAGACAGCACGGCCAGCATGACCGCCAGCGCGGGAAACAGGACTAGATGGGGCGCGTCGAACAGGTGGGAGCGGCCGTCGTTAAGCATCGCGCCCCAGCTAGCGGTTGGCGGAGGCACGCCCAGGCCGAGGAAACTCATGGTGGCTTCCGCAAGGATGGCGCCCGCCATGCCGATGGCCGCCTGCACAATCACCGGCTGAATAATGTTAGGCAGAATGTGGCGGACCACGATGCGGAGATCGCTCGCTCCCAGGGCCCTCGCGGCTTCGACGAACTCGCGCTCGCGGGCGGCCAGGACTTGCCCGCGAACCAGTCGCGCATAGCCGACCCATCCTCCGAGAGACAAAGCCAGCACTAGATTGAAAATGCCCGGGCCACGAAACGCCACGAAGGCGATGGCCAGCAGAATTCCGGGGAACGACATGAAGGCATTCATCAGCACCACGTTGACAAAGCGGTCAATGCCGCCGCCATAGTATCCGGCGACCGAACCAATGATGAGGCCGAGGGCCAGCGATGCCGCGACGACGCAGCTGCCGACCAGCATGGAAATGCGCGATCCGTAGATGAGCCGAGAGAGGATGTCGCGGCCCAATTCGTCAGTCCCGCACCAATGCGCTGAGGAAGGTGTTTCCAGACGATTAGGCAAATCAATGTGAGCGGGATTTTGCGGGGCGATCCACGCGGCGAATAGGGCGAAGATGACAAAGACAAACACCAACACGACGCCGATTGCCGCCAGTGGATTGTGGCGCGCGGCGCGAGGGAGCGAGATGGAGAGGGCGGACAAAGTCTTTTGCTACTGCACAAAGGGATTCTCAATGCGGATACCGGCGATTAGCTGTTTAGGATTCAGGTCCTCGGAGAGTATCCGGGCGGCTCCGCACTTCGCGGCAGTAGCTACAATCAGGGCGTCCCAGAATCCGATCCGGGATTCGTCCTCGATGCGAAATGCTGCTGAGATTTCCGCCGGAGTAGTTTCCGTACACCAGATAGCATAGCTGTTCGCCACCAGACGCGCTGCATCTTTGGGAAGCGGGGAAGCAATCTTGCGGGTGACGTTCACATAAAATTCCTGCAGCACCTGCATGCTCAGAACGCCGGTTCGCTGGCTCCAGAGTTCGCGCAGAACGCTCTTGGCCACCTCGTGCTTGGCTTTTGCGTCAACGTCGTGAGCGTAAATTAAAACATTCGTATCAACGAAGGTTTTAGCGCTCATGCCACTCGTCCCGGCTGGCGCGAATCACGCCGCCCAGATGAAAGCCTTGGTCGAGCAGCGCAGTCGCCTGCCGCTTCGCACGCTCGTAGGCTTCCGCATCACCGACCAACATGTCAATCTGCTCGGCCAGCAAACCGCTGATTGACGAACCTCGCCGTGCGGCCAGGATTTTGGCCTTGCGAAGGGTTTGGCGGGTGAGGCTGACGGTTAAGTTTTGTTTGGTCATGAATTCCCAGTCCCTAAAATCCGTAAAACCATGTTCACGTATTATACGTGTAGCACGCATGCTACGTGTAGTCAATGTAGTTGAGCTCTCGCGCATTCTCGATCCGAAACGCGAAGGATCGGTACTCGGCTAAATACGTATAAAAAGCGAAGGTGCTACGATGTCTCATAGAGGTATTCCGACAGATGGTCATAACTGTCTACTGCGATGATCCTAAATGCGACGCCTATAAGAAACAGGTGAAGTTTACCTTTGTTTACTTGCGCGGCAGAGCATGTGCAGTTTGCGGCAAGCCGATGGTAGATGGCGAGAGATCGAACGATAATTTCAAGAATGGCCGTAAGCGCGTAGCAAAGCCGAAGATCGTCAGAGGCAAGAATCCTAAGACACGTTTCAAGAAAAACAAGAAGCGCCCGGCGACCAAGCGACCAGGTCACAAGTGATAAGAAACTCCTCTGGGCAATTTCTGCGGCGAGCTTTAAAACCATTGATGGCTAGTCGAAATCGCCCACTACTTTCCCAAAAGAGGCAAATAATAGGCCCCGATCTGGCTTCTTAGATCAAACAAAGCACTATTATGACAGAGGGTCTGCCCTTACACTGCAGGCGCGAAAGCCTTCGCGCTGCTCGCGCTTCTATGTGCCGTGGTCGCTCGGGCTCAAAGTCACGACACCCGGCTAATGACCCCGACCGAGTACAAAGAATTCCTCAATAAGGTCGACTCCGAGTTGCCGAGATGGACGGCATCGCTGGAGAAAATTGACCCGTCGAAGAGCAATGTCTCATACGCGGTCGGAAAGCAAATCGACAAGTCGAGAGACCTCGCGTTAAAAGAGGTCGGGTGGACTGCCCAGTATGTCACGAAGGAACGCACGAAACACACTGTGTCCGACGAGCTAGCGCTAAAAGGATTCCTCGACGGTGTTTTCAGTGCGATGGAGAGTGTGGTGCAAGCGGAGGATGCCGCAGGGGTGACGTTGTCTGATCTGGACAAGTACGCGGCGGAACAGGGCAAGCTCATTGGCCGCGTCGGTAATGACGTGAGCGCGAGGGTCGAACTCTTAGAAAAGGCAACCTGCCCGTAAGGTCAAACAATAGGTACTTTTTTCACCATTCTTCACTACGATCCAAGGTCCCAGCTACTGCCGAATCCTAGGGTTCGCCACCGAATACATCAAGTCCGTCAGAAAATTCACGGCAACATACGTCAGCCCAATCGCCAGGATGCAGCCTTGCACCAGATAGTAATCGCGGTTGCCGATGGCCTGGATGGTCAGCCGTCCGATTCCAGGCCAGGAGAAAATCGTTTCGGTCACGATGGCTCCCGCGAGCAGCGCTCCGAATTGGAGGCCGAGCACAGTCAGCACCGGGATCATGGCATTGCGCAAGGCGTGACGATAGACGACGGCGCGTTCCGAGAGTCCCTTGGCGCGGGCGGTACGGATGTAGTCGTGGCCCAACTCTTCCAGCATTGACGTACGCACCATGCGGGTCAGGATCGCCGCCAGCGCGCTTCCCATGGTGAGGGCCGGAAGCACGAGATGTGCGAAGCTACCGGAACCCGAGACGGGAAGCCATCCCAACTTGATGGAGAAAACCAGAATCAGGATTGGGCCGAGGGCGAAGTTGGGGAATGACAAGCCAAAGAGGCTGACCACGCTGAGCAGACGGTCGTCCCAACGATTGCGGCGCTGCGCGGAGCGTACGCCCGCGGGAACGGACAGCAAGATCGAAACGAATAGCGCGCCGAGCGTCAACTCCAATGTGTAGGGATAGCGCTGAACCACCAGGCTGCTCACGCTTTGATTGAACCGCAGCGAGCGGCCGAGATCGCCGTGGAGCACTCCTTTCCAATAGCGAACGTACTGCTGGCCTAGAGGAACATCGAGACCATAAGCATGACGGGTGGCTTCTATGTCGGCGGCGGGCGCGCCTTCCCCGAGCATTTGCAAGATGGGGTCGCCGGGAACTAAGTGGATTAGCAGAAAGACCAGCGAAACCACCAGCCAAATGACGGGCAAGGTGTAGAGAACGCGGAGAGAGAGGTAGCGGAGCATTTGCTCAGTTGTCGGTCGTGGTCCGTTCGTCGTTGGCCACTTCAATTCCGATGTGCCGCAAATGATGCAGCATGTGGTCGAGATAATCCTCGAACACGAATTTGAGCGTCAGCGGCTCCGAACCGGCGATTGTACATGTGCGCGACCAGGCGAAGTCCGGCGCAGAGTCTGCAGCCGCCAAAAGCTGGCGGTTGAACGCGGTCCAAAGCTCCACTAGCTCTGGCCAATCGCGCTCCTGGTAGGAGTGCAGGCGGACCCATTTTTCCTGCTCGTAGCCGGGCATGGCGGGTTTGTCTTCGAGCTGTACCCGCACGATACGCTGATGGTTATTCGCAGCGGAATCGAGCAAATGTCCCAGCTCTTCCTTCGGCGACCATTTACCAGGAGCGGGCTTGCGGCCGGGATCGGGAAGTTTCCCCAGGAGGGGCGGGACCTCCGTCAAGAGCCGATGCAACAGGTGTGTGGATTCCATTTTAACCTCAGCGGCTAAAGCCGACTCCCAAGAGACATCTAGCGCAGCGCTGAAGCGCTACTCCACCCAAAATCAAACCGCCATGCAATTCTTTCCCGCTGGCCTGCTGGCAGCCCTTCTCAATTTATGAGCAACCCGATTAGTCCCCCGCCTGCGCCGCTGCCGCAGGTTGCAACTTTTCGATGCTCACTCTGGCGATGCGGTGGCCTTCGATCTCTTCCACCACAAAGCGGTGTCCCTCGAAGTCGAAGCGGTCTCCCACCTTAGGAATCCGCTGCAGCCGGGCCAGCACAAATCCCGCCAGAGTTTCGAAGCCGCCTTCGCGAGGCAAAGCTAGCTGATATTGCGACTCCAGATCGCGAATGCCCACCGAGCCTTCCAAATGAATCGCAATCTTGCCTTCGACCGCCGGCTGCTGAGGCGGCGGCACGTCGAACTCGTCTTCAATTTCCCCGACCAACTGCTCCAGCACGTCTTCGACGGTCACGACCCCCGCGGTCGAGCCAAATTCATCCACCACGATGGCCAGGTGCCGCTTGCGCTCCCTGAACTCTTCCAGCAACTCGGAAAGGACTTTTGTATCGGGCACGACCAGCACGTCGTGCATGATCTGGCTTATTTTCATGGCCGCAATGCGGGCTGCGACCGGTTGACCAGGAGCGGCCGTAAGCCGCAAGCGAGTCCAGCGCATGAGGTCTTTCGAATAGAGCACCCCGATGATGTGCTCCGGGCCGCTTTGTGAATCGTAAACCGGGATGCGGGAGTGTTGTTCCTCGACGGCTCGCCCCAAAGCCTCATCCAGGGAAAGATCGCCAGGCAAAGAGAAGATGTCGGGCCGAGGCACCATGATCTGACGCACATTGATGTTGTCGAGATCGAGCGCGCGGTTGATCATTTCCTCCTGAAACGGAGGAATCTGCCCCAGCTGGCGGCTGGCCGTGACGATCAGCTTGAGTTCGTCGGGAGAATGGACGGGGCCCTGCCGCAGCTTCTTGGAGCCGAAAGCGGCTAGCACCGAAGCGGCCGCATTGCTCATCAGGAAGATCAACGGCCGGGTGATGGTAAGAAACACGTCCATCGGCGCGGCCACTGCCAGGGCGACCTGCTCGGCACGCTGCAGCGCCAACGATTTGGGGACCAGTTCCCCCATGATCACGTGCAGGCTGGTGATAAGGCTGAACGCGATGACGATCCCAGCGCCGTGTGCGTAGATCATCACGTGCGGCATGTCACCGAACCAGCGTTGCATGATCTGTGCGAGTAGCGGCTCGCCCAGCCAGCCGAGGGTCAGGCTGACCACGGTGACTCCCAACTGGACCCCGTTGACGACTTCATCCAGGTTGCGGTGCAACCTCTGAACAATCCGCGCCCCGATACGCCGGGCTTCGATGAGTTGCTGAATACGAGTCTCGCGGATGCTCACCAGAGCAAACTCAGCCGCCGCAAAGAAGGCGTTGGCTGCCACCAGGAGCAGAATGAGGAATATCCGCAGCAGCACAAAAGCAATCATTAAGGGCTAATTCTAACATTCCAAAGGACTATGATGACGACATGCGGAAACCGGCAGTTCGCGGCAAAAGACAAGCCGGGTTCCAGTTCACCAACAAACCATGAAGTGACTGGCGACTTGATATTTTGTTGCTTTCATTTGGCGGCTTGCGCCGGTCTAACGTGGTAACGCCGAAAGTGCGCGTCCGCTAGAAAACCGGGCATAGGAAATCGCAGGAACAAAATCATCAGCGCGTTCGTAACATTCATTAGGGGGCGGGTGAGCGGTCGTGTGGTGCAGGAGGAAGCTGTGAACGGTAACGGCAAGAAGAATCATCGCAAGAGATGGATTTATATCGGCATTGGGCTCGTCGTCGTGCTTCTGATTGCGGGCGGACTCATCGCGGCGACCCGCGGCAACACAAAGCTTGATCCCTCCAAGCTGGCCAAGGTGGAGCGTGGCGACCTGGCCAAAAGCGTGGTGGCGACGGGTAAGGTCGAGCCCATCATCAAGGTGGAAGTCAAATCGAAGGCCAGCGGCATTGTCACCAAGCTATTTGTCGACGCCGGCAGCCGGGTAAAAAAGGGACAACTCCTGGCGCAACTGGATAAGGAAGAAATCCAATCGCAGGTAGCGCAGTCCAAAGCCGCCTTGCAGGCTGCAGAGGCCAACCTGGCGAGTTCGCAGGCAGACTGGCAACGCGCCAAAGTGGATGCCGAGGGCCCGGACGTGCCTTTGCTCAAACGTGCCTACGACCGCGCGCTCAACATGGCGAAGGACGGAGTGGTTTCCCAGTCAGCCTTGGATGACGCGAATAAGAACTATCAGCTGGCGCTCAACAAGCAGAATGTTTCCAAGGCCCAAGTCACGGTCCTGCAGGCAAAAATCGCCCAATCCCAGGCACAGGTGACGCAGGACCAAGCCAATTTACAGCAACTGGAAGAACAGTTGGGCTATACCGATATTGTGTCGCCGCTTGATGGTGTGGTGCTTTCGCGAGATGTTGAGATGGGCGACGCCGTCAGTTCCATCCTGGTGCTGGGTTCCACCGCAACCCTGGTCATGACTTTGGGCGACACCAGCCAGGTCTACGTCAAGGGTAAGGTGGACGAAAGTGACATTGGCAAAGTGTATCTCGGGCAGGGGGCGCGTATTAAGGTGGAATCTTTCAAGGACAAGACATTCAACGGCGTGGTGACCAAGATTTCTCCCATGGGGGTGGAGAAAGACAACGTCACCACCTTCGAAGTGCGGGTTTCCATTAACAATCCGGGCGGCGAACTGAAGGCGGAGATGACCGCCAACGCAGAAATCATTCTCGAAGAGCACAAAGGCGTACTGCAGATCCCGGAAGGCGCACTTATTTACGATAAAGACAAGAAAGCCTCGGTGGACGTGCCCGATCCGAAAGCCAAAGACGGCATGCGCAAAGTTGCCGTCAACATTGGCATCTCCAACGGAGCGAGGACAGAACTTCTCTCCGGCTTGAAAGAAGGCGATCAGGTCGTGTTGCAGTAGGCTCGCGCCGCATCAACGGTGACGTCGAGGCTCATCGCGCCGCGGAAATGGCGCCGGTGGATTCCTTACGCTTTACGCAACCCTACAGGAGAACAACCATGAGAAACATTCGGAATTTGGTCGGTTGCCACCGCACTGGCGTTCTTTGTTCTGACCTGCCTGCAGGTTCCCTTGGCGGCAGCATTTGTGGAGGGCTCGTTCCAGCGGACCTTGGCGGTCACAGGCCCCGTGAACCTGGAAGTCAGCACGGGATCGGGAAGCATTGACATCCGCACTGGCACCTCCAGCCAGGTGCAAGTCATCGGAAGGATCAAGGCAGCAGAATGGTTTGGCGGAAGCAGCGCCCAGGCGCGGGTAATGCGACTGCAGGCCAATCCGCCCATCCTGCAGAGTGGCAACGACCTTCGCATTGGCCACATCGACGATCCGGAACTGCGGCGGAATATCTCCATCAGCTATGAACTTGTGGTGCCGCCGAACACCCGGTTGCAATCCCACACCGGTTCCGGAAATCAAACCGTTTCAGGATTGCAAGGCCGGGTGGAGGTGGGGACCGGTTCAGGCAGTCTCACCATTTCTGACAACGGCGATATGGTCCGCGCTGACACTGGGTCGGGAAGCATCGAAATTGACCGGGCCAAGGGGAGCGTCCGCGCCAAGACCGGGAGTGGATCGATCCAGGCATCGGGCATCGCCGGCGGATTCGAGGGCGATACTGGCAGCGGCGACGTTCAAGCTGGAGCAGACCGCCCCAGGCGCGGTGCGCGTGACTACGGGCTCCGGCAGTATCGAACTGCGGGGAGTTCACGGATCGCTCGACGCACAAACCGGCAGCGGGTCGCTGGTAGCCGAAGGCGATCCGACAGGCATGTGGAAACTGCGTACTGGGTCCGGCGGAGTGCGCTTGCGCATGGCAAGCAAGGCTTCGTTCGACCTGGACGCGCGCACCAGTTCCGGCTCGATTTCTTTGAACCAGCCCACCACGGTCCAAGGCACCATCGCCCGCAAAGAGGTGCACGGCAAGGTGAATGGCGGTGGGGTTTCTGTGGATGTTGAAACGGGCTCAGGAAGTATTGAAATTCAGTGACGGGTGGTTGGTGGTTACTGGCTGCTTTCGTTTGATTATCGGTCATTTTTGATCCCACCTATGGCATGATGTCTGCATGACCTCAACAGTCAAGAACGCGCTCTTCGCGGTGGTATGGTTCGTTCTCGGTCACATCAGCTGCGCCGTCATGCACCACTGGCACGACATAATGGGGAAATAGCGATGACCGCCGGCAAGGAACAATTGACACGTCGCCCGATCGTTACTCTAACTACCGACTTCGGCCTTAGCGACCACTTTGTGGGCGCGGTCAAGGGAGTGATCCTCAATATCGTTCCTGACGCCGAGGTGGTGGACATAAGCCACGGGGTGGAGGCCTTCGATGTGCTGGATGGCGCCCTCACCATTGCGGCCGCCTACTCCTGCTTCCCCGCCGGAACCGTGCATCTGGTCGTGGTAGACCCCGGCGTGGGCACGGCGCGGCGACCGATTGTGGCCACGGCAGGGCAACATCAGTTTGTCGCGCCAGACAACGGCGTGCTTTCCCTGGTTTACAGCCACGAAGAGCGAACCCGGGTGCATCACGTGACTGCCGAACACTATTTCTTGCAGCCCGTCAGTCAAACTTTCCACGCGCGTGATGTTTTTGCGCCGATTGCGGCCTATCTGGCTAAGGGAGTTGCTTCGTCCACGTTCGGAGATGAGATTGCTGATTTTGTGCGCCTCGACGTACCCGTCCCACCGCAGTCAGCGAGAATACCTTGCGCGGCGCCGTGATTAAGGCGGACCGATTTGGCAACCTGATCACCAACTTCACACCTGGAATCGTGCCCGCATTGTTTCAATCGGAGGCGCCGGGGTTCAAGATTCGAGTGGGCGATCGCGAGATTACGACGATCCGAACTGCTTACGGCAGTGCTGCTGGGCCCGGTGAGATTTTTGGAATCCTCGGCAGTAGGGGATACTTGGAGATTGCGGCGAACCAGTCGTCGGCCGCGCAGATATTAGGCGTCGGAAAAGGCGCAACCGTGGAAGTTGTGCTCGAAGCCAATCCCGGCCCGAGCCCCTTGTAGCCCAGGCTACTTGCTTCCGGAGCCTAGCTTGCGTTTGAGATCCTCGGCAATCAACTTGCCGTGAAAGCGCCCATTCTCGATAAATATTTCGTTGGTTCTCGATCCCGCCACGATTACGCCCGCCACATAAATCCCGGGCACATTGCTCTCCAGTGTCTCCGGGTCGCAGACCGGCCGGCATTGCTCGGAAGAAAGCTCAATGCCCATGGCCTGCAGAAAATCGTAGTCAGGATGGTAGCCCACGAGGGCGAAGACGAAGTCATTCTTCACGCCAACCAGCCCGCCGGGCGTGTCTAGAGTAACAAACTCCGGCTCAATCTGTTGCACGCGACTGCTAAAGTAAGCCTTGATCTCGCCATTCTTGATGCGATTTTCGATGTCGGGCAAGATCCAATACTTGACATGATTGTGCAATCGGGGTCCGCGGTGCACCAGAGTGACTCGCGCTCCGTGCCGCCACAGGTCGAGCGCGGAGATAGCGGCGGAGTTTTTCCCTCCGACCACCAAGACGTCATTGTCAAAATAAGGATGGGGCTCGCGGTAATAGTGGGACACTTTGGCTAGATCTTCGCCTTCCACGCCTAACTGATTGGCCAGATCGTAGTATCCGGTGGACACCACCAGTTTGCGGGCGCGGTAGTCGAAGATCCTGCCCATTTTGTCGGTCGCGGTAACGTAGAACTCTCCGTCTTTGCCGGTCACGGCTTCCACTCGCTGGTACTGGGCGACCGGCAAGCGATAATGCTCGGTTACTTTACGGTAGTACTCCAGCGCCTCTTCGCGCGTGGGCTTTTGATGGGCGGTGGTAAAGGGGAGATCGCCAATTTCCAGAAGCTCCGGCGTAGTGAAGAAAGTCATGTTCGCCGGATAGTTGAACAGCGAGTTCACCAGACAGCCTTTGTCAACGACCAAGGTATTGAAGCCCGCCCGCTGCGCTTCAATGCCGCAGGCCAGGCCGGTGGGACCAGCGCCGATCACCAGCACGTCCACGTTTTTTCCCGCCAGGGCGACTACTTCGGCGCGAGGAAGCGTGTCGGGAATTTGTTCGGTGGTATCGGAAGTCGGTTTGGTCGGCAATGAAGATCCCCGAAAAGCAGTCGTCGCACTACAGGTCAGTGGAAGAAGAGTGCGCGGAATAGCTCTTTGGAAGTTAACGATTTTAGCACGGGGCCGCACCTGGTTTACGGAACCCTTCTCGACAAATCGGCTCACATTCAAGCTTCCGCCCGCATCCACGATATAATTTCGAGTTATTCCATTCCTCACGCGCTCATCAGGAATCCACTATGGCAAACTCCGCAGGCCAACCGCCTCGTATGCGCATCGAATCCGACAGCATGGGACAGATCGAAGTCCCGGCGAACGTCTATTGGGGCGCGCAAACCCAGCGTTCGCTGCTTCATTTCAAGATTGGGCGCGACATCATGCCGCCCGAACTGATTCGCGCCTTCGGCATCCTCAAGAAGGCGTGCGCGCTAGTCAATCAGGACCTGGGCAAGCTTCCCGCCGATAAAGCCACGCTTATCGTGCAGGCCGCCGATGAGGTGATCGCCGGCAAGTTGCACGACCAGTTCCCTCTGCGCATCTGGCAGACCGGCAGCGGTACCCAGACCAACATGAACGTGAACGAGGTCATCTCAAACCGCGCCATCGAAATTGCGCCGGCGGCGAAAATGATGGGATCGAAGAAACCAATCCATCCCAATGATCACGTCAACATGTCGCAATCGTCCAACGACACCTTTCCGGCGGCGATGCACATCGCCGCCGCCGAGCGAGTGCAGAATGCCCTGATCCCCGCCATTCAAACTGTTCATGAGGCGATCGCTGCCAAGGCGAAAGAATTTCATGATGTAGTCAAAATCGGCCGTACCCATCTGCAGGATGCGGTGCCTCTGACTTTCGGGCAGGAAATGGGCGGTTGGGCGGCCCTGCTGCAAAGAGATATCGAGCGCCTGAGGCAGGTACTCGCCGGCCTTTACGATCTTGCCATCGGCGGAACCGCAGTCGGCACTGGGCTGAACGCGCATCCTGAATTTGCGGAACGCGCGGCGAACAAAATCGCCGAACTGACGGGACTTCCCTTCCGCTCCCATGGCAACAAGTTCGCAGCGCTTTCGGCGCACGACGAGATTGTCTTTGCGCAGGGTGCTCTGGAAACCTTGGCGGCTTCGCTGATGAAGATTTCCAACGACATCCGCTGGCTGGCGTCTGGACCGCGCTGCGGGTTAGGGGAGCTTTCGATTCCGGAGAATGAACCTGGCTCTTCCATCATGCCCGGCAAAGTGAACCCGACGCAGTGCGAGGCCATGACCATGGTGTGCGTCCAGGTCCATGGCGCGACCGCCGCCGTGGGGTTTGCCGGCTCGCAAGGCAACTTCGAACTGAACGTGTTCAAGCCGGTGATCATCTACAACTTTCTGCATTCGGTCACGCTGATCGCCGACGCCTGCCACGGCTACGTCGAGTACATGGTCAAGGGAATCGAGGTCGATCGCGCTAAGGTTGACTGGTACGTAAAGAACTCGCTGATGCTGGTGACGGCGCTGGCCCCGAGAGTCGGTTACGATAACGCGGCCAAGATCGCCCACACCGCTCATGTCGAGCACAGCAGCCTGCGGGAAGCAGCGCTGAAGCTGGGCTATCTTACGGGGGAGGAGTTTGATCAGTTGGTGAAGCCGGAGAGGATGACCAGGCCGTAGGGAGACCGTTCCGTCCTCAAGGCGTCATCCCGAAGCAGAGCCCGGTCAGGCCCGAGACTTTTTCCGCCTCAACTCCCTTGCCACCCACCAGCACGTGAAAACTCTCCCCCATGCCTGCTGGCGTGATCAAATGCTTAAGCTGGAGCGCGACTTTGGCGCGCTCCTGCGGCACGCGGCAATCTTCGAAGGCGTCGGCGAACTGATTCCCTTCTCCAATTCCGAGAAGAAATTGCGATTGCGTAACGAGAGGATGCATGTACATCCCTTGCAGTTCAGCGGCAGCAGCGAGCGCCGTGAAGTTTACATGCGCTGTGATGTCTTGCTCACCGGGCGCTTCGTAGGGATTGGCGCTCACCGAATGCTGGCGATAAGCCGTGACGGTCCCGCGGTGGCGGCCGGCAAGCAATTCCGGGCGAGTGTAGCCGTAGTCAATCGTGACTATGAATCCGCGTTGCATGGGCGCCGCAAGTTGCGACATGTAGTCTTGGGCCGCGAGCAGAACCTCAATGCGTTCCCCGTCTTCCGGATGGACGCTGTAGCGGTCGAGAAAATCGAGTTCTTCTGCTGAGGCCGGCGCCCATTTCTCAAGGAATCGGCCTTGCTGCTCGCCGATCAGCAGCTTTCCTTGTGAACCAAGAACTTCTACCGGAAAAGCGTCGAACAATTCATTGGCAAAGATAATGAGCGGGACCTCGCCATGCCTGCCAGTCGCGTTGGTCAACGACGCCTTCCCGGCCGCAAACTGCCGGCTTAGCGTTTCCTGCAGTCGCTGGCGCAACGCGGGCGAACGCTCGTCCAATCCGTAATGGACCGCCGCAAAGAATTCGGGAAACTTTTTTTCAGACCAGTCCAGAACATCCTGCGCAAACAGTCCGCGCCCCGGGCCCACCTCGAGAATCTCGATCTGCGGCGGAGAGCTCAACACGCGCCACATCTCCTCAAACTGGCGAGCCAGCAAGCGTCCGAAGACCGCGTGCACGTCACTCGAAGTATAGAAATCGCCAGCTTTGCCAAACTGTTCGGCATGCCGCGAGTAGTAACCGAGCTCCGAATCGTACAGACAGAGCTCCATGTATCGCGAAAATGGAATTGGACCGCGCTCGCGGATTTCCTGCTCGATTTCTTGGCGCAGGCTCACAGGCCTTCCCGCTGGCGTTCAGCGCGGTTCTGCGGAGTTCGGGTGAACATTTCGATGATGTAATCGTGAAGGCAATCAAAGAGCTGGCGCTGGAAGCTCCACTCGAATTGGGAATGATCCAGATCGCGGGGATGCAGATCAAAATAATAGGTGTGCACCGGGACCTGGGAATTCTTGAACTGAATGATGACCTCGACGCCCTCGCCTTTGCCGCGGGCCGAGAACTCAAGCAAGGGATGTTCGTAAAGACGGAGTTGCTCCAGCACTCGGTCTAGGCGAAGCTTGGGCAAATCAGGCATGACGAAGATTGTAAGGGAGCGCGGCTTTTCATGCGGTCTCGAACCCTAGATTCACAGGTTTGGGGAGGCGGCCGTTTCTTCCTCAATCACCGCAAACGCCTTGACCATTCGCTTTCCTACCGCGGAAGCCGCGCCCAGTGTGTCATCGCTGGTTTCAGGTCCGCGGACAATCTCCAGCCGTTGCATCTCTTGCACCGGATGAACGAAACGCATACCCACGCATCTGTCCGCGCGGTAGGTGACACTGGCAAGCTGCGCGACGGAAAGAGTAGAAGCGCTGGTTACCAGAATCGTTGCCGGCCGGCAGATTTTGTCGAGCAAGATGAATATCTCGCTCTTCGATTCCAGCTCTTCGGGAACCGCTTCGATTACCAAATCGGCCTGACGAGCAGCTTCCTCGACCGACGCAGCATACTCCAAGCGGCTAAATGCGGCAGGGGCATCCGCGGCTGAAATTCGGGCCGAGCGGATCGCTTGATCGAGAGTGATACGAAATTCCTGCTGCGCTTTGCGTAACGAACTGGGCAGCAGATCCTCAACGATGGTTCGGTACCCGCTGAGAGCGGCCAAGTGCGCGATGCCGCGGCCCAGCACTCCGGCGCCGATGACGGCGACGGTGGAAACCTGGGCCACTACGCCTCTTTCTCCAACTTTTCCAAAAGCTCGGAGAGATGAGAAGCGGCCGCCCGCAAACTGTCCCCCAGGCGGTGGCGCTCTCCCGCATCCATGATGGGGACAGAGGCGGTGATACGGCGCAGCGTGGTATTGATATCATCCACGTAATTGGTAAGACGGATTAGTTCTCCAGTGGCGGCCATGAATGCTCCTATTTCTTCCGGCGGTGAGCGCGCTTTTCCACATGAGGCACAGAGTGCAAGCCCCGCCTCGCGCTCGCGCTAACTCACTATTGTCAATGCTGCGAGTGATTTAGTAAAGCCGCACGATCATACGGGCCAATCATACGACGCATTGCACTGATGACCGCCATTGATGTTTTTTATTGGTGTTTTGCCGCCGGAATGAATCTAATGATGTATGAGCAAAAAGCTTCTGCAACGTTATTTGTTCGCCAGTGATTTTGACCAGACGCTGACCTTCAACGATTCGGGCTACGTCCTGAGCGAACTGGTGGGGATTCCTACCGAGGAGTTTGAGCGTAAAGCCAAGGGCATGGCAAAACTAAATCTGGTACAGCAAGGCGCCGAACTCGCCTACTTGCTGCTGCACGATCCCGAGTTCCGCAGCCGGGTGCGCAAAGAGCATCTTTATGAAGTGGGGAAGCGGATCCGCCTGAAAGACAATATTGACCTGCTCTATCAGAATCTGAAAAAAGGAGTGGATGGCTACACTTTCGACTTCTATGTCCTCTCGGCAGCCCCGGTGGAAGTCATTCATTCGGCGCTCGAAGGCATTGTTCCTCGCGATCATATTTACGGTACGGAATTGTGCTACTCGCCTTCCGGGGAAATTGAGTCCATCAATCGGGCCACGGCTGGCTACGGAAAGGTAGCGGTGCTCGATCAGTTGCAGGCCGAACGGCAAGTGGGGCCAGATCACATTATTTATGTCGGCGACGGAAGCTCGGACGTTCACGTCATGTTGCATGTAAACATGCGGGACGGCTTCACCATTGCGGTATCCGAGGCGAAGCATGTCTCCCAGGTGGCGAAACGCACGGTATTGAGCACGAATGCGCTGGCCGTGCTAGCTCCGATCCTGGAAGAGATTGTGGGATGGGACCGCAATCGAATCCGCGGGTTCTTCGAGTCGCACGGGCTGTTGATTCAGGAATGGGACCGGGTGCGAACCGACTGGTTGACTTTGCGTCCCGCGGGCGAAGAGCACTCCGAGGCCGCAGGCGCGGTTTAGTGTTTATCTGGAGTGTGGCAGCGAGCGCAACAGCAAGTCTCCCGCAAGAAAAAAGAAAAAAACAACCGAGATGACGCCGTTCATGGTGAAAAATGCGGCGTTCAGCTTGCTCAGATCGTCGGCCGAAACCAGGGAATGTTCATACGCCAAAAGCAATCCCACCACGACTACCCCGGCGGCGGCCAGCTTTCCCAGCCCGAACGCGACTACCAGGCTGACCAGAAAAAGCAACATCGCAAGGTGAAAAATACGGGCCAGGTAGAGGGCATGGCGAATACCGAAGAAGCGCGGTACAGAATGAAGTCCGGTGTTGCGGTCGAACTCGTAATCCTGGCACGAGTAGAGGACGTCAAAACCGGCGCCCCAGAATGTGACCGCGGCGGTTAGCAGCAGAATGCGCGGGTCCAGTGAGCCGCGCACCGCGATCCAGGCCGCCGAGGGCGCGATGCCCATGGCAAATCCCAGCACCAAATGTGACCAGCGCGTGAAACGTTTGGTGTAGGAGTAGAGCAAAATCACGGCCAGGGCGAAGGGCGAAAGCAATAACGACAGGCGGTTCAGTTGCCAGGCAGCGGTTACGAACACGACGCAGGAGGTCGCAACGAACCCCGCCACGAATCCGGAAGTAAGATGGCCCGCGGGAAGGGCGCGGGTGCGGGTGCGCGGATTGGCGGCATCAATCGACGCGTCCGCCAACCGGTTGAACGCCATGGCGGCCGAGCGCGCGGCCACCATGGCAACCGCAATCCAACCCAATTGGCGTCCCGCTGGCAGGCCATTGGCGGCCAGCATGGCGCCGCAGAGAGCGAACGGCAGCACGAAAATCGAGTGCTCCCACTTGATCATCTCCAGCGTGGTACGCAGATTACGAAGAATCGGCACGTTGTGATTTTAAAGCATCCTTGCTCCCAGTTGCGTCAAGTCAACTTTGGTGGAGCCCTCAGCCGTATTCATCTTGCGGGGCGAACTTTCCCATTCGGGCACTGAGACTGGCTCAGACTACGTTGCCAGCTTCCCCGGTTATGCGGGGCGGGTGTAATGCTGGCTGGACGAGGATTTGTGTCTTTGCGGCCCATGCTCTGAACGCAATCGTTTTGACTTTCTGGCGGCACGGAATCATACAAGCAAATGCCGGCGGCCATGCAGACACGCTCCTCCACAAAGAGGCGATGGCATGCGCGCAGGCAGATATTTACTCTACACAGTTTGTGTGGTCAGTTTTCTGGCGATGGGGCAAACCGAGGTTCGCAGTCAGAACATGGGCGTTTCCCCCGGACCACAACTGCGGACAACTCCCAGCAGAGCTGCCCACAAACGGCAGGAGCAGTGGTTTCGGCGCGGGCGGACACTTGCCGGCCAGTCTGCCGCCGGCCTGCGCTATCGCGCCTATCGGCAGAAACTGCAGATGAGGGTGTTGCCCACCTTATCATTAGCCGCAAAACCCGTCCCCCATGCCGCCGCTTCACCCGTCTGGATTTCACTCGGACCCGCACCCTTGGCCTCCGACGCGAGCGGAACTGGAGAACAAGATTACAACTGGGTCTCGGGCCGCGCCACAGCGGTCGCAGTGGATCCCAATGACGGCACCGGAAACACGGTCTATGTGGGAGGAGCCTACGGGGGGTTGTGGAAGTCGCAGAACGCCGGGGCGACGTGCCCCGATCCCTCAACCGTAACTTGGAACGTGCCCGCAGCGCAAAATCCTCAGGCTTGTCTAGGCAAGGCCAATAGTTCCGCCGCGTCGCTTCTCGATGACCAACCGACACTTTCTGTAGGGGCGATTGCGATTCAGCCTCAGCCGTCCAATCCGGATCCCACGAAGAGTGTGGTTCTAGTAGGAACCGGCGAGGCAAACAGTTCCGTTGATTCCTACTACGGTCTTGGAATTTTGCGCTCGGCTGATGCTGGCAACACTTGGACATTGATCGCGCAGGATAATACGGCCACGCACGTATTTGCAGGAGTCGGCTTCAGCCAAATTGCGTTCAGCGTGAGCAATCCAAACCTGGTGGTCGCGGCCGCTGCCAGCACGGCTCAAGGCGAGTTGGACGGATTGCAAAATCCTCTGACCGCTAACCTCGGGCTCTACTACTCGAGCGATGCCGGGCAGTCCTGGAACTATGCGACTGCGCTGGACGGCGCCTCAACCGTACTGCCAGGCTCGGCAACCGCGGTGGTTCATAACGCCGCCGCAAACCTGTTCTTTGCGGCATTGCGATTCCACGGATTCTACCGCTCGAGCGACGGAATCCATTGGACGCGCCTGACCAGCCAACCAGGCAACGGTCTTAGCACATTAGCTTGCCCGGCAAGTCCCTCGCTGCCGACCTGTCCCATCTATCGTGGTGAGATCGCGGTGGTCCCAAAGCGCGCTGGCGCGAATGGACTGGGAGAGATGTATGTGTGGTATGTAGACGCGAATGATGCTGATCAAGGCATTTGGAAAAGCGTCGACGGCGGCGCCACCTGGACTCCCATTAATGATGCGGGAATCGCCCAATGCGGAGACCTGCTGGGGGGCTGCGGTACGGAAAATGGCTCCTACAACCTGACGCTGGCGGCCGTGCCCGACAATCCTGACCCCAACGCCACCGCCGGAACCGATATATATGCCGGCGCGGTGAATCTCTATAAATGCGTGACCTTGGCCACGGTTTCCGACTGCAGCGGGGCTTCACCAAATACCTTCCTGAACCTGACGCACGTCTATGGTTGTCCGCCGGATTTCGGCTCGATTGCGAAGGTGCATCCCAGCCAGCACGCCATGGACTTCATGCAGATCAACGGCGGCGCCCAAGTCGCAATGTATTTTGCCAATGATGGCGGCGCCTATCGCACTCTCGATGGCTACGCGGGGCTGGTCAGCGGGAACTGCTCAACCCCCAACCAGTTTGACAGCTTAAATCAAACCCTGGGATCAATGACCCAGTTTGTGTCCCTCAGTCAGCATCTCAGCGACCCCAACACGATCTTAGGGGGAACGCAGGGCAACGGCTCTGCCGCAACGTCAACCTCGCAACTGAGTTCCAGTTGGATCAGCGTGAATTCCGGGGACGGAGGGTACACTGCGATCAATCCTGGCAATCCTGTGGAATGGTTTACGGCAAACACCGGCGTGAGCATTCAGCGCTGCGCATCGGGCATCGATTGCCATTCCACCGACTTCAACAATGATTTGGTGGTTTCGAACTCCACCGTCGGCGGCGATGGAGGCCCGCTCTATACCCCCTACATCCTCGATCCGAAAAACTCGGCGGAAATGATTGTTGGCACCTGCCGCGTGTGGCGAGGCACGACGCAAGGCGCGAGTTTTGCGGCCCTGAGCCCAAATCTCGACACGCTTTCAGAAAACTCATGCACGGGCGGCGAGGTCAACACGGTTCGCTCTCTGGCTGCCGGCGGCCCAATCGACGGGAATGGATTTTCCAGCGTCCTCTACGCCGGCACTGACGGCACCGGACCGCTGGCAACTTCCCCGGGGGGTGGCCGGGTGTGGGTAATGACGACAGCCGCGGCTGGTTCAACCGCCTGGGCCGACGTGACCGGAACCATCAATCCGAGTTACTTTCCAATTTCAGCCATTGCCGTGGATTCATCCGATCCAACCGGCGAGACCGCTTACGTGACCATCATGGGGTTCCATGTTTCTCACGTCTGGGGAACTACCACGGCCGGTCAGAGTTGGACCGATCTAACCGGCGGCAGTCCGACTGATCTGCCCGACGCTCCAGCCAACTCTGTGCTGGTGGACGGCGGCACTGTGTACGTGGGCACTGATGTCGGCGTGTTTTCCAGTCCCACTGGGACTCCCAGTTGGATCGAAGTCGGACCAGTGCCCGCGTCCGATGGAACGCAGACCGGGTACTTGCCCGAGATTCCTGCCACTGCTCTGCGCATGTTCAACGATGGAACCACGAAGCTGTTGCGCGCCGCAACCTACGGGCGCGGCGTTTGGCAGTTCCCGCTCACCACAACGCCCGACTTCACAGTCACGGTCGCCGATGCAACAGAAACGGTGTTCGTGGGACAAACCGCTACGTTCAACGGAATCATTAGCGCTTTCAACGGCTTCAACAGTCCCATCACCCTGGGATGTTCGGGGACCGACATTCCCAGCCCTTGCGGTGTGACTCCGAACCAAGTTGCTCCCATTGGAGCCACTACGCCCTTTGTGGTTAATACTGGCGGAGCCTTAAAGGACTACAGTTTCAATCTCCTGGGCACGGGCGCGGGTTTGTCGCGCAGCACGCCTTTGACTCTGCATGTGGTGGATTTCACCCTGGGTAAGCCTTCGCCGAGTGCGGTGTCCGTAGCTCTGGGCTCGACCGTCCTCCGAGGTTACGATGTTGCTGACTTTCCTGGGGTCATATCCAGCTACGGGGAGTGTTTCGCTTTCATGCAGCGCGCCCACCGGCCTCAGCTGTAACTTCTTCCCGAGTAACTCGATTCCCGCATCGGCAGGTCCAAAATTCCCGGTCATGCTGACAATCTCTGTCTCGCCCAACGCCCAAAACGGAACCTCCAATGTGGGCATCACGGCGAGCTCGACGGATGCCGGATCGAAATCCGTGCCCCAATCGCTCGGGGTAACCGTAACCAGCGCGGAAGACTACTCGCTTACATTGAATGCGCCCACCTCCGCCATTGCGGTGCGACAAACGGCTTCTGTTCCGGGTTCAGTCACCGGACTTAATGGATACAGCAACGCGGTGCAACTGACATGCGTGAACGGTGACCCGGCACTTCTTTCGACGTGTACGTTGAATCCGGCCGCGGTGAATGCCGCGCCGGCGGCCGCAGCATTCACGCTGAGAACCAGCAGCAATACCGCAGGCACTTATTCGTTCGGTGTACAAGGGGTGGGCAGCGATGTGTCCGCTACTACGCACGTAACTCCTGTTTCTGTCACGTTCTTTGACTTTGCCATTACTGCCAGCTCCAATTCGCAAACCGTAAATGCTGGAAACTCCGCCGCTTATAGTTTGAACTTCACGCCCGAAGGTCCGTCCACTTTTCAGCAGACGGTAACCTACAGTTGTGGCTCGTTGCCCGCACTCACCAGTTGCTCCTTCGACCCCAGCCAGATCGCGAGCGGAAGTGGGGTGGTCCCGGTCACGCTCACCCTTTCGACGGTCGCCCCCATCGCTGCGCTGCACGCACCCGCAACTGGGCGGCGGATCGTCTTTTTTGCCATTTTCTTTCCGATCGCCGGTCTTGTGTTAAGCATGGCCGGAGCGGGAGGCGGTCGTACAAGGAGAAGAACGGTAACCGCGGCGTTCGCGGTGGTTCTTTTGCTGACGCTTCTGCAATCTGCTTGCGGCGGGGGTCTGACGGGCGGCGGAGGCAACGGCAATCCTGCGCAACCCGGCACGGCCCCGGGGAGTTACACCGTCATGATTAGGGCTTCCGAGGGAACCGGAGCCCAGGCGTTGCAGCCACCAGCGGTTCCGCTGACGCTGACTGTGCAGTAGCTGTTTATCTAGCATCGCAGCGTCCGCCAATTGCCTGGGGGGCCAGTGTGATATTCTGAGCCGCTTTCGCTCGGAGGCAACCAATGGGCTCGGATCTTTCGGGAAAACGCGTGGCGGTTCTCGGCGCCGGCAAAATGGGAGGCATTCTGCTCAAGGCCCTTTTGGAAAAGGGCCTGCTCGCGCCCAAGTTAACCTCCGCCACAGTGCAACACGAGGAGCGCGCCCGGACGCTTGGCAAGCAATTGGGGATTGCCGTGGGCACCGACAACCTCGCTGCCGTAAAAGGTGCCGACATCGTAATCATCTGCGTCAAACCGCAAGTCGTCGCGGATGTAATCGCGGAAATCCGGCCCAGCATTTCTTCCAAGCAATTGCTGGTCTCGGTAGCGGCGTCGGTGTCCACCAGCCAGATCGAACAGGCGCTGGGCGGCGAGGTGCCGGTGGTCCGCGCCATGCCCAATACGCCTTGTTCTCAAGGCAAGGGGATGACCGCGCTGTGCAAGGGGAAGTTCGCAGCCACTCGGCACTTGGAAATCGCCAGCGCCATGTTTGATGTGGTTGGCCGCACGGTCGTCGTAGACGAGAAGCACATGGACGCCGTCACCGGGTTGTCGGCCAGCGGGCCAGCGTATATCTACATCATCCTGGAGTCGTTGGCGGAGGCCGGAGTCAAAGTGGGGCTACCCCGGGACATTGCGACTTTGCTGGCCGCTCAAACCACTCTTGGAGCAGCCACCGTGGTTCTCGAGACGGGAGATCATCCTGCCCTGCTGAAAGATGCCGTGACCACCCCGGCGGGCTGCACCATTGACGGCATCATGGAACTGGAAGAAGGCAAGCTGCGCGTCACCTTGATTAAGGCTGTGGTGAAGGCGGTACAACGCGCCAAGGAACTGGCCAAGGGATAGAAACTCCGATCGAGTTTCCGCTCTAGTGCAGCCGAAACTCTACCGTCAATCGGGTGCTGAACTCTACATCCTTGCCGTCGGATTGGTAAGGCCGGAAGCGCCATTGCCGCACCGCGTCGGCCGCAGCGGCCGCCAGTTGGGAATCTCCGCTGACCAGTTTCAACTGCTCGATGGAACCATCCTTGCCCACCAAAGCCTCCAGTTCCACTTCCCCCTGAATATGAAGTTGCAGCGCAGACTCCGGATACACTGGCTCGATTCTTTGCAGCAAACGCCCACTCGCCATTTGCGGTGCCAGAAAAACGGCCGCGACCTTTTCTGTTTCTGTGGTATCGCTATCTGGCCGGGCAGTCCTAAACTTCGCGGAAGCGCGCCCGGGGGAGCCAGATCGCGGATTTTGCCTGAAGATGACTTTGCCATTCTGGTACACCACCAGTCCGCCAACCGTCTCCTCACGGCTGCTGGCGGGCGGCAGCGTGACACCGGGTCGGGTGGATTCATCCGCGGATTCGACAGTATCGGGGTCGGCGCTCTTTGCCGCCGGCGGAATGCCCCGGGCTTCTCCGGAACCCGAGGAGGCAGGCACCGGAGCGGTAATGGCAGGCTGTTTCTTCGGAGAACCGGTGACTCGTTGCCAACGCGGCCGGCCTACAGTCCACCCCAGAATTACCGCCATTGCGATTACTCCAGCCGTCAACAGACTCGTCACCCAATCGCGCGCCCGCTTCCTTCGAAGAGCCTTCAGGGAGGAATTCGGCGCAACAACGGGAACTTCATTTTGAACGGTGGGCTCGGCTCCGATCGAAGAGCTGATCGCTGGCAGGGCAGCCGCACTCGCGTTTGTTTCCTGTGGCCAGGTTGTCCAGGAAGACTGCACTTCTTCTTGGACCGGATTCCCTGCGTCACTGGCGGGAGTTGGAGCAGAAACCGGCCACCCCCGTAGCGGATCGGGCGGCGGAGCGGCCACCGGAGAAACTTCCACAGGAGTGGGCAACGGAGCCGCAGCCATACGAAGCTCCCGCAAATTTTCCACCACTACTTTTGCGAGAGTCTGAAGATTCTCAAGATCGCGATTGCCAAAGGCTCCAGGATGCGGAGAAAAGATCTCGAAGACTCCCAACAACTGCTCGGCATCGAGCAGTGGAACCACCAACACGGAGCGAACCTGCAGATGCCGGCTGGCGGCGGCGTTCACTCGAGCATCGGTTTCCGTATCCGCGCAGTACTGTACTTCCCGGCTGCGAACGCAAGCTCCTGACAGACCGGAATTCACGTCTAAACGAACCCCCACATCCGGAGCATTCGGCCCGGCCGCCGCGCGGCAGACCATGTCATTTTCGTTGTCCGGTTGGAGTGCGATGGCGGCGGCGGTGGCACTGGTAGCCAAAAGCGCCTGCTCAAGAACTTGCTCCAGAATTCTTTCAATCTCCAGCCCCGCAGACGGGTCTGCATTCGGGGCCAGCCAAATGTGGGAGTGTTGCAGAAGGGGCGGTTGAATTATTCGCTGTTTGGACTGCGTCGCATCCGAAGGAGGCGGTTCGTCCAGCAGTCGCCGAGGGTCAGAAGAGTCAGGCCTCACCATGGGTCAACGAGCATGCGAGCGATCCCGATACCAACGCGGCTTTAAAATCGTCCCTCCACCGAAGTGGGCACCTTGGCGAACGAAAGACGAGCCACTCGCACTACTCTTACATACTTGATCGGAGTGTCACTCGAAAGGCGCGGGTTGTCAACACGATAAACCTTGTGGAAAACTACCGAAGGTCTATAGCCTTTGTATTTTCTATTACTCCAGAACCACATTGATTACTCCCAGCACAAATTCTTCACCGATTTCGTCGGCCAGTTCGGCCCCGCCCGACAGGGTGCAATGGCATGCGGTCAGCGCCAGTTTCCTGGGCTGGACGCTGGACGCGTTCGACTTCTTCGTTCTCGTGTTTCTGGTAGACACGCTGGCCAGCCACTTTCACGTGACCAAGAGCGCCATCGTTTGGACGCTGACTGCCACGCTCGCCATGCGTCCTTTCGGAGCGGTCATCTTCGGCTTACTGGCCGATCGCTATGGGCGCCGCCGTCCGCTGATGGCCAATGTGGTGTTCTTCTCCATCGTCGAACTGCTATGCGGATTCGCGCCCAACTATACGGTCTTCTTAGTTCTGCGCGCGGTCTATGGAATTGGCATGGGCGGTGAATGGGGAGTCGGGGCATCGCTGGCCATGGAAAACGCTCCGGGAAAATGGCGAGGCATGCTCTCCGGAATCCTGCAGAGCGGATATTCCATTGGCTACCTGCTGGCGGCGCTGGCCTCCAGATTTATATTGCCCGCCTGGGGATGGCGAGCCATGTTCTGGGTAGGAGGCGTTCCCGCACTACTGGCCCTCTATATACGGGCAAAAGTGCCCGAGTCGGCGGCCTGGCAGCAACACCGCGCCCCCAGCACCCAGGCCATCCTGCGCACCGTAGCCGGGCATTGGAAAATTTTCTCCTATCTCGTGCTGCTGATGACACTCATGCTCTTTCTCTCGCATGGGACGCAGGATTTGTACCCGGATTTCCTGAAGTCGGCGCGGGGATTCACTCCCGCAGCGGTTTCCTACATGGCGATTCTGTATAACGTGGGCGCGGTGCTGGGCGCGATTGTATTCGGCCATCTCTCGGAGAGACTAGGCCGACGGTTCGGCATGATCGCGGCCATGTCGGTTTCTCTGTGCATGATTCCAGCCTGGGCTTTTGGCAGGTCGTGGGCTATCCTCGCCATCGGCGCATTCCTGTTGCAAGTCGGAGTGCAGGGTGCGTGGGGCATCATTCCCGCCCATCTCAACGAACTGTCGCCAGACTCGGTGCGCGGAGTTATGCCCGGCGTAGCCTATCAACTTGGCATCCTGCTCGCGGCGGGAACCAATACTCTGGAATATGCGCTGCGCGACCGGTTGGGCTACGGCTGGGCGCTAAGCACGTTCGAAGCCGCAAACATCTTGCTTCTCATCTTCGTGGTGGCGCTGGGCTCGGAGAAAAAGGGCAAGATATTCTAAGACGGCGTGATAGACGGGACGGGTGAGGCCCTGCTTGGCAAAGGCCGCCGGTGGGTTTCACCTTCCGGACTACGTTCTCAAGCGGCGGGTTTTCTTCGAGAGGCCGGCTCCTCCAGATTCCGCATGCGATCGGGCAAGGTTTTCTTCCGGGTCTCGACAAGCATTGCGATGACCAAGAGAACACCTACTCCGAAGAACGCGGCAAGCGCAAGCAGAGCGATCACTAGGATTGGCATAAGGCACGTCGCTATGCACTTCCATCCTCCCACCAACTCCCCTCTGCCGGCTGTGACCTGCAGCACACGGGCATGTGACGGATGGACACCGCCAAGGGTCTCCGGGAATCAGGTTTGCAAAACCTAGCGGCCGGATTACGAAGTCGAACTCCGTTCCGCCGGGAAAAACTGGTAAAGTAACTTCCGGACGGGCACTCTGGAACTCGGGTTCGTTGGCTGCGACGTTGGCTGCGCCTCCGGCGGCAAAGCGGCGGCCGGTGATTTCCACGATGGGGACGGGGGCTTCGGGCGAGATGCGCTGGACCGCGCCGAAGACGAATTCGTCCAACATCACGTCGCCGATGACGAGGATGCCAGCGGTCGAGGCGCGGGCAATGACCTGCTCGAGAGCGGCCTCGGCGCCGTGGTAACTGGCTTCAGAAATTTCCGGTGGATGATTCATGGCCGATGGCTAACGTGATGACTTCGGTTACTGGGCGTATTTTGCATCATCTCATAAACCGCGGCCAAGACCTCTTGCAGTCTTGTCTCATACAAGATGAGCCTGGAGGGAGAGTTCGTTTCTCATACAAGATGAGCCTGGAGAAGCGATCCGGCATGCTTGGGATTGATCGTCAGCATGGAAGTAAGAGGAAGCTTGAGCCTGGGGGAGATCCAGGCATTTTTGGAGGCTAGCGAGGAAGTCGGGTTCAAGGGAGGGAACCGGGAGGAGGTATACGAGTGGATAAACCAAGCCTTGCGCGGGCAACGCTACCAGGACTTGAAGCGGAGCGGTCGGGGACTGGTGCGACGCTACGTGGAGAAGATGACTGGATTGAGCCGAGCGCAGGTGACACGGCTGATTAAGCTTTATGTGAGTGGCGAGGAGGTAAGCGCGAAAACCTATCGGCGGCGCTGCTTTACCCGGCGGTACACGCGAGAGGATGTGGAGTTACTGGCAGCGGTGGATGAAGCTCACGGCTGCTTGAGCGGGCCGGCCACGCAGAAGCTTCTGTATCGGGCGTGCCACGATTTCGGGGAATCGAAATTCAGTCGCTTGGCGGAGATATCAGTGGCGCACTTGTATCGGTTGCGGGCCAGTGCCCAATACCGGCAGCGACGGATTGCATATCAGCCGACACGGCCCACGGCTGTGTCGATCGGCCAGCGGCGACGGCCGGAGCCAAACGGCCGACCTGGATATCTGAGGGTGGACACGGTGCATCAGGGAGACCTGGAGGGAAACAAGGGGGTGTATCACATTAACGCGGTAGATGAGGTCACGCAATGGGAGGTGGTCGGCGCCGCCGCGCAGATCAGTGAAGCCTATCTGCTGCCGGTGTTGATCGCGATGCTGGAACAGTTTCCATTTCGGATATTAGGGTTTCATTCTGACAACGGCAGCGAATTCATCAATCATCGGGTGGCCGAACTGCTGAACAAATTGCTGATCGAGCAAACCAAATCGCGGCCGCGACACTCCAACGACAACGGGTTGGCGGAGGCCAAAAACGGAGCGGTCGTGAGGAAGCACATGGGGTACACGCACATCGCCGCGCCGCATGCAGCGGCGATTGAAACCTTCTACGAAGAGCACTTCAATGAATACCTAAACTATCACCGGCCGTGCGGCGTACCGGAGCGTGTGATTAACGCTAAAGGAAAGGAAAAAAGGATTTATCGATGGTATGCGACGCCATGGGAGATCTTGCGGCAACTGCCGGACCTGGCCAGACACCTCAACGAGGGAATGACAATCGAGATCCTGGATCGAAAAGCGCGAGGCAAGACCGATATGGCGGCCGCGGAGGAAATGCAGAAGGCCAAGCAAAAGCTATTTGCCGGGTTTGGTCAGCGGAGGAGCGCATGAGGGAAGGGCGGCGAATCGGCTATCGGCGGCGTGCCGATTCTTTATGCCGCGCGCCAAAAACGCGCGCGGTAGGGTGCCGGGGCGCTGCCCCAGACCCCGCCAGGGGGGAACACCCCCCTGAGACCCCCGCCCCCTTTCCCTCTGGTTCGATGTTCCAGAACGGTCCTCGCCGTCAAGGGTACGCTCTAGAAAATCTTTTCAAAACCAGAAAAGATTTTCCTCCGCCGCGCACAAACCGCGCGCCCTTGACTGCTCCGGGCCGTTCCGAAAACCTATCAGTGATGAGGAAAAGGGGGCGAAATGCAAAGTCAAAATCGTCTACGCATCAGGCGCTCCACGCCTCCCGTTGGTCGGCCCCCAGCTTTTTCCGAATGACACGAAAGGAGGCCCGGCTAACGGACCGCTTTGCTCCCGTCTCCAGGCTCATTCTTCAATGAGAAAATGCTCCCCCTAAAAAAAGATCTCCGGGTGCGGATTTCCGCTTGGCCGCTCCGCTCAGGGTAGTGAGAGGTAAGCGACATGAGAACCGAACAGCTGGCAAGGATCGGATGGATGGCGCTGGTGATGGTGGCCGGGGTGCGGGGCGAGGAACGGGAAATCGCGGTCGGCCTGGAAGCCACGCACTTCGTGCCTCCCGCGGTTTTGGCAAGGGCCAAGGCGACCGCGACGCAGATTTATGCCGGCATCGGCGTCAAACTCAGGTGGCGCAACCCGGCGGCAGCGGAGATCCGGATGGAATTCGATACTGGCGTGGCGGCTAGGGAGTACCAAGACGCGATGGGCTACGCGATGCCGTATGCCAAGGCGGGCACGCGCATCCATATATTCCTCGACCGCGTAGTGCCCGACCGGCTATGCAGTCCCCGCTCGCAAGAAGACGCGGGGGTGCTGCTCGGGCATGTGATGGCGCACGAACTCGGCCACGTCCTCGAAGGTATAAGCTGGCATGCAGATTCGGGAATCATGAAGGCCAACTGGAACCTCGGTGATCGCCGTCAAATGCTGGATCGTTCGCTCTCATTCAGCTCCGCGGATGTGGACCTGATCCGGCTTGGTTTGGCGAGGATGACGGCACGCCCGATCGCTGATGCGCCGGTTGTCGCGGAACTTCGCTGAAGGGCGTGGCTCCGGTACAGGCTCTTCTTGATTCTCTCGCTGGGAGCCCGTGGGCAGATCTGCGGACATTAAAGCCGCTGCAGTGCGGCGCGCGCCTCGGCGATTTGCGGAAGCTTCGCCGATGAGTGCTCGAAGGAGCTAAGGAAGAAGCGATACCACTCTGCCGCCTCGGCGCGGCGCCCCGTTCTCTCCCGCACTTGGGCGAAGTGGAAGCGCGCCAGCAGATAAGTCAACATCGAGAATTCCCGCCAACTCCCAGGAGTCCCTAACACCAGCAGCATGCGAATCAGCCAGGTCAGTTCCGCTTCCGCGTCCGCGAGACGGCCAAGTGCCAGATGCGCCCGAACCAGATCGAGCGAGTACGCCCAGCGCGCATGTTCCCGGGAGCGAGTCAGCCGGGAGCAGAGGTCCACGACTTCGGTGTTCCTGCCCTGATAGGACGCCACCCGGATGCGCCAAAGAGACTCGGTGGTTCGGGCCATGAAATCGCCGACGATAGGCGCAATTCCTTTCCGCAGTTCCGCGAAATCCGTCTGAAAGGCGCCTTCGTCACCCAGGATCAGATGGGCGGCGCCGCGCAGGCCGGGGGCCCAGAGGTTCGGGAGGCGCTTGCCAAGTGCCAAGGTCTGTTCGGGGTCGCGCTGCTCCAGCAGAAGATTGCCCGCATTCCAGGTGTCCGGCCAAGAAGTCCAGCGCGTCGGGTCGGCGTCCGCGCGCATGAGGCCCTCATAGCCGGCCAGCGCCCCATCCAGATTGCCCTTGCGCGTCAGAATATCAGGGTAGTAGGTGAACCATGGCCGCCGATCTTGCGGCTCGGCCGCGAGGTAGGCCTCCGCCTCCCCAATCCGGCCGAGACGCGCCAACTGTCTCCCGGAGCTCCGGTGTCGGCCTGACCTTCTCGGCGATCCGATATTGTTCTAGGGCCTCATCGTAGTGTTCGTTGCCGTTGAGGATATCGCCCCGAACGGTAGCGGCATTCCAGTTGTTCGGGGGCATCATCGAGGCATACCGTTCCTGTGCCCTCAAGGCCTTAGGGAGATCGCCTGCCTCGGCGTAGATGTAGGCGCCATTCCCATAAACATCCGCATTCGGATTCAGGCGAGCAGCTTCCTCCCAGGCCGAGATCGCGTCGCCGAATCGCCCCAGCTCCCGGTACCTACCCGAAAGACTGTCGCAGATTTCCCAATCCTGGGGAGCCTCCTTCCGTGCCGTCTCCAGAACATTTGACGCCTCTTCCACGCGCCCGTCCAGATAAAGTGCCATGCTTTGAATTAAGCGGGCGTGAGCGACCGGCAACGGCCGCCGTTGGGAAATCGCGATAGCCCGCGCTGCCGCCGTGCGCGCGGCCGGTAGGTCCCTGCCCAACCAAAGGTAGAGCGCCAGCTTGCACTGAGCCATGGCGAAGTCCGGATCCAGTTGCACCGCTCGCTTGATCGCCTCGTCGGCACGGTCCGGCAGCCATTGGTCCATATAGATACCCGGCTTCTGTGTACGCCTTGAGAGCTTCCAGATTCGAGGTCAGCCCGCCGGCGGAATCCGGTCTGGCCAGCGGGCGCGGGACGATCTGCGCCAGCATCGCTGCCGCGGCCTGATCGGTCATCCCGAACAGCGCCTGCGCGTCCGCGCCTTCCACCGCGCCGGTATAGACGAGCCTTCCCGATTTGGTTTCCTGCGCCCGCAAACTCAGCCGGAATCCGGGGCCAGGCTTGAACAGCGACCCGCTCGCGTAAAGGTCGGCATGGGTGTCGCGCGCCACGTCGTACGCGCGCCCCGCGGTGAGCCTGCCATTGTCACCGAACCGGTGCGCGGCCGCCGAGCGCACAACATCGGTCGAAAGCAATGCCAGCGCCTGAGATTGCGCCAGCGCTGTGTTGAGCAACTCGCACAGGCCGCGGTCCATCCAATCGAGCGAGGGGTCGCCGGTCAGGTTTTCGATCAGTACCACGGCGAATGTGCGGAGTTTTGCCACGCCGGATGACTCCCAAATCGCCGGCGCCCAAATCCCACGCGTTGCCAGCGCCGCCGCTCCCGCGACCGCAACCGAGCCGGCGCCGTAGATCAGCTTCCGCCGGCTCAACGGCGTGGCTGTATGCCGGAGAGCCTCCAACGCCGCCCTCAACTCGGATGCAGATTGGTACCGTTCGGCGGGATTCTTCCGCAGAGCCCGGCTGATCACGGTGTGGAGTTGCGCGTCGCCCACTGGGGCGGGTTCGCGGTCCAGGATGGCGGCAAAAGCTTCGGCCATCGCGCCCGGAAACGCCTTTTGCCCCGAAGCCATCTCGTACAGCACCGCGCCAAAAGAGAAGATGTCGGACCGGTAGTCCGCTTCTGCGCCGCGCGTCTGCTCCGGCGACATGTAGTTGACCGTTCCCAGCGTCGAGCCCGGCTTGGTCAAAGCGGTCAGCGTCGATTCCTTTGTGCCAGGCGGCTCAGCCGGGATGCGCTTCGCGAGACCGAAATCGAGGATCTTCACCTGCTCGGGGTGGCCGCTCGCGACCGCGTGATGAAGATGTTGGCAGGCTTGAGGTCGCGGTGGATGATGGCTTGCGCGTGCGCGGCTTCCAGACCCGAGGCAATCTGCAAGGCCCATTCCATCAATTCGCCGCGCGGCAGCGGCCTGCCTCCAATCCGCTCTTTCAGCGTCGAACCTTCGAGCAGCTCCATCACCAGGTACGGCCGCCCGTTCACCTCGCCGACATCGTGGATGGTGCAGATATTGGGATGATTCAGCGCCGAGACCGCGCGGGCTTCGACCCAAAAGCGGTCGATGGCGCCGGGCGCGGGCAGGAACGAATCGCTCAGAACCTTGATGGCGACTCTTCGCCGCAGACGCGAATCTTCAGCCCGGTAGACGGCGCCCATCCCTCCCTCGCCGATGCACTGCTCGATGCGATATTGGCCGAGCAGGGCGCCGGGCTCGAGCGGCGCTGCGGCATAGCGGATGGCGGAACGTTCGAGCAGTTCGTCGCCGGCGCCGCGGGCACCGAGCAAAGACTCCACTTCCCGGCGCAGGGATTCATCCGCACAAGCCTCACTCAAAAACGCTGCGCGGCGGAGGGCTCGCGTTCCAAAGCCGCGTGATAAAGCTCTTCGAGATCGCGCCAGTGCTGCAATGAGTCGCTCATCGGACCTCGTGCGCCAGCCACGCTTTGGCGAAGTTCCAGTCGCGTCCCACCGTGTCTTCGGAAATCTTCAGCGCTTCCGCGGTCTCCTGCAGGCTCAGGCCGCCGAAGAAGCGCATCTCGACAACCTTGGCCTTGCGCGGGTCTTTGCTCGCGAGCGCTTCGATGGCGTCATCGAGCGCCAGCAACTCGCGGTCGTTTGGCGCGGCGGCGTCCATCCAATCATCGAAGGGGACTTTGCGGCAATCGCCCCACGCCTGGCAGAACCACGAGCACGGGCGGCATCCACCAAAATGCGGCGCATCATCTGGGCAGCCAGGGCGAAGAAGTGGGCGCGATCCTGCCATTGGACCTCAGCAGCATCCACCAGACGGAGGTAAACCTCGTTCACCAGCGCCGTGGGCTGCAAGGTGTTGCCGGGACACTCGCGGGCCATGTAGTAACGGGCGCGCCGGTGGAGTTCCTCGTACACCAGCGGCACGAGGCGACCGAGCGCGTCCTCATCGCCTCCGCTCCAGGCCCGCAATAGCCGGGTGACGGAGGGTGAGTCCGCCGGACTCATACCGATGGGAAGTATATCACCCGGGGGGCGACAAAGCATACCCCAAAAAAAGATTTCAAGATTTCCGGGTGCGGATTTCCGGCTTGCCGTTCCGCTCAGGGTAGTGGAGGTAAGCGGCATGAGAACCGAACGGCTGGCGAGGATCGGATGGATGGCTCTGGTGGTGGTGGCCGCAGCGCGGGGCGAGGAACGGGAAATCGCGGTCGGCCTGGAAGCCACGCACTTAGTGCCTGCCGCGGTTTTGGCAAGGGCCAAGGCGACCGCGACGCAGATTTATGCCGGCATCGGCGTCAAGCTCAGGTGGCGCAGGCCGGCGGCAGCGGAGATCCGGATGGAATTTGATACTGGCGTGGCGGATAGAAAGTACCCAGACGCGATGGGCTACGCCATGCCGTATGCGAAAGCGGGCACGCGCATCCATATATGTTCGACCGGGTATTGCCCGACCTGCAACCCAATGGTGCTTTGCAACAAGATGCGGGGGCGCTACTCGGACATGTAATGGCTCACGAGTTGGGCCACGTGCTCGAGGGCATCGTCCGGCATTCAGATTCGGGAATCATGAAAGCCCAGTGGAATACCCGCGATCGCCTTCAAATGCTGGTTCACCCGCTCTCGTTCAGCTCCGCGGATGTGGACCTGATCGAGCTTGGTTTGGCGAGGATGACGGCGCGCCCGGCCGCTGATACGCCGGTCGTCGCGGGACTTCGCTGAAGGGGAGGGTGCCCGGCGTGACTCTCTTCCATGGGAGATGCGTGAGCGCATGGTCGGCCACCGCGACACAATCCAAGTTGGCGTATAGTTGTCGAATCGTAGCTGGCAGGACACGGGCATGTGGGAAGTTGAAACGCGGAACTCCGGGCGCATTGCCGGCCATCCGGAAGTTGGCCACTTGACCGCAACCTCCGGCGCCCCGATCGTTGTTCAGTTCGAAGATGAGGTCGGCTATCACGGTCCGGCCAAGGCCTTGGCCTATGCTACGCCCTACCGGGAGTCCGGCACCTGCATCCACGTGTTCCTGGACCGCGTGCTCCGCGTGAGCCAGCATATCAGCCAAAGCTTCGCAAATACCTTGCTGGCGCACGTGATGGTGCACGAAAATCACCCATGTGCTGGAACGAAGCGACCGGCATTCCGCGGAGGGTGTGATGAAAGCTCGTTGGTCCGACCAGGGACTATCGGGACATGCAGCGACTACCCTCTACCCCTGGCGCCGGAAGACGTCGACGGGATTTGATCCGTCGAGGCCTCGCGTCGCGTATACCCGGGTCGCGGCAAGATGACTGGAATCACGGCCCTCACCGGAAATTCTCCACCAGCATGATTTCGTAGACGGGGTCGTCCGCGCTGGTGTAAGAAACCAGCGGCCATCCGGAGAAACCTCCAGGAAGTTGAACGGCAAGCGGCTGATATTCGTCAGGGTCCGGGGCTTTCCTTCGCCGAACGGGTAGAGGACGACCGGGTATCCCTCCCGGCTGGCGTCTACCCACAACACAGATGCCCCGCGCTGTCACCACGAAGCTGCCATTCCCCAAGTAGTGACGCCGGAGCCAGCACCTGAGTCGTCTCGCCGCCGTCCGCCGGCATCTTCCACAGTCCTTTAGACTGCACGGAGTAGTACAGCCATTTGCCATCCGGAGCGACCATGCCGTATTGGCCGCCGTTGTGGGTCACCTGTGGACCGCGCTGCCATCCGGCCGCATGCGGAAACCTCATGCCCGCCTGCACGCGTGGAGCCGAAATAGATCCATTTGCCGTCAGGCGACCAGGCGGGCACGTGATCCAGTCCCGGGTGGTTGGTGAGCCGTTTGGATGGGACCGCCCCCGGCGGGCACAGTGTAGATGTTGGCGTGGCCTTCGGGACGCGCGTCGAAGACGATGAACTCGCCGTCAGGCGACCAATTCGGGGCACCCGCAACACCGCCCGGAAAACGAAGTTAAGGGAGTCGGGTTGGAGCCGTCTTCATCCGCGACCCAGATCTGCCGCACGCCGCCGCGGTTGGAGGAAAACGCGATGCGCTTGCCATCGGGCGAGTACGAGGGAGAGCATTCGAAGCGCGTCGAGGAGAGGAATCGCTCCGGCTTGGCGTCAGCCGCGTTCAGGTCGACGCGATGGATATCGTAGTTGATCGACACGGTGGAGTCCCAGCGGCCGGTTGCTTGGCCGCCATGGTCAGGGACGCCGCGTTCGCGCCAACCCCTTCGATGCGCCGCGGCTCGCCGCCGGAGGCGCGCACCCGATACATCGAGAGTTCGCTGGTGATCTCGCCCGCGATATAGACGATTTCTTTGCCGTCGTTCGTCCAAAGCGGGCTCCTCTTCAGCTTGTGGTCATGCGTAAGTTGCCGTGGAGTGCCGGTCAATCGCCCATCCTGGAAGCCTGCCAGGCACAGGTCGCAATCATGGCTTTCCATGCAGCGGATCCATACCAGTTCACGACCGCCGGGCGAGACGGCGGGACTCAGGTCTCCCTCGCCGGGTGTGCCACTAGTGGGTGGATCGAGCAGCCTGTGCGCCTCTCCTCCGCCTGCCGGCGCGGCGTGGATCGATAGGGGCGGGCTGTCGGACCCCACTAATTGGCTCCACAGCAGCCACTTCCCGTCAGGCGACCAGAAGGGAGCAGCAGTACCGTTCTCTTGGACGCCGCCGGCCCACCACGGAATCCAGCCGCTCGCAATCCTGCGGCTCGGGCCTCCCAGCGCAGGCATCACGAGGAGTTCTAACACTGGAGAGCTCGGCCCGGCCGTGGTGAACAAACGCGATCGACTGCCCGTCTGGCGACCAGGAAGGACCAAACGCGTATCCTTTCTCGGGCGTGAGGCGGAGCGGCGTTCCCTTGCTAACCAGCCGGACGTACACATGCGGCGGTCCTTTCGGGACGTCGCCATCCCAGGTGAACGCGAACTGGTTGCCGTCGGGAGAGAGGCTGGGCTGGCCGTGGGCCCCTACGAAGCTGGTGAGCACTGTGGCGTGGAGAGGCGGCGCCGGGCGTCCAGGGCGAAGAACCAGAGTGCGAACGCCGCAGCGAGGAGGCCTGCGGCAGCGGCGGCGTAGTAGGGCCAGCGGGGCCGCTTTCGCGCGGTGATCGCCGAGGCGGCCGTCTGCTGGAGAGCGCCCAACGCCACCAACCCTCCAACTCGACCTTCACGTCGTCCATGTGCTGGAAGCGGCGCGCCGGGTCCTTGCACAGGCAACGGCGGACCACTTCATCGAGTCGCTCTGGCACTCCCTCCAAAGGTTTCGGTTCCGTAGTGGCGGCAGCGGTCAGCGCGGCGGAGACGGTCTCGCCGGGAAACGCCCGGCGGCCGCTCACCATCTGGTACAGAATGCAGCCGAAAGCGAAAATGTCGGAGCGCGTATCCGCCGGCTTGCCCTCGATCTGCTCGGGCGCCATGTAGCCCGGCGTGCCCACCAGGCCGGCGGTCTGCGTGGAGACGGGCGCACCCGCCGGTTCCGCCAGTTTCGCCAGACCGAAATCCAATACCTTGACGGACCTTTTCTCCGTCACCAGAATGTTGCCGGGCTTCAGGTCGCGATGCACGATGCCCGCCGCGTGCGCCGCCGCCAGCGCATCGGCGATCTGAATCCCGTGCTCGATCGCCTGCTTCACCGGAAGCGGACCTTTCACCGGCCGGCCCTCGACCAACTCCATCACCAGGTAAGGCGGAGCCTTCATGTTCGCCGACTTCATGGAGAGTGGCGACGTGGGGATGATTCAGCGCGGCTACCGCGCGCGCCTCGCGTTCCCACCGGCGGCTGAATTGCGCCTTGACAAACTTCAATGCCACGCTACGGCCCAGACGGGTGTCACGAGCCTTGTAGACTACGCCCATGCCGCCTTCGCCCAGCTTGGCCTCGATACGGTAGTGTGCCACCGTGTCGCCGGGCGTGAACTCGTTGCCGGCGTTGAACAACTCTTCCGCGGGGCTCGACAGGCTGGGAGAATCCTGGCCCGCCAGCAGACTCCCGACTTCCTGGCGCAAGGCGTGGTCTCCACGGCAGGCTTCTTCCACAAAGGGGTCGCGCTCGGACGCGGCTTTCCATCGCCGCGTGGAAGATCTTCCGGATCTGCGCCCAACATTCCGCGGTCAAGGCATCCTCGCTTCCCTGAGTTGAGAGCGAAGCCAAGCCTTAGCCATGGCCCAGTCGAACTTGACGGTACGGGCGCAAATACCCATCGCTTCCGCCGTTTCCTCCACCGAAAGGCCGCCAAAGTAGCGCAACTCGGCAATGCGGGCCTGGCGGGGCTCCAATTCGTGGAGCCGGGAAAGAACCTCGTCTACGGCCAGGATTTCTTCGGTCCGGTCAGCGCCGGCGCCGTGATTGAAGATGTCCTCGTCGAGCGTGACCGCAATGCCCCGCTTAGCGGCGTGACGGCGGCGTGCATGGTCTACCAATAGCCGTCGCATGAGTTGGCCGGCTACGCCAACGAATTGCGCCCGGTTTTGCCAGTCGGCGTGGTCCTGGTCCACCAGCCGGAGAAATGCTTCATGCACCAGCGCGGTGGGCTGCAGGGTATGGCCGGGACGTTCATCCCGCATTTGCCGGCCCGCCACGCGACGCAGTTCCCTGTAAACCAGTGGCATGAGTCTGCCGAGGGCTTCTTTGCGGCCGAGTCTCAACTCACCCAGAAGCACGGTGACTTCCCCGCGGTCATCAGCCATACGAGCCGGCGCCTTCCCGCCATTCAACAGTTTAAGTCCTATTTCTCTGATTGGCTGCCCCAAATTCATGGCATTTTCGCGTTACGGCCGGGAGCAGTGAAATGAACACTTTGATGAAGGCAGCCGCAACGGTTTGGATGGTCGTGGGGGCAGCCAGTCTTCACGCCAGGGACAGGGTGGTGGTTTGTGTGGAGGATGACGACGTTATCCAACGTGACGTCCTCAGCCACGAAGTGCTGTGGCACGCCGAGGCCGTGGCCAGCCGCATGTTCGCCGGAATCGGAGTCTCGGTGGAATGGATTCCCGGAAAGCCACCCCTCCGCAGGCCGACAGGCGCGTGCTCGACCCGCCTGGTCGAGGTCAGGTTGGTCGTCCGGTCGCCGGAGGGGGGCTCGCCCGGCAGGCTCGGATACGCCGAGTTATCCTCGCGTTTCCCCGGGCGCGCGGTCATTCCCGTCGACCGGCTGAACCATGCAGTTCCCCCCGATTGGCTGCCCTACGTCATGGGGTACGTACTCGCGCACGAAGTCACGCACGTTCTCCAGGGGGTCGCCCGGCACTCCGAAACGGGCGTGATGAAAGCGCGCTGGACTTTCGCCGACTACACGCGCATGGTTTCCGGAAAGCTGGAGTTTGCTCCCCTCGATGCCAGCATCATTCACATTCGTCTCGCCGAGGGCTGCGGAGTTATGCAAGTTGCCACGCGATAGATTCCGCCACACCCCACAGAGGAGAAACAATCATGAAACCAGGAAAAGCATTCACGCTGGGATTGGTGATGGCGATAGCCGTGATGGGAGCCGAGGGCGGCAGTGTCGACCGCGATTGCGTAACGGTCCATCTGCAAGGTGCGCTCGGGATACCTCCCAAAACACTCGCCCTGGCCGAATGGGTAACCACAACAATCTTTCGCGATATTGGAGTTTCGGTCAATTGGACGTTATCCGGCTCGCGGCGGACAGCGGGAGCTTGCCTCGCCATCGTAGCGGAGTTCACTTCGGATTCTCTGAAGGGAATCTATCCCCACGCGTTGGCTTATGCCTTTCCATACCAGGACAGCGGTACGCAAATCCATGTCTCCGATCGTGTAGTGTACCGTGTCGAAGCGGACCTTGCAGGAATGAAACTGGGTCACGTCATGGCCCATGAGATCGGGCACGTGCTGGAGGCAATGTGCCGGCATTCCAACGAAGGGGTGATGAAGGCGCGCCTGTCCAATGCGGATCTCAATGATCTACGGCTCCGATTCGCCCCTGAGGACGCGGAGTTGATTCATGCGGGCCTTCTGCGAAAGCGACAACGAGCCTCACAGGCCGCCGGCAATGCCGGGATATGCTGACGACTTCCGTTCAGCTCCTCGTGTAGCGGTGGCATACTTTGGCCGCAAGGGCATCCGCTATGGAGCCCGGAACACTGGCGGCAAGTCGAACAACTCTATCACTCCGCACTGGAGAAGGCGCCCGCCGGCCGTGGCGTGGTTCTCAATGAAGCCTGCGGCGAAGACGAGGAACTGCGAAGCGAAGTCCGGTCGTTGCTTGAACAGAGCGAAAGCGACATATGAGATGTTGAGCTGAGTTTATCCGATCCGGAAGCGGATAGGCGATGACGCACTGCAGGACTGTGCCAACGGCCGCGGACGTGCTTCTGTGTGGCGATGATCTCGGTAATCCAGGTCCGGACACGCCGTAACATAGGGCTATTTGCGATCAAACGATTCTCATTGCATCTAGCAGCACGCCACATGCATCAAAACAATGCCAATGAATCTATTCTCACCTCTAACCTTGGGCGATTTTTCCCTCAGCAACCGAATCGTCATGGCGCCAATGACCCGTTCCCGTGCCGACGCGCAGGGAGTCCCTTCGCCGCTGGCCGCTGAATACTATGCGTCGCGGGCCGACGCAGGACTGCTCATCACCGAAGGCACTGGTCCCGAGCGCGGCCGGAATGGGCTACGCGCGAACCCCCGGGATCTATACTCCAGCCCAGATCGCAACATGGCGCACGGTGACCGATGCCGTACACGCACGCGACGGCAGGATTTTTCTCCAGATCATGCACGTCGGCAGGATCGCGCATTCAGCGAATCGTACGATTCCCGGATCCGCCGGTTGCGCCTTCGGCGCTTCGCGCAGACGGACAGATGTGGACGGATTCGCAGGGAATGCAACCCAACGAGTTGCCTCGTGAGCTGCAGTTGGCCGAGATCCCGTCCGTGCATTGATGAATTCGCGCAGGCCACGCGCAACGCGATCGAAGCGGGCTTCGACGGCGTGGAACTGCACGCCGCATCCGGCTACCTTCCGAATCAATTTCTGAGCCCAAGCAGCAACCAGCGCAGCGATTTGTATGGCGGTTCCATTGAGAATCGCATTCGCTTCGTGATCGAGACGCTGGGGGCCATGATCGCCGCGGCGGGCTCGCCCGGAAAAGTTGGGATCAAAGTCAGTCCAGGAATGAAGTTGAACAGCATCCAGGACGACGATCCCTTGCCGACTTTATGTGACGCTGGCCAAGGCCATCGCTCCGCATCATCCTGCGTACCTGCATGTGATGCGAACGGGAATTGGCGCGGAAGCCTCTCTCCGCGAGGCTTTTGCCGGAACGCTGCTCGTCGGCGGAGGTTTCGTGAAAGCGGAAGCGAATCGGACGTTAGAGGACGGCCGCGCCGATGCCATCGTCTTTGGCGCTTCTTACCTCGCCAATCCGGATCTAGTGAAGCGTTTTGAGCTCGGCGCGCCACTCAACACACCAGACAGGTCCACGTTCTACACACCTGGAGCGAAGGGTACACCGACTACCCGGTGCTTGCGTAAAACGAGCCGCGAGAATGCGGCGCACGCTCTCACAAGAAGGATGACACGATTGGTTCCGCATGGTCGGCACCCAGAAGTTAAAGTTATGCACCTCGACCGTGAGGGCGGTTAGCCGTGCTTTGCCGGTCGTGGCAAGCTCAGAAACTGGCCCACTAAAGTTAACCGTTTTGGGTCCACAGTTGGACTACCAAGCAGGAATCGGGAGACAAACCGGAGATGGCCGGAACGCGCGAAACGTGGGCCAAATAAGGACTTGCGATGGAGCGATGCCGTCAACCAACCGCGAGGAAAATCGTCGGATAAGCGAAAGTTGGCTCCCCAAGTCAAACAAAGGGTATTTTGCGGCCCGGAGACGCTGGCAAAGTGATTGAAACGGAGCGGCTTACTTAAACCGGGCCACTAACGTGGAAATGCTCCGGTTAACAGCGCCGATGAACAGGGACAATGGATCGGAAACGACCGCCAGGCGGACTTTCGCAGTGGTTCAGTTGTCAATGATCAAGACAACAGAATCAGCATACACCGAATTGGGCAAGTGCGGTAACCTCCGCCCGAAGTCCGGCTTTGCCACGGTGCGCTCTAGAGGCCTTCCGGCTCGATGACATCCGCCACGCTTATCCATCCATGATCAAACGTGAATGTGCGGGCCTTGCCGACTGGATCCTGTATCCTGATGATTCTAGCTGCCGTGGTCGTGCCGGCGTTCTCAACGACGTAGAGGAAATAACGGTCTCCGTGTTCGCGCGCGTAGTTAAATTGTGCCTTCGACAATCCAACGGGTCGGCTGTGGAAGGTTCCGCGCATCGCTTTCACTTCTATCAACCGGATCGGAGTCTGATCAGGACCAGGCTCGATTAGGTCGAAGCCTGGGTAGTTGGCTGGCGTACGCAGAAGCTGTGGTTCTGCGTGTTGAATTAATGCTATAGCCTGCTCTTCCAGTTCAAGACGTTGCTTTTGATCCAAACCGTCAGGATCGGAATCTCTATTCTGCGTCATCGAAGTGTGAGGCCAGACATAGGAGATGAACGGGCGAGAGCCCGCTGCGTTTGCATTACTCGAGCGAGTTCCGTTGCCGTCTGTTTCGGGATGACTACCGACGCTAAACGGCCCATTGGACCGACTCGACGTGCCGGTCAACCACCGTTTCCAGCACTGGCTGCCGCTGATTTATTTCTGCGCTGCAACGGAACCGAGCCGGGTTACTTGGTTGCAGGGACGGCGTCGGAGAGCTCGCTCCGGGAGCAGACTCGCCAGACCCAACGGTTGCGCGCTGCGGACACCGGTGCGCTGGACGGCTCTTGTGATTCGGTCGTTGCGTCCACTTCCAAATCAGTCGTTCGATTCGCCGTCGTTTTCAGTGTCGGTACCCGATGTGGCAGCCGAACTGACAATTCCCAACCGAGCCTTGAGTTCTGCCTCACTTTTGTCACACCAAGTTCCTTAAGCAGATTCAACACCCCAAGCACGTGCGCTCGCAGCGATGGTGGTGCCGCTACCGAGGAACGGATCGAAGATCAAGTCTCCGGGATCGGAATACGCCTTCACGAAGAACTCGACCAGCGCGCGCGGAAACGGAGCAGAGTGCGATCCCTGGCTGCTCTCGGTCTTGACCTCGATGACATTCGACGGCCGCGCGATCCCGCCGTGTCGGCCTTCCAGGTTGTTCGCATTCCGGCGAGTCGTCTGCCAGGAATCATGGTTCTTCCCGCCATCGGCAGCTGCCCCACGCGGACCAGTCCCGAGCAGACCGCTGCCGGACGTGGACTTCGGGTTATTTGGCGAGTAGTCGAAGCAGTCGTCCGACCAGTGCCCGACTTCCTTCGGGCGGAACTTGATCTTCTCGTGCCGGCAGAAATGGAAGACCGGTTCCCAGGCGTTCTTAAACCTATTTCGCCCCAACCGCCTGGCACGCCATCGTCCGTCTTGCGCCAGCAGAGTTCATCAACAAACCGCCAGCCCCACTGCTCGACATGAGCGATGGTCAGCTTCTTGACGTACAGATTCCGCTGCCCACCGTCGGCGTGTTCCTTGATGTTCAGAAAATATGAGCCGTCATCGGCCAGGATCGTGGCGATGTTCGCGACCACGTCGCGGAACCAGGTCACGTACTCGCCTGGCGCGACCGGCTGAAATCCACTCGACGGATCGTACGCACGCTGTGATGCATACGGCGGCGACGTGATCGCCACGTTCGCACGCCTGCCATCCAAAGCCGAGATGATCTACTGGTAAATCTCGGGCTCCACCCGTTCGTATGCGTCTGATTAACCGCCCTTGTGCCTCGACGTGCGAGTGTGGATTTTGTTCAATTTCAGTCTTGGTTGGCGGCGGAGGCGAGCGCCTTCCAGTTGTGCGGCAGTAATTCTTCGATCCGGTTGATGGGGTGCATTGGAGTGCGCGACAGAACATCTCGGAACCAAGCGAATGGCTCGACCGCATTCCGCTTGCACATGGCAATGAAGCTCATCAATGTGGCGACCGTTCGGCAGGCCGACGTAGCTACCGAAGAAGCGTCGAGTTTCCGCGGCCAATGGCGATGTCGCGGTTGGCCCGCTCCGTGGCGCCGTTGTCGATCTCCAGATCGCCATCTTTGAGGAAGCGGGTCAGTGCACCCCACTGATTCAGCGCGTAGCGCTCGGCCTTGGCGGCTGGGCTCTTCGGCAGAACCTCATCACGGATCTTGAGCAGATATTGGTTGAGCTTCTCCACTACCGGAGCCGATAGCTGGTTACGTAATTTAAGCCTCTCCTCGCCGGTGAGTCCTCGGGCGCGGTCCTCCACCTCGTACAAGCGTGCGATCAAATGGAGAGCCTGCCCCATGTGGGCTTGATCCGAGTCCAGCGCCTTAAAAAAGTACCGGCGTGCGTGCATCATGCACCCGACCTCAATCAGTCCGCGTGCGGGTTTGAAGAACACATCGTAGACTGCATAGGCATCGGCTTGCGGTTTTCGGTCACGCACGCTTTTGCGGATGCTGGACCATTGAGGTCAATAAGTTAGGAGAAATCGGCAAATTGCTCCCAGTTTCGCGGGCGTTATGTTGAAAACAGAAGATGATGCGACCCGGAAATTTACGAGTCATACTCGCTTATAAAAACTTTGCGGCGAACCGAGCGGTGAGCCATATCGGACTGGGTGTTACGGCCTTGAACTCGGCCAAGACATTGCGGGACGCCGGTGTTACGACCAGCGTTTGGGCAATTTCGAGCAGCCAGAATCTGGGAGAGCAGTTGAAAGCGGCCCAGGTGGAGGTGCCGGTCAGCCACGTAGTGGTGTCGGCACCATGGATTTCTACGGCCGAATTGCAGCAATTGACCGCCGACCATCCCGAGACGAAATTCGCAGTGAATTGTCACTCCAACCTGGGATTCCTGCAAGCGGATCCGAATGCCATGCGCCTGGTGCGCGAGGGACTTGAACTTCAGCGGTGCACCTGGAATTTCCAGGTGGCGGCCAACAATGAACGGCTGGCCAATTGGGTTGGGGACACCTATGGGACCCCATGCGCTCATTTACCGAATCTCTATCACCTGGATCCGATCGCAGGGCCCCAAAGGACTCTGTTTTCCGGTGGCACCTTGCGGATTGGCGCATTCGGCGCTACACGTCCCCTAAAGAACTTCATGACCGCGGCCGGCGCGGCGCTGGAGATTGCCAGCCGCATGCGCGTGGACCTGGAGTTCTGGATGTCGTCGGGGCGCAATGAAGGGGGCGGCCCGCTGACCCAGGCCATTCAGCAGATGACCGCCGGGCTTCGGCATGTTCGCGTGGTCGAGAACGGCTGGCAGACCTGGCCGCAGTTCCGGCAAACCGTGCGGCATATGCACCTCTTGCTGCAACCGAGTTATACCGAAACCTTCAATGTAGTCACGGCCGATGGCGTGGCGGAAGGTGTGCCGTCGGTGGTCTCGCACGCTATCGAGTGGGCGCCGGAGTACTGGAAGGCGAAAGTCGACGATGTCCATCAAATTGCGGTGGTCGGACAGAAGTTGTTACGGGATAAGCGGGCATCGCGACGTGGGATGAAGGCGCTCCGAAGTTATAACCAACGCGCGCTGCAGTCCTGGAACGAGTATCTCGTTTAGAGGTAGGAAGGGCCTATTCGAGAGCGATGAGCCGAAGGTTGGAGATCCAGAACTTGTTCGGTCCGGTATCTTTATCTATGATCGGAGAAAAGTCGGCGATGCCAAGCGATTTGGCTGTTGCGATATTGAGCCTGCCGTCGGGATCCGGCGGGCCGTTCGGATCGAGATTGAAGGCTCGAAGCGCAAGATCGCGGTGATCGGGTTTGCCCTTCCCCGCACTTCGACGACGGTGTTGTAGCGGGGTCCTTCTCCGTAGCCGGAGCCTTTTTCCTGCAGCGTAAACAGGAATTGGGCCGGCTTCTCGGAGGCGATGTCGAAGCTGATATGGGTAATATTGGGCGGAATGTCGGGCGGCAGGTTGCGCCCGATGTAGACCAGGGCGCGGCGCGGCTTGCGTGTAATCCACCTCCAAGGCGGGCCCTGGAGCGTGGTCTCGGGAGCTATCGATACGCAGGGAAGTTGCCGCTGGGGTTCAACCAGGAGATCTGCGGCGCGTCAAACTGGTCGATACAGAGATTGTCTTGCCGCGCCGGCATTCCGCCCAACACCTCGAATTCGCTGATCAGAAGGGTGTGCTTGCCGGAACGGTCGCCGAGCTGCCAATCGGCATGCCGGGGTTGCGCGGCCCATTGGCGATAAGTTGCGCAGAGTCGGCCACACCGATTCCCTGCACCTGATCGGTGTCGAGCTTGCTGTCCGGATCGGGAGGATCGTTGCGACCGTTCGCCAAGGGCAAAATCGCGGGGCTCCAGCCTGATCTCCTGCCAAATACTGCCCGGAGACCACGCCATAGCTACATAATTGCCTCCGCCCTTTTCGTTCATGGTGCACCACAATGGAGGTCGGAAATTCGGTTTTAGCCCAGAAGTGGATCTGATCCATTGCGAGACAGCGCGGCCGGTTCGACGGGCAATACTGCCGCGGCGAATTTCCGCGGGCCAATCTCGTAATCAAAGGCAAGAGACGGCTTACCTTCGCGCACTTCCGCAGCCTCTCGGGATACGCGGAGCGATCCACTGGCTCACCCATTACGGCCCATTTGCCCGGTCCAGTCTCCAAACTGGTGCGGAGGATCGGCGTGGCGGCGGTAGCCGCCAGGACCGAGCGAGGGCCAGGCTAACCGAGAGATTTAGCGGCATAATGACTGTATTGTATGCGAGGAGTGTTTAGATCAAGCCGCTTAGTTTCTCCTTTATTTGTTCCGCTGTGAACGGCTTGCGCACGTATCCGGCAGCGCCCAACTGCACCGCTTCGATCACCTTGGCCTGGCCTCCTTCCGTCGTAACCATGACGAATGGGGACGGATTTCCACTTGTCGCTGTGCCTTAAGCTGGTTGAGCAATTGGAGCCCATCCATATTCGGCATGTTGATATCGCTCAAGATCAGGTTCACGGGATGATTATTCAAGGCTTTTAAGGCTTCTACGCCGTCCCCGGCCTCAAGGACTTCGCCGATGGGGATATCGGTCTGGCGCAGAACTCGCTGGAGAATCTTCCGGATAGCGGCAGAGTCATCTACGATCAATACATCAACGGGCATCTTCGAGTTGGTTCCCTTCCTAATGGTTCTATCGGACGGGAGAGGCAAATAGTTTAGGGTCCACCGGAGGTTTTATGCGCTCAAATATCGAACGAATGTAATTCGTAGTCTCGGGATAAAGGCGGCGGACCGCCAACCCGGTCTACGGTTGCGGGACCGGCATTGTAAGCGCCCAGCACGCGGTTCAGGTCGCCTTGATAGCGTTGCATCAAGCTCGGCAAGCAGGCGGGTCCCGGCATCTATGTTCTGGTTGACATCGAAGGGTTCGGCCGCGCCCATCTCGACAGCCGTGCCAGGCATGAGCTGCATCAGGCCCATAGCGCCCTTCTCGGAAACGGCGCATGGATATCCCCCTGATTCCTGACGGATTACCGCATCGATCAGATTCGGTTCCACATCATACAAATCGGCTGCGTTGCGGACCGCGCTTTCGAGCACCATGGGCGGAACGGGATCGCAATCGAAAGCGGCCGTCGCCTCGCCGGCCGGAGCAAACGATCGGGGCAGCGGCAACGTGCTGGCCGGCAGCCCGACGGCTGCGCGTTGACGCTCGATGGACGCCTGCTGGGCCGCTATGGACTTGAGTTGGCGGTTCAAGGACTCCTGCTGCCGGACGTTTGCCGAGGGCGCCGGCGGAGAGCCCGGCTTGGTCTGGCCGGCCGCAAAAAAGCTAAAGCTCAGGGCGGTCAGTGCCGATAAGACTAGTGAGTATGAATTCGGCGTACGGAAATTCGACATACGGCAAGTCCAATCTGGCGAGTTATCTCGCCCAAAAAACTTTGTCGGCGGAGCCGCTGGAGCTGGTGGCGATGCTTTATTTGAAGGCGATTACCGAGGTCAGGGAAGCTCGCCGGCAACTCGCTGAAGGCAACATTGCGCTGCGCTCGAAGGCCATCTCGAAAGCTTACGAAGTAATCAGCGAACTCGATGCATCGCTGAACATGGAAGCGGGCGATCTTTCCAAACGACTCCGCGCGTTGTACGGTTATTGCCTGGTGCGGTTGCTGGATGCCAACATGCACCAGCAGGATGAGCCGTTGGCAGAGGTCCTGGGGCTGCTGTCGACCCTGTCGGAGGGGTGGCAGGCCATTGCCGGCCGGAGCAAAGTCCGAACCGGCGCCGGAGAGCGCAGCCGCATCTCATTGGGAGGTGTCGGTGGAAACCGCGGTCGGGATCAGTGCGGGGGGGCATTCGTGGACTTTGTGAGGCCTTGCTCGATCAACTTGCTTAACCCCAACCCGCCTCTGGAACTCAACGCTTGCGCGAGTTGTTCCTCGGCAATCCCCATGGCGGAACTGGCGGTCTGGTCGTCGCCAGTGCCCAACCAGCCTTCCTCGTCGCCATGGGCGGTCCTGAGGATTTGGGTAATCAATAGCGACTCAAACTGTTGAGCTGCCCGGTGAATCGCTTCCGGGCTATCTTTTTTGACGCCCGGTTGGAATCCCGCCGGGGAGCGTTCCAGGAGACGAAAGGGGCGTCGAACCCAGAGAAAGGATGGTGTCAGGCATTCAGATCACGTCCAGTTCGGCATCCAGCGCGCCGGCAGCGCGCAGATTCTCCAGGATGGCGATCACATCGCGGGCGGTCGAGCCGATGGCGGTTAAAGCCCGGACCAGTCCTTCTACGGTAGTGCCCTCTTTGAGGATCACATTGCGGGCCTTTTCATCCTTCGCGGACGTCTTGGTAACAGGTATCGCGTCGGGTTTTCCAGTCATCGATGGAGGCCCCGGCATTGCAACTCCACTCGATTGGAGTGGAGAACCCGGCGGAGGAGCTTGCGAAAGTGGTTTCAACCTGGACCGTGAGATTGCCGTGGAGGATGGCCGCCGGTTTGATGCGAATGTCCTTGCCCATCACGATGGTGCCGGTGCGCTCGTTGATCACGACTTTGGCCAACTGGTCCGCGTCCACGGAAATTTTTTCCAGCTCCGCAATGAACTCGATGGTGTGATGCGGAATAATCGTCCGGGATCGGACTGTGACCAGCGCCGAGTTTTCCGCGCTAGCCTGGTTAGGGAATTTCTTGTTGATGGCCGCGGCGATGTGACATCGCTGTTGCCGTTGCCGACAGTGATGGTGTTGTTGCCGATCCCGCCGATGATCAGGTCGTTGCCATCGCCCACGGTGATCGTGTTGTCGCCAGCGAATTGCTGGTCGATGAACTCGACCTCCTGCAACACACCCGTAGCGTTGTCCAGCACCGTAGCCATTGTTGCCGACAATGATCTGGTTTCCGGCGCCGGCGGTGATCGTGTTGTTGCCGAAGCCGCCGACCACGATGTTGTTGCCGGCCCCCAGCGAAATCATATCGTTGCCGCCGAACTGCGGATTGATCGATATCGCCGAGGTCAGGATGCCATTGGTGTAGGTCGAGCATGCCGTCATGGCCGAAGATGACGTTATTGCCGTTGCCGTTAACGGTGATGCTTTTCGACGCCGATGCCACCCAGGATCTCGTCGTTGCCAGCGCCTACGTTAATGACGTTATTGCCGCCATAGGTCACGAAGTTGGCGTTCGCGCCCAGCACCACGTCGGTACTGAACACCTTGGAAAGTACACCGGGTGCGCTGTACTCGATCTCGCCGTTGTTGCCGACGATGATGTCGTTGCCGGCGCCCGCGGTGATCGTGTTCGAGCCGGTGCCGCCCAGGATGATGTCCTGTCCGGCGCCCGCCGTGATCTTGTTCGACCCGCCATCCTGCGGGTCGATGGTCATGGCCGTGCTCAGCGCACCGTCGGTGTAGGTCAGCGAGCCGTTGTCACCGATGATGATGCTATTGCCGACCTGCGCGTTGATGGTGTTGTTGCCGTTGCCGCCGATGATGATGTCGTTGCCGTTGCCGACGGTGATCGTGCTGGGGCCAGGCCATCGGTGGGATTGATCGACAGGGCAGTGTTGATGAAGCCAGTCACCGGATTGTAGGTGACCATGCCATCATCGCCGAACACGGTGGTGTTACCTGCGCCGGTGGTGATGTTGATTACGCCAGGACCGCCGAACACGATCTCGTTGCCGGCACCGACGGTGATGGTATCGCCGCCGCCGACGCCCGGATCGATCGTCGTCTTCCGCCAGGGTCAGGATGCTCTGAACGGGAACCCCTGAGATGTCGTCGCCGGTTTCGCTTCGAGGCCGGTGGTCAGCGGGTTGTTGATGGTGACGCTTTGCTGCGGCTGGGTGTCCATCACCATGCCTTCGTTGCCGAAGATTATGGCGTTGGAATTGGCGACATTGATCGTGTTGGCGCCTTCTCCACCAAAGACACCACGATGACGTTGGCGGCAGGGCCGACGGTGATCATGTTGTTGCCGCCGGTGCCGGCGTCGCGAGCTGGTGGCCGACTCCAGCACGCCCAGCGAAGTCGGAATCTTGGGGTCCGGTGTCGCCGAACACGATATCGGTGCCGATCATCGTGTTGGCCGGCGTTAGCGCGATGGTGTTGGCGCCAAGCCCGCCGTAGATGTCGATGTCTTCGGCCAGCGCGACACCCAGGACGCTTATGGTGTCGTTGCCCGCCTCGCCGAGGATGTTGATCAGCGACGCCTCGGGTAGCCGTTGCGCCCCGCGTCACGTGCCGAGCTGGCGCGGATGGTAGGCTGTTTCCGGAAATCCACGGATAGGCGGCGCGCAGCAGCGACGTGCTGGTGGTCGTGATTGTGCAGATTGCCATCGCCGCCTTCAAGCGTGATCGTCGGCGCGATCAATGCGCCAGCCACCAGAAGGGCGGTGCCAATGGTGACGAACTCCGACGGCGGGGGAAGCCTGGTTGGAACGCCGCTCAGGTTGCCCTGGTAGTCCGTCTCCAGGAAGATCGACACGCCGGCCCTGATGGACGCGCCTTCCTGCACTGTCAGATTGTCCCCAGCCAGCAACTGGATCGTTGCCGGTGGCTTCCACCAACAGTCCGTTGCCCGCCAGGTCGGTGGCGTTGACGACGATGTCGCCGGGCCCGTCGGTCGTGCTGCCCACCGGCGGTTCTTCGCGATCAGGGTGAAATTGCCGATCGTGTAGATGCTCTTGGCGATGTGATGGGGCTGGAGGACGTGACGATCGAGACGCCGCCGGCCATGATGCCATAGGTGTCGGTGGTGAAGCTGCCACCGATCGCCAGTGCACCCTGGTTAGCTTCACATAGATGCTGCCGCCGGCAGCCGCCTCGATCGCCGAGATTTCGGTTTCGAGCGGATCGTTGGCCGCACCCGATATTGACCGAGGCGGACAGCCACAGGTCCGCGGCCGTGACGTTGATCACGCCGGCCTTGGCGCCATCCAGGATGCTGCCGTTCGTCGCGGTGAGGAACACCGCATTGCCCGGATCGGTCACCGTGTTTAGCGCCACGTTGCCGTTGGTCTGGTCGATATAGATGCTCAGCAGAGTGGCCGACGCGGTCAGCGTGCCCGGCTTGACCCAGGGACACAACTCTCGATGCCAAGCGGATCGCCGGCCTCGCCGATGCCACCGAACAACGCGTACAGGGTGATGTTGTTGCCATAGACCTCGGTGCCGGACGGCTTGTCCGTCGCATCCAGGATCGACAGCCCGGCCCGCAGCGTGACGTCGCCGGTCAAAGACGGGACGATTCAACATCCATGTTCAGCACGTTGCTCAGGATACAGGTCGCCCTGCGAAATCCAGATGCTGTCGTGCGCGGTCGCGGTCACCGTCCCGACGTCATCGAGATAGATGTAGTTGATCGCCCGATGACGAGGTTGCCGATCGATGCCCGCGGCGAGCACGACGTTGTCCGCCTGGATCGTGGTGAAGCCGTTGTCGAGCGCGGCGAGGATCGAGCCTTGGCCGACAGGTATGGCGTCGCCGGTGGCCGAATAGACCGTTTCGAGATTGAGATTGCCGGGGTTCTTCCCCACGGGACATCGGGGATATCGACCATGCCTTCGGCCGCGCGGTCATCGTGCCTGACCGATCGAAGCGATGACCACCGGCCATTGATGTCGGTGATTGGCGGTGCCGATCGTGCCCGGGTCGCCGTTCAGCGCCGGCGGCCTCCAGCACGAATTGCCGCCTTGCAGGTTGACCCGTCGGCCCCCGCCGCTGGCCGTCCAGGATGCTGGCCTGGCCCTTGATCTGGATGTGCGAGCCGACCGGGGTCGTGCCCGCGGTCACCTGGTCCGAGCCGAACATCGACGTTGGAGATCGAGAAGACATTGTGCGCGGCGGTGATGTTGATCAGGCCGGTGGCGTTGACGGTCACCGGATTGATCTGCGCGATCTGGATCGCGACGGGTTCGGGCGCCACGCCCAGCGTGATGGTGACGGTTTCCGGGTCCCCGCCGTAGCCTCGGCGAAGACCAGGTCCTCCGGCGCCAGCGTGAACGTGGTCGCGGTCACGCCGGTGATCTGGTCCGGCACGTCGGCGAGGTCGAGTTGTTGGCCGACCCCGGCGATCTCCACCAGATCGCCCGCCGCGAACCCTTGCGTGATCCAGCTGGCCGTCCGTGCGCGTTATCGTGCCGCCGGCCGTCGCCGTATCGGCAGTGAAATAAACGCTCGCCGCTGCCGGCGCGGCCGTTGCCTGGAACACGGGTCCAGCACGACAGGCGCAACCGTAACCGAAATCTTGCCTGTTCGACCGCCGGGATCGGCGTGGTGGCATCGATGGTCAGCGTTTTCCCGTTGATCGCGTCGATCTTGTAGAACAGCGTTCCATCGGTTTCGTTCTCCGTAAAATCGCCGTTGACGGCCCCGCACCGACAGATAATCGCCGATCGCCAGCCCCGCCCAAGTGCCGCCATCGGTGCGGGTGATCGAGTTGGCGCCGAAATTCACCGTCGCCGTGATCGCCGCGCCAGCCAGATATTGCACGTCCACACGTTCCGCCGCGGCCAGGGCCACATCCTCCGCCGAGGTCAGCACGGTCGGAGGATTCGGCGAATAGGACAGCGGGATCGTCACGCGCCGCCGGCCTCCTCGCCGACCAATGGCCGGTCAGGATCGTGACCTTCGCCCCGATAATATTGGGCGCGCCCACGGTGATCACCGTGTCGGTCACGCCCTTCAGCAATCCCGCGCTGAACAGTGTCAGCAATTCGGCCGGCGTCCATTCGCGGATGTGGCTGGTCAGCGTGCTGGTCTGCGCTGTCGTCATCTTGTAGGCGAAGGTGTGCTGCACCGTATGGACGTTCGGGCGACGCCGCGGTCCCCTCGGCGACAATGGTATCGGCCTGCGACAGCGTCAGGACGCCGGCAGTGACCCCGGTCACGGTGTAGGAGGTCGAACCACGGTGTTGTGTTGGTCGAACCCGTCACCAGGATCGTCTGGCCCACCGCGAAACCGTCGGTCAGCCAGTTGCCCCCGTCGGTCCGCGTGATGGCCCGGCGTGTCGCCGTGCGGCGGTGAAGAAGCCGTTCACGGCGTTCGTGGTATCGGCCGTGTTGTGTTGCAACGAGATCGTTTCCGGCCCGCCCGGGGACCCTTCGGTGACGATCGGATCCTGGGTCGCCAGGGTGATCGTGCTGGCCGTGATCGCCGTGATCGCGTAGGACTGCCCGGACCGGTCGCGTTCGCCGTCGAGCCGGCAATGGTAATCAGTCTGGCCGAAGCGAAGCCTTTCGCGATCCAGCTTCCGCCGTCCGTCCGCGTAATCGTACCGGAGGTATTGTTGTCGACACTGACCTGTTCCGGCGTGGCCGCCGACGCTTCGGTCTGGATCGTATCGGTCGGCGACAGGCGCGATGGGCGCCCGCGCTGACCCCGGCGATCGTGTAGGTCTGACCGGGGCCCGTGCTGTTGAGGCTCAATCTGCTGACCGAGATCGACTGCCCGACGGCGAAGCCGGCGTTGACCCAGTTGCCGCCGTCGGTCCGGGCGATCGTCTGATCGCTCTGCACGGTAATGGCTTCCGCGACGGGTGATCGCGGGACCCGCTGACAGTCTGCGTGCCGCTGACACTATAGGTTCCGAGGCCACCGGTTCCGCTCTGGAATCTGGTGATTATCGTTCCGGCGGCGATGCCTGCGCCGGTGATCGTCTGCCCGAGGGCCAGCGCGCCGGACGTGATGGCCGTAACGGTCAGGGTCGAGCCGGCGAATGCCGCCTGCCCCCGGGATGAATGCCGGATTTGTCTTTGACGACGACGATAATCTTCGGGAGAACCTGGCCCTGCGGTCGCTCGAGGGCCTGCGTCAGACCTGGTTGTCGACCGTGGCTAATCAACAGTACTACCCTTTGACTTATTCCACATTTTGGGTCGAGTACCATCTATGGCAACTTAATCCTTTGGGTTACCACGTCGTCAACGTTCTGTTGCATATGATGTAACGTCCTGTTGTCGTGGCGGCTGTTCTGACGGCGCGTTAAAAGTTCCTGCGCAATGGCCTGGCGCTATCCTTCGCCCTGCATCCCGTAGAGGTGGAATCCGTCGTGTGGATCGCCGAGCGAAAGAATGTGCTGTCCTTGGCATTTGTGCGGGCAGGGATGCTGAGTTATTACCGTTTTGATCCGCCGGAGGAGGTCGATAATGCAAATGCCACAGCGGCGCGAATCGCTACGGGTGGTAACTGCGCTGTCCCTGGCCTTGTTTATGCTGGCTCTCCTTAGCAACAGCGCCGTGGTTGCCTTACCGCCCGTGCTGTTGGTGCTGTATTGGTGGAAGCGAGGTCGTATCACATTGCCAGAGATTGGCTGGCTGATCCCCTTTTTCGGCGTGGCTATCTCACTGGGCTTAGATCACCGTATGGGTTGAAGACGCACCATGTCGGGGCCCACGGCACGCCTGGTCGCTCTCCTTTTTTTCGCGGGTACTACTTGCCGGTCGGGCGTTGTGGTTTTATGTCGGCAAATTGCTGTGGCCGCAACCGCTGATGTTTTTCTATCCGCGTTGGGAAATTGACGCCCACGTCTGTGGCAATCTCTCTTTCCTGTCGCCACAGTGGGTGTACTGCTGAGCTTGTTGTTCGGCGGGACGCGTATTGGACGCGGACCAATTGCAGCGGTATTGATCTTTGCCGGCGTGCTCGTGCCAGTACTGGGGTTCTTCAATGTCTACTTCATGCAATTCTCCCAAGTCGCCGACCATTTCCAATACCATGCCAGCCTCGCATTGATCGCGTTGGCAGCGGCCGGGGTAATGCATCTGGGCGGCACGTGGATCGGCAGCCCAACAGACCCGGACTGTGCGCGGCTCGTAGCGTTACTACTCTTCGCGCTCGGCGTCGTAACTTTCCAACGAACGTTGCGGTATCAGAACGAAGAGGCATTTTATCGAGACATCCTGGCCGAGAATCCCGCAGCCTGGGTCGCCCGACAGAATCTCGGGGCCCGTTTGCATGTGCAGGGACAGTTCAAGGAGGCGCTTTCGCTATACGCTACGGCGATCGCGCGCATCCGGATGACTCGGTGCTGCATGATCGGCGCGGGCGATCCTGTTGAGCTGGGGGTGGGCGCGACGGCTATCAACCTGGTCAACTCGATGATGCGCATCCCGCATTTCCGAAAGGCGTGCCTGCTCGAGCCCCTCTTAACCTCGCTGCACGGCTGACACTGGGCCTGTGCTCACCGAGGCCCAGCAGTTCGGCGCCGCACAGCAGGAGTTCGACGCCGTGCTGCAACAGCATCCTGACGATGTCGCGTCCTTGTGCGGCCTCGGCCGATTGTTCTCATTATCGAACGATTGGGAGCAAGCTGAAGCCCAATACACAAACGCACTGCGACTTAACTCCTCCCATGCGCCAGCCCATTTGGGCTTGGGGGTTGCGCGATGCGCGAGCAAAGATACGAGGAATGCTTGACCATTTTCAGCGTGTTCTAACTCGACCCCAAAAACTGGCGCAGGCCCATTTCGAGATGGGAAACCTTCTGCGCGAAGCCGGCACCCGACACAGGCGGTGCGCCACGATGCGGAAGCCGCCCGCCTGCGCCCTAGCTATGCAGAAGCGTGGCACAACCTGGGTGCCTTGTCCCGGAGCCGGAACCTCGATGAAGCAATTGCCTACTTCCTGCGCAGCGTTGCAAGCAAAGCCTGACTATGCAAAGGCGCAAGCGGCGCGAGACGAGGCTCGATGCTCAGCGGCGACAGCCGCCGAGGTAATGCAGCCGCCGTACCGTTATTGCCATCGCGATTCAACGCGCCGTCACGGTGTCGCACAAAATCACGATCTGAGTGGCCGCCGTGTCGCGGCTCGGTGCCTGGATCGGCGGCGAGAGTGGCGTGATCCTTGCCTTCGATAAATGTCTGCTCGGCACCTCACCGGTAAGGAATGATGATCTTGGCCGAAGACTACTGCCTCTCAACTGGCTCAGCAAGACAGTGGCGAATTCTTCAACCTGCGACGTATCGTGGCTGGACGGGATAACACGGAACCGCGGAGAGTGCTTCGAGCATCGGCTTTGCCTCTGGTATATTCATGCTTTCTTCGAGCCCACATCGAGCAGGGAGTAACCGAGGATGGACAGCCAGGATGTCGTCCGGGAACAGTATGGTGCCGTCGCATTGCTCAGTGCGTTGCCGACGCGCTCGGGCTTGCGGGCCTGGGAACGGGAACGCTCAACTGGTCGGACCTCGTGCCACTCGATCAATTTCACGTGCGCGGTTCGACAGCCACGCGAGAACTCGCCGAGTCCCTGCACATCAAACCCGGATCGGAAGTTCTCGACGTCGGCTGCGGATTGGGCGGGCCAGCCCGATTTCTGGCCGCCACATATGGCTGCCGGGTAACGGGGATCGATCTCAGCCAGCCGTTTGTCGATATCGCCATGATGCTCACAGCGCGTTGCGGAATGGCAAAGAGCGTTACCTGTAGGCAAGCAGACGCTCTCGATTTGCCGTTTGCCGACGCGAGCTTCGACAACGCCTGGACACAACACGTGGCGATGAACATAGCAGACCGAGCGAAGTTCTACGCCGAGATCCATCGTGTGCTAAAGCCTGGTGGCCGTCTGGCCATCTACGACGTCATCGCCGGTGACGGTCGCCCTTTGATCTTCCCAGTCCCGTGGCGCGACGGCCAGAATTGAGCTTTCTCCTCGCTGCCAAGCCAATGCGGGAATTGCTCGCTGAAACCGGTTTCAGCGAAATCTCGTGGCTCGATAAGACGGCAGCAAGCCTGGCTTGGTTTGCGGAGCTGAAAACACGGATCGAGACCTCACCACCACTCGGCCTGCCAGTGGTGATGGGCCCGCAATTTCTGGAGATGGCAGCAAACCTTGGCAAGAACCTGCAAGAAGGACGAGTGCAACTGGCGCAAGCGATCCTCAGGCGATCGTAAATACCCTGCGAGAACGAGGGCCGGCGACGTGTGCGCAGTTCGGATAATGCAGGACCTACTGGTATTGGTGTCGCCAAGACCAAAGCCGCCGTATACGCGGCAATCATCACTTGGTCGATCAGAAATCAGCCCGGCGTCCCGACTGTGCTCGGTCGGCGATTAGCGCGTCGAGTTCGGCCTTGAGCTTCGGCAGGATGGCATCGTAAGGATAAGCTCCCAGCTCGACGCTGCCGCGCTTGAGATTTACGACGTTCGGCCCGCACCACAGGCCCAGGTCGGCGTCATCGGTCTCGCCGGGGCCGTTCACGCGGCAGCCCATCACTGCGATCGTAATGGCGTAGTCGCGGGCATACTTGGTCATTTCCTTGACTTGCTGTGCGAGGTCGATGAAGGCCTCGTTCTCGACCCGCGAGCAACTTGGGCAACTGATGATGTTTAGCGTATCGAGGCCATAGTCGACTACGCTGCGCACCCGCCCGGCGGCAATATCGGCCAAGATGGCCCGACCGGCCACGATCTCCTCAGGCTTGCGATTATTGGGCACCGTGAGCGAAACGCGGATCGTGTCCCCCACGCCGCGGCTGATGAGCTGCTCGAAGGCGATCCGTGTCTTGATCACGCCATCGGGGGCATGCCGGCCTCGGTGACTCCCAAGTGCAAAGGAACATCGGGCCGGGCAGCAGCGAAGCGGCGATTCACTTCGACCACTTTGGCCGGATCCGAATCCTTGAGCGACACGCAGTAACGTGTGAAGCCCAGCGAATCCAACAGCTCACAATGTTCCAGAGCGCTAGCCAGCATCGGGGACAACGAGTCGCCGGGTGCAAACTTGTCGGCCACGGCCGGGTCGACCGAGCCGCAGTTCACCCCCACGCGCAGGCGCAGTCGTTCTGTACGGCTACGTCGACCAGGAACTTGACTTTGTCCTGCCACGGCTTGGTGCGCATGATGATAGAGATGACCAGGATTGTAGTGCACCTTGTCCACGTGCGGAGCGACAACCGTGGCCAGCCGATAGTTCTCTTGCAAGTCAACCGATAGATTGGCCTTGGTCTGGGCGACGGATCTCGGCCATGCTTCGGCGTCTTTGCTACTGTCGACCGCGATGCGCACCACGTCCGCGCCGGCATCGGCCAAGGCATTGACTTGGGCCACGGTCGCGGCAATGTCCTGCGTATGCGTGGCCGTCATGCTTTGCACTGCCACCGGCTGATCAGCGCCAATGGTCACTGTGCCAATGCGTACGCCACGTGTTGGATTACGTTTCAATTCCACTTGGTATCCGCTCCGTCATCTAATCGTCTAGGATACTTTGTCAGCACCGCCGTCGTCCCACAACTCAAGTCACTGTATTCGCAGCACGACTAACCAACACGTTGGCCTCAAGAAGCCTCACGGGTGTGTTTACTTGATTAACCGCGATCCGCGGCTGACATTAATCCTCGAACTGGGGCGGCTTCAAAAGTTTGGCCATCTCGGCCTCGTCCATATTGTCCGGCGTGGCAATGAATTCTCCGGTCGGCACGCGCTTCTCGGTCGGCTTGCCCGTCAGATGATCAACCATTGTCTTAACCGCCAGGTACCCCATCTGCACGGGATCCTGCAGCACGATGCCGTGTACCTTGCCGTCTTGCATTCCCTGGATGAGCCTCGCGTTAGGATCAAACGCGATGAACTTCACCTTACCGGCCAGTTCCTCCTGCCCGGTAAGTGCGCCGAGCATGCCGGTGCTGTTGGGTTCGCACACGGTGAATACTCCGTCAACCTGATTGCTGAACTTGAGCAGCAAATGCTGGCTGACGGACAAAGCGTTCTCGAACGACGTGCCTGAGTATTGATTGCTGGATAGGACCTCGATGCCCGCTGACTCTTTAGCGAGAGCGTCGAGGAACCCCTGCTCGCGCTGCTCGGTGCTTTCGCTGCCGGGGCTATATCGCAACAGGATCACACGTCCTTTGCCGCCCAACATTTTGGCCATCGCTTGCGCAGCCAATTGGCCGCAACGGTAGTTGTCAGTGGCGACGTAGCTGACGATGTCGCTCTCGTCGGCAGCCAAAGCACTATCGAAGACCACGGTAGGAATACCTTCGGCCTTCGCGGCCCGAACCGGTGCAATGAGGGCTTGCGAATCCAAGGGCGCTAGGCAGATGCCGTCGACGCGGCTCGTCACGAAATCCTGCACCAGCGAGATTTGGCCCTCGCGATCGCTCTCCTGCAAAGGACCTTTCCAGATCACTTCGACGTTGCCGTATTCCTGCGCCGCCTTTTCAGCGCCAGCATGGACCGACTTCCAAAACTCGTGCGTCGTGCCCTTCGGAATGACGGCGATGCGAAATTTTTTCAAACCGCTACTGTCGCGCCTGACGGCGCTTCCGCCGCGCAGCCGGCCAGGGCCAGCAGGGCACACGCCAAGGCCAATCGAATTCTCACTGCCAGGTCTCCTGCTGGGCATGAAGCCAAGGAAATCGGCTATCGTCCGTGCGAACGTCCGCGATGATTGCCGCGGCGCCCCCGTGAGCCAGATTGGCCGCCTGGGTTTTTAGCGCGGGCCTCCAAATTGGCGCCGACGATCATGCCGATCGCTTCATCCCAAGTGGGGATACCACGATGGTTGGCCTTTAGCTCGTGATCGTCATCGTCATCCTGGTCGTCGAGCGTGGAATCGTCCGACTCCCTGATGCCGTGCAGTGGCAAATCGAAATCGTCGTCGTCGGCATCTTCCTCGGCATCGATGGGGTCGATCGGGCGGTCCTCAAATCGAGACTCCTGTTGCCGAGGTTCGTCCCGTCGGGCCGCGGCCGGCTCTTGGCTTTCGCTATTGCGACGCCCTCCGCGGCGACGACGGCGGCGGCGAGGACGCCCACGTTCTTCCGATCGTCCTTGTTCATCCGAGCCAGCCGGCTCATCTCCACTAACCGTCTGCTCTGCCTCCGAGCGTTCCGACAGCGGGGCGTCGTCCGAGTCATCATCCGATTCCGATGCGGGCACGGAATCCGCATCCCACACCTCGGGCTCACGACGCCTCGGTTGGCGGACGATCTCCCGATTTGCCGCGACCACGTCGGCGGCGCCGTCGGCGACGGCCCCCTTTGCGTTCCCCTTCGGCGGCCGTCGTCTCAGCGGCCTCGCCTGTTACGCCCGTCGTAGCCTCGGCGGGCTCGTCGCTATCACGGCCCTCACTCACAAAGTCCGCGTCAAAGTCATCCTTATCCAGTTCAAAACGGTCTCGCTCCGGCGACCGCGTCTGCTCTCCGCGCGGGGGCGGGGCCCGATGCGCTGGCGGCGATTGCTGTCGCTCGGGAGGCCGACCAGGACGGGACGACTCGTGACGTCCCTGATCCCGTCGCGATGAATCACGTCGCCGCGAGTCATCACGCCGCGAGTCCGATCGCGTTGAATCTGAACGCTGTGAATCAGAACGCGGTTCGGTCGACAACGCCTCATCGTGCGCCGGTTCCAATCGCGGTGCCTCGACTCGTGGCGGCTCCGCTTGCGGCGGTTCCACTCGTGCCGGTACGGGGCGTGCAGGGGCGGGGCGCTCTTGGCGTCGCGGAGGAGCAGCAGCCGGCGTTGCTCCCAAGTCAGCCGCCAGGTGCGACCAATCGGCAGCGGGACGCTGCACGGTCCGCGGCGCATCGCTCGTTCGTCGTGGCGTGGGCGCTGCCGGAGGGACGGCCACCGGTCTTGGTGGTGGCGGGCTCGGTTGAGCAACTGCCCCCAGTTCCTTCGCCAACTGCGACCAACGATTCGTGTCCGGTGCGTCACTCATACCGCTTGCTCTTCGTTACGTTAACGTTAACAGGGGGTCCGCAAGAATGGGCCGCCCCGGGATCATGAAAGGCTGCCGGACCTGCAGTATAGAGACGCCTGCTGCGATTGTGAAGTGTCGGCAGGGCTTCGAGTTATGCTCGCCGAAGTGCGACGTACGTCGCGCGGTAAATACGACCTTGATAGCCCAAAACGGCAGGCCAACCTAGAATTGATTTAACAGGGCGTGCCCGCGCCTCCCTTCCTATCTCCGGGCGACACACGCCCCGATCACACGGCTCGTATCCGGCGATGTTTTCCCAGTCGCCACCCTACGCTTTGCCGGGGTCTCGCATGAAAACGGAAATCAACGAAGTCTCTGTGGGCACTACGGCATTTGTCGAAGAGGTCGAAATCCGCGGCCATATTATCGACAGCTTGATCCTGCCCAAAGTGCTCGACGTAATTACCAGTTTGGGTGGCACTTTTCGCATCAAACAAATCGCGATCGGCCAGGCGCGCACCGATCCCAGTTACGCACTCGTGGAGGTGCAGGCCGACAATGCCCAGCGCCTGGCGGAGATTCTCGAACAAATTGGCGACCACGGCGCCGTGCCCACGGTATGGCACGATTGTCGACTGGAAGCGGCCGACATGGACTCGGCCTTCCCCGAAGGGTTCTACAGCACCACCAATCAGCGCACCGAGGTGCGCCTCGAAAGCCACTGGATCGAGGTCGCCGACCAGGAAATGGATTGCGGTCTTGTCGTCTCACCCGACCGCAAGCGGGCTCGCTGCTTGCCAATGGTCGACGTTCGCAAGGGCGACCTGATCATTGTCGGCCATGCGGGCGTGCGCGTCTTTCCGCAGGAACGCGGCCCCCCAAAGGCACCTGTTCGAGTTCATGGGAAGCAGCGTTTCGACCGAAAAGCCCAAGGCCATCGCCATTCGCGAGATCGCCCGGGAACTGAGCCGCACGCGTGCCGCCGGAGGGCGAACGCTGTTGGTCGGCGGCCCGGCTATCGTACATACCGGCAGCGGCGAGCACGTCTGCCGGATGATTCGCGAGGGCTATATCGATGTCCTGTTCGCTGGCAACGCCTTGGCCACCCACGACATAGAGCAGGCCCTTTTCGGCACCAGCCTGGGAGTCACGCTCAGCCACGGCACATCGGCCGAGGCGGGTCACGAGCATCATCTGCGCCATCAATCGCATGCGCCGCGCGGCGGGGCATCGAACGAGCGGTCGAGTCAGGTCTGTTGACCTCGGGCATCATGTACGAGTGTGTACGAAACAAAGTCGACTTCCTGCTGGCCGGTAGCATTCGCGACGATGGCCCACTGCCCGAGGTTATCACCGACGTGCTCGACGCGCAGCGGCAAATGCGTGCCAAGAGCCGCGACGTCACGTTCTGCCTGATGATCGCCACGACGCTCCATTCCATCGCAGTTGGCAACCTGCTGCCCGCTTGGGTAAAGGTCGTTTGCGCAGACATCAATCCGTCGACCGTTATTAAGCTCAACGATCGGGGCTCGTTCCAGACCGTGGGAATTGTGACCGACGTCGAGCCCTTTCTGCGGGCGCTGGTGCAAGAGTTGGTCGAGATGGAAAGCGAGGTCGCGCCATGACTCAACCGCGCATTCTATGTGCCCGCCCGAGTTTTACGGAATCGAATACGAAATCAATGCCTGGATGCACCGCGAACGTCCGAGCGATCACGCGGCAGCCTGCGAGCAATGGCAATCGCTCAAGACGGCCATCGAAACAGCTGGCGCCGATGTCGCCACGATGTCTCCTGTGCCAGGCCTGCCGGACCTGGTTTTCACGGCCAACGCGGCACTGGTTTGCCACGAGTTGGCGCTGCTGGCCCGCTTTCGCCACGTCGAACGGCAAGGGGAAGAGCCGCACGACGAAAATTGGCTCAGCGATCACGAGTTTCGCGTGGAGCACATTCCCGCCGGCTTTCACTTCGAAGGCGCCGGCGACGCGCTGTTCTGCGGCGACACGTTGTTTGCCGGCTATCGCCTGCGCAGCGATGCCCAGGCGCATCAATGGATTGGGGCGAGGCTCGGTTGCCGCGTGATTCCTTTGGAGCTGGTCGATCCGTACTACTATCACCTCGACACGTGCTTCTGCCCCCTGGCGCCCGGCGTGGCGCTCTACTATCCCGGCGCGTTCGACGCCTATGGTGCCGCCGTGCTGAAAGAGCTGGTGCCCCAGTTGGTCGAGGTCAGCCTTGCCGAAGCGCAACGGTTTGCCTGCAATGCCGTGGTGATTGGTCGCACCGTGATCACGAACACCGGCTGCCCTGAGCTTCACCAGGAGCTCGCGGGTGCGCGGCTTTTCGCCGCGAGAAACCCCGCTCGACGAGTTCGTCAAGGCCGGCGGCAGTGCCAAATGTTTGACGCTGCGGCTCGATGGCGAAGAGGCCGCCAGTTGGCGTAATCAGCCGGCCCCCGCCGCGGCGTGATCCCGCCACCCCGCGGTGCGTTTTGCATTCCTCTTCTGCTACACGTCGCTATCGAACACGCGCACCTGGCGCCAGGTGTCTTTGTTCTGTTCGATGAAGTTCTTGTGACGGTCGTGTACCTGGTACGTATCGTGCGCCTTCCGGTCGGCAAAGACCATGTGCAAGCCCACGTGGAAGTTGCGATCGTTGACGGGCCGGTCCAGATCAGGCACCAACGTGCCAACACCAAAAATAGGCCACGCCCGGATGATCACTTAGATATTTGCGGCATTCAGCCATCAAGTGCTGGATCGCGGCGGGTGTTGGATCCTTGAGCGTGAAGTAGACGTTGTGGACTAGCACGATGATGTTCTCCGGTTCGATTCGTTGTTTATGGCAATCGTTGTTCAATTTCGTTTGTCGCATTGCCCGTCCCATCCACACATGGCGAACGCTGGCAAGCGTACAGTCTGCCAAGCCCGGGTGCAGCCTACTTGGCCGAGCCGGGATTCTCCTTTAGTCCGATTGGGTGCCCGTCAAGATTCCACTTGGGATCGGCAGTGACGCCCAGGTGGGCCAGCGCCGTAACGGGCACGTCAACCAGGTAGGTCTGTTCGTCCAGCGGACCGCGTTTGGCCGCGTGCCGCTCACGATCACGAAGCTATTGCGGATCTCGGGCACGTTATGACCGCCACCGTGATTCGTCCCTTTGCCGCCATGATCGGCGGTGACCAACACCAACCAATCTTCTTGAGCGAAGGTCTTGTGCGCCTTGACGGCATCCAGCACGATGCCCACGCAGGCGTCAGCGTTTTCGATGGCCTTGATATAGCTTGGCACCGTGGGATGGAAACCATCTTTGTGCCCAGTCTCGTCGACCTGGCCAATGTAGATGATAGTCCGCGGCCGGATCACTCTCGCCGAGAATCTTAGCCGCTGCCTTGGCAGCCATGACATCAGAACTCGGTATAGTCCTTGCCGATCGGCGGGAATAACTTCGCCTGGTCCGCCGCGCTCACGATGTGCTGCTGAATCGGTATCCAGCTCACTAGTGACGCTGTCTCCGCGTCGGGCCGCACCTCTTTGAGGTGAGCAAAAAAGTGAGGATACTGGTCGTAATGTTTCACTTTGAAGTCGTTATTGAGCACGCCGTGCTTGTCGGCCCACACGCCGGTCAGAATGCTCGACCAGCCCGGACCGCTCACCGTATCATTGCCGTCGAAGCGTTCACCAAGAATCTGGCAGTCAGCGTCGTAGCACCCGTCGGCCATCAGCTGGTCGAGGTTAGGAGCATTGGCTGCCAGCACGGCGTCGAAGCGGCAACCGTCAATGCCGATGAAGAGGACCTTTTTTGTCTTCGCAGTCGCATCATCAGCGAGCGAGTCGCTCGTTGCTACCAAGCGAATCGCGCAGGCCAATACGAGGCACGTTACGCGGAGGCGAAACAAGACATTCATCGCAGGTTTCTCGAGCGGTGGGCGTGTTTCAAGAGAACAGGGTGAGGGGCTGGCTCCAGCGGCACAATAAGTCGCCCAGACTATGAAATCAAGGAGCACAGAGCGGGACGATTGCCAAGACCGTGGGTGCCTGCGGCCGCAATATTCGCCACCAGCAGGAATTGGCGAACAACCGGGGCCTCATCGAACATCTCTACCTGCTGCCCGTCGGCGCCAGCCACTCGACCCCAAATCCCGCTGGCGGCTTTCGCTCGGTGCGACGAAATTGCTCAGGCACCGGGGCCTGTCGAGTCTTCCATTCCCTCGAGATAGCGCCGCAGCCGCTCGACCTCATCCTCGACGTGCCGCAACCGCAGCATGATCTCTACTCGTTTCAAGAGTTCGAGCTTGTTGACCGGCTTGCTGAGAAAATCGTCGGTGCCGGCGTTAACGGCCCGCTCGATATCACCCAGTTCGTTCAAGGCGGTCACCATCAGGATCATGATCCCCTTGGTGTCGGGGCTTCCCTTCAACTGCTTGCAGACCTCGAAGCCGCTCAGCTTCGGCATCATGATGTCGAGCAGGATCAGGTCCGGCTTGAACGCGGCCACCTTTTCGAGCGTGTCACGACCATCGACGGCCACAGCCATCTCGCAGTCCAAGCCGGCCAGGTACACTTCCAGCAACTCGACATTGGTCTGATTATCGTCGGCAATCAGGATTCGACTCTTACTGCGCGGGCAGCCATCGGTGTTGGATTCCCTCCCACGTGGATGTGGACTCGGGCGCGACGCGTGTGCAGCCCGACTGCGGTTGCGCGATTATAGCCTGCGGCGGGTTAATCCGAGAATGCCCCCCACATCCTGCGCAACCGCGGAAATCACCGGCCCGTTGCTTAGGCCGTAGGCAGGCAAGCCGCCGGCACCGGGAACGATTCGCACAGGTTCCGTACTTTACTTCGCACACGGCTCGTCGCGCTTTCGTCGTCGGCACCTTTGAGCGCCTCGATCATCCAGCCGCCGATCCGCCGCATTTCGTCCACGCCCATGCCACGCGTCGTAAGGCCGGCGTGCCGACGCGAATACCCGACAGGTCCATCGGCTTGCGTTCGTCGAAGGGAATCATGTTCTTGTTCACAGTGATCCCGCATCGATCGAGCGTTTCTTCAGCCTTTTTGCCCCCCAGGCCCAGCGGCGTGACGTCGACCAGCATCAGGTGATTGTCGGTTCCGCCGCTCACCAACCGCACGCCGCCGGCCAATAGCGATTCGGCCAAGACCTTGGCGTTGTCCATGATCTGCTGTGCATATTGCTTGAACTCGGGTGCAGCGCCTCGCCGAAGCAGACTGCCTTGCCGGCCACGACGTGCATCAGCGGCCCCCCTTGAATGCCCGGAAACAGGTTGCGATCCAGGTCCTTGGCATATTCGGCCTTGCACATCGTCAGTCCTGCGCGTGGGCCGCGGAGTGTCTTGTGCGTCGTCGTTGTGACGAAGTCGGCAAATGGGACGGGGCTATTGTGCAACCCAGCCGCCACCAGGCCGGCATAGTGCGCCATATCGACGAACAATTTGGCGCCACAATCGCGGGCGATCTGGGCAAACTTGTCGTGAGGAATCTCGCGCGGTAGGCGCTCGCCCCGGCCACGATCATCTTCGGCTTGTGCTCGCGGGCCCGCCGCCACTTGATCGAAATCGATGCGATGATTGTCGCGCCGCACGCCGTAGCTATGGAAGTGATAGAGGCGGCCCGAGATGTTCAGCTTCATACCGTGGGTGAGATGGCCACCGTGTGCCAGGTCGAGCCCCAGCACGGTGTCGCCTACATCGAGAGCTGTCAGGTAGACGCACAGGTTTGCCTGGCTACCCGAGTGTGGCTGCACGTTGGCGTGCTCGGTGCCGAAGAGTTTCTTGGCACGATCGCGGGCCAGGTCTTCGACCACGTCGACCCACTCGCAGCCGCCGTAATAACGCCGGCCGGGATACCCTTCGGCGTACTTGTTGGTTAGCACACTCCCCACGGCCTGCATGACGGCCGGGCTGGTGTAGTTCTCGCTGGCGATCATCTCCAGGCCGTCTTCCTGGCGCTTGATCTCGCCGGCAATGGCAGCCCAGACCTCGGGGTCTTCTTGTTCAATCCAGTTCATCGTGGTCCACGACCTCCTCAAACATTAAGCCCGGCCACCGCCTGAATCACTCGACCGGCAGAAGGCGAAGCAATGTATTCTCTGGACCAACGGGCGATTCGTCAAATGGCCAAATCAAAGCGGGAAATTGTGCTAAATCGAAACGCAAAGTTCCACCGGCTCACACTCCGCCATTCGGATCGAAGACGGCTAGGTCACCACCCCCAACCGCAATGAACTGCCGTAATCGATCGTGGCGCTCTGATGACTCGTAGCACGATGAATCTGGAATCAGCTGAAGCACATGGCCAGAATCAAAGAAGATCTCCAAGTCCAGAGTACCTCCTCGTAGTGTGACTGCAGTGCTTTTCGTCCCGTTCAATCTTTTGTTTAGCTCAAGAGCGCAATCGCGAGGAGCAGGAAGACCGAATTGATGGCCATCGTCCTCGCTCGTGAAGCGGATTCGACCATTTTCGATGAGCCGCCAGAGACACTCCGCCGTGACGCCGACGCCGTCATCAAATGCGAAGGCCCAGCTGTGTTCGTACCGTATCACCTCCCGAAAATGACGGTTGGCCAACCAGTCCAGATCATTCATGATGCCGGCCGCAATTTAGGGATTTGGTAATTCGGACAGCGCGACACAGAAGAACCGGCCCAGGACCAACGTGTGAGGAAGTGTCGCGGTCCAATCTTATTGTCTCTCTCGCCAAAAAGGTCCCTCTGGGAACGTCCGGTCACCAATTTCCTCTGCGAGCGTCTTTGCTTCCTCTAACCCGCAGTCCGGGAATTTGCAGTACCTTTTTATCGCAGCTCCAGCGCGGCCTGCAAGCAATAACAGTCGCAACTCAGCGTCGTGTTCCAGTGCTATGTTTTGAAATTAGTCCATAGCCTTGTTGCTATGCCTGCGATTCTGTCGCTGGTCCGAATCGGTCTCCTGGACGAATCGGATGGCCGCGAGGAACTCGGCTGCCGACATCATTTGCCGACCGGCCGGCTGCAACTGGCGAATCGCCACGGCCTGCTGGCCGGTCGCGATCACTAGTTCATCCTTTTCCGCTACGAGCACTTCGCCGGAAACCGCCTCGCGCGGCGAATCGCACACGTCGACCTGGCCCATGATCAGCCGCAAAGGCTCAGCCGACATGCGCAGCCAATCGGTATACGCCCGCGGCCAGGGCTGTAGGGCCCGCACCTGGTTCTTGATCTCGGCTGCTGAGCGCGACCAATCGATCGCACCATCGGTCTTGCGCAGCCGTCGGGCCTTGGTTGCCAACGCCAGATCTTGCGGTAGCGACTGCGTGGTGCCAGCTTCAATCGTATCAATCACCTGGCAAACGAGCGGCGCACCAGTTCGGAAAGCCTCGTTTCCAGCTCGACGGCCGTTTCATCAGGGCCAATAGCAAGCTTTGCTTGCGCAAGACGGGGCCCGCGTCGATGCGCGGCGTCATATGAATCACACTCACGCCGGTTTCAATTTCGCCTTTGTGGATCGCCCAGTTGATCAGCGCCGCGCCGCGATACTTCGGCAGCAGCGAGCCGTGCAAGTTGATTCGCCGTGACGTGCGAGTGCCAACGTTTCAGCCGATAGAATCTGCCCGTAATCGGCCACCACGAACAAGTCTGCATGACACTCGGCCAGCGGCGATTGCGCCTCCGCGGCATTGACATTTTCGGGATCGAAAACAGGAGTGCCACGCCGAACGGCCTCATCGCGCAGCGGACTGATCGCCGCCACGATCCGACCACGGACGATTCGCCGTGGCTGCGTCACCAAGCCGACGACCTGATGTTGCGTGTCGAAGAATGCACGAAACGTCGGAGCAGCAAACGGCCCGGTGCCAAACATGACAAGTCGCATGGCCCACTCACGAAGGAAACAATGCCCAGCCCTTCACGGCTTAGGCGTATCCGCAGATTTCACAGATTGCGCAGAAAAAAGTCCGACGAACAGCAACCCTAAATCCAATCTGTGTAATCTGCAAAATCTGCGGATGAATTCTTGTAGACGATATCGATCCGCATGCCCCTTCAGGTGCGTAACTCTTCGAGTTCAGTCAGCCGGGCAGAAATTCGCTCGTCGTTGGGGATTTCTCCGCGCTGGCGGCGGTCGGCAAACTCGATCTCAAACTCCTCCAGCGAATCCTTCAGAGACAAGAGCGTCGTCGGACTGAGCCGATCGATAAACAGCACTCCGTTCAAGTGATCGGTCTCGTGCTGCGCTGCGCGGGCAAACAGGTCCTCGATCGTCTCTTCCACCTCATTGCCGGCCAGGTCATAGGCGTTGATCGTGATTTGCTCAGGCCGGCGCACTTCGCGCGTACAAGCCTGGCAGACTCAAACACCCCTCCTCGGCCTCGGCCGTCCCTTTGGGCTGGCTGAGCACAGGATTGAGGAACACCTGCTCGGCATCGGGCTCAGCTGGGTCGCCCGACAGATTGAGGACAAACAGCTGATAAGGTAGGTCCACCTGGTTAGCGGCCAGACCGATGCCCTTGGCCTCGTACATCAGGTCGAACATTTCACGAACAATGTGCCGCAATTCGTCATCGACGCGGCGGAGTGGCTTCGACACGCGCCGCAGGGTGGGATGGGGAAACTGAATGATCCGCAAGCTAGGTCGTCTCCCTGGCTGGAGTGGCGTACAAGTCTGTTGATTGAAGTCGTTGGCAGAATTATAGTTCTGTCCGCCGTCGCGTAGAAGCCTTTCTCTGCCGACCGCCAAATTCGCCCTCGGCAACCGGTCGGGCCTCAGCCGTGCCCGCCGCACGGCTGGCAGCTCGATTTCTGCTCGCAAAGGATTCATGACGCGGTTGGCTATCTCCCGATTTGTCCCTATGATTGGATGTCCGCCGGCCCTGTCGAACCAGGCGAGCGGAGCAATCCGTGATCGGCGAGAGGAACACGCCTCTCAGTGACTGCTGCACGATTTCGAGACCAAGGACCAGATCTCCATGGCCAAACAAGGCCCTCGTAAGAAGCTCCCCAAGGAATTGGCCGTCATCAACGCCGACAACTGCACCGGTTGTGAGGCTTGTCTGGAAGTCTGCCCGGTCGACTGCATCGTAAAGGTGCAACAGTTTCCCGGCATGTTCAACTTGCAGAGTTGGTGCGAGATCGATATCGAGCGGTGCGTAGGATGCGAAGTCTGCGTGCGGATTGCTCGTAAGAAGAGTGATCCCTACGATCTCACGGTCTGTCCCTGGGACGCCATCGAGATGGTGCCCACCGAGCAAGTAGCCCAAGTCGTCGCGCAAATCGGCGGCCCGCCGGAATACATCGCCGAAAACTGGGACCGACTGGTCGGCACCGCTCAGCATCTGGCCGAGTTGAAGGTTGGCGCGGGCTGAGTCGCCGCTGGCGTTGACCTAAGGCAAAATCCGCGTATCAGCCTCTGCCAACCGTGCGACCGACTCAATCAGTCAGTTCAGCCACGCACCGCTGCATATAGTCGATGCTTTCGCGGGCCAGCCACTCAACGCCTGGGTTATAGTCGAAGACTTCGACCGACACCCAGCCGCGGTAGTCGACCTCGCCGAGCGCTTCGAAGATCGGCACAAAGTCGAGCTCGCCAAAACCCGGTCCGAGTAGATTGGCGTCGTTCGCATGGAAATGCGCAAGTATCGATGCATGCCGGCGGATGATATCGGGAATGGGCTTGGCCTCGCTCGCCATCGCTTTGCAATCCAGGTGCAATCGGCATTGGGACGAGCCGACCATTTCGACCAGCTGCGCGCCGGCATTGGCCGTCAGCAGGAAGTTGCCGTCGGCCGGGCCCAGCGGCTCGACGGCCAGCGTCACGTCCAACTCCTCAAGCGTGGGCATGGCCGCCTGAAACACTTCGGTCGCATACGCCAACCCCTGCTCTTCACTGACTCCTGGCAGCAGATTTCGCTGCTGTGGCGAACCGAAGACCATGATCGAGCCGCCGAGTTCCCGGCAAAGATGCGCCAGGTCGCGCACGTATTGGGCCGTGCGGCGGCGAACAGCTTCGTCGGGGCTCGTCAGGTAGTAGCCCGTTGTTTTAGCCAGCAGCCAGTGCAGCCCGACGACCTGCAGGTCGGCCGCCTCGGCCTGACGCCTTACCTCGCTGCGCCGGTCGGCCGAGATCTCGTTGACGTCGTTCGCGATCGTGAACGGCGCGATCTCGATGCCCGTGTATCCGCATTCTCGCCGCAAAAGCGAAGGCCCGATCAAACGGCCAATCCAGGAACGTTTCATTGCAAATGGCAAACTTCATCGGCAGGCTCTGAAGATCGAATGTTGCGGGTTGGACCAGCGCGGCACCGACGCCGCAGGGTCAGCGGAGTTCGCGATGGGGTCGAGCCTAACGGGGAGCCACGGTCAGGGCAAGGAGGCCGACCGCTCGGTTCTACGGCGTGGCGGCCGGCGCGTCTGCCGTGCCAGGCGTCAAAACCGTTGCAACTCCGCGCTCTGAACTACGAGCTATATTTCCGCGAGGTTTACAGCGAACACTCTTGCTGTCGAAATGCCGGCAAAACCAATAGGATTCGAGGGTTGATACGATGTCGAATCGACGATGGATCTTCGTGATCGGACTGATGGTCTGCGGTTTCCTGGCGACCCAAGTTGCCAGCCCCCTGTCTGGCGCAGCAAGATCAGAATGTCGCCAAGTCCGACAAGGACAAGGAAAAAGAAGAAGAGAAGAAGAAAGAGAAAGAGCTCGACGTCAAATACGCCAAGGGATATCTACGGCTGATGGAAGCGACCCTGGAGAAATACCAGGAGACCAATCGTCGTCTGGCCAACACGATTCGCCCCAGCGTCATGCAGGCTATCCAGGAAGGCGTGCGCGAGGCGCGCGAACGCGTGCAGTTGGCCGAGAACGATGACACCAGCGATTCGGAGATCTACGTTTCCGGGGCCGAGTCCGATCTGCGCCGCCCAGGAATCGTTGAGCAAGGCCGAAGCGGCGAACTTGCAGTTCAACGGCACAGTTAGCCCCGGAAGTCGAGCGGCTCAAGGCCGAGTTGGACCTGGCCAAGATCAAAGTCGATCGTGCCCGCCATCTGGCAAAGGAGTCGCCGTTGTCGAACGTTCGCTTTGAGCTTGAACAACTCCGCGAGGACGTGCAAGAGTTGCGCATGTTCGTGGCATTGCTGCGCGACCGCAACTAGTCAGCGATCGAGCTACGCCTCGGCCGTCGGCCTGACAAAGTTCGCGGTGTACGAATACCAAGCCCCTGCACCGCTTGACGCTCGAAACCCGCCTCGCGGGCCAGCCGATCAACCGTGGCTTGCGACTGGAAGTGCGGGTCCGCCAGTAACTCGGTAATCGACAGACGGCCTCCCGGCTTCAAAACCCGATAGACTTCTGCCAGCGCGGGCGGCCGATCGGGGATTTCTCCCAGCACCATGCTGAGATACACGACGTCGAAGCTCGCCGATTCGACCGACATCCGCTCGGCATTGCCGAGAACGACTGCCAGGTTACTGGTCGACGCGGTGCGCTTGCGGAGTCGATCAATCATCCCTTGTTGAACGTCCAGCCCGACGACTTCTCCGCCAGGCAACACACCGCTCGGCGGCAGGGATCAACAATCGGCCCGGCCCCGGCCCGACTTCGAGGACGCGGTTGCCCGGTTGCAATCCGATGCGATCCAACGTCCGTGCCGTAGCGGTCCACCAGTCGACGAAGCTCCCTTGAAACATCCACGCCATGCTGCTCGGACAGGGCAAAAGCGTGCGCCGGCTCCCCCACCGCCAAGTCAGGCTGATTGCGGCACAAATCACCAGCAGTGCGACGACCAACACGGCAATGATCAAAGCGCTGGTCATACGCGATCCCTCGGCCCATGGTCGGGCACGACTTCCTCAGTTGCGCAATCGGCAACATCACAGCACAAATTGCCGTCGACGGAATTCTGTCAGTGTAATCCACAGCAATCCTCAGTAGAATCGCGGCCTGCGTGCGGCATATTGGGGCGACACTTCTGGCAACTTCTCGGCAAGCGTCGGCATGAATGCAATCTGTCTCGTGATCGACCGGCTGCACGCAGGCTACCTAGGCTGCTACGGCAACTCGTGGATTTCTACGCGAAACTTCGATCGCCTGGCCGCAGACGGCTTTTTGTTCGACCAAGCCCTGATCGAATCACCCGACTTGGCAGTGCAATATGCCTCGATGACATCCGGTTGCCATGTCGTGCGGCGGGCCAAGCAGCACCCCGCTGAACCGCTACTCATCGAGCGCTTGAACAACGCCAACATCAATACTGCGTTGATCACCGACGATCCTGACGTGGCCCGGATGCCCTGGGCCGCCACGATCGACGAAGTGCTGCAGGTCGACGTGCAGCAGCTCGCTGCACCGGCTGACGAGATTCACGAAACGAACCTGGCACGTCTCTTTGCCGTCGCGGGGCAATGGCTCGAAGCGGCTGACGAACCGTTCTGCCTGTGGCTGCACTGCGGCAGCCTGGGCCACTCGTGGGACGTGCCGTTGGAATTTCGCAACGCCTACCGCGACGAGGATGATCCGCCGCCACTGTCAGACGTTGCCGTTCCCTGCCGATGGCTGCCTGAGAACTACGACCCCGACGAACGTCTGGCGATTGCGCACGCCTACGCCGGCCAGGTCGCTGCTCGACATTTGCCTGGGCGCATTTCTCGATCAGTGCAATCACGGTCCTGCCAGCGATCGAACTTTGCTATCCGTGCTCTCCCCGCGAGGATTCCCCTTAGGCGAGCATCGCCGCATCGGACCGCTAGACAACGTATTGCATGCCGAGCTGGTCCATGTGCCGTGGGTTATACGGCTGCCTAATGACGTTGGCGCCAGCGATCGCACTCAGCGCTTGTGCAACCGGATGAATTGTGCCGACCTTGCTCGATCGGCTTGGGCTGCAGGCGCGAGTGGGGATGCAACGGGCCGCAGCCTGCTGCCAGTCATACGCGGCGAACCGGCACCGCTACGCGACCGAGCATTCCTCGTAGGAGATGGGGAAGATCGCGCGGTACGCACGCCGGCCTGGTACATGCTGGCGCTCGACAAATGGGGGCCAGCAGCGCCACGATGGAACCTCCCGTGGTCGAACTCTTTGCCAAGCCGGACGACCGCTGGGAAGTGAATGATGTGGCGGACCGCCTGGCCGCAGGTAGTCGACCTGCTCGAGCAAGTGCTGGCAGAATTTGGTCAGACGCCGCCAGATGCCGCACCCTCTTCGCTAGCAGACGTGCTGCTAGCAGGCTTGGGTTAACTGCGGGGAATTCTGCGAAAGGCCAAGTGGCCCTTTGCGTTAGCGAACGACGCTCTTGTAGCGTGCATTATATGCACCGTCCGATTCGCAGTGCTTACCCTACGCACTCGCGTCCCTATGCCGCCGGCACCATATCCTGCGGATCGAGTGCTAGCGACCCAGAAATGCGCGGCTCTCACCGGCGATCGGAACTGCATGTAACCGCGAACGCTCGTCGACCAAGCTGGGATAGGTGGAAGCCGAGGGCGAACCTATAATCCGCGGTCCTTTGGGACGTCATTTCTCTTTGCCACTCTGCCACTTACAGCGAGTTGGGTGTCACCTCAGCCAGGCCATTCTTTGGCATGGTGGCAACCCGATTCGATGGTCGGCAAAGAGCTGCGTGCCCATTGTGCAACGGCGTGAGAATTGTTCTCGGATTCAAGTCGGTCGAACGGCACTGCGACGGGTGAGGCGCACACGATGCGTGGTTTACCTCGCGGATTGACCGTTTCGGCCAAGGCATAGCAACAGTTTCGAGCGTGCGATGATCGGACAAGGACGTCCGAATACATGGCAGCCGGCGGCGGTTGGCAAGTCGCCATCGGCCGATGGCCCCACTACGGAATACCGTTGGGGTATTTCCCGGGGGAATGCCGCGCGCCTGCGTCGCCAAAGCTCGCGCGAACCGCCCCGCGAAAAACTCCGGCACTGCCAATGCAGGCGCTTCATGCCATGCGGGTCGCCCTTGTTACGGTGTCGCTGGCCATCATGGCAACGCCGCTTCTCGTCAGCGCCGATGAACCTGCGCTGCGGCTGCGCATGGAATGGGGCGGCGGCAACGGGCAGTTGTGGAAAGGATCGGTATCCTTGCCCGACGGTACGTTGGCCGAGCCGACTCCCTTGGGAGTCGAAGCCGACGAGCCGGGTTCGATGTGGAGCGACGGGTCGACCCTGCACATCCAACCGCGGCAAGCGTCCGGGCTTACGACGGCGTCGATTTCGTAGTTGCGGCACCGCTAAGTTCGTCTTTGCGACTGACTCTATCGAATCGCGAAAACCCGGCGGGCGTGGACCTGCAAGTGCCTCTCCGCGCAGGCTGCAGGATGTCTTTGCGGCCCCGCTAGACCGCACGGGAAATCGCCTGTTGATTCGCCGCGTGCCCGGCGACCGATTGCGCGTGAAACTCGCCCACGACACGGTAATTTTCTCGGCCGGCGAAGTCGCCGAGATCGAGGTCGAGCCCCACCTGCTGCCGACAGGCATCGGCGGCAGGGTGCTACTGGTTGCCCAGTTGTTCGCCGCGCGAACATCGCGCGATCCGCTATGGGGGAACGAGCGTGAATTGAATCTCACCGCCGACGGCTTCGCAACCGAGCCGGCCATTCTGCCCGTGAAGCTACCCGAGGCCGAAGGGGTTTACGACCTGCGACATCGCTATCCACCGCCGCGCGCTGCAAAACCGATTGGGGTGGAAGCAAACCGTCGAAGAACGAAAATTACAACTGATCGTCCTGGCGGCCAAACGCCCACAGCCGGCTGGTGCCGCACCGCTGCCGGCCGTGGCGGAAACTCTCTTCGAGCTAGACCCGGCCAGTCCCCGCTGGTGGAGGCGCTTGGGCAATGTGCCGCTGATCCCCGGTATGCGACGGGGCCCGCTGGGAAATGGTGATGCAACGCCTCTCAGCACCCACTCGGCCAACTTATTCAAATCGGACCGGGAGGCCGCGAACCGAATGTAAGTTGGGAGGCATTCCCGCTGCCAGTGGCCCGACCAGGACAGCCTCACATCGTAGAAGTCGAATATCCGACCGACGTCGCCCAGACGTTAGGCGTCAGCGTCGTCGAGCCGAACACCTCGGGCAAAGTCACGCCGATCGGCATCGATGCCGGAGTTTGCCTGCCCGACGAGGGAACGAGCCGCGAGCCAGCATTAGCGAAGCATCGCGTCATTTTCTGGCCCGCACGAAGGCCCCCCTGCTACTGGTCACAAATCAGCGCGCAAGGATCGCGCGCGGCCTTCGGCAAGATACGTGTGATTGGCCCCAAGGCGTCAGTCGTCTCCAGCCTGGGGCGTGACGCAAACCGTCCGACCTACCTGCCGCGCGGCCGGTTCGCCGGCAACGCGCCGGCGGGTGACCGATTGCTCGCCGGATTCTACGATCGGCCGCTGTTTCCCGAAAACTTCTCGGCCAGCGAGGCGTTCGACGACTGGAGCGATCGTGGGCTCAACGACTGGGTCACTTACTACGAAGGCATACGCGACTCGTCGAGTATCTGCAACACGTCGGCTACAACGGACTCGTGATGACCGTGTTGGCCGATGGCAGCACCATTTATCCCAGTCGCCTCTTGGAACCGACGCCGCGATACGACACGGGCGTGTATTTCGCCTCCGGCCAGGACCCCTACCGCAAAGATGTCCTCGAGCTGCTGTTTCGGCTGTTCGACCGGGAAGGACTGAGCGATCCCGTCGCTCGGTACCGCGCCGCTGGCTGAACTAGAGGCCATTAAACGACGCAACGGGGAAGAGGCCGTCGGCGTCGCGCCCATCGATGCTGACGGCAAGCCGTGGCTCGCCGAACACGAGACACGCAAGGGGCTTGGGCCGTACTACAATCCGCTCAACGTCCGCGTGCAGGATGCCATGCTGGCAGTGGTACGCGAGTTGTGTGAATCGCTACCAGGATCATGCCGCGTTCGCGGGACTGGCCGTGCAGCTTTCCGCCGACGGCTATGCCCAGCTACCGGGGGCGGATTGGGGATACGATCCGTTAACGGTGACCGCTTTGTACACGAAAAAGGAGTTCGCGCTCGAGGTCGAAAAACCATCCGCGCCCGTCAAGCTGATTGCGTCTGAATATCGCGGGCCGTGGCTCGATATGGCGGAGCCAGGCGTTGAACCAATTGCACCGCCGTATGCACGGCGAGTTGGCACGCGTGACAGACCGCCCGGCGCGATTACTATCTGCTGGGCGCCCCGACATGTTCGAGCGGCCTGATATCGAGCAGGCACTGCGACCCAAAGTCGCGGCCACCCATACCAGCGCCGAGGGGGTGCTGTTGTCGCTAGGCATCGATCCCAAGCTCTATCAATCGAGCGACGATCTCGTCTACGCGGCCGCAATGGATCGAGCCACTGAACTCGCTGACGGATCAGGCCGTATCGATTGAGCTGAATCAATCGGCGGAACTAGACCGGGCGTGCGGGTGACGCGACATCAGCGGCGTGTTCTTCCCGGCCACAGCAATTGCGCGTGCCAACGTTCGACGCCAAGAGCCCGTTCAAAGGCGCGGGCAGACTTTATTGGTCGGACAGCCGTCGCCGTCTGGCGCTCTCAATCGTCAACGTTTTATTCATGCGTTAGCCACGCTCGACTCCTCGGCCATGATCGACGGCGGATGGTTGTTGCCGCTGGGTGAGGAAGAGTCTCTCGCGGAGCTTGTGGCCACGTATCGCGAGCTGCCAGCCGCTCACTTTGAAACAATCGACGGTACGACGCAGCCCGTGACGATTCGTCGTCATGTGAGTGAGCAGAGTCACGTACGTCTACTTTACGAACGATTCGCCGTGGCGCACGCACGTGACCGTCGAAGTCGAGGCCGCGGCCGGTCCGCGTCTCGATCGGTTTGGCAAGTCGCACCAACTTCCCGCGCTCACGGCGACCGGTTCGCGGCAAACGTGGAGCGTCGATCTGGAACCGTTCGAGTTGCTCGCGGGGCGATTCTCGGCCGCGGACGTCACGCTGCAGAATCCGCAGGTTTCCTTTGCCCAGGACGTCGAGAACGATCTGTACCTGCGCATTCGCGACTTGGGCGAACGCGTGGCGCAGTTGCAGCAGCCGACCGCCATGAAACTGCTCACCAACTCCGGTTTCGAACAACCGCCTGATGCCGATGATCCGCTGCCCGGCTGGCAGATCGTAAGCAAGCCGGCGCGACCGCTGAGTTCGAAGCCGAACAGAAAACGGTGGCGCACAAAGCCTGCGATTTGCCAGCACGCTGGCGGCTGCATCGCTGATTATCGCCCCGGTCGTCCCCTCGGCAGCGGTCACCTGTCGGTGTTGGTGTGGCTGGTATCGCCGATCCGTCCGCCAGCCCCCTTTGAGACTGGCGATCAGCGGCCGCTGGAAGGGACAAGACTATTATCGTTACGCGCCGTCGGTCAGGGCACCGGTCAGGCGATCGGCGGAATGGATGCAATATCTATTCGAGGTTCGCGACTTGCCTAGCGAACAGTTGACCGATCTCCGCGTGAGATTCGACCTGACCGGGCCGGGCGAGGTGTGGATCGATGATGTCGAGCTCCGCGAGTTCGACGAGCAAGAGATCCGCGAGCTGAAAAAGATGATCACATTCGCTTTTTATACGCTGGAAAGCCGCCAGCTCGCTGATTGCTTACGGCTGTTGGAGAGCTATTGGCCGCGATTCCTGGTGGCCAACGTGCCGCTCTCGCAGAACGTAGCAGCTCGGCCTCGCTACGTGCCAAGAGCTCCTGCGCCCACACCAGCACCCGACGAAGAGACAAAACCAGGGATCATGGATCGCGTGCGACGTGCGATGCCGTCGTTCCTGCGCTAGGCAAGAACTGCACCGGCTCAATTCAGCCGGCAATCTGCTCAGGCGAACGTGAATGCGGGTCGACAAGGATCAGCCCGGCGGCCACGTGAGCGATCTGCCTGCCATCACGTGCAGGTGCAAATGGTCGACCGACTGGCCGGCATCTGGCCCGCAATTAATGACCACGCGGTAGCCGCCAGTCATTTTCAAGTCGCGCGCCAGACGGCGGGCAACCAGCAATAGGTGTCCTGCCAGCAGTGCATCGTCATCGGTCAGATCGGCCAGCGACGGTATTTCTCGCTTCGGGATCACCAGGATATGCGTCGGCGCTTGGGCGCGACGTCGCGAAATGCCAGACAGAGATCATCCTGATAGACGATATCAGCCGGGATTTCGCCGTCGATGATCCGTTTGAAGATGGTCTTCGCCGGCATGATATGGTGGTCTCGCCGATAGACTCGCGGTCATTGTCTACACTTGCACAGTCTGACGTCGCTCGATTCTCGGACAGCCACGGCAGTGCGTCTAGGACGGCACTTTCTCGCCGGCCGCACGAACCGCGACTTGATC
>CAWDCI010000018.1:0-38699 GCA_963800745.1 uncultured Acidobacteriaceae bacterium
TTCTGCAAAGAGGTGGTTGGATGCATATTGCTGTGGTCGGCTCGGGTTACGTGGGGCTAGTGGCCGGAGCGTGCTTTGCTGACTTGGGTCACGATGTGATCCTGGTGGACAACGATCAGGAAAAACTGTCTGCCCTCCAGGCGGGCAAGGTTCCCATCCACGAGAAATTCCTGCCGGAGTTACTGGAGCGCCATCGCGGGCGGCGCTTGACCTTCTCGGATGATCTGCAGGCCGCGGTGCGCGCCAGTGCCGTGGTGTTCATCGCAGTGGGCACACCTCCAACCGACAAAGGGGAAGCCGACCTGTCGTATGTGGAGTCGGTTGCGCGCAGCGTTTCCGGCGCGATCAACGGCTATAAAGTCGTGGTGGAGAAGAGCACGGTTCCGGTTTATACCAGCGACTGGGTGCGGAAAATTATTCTGCGCAACGCTACTCCCCCGGATTCCTTCGATGTCGCCTCCAATCCGGAGTTCCTGCGGGAAGGCACTGCCGTTATCGATTTCCTCTACCCCGACCGCATCGTGCTGGGCGCGGACAGCGAGCGCTGCGCTTCCGTTCTGCGCGAGATTTATGTTCCCTTGAGCAATGGGAGATATTACCAGCGCCCGGACGCGATTCCCCGCCCCGACCGGGCATCCATCCCTCCGCCCCTGATTGTTACCAGCACCAAGAGCGCGGAACTGATCAAGCACGCCTCCAACGCATTTCTGGCGATGAAGATCTCTTTCATCAACGCGGTGGCTTCCATCTGCGAATCGGTAGGGGCCGACGTACAGGAAGTCTGCAAGGGGATTGGGACCGACAGCCGCATTGGACCCCGTTTCCTTAATCCTGGCATAGGCTACGGGGGATCTTGTTTTCCCAAAGATCTGATGGCGTTTCGCTCGGTGGCGCGCGAGTGCGGCTACGACTTCCGCTTGCTGGATGAGGTCATGCGCATTAACGAGGAACAACGCCACCGTTTTTTGCGCAAGGTGCGCAATGCCCTGTGGACGCTGCGCGGCAAGCGGTTAGGCGTGCTGGGGTTGGCCTTTAAAGGCGGCACCGACGATATTCGCGAATCGCCAGCGATCCTTCTGGTGCAAGCCTTGCTGCAGGAAGGTTGCACCATCGCCGCGTATGATCCGGCTGCCAGAAAGCGGGCCTCCGAGGTATTGGACGGTAAGGTTGAGTTTGCCGACAACGCATACGACGTGGCCCGGGATGCGGACGCGCTTCTTATTCTCACCGAATGGGAAGAGTTCGCCATGCTCGATCTTGCACGCCTGCGCAGCCAGCTGAAATATCCCATCGTGATCGATGGCCGCAATCTCTATCCCCCGGCGATCATGGCCGCTCATGGCTTCACCTACTACAGCGTGGGTGGTTCGACCACTGCAACTGAAGCTCCTAGCGCCCTGCCAATCCCAGCCGCCAGGAAACCACAGGAACCATGACCAGACCGCGCGCCCTAGTCACCGGTGGGGCAGGCTTCTTAGGCTCTCACTTATGCGATGCCTTGCTCTCGGAAGGTTATTCCGTGGTGGTGGTGGATAACCTGCTGACCGGAAGCCTGGCCAATCTTCCCACCTCTCGAACAAACCGGCGTTTGAATTTCGGCAAATGGATATCAACCAACCATTCGACTGCGGCCCGGTGGATTACGTGTTTCATTTTGCCAGTCCCGCGAGTCCGGTGGATTATGCCGAGCACGGAATTGAAACCCTGAAAGTGAATTCTCTGGGAACGTTTCATGCCTTGGATGTAGCGCGGAAATACCGTGCCAAGTATCTGGTTTCGTCCACTTCGGAGTGCTACGGCGATCCGCTGCAGCACCCCCAAACCGAAACCTATTGGGGCAACGTCAATCCCATCGGTCCGCGTTCGGTTTACGACGAGTCCAAGCGCTTCGGCGAAGCCGTGACCGTGGCTTACCAGCGCTATTACAACGTGGACACCCGTATTGTGCGCATCTTCAATACTTATGGCCCGCGCATGCAACTGAACGATGGCAGGGTAATTCCCAACTTCATGAAGCAGGCGCTCCGCGGCGAAGATATTACCGTGTACGGAGATGGCAGCCAGACCCGCAGCTTCTGCTACGTCAGCGATGAGATTGACGGCTTCTTGCGCCTGGCAAAGGCTGACGAGCATCTGCCCGTGAACATCGGAAACCCCAATGAGTTCACCATGCTGCAATGCGCGCACAAAGTGCTTGAGGTGACCGGGTCGAAGAGTGCGATCCGCTATCAAGCGCTGCCGCAGGACGATCCCAAACAGCGGCGCCCGGATATTACCAAGGCTCGCGCGTTGCTGGGTTGGGAACCAAAGGTGGATTTAGAGGCGGGGCTGCGAATGTCGCTTCCCTACTTCCGCCAAGCGCTTGCGGAACTGCGGCAGCGGAGTGGCAAGACATAGCAGAGGCCGGGCGGATGTCCGCTCTATCCAGTTAGGTTCCGGGTTCGGCGGGAGCACTTACCTGCGCGTCCAGACAAGCCAGCAGTTGTTTAACTTGCTCCAGGTCTTCCGGAGTTTTCCTGCGGAATTCCACCCCCATGCCGAACCCCAGGTGCGTGCTTCGAACTTTCCCCTGCACTCGTAACTTCCAGTCCTGGGTGCGCACTTCGATCACCAGGCGGGTGCCCACCGCCAGGGGCACCGTAGTTTCAATGTAGCAACCGCCGGCGCTCACGTCAGTCAGGGTGCAATGTTGCAGAACGCTGCCCTCCGGCCGGTACACGTTCACTCCCAGGCGGCAGGCGCTGCGTGCTTGAGCACGGCGCTCCTCTTCGGATGAAACCGCGGACGCCGGCGCCGGAGTTCTTGGCTCCGGCGATCCCAGGACGAAACGCTCCAGCCTCGCCGAAGCTGGCTTGCTTTTTTCCGAACCGCGGTTGGGATTTTGTTTCAACCACTCATCCAACGATCGCCGGGAAGTTTGCGGCACATGCGCGAAATGGAGGCCCACCCTTCCTCGCCAATCCTGCCAAATCACTTCGGCAGCGAGTCGCACCGTCGCGGACTGCCCCGGCAGCGTGAATTGGAAATAGACGCGGCACGGTGGTGGCATCTTGTTCTGGGAATGAATGGCGATTCCCTCTTCACTCAAGTTCAGCAGTGGAACCGGAGCATCCTCCGTAGTGGCGAAGGTGATGGACGCCTGGGTTGAAACATGAGTTCGTTCTTTCCGGCGACGCTCGCGCGGCAACAGGCTCCAAGCCGCTTGCAAGCTCTCGCTGGCCCGGTCCGCTGAAACCGGTTTGTACATCACGAAGTTAACCCCCCGGTCAAACAATTCGCGGGTTTCGTTTCGCGTATCCACCATGGCAACAATCAGAGCCGCGCTATTGACCGAGGTGGCGCGGGTAGTGGCAACCAGATTCAGCGCCTCGATCTCATCGTCACAGTCGAGGATCAACATCCCGAACCGCTGCTCCGCCAAGTGGACGGCCGCCTCTTCGCGGTCATCGCAGTGTTCGGTTGCAATTCCTCGGCCTTGAAGAATCTGAGCCAGAATCTTCACAGCTTCACCATCCCGCGACACGATGAGCGCTGCAAGGGCCATGTTGACCGCATGTTAAGTACCAGCGCGAGAAACGGCAAGTTACGGGGGTCATGAAATAGCCAGCGCAGCGCACCCAGTGACTTCGGTAATCTGGAGCCGCGAGGACCAAGCCGATAGGCTCAATTGGAATCCCTGGATTGGTTTGCACAGGGACCCTTACTCAACGTCCTTTAGGAAACCAACAACTATGTCTTCGCGCACCGGTACCTGGATGATCGTGTTGGGCGTTCTGCTGGGCTTTGCCGGGCTTGTGCCTCATGCCCGCGGGCCTGGGCAACCACGACGACCGCAGCCTTCTCGGCTTTGGGGCGGCGCTGTTCGGTGTGGGAGCGTTGGCAGGAGCCGTGGGAATTTATCTCAAGGCGCTGGTTCTAGGGCCTAAAACAGCAGTCAATCCGCAGCAGTCGACGACGGCCAATTCCAAACCGCAACGCGGTGCTTGCGACCTCTGCCACAAAGAGATGTCGGTTGTTCACTGCAAAGTGCATCAGTTCCATCTTTGCGCCGCTTGTCTCGCAGACCACTATGACTTCCGCGCCTGCGTTTACGTCCCCAGCACCCGCAGGGTGGAAAGCAAAGGCGGCAGAAATCAAGCGGCCAAGGCACACGCGTAGCCGCGGCCGGCGGCCCGGCCCGGCAAACTTGAATTTTTCGCTCGGCGGAACGCAAATAACTATCGTCATCCCGGGGATTACGTTACAGAGGTGCACGCCGTTTCCCGGCACCTTGGTACTTTGACGCTCTCCCACCCTCTCCTTACGATCAGGCTGTGCGGCAAATCCGCATCCGCAGCCAAGAGCGGCGGGCACGCCCTCCCCTTTTGAATTTGCACGGACTGCTGTCCCACCCCAACAAGGGTGCAAACGAGTCTCGTGGATCTCGCCACCGAAAATTGGGTGGGAATAGGAACTCTCCCCCAGGTAAGAGGAGCACTATGGTTCGCGGCAAAACTCGTGGATTCTCGCTCATCGAGGCTACCGTTGTGGTGGCCATCGGTCTGGTCGTAACCGCCATTTCGGTGCTGTGCCTGCAACCCGCAATAAGGATGCCCGCACCAACGCCGCCTATGACACCGCACTCATGCAAATGCGGAACGCGCGCGAGCGGGCCATTGAAAATCGAGAGCAGTTCATCGTTTGCTTCGGCATCGCTCCGCCAGCCGGCGCCGCCACCCCCCTTGGCGCTCCCGACGCACAGAGCCTTCAGGTGTTTCAGTGGCCGGCAGGCACCGCCATCTCAAGCGCCATACAAACCAGCACCATCGAACTTCCTTTCGACATTAAGTTCCAGGCTCTATCCGGCATTCCAACCAGCCCTGCCGCCACGCCCGACGGCTTCGGAACCGGCAGTATCGCGCTGAATTTTGACATTGGCGTGGCCGGCGGCATCCAGAATCAAGTGGCCTTTATGCCGGATGGCTCGGCGCGCGACACCAATGGCAACTTCAATAATGGCGTCTTGTACCTGGCACGAAGCGGAGATGTGTACAGTTCGCGGGCGGTAAGCGTCTTCGGTGCGAGCGGCAGAATTCGAGGCTGGCGGCTGGTCAACAGCTCGGGTACGGCCACATGGATACAACAATGAAATATTCCAATCAGAAACCGGCAGGAAAAAATCGGCAACGCGGATTCACCATCCTGGAAGCTGTCATTTCGGCCGCCATCGTAACCGTGGGCCTGGTGGCTTTGTTGGCGGTGTTTGCCGTCGCGGTGGGTTCCACGCAGACCATCCAACTGGATACCATCGCCCGGCAGCGGGCGACCGAAGCGCTGGAGAGCGTTTTCACCGCCCGTGAAACGGCTCAGATCACCTTCGCCCAGATTCAGAACTCCTCCGCCGGCGGGCCGGGAATTTTCGCTCCCGGACTGTTGGCTCTCACCGATCCGGGCCCGGACGGGCTGGAAGATACCGCCGACGATGTCCCTCCGGCGCCCGTCAATGTCCCGGGGTCGACGGGCAGCATGAGCTGGGTCAAACCCATCCACCGCGCAGATTTCCTTGGCCAGTTTTCAGCGCCAGGTGCAGATTAACAACGTAACCGACGCCAGCGGAGCGGTGAATCCCAATCTGCGGCAGATCGTGGTCACCATCCAGTACCCCACCGCCAATGGCCACGTGCGCAGCTACACCGTGCAGGCGATGATCTCGTCCTACCGTTGAAAGGGAAGCTCATGAGACTGAATGGCAAAACACGAGTGCGCGGATTTTCGATGGTGGAGCTTATGGTCGCCATGGCAGTCGGCTTGATCGTCGTGGGGGCTGCCACTCAGCTTTTCCAGACTGCCATGAAATCCACCATGCTGGTGACCGAGCAGGCGGAAATGCAGCAGAACGTTCGCACCGCCCTCAACCTGGTCGCCCGCGATGTCAGCATGGCTGGCTCCGGTCTGCCTCCGGGAGGCTTAGCCCTGCCCTACGGCGTGAACGCCACCCCGTCGCACTATGCCTGTGCCGCAGGACCAACCTGTTATCTGAATGCCGTGAATTACCCCAGCGGGGCTATCGGCAGGGCAACCGTATCCAACTACATGTACGGCATTATTCCCGGGCCGCTGGATGGCATGCAGGTCGGTGGACCGGCAACCATTCCTGCCACCAACATCACTCCCGATGCCATCACCAGTATTTATGTTGACTACAGCTTTCCCCTCAGCCAGTACACGATTGCGTTCCAAAACGTAACCGGAACCGGAATCACCGCGACTCAGCCGGCCACCCCCCCGGCGGGTTTCCCGGCCATCGTGAGTCCCACCGGCATTGTGGTCGGTGACCTGATTCTGCTGAGCAACGGCACGGGTTCTGCGATTGGGGAAGTCTCGGCGGTTACGGCCACGGGGGGAGGCGGCGGGATTATTACGTTCAACGACGCCGATCCGCTGAATGTCAACCAGTCTACCGCAGCCAGCGGGAACATTAAATATATCGCCACCTTGAATGCGAATGTGGTCACCGTGGCCTATCGAGTCTTGGCCGTTACCTATTTCGTGCAGGTTCCCGCCGTGGCCGGACAGACGCCGCGTCTCATGCGCCAGGTGAACGGGCAGACCGCGGTGCCGGTGGCCGACAACATCATCGGCCTCAATGTAACTTACGATCTTTGCAACAACTCGGTTGCCGGCACTTGCGCCGGGGTCTCGGACCCCATCCACAACGTGCCCAGCTTTTCCCCCAACCAGATTTACAAGATCAACATTCAGATGATGGGGCAGAGTGTGCTCACGCTGGGGGGCAAGTCGCAAAGCATGGCACTGGCCACTTCCATCAGCGCGCGCAACTTGTCGTTCAAGAATCGCTACCAGTGAGCAGGATGAAGATGAAAAGGGTTCAGGAGATGAAGTGTATGGGCAAGTGCAAACATGCTTCGCGACATGGTTCGCGAGGATTCACCCTCATTGCCAGTCTGCTGTTGCTCGTTCTTCTGTCCGGCGTGGCCGTTGGCCTCATGTACATGGTGAACGGTTCTGGCAAAGTGGGCGGCAGCGACATGGAGGCGAACGTTGCTTACTACGGCGCCGAGTCGGGCATGGAAAAGCTCACCTCCGACCTCGCCAGTCTCTATCAACTGGAGTTGGCGCCCACTCAGGCCGATCTGAACACGTTGGCGACGACTTCTCCGCCATCCAGCGCTCAGATCAGCGGCATGACGTATCTGGAGAACGTCCAGTGGACGCAGACCAACCCCGATGGCACCCCGAAAACCGGCACCAGCATTATCAGTTCGGGCGCCAATCAGGGGCTGACCGCGGAGATCATTCCCATCACGTTGCAGGTTACGGCCATTCGTTCCTCCGGGGCGTCGGTGAGTATGACGCGCGGGGTGCAGGTGGCGCTGATACCGGTCTTTCAGTTCGGGGTATTTTCTGACAGCGATCTCAGCTACTTTGCCGGTCCGCAATTCGGCTTCAAAGGCCGGGTGCATACCAACGGCAGTCTCTATCTAGCCGCCGACTCCGGTCCACTTATTCTCGACGCCAAGGTCACCGCCGTGGGCCAGATTATCCGTGATCGCCTGGCGAACAACTTCACCAACGGGGCGAATTACCAGGGCAGCGTGTTCATCCCAGACAAAACTGGAGGCTGCGATAACTTCATCGGCGGCGGCGCTCAGGGCAACGACTGTCAGGACTTCGGCCTGGACTCAAACAATGCTACGGACGACTCCAGCTGGGGTGGAGGAATTCCTCCGGCTGGCGCGGCCAATGGGAACTGGAACACCGCCTCCACCGGAACTTTCAGCGGCATGGTTGGGAATGCTGCCTCCATCGGCGTGCAGGCGCTGCAGTTGCCCTTTGTGCAAGGCGCTACCGGAGGGACCGCGGATCAGCAAATCCAGATTATTCGCAAGCCGCTGCCCGGCGAGGCCGCCAATACTCCACTGGGAGCGTCCCGCGAGTACAACAAGGCCAATATTCGCATTCTGCTGGCAGACCATCAGGCCGACCTGCGGCCGGGAAGCCCCGTCAATGACGGCCAGGATATCGATTTGACCACCGGTTGCACGCAGACCGTTCCCGCCGTGGCGGGAATGCTGGTTAGCACCGGCATTGCCTGGGCCGACTCCACCAAAGACGCAGCCTGGACGGGAATGAAGCCGCCCGCGGCTGCCGATCTCTGCAATGGCCAGGCCGGGGAGACTGCGAACACCTGGCCGCTGGTTAGCGGCTGGCTGCGTGTCGAGTACAAGCCCGTTGGCACTACAACCTTTACCGCCATCACCAAGGAATGGTTGAAACTGGGATTCGCTCGCGGTGTCTTTCCTCCCAGCGTACCCGTCACCACGGGAGGCTCGGGCAGTAACGCGGTAAACCCACAGGCGATCCTTATCCTGCAAGAGCAGGCCGATCGTAACGGGGACGGAAGAATTACATCCCCGGCCGACAATCCCACCACCATCGCGGGAAATAACAGCTGGTATCCCATCAATTTCTACGACCCGCGTGAGGGGTTTCCCAGAGACGTCGCCTTGGGCGGCACCCAATGCTATACCAATGGGATCATGAATGCCGTCGAGCTCGACGTAGGCAACCTGCGGCAATGGCTGCTGGGAAACGCTCCTTACAACGGACTCAGCGGAACCAGCGTGGATCCAGCCGGGGAGAACGGTTACCTGGTCTATTTCTCCGACCGGCGCGGCATGACGTTAAACCCGAATGCCAGGCCGACCCCAAACGTGCTCAATGGCGAGTCGGGCTTGGAGGACGTTATCAATTCGGGCGCTGGCAACGGGATGCCGGACGGAAACAAAGAGCCCATAACTGCTGGCTATAACAATAGCAACGGTTTTTCTCCCGAAGACGTGGATGAAAACGGCTTGCTGGATAATTGGGGTTGGCGCAACATGGCCGAAGGTTTTGGACAAGTCACTCCGGCCGGCAATCCCTATGTGGCGGTAGACTGCTTGAACGCCGGCCGCCAGAATAAAGTGGCCGGAGTCCGCCACGTCCTGAGGTTGGTGGATGGCAATCTAGGCAACCTGCCCACCAAAACCGATGGCACCGGTGGTTTTACGGTTACGGCTGAGAATCCCGTCTATGTCCTGGGCGACTACAACTCAAATGCCGGCGATCCTTTCTGGGGGAACCAAAACGCCGCAGACCCCGCGGGGCACTCGGCTGCCGCGGTAATCGCCGACGCCGTCACCCTGCTTTCCAACAACTGGTCCGACCTGACTGACATGCAGAATCCCAACGCCATGACTAACCGGAACGGGACGGACACCCACTACCGCATGGCAATTGCTTCGGGGAAAAATATGAACTTCCCCCGCCCCGCCGGTACGGCGAATGACTTTGGCACGGACGGCGGAGTTCACAATTTTCTGCGCTATATAGAAGACTGGGGCGGCGGGCCCACCTTGTACTACCGTGGTTCCCTGATTAGCCTCTACTATGCGGAATACGCCACCGGCATTTTCAAATGCTGCACCACGGTTTACAGCCCGCCCAACCGGAATTACTTCTTTGATTCCGACTTCCTTACACCCAGCAACCTGCCCCCGGGCACGCCCGAACTGCAGGACATCAACAATTTGACTTACTGGCAGAGCTTCAGCCCGTGCACCACGCAAGCCGGCGGAGCCTGCACCAACTAGCATCCATGATTCTGTAGCTCGGCCCTGATCCGTCAAAACGATCAGGGCCTTCGTTTCTTGGTTTTCGTCCCTCCGGTTTGTCATTCCGACCGAAGGGAGGAATCTGCTTTATCAGGGCACTAGCTCGCGTAGGGACAGCCGCCCTCGGCTGTCCAGCCGAGCGAAGCTCGGCAGGCGATATGACGACCATGCACCATTTTATGTGCAATCTTGTCAAGCCCCCGAACCCGCCGGATTCCTCCTAGCCCGCTCATTCCATGGCAGATATAAAGTCATCAAGGCTGTCCCATTTCCCCGGTCCAATTTGGTAGCCTAAGAGTAGGAGTAAGAAATCAGGGGCAGCCAGCCGGGGTGCCTTTCAATTTGAAACCTGGGAAGAATGCAGCCCACCGCGCAAGCCGTAGGTGAAGTCGGAAACGAATAAAGCCCCAATGGGGCCGAAGAGCCGCTCTAACAGACTCTAAAGTATTTGATTTCAATATTTTACTGGCAAGTCGTTTAAAATCAAAGATCTAGGCGATGTTTCAGCTCTAAACTAATGAATCTAAAGAGTCGATTGGGGAGGGGTATGCCCTAGTCTCGGAGGTAAATTTCATTCACTCGGTCCGCGGTAGAGCCCTCGCCTACCCCTCGGAAGCGCTCCGCTCTTGCCACCCGCTCCGCAGAATATTCTGATAAAGCGCGCCGGCGCAGATTGACGCGAAAAACAGTAGCCGGGCGCCCGCCCAAAAGTTGCCCAGCAGCAGTTTCCCTGAGCCGAACAGCGTCAGGTAAACCATGGCGCAGCCCAAAATCCAGGAGAACAGGTTGCGCCCCAGGTCGTGGGTCGGCGGAACCTCCGGCGCAAGAATTGCCACAGGGCGCCATCCTCCTGCGTGCGGGCGCACGCTGCGGTAGAACTTCAGCAAAACATCCTGCGGTTCCGGCTTGGTCAGAAAGGTGACGAGCAGCCAGACCAGCGTCGTCGCCGCCGTCACGGTGAGCGCAGTTTCCGCGAAAACGACAGGCTCGGAGCCGCTGAACACTTTCGTCCAGCGCAGGGCGAGGCTCACCACCAAGGCCGTGGCCATGGCGGAGATTTCGCTCCAGGCGTTGATGCGCCACCAGTACCAGCGCAGCAGGTAGACTCCCCCGGTGCCGGCGCCGATGGTAAGCACAATCTCCCAACCGGCGACAATAGATCCAAGCTGCGCCGAAACGTAGGCCGACACGATTACCAGCAGCACTGTCGCCACGCGCGAGGCATTCACGTAGTGCGTCTCGGCGCCATCCTTCTTCAAGAAGCGGCGATAGAAGTCGGCCACCAGGTACGAAGCGCCCCAGTTCAGCTGGGTGGCGACGGTGGACATGAACGCGGCCATGAATCCGGCAAACACAATTCCGCGCAGCGCATGCGGCATGTGTTCGGTGACGATCAGCATGTAGGCCGACTCGGGATGTTGCAGTCCGGGATACAGGACAATTACTGCCAGCCCCGCCAGAATCCACGGCCAGGGCCGCAGAGCGTAGTGCGCGATGTTGAACCACAGCACCGAGAGCAGCCCGTTACGTTCATCGCGGGCGCTGAAAATGCGTTGCGCGATGTAGCCGCCGCCGCCGGGCTCCGCGCCCGGATACCAGAAGGCCCACCATTGCAGTCCCAGGCTCACGGCAAATGTAATTATGGGCAGCGCCCAGATGGCCTGATAAGTCAGAGGACGGGAGAAATCCGGAAAGAATGACGTGGCATCACTGGCACTGGGGCCCGCCGCAGTTCGCATCGCCGCCAACTTGGCAAGCATAAGGTGCATTCCGCCGATGGCAGAGATGGCGTACCAGGCTACCGCAATCACAATCGCCATCTTGAGCACGAACTGAAACAAGTCCGTCCAGAGCACGCCCCACAATCCGCCCAGAGCGACGTAGAGCCCGGTGAACGGGATGAGGAAGAACACGCAAATCCAGAGCGCGTTGGTTTCGCTGACGCCCAGCGTGATGGCAACGATGCTGGTCATGGCTTTGGTTACCCAGCCCAGAATCAGGCAATTCATGAGCAGGCCAAGATAGATGGCGCGAAAGCCGCGTAGAAACGCGGCAGGCTTGCCGGAGTAGCGCATCTCCGCGAACTGCACATCGGTCAACAATCCCGAGCGCCGCCACAGGCGGGCAAATAGAAAAACCGTCATCATGCCGGAGGGCAGAAAGCACCACCACAGCCAGTTTCCGGCGATGCCCTGCCGGTAGACCAGGCCGGTTACAACTAAAGGGGTGTCGGCCGCAAAGGTCGTCGCCACCATGGACGTCCCCGCCAGCCACCAGGAGACGCTGCGTCCGGAGACGAAGTAGTCGTCCACGCTCTTGCCGGAACGCCGGCGAAAGTACAGGCCGAGGATCAGAGTGATGGCAAGATATCCGGCAATCGCCGACCAATCGAGAAGGGTGAAGTTCATGCCGCTGGAGAGCATAACACCGGTCGAAAGCGACTACGACTGAACCACATTCGCTTTGGGTTCTCCCGAATGAATCATGCAAAGTGCGAGCAGTCCCAAGACTGCGAGCGGAATTTCCAGGCTGCTCCACAGCGGCATCGCCCAAGCCCGCTGGACGGTAGCGGCCGGCAGTATGGCCGAAGCGAGCGCCAGCCCCAGCGCTGCCAGCCAGGGCCAGAAGAAAATCAAAGCCGCGGCGCCGCACAGCAGCCGGGTCAGAGAACTTCTGTGGTAAAGGCTTTGCCAGGAGCGCGTAATCAGAAATATGGCCGGCAAGAGCAGAACTTGATTGTAAGGCGCCACCATGGGCGCGACGACCAGGGTCACGGCCAGCACGAAGGCCAGGGTGAGATTGAATTCGCTCGATCCTGCGAGAGCGCGCCGCGACCTCCAACAAACCATTGCGGCGCCCAGCAGAAACAACCCAGTCAGGAGTGCGCCGCCCCGAGAGGTGGCCAGTTCGTCGAGCAGCGAGCGTCCTCCCGTGTAGCGGTTGTAAGCGGCCAATCCTTCGACAAACCGGCTGAGCCAGTCCGGCTGCAGGTACGCTCCTCCTGCGGCGAGCAGACCGCCGGTCAGAAGGAATCCCCAAAGAAAATTCCGTCGTTCCTTCCATTTGCTCAGCGCCCAGAGAACTAACCACGCCACAGGCAGCACCGCCAATTGCGGCTTGATGGTGGCCACGGCGAGGACCGCGCCTGCCAGGAAGAACTGCCCAACCGTGAGAAGGGCGGCGCAGCCCGCCATCAATGCGGCTACCAGCAGACTCAGTTGCTGCAGTTTGAGCCCTTGCAGCACGGCAAAACTTCCCAGGGTGAGAATTGCCAGGATCAGCCAGACGAGTTGCGGTGGACGCCAGCGCAAGGCCATGAGCCAGAGAACGATTCCGGCTGCGGTAAGGATCGCCAGGATCCAAGTCGAGGCCGCTTGCACGCTCGCGAATGACATTCCAATCGTGGGAGCCAGCAAGAAGACGACGTAAATCGGATAGGCAAACCGTTGTTCGTCCTTGGGATCTTCCGGGCGTTGCGGGTCGAGCGGCCGCCCATAATAGCCGGTCTGGATTTCGCGGGTCACCGCCGGCCCGTAAGGATCAAGGTGATTCAGCAGCAATTCTCGGGTGCCCACCCAGCGCGGGTACAGATCGGAAAGAACTCCACGAGGCCTGGAGTGCCGGACAGCATCAGCCATCTGATAAGGGATGAGCACGCGTTGCACGTAGAACCACATGCCGCCGGCCATCACAACTGCCAGTAACAAACCGAATTGGGGACTCTTCCACACCGGTGCCCTCCGCCCCTGAGTTGCCCATGGTACAACTTATGCAGTCGAACTTCCCGTGCGCACCCGTATTCTCATTGCAGCCGCAATTGGATTGCTCAGCGGCCTATTTTGCTGGTCCCTGATGGTGCACTTTCATCAAGGGGCCGCGGATTTCACCTGGACCCTGCGCAGCGCCCATTATTTGCTCGCCGGAAAAAATCCCTACGACACTCCGCTCCAGCAATATCCTCTGACGGCCGCTTTTTTTGGCCTCCCCTTTGTGTGGCTAAGGCCAGAGGTGGCCGCCGCGACTTTCTTCGGGCTGAGTTCGGCCCTCCTGGCCTTCGGACTGACGCGGCAAGGCTACACCGGATTGCTGATCTTTCTCGCCTACCCTTACTGGGCAGGATTTCTGACCGCACAGTGGCCGCCGCTCATCATGGCGAGCGCGTTCTTTCCACTGTTGCTTCCGGCAACGCTGGTCAAGCCGCAGATTGGTTTGCCGGTGGCGCTGACTCATCTGAGCCGGCGCGGAATTCTGGCCTGCGCGGGACTGGTTCTGGTGAGCCTGATTGTGGCGCCGAGATGGCCGCTGCTCTGGGTCCACCAATTGGGCAACTATCAGCACTTTATTCCGCTGCTCGTCTTGCCCGGTCCGCTGCTGGCTTTGGCAATGTTGCGTCATCGCGAGCGCGATGCCTGGCTGCTGTTCCTGATGGCTTGCATGCCGCAACGCTGGTTCTTCGATACGCTGGTTCTCTGGCTCATTCCCAAGACTCGGCGCGAAATTCTGATCACCGCCCTGCTTAGCTGGGGCGCCGGCATCTGGCGCTGGTATCACTTCCCGCACAGTTTTGACCAAGTCGGCCGCTGGACAGTGCTGTGGATTTACTTGCCCATGCTGGCCGTCGTGCTGTTCCGAAAACACATTGCGATTGGCGAGGAGTCATCAACACTCAAAGCTCCGCAGGCAGCCGCGTAACTGCATTCAGGCTACCTTAGCAAAGCAGTCCTTCCCTGCCCGCGTGCAAGTGCAGAGTTCCATGCGGCCAAGGTAGCGGCGAGTCCTATTAAAACCAGCGCAAATAGATGTTGCTGGCCATAATGCAAAGTGAGAATCAGATAAACCGGACTGAAAAACATTAAGCCCAATCCCAGCTTTAGAGCGAAGTTGTACCAGCCTTCGGGGCGGGCTTGCAGTAGTTGACAGGAGAGAAGCAGCAGGGGCAGAAACAGAATGCTCATATCCTGGTTGTAGCCGTGATAACTCACGAGAAAAGTGGCGATCATGGCGAGCGAAAATCCATTATTCCACGCGGTCATGTCGCTAAGGTCCCCTGGCTCCCACTGCCGGGCGCCCCACAGGAGCACGCCCAGGGACACACCGAGCAACGCAATCTCCAGCCATGGGGATGCAGCCGGAGCCCAACTCCAACCGGTGAAGAGGCCACGCAGGTTGGCCATGTCCTCGGGCACAATCACCCGCACCGGCGCGTGACGGTTAATCTCCCAAGTGTAACGGGGATAGTAGAGCAACTCCTTCCAGCCTACCAACGCCCAGGAGAGCAGCACATCCCAGCCTCCGCTGAGCGCAACTCCCAAGACGGCGCGCCAACGGCGGCGAAGAAGCAGGATAAAAACGAAGGGTAGGACCAAATGGAATTTGAACAGGCCTAAACCCAGCCATAGTCCTGCCTGAAGGTCTCGGCCGCGGCGAAGCGCTGTGTAGGCGAGGCAATAAATGGCCAAAAGCAGGATGGAATCCTGTCCCTGCATGAGGGCATACGCGATGGGGAAAAACGCGAGCGCCGCCAGCAACGGAATCCAGGGAAAAGCAGCGCGCAGGCACGGGATATGAGGCCGCAGCAAAAAAACGACGCTCGCCAGCAGAAGCAAATTCACGCCACCCCATAATGCATAGGAAACAAGAAAGGGAAGGTGAATTAACGGTAGAAACAACACGGCCTCAAACGGCGGGTGGTTGTAAGGCAATGGACCGTCTCTTCGTTCCGGGGCGGCGACAAATTCGCGCTGCACTTGCAACTGCAGCAAGTTGTTATACAGAACCTTGCCCTGGCCGCGGTGCAACATCAGACCGGCGGTGTAGAAAATGCTGTAATCCGGGAGACCGGCGACCACTTGCTTTCGCGCGCTCCAGAAGACGAAGCCATTCAATAAACACATTCCTGCCAAGAACAGCGCCAGCAGCGCCTTGAATCTTGGCGAATAGGCAGCGATCTGGATCTCTGGTGGAGGTGTTGGCATCGGCTAAACGCGAGTTTCCCAGGGGCTGGTGAGAACAGCGATTCTACATCGAGCATGTGTCGTGCAGGGCGGGATTTCGAATCGAGCAGCCCTGCGCGCTTACATCAAGTAATGCTTAAGTTATTGATAACAAGGAGGTAATCGTGCCATCTCGCAGCACGCTGACCCTGCCGATGAGGGCGGATCCCAGTCTGAATCTGCCTTTGAGGTAACCCCGCCCTGAATGGGCAAGTTGCCGAGTGGCTGCTGCAACAGTTCAGGACCAGATGTGCGAGAAATTGTCGCTCCAAGTGGGCACATTGCAGGGTATGATGGTGGTGGGGATTCGCACAGCAGCGCTACTTATCCCTTAGAAAACCCAGCAATTGGGGAACATTGCAGCGATTCTAAGGGCACTTTTATTTAAGAGCGCATGGAATTGTACGAAATCGGACCGGCGGCGTAAGCCTGTCGGCCTATTTTAGGTTAAGGGGGCAGTCCAAATGAGCAACATTCTCTGCAAGCTATGGCGTGAGGATGAAGGGCAAGACATTGCCGAATACGCGGTGATGTTAGCAGTGATTCTGGTGATTGTGGTGGGCACAATCCGCCTCATCGGTTCCAACGCTAACAATGTCTTTTCTTCCGTCGCCAGTTCTGTACAGTAGGTTCTCGCCGCTCGACTCGAAGATCTGACGAATGGCGGCGCCAGAGACGCGTGGCGTTTCCTGGGTTTGGGAATGTGTGCCTTCGGAATAGCCGTACCCTGATCAGCTGTCCCGTGTGGTGGCGGGCGCTATCCACCCAAGTACGCTCTTGAGGAAATCGTAATGAACCGCACCCGACTTTTGTTGATCGGATCGATCGCGCTTGCTCTGGGCGCCTTCGTGAGCTTCGCCGTGTATGGCAGATTGAAAAGTAGCGCGGCTGCGGACAGCCGTCCTGGGGTGGACGTGGTGGTTGCTGCCGATGATCTTGAGGTCGGCGCCAGAATCCAGGACCACGACGTGAAAGTGGTTCGTTTTCCCGAGGGAACTCTCCCCGCCGGCACCTTTCGTCGCATGTCACAAGTGATCGGCCGGGGCGTGGTACAGGCGATCACCAAAGGTGAGTTCATACTGCCCGCAAAGCTGGCCGGGGAGAATGCCGGCTCCGGGCTGCCCTCTCTGATTCCGCCGGGTATGCTGGCGGTTGCGGTGCGCGTCAACGAAGTGGTCTCAGTCGCCGGGTTTGTGGTCCCGGGCACGCGCGTGGATGTTTTGCTTACTGGCAATGCGACCGGCGGAGGCGAGCAACAGACCACAACGGTTCTGGAGAATGTGGCCGTAGTTGCCACGGGATCGAATTTGGAACGAAACTCCAACGGCGAGCCGCAGAATAGCCCGGTGATTACGCTGCTGGTTTCTCCTGACGACGCGCAGAAGGTGACGTTGGCCCAATCGCAGGGCAAAATTCAGTTAGCGCTGCGCAATCCGCTCGATACGCGCCAGCACGATTTGAATGCGACCAGTACAAGCGTGTTGTATCGCGGCGGCGTTCCGGCCCCAGCGGCACCCAAAGCGCAAAAAGTCCGGCACGCAACGGCGCAGGTGGCAGCTCCGCTCCCGGCTTATTCTGTAGAAGTGATCGAGGGCAGCAAGGACACAGTTGTCAAACCGAATTGAACACCCGACATTTTAAGGCTGGTGGAAATGACGATCTGCTCCCGCAGTGGCGTGGAACAAAAACCTAAAGCTGGCAAGAGCACGCTGGTTGCATTGAATGTATTGTTCGTGCTCTTCGCAGTCGCCGCTTACTCCCAAGATCAAGCCGCTCCTGCGACGCAGCCAGCTTCACCGGCGCCCGAGCAAAGCACGTCCGCCGCACCTTCTTCCATGCAGGCTTCGACGGCCCCGCAGGCGGAACGACAGGGATCGACCCCCTACAGGGTTATGGTGGACAAATCGTTCTTGATCAATACCCCGACACTCATCTCGCGAGTTTCGGTGACCGATCCCACGGTGGCCACCGCCAGAGTGCTGGCGCCCGGCACTCAAATCCTGGTGCATGGCCTCTCGCCGGGCGAAATCTCGCTGATCATCTGGGACGAACACATGCGCTCGACCAGCATCGATCTTCGGGTGGACGTGGACGTGAGTTCGTGCGCGGAAGAAGAAAAGCGCATATTCCCAGATGAGCAGATTGTCGTAACGGCTTCGCGCAAGGCGATCGTGCTCTCCGGGCACGTCTCCACCGAGGACGTGGAGAAAAAAGCCGGACTGATCGCGGGAGCCTATTCCCCGAACGTGGTCAACGTATTGACCTTCGGCCCGGTGGGATCGCAAGAAGTTCTACTGAACGTGACCTTCGCGGAAGTGGACCGCACCGCTCTAACACAACTGGGCGTCAACCTTCTGCTACCTGGGCAAGGGCACACCATTGCCCTCAGCCAAACTCAACAATTCGGCGGAGTGAGCGTCAGCACCTCGGCGCAGACCACGACCACCAACGGCAACAGCACCACCACCACCCAAACGCCGACCGCGCCCACGGTAAACATCTCCAACTTTCTCAACCTGTTTCTTTTCCGCACCGACATCAACTTCGGCGCGGTCATCCAGGCGCTGCAGGAGAAGAACCTGCTGCAAATCCTGTCGCAACCGAGCCTGGTCGCTATGAACGGCAAACCAGCTTCCATGATCGCGGGCGGGCAATTTCCCTTCCCCGTGGTGCAACCGGGCCAGGGGTTTACCGCCGTGACCATCACGTTCAAGCCCTTCGGCGTGCAGTTGGACTTCACTCCAGAAATCATGCCCAACGGAAACATCGATTTGAAAGTCGCTCCCGAAGTCAGCACCTTGGATTTTGCCAATGCGTTGACGATTTCCGGCTTTACCGTTCCGGCCATCAGCACCCGCAGCGCGAAAACCGAATTTGAGCTGCAAGACGGCCAGAGTTTTGTGATCGCCGGTCTGCTGGACAATCGGGTCACCGACATCATGAACAAGATTCCTGGTATCGGAGACATTCCGTTTATCGGCTATTTCTTCCGCAGCAAAAGCGCGCAAAAGAGCAAGACTGAACTCATGGTGCTTTGCACCGTGCGTAAAATTGATGCGACGGCGCAGCCTCCCATGCTTGCCGACACAACCGGTGCCTTTCCTGGATAAGGAGCAGTTTGACCATCCCAAGGCACCTCTGGGCATGAAATAGCGAGGCCAGTCAAACTGGAGCGCGCGGGTTCGGTAGCGAACTAAATGGCAGAGGATTCTGAGTATCATGCCCGAAGTTTCCGTCGTGATCGTGGCATCGGACAGCGAACAGCGCGCGGTGCTGCAGGTGCTGGTGGAGGGCACCAGTGTGGCTCGGGTGCTGCACTCAGCCGCCAGCCATCCAACGGTGACGGCGGACCCGGTCATGCGCCGGATTCAGACTGCCAACCCCGAGGTAGTTCTGGTGGACATCCCCTCCGATAGCGCGGCGGCGGCGTTGCGGACGATCGAACTCCTGCAACAGGATTTTCCTCAGATTGCTGTCTTCGCCGTGGGCAGCCTGGCGCAGCCGCAAGTCATCGTGAACGCGATGCGCTCGGGCGCGCGCGAATTTATTGAACGTCCAACCACGACCAGCGACCTGTTGGAGGCCTTTGTCCGGCTTTCTACCGCTCAGCGGAAGGTGCAGCACGACAACGGCCGGGGCAAGGTTTTTACCGTGCTCAACGCCAAAGGCGGCAGCGGCGCGACTACCGTTGCAGTGAATCTTGCGTTGGCTTTGCAGGCGGCGCATGGGAATACGGCGCTCGCCAACGTCGCGACCATCGGTCACGCCGCGCTGCACATGAACCTGAAACCCGTGTTCAGCGTGGCGGACGCAATCCGCAACCTGCACCGCCTGGACCAGTCTCTGCTGGAGGGTTTCATGACCCGGCACGACAGCGGCCTGCAGGTGCTGGCCGGTCCCAACGTGCCCATCCTGGTGGAACCTTCGACGGCGGAGTTTGCGCGCTTGTTCGATATGCTGGCGGGCCACTATCGTTATGTGGTCGTGGATGCCTCCACGCGCGTCGACTCGACCGCCAGACTGGTGAGCAGCCTTTCACAGAGCGTCTTGCTGGTGGCGCATGCCGACGTGGCCTCGCTGTGGAGTGCCGCCCGCGTGCAACAGTATTTGTCCGAGGCCGGCGGCCGGGACCAGATGCGACTGGTGCTGAATCGCTTCCGCAGGACTCCTGGATTCACCGAAACCGACGCAGAAAGCGCTGCCGGCGTGAAGCTGCTGTGGAAAATTCCCAATCAGTATGCCGCGGTTTCCACCGCCATTGACCGCGGGATTCCGCTGATGCAGCAGACGCATAGCGAGGTGGCGCGCGCCTTCATTGGGCTGGCAGCCCGTTTGACCGAAAATGACGCCGAGGTGAAGCGGACCGCCTGGTCTCTGTTTAAGACGGTCTGAGTGTTGGAACACGTTATAGTAGATTGCTATGGCAAACTTGCAGAGCTTCGAAAAGGCCGAGTACCAGCAGGTAAAGGCCGACCTTCATCGCAAGATCCTGGACCGCCTCGACCTGGAGAAACTGGGGCGCACGCCCGGTGACGCCGCCCGCGAAGAAGTTCTGCTGCTGATTCGCAACACCGTGAACAGCGAAGCCGTACCGCTCAGTTTTGCCGAGCGGGAGCGCCTAGCGCGCGAAATCCTGGACGAGATTTTTGGCCTGGGACCACTGGAGCCGCTGCTCAAGGATCCCACCATCTCCGACATTCTGGTCAACCGTTATGATCGGGTGTATGTGGAACGCGCCGGCAAGCTGGAACCCACCGGCCTGAGTTTCAAGGACAACCAGCACCTGATGCAGATCATTGACCGGATCGTCTCGCGGGTGGGGCGCCGGGTGGATGAATCCTCGCCCATGGTGGATGCGCGGCTGGCCGACGGTTCCCGTGTCAACGCGATTATTCCGCCGCTCGCCATTGATGGCCCCTGCCTCTCGATCCGGCGTTTTTCCCGTGATCCGATCACGGCCCGCAACATGATCGAGAACAAGAGCCTGACCGAAGCCATGCTGGAGTTGCTTTCCTCCATGGTCAAGGGCCGCTTGAATATTCTTATTTCTGGCGGCACCGGCGCCGGTAAAACCACCCTGCTCAACGTTCTTTCCGGTTACATTCCCAACGCCGAGCGGGTCGTCACCATCGAGGACGCCGCCGAATTGCAACTGAAGCAGGAACACGTGGTCCGCCTGGAGACCCGCCCGCCTAATATTGAAGGCAAGGGAGCGGTGCGGCAGCGGCAATTGGTGATCAATAGTTTGCGTATGCGGCCCGACCGCATCATCGTGGGCGAGGTGCGTGGCGAGGAAGCGTTCGACATGCTGCAAGCCATGAACACCGGTCACGAAGGTTCCCTAACCACGGTGCACGCCAACACGCAGCGCGACGCTCTGGCGCGTATCGAAAGCATGTTCTCCATGGCCAATCTCAATATTCCGGAGCGGGCCGTCAGGAGCCAGATCGCGGCCGCCATTCATGCCGTGGTGCAGATTGCACGCATGGCGGATGGGACACGCAAGGTGATTGCGGTCTGCGAGGTCACCGGCGTGGAAGGCGACGTGATCACCATGCAGGACATTTTTACCTTTGACCGGACCGGAATTGACGAGGCCGGCAAAGTGCACGGAGCGTTTCGCGCCACCGGCATCCGGCCCAAGTTCGCCGACCGGCTGGCGACCGCGGGCTGCCGTTTGCGCCCGGCGCTGTTCGAATCCAGGATGGAGGTCTAACCCGGCAGGCGTTAGCGCCGCCGGAGAGAGAACCCAATGCCCACAGCATTATTAGCCATCATCGTATTTGTAGTCGTCGCGGGAGGAGCGTTCCTGGCCGGCTCCCTGCTCGACGAACGCAATGCCCGCGCCCGTTTGCTCCGCGATCGTCTGGCGGCGGTGCAAAAAGCCGCGGAACGCGAACCCAGCGAGGAGTTGGCGCTGCTGCGCGATGAAATGTTGAGCGAGATTCCCGCGCTCGACAACATTCTCCGCCGCTCCGAACGGATTTCCAATTTCCAGATGCTGCTTTCCCAGGCAGGCATCGAGATGCGGGCCGGCAACATGCTCATGCTGAGCCTGGTCTCCGCCGTGGTCCTGGGGGTGGTTGCGGTCATCTTGGGGCAGCAGTTGGTCTTCGGCTGGGCAGGCTTCTTTCTCGGCGCAATTTTGCCTTACTCCTACGCTTCCTACCGGCGAGGCAAGCGTTTTCAGCAATTCGAGGAGTTGTTTCCCGAAGCCATTGACACTCTGGCGCGCGCCGTGCGCGCTGGCCATGCCTTTACCAGCGCCATCGAACTGATCTCCAATGAAGTCGCCGAACCGGTCTCCTCGGAGTTTCGCAAGCTGTTTGAGGAGCAGAAATTCGGCATGCCGGTGCGCGATGCCCTGCTGAATCTCGCCGAGCGCATGCCCCTGGTGGACGTCAAATTTTTTGTTACCGCGGTCATGTTGCAGCGCGAAACCGGCGGCAACTTGGCCGAAATTCTCGATAACCTGTCTTATATGATCCGGGAACGCTTCAAGATCATGAGGCAGGTCCGGGTATTCACCGCGCAAGGCCGGCTCACCATGTTGCTGCTGATGGCCCTGCCTCCGGTGATTGTGGTCACCATGCTGATTCTCAACCCGACATTCATCCAGCCGCTCTTTACCGATCACCTGGGCCACATCGCCATTCTGATTGGCATTACTTTGCAGACGATTGGATATTTCGTGATTCGGAGAATTATTCATATTCAAGTCTAGGACATAATGCTGGAACTGGCCCTCACTCTCGTGTTGTTCCTGACCGTCGTGCTGGCGGTGTTTTCCTTCGGGGCTGCGGTCTATGCGCCGTCGTCCGTCATTGGTTCTCGCCTGCGCTCCTTAGCGGGCGGCCACAAGGTGGGGGAGCCTCCGAAACCGGCGATGAGGGAACGGTTGGAACAGGCGCTGGACCCGATCAGCAGAGCGCTCCCTCTTTCTGCGGACGAAACCTCGCGCGCCCGCACCTGGCTTATCCAGGCAGGCTACCGTGAGCAGCGCCACTTGACCATGTATGTCGGCAGCCGCGTGCTGCTGGCTGTGGTGGGCATGGCGACGGTGGTTGCCATCAGCGGCATTAACTCGCCGCTCTTGCTGATCGGAGTAGGCGGCTTCGGATTTTTCATACCGCGGTTTTGGCTCAAAAGGAAGATCAAGGCACGCCAACTGCGCATTACCGTAGGACTGCCCGATGCCCTGGATCTCACGGTGATCTGCGTAGAAGCGGGACTTGCCCTCGACCAGGCTCTCATGCGGGTGGGTGAAGACCTTCGCCACGTGCATCCGGAACTAAGTTCGGAATTCCACTTGGTGAACCTGGAAATGCGGGCCGGCAAGCCACGCGTCGAAGCTCTGCACGGCTTGGCCGAGCGCACTGGAGTGAATGACATTCGCGCACTGGTGGCGACTCTGGTGCAAACCGACCGCTTCGGAACCAGCATCGCTCAGGCCTTGCGCGTGCACTCTGACTCGCTGCGCACCGAACGCCGCCAACGTGCTGAAGAACAAGCTGCTAAGACCACGATCAAAATGGTCATTCCACTGGTATTATTCATTATGCCCTCCCTCCTGGTAGTCACTCTGGGCCCAGCCATGATTGAGTTGTTCCGTACCCTGAAGCCGGGAGGCCGCTAAGAGCGCCCTTCGGCAAAGTAACGAACCCCAGGAGTAGTTATGCCCGCTGTCGGTCCCCAAGGATTTGCTTTCAACCGCACCCGCCAGGCCTACCTAGCCACCCGTTTGCGCGTCGCCGCAAGCCATTGGTCCCGACTGCGCGGTCTGATGGGCGCTGGCGCCGCAAGTTTTTGCGCAGGAGCAGGCCTGTGGATCGTTCCTTCTCATGGAGTACACACCTTGGCGATGCGGTTTCCCATTGACGTCATCTACCTGGACAAGGATAAGGTTGTGGTTTATGCCCGGCCCAATCTCCAGCCCTGGCGACTTGCGCCGGTGAACCTGAAGGCTGCCTCCGTGCTGGAATTGCCCGGCAATACCCTGCATTCCACGGGAACTGCCGTGGGCGACCGGGTAGAGATCGAGTTAGGACACTTGCCGGAGGGTCGCAGCGCGTGAGTACCTATCTCAAACTCGACGATCCGAAAACTGACGATCCGAAAGTTAAGATTGAAGAGCGCAAACCTGGCGATCCCAAGCTGGATGCGGGCGCGATGGACGATCTCAAACTTCTGATCGAGTGGTCGTCGCCCTGGGATGAGTTCCGCAGTGCGATTCGTCCCGCGCTGCTACGCTCCCCGCGGCGCCTCGCCGGCGAAGCTCCCGTCGGTATCTTTCCCTACCGCGGCATGCTGGGGTCATGGGCGGTGGAAATCCTGCTGTTCTCGTTCTTCATTATTCTGACACGGGGCTTTGACACCATGCGGGTCTCGCAACCCCCAGCCCCCGCCAAGTATGACGTGATTTATTTTTCCGGAGAGGAATTACCCCAGACCGCGGACGTGGGCGGCGCTCAGGCGGGCCGCGCCGGGCGTTCCGGAGGCCGCGAAGCCCACCATCCCACCCAGGTCATTCGTGTAGCTCGCGGTGAATCGCTGCGAGAGAAGGTTGTAGATGCTCCCAAGCTGAATCTGCCGCACTCCGAGGCAGCCGTGGCCAATCTGTTGGCCTTCCAACGGGTCCCAGGGCCGCCGCCGACGGAGGGCATGAGGTCATCGTTGCGCGCCCCTTCGCTCGCGCAATTGGCTGCGATCGCGCCGGCTCCGACGGTTGAACGCGCCGACATGCGCAACCTGCCAACTCTCAGTACCAGCGTGGTTCAGCCCGCTCCTAGCGCGGGGGAAATCACCACGTTGCGCGTGCCGGGCAACAATGCCGTGCAAGTAGTGCCCCCGCCCGTCTCTGCTCCTGAAAGGGCTTCGAATTCCAGTTCTCGGCTCACGCTTCCGGCCCCGACTGTGGTTGCGCCGCCCCCCCAGCTCAGCCAGGAAGTCGCGAAAACGGGACCTGGATTTGGTCCCGGGGAATTGCAAAAACAAGTAGTTCCTCCGCCCGTGCAGTTGGGTAACCATGGCAGCGAACGGCGCGCGGTGGCAGGCCTCGGCGCTGGCCCGGTGGTGCCGCCACCGGTTCAACTGGGCTCCGCGACTTCGCACCAGCCGCATTCTGAATTGGGAGGAGGCACGGCTGTGGTGCCGCCACCGGTTCAATTGGGCGCGGGCACCTCCACTTCCCACCAGCCACAGACGGGTCTCGGCGGCGGCACTGCCGTCGCTCCGCCTCCACCCACACTTGCAGGAGGCACGTCGCCGACCGGACGCGGCCGCGGCGAACGCGGAGTGGGAATGGGCGGGCCGGGCGAAATTGGTGAGTTGGCTGCGCCGCCCAATAGCGGCGGCAACGGAAAGGGCGCTGGAATCGTGCTGTCCAACCAGCCCGGATCAAAGGTCGGTGTGCCCGGCAGCGGCGGGGCCGGTTCCTTGGCCATGTCTCCCCAGGGCGAATCCAATACAGGATTGGGCGGATATGGCGGCGGCAACGGCATCACCCGCGGCAACGGACCGGGAAGCGGTCTAGGTGGCGAAGGCTCGGGGGCGGCCCGCGAAGGTAGTGGCCGCGGCTCCGACCCTACAGCTCGGGGAGGAATCTCGCCGTTTTCCGGCCCGGGTGGCACCGGCAACGCGCCCTCAGGGGCTCCCGCGGCGCCCGGAGTTTCCGTCAGTGGCGGGACGAACGTAGTCAACCTCCCCAGCTTTTCGCAGGGCGGTAACCAGCCCGTAGATCCTGCGCGCTCGTCTGCTTCCGGCAACAAGCCCTCAGGGATCACGGTGGTCGCAACTTCCCGCTCGGGTGGCGCTTTCAACTTCTATGGCGCCATGAAAGGGGACAAGGTTTACACCAGGTACATTGACACTGCGCTCGGACTCGCTGTAATGCAGTTCTCTGACCCGGCGACCGCCGCGCATCCCAACCTGCAGGAGCTCACTTCCCCGCAACCGATGCGGGTCGATCTTCCCGCAGGCTTGCGCCGCAGCCGCCTGGTGATCGCCTGCGTTCTCGACCGCGCCGGCGTCTTGCGCAATCCGCAGGTGATCGAATCGGCTGAGCCCGTCATGACTGCAAAAGTCCTGGCCGCCCTTCCCAGCTGGAAATTCAGTCCGGCCCTGCGCGGCGACGAAGCGGTTGAAGTCAACGCCATCCTCGGCTTCGGCATTGATACCAACGACCGATATAAGTGACGCCGCCTGTCTTGCGATTCTCGGTAAGAGTTAGACGACAACCCTGTGCTGTACATACAAATGCTACGAGCATCAGGGTCAATCCTCCGCTTGTCATTCCCACGAAGTCATTGCGACGATGAGCGCGGCCAAGGGGATGAATTCCTGTGGCGGAAACAGCGAGCTCAGCGGGAAGCGGTTGTGGAACCCCACCCTTGCGCAAACAGCGCGCAAGGATGGGACATGGTAGGAGATTTGAGGTACAGCTCTATGCCGGGACCGGCTTCACCTGCTGGAGTTCCACCAGCCGATGCCGGTAGTAGCGGAAGTTTTCCCACGACACATCTGGCGGCACCGCGTGATCGCAACACGGGATATAGCCTCCAGCCTCCATCATCTGTGGAGAAACTTTATGGGCCAATTCCTTGTCAATGGCTTCTTTACCAGCGGCCATTTCGCGTTTATCGATCCCGCCCAGAATTTGCAAGCGCGGAAAAGCCTTGCGCACTTCCACCACATCCATGCCTGCCGCCACTTCCATGGGACCCATGCCGGTGACGCCACCTTCCATGAACAACGGAATCATCTTCATGATCTGCCCGTCACTGTCTACGATTATGTTTTTGATCCCGTGATCGTGCAGCATCCCGGTAAGTTTCTTGTAGCAGGGCATCATGAATTCGCGGAACATGGCGGGGGAGATGAAGGACGAATTCTTGAAAGCCAGATCCTCGCAGCCAAAACATAGATCGACATCGATCTCATTCAATATTTTGTCAAAAAGATAAATCTGCAAGGCGTTCAGATGATTCATGACATCCCGTACCAGTTCGGGCTCGTCATGCAGGTTATACATCAAGTGTTCCGCCCCCATCAGGTAGCGGGCGGGATGATAGATGCCACAAAGCCCGCTGTGGCCGCCGATGGCCAACACAAAATCGCGGCGCTTCAGTTCTTCCCGGATCGCCGGCCAATTAGCGGGCAGCCGCCCTTCCATGTTCAGAGCCAGCCTCTCGGCTTTCACCTGCTCCCAGTCCTCGCGATTGGAAACCAGAGGCTTAATGATGTTGGAGATGCTGGCGCGGCCTTTCTTGTCCTCGCGGATATGGCCCCGTTCATCCTGAGCGATGATCGTATCTCCACGCTCTTCAATCACGCGATACTTGAACAGTGGATAGATGAAGGAATTCAACGGCACGCGGCGCGGACCTGGATCAATATGGAAACCCAATGACGAATCCTCGACAAAGGGCGGGTCACTGAGCAGGGTGTTGCTATGCGGGTCAAAGGCTCCTTCTTCATCCGGGCTCAAATTCACCGTCTCCACACGGTCGTTCATCGGGGCTCCGGAGGCCTTCCAGTTTTGCAAGGCGTCAGGCCAGTAGTCCCACTCCCAAAGCGGAGGCCGGTCTATATGCTCAAACGCCATCGTAGCCAGGAATCTCTCTCGAATATTCATGCAGGGTCCCTTTCCTATGCGGCCGCCATTACACAAGCGGCCGCTGCTTCGGTTTTCGCCAACCTCCTACGGGTTGATGATGATCTTGTTCCGCTCCGGCGAGCTCATAGTCTCCATCGCTTGGTGAATCTTGGTTAGCGGGAAGCGATGAGAAATCACCTTCTCCGGATCCACCAGGCCGCGCGCCATCAGGCGAATCGATTTCTCAATGGCTTGCGGGGTGGTGCTGAAGCTGGAGTCCATGCGGGCTTCCAGAAAGTGCATTAAGCCGCCGTCCAGTTTGAATTCTTCGTGGGTGGTAATGCCGAAAATGTTCCAGCGGGTGCCGCGCCGCAACATGCTGGTCATGAGGTTGACGGCCTGAATGGGTCCGGCGGCCTCGACGACTAAATCGGGTCCTTCCGGCATAATCTCGTAGACTGCTTTCTTGGCGTCCACGTTCTTAGGATTGACGGTGTGCGTTGCGCCCAGTAATTTTGCGTTCTTGAGTGCATAGTCGCTGGTATCCACCGCGATCAACCGGCCCGCTCCAGCGGCCGCCGCTACCATCAGGCAATACATGCCAATCCCGCCGGTGCCGATAATGACGACGTCGTCGCCAACCTTCATCTCGGAATAATGAATAATGCCTTTCCATGCTCCGCTGACCGGCTCGGCCTGGCAGCCCGCGTCAAAGCTGAGTTCGGGGGGTTTGGGGAAGACCAGGTTTGCGCCGGTGCGAGTGTATTCGGCGAAACTTCCCGGCCGGACTTCGGAGCCATCGCCGCCGGTTGTATAGGAATGCTCGCAATAATGGGTCAGGCCCATTCTGCAGTTGCGGCAGAGTCCGCAAAAACCGCTGGGCGACATGACCACATCGTCGCCTTCTTTCACGTTGGTAACGAAGGGGCCGACCTTCGCGATAATCCCGGCTGGCTCGTGACCGGGGACGAGCGGAAAGTCGACATTCTTCCGGATCCCCTTGATCGCCTTGTAGTCAGTCGCACAAATGCCACACGATTTGATGCGGACCACCACTTCCCCAGGACCGGGTTCTGGCTCCGGGACATCTTCCAGCACCAGGTTGTTGAATTCCTTTAAGACTGCAGCAAGCATTTTTCTAGCCTCCTAATGAAATTGTTGCCTCGGCGACAGACTGGGCCCTTCCACTGAACACCGACGCGAGAATCAGCAGCCCATGCAGTGTATCCTCCGCGAAGGGCGCCAGCCGGTAGTCTGTCAGGAATCTGTTCTGCACGCTTTGGCGCAGCGCTTCCAGCTTGCAGGCGAGACCTCCGGAGAAAACCAGGTTCTTCCAGGATCTTTCTGGCCACAGTCGAAGCGCGCAGTCGTAAAAGCTATCGGCCATGTTGTTAAAGGCCGCGCGAAACAAATGGCCGAGCGTCAAGTTCTCTCCTCGAATGTTGGAGATGCGGCCCCGATCGCCGCGCGGGTTGGGAAAGAAATTCAGATTGACCTCTAAATCCGTTTCAATCACCTTTCCCACGGCCTGCGCAATCGAAACCCAAGGGTCACGGAGTTCGACACCCTGAGCCGCCGCCAGCTCGCCGAGCAGACCGACAATCACGTTCAGCGAACGCCCTCCCGGTGGATAACTGAAGGTATTCAGGAACTTCCCATCGAAGAATGGGCGAGTCTGATAATCACCCAGAGTCAAGCCCGTGGTCATCCGGCTGACCTGCGAGCCGGTGGCAACGTTGAGTGAGAGCTCCTGGTCGCTAAACAGCGCTCCCAACAGCGCACATTGATAGTCCCCGACCGGCGTGTAGCAAGGCACTTGCCTGCCGCCAAGGTTGAGATAACCAACTACGGCGCCATGCTGAATTAGTTCTGGCCAGCGGAGGCCGTCCAGTCCCAGTTCTTTAATCAGCTCGCGGTGCCAATCCAAGGTCTCCAGGTTGAGCGCTCCATAAGCGCTGGCGTTGGTCGTCTCGACTTTGGGAGTTGAATTACATAAGGAGCTGAGCACAAAATCGGGCATCGATGCCGGGATCAGCCCAGGCTTGAGCTTTCCCTGTTCCCCAAACCAGTAGAGATAACAGACCGGCCTTCCAGGATCCAGTTCGTTGCCAAGTTGCTTTCGCTGCTCAGGGCTGATTCGCCGCAGCATAACGTCAAAGAACGACCCGTTCCCCGAGGGGTGCGGCATCATGGCGCGCTGGTCGCGCCAGGAGATGCAATTCGACATGCTCTTACCGCTGTCATCCATCAAGACCATGCCATGCATCTGGGAACACATGACAATGCCTTCGCAGTCCGGCGCCTTTAGAGCCAACTCATCAATAAGTTTTTGGACGGGCGTCACGACCTGCGCAGGTTCGAACTCGCAACACAGGGCACTTTCGCCTGCCAGGGGTTCTGGAAACGGGAACCGCTGCAGATGCCCAAGCTGCCGCGTCTCCAGATCCAGCACCGCGCCCTTGATGAACGAGGTGCCTAGATCGATGCCGATAAATGACATAGTTAGCCTAGAAAGACGCCAACTCCTTGTGGAAGGATACGCTCCGCGCCGTATCGAATAAGGCTACGATATTTTCCGGCGGAACCCCATGTTGAATATTATGCACTCCGGCGCAAACAAAGCCGCCGCCGGGCGCTAAAGCCTTGACGTTGGTCTCCACTTCGCGGGCCACATCTTCCGGCGTGCCCAGAGGAAGAGTCTGTTGGCAATCGGCGGCGCCGCCCCAAAAAGCGACCTTTCCGGCATAAGCCTTTTTCAAGCCATTGGGCTCCATCCCTTTGGCGTTGACCTGACACGGATTCAGGATATCGACTCCCATCTCAATCAGCGAAGGAATCAACGTAAAGATTGCCCCATCGGTGTGCAGCATGACTTTCATTTTCGTGTTCTGGTGAACCCAATCCAGCCCGCGTTTGTAATGCGGCATGATGCGTTCCCGAAACATCTTGATCGAGAGCAGCAGTGACTCCTGCGTCCCAAAGTCGTCGGTCATCTGCATAATCTGCACTTTGTCGCCTAGGACTTGGGTGACCTTTTTCAAGTTTTCCAGCCAGACATCCACCGTTTTCGTGAACAGTTCATTCACGTACTCAGGCTCGCTTCCCAGGGTCGTCCACCAAGCCTCGAAGTCGCCGGTGCCCATGCCGGTAAAAAGTTCTTGCGGAGGATTGATGCAGCAGACAAGAGCATATTCTGTGTTCTTGTAAAGGAATTCAGCTTGCGCCTGCACGGATTCCAGTTCTTCGTTGGTCCAGCGGTGCGGCTGCCATTTATCGACATCCACATGCGCGGCGCCGGGAAGCTTTTCGATGCGGTCAAAGAAGTAGCCTTCCGTCGTCATGCGCGCGATGGGAACTCCATCGCGTAACATGGTGAACGACCCGTCCGGCTCACGCACCGGATTGAATCCCCCCGGAACTTGAACCGGGGTCCCGTCAACCAGGCGCCAGGGCTTCCAATCCTTCTTGTAAATGCCAAGACCTGGATTCGTCTCCGGCCGGAACACTCCAACCGCATCCACCCCGAACCGCTCAAGGACGGGTTGCTCCACGTCGGCCAGGAACTGGATCAAATCCACCAGCTTGGTGGGAGTATGAATACCCAGGTGCTGCTTCAATTTATGGTATGAGGACGCAGAAATACCCGACTGGCGGGTAGCGCCTAAATCGATAGGCACCCGATCCGGCTCTTGGTGATTGATGGCGCGGACTACTCGTTCCCGAGATGTCATTGACCCTCCTGAGGAGATCAGGTCTCCGCATGCAGACAGCTGGAAGACTTGCGATATTGCTGCCCGACAGACCGCCGTCAATGTCGCCGCAGCCTTGACGGCACTGCTGGGGTGCAACTCAAGCTTCTCACCCGATTGCACTTGCGGACTGTGATCTGCATCACCGGCTGAGGTGATCGAGCACACCATGTTGGGTTGGAGTGGTTCGGCGCAACCTTGCGCCCCGTTGGACCTGGGGAAGAATTTCTCCCGTTCGCTCTCTAACTGGTCAGAATCTCTCGCAATTTCTTGCCCAGTTCGCTGGGCGCAAAGGGCTTTTGCAGAAAGGCTTCCGCTTCACTTAGAACACGAGTTTGCACTACGCCATCGTGGGTGTAACCGGAGATGTATAAGACCTTCAGGTGTGGAAATTTAGCCGACGCGCGGTCCGCCAAGTCCCGCCCGCTCATCCCCGGCATCATGATGTCGGTGATCAAAGCATCGGGAGGCTTGTCAGTTTTCGCCATCATGGCTAAGGCCGTCGCTCCACTCTCGGAATCCAAAACTGTGTATCCCTGGCCGCTCAAGAACTCATGGATCATTTCCCGGAGCCTTCCGTCGTCCTCCACCAGAAAGACCGTCTCCGATCCCCGCAGGGATCCGACGGCGGCCTGCGGAGCCAGGGCGTTTGCCGCCGCATTCTTCTGAGGAAAATAGATCTTGAAACATGTTCCGTGTCCAGGTTCACTGTATGCCCAAATGTATCCGTCAGACTGCTTCACCACCCCGTACACGATTGACAGACCCAGCCCTGTTCCTCTACCGTCGTTTTTGGTGGTGAAAAAAGGCTCGAACAAATGCGAGAGCGTCTCCTGGTCCATACCAGACCCCGTATCGGTTACGGTCAATCGCACATAGGGACCAGGGCGCACCGGTGCGTGGGACAGGGTGTACGATTCATCGAGTTCGCAGGCATCGGTCTCGATGATCAGTTTCCCGCCCTCTGGCATCGCGTCGCGCGCATTCACGGCCAGGTTCATCACTAACTGCTCAATCTGGCTCTGATCCGCCTTCACCCGAAGATCGAGGGAGGTGGAGTAGCGCACGGTCAACTGAACGTCGTCGCCGATCAACCGGTGCAGCATGGGATTGAGTTTTTCAGCAGCTCATTCAAGTCCAGGATCCGTGGTTGCAGCAACTGTTTGCGGCTAAACGCCAGCAGTTGCTGGGTCAACCCCGCGGCTCTTCTGGCTGCGCCGTCAATCTCCTCTACCTGCCGCAGGATGTCGGCGTCAAACCCCGTCGCGCAGTCTCAAGAGCTCGCAATATCCAGTGATCACTCCCAACATGTTGTTGAAGTCGTGCGCCACCCCGCCCGGCTAACCTGCCGATCGCCTCCAGCTTTTGCGCTTGCTGCAACTGGCGCTCCAACAACTTACGTTCCGTGACGTTCTGCTTGATGGCGACAAAGTGCGATATCCCAGTGCCGCCTGAACGGACGGGAGTGATGGCCATTTCCTCCGTGTAGAGGGTTCCATCTTTGCGGCGATTGGTGATTTCACTATGCCAGACTTCCCCGAAGAAATGCTTGCCCACATATCCGCGTAAAACGCCTTGTCATGATCGCCCGAATGAAGAATGCGAGGATTCTTGCCCAGAACTTCGTTCGCCGAGAAGCCAGTCATGGTGGCAAAGGCCTCATTGACCCATACGATGGTTCCCTGCCGGTCGGTAATGACAATCGGCGTTTGCCGCTGCCTCCAGAGCGGCCGACTGCAACCGCAACTGCTTATCCGCTTGTTTGCGACTGGTGATATCACGGGCAATGCCCGATATTCCAGTGATCTTCCCGGCATCATTCTTGATTGGCGACACGGAAAGAGAAACTTCGACAATGGTTCCGTCCTTCCGCAGCCGCTGGGTTTCCACGGTGACCGATCGCCCCTGGGCAACCGCTTCCTGCAGGGCTTTCAGTTCTTCTTGTTTTTCGGGCGGAGCCACCAGAGCGATCTTGCGGCCGAGTGCCTCCGCGGCGGCATAACCGTAAAGCTGCTCGGCTCCCGGGTTCCAACTGGTGACCACGCCATCTAGGGTCGAGCCGGTGATCGCGTCCTGGGAGGATTCCACAATTGCCCCCAGACGATGACCCGCCTCGTCCGCCGCCTTGCGCCGGCTGATATCCGAAAGCAACCCGTTCGCGTAGCGCACGCCGTTCTCCTCGAACGTGAAAACGGATCGGCCATGCGCCCAGAACCATTCTCCGTCCTTGCGTCGGAGACGATACTCCATGTCGTAAGACTTACCGGTGGTAAAAAGCAAATCAGACGCTTTGGCTACTCTCTCCCTGTCATCCTCATGTACGGAGTCCAGCCAGACAGCCCCCCCTTGCTCGCACAACTCAGCGGCCGTGTAGCCAGTCATCTTCTCAATGTTGGGGCTCACAAACGTAATGTGTTGCTGGCGATCCACCGTCCACACCACTTCCGGAATGCTGGCCACCAGAGAGCGGTATTGTTGTTCGCTTTTTCGCAGGCTCTTCTTCCGCCCGTTTGCGCTCGCTGATATCCACCGAGATGCCGAGAACACAGGGCCGGCCATCGACGAAAATGCGCACCGCTGTCAGATAGCAGGGAATCTTCCGGCCGTCCTTGGTCAGCAGGTCGGCTTCGGTTTCCGCCATGCCGTTGGTCAGAACCGCCTGCGTCGCTTGCCGCACCCGGTTGCGGGATTCCTCGGCCACTGTGTCCTCGACGTTGACCCGAGCCAGTGCGGAGGCTGAGTACCCAAGCTTTTTTTCCAGATTCGTATTCCATAAGCGCAGCCTGCCCTGCTCGTCAATAATGCAGGCCATCGCCGGCAGATTGCGGATGACCGCGTCTGCGAAACTCTTCTGCTCTCTCAGCAAATTCAATTGAGCTTGTTCGCGGCGAAGCAGCGCCAGGCTCAGGAAGTACACAACCACGCCACTTAGGACGATGATTGCGGCATGAGATTGCCAAGGCGGATGCGCAGGATGGATTACTTGAGGGAGTACCTGGAAACCAAAGGTTAGGGCCGATACGGCCAGAGCCATAAGAGCTGACTTCACGGAATCAGAATGCATATAGATCAACTACTTCCGGAGGAAGGGCCCTCTTCCCTGACTCTATGCGCCAATTGAAAACGTAACAAAGGCAAACGGCCGGTTGACCTTACCAAAGTACCTTCTCGCTTTTTCGGCGACGGGATTTTTTATCGGAATCCGATACGGGAAAAACACGATTGAAAAAATAGTCGATTCGAAGGCGGCCCGCACGCAAGGCTCACAAGTTGTAAACTGGAAGAGAAGGAGCTGCAATGTCCCGTGTGATTGAGATCACAGAACTCGCGCTTAGAGATGCCCACCAGAGTTTGCTCGCTACCCGAATGGCTTTGGATGACATGATCCCAGTCTGCGAAGACATTGATAATGCCGGCTATTGGTCGGTGGAATGCTGGGGAGGCGCGACTTTCGATTCCTGCATCCGCTTTCTGAACGAAGATCCTTGGGAACGGCTGCGCACCTTCCGCAAGCTCCTCCCGAAAAGCCGCCTTCAGATGTTGCTTCGCGGCCAGAACCTTCTGGGCTATCGCCATTATGAAGATGGAGTGGTGCAGCGCTTTGTGGAGAAGTCTGCCGCAAACGGAATGGACGTTTCCGCATCTTCGACGCTCTCAATGACGTTCGGAATCTTAAGACCAGTATTGATGCGGTGAAGAAGACGGGCAAGCACGCGCAAGGCACCATTTGCTACACCGTCAGTCCCCTGCACACGGTCGCGGCATTCGTCGACATGGCCCAGCAACTCCAGGAGATGAAATGCGATTCGATTTGCATCAAGGACATGGCAGGCCTGCTGAAGCCGCAGCCCGCCTATGACTTGGTGAAAGGCATTAAAGAAAGATGTGGCAAGGATCTGCTGGTGCACGTTCACACCCACGCCACCACCGGCGTCACCCTGGTATCACTGATGAAGGCGATCGAGGCCGGATGTGACATCGTGGATACCGCGGTCAGTTCCCTGTCGTTGGGGCCGGGGCACAACCCAACCGAAAGTCTGGTCGAGTTGCTGGAAGGAACCGGGTATGAGACCCGACTCGACTTGGAGCGTGTGCTGCGCGTGTCGAGCCACTTTGCTTCCATACGTCCGCGCTACCGGGAGTTCTTCAGTGAGTTTACCGGCGTGGATACGGAAATCTTCAAGAGCCAGATTCCAGGTGGAATGATTTCAAACATGGAGAGCCAGCTCAAAGGCCAGGGCGCCGGGGATCGGCTGCAGGAAGTGCTTCTGGAAGTGCCCAACGTTCGCAAGGATGCCGGTTATCCCCCACTGGTCACGCCCTCCAGCCAGATCGTAGGCTCGCAGGCTGTATTCAACGTGCTGATGGGTAAGTACAAAGTGATGACCGTCGGGATGATGGTCGCCAGCGCCGGCCGATGTACGCCTGCCAACATGCCCAGGACCATCTTGGCGGTCGCCATCGCGGCGCCGGTGTTGCCGGCGGTGAAGAATCCCGCTGGCTGCGCCTTCGCGCACCATGCGCAGCCCAACCCGCATGGAGGAGTCGCGCTTGGACCGGACCGCCTGCGCGGCTTTGTCGCCCATGCCGATCCACTCCGAGGCGTGAACGATGTGGATCTGCGGCTACTGACCCGGCCAGCGCGGGCCGTGCAGCGCATGCTCCAGAGCGGGACGAGATCTCCTCGGGGCCAACCAGGTGCACACGCACATCAAAGTGGCGGCACGCCAGAATGGCCCCGCGAACCTCTGGCTCGGGGCCTTTTCGGAACCCATTCCATCTAAAACGATGTCGATTGGCATCAGGAGGGTCGTGCCCAAAGAGCTAGCTTGCTTCCTTCACAGCCAGGACTTCGCGGCCTTTGTACTGGCCGCACTTGCGGCAGACGCGATGGGGCAGCTTGCGCTCGTGGCAGTTGGGGCACTCGGAGGTGCTGACCGGCGTGAGGAAGTCGTGGCTGCGGCGCTTGGCCGTGCGTTGCTTGGAGTGGCGGCGTTTCGGATTCGGCATTGCAGTTCCCTTTCAAGCGGCCGCGAGCAGTGGCGATTCACGGCTGGGCAAAGCCTGTGGTGCAAAGATCGGTGGTACTCAAAACTGGATTTATCTGGATTCGATCGTGCCGGCCAGACCCGCAAGCGCATTCCATCGCGGATCCAGGCAGGGTCGCAGTTGCAGGTCTCCAGGTTCAGGTTCTGGCCACAGCGCGGGCAAAGTCCCTTGCAGTCCTCTTTGCAGAGCGTACGGCTGGGCAGGGAGAGCAGCACCTGTTCGCGCACGACATCCTCAAGCGAAAGACCGCTCTCTTCATAATAGCCGATTTCGGTCTCATCGGGGGTAATGGCTCGCTCGCCGGGGTCGGCATCGGCCGCCTGGGGGCGGAAGATCAGGTCGAAGCTGCCGCTGAGCGCGGTGGGGACCGGCTCCACACAGCGCGCGCACAGCAGCTCGAAGTCGCCCCTGTACGCGGCGCGGATGCGGATGTCGGCGACATGTTCGTGGTGGCCGCGATGCTCGACGATCAGGTCGGCGCGGCCCGTGACCGGCAGCGGCCCAACCTGGGTAACATCGGGAGCGTAGTCCAGCGCGCCGGTAGCAATGGATTCGTCGAAGAGGAGAGGCTCTTTTTCGAGTTGGAGCGGGGAGATCAGCACGTATTCAAGCCTAGGGCGATGCGGGGTGAGGTCAACAGCGGTCTGCGCAGGGTGGCGCACTAGATTCTCCTTGGAGCAGGCTGGATTCTCCTTCAAACAGCCGGATCGCGGCGATCCCTGCGGCCCCGGCAGCCCACGCACGCTGGCGTTTCGGGGGTAATCCCGCCGAGCGCGAGCACGGGAACGGGCCCGGCGGCGACGCAGGCTTCATGGAGCAGGTCGAGCCCAGTCCCCGTCGACTCACCAGCTCCGGCTCGTCGAGCCGCTTTCGAAGACTGGCCTAATGAGGATCGAGAGCTCGCCGCCGATTCGCGCGCCGCGGCCACCTCCGCAAGGGTGTGGCAGGAGACGCTGACGACGGGGTCGGGTAAGCCAGCAGCGGCGTAGAGCCGGCGAACCTGGGCGGGCGTCAGCCGCCGGGAGCTGAGGTAAGGTGGACCCCATCGGCACCAACAGCCACGGCAACGTCGGCGCGCGAGTTGATCAGCAGCTTCGGCGCGGAATCGTCGGCGCGGAGGTGGCAAGCATCCTTCGGGCCAGATCGGCAAGCACCCCGGCGTCAAAGTCCTTCTCGCGCAACTGGACGATGTCCAGGTCGTCTGCGGCCCAACGGGCAGCCTGGCGCAGGAGCCCGGCCTGGCCCTCCGACTCGTTGCCGGGGAGCAGCGCTCGATCCCGTAATAGCGTAGCGGAGCATGCGGACCGACGTACTTGCTCTTGCTCTGCCGGCATGGGTACCCCCATATCGAATGGCTAAAGTCTAAGAAAAAGACGAGTTAGAGGAGGGGAGTTACCAATTGACAACACCCCCGGACCGCTCGCCGTTCGGGACAAAGCAAAACCCGGCCCGGGATAGCCCTGGGCATTTGCTTTGTCCTTCGCGACTCCCAGTATACCAAGCTGAGCATAACTCCCATGCCACCTATATTTACTGTGGAATGATGGAGATAAGCGATTCTGGGGATTGACATGCGGGATTTTCCGGCTTTTTGGAGGGTACTTCGCAACCTGAGCAGCGAAATCTGGGGGATTGACATGCGGGATTTTCCGGCTTTTTGGAGGAGAGCAAGCAAATCACAGAGAACACAGAGGATAGGGAAGAGAACACGGAGGCGGGTGGGGTAATCCCGAAGGCTTGGTTCCTGAGCCCTAAGCTGAAGAGCTTTAAGCTGACAGCTCAAGGCGCCGGCCTTCTGTGGGATGGAAGACGATCCTGCCCCCGTCGGCGCGTGTAACTGAAACCAGGGCGGCTGTGTTACTTTCTAGGCAGAACCTCCCAAACTCCAGAACCCCTAGCCCTGCAACACCGGAAAGAGCATTGACACTGCATGGATAGTGCATACGATCTGATCGTGATTGGGTCGGGCCCGGCAGGACAACGGGCCGCGATCTACGCTGCCAAGCTGGGCAAGAAATGCGCGGTGGTGGAGATGCGCGAGGTGGAAGGAGGCGCGTGCATCAATACCGGCACCATCCCCTCCAAGACGATGCGCGAGGCGGTGCTGCACCTCTCTGGATACAACTACAAGTCCATTTATGGGATGAACTACTGGGTGAAGGAGAAGATCACCATGTCCGACCTGGCGTTCCGGGTCGAGCATGTGATCAAGACCGAAGTGGATGTGACCCAGGTGCAGCTCTCCCGCAATAACGTGGACATGCTGGTGGGCATTGCCAGCTTCCGCGATGCGAACCACATTGCGGTGACCAACTCCCTGTGGGACCACGTGTATGAGACGGCGAACGTGCTGATCTCCACCCGGACGAAGTGCTGCATTGGAGAAGGCGCCCATCAACGGACGGCAACATCATCAACTCGACGAGGTGCTGGAGCTGAGCAACCTGCCGAAGATGATGATTGTGGTGGTGGCGGCGTGATTGCAGTACACCTGCATGTTCTCTGCGTGGGGCGTGCGTGTGACGCCGATTGCAGTGGGAGGCCGCGCGCCGCTGGAGTTCGCCGATCAGGATATTGATCGAGGTGCCGAGCCACCACCTGCGCGACTTGGCGTGTGACCATGGTGCCTGAATGAAGAGGTGGAGTCCGTGGAGGTGGA
>CAWDCI010000019.1:0-509460 GCA_963800745.1 uncultured Acidobacteriaceae bacterium
GGCCGAGCTTGAACGTCGCTCTTGTACGCTCACTCGGTCGCTTCGTGACGCGACGGTTGCGCGGGGTGCGAGCTTGTAGGCCCTCTCCCCCGGGGAGATGACGAGCCCGCTGAGAACGGCGAGCCCGCCTTCCGCGGAGTCAAGGCGGTCGGACTTCGAACCGGTCCGGCAGGGAATGAAAGCCCGGACAGCGGGAGGGCGAGCAGGCCAGTAGCGCGTCGGAGCTCACAGTCCGCGGGGAAGAGCCAAGCCGACGCACGGGAAAGGGGGACCCGCGCCACGGTGAGCGAGGGAGCCGTTACGATCAGCGAGACGGGTGGAATAAGGAAGCGAATAAACCGTAACGGAAAGCGAAAAGGCGGTGTTCCCGAAGGACCTGGAACTTCGAGGCGGCGACATCGGGACGGCAGGGCGGTCGCCTTCGCAGAGCCGAACCGGCAAGCGAGGACGGCCGCGGATTCGGGGTGCGCGTTAGCAAGCGGGCCGTAACAGTCAGCCGCTGCGTGGTGCACGTCAGAAGAATTCGTCGGCAGACCTAGGGAGTGCCGGTGACAGGGAGCGGCCTCGCGGCGGGGGGAGGCGGATTCGCCTGGACGTCGAAACGCTTCCTCGTCGTGACGCTGTAGTTGGCGCAAACCTTGAGGCGACAGGCTTGTCGAGAAAGCGAATCCATGGCCACGACGAGCCGGGTCCCGGCACCAGGTGGAGAATTCACTCGGATAAAGAGCAGGCTCGATGTGCGAACCCATCCCTTCGGCCCCAGAGCCGATCCACGGCGACGGGGACGGAGCGAGATGTTACGGGGAACCGACTCACTGGAACAGGAAGCGGGCTGGCTGTGCATTCCAGTGGCGGCATTGCGATGCGCAGGCCCGCGGGATGTTGAATCGACCGGATCTCCGTCGCTGTTCATTCCGGCGAGGCGACTTGCGCCAGAGCCTGAGCCCACTTCCGGGCCGACGCACGCGGCCGCACCAAGTCGGGTGGGTCCCCTCGCGCGGCGCTTGCCACCTCGCTGGCCTGGCCCGATAAATTTCTGAGCCGCTGCGCGGTCCGTCGGCGACAAACAGGCGGCATCTAGACAGGCTTGAGCCGCTATATCTGTTAGCCGAGAACGCTCGAGCCCGGCTGATTCTTACAAATTCATGGAACCAAAGGATTTGCGTGTGCTATATCTTATAGATATAGGCATGACAACGAATTCCCTTGTGCCTAACCTGTTGAATAATGAGAAATTGTAATCAATATATCCTAAAGATATTGTACTTTCGATTTCTAGCGTCGCTGGGACGCGGATAACCCCTCTCGGGTAAAACCAGGCCTCGTTCGTTCGTCTGCGGGCATCCTGACGCACTGGCGGGCCATCGTACGCCTCACTCAAACTGGCGCTTCGGAACTGGCTGGTCGGGGCCCACGCAGCCTGCGGAAATCTCCGCCACAAAGTAATTCTCGCCCTTGGCCGGGGAGCCCGCTAGCCGCCGCAACATGGCCAACTGTCCAACATGCGTCAGCGCGTCGGCAATCGGTCCCTGAAACAGGCGTTCCATCGGAGCTTGCAATGTTTTGCCGGAAGCCAGAAATTCGTCGAAGGCTTTGAGCGCAGCGAAGAACCGCGCGACTTCCCGATCCCACAAGAGCGGTGGAGACTCGCTCCATTGCGGATTGCCTTCGGCCATGGCTCTTGCCCAATCGAGCAGGTCGCCCAGGTGTGCCAAAATCTGCCCTGTGTTCTGCTCCGCCGCCGCCGCGGAATCAGGCAGGCCCGGGCAGGCGCAGTTCCGGCGCGCGATGGCCGCTGTCGAGGCGGTTGCGCGGGAACCCGCAGTTCGGTATTCGTATCGGGTTTCAGGATTCGGTCTTCGCGTTCAGCTGATTTTCCGGATTCATGTCCGTCATGTTCGCCTCCGCTCAATATTCCACGTTTACCAAGTACAATCCGCTCGCCGGAGCGGTCGCGCCCGCGGCCGAGCGTTTGCGAGCCTGGAGAATCTTGTCACGTCTGCGGCCGCAAGACGTCCCTTTGCCCGACCAGCAAGAAGGTCCCCACCAGATTTGCGAACCATGTGGTGCAGAAAGCCGCTTCCCCGGACGGTATAAACGAATTCTTCTCCGTCGCGCATCCATGTCGAAGCAAAAATGCGCCACACCTTGGAGACTTCGTGATCCGTCGATTCCCGTTCTGGATCCACCGCCGCAAAGAAAGTCAAATCATGTTCTCCTACGACGAATCCCGCAGCCTCCTCCATCGTCGTTTCATTCAGCGGATAGGGATAATGCCACACATAGCGAGCCAGAAAGGAGGACAGATGTCCCCGCGATACATTCTGTAGCGATACGTCTTCGCCCGGGAAGACTTGCGCGCGTGAAACTCGGGGGGCGCTTCCGCCACCTCCAGCACGCGAATTGAAGCCGGCAGAATATCGTTCAGCGCCGTGACCCAATTTGTTACAGGAATGGGTGATTCGGTGGAAAATGTCGCCACCTGGGCCAGGGCGTGCACCCCGGCATCGGTGCGTCCCGAGCCTTGCGGCAAGACCTTTTCCCCGGTCAGTCGTCCAATGGCTGAGGCCAGCAGGCCCTGAATGGTCTGAGCCCCGGGCTGGACTTGCCAGCCGGAGAACTCGGACCCGTCATAGGCCAGCGTCAGTTTGAGATAACGCATGAGGATTGTTTCGAGTCTTCCCGCGGAAGCATCTCATCCAAGAGAGATACAAATCTTTACAAAGTTGCCCGGATCGCGCCTAATTTTTGCCCTTCCGCCGTCGGCTATACTATTGCATTCCCAGTAGTAATGGGAATTAAGGGGAGTTGGCGCGATTTCAGGTCGTCATGAAACTAAGGCTTCGCGTTTTTCGTACCACCTTTTGATCCAGGGGTAAACTCAACGACCCTTACCATCAGCCTTAATAAGATAGAGATGGAGATAAGTAAATGCGATTTTCGCGTGTGAGTCTTCTACAATCCCTGGCCACGCTGGCCCTGGCCGGTTCATTTTGCGTTCCCGGCAGCGCTCAAACGCCCGATGCTCCCCAGCCTCAGGCAGCGCCCGCGGCAGCCCCGGCCAATTCATTTCAGTCCGTGGATTATTCCAAGCCGCAGTCCCATTTTCCCAATCCGATTGCGCCCTACATGCCGCGGCACGTGGCTCCGGTCAACCTGAATAACAGCGCCCGGATTGACCAATTGATCCACGATGGCAAGCTGATGCTATCCATGGATGACGCGATCGCCCTGGCACTGGAAAACAACCTCGACCTGGTGATCGCCCGCTACAACTTCAACATCGCCGACACGGAACTTTTGCGGTCGCGGGCTGGCGCCAGCCTTTTGGGCACACCGACGGGAGTGATTCAGAACACTCCGGGCGGAGGAGTCGGCGGGTTAGGCTCGCAAATCGGGTCAGGCGCGGGCGGGACCAATCCCGGCTCGGGAGGCGCGGGAGCTGGCACGAATGGACTATTCGAGAACACGGTAGGAATTGGCCCAACCATTAACAGCTTCGATCCTATCCTCACCGGTACGCTGCAAAGCGACCACGCGCGCTTTGAGTGCAGCAACATCTTCTGCGGCACGGTGCAGAACACCGGAACCTGGAATTTCAACTATTCGCAAGCCTTCTACACCGGAACGAACGTATCCGTGGGTTTCAACAACTCCCGGGTTTTCAGCAACAATCTCTTTAACACGATCAGCCCCACCCTGAATTCCAGCTTCAATTTTCGACTGACGCAACCCTTGCTGCAAGGCTTTGGGCTGGCTTCGAACACCCGCTTTATTCAGATTGCCAAGAACAACCGCGAAGAGACCAACGTCAGTTTCCGCCAGCAGGTCACCACCACGGTGGACCAGATCGAGAACATGTACTGGGATCTGGCGTATGCCTACGAAAATGTGCGGGTGCAAAACGAGTCTTTAGCTTTCGCCAAAAAAACTCTATCCGATACGCAAAAGCAGGTAGAAATCGGGAGCCTGGCGCCGATCGAGATCGTACGGGCGCAAAACACGGTAGCGCAAGACCAACAAACTCTGACGGTAGCGCAAACCAACCTTCAACTCCAGCAGTTGCTCATGAAAAACGCGCTCAGCCGCAATCTGCAGGATCCAATGGTGGCCCGAGCCGAGGTAATTCCCACGTCCACGGTGCAACTTCCCGCGCAGGAACCAGTCGTTCCCATCGAGGACCTGATCAACGACGCGCTCAGCCATCGCGCTGAACTGGCGGAATCCCGGATTGACCTGGTCAATCGCAAGCTCAGTCTCAAGACGGTCCGCAACGCCATGCTGCCCACGCTCAACGCCTTCGCCTACTACGGCGGCTCAGGACTGGGAGGCTCGCAGAACCCTCTCAGCACTTGCACCGCAAACCCCGAAGATCCCTTTTGCACAACCACTGCAATTCCACCCGTCAGCTACGGCAGTACGCTGAGCCAGCTGATTGATTCCAGCGCTCCTGACAAAGGACTGGGGCTCACGCTCACCATCCCTCTGCGCAACCGTGCCGCCGAGGCCACTCAGGTGCGCTCCGAACTGGAATATCGCCAGACCGAGGTATATCTGCAGCAGATCGAAAACAAGGTTCGCATCGAAGTGCAAAACGCCCAGTTTGGGGTGCAGCAGAACCGGGCCTCGGTGGATTCCGCCCAGGCGGCGGTCAATCTAGCGCGCCAGTCCCTGGACGCCGAGCAAAAGAAATACGCTCTTGGAGCCTCGACTACTACGCTGGTTTTGCAGCAACAAAGCGGCTTGGCGACCGCCGAATCCACGTTGCTCTCGGCCATGGCCGCTTACGAGAAGTCGCGGGTAGAGCTCGACCGGGCAGTGGGCCTTCTGCTGGAACATTCCAGGATTGACATCGCGGACGCGCAGCGCGGCCAGGTGAGCACCCTGCCAAATGTCCCTTATGTCACTCCCCGCCAGGACACGCCTCCCGGGATGGAGCCAGCGCCACCAGACCAAACGCCGCAAGCGCCGCCCCAACCGCAACCATAGGAGCTCAACCGCCTCTATGGTTGTCGGCGGCATCCCCTTCTTAGCTCACGAGGGCGTTCCCGGCCTGCAGCCTGCCCAACAATTCTTTACAATCTGCACTGTGCCAAGTCCGCCCGGTCGCCACTACTATGGATAGACCAGCCCTTGAGTGTCCTGCATCCAATCTTCGTAATAAAAAAGCTCCGATACCCGGCCCCATCGGCCTTTATGCAAGGAGACAATGCAATGCCTTTGCCTAGCTTGAATTCTGCTGCTCGAAAGTTTTTTGCGTTTATGTTGGCCGCGGCCTTTTCGGCCGGCGTCCAGGCCCAGGACGCAGCTCTGCCGCAGGCGCCCCAACCCGTTCCCGCCCGGACCTCACAGCAGCAGTTCAGCCTGAAAGATTATTCCAAACCGCAATCTGCTTTCCCGGATGTGCTTGCCCCCTATAGAGCGCAGGACGTTGATCCGCCCAAGCTCAGCAACACGACCCGGATTGAGCAATTAATGCAGAATGGCAAGCTGATGCTTTCCATGGACGACGCCATTGCGCTGGCTCTCGAAAACAATCTCGACATCGCCATCGCCCGCTACAACGCCAACATCGCCGATACCGATATTCTCCGCGCCAAAGCCGGCGACTCGATTCTCGGGGTCAACGCGGGAGTAGTGCAAAACACTCCTGGCGGCGGAACCGGGGGCCTGAGTGGAACGGTGGGCTCGGGAGTCGGCGGCACCAGCGTTGGGTCGGCAGGAGTTGGAACCGGCACTAACGGATTGGTCAGTTCGACCCTGGGGATTGGTTCCACCATTACCAGCTTCGATCCCATGCTCAGCGGCACGTTACAGATCGATCACGATACTCTGTTGTCCAGCAGTTCCTTCAACACTCCTGTCAGCGAGCAGAATACCGGAACCGCAAATTTCTCCTACCTGCAAGGGTTCACCTGGGGAACAAATCTCTCCGTCGGATTCAACAACAGCCGGCTAACCAGCAATAACCCATTCACCTCCTTGAGTCCGAATCTTACTTCCGGCTTCCAGGCGCGGGTGACGCAGCACTTGTTGCAGGGGCTGGGGCTTGCGGCGAACACGCGCTTTCTGCAGATCGCCAAGAACAACCGGGAAATCACCGATGTCGCTTTTCGCCTGCAAGTCATCACCACCGTGGACCAGATCGAAAACATCTACTGGAATCTTGTCTATGCTTTTGAGGATGTGAAGGTGCAAGAGGAAGCGGTGGCGTTCGCGCAAAAGACGCTCTCGGATACTAAGAAGCAGGTGCAGTTTGGGACTCTGCCGCCCATCCAGGTGGTGGGCGCGGAGAACACAGTCGCGACCGACCAGCAAGCCTTGATCCTGGCCCAGACCAACCTGCAACTGCAAGAGCTGCTCATGAAGAATGCGCTCACCCGCAACCTGGACGATCCCACAATTGCCGACGCCGAGGTGGTGCCCACCTCCACCATGCAACTGCCAGCGCAGGAGCCGGTCGTGCCCACGCTGGATCTGATTAAAAGCGCGCTCGACCATCGAGCGGAGCTGGCGGAGTCTCGCATTGACCTCACCAACCGCGAGATCAGCAACAAAGCCATCCGCAATGCCCTGCTGCCCACGCTCGACGCATTCGCCTATTACGGCGGCAATGGCCTGGGCGGCGATCAGAACCCCGCCAACATCTGCCCGGCACCGCCAGCCACGCAAATCGGCTGCCACAACGCCAACACGATTACGCCGGTGGGCTATGGCGGCGTGCTAAGCGACCTGGGGGATTCGACCGCGCCCGACAAAGGGGTCGGGCTCACGTTGAACATTCCTTTGCGCAATCGCGCCGCGCAAGCGAATCAAGTTCGCGGGTTGTTGGAGTATCGCCAGGCACAAATGCGCCTGCAGCAAATTGAAAACCAAATCCGCATCGAGGTGCGTAACGCCCAATTCTCTTTGCAACAAAACCGGGCGGCGGTGCAAGCCGCCCAGATCGCGCGGGAGTTCGCCGGCCAGACTCTCGATTCCGAGCAAAAGAAACTTGCGGCCGGCGTTTCGAATCCCACTGCCGTGTTGCAGGATCAGTCTGGGCTGACCAGCGCGGAGTCGAACCTGGTTTCAGCCATGGCTGCCTATGAAAAGGCGCGCGTGGAGTTGGACCGTGCTACCGGCCTTTTGCTGGATCACACGGGGATCGTCCTGGCGGACGCGCAACGCGGACAAGTGGAGCACATGCCGGATGCTCCGGATGTGGCCCCGCGGACGGATCCGCCGGCCGCCATTCCGCAGCCCGCGCAACCCTCGCAATCGCTGTTGGAGCGGCCATCCGGGCATTAAGTTCCTTGATGGGTGATCCCTTGCCCTGTCCTGGCGGGGGGTCGGGGGTCAGTTTGCAGTGAAGCGAGCTAAACGCGCGATTATCGCGTCGCAAAGAACGCGCCGCTTCGCGCAGCTCGCCCAGATCCCTTCGGCCATGCTCAGGGCAGGCCTTCACTGCGCAAGGAACGCTTGTTCAGGATCACAGGTAAACTGACCCACTGCCTGACCGGGGGCGGGGCTTTTTTCTTTTCTCGCCGCACTCTACAATCAACCCTTCCTGCGCAGGAGGCGTCTGGTGAAAATCGCAAATGATCTGACGGAGTTGATCGGTCACACCCCGCTTGTGTATCTCAACAAAGTGACGGCTGGCTGCCATGCCAAAGTCGCCGCCAAGCTGGAGAGCTTCAATCCCTGCCACAGCGTGAAAGACCGCATCGGGGTCAGCATGATTTCCGAGGCGGAGCGCGCCGGCGAGATTCAGCCGGGCAAGAGCGTCCTGATCGAGCCGACCAGCGGCAACACCGGAATCGGCCTGGCCTTCACTGCCGCCATCAAAGGCTACCGCCTCATCCTGGTCATGCCCGATACCATGAGCATGGAGCGCCGCGTGCTGCTCATGGCGCTGGGCGCGGAGATCGTCCTCACGCCAGGCCCGAAAGGCATGAAGTCAGCCATCGCCAAGGCCGAGGAACTAGTCGCCAGCACGCCGGGCGCATTCATGCCGCAGCAATTTGCCAATCCGGCCAATCCGAAAATTCATCGCGAAACCACCGGCCCGGAAATCTGGGATGATACCGATGGACAAGTGGACATTCTGGTCTCCGGCGTGGGCACTGGCGGCACTTTGACGGGAGTCACGGAATACATCCGCCCCAAGAAACCCAGCTTCAAGGTGGTTGCGGTCGAACCGAAAGACAGCCCCGTGCTCTCCGGAGGGCAGCCCAGCCCGCATAAGATTCAGGGCATCGGCGCGGGCTTCATCCCGGAGATTTTGCGAACCGATTTTATTGACGAAATCGTGCAGGTTTCCAACGAGGACTCCATCTCCATGGCGCGCCGCATGGCCCGGGAGGAAGGGGTTTTAGGCGGCATCTCCTGCGGCGCCGCGGCTTGGGCGGCGATTCAGGTCGCCAAACGCGCAGAGAATTCGGGCAAGCTGGTGGTTGTGGTTCTGCCCGATTTCGGCGAGCGCTATCTGAGCACTATTCTGTTCGACACTCTGCGCAACCAGGCGCTGCAGTTGCCGACCATTACCGCCTAGCCATGGCGGGATTCTTCCAGTCCGTCCGCGAGGACATCGCGAATGTTCTCGATCATGATCCGGCGGCGACGTCGCGGCTTGAGGTGGTGCTGTGCTATCCCGGATTGCACGCGCTCTGGGCACATCGCTGGAGCCACTGGCTATGGCTGCATGGCATGCGAATGCTGGCGCGGTTGCACTCGCAGTGGGCGCGCCTGTTCACTGGAATTGAAATCCACCCCGCCGCCCTGATCGGGCACCGTCTCTTCATCGATCACGGTATGGGCGTGGTCATCGGCGAAACCAGCATCGTGGGAGACGATGTTACTTTGTACCAAGGGGTCACGCTGGGCGGAACCGGCAAAGAAACCGGCAAGCGCCATCCCACCATCGGCCACAACGTCAGCATCGGCTCGGGCGCCAAACTGCTTGGCAACATTCGCATTGGCGACAACTGCCGGGTGGGAGCCGGATCGGTTGTGCTGCGCGATGTCCCCGATAACTCTACGATTGTCGGCGTGCCCGGACACATTGTGCTGCGCGACGGCAAGCGCGTGGTCATTACCGATCCCAAGGAAATCAGCGATCCGCTCTCCGATGTGTTCATCCGCCTGGTGGCCGAGGTCCACGAACTGCGCGAGCAACTGCAGCAGCACACCGACGCCATCCTGCCCCCAGAACCCAATCTCAACATCGATGAGGAGTGGGGACTGGTGTCGGACGGCGGCGGGATTTGAGTATGGTGGTTTGTCATACTGCTGTAACTTTTTGAATGGGGGGCAACCTCGCTTAAAAGGTAACGACCGCTCATAAAGGCATTTTTTCCTGACCCACCGCTTTCGAGTTACTCCCTCTCCCATGTATCCTTCTTGCCGTGAAGCTCTCGGTCGTCATCATCACGCATAACGAAGAGGCGAACATCGGACGCACTCTGCAAAGCGTCCAGCCTCTGGTGAAAGACGGCCAGGGCGAAATCATTGTGGTGGATTCCGGCTCGACCGATCACACGGTTGGAATCGCAGAATCGTATGGCGCCAAAGTATTTGTTGAAAACTGGAAAGGTTTCGCCGCGCAGAAAAACTCGGCGATTGATAAAGCCACTGGCGATTGGATTCTGAGTCTGGATGCGGATGAGGAGATGAGCCGGGACATGCAAGAGTTCCTTCTTCTCATCCTTTTCGGAGCGCGGGCAGCAGAATTCGCAAATTTTCAGGGTGGGATTGTCTTTGGACGGCGCAACCACTTCCTGGGAAGATGGATTCGTCACGGAGGGTTCTACCCGGACCGGAAGTTGCGCCTCTTTCGCCCTGGGAGTGGTCGTTTCGAGGACCGTCTGGTTCATGAAGACATACGGATAGGGTCAGATCTCCAAAAGTACGACGCCCAGCCGACCCGCAATATGGGCGATTCCATCGATATTATCCACCACTCCTACCCCACTCTCTCCGACTACATTGACCATATGAACCGCTACTCGTCGCTCGGCGCCGAGATGGCGGTTGCCAAGGGCCAGCGCGGCAATCTCGTCAACATCGTCCTCCGCCCATTCTTCACTTTCATCTACAACTATGTTTTTCGCCTGGGGTTTCTCGACGGACGCGAAGGTCTGCTGCTGCACCTTTATCACGCGGTGTACGTCTCCTGGAAGTACGCCAAGGTCTGGGAACTCACAAGACCTTGCCATTCCGAGAAAGACCCAACATAAAAAAAGAGAGAAGCATTTCGCTTCCCTCCTGGTTTCACCCAACCTGAGCAATCTGCTATGGCTTCTCCGCCGCTCGCATTCTCATCACGGCATCCCATTGCGCTTGCGAAAGAGGCGCCGCCGGCACGCACACGTTGCCGATGATGTACCAGTGTCCTTTGCGCTTCACAAAGCTGTCGAGACAGGTCAGTGTGTAATCGCCATTGAGCGCGGCTTCTTTGTGTCCGGTCTCGGTATTGACCTGCTTATAGGTGGCGACCGCAGCATCGCCGAAAACATCCACCTGCAAGTCACTGAGCTTGCCACTGCCTCTGGCATCGGGATCGGTGGGATCGGGCTTCTTGGTCATCTCGACCACCGCAGCTTTGGGCGAGCGGTACAAGCGGCCAAACTGCCCCACCGAAGAAGTGGTGCCATCATACAAATACTTCTGCAGAGCATCGGTCATTTCGGGACTGTTGAAGTTGGTAATCGCCACGAACTTCTGCTCGATCTCGGTAATCTTCTGCTGGTCGGCGCTGTTGGATTGTTGAGCGAGCGCGACCAGAGGGGCGAGGACGGCTAGAACTGCACATACTTTTCGCAACATTCGGGGAACCCTCCTTGTGGTCCGCCATTCTGAGGCTTCCCCTGGGAGCCTGTCAATCCCAGGTTAATGTTGGGGTCAGTTTGAATACTTTATACAGAGTTGTCGTTTCGAAGCGCGGCATTATCGCGCGAGGAATCTGCTGTTCTCCTGGGCTAAAAAGCAGATTCCTCAACCAAAAAGCGGGTTCGGAATGACAAATCGTTAGGATGTAATCACGAAACTGACCCACTACCTAAGGTTGGCCTGGCCTGCCCAACACAAGGTTGGGTCCGCTTGGCCTCCGATTTTCGAGCCGGCCCGGCCTTGCTGTTGCGGCAATGCCTCTTCTATGATCGGTGATCCATCGTTAGGCAGATCAGGCATGGCTGAGCGGAATCCACCGTCGGAGAAGACGCCTATTGGCGCGCCCACCGGCAGCAATCTTGACGAGCACGGCCGCGCCCGCTTCACGACGATCTCCGGCGTTCCCGTCAACCGCCTCTATACGCAAGCCGATCTCCCGGAAGACTGGAATTACGATGGCTACCTTGGCGCTCCTGGCGAACCGCCCTTCACCCGTGGCATCCACGCCAGCGGATACCGTGGCAAGTTGTTCACCATGCGCCAGTTTTCGGGCTTTGCTTCACCCGAGGAAACCAATCAGCGCTATCGCTATTTGCTGGAGCACGGCGGCGGCGGGCTTTCTGTCGCCTTCGACCTGCCTACGCTCATGGGCTACGACTCTGACCACCCGGCCAGCGAAGGCGAGGTCGGCAAGTGTGGCGTGGCCATTGATTCGCTGGAAGACATGGAAATCCTCTTCCGCGACATTGACCTGGAAAAGATCACGGTTTCCATGACCATCAACTCGCCCGCCTCGGTGCTCTGGGCAATGTATCTGGTGGTGGCAGAGAAGCAGGGCGCAGACTGGAAAAAGATTTCCGGCACCCTCCAGAACGACATCCTCAAGGAATACATCGCCCAGAAGGAATACATCTATCCGCCCGCCCCCTCGATGCGCCTGGTCGTGGACAGCTTCGAGTTTGGATCGAAGTTCACTCCGCGCTTCAACACCATTTCAATCAGCGGCTACCACATCCGCGAGGCGGGTTCGACGGCTCTGCAGGAACTGGCTTTCACTTTGTATGACGGGATTGAGTACGTCGAATGGGCGCGGCGCCGCGGGCTGGATGTGGACGAGTTCGGCCCTCGCCTCAGCTTCTTCTTCAACGCGCACAACGATTTCTTCGAAGAGATCGCCAAGTACCGCGCCGCCCGGAAGCTCTGGGCTCAGGTGATGAAAGACCGCTTCGGCGCCCGGAATCCGCGGGCCTGGCGGCTGCGCTTCCACACCCAAACTGCCGGCGTCTCTCTAACCGCCCAGCAACCCATGAACAATATCGCGCGGGTGGCGTTGCAGGCCATGGCGGCTGTGCTTGGAGGCACGCAATCGCTGCACTGTGATGCCTACGACGAAGCTTTCGCCCTGCCCACCGAAGAGGCGGCTCGCATTGCCCTGCGTACCCAACAGATCATCGCGCACGAATCCGGAGTAACTCAAACCATCGACCCGCTGGGCGGATGCTATTTTCTGGAAAGCTTGACGGTGCAAATGGAGAAGGGCGCCCGCGAAACCTTCGCCAAGCTGGATGCCATGGGAGGCATGGTGAAAGCCATCGAACGGGGCTATCCGCAGAAGGAAATCGCAGAGGCAGCCTATCAATATCAGCGCGCGGTGGAAGCTAAAGAAAAGATCATCGTGGGGGTGAACGAATTCACGGTGGAGGAACAAACGCCCCACACTTTGTATATCGACGAAAGCGTGGGGCAGCGCCAATCGGCCAAGCTGAAAGCGCTGCGCACCCGCCGCTCCAAGGATGAAGTCCGCCGTTGCCTGGATGCCCTGAAGAGGGCAGCCGCGCAGGAGCCGCAGGCAGAGTCGGATGGCAACCTTTCTCCGGCGAACACCATGCCTTACATCGTGGATGCGGTGCGCGCCTACGCCACCGTGGGCGAAATCTGCGGGGCGCTGCGGGAAGTGCTGGGGACGTATGCGGAAGCAAGCGTAACCTAATGCCGTGTACCGTGGTATAGTGGTATACGAGGTTGTCTCGATGCCCCGAACCTTTAACGGCCAAGTTCACGTCCGCGTGCCCTCGATCATTCACGAAGAGGTTGCCAGGGAGGCCTTCGAAAAGGACACCTCCATCAGCGGGATTTTCGCCCAGGCGCTCATCGTGAGGCGAGCCTTAAGAAATATTGATCCCTGGAAGTCAATTGAAAAGGTGCAGTCGGCAAATCGCGCTCTCCCGGCGCAAGACGTGGAGCGAGCGGTGGCAAAGGCAGTGAAAGCTGTTAGAAAAGACCGGCACGGCCGGTGACCGAGCCTCTCCCCCGTCTCGTAATTGACACCAACATCTTTGTGAGCGGGTTGATCTCCGAGACGGGCTTTCCCGCCCGCATCCTGCGCGGCATTCAGGAGCGCCGAATCATCCATCTCATCTCAGACCCAATCATCGAGGAGTATCTGCGCGTGCTTGACTATCCTCGCATCCGGAAGTTCAAGGGCATTACAGATGAATTCGTGGCGAACACCGCCGCTTATCTTGTGTACCAAACCGAGCGGGTGGAGCTGGTCTCGAAGATCCAGCTTAGCCCCGACCCGGACGACGACGTTTTCCTGGAGACAGCCGTTGATGGCAAAGCTACGATGCTGGTGACCGGAGACAAGACAGATCTGCTTTCAATCGGAACTGTGCGCGGCATTCCTATTCTCTCCGCAAGCGCAGCCGTGGCCCGGTTGGAGCTTTAGGCATGTCACCGGATTTGCTATCCTCTGTGTCTCTGTGGTGAGGACACCCATGCGCGCTGCGGTTCGCCATCTCAAGCAATCCGACCCCATCCTGCGGGCGATCATTGAGCAGGTCGGCCCCTGCCGCATGGAATTCGATCCGCCTGAATTCGATAGCCTTGCCGAAGCCATCGTCTATCAGCAACTGAATGGCAAAGCTGCGTTCACAATTTTCCAGCGCTTCGCCGCGCTGGCAGGCGAGCCGCTCACCCCGCAAGGCATCCTCAAGCTGAGTGAGGCGCAGATGCGCTCGGTGGGATTGTCGAAACAAAAGTCATCCTACTTGAAGGATATGGCCGAGCGCGCCGAGCGCGGAGAGCTCGACTTCTCGCGACTGCCCGAGATGGCGGATGACGAAGTCATCAAGCACCTGACACAAGTGAAAGGCGTGGGCGTGTGGACGGCGCACATGTTCCTGATGTTCACGCTGCGGCGTCCCAACGTGCTGCCCACCGGCGACTACGGCATCCAGATGGCGATCAAGAAGCACTACAAGAAGCGCAAGCTGCCCAAGCCTGAACACATGGAAAAGATTGCCAAGCATTGGGAACCGTACCGCAGTGTGGCCTGCTGGTATTTGTGGCGAAGTCTGGACATCAAGACCCTATGACCCCAGAGGACACGGAGACACAGAGGCTTTGAAACAGCCCTCCCTGTGCTCTTTCGCGCCCTCTGTGGTTAAATGAAATCGATGGCCGAGCCCAAGATTCGCGTGCTGGTGGCCAAGCCTGGCCTCGACGGTCATGACCGCGGCGCCAAGGTGATTGCCCGGGCCCTGCGCGATGCGGGGATGGAAGTCATCTACACCGGATTGCGGCAGACGCCGGAGATGATTGTCAGCGCGGCGCTGCAGGAGGATGTCAACGTGATCGGGCTGTCGATTCTTTCCGGCGCGCATAACGCCATCGTGCCGCGCGTGATGAGCCTGCTCAAGCAAAATAAAATGGATGACGTGACGGTGGTGGTCGGCGGTATTATCCCCGACCAGGACGTGGCCAGTCTTAAGCAGGCGGGAGTGGCCGCCATCTTCCAACCGGGTACGAGCCTCGACGCAATCGTCACCGTCATTCGCGGCCACGTGAAAGCGCGCGGCGTCCCGGTCGCCGGTTGATGGCTGAGACCAGCACTTCCCGCTTGCGCAGTCTTCTGGGCCGCACGGTCGGCCCGGCTCCCTGGTATTGGGAGACCTTTCCCAACCTGAGTTCCCCTTCTGGCCAACGCTTTGTCTGGACGCACCAGGGAAATCAAGGCGCCCTGGGATATTTAGTCTCGCTGAGCGCCGAGGGAGAGGCCGAGAAGCCCCTGTTGGCGCTGAATACCTACTGCCGTCCATTTCTGGTGCCGCCATCTTATTTAGGAGTCTGGTGCCCAGAGGGTCGCAGCCTGCGTATCCTGTGCTTCGATCCGGCTCAGCTCAAGCCCTTCGATTTCGCCGAGGTGGCGGGATGGTTCAAGCAATCGAGCGAGAGGATCTACGCGGCAACGGCGCCGCTCGCAGAGTTTGAAGTCCCGCTCGCGCTCCCTGCGGGCACGCACAAAATTGAAGTGCCGCCAGAACTGCAGAGCGTGGAAGAGGTGATCGCGCCGACCAGCTATCCCGCGAAAAATGCCGACGATCCGGCGTTTGCTTTTTATGTCTTCTACCTGCACGGCGGACTGGTGGAGGTTTTGCCGCAACGCTGGTTCACCGCGGCGCAGTACGAAGTGGGGCGGCAATGGATTCCGCGGGCGGCGCGCGATCCCGATTCGCAGCGTATGGTTGGCGAGTGTTTTGGGGTGGGCAGCTTCCTGCTGGAAGAGGACGGACAGCGCCTGGAAAAATGGATTGAAAAAAATGCGCCTTAGCTCAGCCTGCTCCGCGACAATTGCGCCGCACTCCTCCGCTGATATACGGTAAGCTTTGAGTTCCCGAACATGGCCGAACGAGTTGATCCCGGTGCATCTCCCAAAAGCCTGGCGCTGGAGTCGCGGGTGGACCCCACCTCCGCGCGCTTCGAAGCCAACATGCGCTTTCTGGCCGACCTGGTCTCCCAGGTCCGCAACGAAGAAGAGGAGATCCGCGAAGGCGGCGGAGCCAAAGCCATCGAAAGCCAGCACGGCAAAGGGCGACGGACGGCGCGCGAGCGGATTAATTTATTGGCTGACCCGGGCAGCTTTTTCGAATTGGGCGAGTACGCCGCGCACGGCATGTACGGGGAATGGGGAGGCGCGCCAGCGGCGGGCGTGATCACAGGCCTGGCGCGGGTTCATACCCGCCTGGTGATGATGATTGCGAACGATGCCACGGTAAAGGCCGGCGCCTTTTTTCCCATGACCGCGAAGAAAGTGATTCGCGCCCAGAATATCGCGATTGAAAACCGTGTGCCCACAATCTATCTGGTGGACTCGGCGGGCATATTTCTTCCCTTGCAGGAAGATGTATTTCCTGACACGGACGACTTCGGACGGGTGTTTCGCAACAACGCGGTGATGTCCGCCATGGGGATTCCGCAGATCGCGGCCATCATGGGGATGTGTGTAGCCGGTGGCGGATATCTTCCGGTGATGTGCGATCACGTCCTGATGACGGACGGCAGCGGTTTATTTCTGGCCGGTCCTGCTCTGGTGCAAGCTGCCATTGGGCAGAAAGTTACGTCCGAAGAGTTGGGCGGAGCAGCCATGCATTCCGCCATCAGCGGGACCGTGGATTTTCGCGAGCCCAACGACGAAAGTTGCCTCCAGCGAATCCGCTCCATCGTGGAGAAGTGGGGCTACCGGCGGCAGTCTCCGTGGGATCGCCACCAGCCCGAAGCGCCCGCGCTGGCCGCCGAGGAAATCTACGGTATTTACGACTCTTCTCCGACTCGTCCTTATGACATGAAGGAGATTCTCGCCCGCCTGCTGGACGGAAGCCGCTTTGATGAATACAAGCCCGAGTATGGCAAGACGGTGATCTGCGGTTACGCGCGCATTGGTGGATTTGCCGTGGGGATCGTCGCCAACCAGAAGTTGCATGCGCAACAGACCGACCCGGAAGGTCACAAGCGGATGGAGTTTGGCGGAGTGATCTATACGGAATCGGCGGAGAAGGCGGCGCGCTTCATCATGGATTGCAATCAGAATCTGATTCCGCTGGTCTTTCTGCATGACGTGAACGGATTCATGGTGGGCAAGGATGCGGAAGGGAGCGGCATCATCAAAGCGGGCGCGAAGATGGTGAATGCGGTATCGAATTCGGTCGTGCCAAAGATCACCGTGATCGTGGGGGGATCATTCGGCGCGGGACATTATGCCATGTGCGGCAAGGCTTTTGACCCGCGTTTTGTGTTTGCCTGGCCGACGGCGCGCTATGCCGTGATGAGCGGAGACGCGGCGGCCAGCACGCTGGTGGAGATCAAGATTCGCCAGCTGGAACGCGGTGGCAAACAGCTGAGCGAAGAAGAAAAGAAAGCACTGTACGAATCCGTAAAGAAGACTTATGACGAGCAGACCGACCCGCGTTATGGCGCGGCGCGATTGTGGATCGACAAGATTATCGATCCCATTGAAACCCGCGACGCCATTACGCAGGCCCTGGAAGCGGCGGCGCTGAATCCGGATGTGCCGGAGTTTAAGGTCGGAGTGCTGCAAACCTAATCTCTTTGCCACGGATCAGCGCAGATCACACGGATTTAGAATCCGTTTGTTCTGCTTTTAATCTGTACAATCCGGGTTCATCCGTGGCCAGATTTTTCGATGTCGAATCAAGTAAAACTCATTGAGTGTCCGCGGGACGCCTGGCAGGGGCTCAAGGGGCAGATTCCCGCGCATTTGAAGACGGACTACATCAAAGCCTTAATCAGCGCGGGTTTCAAGCATATTGACGCGGTATCGTTGGTCTCGCCCAACGCGGTCCCGCAGATGGCCGACTCCGAAGAAGTGCTGAAGGAACTGGACCCGCCGGATGATGTCGAGATCATCGGACTCGTGGTCAACGCGAAGGGCGCACAGCGGGCGATCAATACCCACGCAGTGCGTACTCTGGGCTTCCCTTATTCCGTCTCGCCCACTTTCCTCCGCAACAATCAGCGGCAGACGCTGGAAGAATCCATTGACGAACTGGAGAAGATCAAACAGAAAGGGGAAGACGCGAGCCTGGATACGATCGTCTACATTTCGATGGCTTTTGGAAATCCTTACGGCGATCCGTGGAATATCGGCGAGGTGGTGGATGCGGTCGAACTTCTGGAATCGTACGGGATTCGCACGATTTCACTCGCGGACACGGTGGGAATGGCTGGGCCGGCGCAGATTCGAGAAGTGGTGTCGGCGGTGGTGTCGAAGTACGACTATCTGGAAATTGGCATTCATCTGCACAGCCGCCCGGAGCAGGCGTCAGAAAAGATTCTTGCGGCCTACGAAGCTGGTTGTCGGCGCTTTGATTCTGCACTCGGCGGACTGGGAGGGTGTCCGTTCGCCCAGGACGCGTTGGTAGGAAATATCGCGACGGAAAAAGTGATTGAAGCTTTGAGATCGAAGGGCGCGCAATTGCCGGAGCTGAAATCTTTGGATGTGCTATTGCGAGTGACAGCGGAATTTGCCGCGAGGTACACGGCCGCAAGCGCGGCGGATTGAAGAGCTGCATGGACGACGCCATGGGATATAAAACAATCCGGCTCGAATACGACGCCCGCATTGCCACCGTCACGCTCAACCGGCCCGATAAGCGGAACGCTCTCAGCTACCAATTGATGGATGATTTGTTGCAGGCTTTCGATGAGGTGGCAAACTCTCCGGCGCAGATCCTTCTTCTGACGGGGGCGGGGACGGCGTTTTGCGCGGGGATGGACCTGGAAAATCTGCAAGGGTTGATGGGCAGGACTCCGGAGCAGAATCTGAAAGATTCGGAGACGATCGCTCGACTATTCCGCGCGCTTTATGACTTTCCCAAACCGACCATCGCCGCAGTGAACGGCGCGGCGATCGGGGGAGGCGTGGGACTGGCTACGCTGTGCGACTTCACCCTCGCCGCGCCTGAGGCCAAGTTCGGCTATACCGAAGTTCGCATCGGTTTTGTTCCGGCGATTGTTTCGGTGTTTCTTTTGCGCCAGGTGGGAGAAAAACACGCACGCGATCTGCTGCTGACCGGGAGACTGTTTGGAGCCGATGAAGCGCAGCACATCGGGCTGATCAATGAGATTGTGCCATCGGATGAGCTCATGGCGCGGGCCAACGGACTGGCGGGGCAGATCATGGAGAACAGCCCTACGTCACTGCGGGCAACCAAGCGACTACTGAGCGAGTATGCACGAGCCGAACTCGACCCGCAGATCAAGGCTGCGGTACAGGAGAATGCGGCCATTCGAACGACGGACGATTTTCGCGAGGGCATTTCGGCCTTCCTGGAAAAGCGCAAAGCACGCTGGTTTGCAAAATAGATGGCTTGAAAAATAAACGGGAGCGAGTGAACGGAGCGGAATGAGCGACGGGAGCAATCACAGCCACGCAGCTTGCGAGACCCGGGTGCGGGTGCGATACGCGGAAACGGACCAAATGGGAGTGGTGTACCATGCCAACCATTTTGTGTGGTTTGAAGTGGGCCGGGTGGAACTTCTGCGACAGCTGGGATTTTCCTATCGCGACATGGAAGCCAACGACGGGTGCTATATCGCCGTGGTGGATGCGCGCTGCCGCTATAAGGCGCCGGCGCGTTACGACGATGAGGTAATTGTACGAACTTCCCTGCGAAACGTTCGCGAGTCGGTCGTGCATTTTGGCTACGAACTGGTACGCGTCTCCGATGGCGTCCTTCTCGCCGAAGGCGAAACCACCCACATCGTGACCAACGCCCAGCTGCAGACTACGGTTTTGCCTGATAAGTACATGAAGGCGTTTCGCGAGCTGATGGGAAGATAGAATTACCGCTGGGACGCCAGCGCTGCCAAATCAGTGAAAGCTCTCCACATCAACGGCAATGACCTCGCATTGGAAACGGTGCGCGAAGTGGCCGGGGAGCGCCGGCCCGTACTGCTCGGTGCGGACGCGCGAGAAGCTGTCATGCGGGCACGAGCGGTGGTGGATGCGCTGGTAACCAGCGGCAAGGTTTCCTACGGCATTACCACCGGCGTGGGCAAGCTGAGCGATGTCCGCATTCCGCACGAACAGATTCACGAGTTGCAAATCAATCTGCTGCGCTCGCATGCCGTTGGCGTAGGGCCGCCGCTTTCCGTCGTCGAAGCGCGCGCCATGATGTTGCTGCGGGCGAATTCGCTCTCCAAGGGCTATTCCGGCGTGCGTCCAATGGTCATTGACACGCTGTGCGAGATGCTCAGCCGGGGGGTTACGCCGTTGGTCCCGTCGCAGGGGAGCGTGGGCGCGAGTGGCGACCTGGCGCCGTTGGCCCATCTGGCCTTGGTGCTGATCGGAGAAGGCGAGTGCATCGCGGAAAACGGCAGTCGAATTTCCGGCGGGGAGGCAATGCGGCGAGCCGACATCAAGCCCTTGGTGCTCGAGGCCAAAGAAGCGGTCTCGCTCATCAATGGCACGCAGGCCATGCTGGCGGTCGGAATTCTGGCGCTGCTGGCAGCGGAAATTCTGGCGGACTCGGCGGACGTGATCAGCGCCTTGACGCTGGATGCTCTGCGGGGAACGGACGTGGCGTTCGACGAACGCATCCACAAAGTGAGGCCGCACCGTGGCCAGAGCTTAAGCGCGGCCAATCTGCGCAAACTGCTGGAAGGCAGCGAGATTCGCCGCTCGCACATCGCATGCCGGCGGGTGCAGGATGCGTATTCGCTGCGCTGCATTCCGCAGGTGCACGGCGCGGTGCGCGATACGCTGGCGCACTGTCGGCAGGTGATGGAGACCGAGGCAAACTCCGCGGTGGATAATCCGCTGGTCTTTGTCACCGGCGGCGCAGGGACGGCCACCCCCGGCCGTCCGGCCGAGCACAACTCGGCGGAGACAAACGGCGAGGTTCTTTCGGGCGGGAATTTCCACGGCGAGCCACTGGCCTTTGTTCTGGATTTCCTGGCGATTGCCTTGAGCGCGCTGGCGGGAATTTCCGAGCGTCGGATCGAGCGCCTGGTGAATCCGGATTTGAGCGAAGGCCTGCCGGCATTCTTGGCGGCGGGGGCGGGCCTGAACTCCGGCTTCATGATGGCGCAAGTCACCGCGGCGGCGCTGGTGAGCGAGAACAAAGTGTGGGCGCATCCCGCATCGGTGGATTCGATTACGACTTCGGGCAACAAGGAAGACTACGTGTCCATGGGGATGACGGCGGCGCTGAAACTGCGCCGGATTGTCGAGAACACGCGCAATGTTCTGGCGATTGAGGCGATGGCGGCGGCGCAGGCGCTAGATTTTCTGCTGCCGCTCAAAACGTCGAAACGCGGGCAAGCCGCGCAGGCGGCGATCCGGGCAGTGTGTCCAACGATGGAGAAGGATAGGGTAATGCACGGGGATTTTGTGAGGATTGCGGAGTTGATCGAGAGCGGGAAGGTGGCGGAGGCGGTGCGGTGACCTTCCGCTAGAATGCCTTTTCTAGATGGTTTCAATCGTCAGAACCGGAAACGCAGTTCGATAGAGACCTTCGTCTAAAGTCAAAAGCCGGTAACCGTGGTAGAGGGCATGAGCGCCGATTAGGAAATCCGCAAGAATGCGGCGGGCGCCTGCGTCGCGCTGTTTTCGACGCCGTACCGCGTAGGATTGGAAGGCCCGCCCCGCGGATCGCCAGATTGGCTCGTCCAGATCCCAATCAATCGCAATTCCGGTTTCTACCAGGAAGGTGTCCACAAAGGACTCGGTTCGCCCCGGTGCGGCGAGTAACTCGCAGAAAACCGGGGCGGCTACGATCAGGCTTCCGCGACGGAAGGCCGCTTCGAGAGCAGTTTGCGCCGCCAGACTGATCCCCGGATCCTTATCCCACAGGGCAATGGCAACATTCGTGTCAATCGAGGTGGTCACTGTCCGCGCATCTCCCGCAGCCAAATGGCAATGGCCTTTCTACCAGAACCAATTTGGGGATTGCCGATGCCACGGTACTTGGAAAACGCTGGCTGGCTCCGAGCGGGACGGACCCGAATGGCGCTGCCATCGCTCTCGAACAGTAGACGGTCCCCGGTTCGAACCCCCAAAATTCGACGTATCTCGCGGGGCACGGTGATTTGGCCCTTGCTGGTAATCTTGGCCGGCTTGGCATGCATCTTCATTTCCTTACTATACCATATTTTCCTTACTCTTGGGTTACCTGGGGGCTGGACAGCCGAGGGCGGCTGCCCCTACGTGGATTTTGCTGCGCCGCCATCCAATCCCAAGTCCGCTGCGATTCCCTTCATCGCTTCGATGCAAAATGCGATGTGTTCGTCCAGGTCTACGCCCAGGTCGGCGGCCCCGTTGATGATGTCATCGCGGTTCACCCCGCGGGCGAAGGCTTTGTCTTTCATCTTTTTTCGGACCGATTTGGCGTCCACCTCGGCCAGAGATTTTCCCGGCTTCACTAAGGTGACGGCTGTGATGAAGCCAGCGAGTTCGTCGCAGGCGAACAGAGCTTTCTCCATCGGAGTCTCTCGCGGGACGCCGCTGTATTCAGCGTGGGACATAATGGCGCGGCGGACTTCCTCCGGCCACCCGCGTTCTTGCAGAATTTCGTTACCTCGATAAGGATGGTCATCACGGCTCGGCCATTTTTCGTAGTCGAAATCATGGATCAATCCGACAACACCCCAAAGATCTTCTTGCGCGGAACAAATCTCGGCAGGCGAGAATTCAGGGGCATAAGCTCGCATGCAAGCTTCGACGGCGAGGGCGTGCTTGCGCAAACTCTCGGAGGGGGTGAACTCAGTTAGTAACCCCCATGCGGCGGCGCGATCCATCATGGTTTGCGCCCGGTTTCTCCAGGTTTGTTCTGGTTAGTTTGGTGGTTCCCATGGGACGTTTCGCGTTTCATGGCAGATTTTCCTTGACATCCACAGGCATGGTACCTCAGATTACGCAGAGGTTTGGAACTCGAAGTTTTGGTTCCAGGAGAAGCTCCCGCTCTGGCAACTCCCACACCTAGATGGCCACTACACTTGCCCCGGTAGATTCCAGGGAAGTTATCCGCTGCGATCATTGCCTGCTGGTTCAATTCCGTACTGCCAACGATCTTTGCCGGCGGTGCCACGCTCCGTTGGACGAGGACGAGCCGGAAATTGTTACGGCCATGCCCGAGCCACAAATGATGCCCACGAATGGCAATGGGCGCGGCCATCTCAATCTGGCAGCGTCGATTCGAGCGTTGCGCTTGCGCGGCGGCCTGAGCCAGCGGCAACTGGCGGGACGCATGTCGGTACCGCGGACTTACGTTTCGAAAATCGAGAATGAGAAGGCCACGCCGACGCTTTCGTCGCTGGAGCGGCTGGCGCGGGCGCTGGAAGTGACCGTTCCGGACTTGCTTTCGGGCGGCGAGCGCAATCGTCAAGAAGAGATTCGCGACCTGGTCAAAGACTCGTTCATCGCGGAACTGCTTCCCTGGGTAAACCAACTGAATGGCATGCAGATGTCGAGCGTGCTGGCGCAGGTGAGGGATCTGACGGTACGTCCGAGAAGAACTGCGTAGTTTTCCTGCGCGCATGGAGTTCCTTTTCTGCTCAGGACTTCGGCGCGGGACCCCCGCTTGGCTCACGCCTTCCACGCGTTTCAAGTTTATCCGGGCAAACCTGCCAACTAGCAGCCGGAGCTGAAAGGCTCCGGCTTTTTTGCTTGGGGCAGGCTCTCGCGGGCGAGGGCGCCCGCGCCACGCAACCATTTAGGTTTCCAGACGGAAGCGAGTTTCTGCCAGGGCATAGAGGCGCCGCCAGACGAGGCGATTGACGGTGACGACGACCGCCGCCATCAGGATGGTCGAGGCAATCAGCAGGTGGAAGTTGCCGCTGTCGCTGGCCTGGCTGATGACGGCGCCCAGGCCGATGGTGGAAAAAATTTGTCCTTTGAAGTGAAAGTACTCGGCGATGATGCTGGCGTTCCAGGCGCCGCCGGAAGCGGTGACCAATCCCGTGATCAGGTAAGGGAAAATCCCCGGCAGAATCAATTTGCGCCAGCGTTCCCAACCAGTTATGCCAAATACCGAGCAGGCTTCCTTCAAGTCGGTGGGAATCGCCATGGCTCCGGCGATGACGTTGAACAAAATGTACCACTGGGTTCCGAGCAGCAACAGAAGGATGGAGCCAATGCCCAAGCCTCCGCCCAAGCGGATCAAAACAAGCAGGACCACCGGGAACAGCGCGGTCGCCGGCACGGAAGCGGCAATCTGAGCGAGCGGTTGGGCTACGCGCGCCAAGCGCGGGCTGAAGCCGATGGCGACTCCAACCGGAATGGTCCAGGCTGCACCGATCAACAGGGTAGCATTCACGCGCAGGAAGGTGGCAGCCAAGGCGACAACGAGTTGGCCAGCTTCATGATGGCCAATGCCGAAGAGCATGATCACCATGCGAGCGGTAGCGTAAAAAATAAAACCCACGGCGATGATTCCGGCCAGGCGTGAGGTCCAGACCTTCCAGGCGTTAGGCGATTGGGCAGGCGGTGCAGCCACGTCCGACTGGGCGAAATGCGACATCAGCGACTCGCGGGTGGGACGCCACAATCTTGTTCGCAAATACGCCAGGCTGCTCGAACCCTGCAACAGATTGAGCACCCACGATTGAGGAACATCGATACTCTCGACCTGTTCGACTTTGAACTTCTCGGCCCAAGCGATAACGGGCCGCCACACAAACTGATCGAGCAACACAATCACCGCGATCATGGTGGCGACGCCGAGCAGAATAGACCGCGTATCGCCGGCGCTGGCGGCGGTTTGCAGATAAGAGCCGAGGCCGGGCAAGCGAAAGTCGCGCGGGCCGAGCACGAACATTTCGCAAGCCATGAGGAAAAACCAACCGCCGGCAACCGACATCATGGAGTTCCAGACGAGGCCAATCACGGCGTAGGGCAGTTCGACTTCCGTGAAGCGCTGCCACCAACTGAAGCGGTAAATGCGAGCCGCTTCGCGCATTTCCCGGGGAATACTTTTCAGCGAAGCGTAGAAACTGAAAGCCATATTCCAGACCTGGCCGGTGAAGATGAGCAGAATCGCACCCATTTCGACGCCCAGTTGCCGGCCGGGAAACAACCCGACCATGGCAAGCATCACGGCGGGAAGAAAGCTCAGCACCGGAATGGATTGGAGTATGTCGAGCAACGGAACCATGTAGCGTTCGGCTTTGGGGTTATACGCGGCAATGTATCCGTACACTAGGGTAAAGACGAAGCTGAGCAGGTAGGCGATTGAGATCCGCAGCAGCGAATAACCCGCATAACCTGGAAGGGCCCAGAGACGGTGCGAGATTTCGACTTGCGGGGTGAATGGACCGAACCAGGTCCGCGCCACCTGCAGGGTGCCGTAGAACAACGACAACACCGCGGCGAACATGAGCGCATCCGGCAGATGGGAAGTCTCAACCCTGGGGAAAAGAGACCATAGCCGGTAGGGTGAGAAAGACTTGAGCCCACTTTTCATGGCTTGGCTGCGGGCGCGTGGTGATTCTGCTCGAGCGCGGGTTCACTGAGCACAAGCCGTCCGTTTTCCGGATCATAGTCAAAGATTTCAGCGTAGCGGCCCCAGTTCATGGCGGTCTCGAACTGGCGCTCGACTTCCTCCTGGCTGAAGTGCTCATCGAGAATGTCGTGAAAGAATTCCTCGGGAATGGAGTGATCCGACTTGCTCCGAAGCACGCTGTCAATACACTGCAGGATCGCGACATGCTGGAGCGCCGCCTCGCGGAAGAGGACTTTGCGGGTCAGGATGTCGGCTTCGGCGAAAGCCACGCCTGCGGGCGTAACCTCGACATCGCCTTCCTTGAGGGTGGCAAAACCCAGCATGGTGGCGGCTTCGATGATGGGCAAGAGATCATCCACATCCATCGCCAGGGGTTCCGCAAGACGATAAATATCTTCGCGGCCGCCCCGGTCGTGCAGCAGTTCCATCAAGCCGGCAATGCCACCGGGACGGGCGTGCGGCAACATCTGATATTTCTGTTTGGGGGCGCGGGGCACGATGAGCGGAGCCTGGCCGGGTAGAGGCGGCGCCACATGATCGAGATCCGGCTGCGTCATGATCTTGTAAACGTAGTCCACGAACTCGACGAAGCGGGCCGACTTGCGATCGCGCGGCTGAGGCAGGCCGACCACAAAGTCCGAACGAATGCGTCCGGGATTCTTTCCCAGGACAATCACGCGGTCGGCCAACAGAATGGCCTCTTCAATATTGTGGGTAACAACGAAGATGGCGGTGGCTGGCATTTTCTTGCTGAGCCAAAGCTCCAGCAGTTCGCCCCGCAGATTTTCCGCGGTGAGTACGTCAAGAGCAGAGAAGGGTTCATCCATGAACAAAACTTCCGGCTCCACGACCAGGGCGCGGGCGAAACCTACTCGCTGCTTCATGCCGCCGGAAAGTTCTTTGGGGTAAGCGGACTCGAAGCCGTCCAGGCCTACGGTGTCCAGCATCTTGAGGGCGCGTTTGCGGCGCTCGATGGCGCCAACCTTGCGCGCCTCCAGCGGAGCCTCGACGTTTTCCAGAACATTCAGCCAAGGGAACAGCGCGAAGCTTTGAAACACGATGGCGACATTCGGGGCGTGGGCGCTGATGGGCTGCCCGTGCCACAGCACGTCTCCGGAAGAAGGCTGGGAGAGCCCTGTAAGCATGCGCAGCAGCGTGGATTTTCCCGAGCCCGACGGGCCCAGGAGGGCGACAATCTGGCCGGAGGCGACTTCGAGGTTCGTGGGCGCGATAACTTCAATGCGGTTCCCGTCCGGTTGGACGTAGAACTTCTCGACCGCACGAGCCTGGATAATCGCATCCGCCACTGGGTTTCACTCCGTGCCTCGTTTACATCTATACACGATTTCTCGCACGCTGGGACGCCGCGACATGAAATTTGTCACGAGATGTTACGCGATTGTTACATTTTGCGGGCGAGGGCCCCTTCGACTTTCGCTCAGGCAGGCCCGCGCCACACTAAGCGGCGAAATCTTCATGGGGAGGCACGGGAACTGCCGGCGGCAAGCGGTCGGTCACCTCGGCGAGATCCGCCAGACGTTCGGCCAGCGGATGGGTCAACAATCCTGGCTGGTAACGCCAGCGGTAGTTGCCGGTATGCACGCTAGGGGTGTTCAGGCGAGCCTCGCTGCCGAGTCCTAAAATGTCCTGCAGGGGAACAACCGAAAGACTGGCCACCGAGCCTTGGGCCAGACGGATGAGGCCCCAGTTGATTCCGTCGGGACAAAGTCCGACGTAAGCCTCGACCGAGCGGCGTTCATAATCGCTCAGGTTGGAACTCCACCAGCCCAGGGTAGTGTCATTATCGTGGGTGCCGGTGTAGATTACGCGATCGGCGGTGACGCGGTGCGGCAGGTAAATGTGGGCGCCACGATCTCCAAAACCAAATTGCAGGACTGCCAAGCCGGGGATCTGGTGGCGCTCGCGCAGGGCGTGCACTTCGGGGGTGATGTAGCCCAGATCTTCGGCAAAGAATGGCAAACCGCCGAGGGCTTCGCGGATCTTGTTGAAAAGCTCATCCTTGGGACCATCGACCCAGCGGCCACGGATGGCAGTGGGCTCGCTGGCGGGAATTTCCCAGAACTGCTCAAAGCCGCGGAAGTGGTCCAAACGAATGTAGTCGCAGGTTTGCGTGGCCCACCGCAGGCGCTGGATCCACCACTCATAGCCAGTTGCCCGCGCGGCTTCCCAGTTGTAGAGAGGGTTGCCCCAGCGCTGCCCGGTGGCGCTGAAAGCATCGGGAGGAACGCCAGAGACCACGGACGGCTCAAGGTCGTCTTTCAAATGATAGAGATCGCGATGCGCCCACACGTCGGCGCTGTCATAATCCACAAAAATAGCGATGTCGCCGACCACTCGAATCGAACGCTGCGCACAGTACAGGCGCAGCGCCCGCCACTGTTCGTAGAAGGCGAACTGAAGGGCCCGTCGAACCGCCATCTCTGAGGCGAGTTCCTTGCGGGCGGATTCCAGAGCTTCCGGGCGGCGACGGGCTAAGTCGGGCGGCCAACGATTCCAGGCCTGTTTACCGTAGCGCTCCCGCAAAGTGTCGAACAGGACGAAATCTTCCAGCCACCAGGCATTGTCCGCGCAAAAATGATCGAAGCGGCTGCGAGCGGCGTCCGGCGCGCGCTGCAGGAAGTTCTGCGCAGCCTCAGCCAATATAGGCAGTTTGTAGCGGCGAACCTCATCGTATTCGATCAATCCCACGTTCTCAGGAATCCCGGTCAGACGCGAGCCGTCAATCCAGCCGCGCTCCGCCAGGCGCTCCAGGCTGATCAGCAGCGGGTTTCCGGCGAATGCCGAAGTTGACGAATACGGTGAATCTCCATTGGCAGGGGGGCCGAGGGGAAGCACTTGCCACAGGCCCTGGCGAGCGGCGGCAAGGAAGTTGAGGAATTCGTAAGCCGCCGGCCCAAAGTCGCCTACACCTCCGCGCGATGGCAGAGAGGTGGGGTGAAGCAAAATTCCAGTGGCGCGAGGGAAAGACATACGCTCTTGCCGGGCGATTTCCGTTCCCTGGGAACTTGCGGAGCGAAGGTGGCAAAACGCTCCTTCGGGCCAGTCGGCTGCAAGTTAACTACGCCGTCCTCTCCATCCCAGGCTGGTTACCGCGTACTATTCACCCTCTTCACTGTTTTGCGATCGGGTGAGGCTGTTTAATTCTTCCTGATTGATTTTGATCTTGCCAGACTTCTCCATCTGCTCGCGCAGATTGGAAAGAAACAGGCCAAACAATTCTTGTTGCTTGCTCTGCAGAACCGAGTCGCGAACCTGATCGCCCTTGGCCGCAAAATCCTGCGGCACAGGAGCCTGTTTTTCCAGCACTGACAGCACCGCACCGCTGGTATTGGTCGCGATGGGTCCACTGATGTCGCCGGGCTTCATGGTAAAGGCGACTGCAGCCTGCCCCGACATTGAACCGATATCGGGCACTTGACCATCGGGCAGGACGAAATCGCTGGTCTTCATGGTCGCGCCCAGTTCCTTGGCGGCCTTCTTCAAATCATGCTCAGCTTTCGCGCGATCGGAAAGTTCCTGGGTTTTTTGCCCGAGCAGAGCGGCAGCCCGCTCATTTTTGAAATCGGTCTCCACGCGGCTGCGGATTTCTTCAAACGCCGGCGTTACCGCTGGCTTTGAGTCAACCACTTCGAAGATGGCGTATCCCTGCGGCAATTGCACTTCATCGGCGGGAGACTTCTCGGCTTCGGCGAACAGAGCTTGCATGAATTGAGACGAACTGCCAATTCCAGGCAGCGAGTCCGTCTGACTCACAAAATCAGTGTTGACGACTTGCAGTCCCTTGCTGGCCGCGGCTTTCTCCAGGCCAGCGTTGCGCGCCTGGCTAAGCAAGGCATGCGCCTGCGCGTCGGCAGCTTGGGCGCTTGCCTGTTGCCGAATCAGCGGCTCGATTTGGTCTTTTACCTCGGCAAGAGATTTCACATGGGCCGCCTGCTTGTCATCGACGCGCAGGATGACAAAAGCGTAACCGGCGTTAATCACATCGCTGGTTCCGCCCTTGGCCAGCGACTGCGCGGCCGCCTGAACCTCAGGAGAAGGAAAGCGGCTGGCTTCCATCCAGCCCAGCGAGCCGCCGTCCTTGGAACTGGGGTCCTCGGAATACTTCTTTGCCAGATCGGCAAAGGTTGCACCGCCCTTGAGTTGCTTCAGGACATCTTCCGCCTTTTTGCGGGCCGCTTCCGTTCCCGCCGGATCTACCTTTCCGTCCGGTCCCGGAAGGGGAGTTTTGATCAGAATCTGGCGCACGCTGACCTGGTCGGGCACGCGGTACTCGTCGCGATGCAGACTGTAGTAGTCCTCCAGTTGCTGCGGCGTCACCTGAACCTGGGCCTGAACTTTTGCGTTGTCCAGGAGAACATACTTAACCTTGCGCTTGGCAGGAATGGAGTTGGCGTAGCGCGGCTGGTTGCTCTGGTAGTAGGCCTTGAGCTCAACGTCGGTAGTCTGCACGCTCTTGGCGATCTCATCCTTTTGCAGCACAGCGTAGTCGAACTTGACCTTGGTGTTCTGGCGCTCGAATTCCTGACGGATCTCGCTTTCAGAAACCGTGGCGGCTCCGGTCACTAAATCGCGCAGCTTGTTGAAGAGAATCTCGTCCTTCACATCCTGTTCGAACATCGGGATGGTAAGGTCGTGCTCTCGCAACATCTCCTGGTACTGGTCCTGGCCAACAAAGTTCCCCCCTGGGAAGAATGCCGGGGCATACTGCGGGCCGTGCTGGATCTCATCGCGCACTTCTTCATCGGTGACACGCAGGCCCAGACGGCGCGCCTCCACGAACATGGCTTTGTCATTGATGAGTTGCTGCGCAGCCTGGGACGCAAAATAAGGGAGCAACATCGAGGCTTCCGCTGAGGCCCGTGGAACTTGCTGCTCCAACAGACGGCGGGCGGCGCGTTGCACCTCCGTCGTGGTAACAGTTTCGTCGCCAACCGTGGCCACCACCCCTTTTCCAGGACCAGTTAACCCAAGGCTCGAACTAATGCCGCCCGGGACCAAGGTGATGACCATGGCAGCGCAAATGATCAGTAAAAGGCCGCCCAGAATGATCTTCTTCAAGGGGCCAGGGGTTTGCAGAAATCGAATCATGTGATGAGAACTCCGGAGTAGTGCGGAATTGGCAATTATAAACCAGGCGGGCCGCTCCCGCAGACCGGCCCACAGAGTAAACGCGGGTCCGGATAACGCCGGCCTGTGGCCGGCCCGATGGCCGGCGGGCCGGCGGCGCTACAGTTGGACGACTCTACTTCTTCCCGTAGTCGAATGCGTATCCGCGCTGCTCGTCTCCCGACATGTAGCGGGTGTTGTAATTCAGCAGATAGTCGAAATGGGCGGCGTCCAGCGGAAACGCTTTGCCCTTTGGGTAGGGATAGCCGCCCATTCCACGGAAAGGCAGCGGGTCCACGGTGTCGCCGTCGGCGGCGTAGAAATCCATGTCTTTCTCATAGCCGTTGGCCACGAAGAAATAGTCCCGCACCCAGCCCCGGGGCAACTCGGGAAGCTTCGCAGGGTCAAAATCGAGCGCAACTTCGTCGCCCGACCCGAACACGGCCAGGCGATCATCGAACGCGGTCAGCAATGGCAGTACGTCGCCATAGCGGGTATAGGACCCCGTCGGCCGCGTGTAAGGCCCGGTGGCACTGGCCTTCTCGTAGATGTACATCACGTTGCCGCGGGGCTGGCCCTCGATCTTCAACGGGAACCCGTGGAAGCGAAGGTCAGCGCGCGCGAGCGGCACCGGCGTCAGGCGAATGTCCTGGTCTTTATCTTGGCTGGCTCGGTCAATCAGGATGCTGTCCCAATAAATGAGCAGATTGGTCGAGATGCGAATACGCTGCGCGCCGGACGGCAGTTTTCCGGTGAGGTCCGCGGTCATGGTGCGCGGGCCGCCCGCAGGGAAGCCCATGTCGTCCTCGACCCGCACCCACTTTCCGCTGGCATCGAGCGCTTCAACGTAAGGAGCAATCGATTCGACGCCTGCTTGCGCGGCAGCGTACATGCTGGTGGCGGAGTAATACTCGACTTCTCCGTGCATCAGCAGCCAGAACGGGCCACCGTGATAGGGCTCGCCGAGATCGAGTTCCAGGCTGTGCAGCTTGGCGAAGCCGTGGAAGGGCAGCGGTTCAAAGTCGCCAAAATAGCGGTGAGCGAGCAGGTCGGGCAGAACGTTGTGGCCATGCTCATCGTGCGCCGCGGCGGGCGGCTTGGCGTTGTGACTTGCGACCACCTTGAACGGGGGATAAGGCGGATTGCTGGCGAAGTATTCGTTGGGATAAACGTCAATGCCGGCAGGATGGTCCACGGCAAGCAGCTTTGCCTGATCGAGGTACACGACCTCTTCCAGCGGCTCCATGAAGCGGAAGCTGAGCTTGCCGTCCTTCTCGCGAATGGCCTTACGGTCAACCTTGATGTATTCGGTAGGACGCGGAATGTCGCGCTGGCCGGGGGCAATCCAGTGGCCGACGACGCCGGCGCCGAGCATGTCGCCAACCAGTTCGTAATGCGTTCCGTCCCAAACAAACAGCGTGGGACAGGAACTGCCGCGCCGGTCCAGTTCGGTGTAACCCTGTTCGCGCAGGCCAGCGACTTCGATTTCATCTTGCAGCACGCCGCTGGGCCAGAGCATGCGGACGACATCAGCTTCCTTGACTGGGCCGAGTCCGACATTGATGACGGTCGAATTCTGCCCGAGATAGCCGGAGGAGCCCGCGATCTCAAACTTCTGGCGGTTACCGCCCGCGAACACTTCCAACTTCGTCCCGATGGCGCTCTTGTTGTCGTTCAGTCCCTTCAGCGCGAGCCGCAGCCAGTGATTCTTGTTGCCACCCTGGTTGCGCAGAAGCACGGCCGGACCCTGATTCTGCGTGATGAGCAGATCGGTGGCGCCGTCACCGTCGTAGTCGCCGGTGATCACGGCGCGGGGAGCTTTGAGCTGGATCTTGTCGAGCCCAACTTCGGTTGAGACATCCTTAAATCCATCGGGGCCGAGATTGCGGAATAACTTTATTTCGCCGCGGCCGTCAGCGGTTTCGCCCACCGCGACGAGGTCAACCCATCCGTCATCGTCATAGTCAAACGCAGCCACGCCGAAGGCGCGTACCCAGTTCGTTGCAGGCAGCGGAACCTGCTCAAACTTTCCCTGATGGTTGCGCCAGAGAGTTAGGCCGGGTGCGACGCTATGGGTGAAGGCTAGATCCATCCAGCCGTCGTGATTGAAGTCGAGGACGGCAACGCCCAAAGCCGAGCCAGGCATCGCTGCGGCCCACGAGTCGCGCTTGGGGAACGCTCCTTCTCGAGGGTTTTCAAAGATTGCCGGTGAACCCGTAACTACAAGATCGACGGCGCGGTCGTTATTGTAATCAGTCCCGACTGCACCAAAAACCAGGTCACTCGCTCCGAGTTTGACGGTTTGCGTCACGTCAGTAAAGGTCCCGTTGCCATTGTTGCGCCACATGACGTTCGCACCTTCGCCGCTCGCCTGTTTTAGCGAGGCCAGAGATTGAGCGTTGAGCGGAGCATTTCCGTTGTACCGCGTGACATAAAGATCAATGTCACCGTCGTGGTCGTAATCAATAAAGGTCAGTCCGAGATTCAATCCGTCGCTCTTGATGCCCGCGGTTTCGGCCATATCTTTGAACGTGCCGTTCTTTTCATTGTGCAGGAGCAGAATGCGCCCGTTAAGACTCACTGCCAGATCGGGCATGCCATCGTTGTCGTAATCGCCAGCGGTACAGCCAATGCCATGTAGGTTCGGATCGAGCCCCGCCTTCTTCGTGACATCCTCAAACTTGCCGTCGCCGAGGTTGTGATAGAGCGCCATGCCGCCCGCTGGACCGTTGTCGGCGAGAAAAAGATCCTGCTTGCCATCTCCGTCGTAGTCGAGAAAGCACGCGCCCGGCCCCAGGAATGAGGGAACGTCGCCGGACCTGGCACTTTCGGGCCCGCTCGAAAGTCCAGATTCGCTAGTTACTTCCACAAACCGGACTGGAATTGCTTCTGGAACTTTTCGCACGGCTACCGGTGACTCCTCTGCCCGAGAATATCTCCCCTGTTCGCCGTAAGCGAGGCTAATCGCCTTGCCGAGGTTGCTCTCAATGATGTGCTGAAATTTTTGCAGGTGTTCGCGTGCCTGGGCGGCGTCTCCGGACTGCTGCAAAGCGCGCGACAGGCCAAACTCAGACGAGGCATGCAAGGGGTTCAGTTGTAGCGCGTGTTGAAAGCTTTGAATCGCCTCGGGAAATTGCCGGCTCTGCGAATAAACCGTGCCCAGGAAATACCAAGCGTCTGGATCGGCGGGATCGAGTTCGGTCACGCGATGAAATGCGGTGATCGCGGGCGTGATGTCGCTGGTGTTCTTTGCCGCCAGTCCCAGGTTGTACCAAGCATAGGGGTCCTTGGGATTTTCCTTAACCGCGGCAGACAGAATCTGTTTGGCTGCATCTACCTTTCCCAGGCCGATCAGAGCAACTCCCTGATTAACGCGGGCGATTGGCAGCTGGGGATCGGCTTTCGCCGCCTCCTCAAATGATCTCAGCGCCTTCTCGAATAACTGCTGATTCATGTAGGCGGTACCCAGATCGTTGAAGTGGATTCCCTGGGCAGGATCGGAAGACTGAGAAGTCTGCGGAGCGGCAGCGAAAATACCTGCTCCAGCCAGAACCATAGCCGCACAGAAAGCGATAAGTTTTCGAGTCATCGGAGAGTCTTATTGTAGCAATGTAGCGCAACGGGTTACCGGGCTGGCCCCGCGAGAACCTGCTCAGTTAGAGGTCCGCCTCGTACCCTCAGACCAGCGGAGGTTTGCGCCATTCCGCACTTTGCGCTTCCAGGACTTCCGCAACCGACAGCACCGATTCCTCCTGCCAGGGGAGTCCCGCGATTTGAACCCCAATGGGCAAGCCTTCGGTTGACCGGCCGACGGGAACAACCACAGCCGGAGAGCCCAACAGATTGAACCATTCGGTATAACTCCACGCGTCCAGATACTGCACCGTCTTCCCCTCAATCTGCCAACTGCGCTCGCCGTGGCGAAATGCAGGAATAGCGGCCGCAGGACACAGCAGAATGGGATACTCGCGCATCTGCGCGAATACTTGCATGCGCACCAGGTCACGCTGAATCCAGGCGTCGAGTAACGATTCACCAGAGTGAGCAGGTTCTTTTGCCACCCAATCGGAAAATTGTTTGAGAAGGGGGCTTAGATCCGCTTCGTGGCCGCCGGTCATGGGACCAAGCATCATTCCGCCCGCAATCCCAAAGAACCTCCACCACAATTGGCGAGCCTGCTCTAATCCCTCCGGACGAAACGGCTCCACCTGAAATCCGGCGCGGCGCAGCCACAGGGCAGCCGTGTTTACCGCTGCGCGCGTCTCCGCAGTCACCGGCGTGCGGCCGTCGTCTTCAAAATATCCGATGCGCAGCTTCCGCAGATCAACTTTCCCCGGCCAGCACACCGGAACGGGGGCTGCGGAGGGATCGCCGTCATCCGGTCCTTGCATGACTTCGAAGAGCAGCTTCAGATCGGCAACCGTACGAGCCAGGGGTCCAACCACGCCAATCAGGGCAAAAGGGCCGGCGGACTGCGGGAAGTGCCCGGTCGCCGGGATGCGCCCCGGGGTGGGTTTCAAGCCGCAAATGCCGCTGAAGTGGGCCGGCACGCGAATGGATCCGCCGCCATCGCTGCCTACGCCACCCGCGGAGCATCCGGAGGCGATCGCCGCCGCTTCACCGCCGCTCGAACCGCCTGGGGTCCGCGACAAATCCCACGGGCTATTCGTCCGCCCATAAAGAAGATTGTCGGTCTCCCACGCCATAAGCAGTTCAGGAGTGTTGGTGACGCCAAGAATGATCGCGCCAGCCCGCCGCAATCGGGCCACCAGGGGAGCGTCCCGCTCAGCAATGTGTCCCTCGCGCAGCTTTGTGCCCGATTCACAAGGCATTCCGTTGACCTCAATCGAACTCTTGATGCTCAGCGGAACGCCGTGCAACCGGCCAAGGGGCAAGCCTTGAGTGGCTGCCCTCTCGGCTGCGCGAGCTTCGCGCCGCGCCCCTGCGGCGTCCAGGTGGACGAAGGCATTCAGCTTGGGATTCAGTTGCTCGATGCGCTGCAGATGGGCTTCTACCAGGTCGACTGGAGACAACTGCTGGCGGCGGATTTGTGCAGCCATGGAAACCGCCGATAGGAATGTCAACTCTTGCACGGGACTGGTCTCGTGAATGCGGCCGGAAGGATGTGAGTCTAGCACGTTGGCGGGGACATGGAGACAATGACGAGCGAGACAACGACGAGCGGGGCTATTGTCTGTGACCGGCCGCCGCAGTATCGTGAACAGAAGTCGTCAGGGAGAACACACATGGCACATCAACATTCCCCGCGCTTTCTGCAAATCGTGGAAGACGCAAAGAAACGCGTTCGTGAAACCACCATCGAGGATGTCAAAGCGAGAATGGACCAGGGCGAGCAATTCCTGCTGGTGGATGTCCGCGAGGAGAGCGAGTTCGCCAAAGACCATCTCCCCGGCGCAATTCATCTAGGCAAAGGAATCATCGAACGAGACATCGAAGAGCGTGTGCCCGATTGCAATGCGCCGCTGGTTCTCTACTGTGGCGGCGGCTTCCGCTCCGCGCTTACCGCCGACAACCTGCAGAAGATGGGTTACAAGAATGTCATCTCCATGGATGGCGGCATTCGCGGCTGGCGTGAAAAGGGATTTCCCCTGGTCACCGATTAAACGGGACCGATTAAACGGGGAAGATCAAGCCGAAAATTAGTCAGGAACCGCCCGACGAAGGGTCGTCTCCCTTAGTAACTTGATGAAGTTACTCCCTCCGCAGCACCATTGATAGTTAAGCTGTGATAGTTAAGCAGTGACAGTTAAGTTGTGGCGGAAACCCTCTTCACTAAGGGCGCGGCGAAGGTGTTGCGCGGACCGTCCCGGCCACCGCCCAAGCTTCGATCAGTTATGCAGCGTGGCAAGAGAAATCTCGACGCGGACCCGGCAGAGACAACGGCCATCGCCTCTGGTATCACGGCCCTGCAAAGCTCGGTAAGCGACAACGCCACCGCAGATCAGTTCTGCAACCAACTCTCCAGGATTTTCCAAGTGCAAGCAACCGAGGTCGCCCTTCTGCAACTGGAGAAGGGATGCCTCAAGTTTCTTTTCCCTCCGCAGCTCAAGACCGCGGGGTCTATTCCGGTATCGAGTTCATCCTCCATCGTGGCTCATACCTCGATGAGCAAGAAAGCGGAACTTTATAACAATTTCCCCAAAGTAAAACACGCCAGCATTTTCGAGACGGTAAAACTGGGCAGCCCGGAAGATAACTCCACCTTCACCAACCCGCCCATTCAGAAGCTCATGTCTGCGCCGGTGCTGGATGAGGCCGGCCATGTTGCCGGGGTCCTGCAAATCTGCCGTAAGGGATACGACTTGGCATCCGCGGGGCCGGATTTCAGCTCTGAACATCTGCACCAACTTGAGCGGGCCGCCAACATCGCCGCGCAAGCCCCATTTATGAAAAAGCGTTCCGCGGCTTCTTCGGCCAAGTAGATTTCCCGACCGGCAGCTTTCCGTCATTGCTTACAGCTTTTACTCTTCCCTTGTGGGGAGTTCTCTGGCTCTTCATCGCCTGGCTTTTCATCGCATGGTCCAGTGCCAGCTTCTCCTGCGTAGTGAGCGGCCGGAAAGAGCCTTTCGCGAGTTGGCCTAACGCCAGAGGACCGACGGCAACCCGCAGCAACCGCAAAACTTCAACCCCAAGGAGATTTAACATGCGGCGGATGTGGCGATTCTTGCCTTCCTCTAAAACCACTTCAAGCCAGGTGTTGCGCTCGCCCTGGCGCAGAACCATCGCACGTTTGACTCGAAGAAAATCGCCGTCGCCGGTTCGGACGCCTTTCTCCATTTTCCGCGCGAAGGTTTCATCGACGATGGCATTTATCTGCACGTGGTAGGTCTTGTCGAGATGGCTTTCCGGAGCAAGGGCGCGGGCCGCCCATTCCGAATCATTGGTGAGCAAAAGCAATCCCTCGCTGGCTTTGTCGAGACGGCCTACGGGAGCAGTCCAGGAGAATTTCTCGCCCAGGCAGTCGTACACCGTCTTGCGGCCCTTTTCGTCGGAAGCCGTCGTCACCGCGCCGCGCGGCTTGTTCAGCATGAGATAGACTTTCTGCCGCTCTGAAACAGCAGATCCATCCAGCTCAATGCGATCTTTCTCCAGATGAACGGGGGTTTCGGGATCGCGGCGGGCAGCGCCGTTCAGACGCACACGTCCGGCGCGGATCAAATCCGCAGCTCGCGAGCGCGAGCAGTAGCCCAATTTCGAAAGCGCCCGCGCCAGACCCACTTTCCGAAGGGGAGCGGCGGATTTCACGACGCCATGCTAACTCGCGGGATCGACACTTGTGAAATCGGGAACGGGAACATCAAAGCGCTCCGCCACCCGGGCCGTTACCTGCTCGATGCCGTCGAACAGTACCCCATGAATGCCGAGCCTGGCTGCGGCTTCGATGTTGTGGGCGAGGTCATCAAGAAATAGGGCCTCTTCGGGCGCAACCGCCAACGCTGCAAGACAGGCCCGGTAAATCGCCGGATCCGGCTTGACCATTCGCACTTCACCAGAAAACGTCAGCTGATGGAAGAATGAAACCCAGCCGCCGTTGGCCACCAAATACCGGCTGAGATCGGACGGCATATTGGAGAGCAGCCCCACGCGCAGTCCAGCGCGCTGCAGTTGCTCCGCCCATTTCACCGTGATCGGGTTAAGCCTCGCCCAGCCTTGAATATCCAGTTCGACCAGCTTTGCGATCTGCTCACCGCTCAAGACGAGGCCGTCTTGGCGCGCCACTGTCTGCCAGTAAGTCTGGGCCGTCAGGTCGCTGCGATCATAGGGCACGCGAAATTTCCAATACAGCTCCCGGAAGCGTGGCATCGCGATGCCACAGACTTGCGCCATGCCCTCCAGATCCGAGAGTTGCTGCATGTAACAGAGCACATTCCCGTAATCGAAAATCACCCCGCGAATCGGGATTCTTCCATGGTGAGCGGATCGCGCCTTCTGCATTATTTCTCCTGCTCTTGATGATACATGGGGCAGGCGCGACGTCCTGGCTCCCCGTGCGCTCAGAAGTCTTGTCAAGTATCTCGACCGGGCGGCTTAGGCGGTGCGATTGGGCGCTAACTGGGCGCGACAAGTGGAGGCGTGACTCGCGTCACTGACATCACGCACTCATTGGTGTGGCATTAATACGTCTAAATCGCCTCCCCGAAGAGCAATTCCCGTCAGTCGAGATGCACACCCCTGAGGCGAAGCAAGTCCGCCACAACCCGGAGGAGTGGCCATGAATCGCCATGTGGGAGGTCTTCTTTGCCGATCGGAGATGAGAGAGGAGATTATTGCCATGCGAATTCATAGGCGTTCTTGGAAACTTGCAGGATTGCTGTTGAGCTTAGTGATGGTCAGTGCGTACTCGGCGTCGGCACAGACACAGCTGAAAACGGTCAACTCGCCCGAGGGCGGCAGAATCATGTACGGCGTAGTGGACGGGGCGACTAGCCAGGCGGGCGGCATGGCGTCGGTATTGCATGCCGTGCATACCGGCTGCGGCGAGCGGCCGCAAGTCGGCCGAGTCTTCCAATTCCGCGGTACCCAAACGGTCGGAGTCTTTTTCAGCGTGACCAACCACCCGGCGGGAAACGTCAAGGTTGCCGGCCTGGTGATGGCTGCAACGAACCCGTCGCAGCAAGTGGAAGCTGCCTTGGTATCGGACGAGGCGTCGCGATTCGGCAAGACAGTAAATCCCATGCTGAAGGAACTGCTTAACGAGTGGCACCCCGGGGGCACGGTGAGCACAGCAAGCGCGTCAGAGGGCGGTGGTTCGGGCTCAGCGGCGGGCGGACATCCGGGCGGCCCAGCTGTCAAACTGCACACGGTGACAGCCTCCGACAACTCGGTGAGCATGGGCGTTCCCGATGGATGGGCGGTGGAACCGGCCAGCGGCCGCGGAGCCATCATCGTGAAGGGCCCCCATGGAGAGCTGTTTGCCTTCAACATGTGGCGCAACGCCGTGGACCCTTCGAGTCAATTCCAACAGAATTTTTGGCGAAATGGCGGCCGGCCTCAACCGGGATCGATGGTCTATCCGTACCACGGCGGACTGTCCAGGGCCTTCCCCGACCTGATGCAGGCGTGGCGGCGCGCGGGCGGCCAAGGTCCCGCCAGGCTGCAGGTTGACAGCATGCAGCAGACTCCGCCTCCCCCAGGGTCGCCTCAGGGGGAAGAGTGCGTCATCGCAAAGGGACACATGGATCCAGACGGCAACGGCATGCAGACGATGAGCGACATGATGTGCGCCACCTTGCCGGTCGACTGGGGCGGCTACATGGTCACCCTTCACCACTCTCTTTTCCCCAACTCCCTGGCCGACCAACAAAAGCCCGCCATTGGCGCAATGATGGCAACCTGGAAACGCAATGCGGCGGTGCTCGATCAGCAATTGGCGGATGATATGCGGCAGAAACAGGCGAGCGACGCAGCAACCGCGGCCTGGGGCCGGCAGGCCGTTGCCAACATTAACGCCATCGGTGCAAATGCCACCGCGCGCAATAATGCCGCGCAGCAGATGCACGACATGCAGAACCAGTCCTTCGAGCAACACGAAGACTCGATTTCGCGCAACGGTCAGGGCTTCAGCAACTATCTGCTCGATCAGACTGTCGTCCAGGACAACAACATGTACAACAATGGCACCGTCGGGCACGGCACGCTCTGGAACTCCGATGCCAACGCGCTGGTAAAGGCCAATCCCAATCGCTTCGAGATTGTTGATACGCCGAACTACTGGAAGGGAGTCGATTACTAAAACTCATAGCGCGTGTAACTCTGCGGCGGCGAAGAAACGATCGTGGATCGGTGTCACCCGAAACCGCTTTTTCCGCGACCGCAGTCACAAATCGCCAATAATATTTTCTGATCGAAGCTATCAATAATTTTTATTTCCCTGTCCCCCTGTCGGCGCTTACATTCTGGAGTGCTTCGTAATCCATCCTGGAAGTGCCGCAGGTGCCCATGCGAAAGTCGTTGATTCAATGGCTTTTAGTCTTCATGCTTTTTTCATCTTTCACCCCAGCCTTGCCGGCTCTGGTGGCGCCACGCATAAGCTACGGAACTCCACCGCAAGCCCAGATTGAGACTGATGATCCTCAGGAGGCGCGCCTCGCCAAGCTGGAGCACCAGACCGCCCAAGCTCAAAGCTCCGCCGACAATGCCTGGATGCTGACCAGCGCCGCCCTGGTACTGATGATGACCGGTCCCGGTCTTGCTCTGTTCTATGGCGGATTGGTTCGCCGGAAGAACGTGCTCGGCACCATGATGCAGAGTTTCGCCATGATGGCGCTGATCAGCGTGCTCTGGGCGCTGGTGGGCTACAGTTTGTGCTTCGGATCCGGCAACAGTTTCATTGGAAATCTCCATCATCTCTTCCTGCAAGGAGTAGGAGGGCAACCCGACCCGGCCTATTCCGCCACCATCCCGCAACAGACTTTCATGATTTACCAGTTGATGTTTGCCATCATCACGCCCGCGCTCATTACCGGCGCCTTTGCCGAGCGCATGAAGTTCAGCGCCATGGCGTTATTTATGGTGCTGTGGTCGGTGCTGGTCTATGACCCGATGGCGCATATGGTGTGGGGCAAGAACGGTCTGCTGAATGCCGCGCTGGGAGGGTACTTCCCTACCCTCGATTTTGCCGGCGGTACGGTAGTTCATGTCACGTCTGGAGTCTCCGCCCTGGTGTGCGCAATTTACCTCGGACGCCGCCTCGGCTATCCGCATGAGCCCATGCCGCCGCATAGCGTGGTGTTGAGCTTCGTGGGCGCGTCCATGTTATGGGTGGGCTGGTTTGGATTCAACGCGGGCAGCGCTCTTGCCTCCGGCACGCTGGCCACCAGCGCCTTCGTGGCCACTCACTTTGCCGCCGCCGCCGCGGTTGTGGGATGGGGAGCGGCAGAATGGTGGCGCAACGGCAAGCCCAGCGCCTTGGGAGCGATCTCGGGCGCGGTGGCTGGCCTGGTCGCCATCACTCCGGCCTCCGGATTCGTTGGCCCCATGCCCGCTTTGGCGATTGGCCTGATCGCTGGCGCTTTTTGCTTCTGGATGGTCACGAAAGTGAAATCCCGTTTCCGCTACGACGACTCGCTGGATGCCTTCGGCGTACACGGTGCCGGCGGCACACTGGGCGCCCTGCTAACCGGCGTCTTCGCTTCCAGCGCGATAAATCCTATTTTCAAAGATAGCCACGGAAATGCGCTTCCTTCCGGCCTTCTCGAAGGCAATGCTCATCAACTGCTCAACCAGAGCGTGGGCGTGCTGATCGCCTGGGGCCTCGCGATTGTGGGGACGCTGCTGATTCTCAAAGTCGTCGACCTGACTATCGGACTGCGGGTCACGCAGGAAAACGAAATTCAGGGATTGGATCTCTCGCAGCACGGCGAGGAGGGATATGTGTGGGAAGTTTCCGCCTAACCTGCCGCGATGTTATTGAGGATGGGATAACCCGTCTGTGGGTGCCCCATCCTAGCGCGTTTTGTGCGCGGAGCCTGCCCTGAGCTTGCCGAAGGGGTGGGATTCCACAAACAGCTTTGCTTAGAGGTTGTAGCGTTATTGATTTCTCTCCTGAATCGACTTGACCGGAATAGAGTTACAGTCGAAAAAGGCCTCGGCTCGGCCAAGGGATAACAAATCCTGATGCGGACCATAAATAGTTTCGATTTCCGCACCCCTTCGGCAGCCGCGTAGAGTAAATTGCACGCTTGGGTCGCTGGCGGCCGTTTGCCTCGGCAAAATTTTGGCCAGAATCCCATTGCACCAGCACCGGCCAACGCCGGGTAGACCCCAATGACCACCACGTCCCCAGCGACAAACGGATTGCGCGACCTTTACAGCGAGGAATCCGCGCGCATCCAGAGGGAGTTTGAATCAAGCGGCGACGGCCGCGCCGTCTTGGCGCAGCGCACCGCCCTGGTGGAGAATATCGCCCTGCGGCTGTGGAAAGAGATGATCGAGCCGCAAGAGGGTGATTTGAAAAACTTCGCCCTGGTGGCTTTGGGAGGTTTTGGCCGGGGCTGGCTCTTCCCTTACTCCGATATTGATCTTTTGTTTCTCTACGCCAATCGCGAAACCGAAACAACCTATAAAGACAAGATTCGGCGATTCTCCCAGGAACTCTGGGATTTGCGCATGAAGTTGAGCCCGGCTACGCGCCTGCTTTCGGAGTGCGACCGTTTCGATCCGGAGAATGTGGAGTTCACCATCTCGCTCCTCGACTGCCGCTACCTGGGAGGCGATCAGGAACTATTCTCGCGCCTGCATGACAAGCTGATTCCCAAGTTGGTCATGCGTGAATCGCAATCCCTGGTGCAGCGCCTTGCCGAGTTGACTCGCGATCGTCACGGCAAGTATGGCGGCACGGTTTTCCATCTGGAGCCGAACGTCAAGGAAACTCCCGGCGGCCTGCGCGACTACAACGTAGCCTGCTGGCTGGCGTTGATTTCCTCCATGGACAAGCTGCGCGACTGGCCCGACCCAAAAACGCTTCTGCCCGCGTCGGTTCGCCGGCAATTCGATCCCGCGCTGGAATTCCTGATGTCAGTCCGCTGCTTTCTGCACTTCCGCCATGGGCGCGACGACAACATGTTGACATGGGAAGCTCAGGATGACGCTGCAGCCCGCAAGATTGGCATGCCCGAGGCTGAGGTGGTCAGCGCGGCCGACTGGATGCGGGTGTACTTCGGCCACGCCCGCGCCATCTATCGCACGGCGCTGCAGTTGCTGGAGGAAATTCCCGCTGCCCGCTCGTCTCTCTACCGGCAATTCCAGAACTGGCGCTCACGGCTTTCCAACGCGGATTTTTCCGTCGTGGATGGCTTGATCTTCATGCAGCAACCGTCCGCTCTGCAGGACCCCGAGGTGTTGCTGCGTTTATTCGATTTCATGGCTCACCACGGGTTGAAGCTCAGCACCACCACCGAATACCGTATTGAGCAAGTTTTGCCGTCGTTGGCCGCAACGCCCCCTCAGGGCGCAGAACTCTGGCGCTACTTGCAGGTCATTCTCATTGAACCGCATGCTGCCGACGCGCTGCGCGCCATGCACTCTCTGCATCTGCTTTCTCTGCTTCTGCCGGAACTCAAGCTGGTGGATTCTCTGGTCGTTCGCGATTTCTACCACCGTTTTACCGTGGACGAGCACTCCTTCCTCGCCATCGAAAGCCTGCACCGCGCCTTGCAGTCGCCCTCGGAATGGGATCAGCGCTACGGCCACTTGCTGGGAGAACTGGAGCAACCGGAACTGCTCTACCTGTCGCTGCTCTTGCATGACCTGGGAAAGGGAGTGCCCGGAGAAAGTCATGTTGAAGCAAGCCTGGAAATCGCCGCCCGCAGCCTGGAGCGGCTCGATCTCAACCCGGAAGACCGCGAAACCGTGCAATTCCTGATCGGCAGCCATCTGGAAATGTCGGCCGCGGTTCGCCGCGATATTTTCGATCCGGAAAATGTCCGCGCCTTCGCGGAAAAAGTAGGCACCCCGGAACGCCTGAAAATGCTCTGTCTCCTCACTTATGCCGACATCAAAGCGGTGAATCCAGAGGCGCTCACTCCCTGGAAAGCGGAAAACGTCTGGCAGCTCTACATTGCCGCCAGCAACTACCTGAGCCGGAGCGTTGACCAGCGCCTCCACGTGGACGTGGACAGCGAGAATCTTGCCCGGCTCAATACTCTGGCGCCCGTGGTCGGCAAGAAGGTGAAAGCTTTTCTCGAAGGCCTGCCCAAGCGTTATTTGCGGGTCTATCCCCCCGAGGATGTGCTGCGTCACACCAAGATGGCCGACCGTCTCGCCGACGATCCGGTGCAACTCGAACTGGAGCGCGGCCGCCACTGGTTTGAGCTGACCCTGGTCACCAACGACCGTCCTTTTCTATTCGCTAAGGTTGCGGGAGCCCTGGCTGCCTGGGGAATGAATATTGTCAAGGCCAACGCCTTTTCCAATCAGGCCGGAACCGTCGTGGACACGTTCTATTTCACTGACCGCTTCCGAACCTTAGAGCTCAACTTGCCCGAGTGGGACCGTTTTAAACGCAGCGTCGCCAGCGTGCTCACCGGTGAAGCGGATCTGGATCGCATGCTGCGGGACCGCATGCGCGCCGAAGGAAAAGGGCGCGCCGCCAAGGTGAAGATTGCTACGCAAATCACTTTCGATGATTCCTGCTCGTCCACCAGCACCCTGGTGCAGGTGATCACTCAGGACCGTCCCGGCTTGCTGCACCGCGTCTGTTCCAGCTTCTCCGAGCAAGCCTGTAACATCGAGATCGCCCTCATCGATACCGAAGGCCAAATGGCCATCGACGCTTTCTACCTCACCTCCGCCGCGAAAAAACTTACTCGCGAGCATCAGAAGCAACTGGAGAATGACCTGGTCGAGGAACTGCGCGAAGACTAGCTTTCACGCTTCCGAACGAGATTCGAGGGAAGAACTCAGGCCTTGTAGACCATCATGGCCGCGAGAACGATGGGCAGGTAGATGACGGAAGCATGCACCAGGCGGCTGGCAGCGGTTCTGGTGGCGGAAGCCGCCAGCTTGGCGCCGTAGTATAGGAAGAACAATCCCGACCCAGCCATCGCCAGCAAATATAACGGAGCCACCCGTCCGGCCAGCGGAAACATGGTGACGACGATCAGAACGATGGTGCAGCCAATGATTTCCGCCCTGGTAAAGCGGCCATCCGCATCGAAATCTGGCAACATCTTGAATCCCGCGTGGGCGTAGTCTTCGCGGTACATCAAGGCAATCGCCAAGAAATGGGGGAATTGCCACAGGAAGAGCACCGCAAAAAGGAACCAGGACTCCCGGCTGAGCCCGTTGGCGGCCCCGGCCCATCCAATCAGTGTCGGCATGGCTCCGGGAATGGCGCCCAACAGCGTGCATAACGGCGTCTTCCGCTTCAGCGGCGTGTACACCAGTAAATAGGAAAGCAGCGTGGAAACCGCCAGAGCGGAGGCCAGCAAATTCACCGTCAGCGCCAGATAAACCCCGCCCCCTGCACTCAACAGAAGACCGAAACTCAAAGCTTCCCGCGGGGAAACCCTCCCCGAAACCAGGGGGCGTTGCGCGGTGCGCAGCATTTGCGCGTCGTACCTTCGTTCCATGTATTGATTCAGGGTCGCCGTGCCGCTTGCCACCAGCAGAGTTCCGATCAGCGTGTGCAGCATTCCCGCAAATCGGAATGCTCCTTGTCCACCCATGTAATAACCGGCTGAGGTGGTCATCAGGATCAGCAGATTCACCTCCGGCTTCGTGAGGGTCAGGTAGTCCCGTAGCTTCGCAGTAAATGGTTGCGCATTTAGATGTGGCATGGTCTGAGGGGTACCGTTAGCTTACACGATCAGCAGGACGCTATGCACTTGCTACTCACTCCGCCATCCGGCAAAAAACGGGCCTGAGTATAACAGAACCCGCAGGCCTGAGAGAAGACCGGAATAAACGTGGCCGGCAGCGAAATCGGTGGACCGGGACTTTGATGAGGCGATTGACCACCCTATCGACGGCGAACCATATTCGTCTATCCCGCTTGGGCAGCATACCGCGCTATGGTTAACGGTTGGCGCAACCAAGTTAGCGCCAGTGAGCCCCCGAATCGTGTTTATGAATCGGGTGTTGTGAGGGCAACCGGCCCCGTCGCTTCTCAGGGCCACTGCCGGAGACGCCTGATGTCGCGATATCTTTGTGTGCATTGCCATTTCTACCAGCCGCCGCGCGAGAATCCGTGGCTGGAAGCGGTCGAACACCAGGACTCCGCCGCCCCCTACCATGACTGGAATGAGCGCGTTAATGCGGAATGCTATCTGCCCAATGGCGCCGCGCGCATTCTCGATGAAGCGGGGCGGATCGCAAAGATCGTCAACAACTATGCTCGCATCAGCTTCAACTATGGGCCGACGCTGCTTTCGTGGATGGAGCACAACGCCCCCCAGGCCTATGAACGAGTGCTGGCGGCTGACCGCCAGAGCCAGGAATTGTTCTCCGGCCATGGCGCTGCGTTAGCGCAGGCTTACAACCACATGATCCTCCCACTGGCGAACGCTCGCGACAAGGCTACGCAGATCGTCTGGGGCATGGGCGATTTCCAGCACCGCTTCGGACGAGACCCGGAGGGCATGTGGCTGCCGGAAACGGCGGTGGACCTGGAGACTCTCGAACTCCTCAGTTCGGTCGGCGTCAAGTTCACCATTCTGGCTCAGCACCAGGCCCGCCGCATGCGCCACCAACCTTGGGAGGCATGGCTCCACCTCGAGGGTGCTGGCATCGATCCCACCCGCGCCTACACCTGCCACCTTCCCTCCGGCCGCAGCATCAGCTTGTTTTTTTACGACGGTCCCATCGCGCACGCGGTCGCCTTCGAAAAATTGCTGTTCAACGGACAGAGCTTTGCCAACCGCCTGCTTAGCGGCTTCAATGACCACCGCCCGTGGGCGCAACTGGTCCACATCGCCACCGACGGCGAAACCTATGGTCATCATCATGTCCACGGCGACATGGCCCTGGCTTACGCGCTCGACTACATTGATCGCAACCAGTTGGCAAGTATCACCAACTACGGCGAATACCTGGCCAAGCACCCGCCATCCCATGAAGTTGAAATCCACGAGAGGAGTTCCTGGAGTTGTGCACACGGGGTGGAACGCTGGGAGAGGGATTGCGGTTGCAACTCCGGCGGATGCGGTTCCTGGCGCCAGCATTGGCGGCAGCCTCTGCGGCAGGCAATGGACTGGCTGCGCGACGATCTGGCCACGCTTTATGAACTCAGCGCTCAGGAACTTCTGCGGGATGCATGGGCGGCGCGCGACGATTACATCAGAGTCGTGCTGGACCGCTCGCCCAGCAACGTGGATGCGTTTTTTGCCCGTCATGCCCTGCGGGATCTTTCTCTCGAACAACAAACACGGACTTTGAGATTGCTCGAAGTGCAGCGCCATCTCATGCTCATGTACACCAGTTGCGGCTGGTTCTTCGACGAACTGACCGGCCCGGAGACGGTGCACATCCTCCAGTATGCCGCCCGCGCTGTGCAACTCAGCGAGCAACTCTTCGGGGAATGCCGCGAGGAGGAATTCCTGCGCCGCCTGGAAGCCGCCTGGAGCAACATCTCCGATTTCGGGAACGGGCGCCACGTCTACGAGCGCTTCGTCCGGCCCGCTATGTTGGATTTGTTAGGAATTGGCGCGCATTACGCAATCCGTTCACTGTTCGACGGCTATCACGGCTGCAGTTCGATCTACAGCTATCGCGTGGACCTGCAGGAAGCGCGCGTATTGGAGTCTGGTAAAGCAAAGCTTGCTCTCGGCCGCGCCCGCATTATTTCGAACATCACTCGCGCACGCTTGACCGTCGGCTTCGCCGTGCTTCATTTCGGCGATCACAACCTGAGTGCTGGAGTTCGCTCTTTCCAGAGCAAGAATGCCTTCGGCGGGCTGGTGGAAGAAGCCAGCCAGGCCTTCTCCAGTGCGGACCTGCCGGAGTGCCTGCGTGTGATCGATCGCCATTTTCGGGGCGCGACCTACTCGTTAAAGTCCCTGTTCCGGGATGAGCAACGGCGCATTCTGGGTCAAATTGTCGACTCCACCATGGGCGAAGCCGAAGCGATGTATCGCCAGGTGTATGAGCACCACGCGCCATTTATGCGCTACTTGTCCGAGCTTCACATACCCCCGCCACCCATCCTGCGCAGCACCGCGGAATTCGTGTTGGGCAGTTCGGTGCAGCAGGCGTTGACCGAGCCGGTCTTGGACCTGGATAGGATCCAAATGTTGCTCCATACCGCCCGGCATGATGGCGTCAACCTGGACATATCCTCTCTGGAATCGGCTCTGCGCCAGCGGCTGAACGCTGAGGTGGAGCAGTGGGCGCGGAACCCCGGCGATCCGCAGGCGCTCGAAATGGTGGAAGCCCTGGTATCGCTGAGCCGCGTCCCGCCCCTGGAAGTGGACCTTTGGAAGTCGCAGAACGTCTACTACCAGTTGATGGAGGCGCTTTCCGAGGCCAATCCAACGCGCATGAGCGGGGCATGCCTGGACCACTTCCGCGGCTTGGGAAACTGGCTGGGCGTATCCGTCCCTCAGCGGTCCGCGAGATTACCCGGCAGGCCGCAAGACAGGGCGCCAGCGGAGTACTGACTGCAAAACCATATCCGGGCAGAAGCCCACGAAATGAATCAAAATCGCCGTGCCACGAGACACCGAAGGAGCAGCCTTCACGCCACGGGCACCGGTGCCCGTGGAGAAAACCCTGGGCCCAAAAACGTTCGCTCTAGGAGGTGGGTTCATGAATACAACCGTTTGCAAAGCTTCGCTCAGTGGATCATGGAGAGCTGTTTATCAGGCGGCGATTCTCGAGCCGGATTTGCAAAAGCTCCCGGGCCGCATCATGGAAGCGGAAACCGCGCTCACGGCGCGGGCGCGCGAACTGTTCTACGCCATCGGAGACGACGCTCAGGAGGAGGCAAGTTTGGACGATGCGATGTCGATCCTGCAAGTCCTTCGCAGCTCATTGAAGCCACACCGGCTCGCTGTCACCCAATCGCCCCAGGGCTCGCCAGACTCGTTCGCTGACGGCGGCAGATTTTGTGAAGATGATTCGCCGGCCATCGAGAGTAGGAGACGGCGACTCTGAACAGGGGTGATCCAAAGGAGATGGTAAGAGGCGACATCTGACCTCCCGCGCGCGGCTCGCTTGCCGGCCGGCTCCCCAGACAACCGTTGGTCGCGCCACTTTATTTAGGTACCACGATCCGCACCGTTCCGAATCCATTGCAGAATCGACAGCGTTCGCCCTCCATGAGTTTCCCCGAGCCGGCGCATTCCGCGCATCTGGCTACCATTTGAAAATCGGCGCTGCTGGCGTCGGACGCACCGCCCGGAGTTTCCTTTAGGACTTCCGCCCGATGATACTTTCGCAGCCACGATGCCAGCCGCCCCTCAATCCGCTCTCGGTCGGTGACACCGAGTCGCGTGGACATCGCAGCCCACCAATCGGGAATGCACCGGTAGCAGACGATATGCCCGTTCTCGAAGAGCGCGCCCGGGTCGGCGGCGCGGAAAAATTGTTTACACTGCGAGCAGCGCTTTACCCCGAGCAGAGCCAGAGCGGCAATCAAGTCGCTGAGATCGTGCTCGATCCGGACCATGGTTTCAAACAAAGCGCTTTCCGCGGAATCGTGCGTTTCCATTTGTGAAAGTCCATCACCAAGTTTGTGCATTTGCGGCCTCCTTATGGCGTTGCTTCGCGAGCTAAAACCACTTCGTGCCCCCGCCTGCGACCTCCCACTCACCTGTGACTAACTCCATCAGTGCATGGGCACCGCGCAGCGTACTCCTCCCCAGCGCGGACTCACCAGCTCCAGGTGTATCCGACGCTGGTCGTCGTGTACCACGGCACGGTGACCACCTTGTTGAAAGTCTCTTGAATCCAGATGGAATTGCGCGCATTGAAGTGGACAATTGCACCTAGAGACTCACCGTCGTACAGATCGTTCTGCACGCTGGCGTTTCCGGTAAAGCTCGTAATGCCGAGTTGAATCCAGGTATAACCAGTGACGCGCTTCGTCTTGGGGAGTCCGAAGTTCTTCATGATCCCCAAGCTCTCAGTGTGTGAGCCAAATTGCGAGTGCCAGAAACCTGAGCCAGCATCTTCGTAGGTGTAACCAAAGGTCAGCTCGTCTCCGATCGGATCCTTCTTCAGGAAACCGAAGGTGTGGCCGATTCCAATGTTGTAATTCGCTTTGGTGGCCAGTCCGGGTCTCACAAAGTCGGAGCCCAGCATCACGAACAAGTCGGTACTGGTGCCAGAATCCTGGGGCTTTTCCGGCTGAGCCTGGGCCGGCAAGCCCGGGGCCAGGCTGATGAGAAGATTCGCGGCAAGGATAAATTTGCCTAACTCCGAAAGGTAACTTGAAGTCAGTTTCATACACTCGCAATCCTCCGGGTCCAGCTACCGGGCGCTGCTGACAAAGCCAGTAAAGCGGCGCGCCAACTCGGCGATTCGATCGCCTTGCCGCATCCGCATCGCCTCCCTGGGGATCAACTCCGCGCCGATCCCAAGCGCGATAGCACCCGCCAGGATGAAGCTGGAGGCATTCTGCTGACTTACTCCGCCCGCGGCGATCAGAGGCACGTTGGGGAACATCGCCTTTAGGGCCCGGATGTAACTTTCACCGCCCATCGCCGGCGCACACGGGACGACCTTGACGAAATCGGGGCCCATTTTCCACGCAGTGCTTACTTCGCTCGGAGTAAGTGTTCCTGGGATCACGACGACACTCTGCCGAAGCGCGAAGTGAACGATCTCTGCATCCAGCCCATGGCTTGCCAGGAACTTGGCGCCGGCATCCAAACAGCGGCCTGCGGTCTCTACGTCTGCAATGCCGCCCACACCGACAATCACATCGGGAGCCTTCTTAACGAGGTGGGAGATGACTTTGTCCACTTCGGCCACGGTTACGGTGACCTCAACAATGGGAATCCCACCTCGGGATACTGCCTCCGCGGCGAAAAGAGCATCTTCGGCGGAAGACACGCGAACCGCCGGAATAATTCCAACTTCTGTAATCCGGCTTCGCACCTCTTGCTTGTTCACGAACGTCTCCTTCCGCGAATCGTTATGGGGTCAAACCAAATCACGTCAACCAATCACGGGAGAGTTCTCACGCCGACCGCTTCCCGTAGCTGTTCGAGCGCCATCAGGTAGGAGGCCAGCGCTTGCCGGTAAGCCAGTTGAGTGGCGCGAAAGTTGCGCTCGGCATCCAGAAAAACCAGCAGGCTGACGCCGCCCCGGTGGTATGCGTATTCGCTGATATCGCGCGACCGCGTCGCCACATCCAGATACTTGGAAATGTAGAGTTGGACCACTTTGTCATTGCTTCGCAGGCCCTGATAGGCGTCGTACGCATCGGTGAGGGCTTGGCCGTTCGTCGCCTTCTCCAGTTCCCCAGTTTGGGTAATGGCGTAGCGCGCCCGCGCGATTTCGCCCTGATTGCGGTTAAAGATGGGCAGCGGAATGCTCCCGTAAATCGTGGCCGCGCTGATACCGTTGACGTGCGAGTAGTTGCCCTGAACCGTCACATCCTGCTTGCCATTCGCTTTTTGCAACACCAGCTGGCTGTTGGCAGCGGTGACGCCTTGTTGGGCGGCGCGCAGGTCGGGGCGATTCTGCAAGGCTTTCGCCTGCAAGTCCAAAAGATTGACCTTCACTGGTTGGTATTCGAAGGAGCTGACAACGTCGTAGTCCTCAGACACGGATTCGTATCCCAGCAACTGCCGCAGGTCCGACAGCGACTGGACTCTGGCTAGCTGCGCCTGTTCCTCATCGCTTTCGAATTGCAACAACTGCAGCTTAATCATCAGATAGTCGTTCTCACTGAGGCCGCCCGCCTTGTATTGAACCTCGCTGATGTCAACTGTCTGCTGAAAGCTCTTCAGATCCTTCTCGGCCAGCTCGAGCGTCGATTCGGCAAGTTGGGCGCTGTAAAACAGAGTGGCAACCTGAAACGTCAGGCCGCGGCCGTTGTCGTCCACCAGCGATTTTGTCTGCGCGGTGATATCCTTCTGCGCCTGCAGCCGGTCATGGCGTTTGCCACCGCGTTCAATCAGGTAACCGAGGCCAATGTCGCCTTCGGTGTTGTTGTTCAAGTAATCAGGTGTGGAAACACCTGAATATATGCTCGAATTCTGGTGGGAAGGCGAGCCAAGCGGCAAATACTCCCAGTCCGCAAAGAGCGTAGGATTGGGGCGCAGGCCCTGTGTAATCTCTTCGGCCTGGCTCTGCTGAATCGTGGTTTTCAGCGCCAGTTGGTTGTGGTTGTGCTGCAGCGCCAGCTGAACGGCTTCATCGAGCGTGATCCGGATCGGTCCTTGAACTGGCCCTTGGACCTGAGCTCCCGCAAGCTGCGTTAACCCGAGGCTCACCACCAGCAACATACCCGCACTGCGCAGGTGCATTCCTATTCGAAAGTGCAATTTCTTAGGCCTCAAAAGATGCCTCCGGTTCCGGGAGTTCATCGCGCTCGCTGGCAAACCACACATAGAGTGTGGGCAGCAGGACGATGCTCATGACCAGATCGGAAATCAAGCCACCGACTATGACGATGGCGAAGGGCCGCTGTGAATCGGAGCCGATGGCATGGGAAAGAGCTGCCGGCAGCAACCCGAGAGTTGCTACTAACATGGTCATCATGATGGGGCGAAGCCGTAGAACAGCCCCTTCAATGGCGGCATCCACGATGGTGTAGCCGCGCGCGCGAAGCTGGTTGATGTACTCCAGCATGATGACTCCGGTCTGCACGGAGACGCCGAATAAGGCAAGAAATCCCACGCCCGAGGACACGCTGAAGTGAGTGCCAGTGACGAGCAGCGCCACCAGTCCGCCGATCCGGGCCATGGCAACGTTAGTAAGGATGAGCAGCGCCCACTTCACCGACTTGAACATCGTGTATAGAAGGATGTAGATCACCAGGATGGTGAGGGGCACGACGACCAGCAAACGGGCCTCGGCGCGCTTTTCGCTCTCGTATTCGCCCGACCAACCGAGGCTATAGCCCGGGGGCAACTTTACTTTTTCACCAATCAGTTTGATGGCCTCCTCGACCGTGCTTCCCAGATCCCGGCCTCTCACGTTGAAAGTAATGGCGATGTAGCGGCTGTTGCCTTCGCGGTAGATGTCGTAGGCCCCATCTTTAATCTCGACGCTGGCCAATTGCGCCAGAGACACCCGCTCCCCGCTGGGGGAAAACAGCCGAACGTTCGCGATGGCCGCCTGGGTGTTCCGGTAGGGCTCCTGATAGCGCACCACCACGTCGTAGCGTGCCTCACCCTGGAGCACTTGACTGACAGCGTTTCCGCCCACGGCGGTTTGGACCGCGTCTTGCATGTCGGCCACATTGATTCCAAAACGTGCGGCCTGCCTGCGGTCAATGGTGATATCAAGATTGGGCTGGCCGAAGTCGCGCAAGAGCTTGACGTCGTGCATGCCCGGAATGGCCGACATGACCGTGGTGACCTCTTCGCCCTTTTGCTCGAGAACCTTTAGATCGTCCCCGAAGATCTTGAGCGCCAGCGAACCCTTGGTGCCGGTCATGGTCTCGCCAACGTTGTCTTCGATCGGTTGCGAGAAGTTCCAGATCGCGCCTGGGTACTTTTGCAAAGCGCGATTCATGGCGGCGATTACTTCATCTTTGTTCTGATGAAATACGGGCCGCCATTGGTCCTTTGGTTTTAAGTCCACGAAATACTCGGTGTTGCCGAATCCCCCGGTGTCGGTTCCGTCGTCCGGCCGGCCAACCTGCGAGACGACGGTTTTCACTTCGGGGAACGACGCGAAAACATAGCGGCAGTTGGTAGTAAATTTCTCTCCCTCGCTAAGACTCGTGCTATTCGCCAGGGTGCCACGCGCCCAGATGGCGCCTTCGTCAAGGTGTGGCAAGAATTCGGAACCAATAATTCCGCTGAACCACAGGAACAGGCTTACCGCCAGCGCCGCCAGGCCGATGCCGACGGTAAGTACCCGATGCCCCAGACACCAGCGCAGCCGCTTGCGGTATTGCTTGGTCAGGTAGACCATGGCTGGGTTCTGCCATTCCTTCACTCCGCCCCGAAACAACAGGCTGGACAAAACTGGCGCAATCAAAATCGAGAAGGTCAGTGCGCCCAGCAAAGCGAAGGCAACCGTCAAAGCCATGGGCCTGAATAACCGGCCCTCGACACGTTGCAATGTGAAGATCGGCAGATAGGCGGTGATAATGATGGCGATGGCGTAGAACACCGGCCGCTGCACCTCATGCGCCGCTTCGCGGATGGCCTGGGCAGGCCTTTCACCACCATCGTGACCTGACCCGAAGATCCGTTTTGGCTCTGCCGGTGGCTCATGTGGCGGACGATGTTCTCCACCATGACCACCGCGCCGTCCACCACCATCCCGAAATCCAGCGCACCCAGCGACAACAGATTTGCCGGGACTTTACTCAAGTCCAGCCAGATGGAAGCAAAAAGCAAGGAGAAGGGAATGGTGAGCGCCACAATGAAAGCAGCTCGCGCATTGCCCAGAAAAAGAAAGAGAATGATCGTCACCAGGATCATTCCTTCCGCCAGGTTGTGCAGCACGGTGTGCGTGGTGTAGTGCAGCAGATCGCTGCGGTCCAACATGGGAACGACTTTCACGCCGGGAGGCAGAATGCCGTTATTCAGTTCATCTACTTTCTTGTGAATCGCGTCGAGGGTGGGTTGTTCCTCGGCGCCTTTGCGCATGAGCACTCCGGCCTGAATCACGTCGGGCTCATCGATAATGCGCCCGTCCTCCATGTGGTTCGCACGGGCCATGTGGCCCAGCCGGATTTTTGGACCTTGCGTCACCTCCGCGATGTCCTTGACCCTAAGAGCGGTGCCGGTCTGGGTCTTCAGGACGGTTTGCTCAATGTCCTGCACGCTGCTGAATAGACCCAGCGCGCGAACATTCATCTGCTGCATGCCCTCTTCAACAAAGCTGCCGCCGGCGTTGATGTTGTTATTGGCGAGTTGCTGCTCTACCTGGCCGATGCTGAGGCCGTACGACACCAACTTGTTGGGGTCCACTCGTACCTGGTATTCCCGTACCGTGCCTCCGAAGTCGGAAACATCCACCACATCTGGGACGGATTTGAATTGCTTGAGCAGAACCCAGTCTTCGATGGAGCGCAATTCCATCAAGTCGTAACGGGGATTAGTGCTTCGCAGCGTGTACCAGTAGATTTGGCCGGTGGTGCTCCAGTCGGTGCCGATTTGCGGCGAAAGGCCCTGTCCCGGAGGAAGGTCGACCTGGGTAAGCCTCTCCAGTACCTTCTGCCGGTTCCAGTCGTTAATCGAGCTATCGTCGAAAATCATGATCACGAACGACAAGCCGAAGATCGACTCGGAGCGCAGAAACGTCATATGCGGCATTCCGGCCATTTGGATTTCGATGGGAATCGTGACCAGTTGCTCGACCTCCTCCGAAGAACGCCCCGGCCACTGGGTGATGACAGTCACGTAGTTGTCCGCGATGTCGGGGTAAGCCTCTACGGGAAGGTTGTGAAACGAAATAACTCCCCACCCGAGCAACAAAATGGCGACCGCCAACACCACAAACTTGTTGTTCAGGGCGAAATCTACAAGGGCGCGGATCATTTACGGGGTTCCCATTTCTTGTTCGGTTCTCCACCTTCGGACATCCAACATCACTCAGCCAGCACGCTATCCAGGACCAATGCGTTCGTAACCACTTGTTGGCCCGGCTTGAGCCCAGACTTGATTTCTTGCAGCTTTGTGTTTTCCGGCAAAAGCCCTCCGCTCATCACCTCCAGGCGGCGAAACTTGTTCCCCGGCGCGGGCACGAAGACAAAATCGCGATCATGCATGTGCAAAATGGCGGAGGCTGGCACGATAGTGTGCGCCTCGGTGGTTTGACCGCGGAAGGTTGCCTTGGCGAACATGCCGAGCCGCATGAACCCTGGATTTGGAACTTCTATGCGAACCTTGGCGGTGCGAATGTTCGGATCGAGCAGCGCGCCGATGTTGCTGACCCTACCCTTGAAGGTTCGGTTGGGATAGGCATTCAGCGTGATCTCCGCCGTGTCGCCGATCCGGACGTTCGGCAGGTCATTCTCATATACGTCGCAAAGGATCCAAACTGAGGAGAGATCTGAAATAGTGAACGGGCTGGGAGTATTGAACGCCTGCACGGCTGCCGCGTCGGTGACTTCCTGGTCGGTGATGACTCCCGATACCGGCGCGACGATATCCACATTGCCCTTGGGCTTGTCGGGATCGTTTCCCAGAAGACGCAGATGTTCGGTCAGCGGTCTCGAGGGTGGTCTTGGCGTCGTCTGCGGTGTCTTGCGCCACCTCGAGGTCTTGGGCGCGATGGCGCCGTGGGCATACATATCCTTGGCTCGATCCAACTGTTTTCTCGCGAGAAGCTCATCGGAGACGGCTTTGCGATAAGCGTCGAAGCCCCCCGCAACGTCATCGCTGCGAATGCTTAGCAGTACCTGGCCTTTCTTCACAATGTCGCCGAGTCGGGCGTGGATAGCCACGACCCGCCCGGAAGCGAGCGAGACGACTGGGACATTGCGGGAGATGTCAGGAGTCACAGTCCCGGTGACGACCAATTCGGAAAGTGTGGGGTGCGCGCTGGCCTCACCAGGGGAAATTGTTCCGGGTGGTCGACCGCGAAGAGGTCGAGATTCACGTCAGGAACGACGTTGGCGGACGGCGGCGCCTCCGCCGCGGGATCGGCTCGCGCTGCACAACCGCTAAGCATTAACGCCAACGAGAGGAAAAGCAGTAGAAGACAAACTGCCAACGCATTGTTTTTCATCACAGTTTCATCTGCCTCGGCAAACACTACGAACCGTTTCGAGAAATCTTTCGTGGGTGCGTCCTCCGCAGTAGCGAGACAGCGTCCTCCTTCATGTTGAAGGGGCAACGCCGGAGGTGGATCGAGTCCGGAGCGCCACCTCATTTCTTGTCGCGCGCACTCAGCACCACCGGAGAGCTAGAACTTCACCATGATGGCCATCCTCAGGCTGGGTTCATCCTTGCGCAGGTCGGGGAACCACAGGCCACCGTGCCCCGCATTGCAAGTCGATTGCGCGACCGGAATGTTGGAGCCGAGCGGGTCAGCGGGGTTGCTGGGATCTGGCGCCCACCCAACTCCGGCCGAACTTCCGTCGTTACAGACATAGCTTGCGGGAGAGCCATTATTGCCGGTGGGAGGAGTAATCCCGCCCGATCCGGACCAGTACGGCTGGTCCGAGTGGCGATAACCGAACTCCCACAAGAACGTGATGTACTGTTTTGGCATGTACATGAAAGTCGCCGAGGTGTCCCAGGCTTTGTAGGGCAGGCCGGGCGACCCGGGGAAGTAGGCCGACCCGGAGACTGCATCGGCCCCGTTGATCGGTGGAAGAAGGGTCAAGTAGCGGCCGGGGTTGTCCAGCACACCACCGCCGAGAGTAACCGCGTATTTGTCATGACCGAACCAAAACCGGTTGTAGAGCATCCAGCCCGCGAAGCTCTGCTTGTAGTCAACGATCTGTCCCCCGGACTTCTTGTTTCCAAAGCAAGCGACTCCTCCGCCGTACTCGCATCCCAGATCACCGGTGAGCGAGAAGGCCATCTTGTCAAGAAAGTTTTGCGGTTTGTCGTAGTACTTGATCTCAACACTGTTATCAGTGTGGATGCGCGAACGGCCGTCACCCGGATCAAGCGTGTTTAAGGTGTCTTCACCCATGCCGTAATTGTTAAAGACCAATGAAATCCACGGCTTCGGACGGTACAGAATCTGTCCTCCTAGCCCAGGGGTTTTACCTATCCGGCCATAGGATTGCCACCCGTTGATGATCCAAGGCTCAATCTTCAACTTGTCGGTAGGAAACCACTGGATTCGCAGGCCGTTGAAAAACCATGGTGTGTTGGACGAAACATACGAAGGCTGGTACGCCCAGTTATCGAAGTTGTAATAGCTGAAGAGCCCGATGTAGGAGACGAAAATCCCTGCGTCGACGTTGAGCCCATGATTCACATTAAAGTGATACCCGCCCCATGCTTCGGCAAAATATTTGTACGCGCCCCGGAGATCCCACTGGCCCCGTCCCACGCTTGCATCGTTGCGCGGAGTCGTGACGCCAAACATTCCACCCAAAGTCAGAACCCTGCCACGAACATTTTGCCAGTGAAAGTCACCACCGAAGCTGATTTGCTCTACCTGGATTTCATTCGACCGGAAGATCTCCGTGGATCCACCGAGAGAGTCGTCCTTCGGCCGGTTCATACTGTAGATATAGTCCGTGTCGAACCTGATTTCCGGGGTAAAGAATTTCGAATCAAACACCGCATCCTTGGTCCGGGGATTACCATTCAGCCAAGTCCAGTCGGCGTATGCAAACGGCACGGCCGGCTCTGGTTTGGCGTTTGCCGCCGGGGCGGGCGTGGACTCCTGGGCCGGTGAGGGCCCGGATAAAATTGGCGCTGGCTCACTTGCGTTTGCTACGGCTCCAGCCATTGCGGGGGAGGGCTGCCCGGGCGCCGCGTTAATCTTGAGTTGCAGTTCAAGCTGCTCAATACGAGCCTTCAAAGCCTCCAGCTCTTTGGTCACCGCTGCTGACGCCGGATCTGACGCAGCCACGGTTGGGGCGGGCGACGTGCTGGGCGTCGAGCCGACATCGGCAGAGCCGGGCGCCGAGGGTTTCTCAGCATCGTTGAGCTTCGCTACCTTGGCCGGAGCGGGCGATTGGTCCTGCGCATAAGCTGTCGAGCCTTGAACAAAGGTCAGCCACGCGACCAACGTTACAAGAAACATTGCGCCGCTTGCGTAGGTGCGCAAAAGCCTCGAAGTTTTCATATCTCCATTACTGTCCGGTTGGACATCGCACTTCGCCTTGCCGCATGTCTGCAATCGGTTAAAAGCTTTCGCCATTTCGTTCACCCCTCCCGTTAGCTGCCGTCGTCCACCGAATGGTTCGATCTTCGCCCTGCCGCCGCGCATGATCGGCCACCCGAGTGTCCCTAAAACTAAGCTCCGCTAATTGCCAGCGTCCAATAGATAATTTTGCTGGTTACGATAACAAATTAGCCGAAAGATATTGCTAATATTCACTCTAGCGTCATAAGCTGGCGCTAGGGCCACCCGGCATTGGGTCGCTTTACGGACATCGCGTGGCTAACGTCATGCCCTTAACATCGCCTCGCATCCGGGTTGACCACAGTAGATAATAAGTCCCGCAAAGATCGCATAAATATTGCATAAAATGTTTATCAAGAATCGAAGCATTCGAATGCGAGGCGGTCCGATGCCCGAGACGCCAATGGAACTTTCGATGATTGGAGCGGAGCGTGCGCGGCACGAAGTGGGGTGACGAGTGACGGGCGGAAACCCGAGCCAGTTAATTACGCAGAATAAGAGGACCTGCATAGTATAGCTAATAGCTGTTAACTTCGCAGTTCCTGCAAGACCTTCTCGACCCGAACACCGCGGCCCCTGGGCGGCCATGGCTGCGCTTCCGGAGAGCGCCCTGACCGGCTGCCGGTTGCCGCCTGCAGGGAGGTTGCAAGCGCCGTTTCGATAAGAGTTCTGGCTCTGGTAGGTGCAGTAGGGCTGCGAAACATTGCGAACCGAACCTCAGGCAAAACCGGCAACCGGGCGTGCACGACCTCGCGAATTCCAGTGTTTCGTACGGTTTCGCGTACCAGGGCCGACACTCCCAGGCCCGATTCGACTGCCGCCAGAGTGGCATCCAGGCTGGCGCTTTCGAACACGACGCGCCACTCCCACCCGGCTTTGCGTAAGGCAGAAAATATTTCCTCGCGCCATGCGCCGGTGCTGTTACAAAGCACGAGCGGCAAGGCCTTGAAGGGATCGATGGAGAGGTCAGTGCCGGCTATCCAGACGAAACGGGAGGTCCACGCGACGACGGGAAGACTTGCAATCCGAGCGGGATCGCTGATGATGAAGTCCAGCTCTCCTTGACCGAGCAGGAATTCAAGTTTTGCCGGCCCCGCCAATGTAAGCTTCAGCTCAACGTCGGGATGGGTCCTCTGAAAGCGCTTCAGCGCCGGCGTTAGCCCCGCGAGGGCCGTTTCCTCGCTCACGCCCAGGCGCACTGGCCCAGAAGCGGATTCTTCGCGCAGCCTCACCAGCGCTTCTTCATTGAGATCGATGGCCCGGTTGGCGTACGCCACCAACAGTTCGCCGTGGCTGGTCAGTTTCACTCCATCGCGGGTTCGCGAGAACACCTTCCGGCCAATGATTTTTTCCAGCCGCAACATCTGCTGGCTCACTGCGGGTTGAGTCTTGGCGATGGCCGACGCCGTTCTTCCCATACTCCCATGCCGGACTACAGCGAGGAACGTGCGCAGCAGGCTGAGATCCATATCCTCTCGATCAGTCGTCGTCGCCATGTGGGGTTCCCTCGTTAGCCGACCTTACAGAGTTTGCATTTGCTGGCGCTCTGTAACTTGAACGCTAGAACCCTTGCCGTGAAGAATTCGTGAAGAACCTTCATTAAAACTTTAACTGCCCTCCATAAAGCTTTTAACTCACGGCACAGGGAACGGATTTTCCGCGAATCTCCGGCGGCGTGAACTGGAGTTACGCAGCCACCGGAACTTCAACGAGGATCCTTGGCCAGGGACCCTCGCTGGCAAGCCGCTCGCAGTCTTCTGCTGCCTCTCTGCGAACTACTCGTCCTTCGAGGGGCGGCCAATGGTTTCCACTTCCAGAACTTCTCCTTCCAAACGTCCGGTGACTCGCGCTTTGGCAGACATGAACTTCAAGAGCTGGTCCTTGTCACCTTGCAGCTTATAAGCCTTGTCCCGAACGACCAGGACGATCTCGTCACCCTGGCTGACCGACTGGAGAGCCCAGCTATACTGCGTGTAACCCTTATGCATCGGCTGGATGCCCTGGCAACGGGCGCAACTGACCATTCCAGTAAGTGTGATTTCAGTGGTCGCCGAGTGGGCGGACCGCACAGAAGCCGTCAGACCCAATGCGAAGATGCTGGCCAAAAACAAAACTCGATGGATATTCCTCATGTTCGTCTCCTCTGAAACGAGAGCCTCAGGTATCCGAGGTCTCAAGCTTCATTCGAGAACATAGATTGCGGGACCTGCAGAAAACGTGAAGATTTTGGCAAATGTCCATAAAATGTTTGTTTGTGATGAATAAGAATTTTCGCTAGCGCTGGTTACTTTGGTGCGGTCAGGGACGTCCAAGCAGCAGCGGATTGAATCGCTCACAAAACCTCGTCGGGTCCCTGCGCCGATGCGGAGTCCGACGGATCGGAAAATCGGTAGCCCACCCAAGGTTCGGTGAGAATGTATTTTGGAACCGCGGGATCGTCTTCGATTTTCTTACGAAGAGTTCTAACGTAGGATCTCAAATAGTCGAGTTCGGTGCCGTACTCCGGCCCCCAGATCGCGCGCAACAATTTGGCGTGAGTCACGGGCACCCCTTGGTTCCGCATCAATAGAGCTAACAACTCGAATTCTGTCGGGGTCAGGTGAATCAGAACCCCAGCTTTTCGTAGGCAATGGCGTTCCAGATCAATCTCCAGGGTAGCGATGCGAATCACCGCGGGTTGGGTGGCACCGTCCGCTTCGAGCCTGCGCAGTACCGACCGCATGCGGGCCACCAATTCGCGGAAGCGAACCGGTTTGGTGACGTAATCATCGGCACCGGCCTCTAAGGCCCGCACCATATCCTGTTCGGCTTCGCGCACGGTCACCATCACAATCCCGACTTTGGGCGCCAGCGCGCGAATTTCACGGCAGGCTTCTACACCGCCGATTCCCGGCATGTTGATGTCCAGCAGAACCAAGTCAAAAGGGTGCTGGGGCAGCATGTCGACGGCTTCTTCTCCGCTGCGCGCTTCCTCAACTGCAAAGCCATTGGCAATTAGGGAGGTGCGAAACACTTTGCGAAGGGATGGCTCATCGTCTACCACCAACACATTTGCTTGACGGGTGGACATCGTTCAGGCTGGCCTCTGCCCCGTGGCAGGAAACCGCATCCCCTTTTCTTGACGATAGCGTCACCCGCATGAAGAATCCGTAAAAGTTACATAAGAAGTTGATGGTGCTGGAGGCGGATTACTGAAGTGTTCCGGGAAGGCTATGACGTGGCGGGTGTCAAAGATGCGCTGGTGGCCAGTGGGAGCGCCAGGCGGAAGGCTGTACCGGTGAGCGGTGTTTCCGCTTCCAACTCCAGATTCCCGCCGTGCGCGAGCGCGATTTTTCGCGCTACGTACAAACCCAACCCTGACCCGGGCGCCAGATCGCGTATTTCAGAACCTCGGTAGAAGCGTTCAAAGATTCTTTCCCGTTCACCCTGCGGGATCAGACGACCGCTGTTCCATACCCGGACCGTTACGAATCCGTTCAGCGATTCCACGTTAACCTCAATCGCGGAGTGGGGCGGCGAATACTTGGACGCGTTGTCCAGCAACTGGCGCAGAGCCAACTGAATGAGTTCCGGATCTGCCGATACCTCAGCGGACGACACCAGTTGCTGCATCAGAAATTCGCGGTCGGTCCAGCGTTTCGAGTACTGGGTGACCAGGCTTGTAACCAAACCCAACAGGTCAATGATCTCCAGTTGCGGCTTGACCTCTTCTCTGTCGAGACGGGCGACGCGGAGCAGCCGAGAAGTTAGCCGCGCCAGCTGCAAAGCCTCCACCTCGGCCAGTTCCGCCAGTTCCAGTTGTTCGGGACGGAGTCCACCAATTTCCCGGAGGCCGCTGCTAGCAGTGACGATGGTGGCCAAGGGAGTTTTGAATTCGTGAGCCAGGGCATCCAGAATGGCCCCGCGGAACACTTCCGCTTGGGCCGCGGCATCGGCGTGGCTTGCGTCGTGGAAAACACGCGCCCTTTCCAGGATGGCGGCCGCGAGTGCCGCAAGGGGGCCGGCGGTCAACTCCGCGTCTCGCAAACCTTCGAACCCAACTGCCCCCAGTATGTTTCCTGCGGTGCGAAGAGGGCGGGTAAAGACTCCAGAGACCGCATCATCATTGTCCTGGCGCGAGATGTAAGCCGCCCGAGTTCTATCGGCGAGTCCGGCTTTGGAATCGCCGCAGCTGTGAAGTTCTGAACTCAGCCCGTCATAGAGGCACGCCGCCTGAAGGTCAAAGACCGCGCCAAACAGTGCGGCCGCCTTGTTCAACATCTCCTTTCGGGGATCGAGAGCGACTAGCCGCTGCGCCAATTCGTACAGAAGCTTCATCTCCTGGCGGCGAAGTTCCGATGTTTCCGCCTCCCGGCGCACCTGCGTCATGAGGCGCGTGATGACCAATCCCGTAATCAAGAAGGAGATCAGGGCCCAAGTGTCCGAGGAATCGCTGACCCTTAACGAGAAAATTGGGGGAACAAAAAAGAAGTTCAGGCAAAGATCCGCAAGGATGGAAACGGCGGCAGCGGAAATGAAGTCGCCGATCAGAGATTGCAACAGAACAACGATCAAATAAAGGAAGCCGGTGGTGGTGGAATTCAGCCCTAACCCATAGCAGATGAAAGTTACCAGTCCTACAAGAAGCGCGCCAGGTATGGCTCGAACGCTGGAACGCCAGAATCTATGGTTCTCGACTCTCTGCATACGGATACTCTGCGGTCAGCGTCGCAAAAAGCAAAGACGCGACCAAGCCCAGCGGCATGGTACACAGTATCAGGTAAATCATGAGCTTTTGAAGAGCTGGCGCCCCGTTTCTTCAAAACCCCGGAGGACTGGACGCCCCCCTGCACCGCAGTCCACGGCTCCTCGATTTGCCAAGGACGGAAGCGCCAACTTCAGATGCGGCTTGTGTTTTGGAGGCTAAGTCGTCCGCATTTTCCACAATGGCCCATTAGAGCCATTCCCACATTGCGGACTGGAACGTAGGATGTTTGTGAGCAGACTTCGGGGGAGGGCTGTTCAGCCAAACGCGCCTCAAGACTCGAGAGAGTCGGAGGCGCTTTTGTTTGCTTGAACTCGATTTTCGCGCGCTCCCAGAATCGCTTTTCCCGGCGCCCGCCGCCGCGCTCCACCAACAAGTTGTGGCGCGGCGCCGGACTAGCTTCTTGCTATCCCATTTCCTCAGCCGCAGTCACGGGGTAAAGGACTTGCCGCATTCCAGGCATGACGCCTTCAATCGAGACGTGATCAATCCGCAAGACGGGCACATCCTTTGTGTTCCGTACCCGGCGATCTGTGGTTTCAGCTTGCGCATCCGGTAAAGCAGCCGGATCGTGAGCAGCGCGATCAGCACGCCAAAGAAAATAGTGGTTGCATTCATAAAAGTGACCCTAGGTTGTCGAGTCGTCTGCCGTAATCAGATCGGACTGGGGCCTTTGGCCACTACCAGCACCGCCAATACGGTGGCGGTATCGCGAACGCTTCCCGCAATGGTCAGGAGCGCTTCTGACATGGGCGGATGTTGGTCCGCCAGTCCCTCAAGCCGCGTGCTGACGTTGTGGAGTTGATCGACTTCGCGCAAGATGGCCTCGAAAGGCATGGCACACCACTCTCTCGCTGAAAAACCTAAGGTGGGAGAACTTCAGATGGACTGGCTTAGGTCAGAAGACCTGAAAGAGGAGAAAGTATTAACCGCCCCGGTGCAACCGTAACACACCTGAAAGGATTCCGGTTGATCCAAATTGACCGGCAGTGGGCGGGACTCCCCCAAGCGGCATGTAAGTCAAGCGGACACAAGCCTTAGCGTTACGCTCCTCACAGTGGCGCGGCCGCAAGAAGTTCGCGCTGGGGTCCAAATTGATTTGTCCCGAGGCTGGTTGAAGCGCATAATCATTCAGAGCATCCGAATGCGCTTCCGCCATTGGTTAGTTATCTCTGGGTGGTTAGTCGCCCTGCTTCTTGTTTTTTTTCCCGCCTTACTCACGCCGCTTGAGGCTGAGTCCAACAAAATTCAAGAGCCGTACCCCCCTTTGCATGGTGGTTCCTATGCGAACCCTCCCGTTCCGGAATCGCTTGATCCTCTCGTTGCCTACCGTTGGAATTCGCCCAGCGCAAACGATGGACTGCAAATCTTTGCCCTGCCGGTCAAGCAGGCTTGGGCTGCGCCGCCGACCGCGGTCGTGAACCTCGATTCGATCGAGAGCGCCAAAGCCAACGTCACCATCGATGGACCGGTGGATATTCGCCTGGACTTCGGGTCAGAGGCTGCGGCCTGGGTGGAATTCGACAGTCCCGATTTAGCCGGTTCCGTTGAAATGAGCATCAGCGAGTACAACCTGCCGTGGCCCGGCAAGACCGCAGTTCCAGTGCGGCACGTCGACACCTATCGCTTGGAACTGAATCGGGAACTCTACGAAGGGGTTCGCTTCGCCTGGATCCATGTGCGCAGTGTAGAGCACCCATGGCACATCACTGCAGTGCGCCTGGTCTGCCAAGTCAAGCCTACGAATTATGAGGGCACATTCGCTTCCAGCGACCCCATGCTCACTCGGATCTGGTACGCCGGGGCGTACGCGGTGAAACTCAACCTGCTCAAAGATTCCTTCGGCGCCATCTTGATTGACCGCGGGGACCGTCTCACATGGACCGGGGACGCACATCCGGCGCAAGCCGCGTCCATGACGGCATTTGGCAATTGGGATTTCGTAAAGCAGAATCTGCAGCGTACTTCACACACCGACAAATACGGCAACGATCTGGAGAGCTACCCGTTGTATTGGGTTCTGAGCCTGGTGGACTACTACCGTTCTTCGGGCGACCAGGCTGGTTTCGACAGCATGGCCCCCATCGCGCAGGACAAGATTGCCCATGGCGCGATCATCTGGGCAAATCCTCATATTCTCTTCTATGGCTGGGACGAGCGACTCGGCGCCGGTTTCGAGACTCCAGATATGCCGGAAGCGAAGCTGGCCTACCAGGCACTATTCATCCACACCTGTCGTGAGTTTGCCTGGGCGATGCAACAAAGGGGACGTCCGGACAAGTCTGAAGAATTCGCGCGGATGGCCGACGCCTTCGCACAAAAGTATCTGGCCAAGCCTGGCTGGCCAACGGAAGTCGGTTTACACGCCGCAGCCGATGCGGTGAACGCTGTCCTGCCCAATCGGAGCGAGGCCCAGCAAATCTATGCTCGTGAATTTGCGGAGCCCATTGGCCGGTTGTCCTACTCGCCGTTCAACGAATATTTTGTGCTGCAGGCCCTGGCCCGGATCGGAAAGTATGACGACGCGCTACGCACGGTGCGCGATATGTGGGGCGGCGAGTTGCTCTACGGAGGCACGTGCTTCTTCGAAGTTTACCGGCCCAGTTGGAACGATTTTCTTAAGCCCAACGATCCTGTGCCTAACGGGCAAGCCGGCTATACCAGCCTTTGCCATCCCTGGGGCAGCGGGGTCACGAGTTGGCTTTCGCAAGAAGTGCTTGGGATAAAAGCCACCTCGCCGGGCTTTTCAACGTACTCCGTATTGCCCCATCTGGGGCGCACCCTTACGCGAGTTAGCGGTAAGACACCAACGCCACATGGCAGCATTGCTGTGGCATTCGATGCGCTCCGCGGAACCATGAACCTGGATGCTCCCCCTGCGACGAAAGGGATGATTGGGATTCCTAAACAGGAGCGGAACATCCAGCAGGTCAAATGCAACGGCCACTTGATCTGGGACGGAAGGTTTCACAAACTCGCCGGAATTGAGAACGCGCGCGAAGATCCAGACTTCGTTTACCTCACCGACGTGCAGCCGGGCCGCTATTCGCTGCAGATTCGCTTCAAAGGCAACATCCCGGAATATGTAGAGACGCCGGCACGGTACACCGCCACTGTTGCCAAGGAAGATGACACCACGCAGGGCAACTGGCCCGGACATTACGGGAGCGCTGGCTACATCCTATTCAACCATGCCGGCAATGATCATGATGAAACCCGACTGCCCGGCTACGTTGCTTCCGTGACGCCGCAGATGACCAGCGGCGGACAATGGTCTGCCGACGCCAACGATCCACGAACCCTTCCCGCCAGCGCCCAGCCAAATGCTCCCCGCCGGATTGGCTTTCTCACAACCACTCCCAACTGGCCGAAGATGGCCGGAATCCTCGAAATCAAAATGAAGGCGGACCACGAATTCCAGGTCGCTTTGTACATGGTGGATTGGGAGCATAAGTCCCGGCGCATGACCGTGGAAATGTTTGACTCGAAGACGCTGAAACTGGTTGCGCCGGTGCGCCTGATTTCAGATTTCAGCGCAGGCAAATACCTGGTCTACAGATACGACCGGTCATGCGAGTTCCGTTTGGTAGGTGTGCGCGGTCCTGACATGCCGATCAGTGCCATCTTCTTCGACCCTTAAGGGCCTCACCGCACGAACCACATGGCCGGTCGCCGTCTGAAGTGCAGCGCTCGCCGGGAATTTACATTCTTCGCGACGTGGATAAATGTTCTGCAACAACGAAACTGTGTACTATATTCGTGAACGAAGCGGTAATTGGCGGGTCGTGACATCCGATTCACGGCTGCCTGGGGAAAGTTGAGCCAGGCGAAGGCGAGTTCACCTCTTGAAATCGTACGCAGGGCAGAACCAACCGGCAACTCATGCAAGGCCGACGTTCTCCGAGGCTTGGTTCCATCAGAACTACGGCCTCACTTTCGGCGAAAAGTATTACCTTGACCCTATCCTCCGTACCGAGCAGGACCGCGAGGCACTTCGTCTCCTATATGATCGCTTCGGACAAGCCGGCATCGGCGAGAAGGATCCACAGCCCCGCCCGAATTTGGAGATTTGTGGCCATCGTCTGATCTCGGCGCTGTTCGGCTGTGAGATTGCCTATCAGGACGACCAGGCGCCCTCAGCCCGGCACCTCTCGATGAGTTCGGCAGATGAGATCGCGGCGATTCCCAGGCCTGATCTGGCGACGAATCGCTGGGCGCAGGAATTCCGGCGGCAGGCGGCGATCCTTCTGGATCGCTACCACGCAGTGGATTCCATCATTAACCATGGCGGACCGATCAACGCGGCATCCAGCATCCTCGGAAGCGATGCCCTGTTGTATCTCTCGGATGCGCCAGCGGTCATGACCGCGTTCCTCAACGTTATCGCGGATGTTTGCGTCGAATCGTACGATCAGTTGACCGTGCCGTTCAGCCCACAGTTAGGGGCGGCGAGAGAAATGTTCATTGGCAATTGCCCGGTCATTATGATGAGTCCGCAAATGTATCGTCAGGCAGTGCTACCGGCGGACCAGCGCTTGCGACGCCAGGTTCAGCGATTCGGCTTGCACCATTGCGGCGTCATGGATCGTTACCTCGAAACCTACAAGTGCCTGGAGCCGATCGAATATCTCGAAGTGGGTTGGGGCACGGATCTGGCTGCGGCGCGGCGAGCCTTTCCGACTGCCACTTTCGATCTGATGATCAACATCTACGACCTGCAAGACATGCCACACTCCACCATCCGCGAGAAAGTCGCAAACATGCTGGAGCAGGCTCAGCCAGCGTCTCTGGTGCGAGACTTCTTCGTCGCGGATATTGGCCCCGACGTTCCCGACACCAAGGTGCTGGAGTTCATTGAGGCTGTGGATCTCGCTGTAGCGCAGTACGCGCACGTTTAGCGAGGAATCGCTAACGTTCTGGACACATCATCGTGTGACCGAAGTCACAGCTTTGCCCCATTCGCTCCACCCACAATAAAACCTGACACTGCTCGCACCAGATAACCCGTCGCGGAGCGGGAGCGAAATGCGCTTGGACGTCCGATTGAAACATTTCGAGGTCCATCTAAGCCGTGCCGGTGTCGTGAATCAACTATCCAAAGAACGTCCAGCAACCGACAGGAACAATGTTTTCCGGAAAATGCTGGCAGGGAGCATAGAGTGAATTTTGTCCCCATGGCGGAGCTACTGCTCCGTGCGGCATCAGCCGGTTACGCAGTTCCGTCGTTTTGTGCGTGGAACGCCGAGAGCATCGAAGTTATCTTGAGCACAGCCGCGGACCTGAAGGCGCCGGTAATCCTTATGAATGGACCCGGGGAATTCGGATTACTGAGCCCACTCGAGCTTGGAGCGGTGGCGCACGCTCTCGCGAAGCGTTTCAAGGTTCAGGCGGCGCTCCACCTGGATCACGGTGATTCTCTCGCCCAGGTCGACTGCTGCCTTGCCGCCGAGTACACCTCGGTGATGCTGGATTTTTCCACCCGGCCTTTTGTGGAAAATGTCGATGCATTGCGAACGGTTGTGAGCAGGGCTCGCCCGCGCGGCATAACCGTGGAGGGGGAACTTGGATTAATCGGCCAGGCTGACGACGTGAGTGTCGAAGGCACAAAGCACTCCACCCTTACTGATCCGAACATGGCCGCTGAGTTCGTGGAAAAGACTGGCATCGATGCCCTGGCGGTCTCAATCGGCAACGCGCACGGCATGTACACGACGCTTCCTCACTTAGATCTTGAACTGCTGGCCAAGCTTAAGGCGGCGACCGGCATCCCGTTGGTGTTGCATGGCGGCTCGGGCACGCCCGAGGCAGATCTGCGCCGGGCCATAACCTTGGGAATTGCCAAAGTGAATGTGGCAACGGAACTCATGAATGCGGTGCGAGAGTCGCTGCTGGAGCAATGGAATTCCGGAAAAAATCGCTGGTTGCCTCTCGCCCAGGCCGCGGCGGGTAAAGCGATTACTCCGGTATTGGAGAAATGGTTTCGCCTGACTGGGGCAGTGGGCCAAGCTTAATGCATATCGCAAGGAGAGTTTTATGATGCATCAGAACTTAGAAGCCGACCTGTTCGAGGAACTGTGTTCGATCCCGAAGTTCGATGTTCACACGCACCTGGTAGATGGGCATCTGGGAGCGCGGGGCTTGCACGACGTCATTCTCTATCATATGGGGGTAAGCGACCTGTATGCGGCGGGCTGCCCCAGCGGCGCCCGCCTGAAGCAATACCCTTGCTGGCCCAGCAAGGAAGAAGCGCATCAGCGTATGCGCGAGGCTGTGCCCTATCTGAAATATGTGCGCAACACCGGCATTGCCTGGGGAATCCGCCTGATCCTGGAGGACCTTTACGGCTGGAAAGAGCCATTGGGAGAAGATAACTGGGAACGGCTGGACCACATAATCCGAGAGCGCGCCGATGACCGGGCCTGGCAACACGACATCATGCACCGCGCCAATATCCAGCGCTATGGAACCGAGTACGCGCGGCGGGAGTGCGGCAAGGACAAAGACATACTTCAGTATTCACTGGAATGGGCGTTCTTCACCCGCAGCCAGTGGGGCGAGTTTGACACCGCGCTGTACGAGTTGGAGCGTTGCTGGGGAAGGAAGCCCGAAAGCCCCGCTCCCATTGGCGGGCAACGGCCTCCGACCGATCGCGTAATCCGGTCTCTCGAAGATGTTCATGCTGCTATCGCGCACTACGTAGACAACATTCCCTATGACGAGATTCTGTCTAGCGCTACCCATTTTTCAACCGACATCGACTTGCACGCCGTAAGCGATAAACAGATGGCGGAGGCCCTGCAACGGCGCGACAGTGCTGGCCCTGAAGAACGCGATATTTATGCTTCCTACATCAACGAGTGTTTTCTAAACGCTTTCGAGGAACATGCTCACCAGATCATCTTCCAGTTCAGTTTTGCCGCGGAGCCATTGCCCTTTGAGACTGCCAGTCGTGTATCCCAGCGCACCATCGCACAAATAGCGGAAATGATAAGCCGGCATCCCAACATCCGTTTTCAATGTCACGTTGCCAGCCGCCACGCGAATCAGTCGCTTTGCACCCTGTGCCGCGAACTACCTAACTTCTCGCTGGCCGGCTACTGGTGGCACAATTTCTTCCCTTCGGCGATGCGGCAGGTGATGGAAGAGCGGCTGGATATGCTGCCGGTGAACAAGCAGATTGGTTTTTTCTCTGACGCCTATTGTCTGGAATGGACCTACGGCAAAGCCAGAATGGTCTGTAATCAGTTGGCCATCGTTTTGGCCGCAAAGATCGAGCAGGGTCAATATACCCGGCACGACGCCCTCTCGATCGCCCGTTCGATCCTGTATGAGACACCACAGGACTTCGGCATGCGGGAGAAGCCAATGGTAAGGGAGACATTTTAGGCTGCGATATCGCCGTGGCAGGGCGGTGACATCGCTGTTGCGGAGATTCTTTTACTCCGTCTCAAGAGTGCAACCTTAATCCCGCTAACCACCTCGATACCATGAAAACAATTCACTGTGTCGGCTGCCTGGTAGTGGACTTCCTGAGCGGCCCCCTCAAGCAATACCCGATTCCAAAAGTGCAGACTCAGGTCACTACAGAATCGGTGCGCATCATGCCTGGGGGTGGGGCTGCAAACACCCCGTCGGCACTGGCCCGCATGGGGCTCAAGGTAGGCGTCTTCTCCAAAGTCGGCGACGACCTCACCGGTGACTTCATCCGCCGCGAATTGGGAAAGCTGGGTGTGGATACATCCGGCATTCAAGTATCGGCGCGCGACACCACGCCAATGACCTACGTCGGCATTCATACCGACGGCGACAGGACATTCATCCACACTCCTGGCGCGAATGCGACCTTGAGCTGGAGCGATCTAAATATCGATCAGGTCTTGGCCGCCGACTACCTGCTCTATCAAGATTTGTGGGTTCTAGCGGCGATGGACGGCGAGCCCGGCGCCCGACTGTTGGCCGAGGCGCAAAAGCGCGGCGTGGTCACTTTTCTCGATGAGTGTTTTGGGAATGGTCCGAATCGCGCGAGCCTGGAACTCATGTTGCCGCATTGCGACTATGTGACTCCCAGCGTGGACGATTTGCGGGTGATTTATCCGGGCACCTCAGACCAGGAGTTGGCGGAGCGGCTGCTTGGGTTAGGTGCGCGCGTTGTGGTGCTCAAAATGGGCAGTGAAGGCTGTCTGGTGGCTCAGGGTAAAGATCGCGTAATAGTACCGGCACTGCCTGCCAACGTGGTGGATACCACGGGAGCTGGAGATTGCTGGGATGCCGGTTTCATAGCCGGGCTGTCGCAAGGCGAAGATGTGGTGACGGCCGCCCGCATTGGCAACGCCTGCGCTGCATTTTCGATCGAGGCGATTGGAGGATCCACCGGTGTTCCCACCTACGAGGCCGTAAGACAACGCGCAATCCACGCCGCATGAGAAGCCCATCAATGCTGTACCCGTAACAAACGCCCGATTTATGGTGACACCGAAGAAGAGGACACATGCAGCTCTGAGTCCAGAATTGCTGACACACGTATGAATACTGCTTAAAGTGGTGAGCGCGGTGGAAATCGAACCCGCGGCCTACTGATCGAACACTAATTTTGCCAAATTAACCGTTTGTGTCGTTTCGGCAAGCCTGCGTGACTCGGGTGAATCCCGCCGACATGGCCCCACTCTACGCAGACTTACCGAAAACTCACGAACGATCAAACAGTCGCCGATCAATTGGGGAGACGGAAGATCGGTGGCCCAGTCTAGCGTTGAATCGCCGGGAACGAGCCACCGACCGTGAGCGCTCAGGAATGCACGGTGACCGCTCGCGCGGCCTTGCTCATGGCGGCAATGTGGTTGGGCGTGGTTCCGCAACAGCCGCCGACAATATTGGCGCCGGCGTGCACCAGTTCAGCCACGAAGGAGCCCATGAATTCTGGCGAATCCTTGAACACCGTCTTGTCATTCTCCACGACCGGCGAACCAGCGTTGGCATGGACAAGGATCGGAGTCGTAGGCACGGCGGCACGCATTTGCCGGGTGATCTCGATCATATTTGAGATGCCGTTTCCACAATTCGCTCCCACAATGTCAGCCCCGGCCGCGACCGCTGCTTTGGCTGCGCGATCCGGCTTGACTCCCATCATGGTGCGGAAGCCCTTGCTCCCGGCCTCAAAAGTGAAGGTACAGATCACCGGCAGATGGGTATTCTCTTTCGCCGCCTTGATGGCTTGCTCGGCTTCCACCACCGAGGACATGGTCTCCACGCAAATGGCGTCGGCCCCGCCTTCGGCAAGGGCGACCACCTGTGCCTTGAAAGCCTCGTATAACTGTTCGGGGGTCGTATCGCCGCCTTCGTCGATTACCATGTGACCGGTGGGGCCCACGGATGCAGCTACGTATCCCTTGTTGCCGATCACCTGTTTCGCCAGCTTGGCTGCGGCGCAATTAAATTCGTGGACCTTGTCGGCCAGCCCGTAACTCTTCAGCTTGAATGAGGTGGCGCCAAACGAATTGGTTTCCACGATGTCGGAACCGGCCGCTACATAAGCTTCCGCGATTTCCTTTACTGCCTGTGGATGACTGCTACACCATGACTCGGGGCATTCCCCACTTTGAAGCCCCTTGGCATGCAGGAAGGTTCCCATTGCTCCATCGGAGATGAGAATTTCGCCTGCCTTGACCCGTTGCAGAAGATTCTTCACTGTACTTTCCTCCTTCGACTCTCGAACGTTTTTGCGACCGTAGGAAACTGCTCCAAGTCCGTGTGTGGAAGGAATAGGGCTTTAATATAGCTATCCATGTATTGCGGATTGGAGCTCATATCAACATAGGTTATACGGGCAGCGATTTCCGCCAAACGGTGGCGATGCTCCCGCGACAATAGCGCAATATACGCGCCAGTAAGAGAAGAATTTCCGATATAGCGAAATCGGTCCAAAGGCAAATCGGGCAGCATGCCGATGAAAACTGCGTCGGCAACCCGCATATAGCGCCCAAAGCCTCCCGCGATGTAGACCCTGGTGACGGCCTCCCAGGTCAGGCCGACGTTTTGCAGCACCAGCGAGCAGGCGGCATAGATGGCAGCTTTGGTGCGGATGAGATTCTCCAAATCTGCTTCGGTGATGAGAAGATCGTTGCCGCTGCGGGCGTGCTCGCCCTTCGCGATCAGAAATGCGCGGCGGCTTTCGTGCTGAACGGTGCGGCCGCTGCCGGGTGCATTGAAGAAGTGTCCCGAGCGATCCACTACTTCATGACGGAACAGTTCGCCCAGGAGAGAAATCAGTCCCGACCCGCAGATGCCCGCGGGCTTGCCGCCGCCGATCACGGAGTACTCGATAGCTTCGCCATCGTCGCCGATGGTCACCCGTTCGATTGCGCCTTCGGAAGCGCGCATGCCGCATTTAATGCCGGCCCCCTCGAACGCCGGACCAGCGGAACAGGCGCACGCCACCATCCAGTCTGCATTGCCGATCACGATCTCGCCATTGGTGCCAATATCCATAAAGAGAAAAACATCCTGCTTGGTAGTTGGCAGGTCCGTGCACAACAGGCCCGAAGTGATGTCTCCTCCGACATAGCTACCCACGCCGGGAGCGCACCCAATGACCGCTTCCGGATCGATCTCCAACCCGACTTCATTTGCTCGTAGCTCGGGAACAAAGTTCACCGTCGGGACATAAGGTGCCTCGCGAATGTATCGAGGCGGCAAGCCGAGCAGCAGGTGGGTCATGGTCGTGTTGCCGGCTACAAACGCCGCGCGAATGTTTTGTGGATCAATGGAAGCGACGTTGGCCAGTTGCCTGATCAGACCGTTGATGGTTTCGAGCACTAGACCGTGAAGTTCCTCGAGGCGTTCCGCGGTGCGGGCATAGTCGATGCGGCTGATAACGTCGGCCCCGCGCCGGATCTGGAGGTTATAACAGGTTTGTGTCGACAGCAGCGATCCATCTTCGAGATCGACCAGTTGGACTGCTACCGTCGTGGTCCCAATATCGATGGCCAATCCCAGGCAGTGCTGCGCACGATGGCCGGGTTGCACATTGCGAACTCGCAACCCCGACGCTGACTCTTCGGCTCCGACCGTGATCTCGCCATTGGCTGCGCGGACGGCTTCCGCCAACTGACGCAGTACGGTGATACCACTAGTGATGGGAGAGGGCGCGCCATCGCGGCTCAATTCGCGGGTAAGCCGGGTCCAGTCGCTGTAGTGCTCCTCGATGGAAGCCGGGGGAACCATGAGGCGCACCTGACGATATAGCGGCGTGAGATGCTCCCGGTCGGGCAGCAGGCCCGGTTCGATCAGTGCATGACTGTCTCCCAGCACCAGTGCCCCAGTCTGGGAGCGATCTGGAAGACGTACCTCAATGTCAGACGTAATCTTGGTTTGGCAGGCCAGCACAGGGACATTCCGGCCTACCAATTCGACCTGACACAAACCGCAGGACCCGTCGCCACCGCACGGCAACTCCAGGTTGAGAATGCCTGCCCGCACTGCTGCTTCGTGGATGAACGTCCCCTCAGGTACTTCGGCCACAATGTTGGCGGGCTGGAAGAGGACGGATGCCATGACGTCAGCGTGCAGCTTGTACCTTCATGAAAGAACCAAGATCGGAGGCTTCGCCGGGACCAACCAGCACCTCCCAACCAGGCAAGCCCTCCTCGACTTCGCCGCTGATTTGCGCGACATAGCCGGGAATAATGATGCGATGTTTTCCCGCTTGGTCTGACAGGCCACTAGCTTTGACGGCCGCTGCAACTTTGGCGCCCGAGAACTTGCCCGCGGCCCATCCGGTCAGCACGCTCATGCCTTCGGTATCGACTACCAGTAGGTTTGCAGGGATTCCGGAGTTTTCAATCTCGCCGGAAACCAGAAAATAAGTGAGCGAGAAGTTGGTGGTCACGAGGAGGGGAGCGTCGTTGCCGGGCTCGCCAATGGGATAGATCTTGGGATCGACCTGAATCGGTTTCTGCGGGTCGGTATAAATGTTCTGCCGCAGCATCATCAGGGGCAGCAGCAGTTCCAGATTCATACGATCCAGGACCACGATTGACGCGTATTTACACATGTAAGTGGAAGCGTCGGCCACCGCCGACGCGTCGTCCAGCGCAGTCACAAAATTGATGATCGGATAGCCCAGTGGCTCGAAGGCATTCTTCAGCGCTGCCTTGCGGATCAGCGTGTTGTACTGTAACGCGGCCGCAGGGTTGTCGGTGGGCAGATCGAGAACAATCTCCTTCACTCCCAGTTTGGCGAGTTTTGTCGTCAGCGCCACGAGTTCGTCGAGCGTGGCCGCTCTCGCTACCAGCGGCGCGTCATACTTTAATGCCAGGGCAGCCACTGCGTCAGCATTGGCTGGAGTTGCGGCGTGTATCAATGGGCGCTTGCCCTGCAATTCCTTCAGTCCAGCTTCCAGGGCTTCGAGGTTCGTACTGCGCAAAATGATTCCCATCCCTGTCGCGCCGGCCGCCGTCTTCACCAGATCGACGAACGGTTTAACCTCTTCGCTGAAGTTATCCACCAGCACCAGGTTGATTCGTAGCTGGTCGCCTACCCGCTCCAGGCAATACTCGCGGACTTCGGCAATCTTGTGTGAAAGATCGGCGAGCGATTCGTTATCCGGAAACGCGATGGCCACGGCGGTGGGGTGCACGAATGTCTTCTCGTGGCGGAACATCACGGTTTCGTTGCCGAGCAGAACTTCGCGGCCTGGAGGTCCGATCTTCACCAGGCGGATGGGCGGCTTGCTGGCTGCGCCAATGACCTTCTTGGCTTCTTCCGAAGCATAAGGACAGGACGCCAGGTCCGCATTCTTGGCCGCCAGCTTCATCGCGAAAGCCATGCAAGTCGGCACATTGCATTCGCCGCAGTTGGTTTTCGGCAACAGCTTAAAGATCTGTAACCCAGTCATGGCCATTTCGTAGTCCCCTCACTTGCCACGCGACATCATTTCGTCAATCTTGCGCTTCAGGGTGCGAGCCGCCAGTGGGTGGTAAAGCACCAGCAGGTCCGCCCCCGCATTCAGATAGCTCATTGCCGTGGCGATTTCTAACAGAGCTTCGCGCTCTTCTTCTTTTCCCCACAGCGGGAAGTCCTTGCGCGGCGCCCGGCTCTCCTTGATCTTCGCTACTTCGAAGCCCGGATTCACCATCATGGGCATCGCCAGCATGGCGTCGCCGGTGAAAGCCGCGGTCCGAATGCGCTCCATCACCGAGTAGACATATTCCAGACCGTATCCCAAAGCGCCGGTCATCGGATCGACCACGATATGGTCGGCCGCAACGCCCATGGAGGTAAGCAGAATGTTGAGCTGCTTGCACATGTTGACGTCGATGGGCGTCTGCGCCACGATGCAATGGCCATACGCCATGACAGTCGCGGCAATCGTCTTGTAGTTGTCGGTCTCCACCCAGTTCAGCAGCAGGTTTTCTCCCGCGAAGGTGGAGGCGATGTGCTTCATCACGGCGTTATTCTTTTCGAAGTGGCTGCAGCCGGTGACGATCACCGGCACACCCACCGCGCCAAGAACCGCCTTCACAATGTTGCCAGCCTCTTCCGCCGGCAGGTTGCCATTGTCGGGATGCGTAGTGGCCAGGCGCACGCTGATCACTTCCGCGCCCAACTTCTCCACCAGATGGCGAGCCATGGCCGCAGGATCCTTGAGCAAGTCTCCGTAGGCGTTGCGCAGCAGGTCGGGATAGGACTTCGGCGGACTGTCCAGCACTTCCATCGCGATTATCGGTTTGCGGCCGACGTTGCCCTCGAAGTGCCGGAAGGGTAAAACCTGCGCGCCTCCGAGGGTCACTGCCGATGTGCGGGTTCCCGCTCCACCCAGGGTGACGGTGTGCACCGCGAGGTTGGCCTTTTCTGGCGCCAGCGTCACTGACTTGGGAAGAACAATGGCAGCCGATGCGATCGGTTTCTCCACCACTTCCGGCACTGGTGCCGCCTTTGGTGGGCGGGAAGCAACCTCGGCTGGCCTCGGTCTTTCGGGAGCCGGCTTGGCGACCGAACTGATGATCTGCGCTTCCAGTTCCTGTTCAGTCGGCAAACAGTGCGAACACTCTTTCGCGGCGGGCGCTGGGGCCGGCGCAGTTGGGGTCAGCAACCCACTTTGCATCAGCAGCATGTTTGCTCCTGCGTGCAGCAAGTGCATCGCAGTGGACGCCTGCAGCGCAGCCATCTGTTCCTGCGCAGTCATCCCCGGACGAATCTCAGTTACAGGGGGAGCATTGCGCAGGCGCTCCAGCAAAGCGATCATGCCGGCCACGCCATCTCCTCCATTGTTGGATGGCGGCGGCGGAGCTTGTGTGACTGATGGCGGTCCAGCTGCGGGTGTCACGGAGGCACGCTTTGTTTCGGGAGGCGTTGTTCTGACTACCTCGGCGACCTCCGTTTTCGGCGTAACCGGCGCGGTGACTTCAGGCTCGGCAACCGCTACTGCCGCATCTGCTGCTCCGGTGGTCGGTTCCGACCCCGCTGCCGCTTGCGCTGCGCCAGCTTTCGCCGCGTCAACAGCAGCGGCCTCGGGCGACGGGGTGGTGATCTCCCACATGGTCAGAGCGGGATGGTTCACCTTCTGCATGAAGGCCTGCACCGACGCGGTGTCCGTGCCCACCGACTCATCCGCGATCAGATCGGTAAAGTTCTCGACACCGAACGTCTGGCCAACTTTGTCGAGGTCTTCCCGCAGGAATTCCTTGAGCTCTTTCGGCATCCACACAATTCGCCGGTGCCCGCCTTCGGCTGCGATGAACTTGCGGCTGGTGACATAAGCCTTGCCCACGCCGATGAATCCCGGAACCTGCTGGCCGCCACCCGCGGTGTTTGCCATGGTGGAGAACTTCATTCCGGCAGGAGTTTCGCCCAGATACTCACGGTTCACTATCATCACGCCGTTGGCTTCAGGCATGAGGGCAACGATGGCTTCAAAGCATCCGCAACTGGTCATGGGATCTTCCAGCAGCGAGTAAGCGTTGAAGTGACTCAGCGTTTGCTTAGAATTCGCGTAAACGTACTCATTGATGTTGGCCCACTGGCCGCGCACCGGATCAAGACATTCGCCCTTGAGCAGCGGTTGATTGGGGCCGGTCGGGTCGATCTCATAGGCAGCCTTGCCGTCCAGCCAGTTGTACGCGCCGCACAATCCCAGGCGCTCCGGTGTAATCACGCAAACATGGCTCGGCGCAAAACTCTGACAGAGCAGGCACGAATAGAAAGTGTCGACGCTCTCGTCGGTCAGCGACTCCATGCGTTGGTTGCGGGCGCGGTACGCGTGACGGGCGATGTCCACTCGCTGCTCAACTTCTTTGAGCGCGGTGAACAGTGTCACTTGAACCTTGTCGACGATCGCCGGATAGTCGTTGAGAAACTTGGCGTGCACAATCTCGCCGAGGTGGCGTATCTTAAAACCCTTTTCCTTAGCCGCTTTGCTGATGCGGATCCAGTTGATATCGCGCTGACCCATGTGCCAGATTCCCTCGGCGCCGTTGATCATGTGATGAATCTGTCGTTCGAGGATGGGTTCAAAGTCGGGCTGCATCTTGCGTCCGGCCACTTCCACCCAGATGCCGAGAGGTAGCGCCGTTCCAGCTTCAACGTCGTCCACGTCCGGACCGACCACGGTGATCTTGCCGTCTTCAACTTCAGTGATAGCAAGCGTAGTGACGTACTCGAAGCCGGGAGTGCGGTTGCCGCCGAATTCAACGTACGTCTGTTCCTTGCGGATACGCTCGCCCTCGAAGGCCGCGCCGAAGGCCACCGGAATGGGGACTTTGGTGACTTTAATCTTGCAGCCGCGAACCTCCAATGACTTTTCGACGATGCGATCGATCGGCACATTGGACACGACATGTTCGTACGTACAAATGCCGGTCGGCAGAATTTGCGGAATATCGGTATCGGCGATGGTGGGGAAGCCGTAGTTGATGGCTCCCGCCGCCGCCGCATACTTCTCTTCAGTCACTTCGCCCAGCGCCATGACAAAGGCGAAGGTACGATTCTTGTTGTATTTGAGATTGCGCGCAAAGTCGCCCGGCTTCACTCCGCCGAAGCTGAGCGCCACGCGGTTGGCGAACCCGAGTGCAAACACCGCCGACGAGATCTCTTTGCCAAAGGGCACCAGGCGGGTTTCCCATCCCACTTCCACGCCGCCCTCGACCAGTTGCTCGGCAAACGAGACGCCATTGGTGTTGCCGGCAAGGAATACGTACAAGTTTTTTTCCTGCAAATCGCGCGCAATGCGCACCGCATGTTCCACAGTAGGGGCCGCGCCTACGATGGCGGCAAAGCCCGGCGCCGATCCATCCACGAACTCGACACCGCGCTCGCGAATAATCACGTCATTGGCTGCGCCCAGCCATATGCCGTCCACCGGATTGGGACCGATAAGATACTTGCAGGCCTCGATGATTTCAAAGGCAAACAGGGTGGCGATGCCCGAATCCAAAGTGCCCCCCAGATACGGCAGCCACAGGCTGTCGCTCGGAACCGCCGGCAGCAGGCGGTGGCACTCGTCTAGAATCTTCTGCGCATCCGCTAACCGGTCCACGCGCTCGCCTAAAAGCGAGTAAATGACCGGCAGGGAGTACGCCGTGTCGGGAAAGCCTACGGCGCAATCGATGCCTTTGGCCGCGATGGCTTTTGCCAGGTAGTCTTCCGCGTCGCGCACAATCTGGTGGGCGCCGCGAATTGCCGACGATGCGATGATCTTGCTCATTGCAGTTCGCGCCTCGATTTCATGTCGTACAGCTTGCGTTCTTTTTGCGTGTTGATATGCAATGCGTCGCGCTTGCGTTCAATGTGGGCCAGCAGCTTATCGGCCGCAATCACCGAGTCGGGCTCCCATTCGAACCGCCCACCCGTAATGCTTTCCATCTCGTTGCAAAGCAGGTCGTGCACGTTCTTGCTGCCCTCGACGTACAGCGGATGGCCGAGCACCACATAAATTCCGCTGGCCACAAAGTAATGTCCGATGGCCACCGCTTTCTCGCTCATCCACTCCGGGGCGGCGCCCGCCACCGGCAGGTCGCAGAGATCTTCGCCCAAACCACCTTCGAGCAGGACGTTCGTGGCGGCCATCAGAATGCGGCTGTTGTCCACGCACGATCCCATGTGCAGCACCGGAGGAATTCCCACTGCCTCGCAGACTTCACGCAAGGACGAACCCGCCTTGGCCAGCGCAGCTTCTGGCGTCAGCAGGCCCGCCTTGGCGCAGGAAATTGCGGCGCAGCCCGTCTGCAGCACCAGCACATTGCGCTTGATTAACTCCTCGGCTAATTTCACATGTCCCTGATCGGCCACCACCTTAGGATTGCTGCACCCGATGATGCCGACGACTCCGCGAATCCGGCCGTCGATAATGGCGTCATTCAGCGGCCGGAAGGTGCTGCGGAAATGGCCCCCCAGCATCTGGAAGATGGTTTCGTTGGAGAAGCCTGCCACCAGATCCATGGACTCATCGGGAATGTGTACGCGTTCCTTGTTACGGTGCTCGAAATTGTCGATGGCCTTGCGAATCAGGTTGCAGGCCTGCTCATAACCGTCGCGCGCGTCGAAGGTAATCTGATCCGCTTCGAGAGTGTGTGCGATCTCGGAGGTGCTGACCAGTTTGGTATGGAAGCACTTCACCACCTGGGCCAACGATGGCATCACGCATTGCACATCCACCACCATCACTTCCACCGCGCCCGTGAGGATGGCCAGTTCCTGCTGCAGGAAGTTGCCCACGATCGGCAGGCCATGCCGCATCAGAACTTCGTTCGCGGTGCAGCAGATGCCGGCAACGTTGATTCCGTTCGCGCCCTTGGAGCGGGCGTACTCCAGCAATTCCTCGTCGCCCGCGGCCACCGCCAGCATCTCCGACAGAGTGGGCTCGTGCCCGTGAACGATGATGTTGACCTTGTCCCCGGCCAGCACCCCCAGGTTTACCCGGCTGCGCACCGGTTGCGGGGTGCCAAACAGAATGTCGGAAACGGTAGTCGCAATGATCGAACCTACCCAACCGTCCGCCAGACTGCATTTCAACCCGCCCATGATCAGATGACGGTAGTCATGATCAACGCCCATGTGGGTGCGGTGCATCAGTTCCACAACCGCGGAGTCGATGCCCTCGGGACTGATGCCCAGCTTCTTCCATAGCGCCTGGCGTTTTTCCGGAGCGCGCCGCAGCGTGGCATTCGGTTTATCTGACCACGAGAACTGAGTCATGAAGAAGTCCGCCAGATCGTTGGCAATCGCCGAGTCGTCGCGGCCTTCGACTGCGATGTCGTAGAAGCGAGCGGCTTCGTGCAACCGATCCGGCGCGGTGATTTTGTAGTCGCCACCTTTGCCCTGCGCCACCAGTTTCAGCGTGCGCACCAGCATGCGTCCATGGTCGGAGTGGGCGGCGGTGCCGGCAGCGATCTCGCGCAACAGATTACGCGCGGTAATGGTGTCGGCATCGGCGCCGCAAATACCAAAATGAGCCTTGGGCGTGATGCGGCACGGCCCCATGTGACAGAGCCGGCAACAAACCCCGTCGGTGCCGAACTTGCACTGCGGGTGCTGCAACTGGAAGCGGTCGAAGACTGTGGTGACTTCGGACGCGGCGGCAATTTGCACCATCTCGAGGGTTGCCGGATCGGTGGAAACCGGCTGGCCCGGTACTCTACGGCCGTTCGTTGACATCAGGCTTTCTCCTGGGGCGCTGCAAACAACTTGGTTAATAATTCGTTTAAGGCGATTCGCGCCGGTGCATCCACCGGAATGGTGGAGACTGGAACCCCATCCGCATCGAGAGCCGCGACGTTCTCGTCGAGAGGAATACACGCGAGCAAATTCAACCCGGTCACCTTCACCGCCTCGGCAATCGATTCAGGCAGGCATCCACCAGCGACCCGGTTGACGATCAGCCCACGCTGTTTCGTGGGCAAGTTCACTTCATCGGCCAACGCAGAGATGCGTCCTGCGGTACGAATGCCGCGCACTGTGCAGTCGGAAACAATCAGCAGATAGTCCACCGAGAGCAGAGTGCGGCGGGAGATGTGTTCGAGTCCGGCTTCGCTGTCGAGCACAATGTTGCGGTAGTTGCGCGACAGGCGGTCCAGCACCTCGCGCAGCACATTGTTGGCGAAGCAGTAGCAGCCCTGGCCTTCGGGGCGACCCATCACGATGAGGTCGTAGCCTTTCTGTTCGACGACGGCTGCCTGTACCCGCAAGTCCAAGAATTCCTGCTTGGATACGCCCTTCAATGCCTGGACTTCCTTACGGGCGCTTTCGCGAATGCCGCCCACGCTGGCGTTGTAAGGGACTCCGAGTGCTTCGTTCAGATTGGCGTTAGAGTCGGCATCCACGGCGAGCACTGGCGTCTGCCCGTGCTCCACTAGCCAGCCCAGGGTAAGCGCTGACAATGTGGTTTTTCCGACTCCGCCTTTTCCGGTCATTGCCAAGATCATTTTGTCTGCTTTCGAGGCCGGATGTATGACCGGCACACCGGGCCAGTTCATACACCCCGCCCCTGAACCTTTATTACGTCCGGCTGCCCGCCAGCGCAGGTGCCCCGATCTTCTGGCGCAACTTCCTGCTGGTTTCGTGCAGTATCTTGAAAACCAACTCGGCGTCGGCGACCGGCAGCGATCCCGTACCGCACGACGGTGTGACCAGAGCCTGGTGACAGATCTGCTGCGTATCCAGCTTGGTCACCTTGGCCAGCTTCTCCACCAGTTCGCAAAACTTGGCGGTAAGCGAGTCGGCTGTCTGGCCGTGAATCTTCGCGCTGTTGGTGGGAACAATCCCAAAGGCCAATGCCTTGCCGGCTTTCAGATAAGCCTTGAGGGCTTCCGGATAGAGCAGAATGGTGTCTCCATAATCGAAGGCATCGAAGTTCAGAATGTCCACGCCCGCATCGATTAGGATGGGCCACTCGGTGTTACCGCAGCAGTGCACTCCGGCCAGCGCTCCCTCGGCATGAACCGCCTCAATCACTTCGCCCAGCTTCGCGACCGTGTCTTCGCGGGTCACGCTGACGTACGTCGAAGAACCGAAGGCTGACAGGATCGGCTCATCCACGAAGCAGATGACCTGCTCCCCGTACGGCTTGAACTTGCGAATCTGCCAGCGGCACTTCATGGCCAGTGCTTTGACCACCACGTCGACGAATTCAGCGTTGTAGTAAATCGCGCGCTTGTTCTCATCGACAATGCTCAGGCCAAAGCTGAGCGGGCCCGTGGTTTGTACTTTCACGAACGGACGCTTGCTGCCCGAGGCCTTGAGTGCCGCCTCCATGGCATAAACTCCTTTTGAGAAGTCGGGGCTGATGCGAAAAGCCTCCAGGTCATCGGCGCAGAATTTTTCATAGAACTCCGCCAGTGCCGTGCTCGTATCTCCGGTGGTGTCGAAGTACATGCGGCCCTTCTCGTGATCGAGGACGGCGCGCGGCATACCTTCGCTGTACTGAATTTCCATCTGTTCGTGTAGGCCATTGGCCGGCAACTGCGGCCAGATCGGAGCATTGGGGATATTTTCTAGAACGACTTTCACGGCCTGCGCAGGATCTTTGTGAGGCAGGCTGCCGATGGCGGTGGCTAAACAACTCGGCTCGAAGCTCATAATGCTTTCTCCTTCTCTTTCTCTTTTTCTTTGCAGAATGATTGCAATGTTTTCTGAAGTGATCGAAACGGGGTGAGTAACTCTGGATACCCGAGGTCGACCAGCGCTAATCCCTGCCGGTCCGCCCTGGCGATGCGTACGTCGAGGGGAATCGTGCCTAGCAGGTGCTCGGGTCCGAACTCGGAGGCGATCCACTTGCTGTCCCCTTCGGGATCGGCGGTCTTATTCAGCACCACGCCGAAGTGCCTGATTCCGAGTTCCGCAGACATCTGGCGGACTCGTGCGGCGGTCTCCACGCTGCGCTGGCCCGGCTCGACCACCACCAACATCAAATCCACGCCCATGGCGGTGCCTCGCCCCAGGTGCTCGATGCCGGCTTCCATGTCGAGAATCACTACCTCGCCGTGCCGCAGCACCAGGTGCGTTACCAGGCTCTTCAGCAACACGCTCTCCGGACACGCGCACCCTCCGGCGGCATGTTGCACCGCGCCCAGCACCAGCAGGTCGACTCCCTGGTAATGAATCGCGTATTTTCCGGCAATGTCAGAGACCTCAGGATTGATCTTGAACATCTGCCCGAACTGGCGCACTTTGGCCCCGGTACGTTCTTCGATCAGCTTGCGTTCGGTGGAGATGGTGTGGATCTGGGAACGGAGAGAGGCTGGAAGTCCAATGGCGGAGGCTAGATTCGCGTCTGGATCGGCATCGACCGCTAAGACTCGGCGTCCCTCAGCCGCGTATAGCCTTGCAAGGGTTCCGGCTACTGTGGATTTTCCTACGCCGCCTTTGCCTGAGATGGCAAGCTTCATGGTTCGATCAAGCGATGTGCATGCCGTCTGGCTTTCTTTGTCGTGGCTTGACGGCTAAATTCTTGCCCATCTCCTGATCGCGAATCACCCGCTCGACCGCCAGCATCGCAAAGCCGACGATTCCTCTTCCTGGGGTGCGCCGCCAGCAGATTGCCTGGCTCACTTGCGCTTGCCGGCGGCCTCAGCGTTTTGGAACAACCTATATGTTGGAATACATTCCCAGGTTCGACTGTGTTCGACATCACAGTTCGATGTGATTCTGCGGCGCAACCCGCGCATGCATTTTTCGATGGACTGTCGCAAAGCCTCGCGTAACCCTAATATGTTGAACCACATCCGCGTGGCACGGGATGTAATTTGGGAGCGGCCGGGCAATCTACCGCCTGATTTGCCCGGAACTAGCTGGGATTCAACCGATGGAGTTTAAGGACTTGCCGAGGAGTTTGCCGAGGACGCCGCTGAACCCTTCCTGATGTCAGACGGCACCACCGCAGCGAGACCATCTTCTGCGCCTGTTCAGCTTGTCAGGTGTGCCCTCGACTCTTCCAGCATGCGTTCAACCTCGCCGAGTTTGCTTTCCGCGACATCTCGCAGATCGAAGCGGAAGCGCCCGCCTAAGCGCCAGCTTGGACGGGCGGCATTTCAGAGGACTGAACACTCGCGCCAGCGCAAGATTCAGCCCGCCAGTTACTTATTGGTGCCGTCGGACACAACCTCCAAACGAACTTCGTCGCCCAGAATCCTGGCCACGGAACCCAAGTCGCGGGCCAAAGCTCGCCGCCAGCGGCCCACGGCGTGCCCGGCCAGTTCGTCCATTGCCTGCTCGAAGGATCGTACCGTCTCCTCGGCATGGGCGCGCAGCGAGTCGGAAACCGAGGCCTCTATTTCCTGCTGCATCATCTTTAGCTGTCCACAGGCCGAATCGAGTTGGTTCCCCAGTTCCGCCGCGTTGCGGGTTTCCATCTGCTTGAGAATCACGCCTACGTTGCTCTCGAGCTGAGTGCGGGTGCGGGATATAACGTCGCTCGACATTTGCGCCAGCCGCATATCCAGGTCTGATTCAAGCCCGCGGGCGAATTCGTCCAGCCTGCCCACCCGATTGGCCAACTCGCCCACTAACTCCTGTTGGTGCGACGATTCCGTCGTGATGGCGGTCTGAACCTGTTCTACTTCGCGCAAACGCACCGCATGCTCTTCGTTCAGTCGCTGCTGCAGAGCCTGGAAGAACTCTTCGCTGCGCAACGCGAGGTGAGTGCCTGCCTGGGATGCGTGCTGCTGGAATTTCTCCAATCCGGTGTGAAGCTGTTGCCGGATGCCATCGTCCATCTCGTCGGAAAGACGCTGCGCGCGCGTCTCAACCGCTTGTAATTCCTGGGTGAGATGCTGCCGAAATTCATTTTGGGCGCTCGCCACCTTCTGCTCAATGGTGGTCTTGGCGGCTCCGAGCACCTGTTCTGCCTGTTGGCTGGCGTGCTGCAGAACCTGCGTTCCCAAATCCTGCCGCAGGCGCAGCCACAGCTTTTCCTCGAGTTCGGGCGGAATATACGAGAGGGAGACCTCGAACTGGCTGCGCTTGGGTTCGGGACGCGCCATTTTCTCTCTCAGGCTGGTCACTTCCGCATGCAGTGGCTGGACAATTTCCCCAATCAAAGTCCGCAGGCGCTCCTCGGAGAGTTGTTCGCTGACATTGCTCTTGGGAGGCACGACCTTCAATGACGACGCACCGCGGTGCAGCGCGTTGAGATCCCTGGTCAACTTTCTGGCAGGCTGGGAGTCGTTCGCGGCCGGCATCAGCGGCACGCCCGTCCAATCCTTCGGGCACGGGTTCACGCCCCAAAAATTGTCAGGCTGGTCCAGACGCGCTCCCACCATCCAACTCTGATGATCCGATCCCAATGGCTGGCAGTCCACCACATGGGCCGTGGTTTGCCGACCTTCCATACTATGAAAGTAGACGGGAACACCGGGTTCAAGCTTCATGGGCGAGCGCACCGCACAACCATGCGCATTGACGACCAGGGTTTCACAAACTTCCGAAAAGTCAAGGTTGGGCGCCATGCTGGTGACGAGGATCGGGAGTGCAAGCGGAACCCTCGAACTGCGACGCAGTGTATCGGGTGAAATTGCGGTATGCATGAGTTATCCCTCGTTGCGACGGAATGCGTTGCCAGACCGAAATGGGCTGTTGTGCCGTATTGGAATACGTTACCGCGAGTTCGCCCAAAAGCATTGACCCAGTGGTATCTCTGGAGAATGGCGATTGGCCACTATGATCCACGTCCGCAGCAGGTTACCCCTGTGGCCGATAGGACAGGGCAATGCCAGGTAATATTCGCATCCGCATCGGCCTTGGCGAGCAGCCAAGCGGGTAATGAGACTAATGGTTGGCCCTTCACTCGCCCTCTATGAACTAGCGTGCGCGCCGGTCGAGGCGGTTTCGGGTAAGCTGGGCTGGCTAAGAATTTTCGCCCATTCTCGACATAGGGAGCATTCATGTGGGGATCAGTACGCCACTCCGATCGACCGGGCCAAAGGCCGAGACCAGCATGACCGCGCAATTATTCAAACGGTTCCTACAGAAGTGTTGCCGGCATCGCTTTTCGTGGCCGCACACCGGCGTACATGGCCAGGATTATCAGGTGTGCCTGATTTGCGGAGCGGCCTATGAGTTTGATTGCTCTACCATGAGCCGAACCGGCCGCATGGTTGAGCCGGAAGACTTGCGCTCTCCGAGTTTGCCCGCCAGACCGTCCCGAACCGACTGACTCCCGGCCCATCGGCCCGTCGGTGGCGGAAACATCTGGTCCCGAAGTCCGGCGTTCCCGTGCGGTGAGCGGGTTCGCCCCGTGAGCATGCAGCCGCCATCCTTTCTCATCTGACGCCCTTGTCATTGGGTGGAAGCGAAAGACTTCCCGCCCGGAAGTAACTCCTCTATTGTACGTACACAGCAGAAGGTCCACGGCCACAGGAGGAACTGTCCCGCCCCAAACCGGGGATGGCGGTACGGCCAGCAACGCGAAGCAGCATGAGTCACATATCCACCACAATTGTGCAAAGAATTGCGTAATCTGCTTACCCCCGCCTGCAAGCAGGGGAATCAGCGGCTCCGATTTGGTACGGAGATTGCAGAAACAGGGGTGTAGAGGCCGAGCAACGGCGGCCGAATCCAAGGACTGTTGCACGATCTTTTCCGGTTGGAGACGAGCCATGAAGACCCTTGTAGTTATGTTCTGTTTTCTCGCTACCTCAGCGGCGCTGGCGCAGGTGGTTAGCGGCGGCGGGGTGATGAGCAATGAACCTGTGGTAATTCAGGTTCCCAGCCATCCGGCACACGCAAGCCAGGAAGGCATGGGGCCAGTGCAAAACATCATGGAAAGGTCGGATTCCCTCTCGGCTACGGGAGATCGACCGCTATGGGAAGTCGCCCCAAAAACCGTGGCCGTGCCGCTTGGCGATATAGCCCGCATGCTGAAGAAGGAACAGCTAACCGCAAAGAAAGCCAGCAAGGTTTGGGAAAATTAGATTTCCGGCCACCGAAGCTGCCTGAGTTGTCCACTCACTTCTTCGGCGCGCCCGCCAGTTTCACATCGCTGGCCAGTTTCTGCAGGTCGGCAACCGCGCTCTGGTCCAATACATAGACAGTGGGTTCGTTCTGGCGCTCTGCAAAGTAGTCCGCGCCGCTGGCGGCCTTAGAAAACAGGACCTTCTCGAACTGCTTGCCATCGTTGGAGGTCACCGCTATTTCGAGCACCGGATTCGCAAGCCTCGAATCGGCGAACTTACTGGCTTGCAGGTCGCGGAGCTTACTGACCAGTTGCTCGACGCTATCCGCATCCAGCTTTTTTCCCTCCGCCGACCACCAATCTTCGCCGCTATGTGTAAAGAAGTAGGCTTTTGTCCCGTCGTGCATTTCGATTTTGTCGGGCGTTCCCGGACCGAAATCGAAAAGCTTCTTGTTGCGGAAGTCGTCCAACTTTTTAGCGAGCTGTTGCCCAAGGCTGTTGGAAACCTTGTACACCCCTTCCACGATGCTCGACTTCGCATAGTAGTCATCTTTGCCTTTGCGAAGCTGGAGTTCCTGCATGCCCGATTCTGTCGTGATTCTCACCGATGCAACCGGCGTGCCGGAGGCGAAAGCTGAAGCATCCTTCTTGGGATCTCCGGAGGTGAGATCCATCTTGGCGTCCGTAAGGGCACGCACCAGTTCACCCACCTGCGCGCCATCGGCACGCATCGGTTTGGGTTTCAGAATCTGCCACTGACCTTCAGCTCTATCGCGGCCGAATTCAATACTTTCCTGCTTGGTGACAAGATCAAGCCGGCCGATTTTATCCGCATCAGCCGTGATGAGCCGCTTGTCGCGCAAGTCATTCAGGCTTTTGTCTAAACTGCTTTTATTAAAGCTTGCAATGGTAAACACTCGCGGATCAGCGTCGACCTTGGTATAAACACCGGTTCCGGTGGGCGTGCTGTCCCCAATTAGCAACCGCTGCGTCTGGCCATTCTTTTCGGTGATGCCAATGGCTAAAGATGGCTGGGACAACCCGTATTGACCTAGATCGCTGGCTTTGTCCTGCACCAGTCGCTGGGAGTCGAGCGTCTCCAGGGGCGAAACCATGCCCGACACCGCGGATTGGTCCGCCGCGAGCGATTGGGGCGCAGTGATGCGCCAATCGTTTCCATCCTTCCTCAGAACGACTGCGTCGACATCCTTTTTCTTAATCGCGATAGCAACGATATCGCCTTCTTTGAGAGCAAGGATCTTGGGGGGAAGATCGGCGGGAGCCCCCGCGGTCTCAGTGGACTTGTGGTAATTGGACCAGTACAGAGCCCCGGTCAGCGCCGCCAGAACGGCAGCCGCTACGATCAGCCCGCGAATTCTCATCTCGCTTTTCCCTGCATATTGGGAAACAACAATATCCGTCCTACCTTCTCTCCCACCAGACTGAGAAACCGGCGATCACTATGATCAAGGGCAGCAGAAACTGGCTGATGGTGCGTACCCAATTGAATTGGGCGCCAGTCATGGTAATGCGCCGATCCTCCGGTTCTTTCGGACGAATCGAAATCAGGTCCTCGTCGGAGGAAAGCCAATTGATGGCGTTCAGCGCCAGATCCCGGTTACCGTTGAAACGGATGAACGTGTTGGCCGCCCACAACGAACTGCCCACCACCACGAAACGGCCTTGCGAATTTGGCTTGCCCGTGTTGAAGGTGCCGGCAGCGGCCAGCGCCAGCGGACCTCTTTTGTTTTTCGGATCGTTGGGATTCACCGCCGGAGAATCTAATTTCGAGGTGGCCAGGCTGGACTCCGAGGAACTGAACAGCTTGGTCACCGTGCTCTTATCGGTGTTCTTAATATCGAGGGAACGCGCCAGCGGAAATCCGGTGGCAGAGCCTTTCATGCCCTCGACGATGGGATGCGCAGCGTAACTGGAGACGAGTGCAACCTCGGGACCCACCCCGACTAGTTTCCCGATGGGGTTCAAATCGAGAATCAGATCCTTTTCCGGAGTCACGCCCCAGCCCTGCAACAGGCCGGTGAGCGCATCGTTATCGGCGATGTCGCCATGTCCCATTTGTAGCGGAGGATCAAGCATGAACAGCGCCCGTCCCCCACCCTCCATATATTTCTTAAGAGCATCCACTTCCGGCTGCTGATAGTCGCCGGTCGGCCCACCGACCACGATCGCGGTGCAGTCGCCCGGCACTTCGGCGCTTTGCAGCAGATTGATGGACTTCGCCGTGTATTCATCCTTGCCGAGAAGGCTGTCGAAAGCGGAATAACCGTTGCGGTCGCTATCGTCGATCTGATGTTCGCCGCTGCCGGTGACGAAACAAACTGTGCGCGTGGTGTTCTTCAAGTCACGAATGAACGCCCCGGTGACGCCCTCTTCCGTTATGCTTCTGGCTTCTTCTTTGCGATCGCCGACTTGTACCAGCGCCACGCCGCCATTCTTAATGCCAGCAGCGCGAGCCAATTGGGGCTCTTTGTCCACATCCACATACTTCACGTGGAGTTTTGGGGAAAGATTTTCATACTCGTCCAGCAGGTCCTTGGCGTGCTGGAATCCCCGGGGTACGTCGAAATAAGTAATAGTGGCGTCCTGCTTCAGCCCTTTCACGATCTTCGCAGTCTGCTCAGAGAGGCTATAGCGTTGGTTCGCGGTTCCGTCGTAGGACTTGTTGTAACGGTCCGCCAGGACATTGGCCACGACAACCGCAGCAAGGACTACCAGGATGTAAACCGTGGCGAACGCGGCATATTTGGTCTGCCTCGCTTTGAGTAATTCCAGGTTCACTTAGGACCTCCACCGCAACGATTCCATCGAACGCAGGCTGAGGAATAATCCCAGGAAGATCATGCTCAAATAAAACACAGCGTCCTTGGAATTAATCATGCCCCTTTCAAAGGATTCAAGATGAGTGACAATCGAGGTGTAGGAAACGGCCTCGGCCCAGGACGCGGTGTTGAATTCGCTTACCGCCGAGATCACCCATAGGGCTACGAAGAGGCTGAAGGTGAGCGCGGCGGCGACGATCTGATTCTTGGTTAGCGTGGAAATGAACATTCCGATCGCCAGCAGCCCGCCAACCTGCAACAGCAAACCGAGGAATCCAATGACCACCGGCTTCCAATCCGGGTTTCCGTACTTGAACAGAAAAACGAAGTCCAGCGCCGGGAAGAACAGCATGCAGACATAAAGCCCCATCGCCGCCAGCCACTTGCCGAGAACGATCTCGACATCGCGGATGGGCGAAGTCGTCAACAGTTCGATGGTTCCATTGCGCTTCTCCTCCGCAAAAAGACGCATGGTGATCATGGGGATAAAGAACAGCCCTAACACACTCGTGTTTGACAAAAGGGGCCGGATGACTTGCTCATTAAGGTTCAGGGGCGCCGCCTGCCCAGTCATTTGCATCTCCATGCCATACTCGATAAAGCCGCGGAGATAAAGTCCAAAAAAGAATGCCGATACGAGCGCGAACAGGCTCAATAGAAAATAGGCGATGGGCGAAACGAAATAGCTGCGTATCTCCTTACGGAAAATGATCCAAACGTTCCTCATCCCTGCGCCCCTTTGCTTGTGGCTGCACTTGTGGCTTCCGCCCCGGTCAGCTGCAGGAAAACTTCTTCCAGGCTTACGGCAGCGGGCCGAAGTTCGTTGAGATCCCATCCCGCTTCAACCACGGCGCGCGCCAGATCGCCCCGCAGGAAGCCTTTCTGACTCTCCACTTCGAAAATGCCTTGATTATCGCGACTTTCCCGGACAACCACGCGGCTTACACCGCCAACCTGTTCCAGCCTTCGTTGAACCGTAGCCGCGTCGAGAACAACATCATGGCCGCCCACTTCCAGCAGCAGCGATTCGACGCCACGCACCCGGTTCTGCAGGTTATGCACAGAATCCGTCGCCACTAACTTGCCCTTGTTGATGATGAGCACTTGCTGACACGTCTGCTCAACTTCGGGAAGGATGTGGGTACTCAAGATGATGGTGTGATCGCCGGCGAGGCTTTTGATAAGATCGCGAGTCTCGTTGATCTGCTTGGGATCCAACCCGGCGGTGGGTTCATCCAGAATCAGCACATCCGGATTGTGAATAATGGCCTGGGCCAGGCCAACGCGCTGCCGGTATCCCTTCGAAAGCTTGCCCAGCAGCTTCTTTCTGACGTCGGCGATAGCACAGCGTTCGCAAACGTAGTCGATCCGTTTGGCAAGGTTGGCGCCGCTGAGTCCCTTCAGCTTGCCCACGAAACTCAAGTATTCCTCGGCGTGCATTTCGAGATAAAGGGGAGGAGTTTCGGGAAGATATCCGATGCGTCTCTTAACTTCCATCGGATTCTCCAGCACATCGAAACCGGCGATCGTCGCGGTGCCCGCCGTCGGCGGCAAAAAGCAGGTCAGCATGCGCATGGTGGTCGTCTTCCCTGCCCCGTTTGGACCGAGGAAGCCGACAATCTGACCCTTTTCAACCGCAAAGGAGATGTGGTCCACCGCCGTGGCGCGCGCGTACTTCTTGGTTAGCTGATTGACTCTAATCATAGGAGTTGTGGCTAGCCGGATCGAGCACAGCTTTTTGAAATACTCCGTGCGAACTAACAGTTTGCGGTGAATTCATAGTAAGAATTGCGGGACATAAATGTCAATGCCTCCAGGGGGAGCATCGCAGCTTGCTCTTTGCCGGCTTTCTCAGCGCTTTCGCTGACGGCTTTCAGCATCCCTCTGCGATTGCGGTTTGACTCCCCTCCAGCAAAAGGAGCCTTTTTCGCAAAGAACTTCCACCAAGCTTGCCAAGAAAGCGAGGCCGAAGAATATCTCGAACGACACCTACAAAGATCTTATAAAGACAGCTCCTCACACAGCAGGCGCAGCCTCTCTGCCGCGCTTTCCGGCGTGATGTCACGCTGCGGCGTTCCCAGCATTTCGAAGCCGACCATAAACTTCCGAACCGTCGCCGAGCGCAGCAGCGGCGGAAAAAAGTGGGCGTGGAAGTGCCACTCCGGATGCTGCTCGCTGTCCGTGGGTGACTGATGGAACCCCATGGAATACGGAAAGGGAGTATCGAAGACCCGGTCGTACACGGAAGTCACTCGCTTCAGAGTCTGAGATAGCTGACGAACTTCTTCCTTACTTAAATCGGTCATCGCGCCCAGATGCCGCCGGCTGCAAATCAGCAACTCGAAAGGCCACACCGCCCAGAAGGGGACCAGGGCGACAAAGCCTTCGTTGGCATAAACGACGCGGGTCTTTTCTTGCCCTTCGAGTTGCGCGTAGTCACACAGCAGGCAGCTTCCATGATTGCCGAAGTAGCTCTTTTGCGAGACAAACTCTTTGGCAGGAGCTTCGGGGATGGAAGCCGTCGCCCAGATCTGGCAGTGCGGATGCGGGTTGCTCGCCCCCATCATCGCCCCGCGATTTTCAAAAATCTGCACGTGGTTGATTTGCGGCATGCCGCCCAATTCCTGAAACTGGGTTGCCCAGGCGCGGATGACTTGCTCGATATCCTTCAACTCAAGGCTGGCTAAGGTCAGATCATGTCGTGGCGAAAAACAGATGACCCGGCAAACCCCGGGTTCTCCTTCGGCAACCAACAGTCGCTTATTACCGACATCCAGATGTTCCTGTGCCGTGTCTGACTTTAAGGCCGCAAAATCATTGTCGAAAACAAACGTGCTGTCGTAATGCGGATTGCGCACCCCGCCCGCTCTTTCATTCCCCGGGCACAAATAACAGGTGGGATCGTACTGCGGTTCCCTTATGACCGCTGACTTTTCGATCTGCCCCTGCCAGGGACGCTGGGTGCGATGGGGAGAAACCAATACCCATTCGCCGCTGAGCGGGTTGAACCTGCGATGCGGATCTTGATCAAGCTTCAACAATTTAATCGGAGTGTTAGTACAATGAACGGCCAGACCTCGCGATGGTGATTGCGAGACTTTTCTATTGTAAGGGAATCCCCGAATGAATTCCGCTGAGTTGGGCGAGCGCTTTAAGAATCTCTACGCCGCCGAGCCTAGGGTTTTTCATGCCCCCGGCCGCGTCAATCTCATAGGCGAACACACCGATTACAACGACGGCTTCGTGATGCCGTGCGCCATCGGCTTTTCTGCGCAGGTGGCTATCTCTCCGCGATCGGACGGCAAGTTGTTCATGGAGTCCGAGAACTTTGCGCAGCTATTTGAATTCGATGCGGCCAACCTCCCACCGCAGCGAGTAGGCGATTGGTGCGATTACGTGCTGGGGGTTGCGGTGATGCTGCGCCGGGAAGGACTTTCCGTCCCGGGGGCTAGCTTACTCATTAACAGTGACGTGCCCATTGGCGCGGGCCTTAGCTCATCGGCCGCCATTGAGGTGGCAACCGCGCTGGCGTTCTTAAGCTTGTCCGAAGCCAGATTGCCCCTGCCGGATTTGGCTAAGCTTTGCCAGCGGGCCGAAAACGAATTTGTGGGCGCGCGCTGCGGCATCATGGACCAATTCATTTCCTGCCTCGGCAAGGCAGACCATGCCTTGCTGCTGGACTGCCGTTCGCTCGATTTCCAGCTTGTTCCCATGCCTGCCGAAGTGTGTCTGGTCATCTGCAATACCATGGTCAAGCACGAACTTTCCGGCGGGGAGTACAACCGTCGCCGCGCGGAGTGCGAAGAGGGAGTAAAAATCTTGTCGCAGTGGGATCCTGGCATTCGCGCCCTTCGCGACGTATCGCCGGCGCAGCTTGAAGAGCACGCGACGGAATTGCCGGGCACGATCTACAAACGGTGCGCGCACGTGATCTACGAAAACCAACGGACGCTCGACGGCGCTGCGTGCCTGGCTAAAGGTGACCTCGGCGAATTCGGTAGATTGATGGCCGAGTCGCACCGCAGCTTGCGCGATCTCTACGAAGTCAGTTGCCGGGAACTCGACCTGATGGTGGAAAACGCCGAAGCCCTCCCCGGATTTTGGGGCGGGCGCATGACGGGCGGAGGCTTTGGCGGCTGCACGGTGAATCTGGTAAATGCTGCGGACGCCGAGAGCTTTGCGGCTACGGTTGCGGAACGCTATTCACAAGCGACGAGAATCAAGCCTGATACCCATATTTGCTTTGCCGCCGGCGGGGCGGGCGGCGATTCCTAGCGCGAGTTCTGCGAAGCGCTCGCTGCAGGAGACTCAGCCAGGCTTTGCGCGGACGGCAAACTAGCCGTGCTCCAGTCTCCGCCCAGTGCCTTAATGAGCAGCACGCTGTCCGTCATGCGGCGGCCGGATAACTCGACTGCGGTTCGTTCATCCGACAGGGCTGCGCTTTGCGCCGTGATCACTTCCAAGTAGGTAGCCACGCCTCCGCGGTAGCGGTTGTTGGACAGAGCCAGCGAATGCTCGGCTGCGGCTACGGCCGCATCTTCCGTCTTGGCTTCGTTCTCCAGGATACGCAATGCAGCCAGATTATCTTCCACCTCTTGAAACGCGGTGAGCACGTCCTGGCGGTAGTTGGCCACCGACTCGTCGTAGGCCGCTTGGGCCTGCCGCGAGACGGCGCGTCGCTGCCCCGCATCGAAGATGGTTTCCAGCGCGCTCAGGCCGGCCGCCGCAAAGCCGCTCGGGCCAGTGAGCCAGTTGGTGATTGAAGTTCCCTCGAAGCCGCCACTCGCCGACAGGGTCAAAGCAGGAAAGTAGGCCGCCCTGGCGATGCCAATTTGCGCATTCGCGGCCACCATGCGGCGCTCCGCGCCGGCTATATCCGGACGACGCTCCAGCAGATCCGAAGGAAGACCGGGCGGAATGACTGGAGGCGCTGCATTCAGGGGAGTCGTGGGAAGCGTGAAATTGGCCGGCGGTTCGCCCCCCAGTACGGCAATTGCGTGCTCGTAGGCGGCCCGCTGTGCGGTTAGATCCGTGGCTTGAGCCCGGGTGGTTTCCAACTGAGTCTGGGCTTGGGCCACATCCACCTGCGATGCAATCCCGCCCCGGTAGCGGTTGTTGGTGAGCTCAAGGGCTTTTTCGTAGGCCGTGACGGTGGAGTTCAAAAGTTGAATTTCCGAGTCCAAGGCGCGAGCCTCGAAATAATCCATGGCTAATTCGGCATGAAGGCTGAGGCGCACAGCTTCCAGATCGGCGGCGCTGGCTTGTGCGTTCGCCCGAGCGGCTTCCACGGTGTGCCGCACCCGGCCCCATAAGTCGGGTTCATAAGAGACATCGACGGGAAGAACCAGGTCGGTGTAGTTGTTCGTGGCCCCGAGTAATGGCCGATTTTTCGAAAGCCGGTCGCGGGAGGCTGAAGGGCCCGTGGTTACGGTGGGAAAGTAGTTTGCTCGATTGAACGCGACCAGGGCGCGGGCCTGCTGGAACTGAGCCTGCGCGGCATTGAGACTCTGATTGGAAACATCGACCTTTTCTTGCAGCGCGTTGAGGGCCGGGTCCTGGTAAATTTCCCACCACTTGCCATGCACAAGCTGGTCAGCCGGCTGCGCCTGCTTCCAGTTTTCGGGAGTTTCTTTGTAAGCGGGAGTCACGGGGGCGGTCGGCCGCGCGTAACGCGGGCCAACAGCGCAACCGCTGATCACCAGAAAGCCCGTAAGAATCAACCCGACGATCGCTCCCCGGGGGGCGCTCGCGCGGTCAAGGATCATTCGTTCAACGGGCATCAGTGCGCAGACCCTCCCGCCGCCGGCTGAACAACACGCACGTTTTCTCCCGACTCGATGGAGTCCGGTGGATTGATCACCACGCTCTCGTCCCCGGTCAAACCCGCAACCACTTCCACTTCGGAACCCAGATCGTGACCAATTGTGATTGGCCTGAGCTCAGTCTTATTGTTGTTCACTACGACCACGCGGAGACCCTCGCTGCGGAAAAGCAGCGTATCCACGGGAATAGTGAACGACGATAGCGCCGTGGGCAGCTTCAAATGAACCTGGGAGTATGCCCCCGTGAGCAGTTCGCCAGTCGGATTGTTGACCGCAATCTCCACCAGCAAGGTGCGGGTGTTCAGATCGATGGCGTCCGCGGTCCGAACCAGTTTGCCTTGAAAGCGCCGGCCGGGAAACTCCGCCAGCGTCAAATCGGCGGTCAGGCCTGGCTTGGCAGCTTGCGAGTAAGCTTCCGGCACGTTGACGTAGACGCGCAATTTGCCGGGCTGCGCAATATGAAAGAGCTCCGTCCGCGTGCCACCGCTGCTGCCGGGATCGATCAAAGCGCCAATATCGGTATTGCGGGCGGTGATCACTCCATCGAAAGGCGCATAGATTTTCTCGAACGACTGCAAGTCCTCGAGCCGCTTCACATTGGCTTGCGAAGACTGCACCGCGCTTTTCTTGGCTGCATAATCACTCTCGGCGTTGTCGGCATCCTGCTTGGAGACTGAATCCGTTTTTAGCAGATCGCTGTAACGTTCTGCGGTAATTTGCGCGAGATGCACATTGGCTTGTGCCGTGGCCAAATCGGCGAGAGCTTGCCGTAGCTGCTGGTTTACCTCTGGAGTATCAATTTCCGCAAGCAGTTGCCCCGACTTCACGCGGGCGCCAATGTCCACGTACCAGTGCTGCAGATAACCGTTGGTCCGAGCGTAGATGGGAGCGTCCATGTAGGCTTGCACATTCGCCGGAAGCACAACCTCCTGTACCGGACCAGTGTGCTGGGGATGGACTACAGACACGCTGGGAATGGCCATTTCCTGGGTTTCCCTGGCCAGCGTGTTACGCGCCTGAATTCGCGGCAGGATCGTGAACACGACAAGCAGGGCAACCGCCACGACTGCAAGCAAAACAATCCACCAGGTGCGGCGACGCGGACGATCCGAGTCCGGAATGCCGGTAGTGATTCGGCTCCGCTCGTTTTGCTCTTCCACCTTCATGAAAAGACTCCTAAAGGGCCCATCGATAATCCTAATGCTTGGGTGCGTTCAGCGCCGAGCGCAGCCGCAGCCCGTGCACCACACTGAAAAAGATAGGCACGAAAAACAGCGTAGCCCCGGTGGCGAATAGCAGGCCGCCAATCACGGCCCGTCCCAGCGGGGCATTCTGCTCGCCGCCTTCGCCCAGTCCCAGCGCCATCGGCACCATCCCAATGATCATGGCGAGGGCGGTCATCAGCACCGGCCGGAAACGCGTAAAGCCCGCCTGCAGCGCAGACTCAAGGGCGCTCTTTCCTTCGGCCATCTGCTCCTTGGCAAAGCTCACCACCAGAATGCTGTTGGCGGTGCCCACGCCCACGCACATGATGGAGCCGATCAGGGCAGGCACGCTGATGGTGGTGCGAGTCACAAACAGGAACCAGGCAATCCCCGCCAACGATGCCGGCAGCGCGGAAATGATGATGAAAGGATCCAGCCAGGATTGGAAGTTCACCACAATGAGCAAGTACACCAGGATGATGGAGAAAGCCAAGCCTCCCAGCAGTCCGAAATAAGCGGTGTGCATGGTCTTAATCTGCCCGCGTACGATGATCTGCGAGCCGCGCGGCAACTCCTTTTTGCTGTCATCCACGATTTTCTCTATGTCCGTCGCCACTCCTCCCAGATCGCGTCCCTGCACCGAGCCATAAATATCAACCAGAGGCTGAATGTCATAGTGGGAGTCCACCGCCATTCCACTTCCCCGATGGATGGACGCCAAGCTCGCGAGAATCCCCGGTCGGGCGCCACTGGCGCCGGTGACCGGAATGTTTTCCAGGTCCTGCAGAGAACTTACGCGGTACTGCGGTGTCTGGGTAGCGATGCTATAACTCACTCCACTCTTGGGATTGAGCCAGAACTCCGGCGTTGTCTGAAAACTTCCACTCAGCGAAATCAGCAAATTAGTCGCCACATCGCGCTGAGTGAATCCGACTTCCTGGGCCTTGGTTCGGTCCACGTCAATGTGCAGATAGGGCTGGTCGAAGGGCTGCTGGATGTGCAAGTCAACCGTTCCCGGAACCTGCTGGATGCGCTCCAACAACTTGTCGGCGAACTCACGGTTGCCTTCCAGGTTGTTGCCCATGACCTGGATGTCAATGGGAGCGGGCAGTCCAAAGTTCAAAATCTGACTGACGATATCGGCGGGAATGAAAGAAAAACTCACGCCCGGAAACTCTTGTGGCAACCGCAGGCGCAGATCGTGCATGTACTTGGCCGTGGGCTGGTGGCCTTCGTTCAGGCTAACCATGATGTCGGCGTCAGAGGATCCCACCGGAGCGGAATTGCTGTAAGAAAGATTAATGCCGCTGTAGGGCAGTCCGATATTGTCGATCACCGTGGCGATTTCCTCGGCTGGAATCTGTTCCCGGATAGCCTGTTCCACGAGGTCGCAAATCCGTGCCGTCTCCTCGATGCGCGTCCCCGTACGCGCGCGCACATGCAGTTTGAACTGCCCGGCATCGACTGCCGGAAAGAAATCGCGCCCCAGAATCGGGACGATGAGGAGTAACGAAGCCACGCACCCCGCGACAAAGGTCAGCAGAAAAATGCGCTGATGGCGGAGACAGGTCCGCAGCCATCCGTGGTAGCCCTCGCGAAAGCGCTCGAAGCTCTTCTCGAATCGAAGTTGCATAAGCACCAGCGGATTACGGCTCTGGGACTGGTCGGCGGCGTCGCTTTCGTGTCCCCGCAAGAGATACTTGGCCATGGTCGGAACCAGAGTCCGCGAGAGCAGGTAGGAAGCCATCATGGCAAAGACCACCGCTTCCGCCAGCGGCACAAACAAGTAACGCGCCACCCCGCCCAGAAAGAACATGGGCACAAAAACAATGCAGATGGCCAGCGTGGAAACGAATGCCGGGGTGGCGATTTGCTGCGCTCCGTCCAGAATGCCGTGCTCGATCTCCTTGCCCATGGCGATATTTCGGTTAATGTTCTCGATCTCCACGGTAGCGTCGTCCACCAGGATGCCCACGGCCAGCGCCAGTCCGCCCAGGGTCATGATGTTGATGGTTTCGCCCAGCGCGCTCAGGACAATGATCGAAGTGAGAATGGAGAGCGGGATCGACACCGCAATGATCAAGGTGCTGCGCCAGCTTCCCAGGAAAATCAGGATCATCAAACCAGTGAGGCAGGCGGCAATCGTCGCCTCGCGAACCACTCCGTCAATGGACGCGCGAACGAAGATGGATTGGTCGGCCAAGGGCCGCACGTGCAACGACGGGGGCAGAGTGTTTTCGATCTGCGGCAGCAAGTTCTTGACCCCGGAAATTACATCCAGGGTGGAAGCGTTGCCGGTCTTCAGAACGGTCAACAGCGCCGCCCGTTTGCTATCCACCCGCACGATGTTGGTCTGTGGAGGAAAACCATCGCGCACGTGGGCCACGTCGCCGATATAGATGGTCGTGTTGCCCACCGTCTTCACCGGGAAATGATTCAGTTCATCGACTGTCTGCGGCGTGCCGTTAACGTCCACGTTGTACTCGAACTGGCCAATCTTGGAGGTCCCTGAGGGCAGGATCAGATTTTGTACGCTGATCGCGTTGACCACATCCACGGGCGACAGGCCCTTGGACTGGAGCGCGGCCGTGTCCAGATCCACCAGGACCTGCCGCTGCTTTCCGCCATAGGGGAACGGTATCGCGCATCCCGGCACCGTAATCAGGCGGGTACGAATAAAGTTCGCGCCGTAATCGAAGAGCTGTTGTTCGCTAAGCTCCGGGCTCGACAATGCAAGCTGGATGATGGGTACGCTGGAAGCGGTGTAGCTTATGACCAGCGGCGGCGTGGTGCCGGGCGGCAACTGCCGCAGTTGAGTTTGAGAAATGGCGGTAACTTGCGCGATCGCCTTGTCAATCTGGGCGTGCGGTTGGAAGAAAACCTTGACCACCGCCACGCCGTTCAGCGATTGCGATTCGATGTGCTCGATGTCGTCCACCAACGTGGTCAAAGCTCGCTCGGTGACGAATACAATCCGGTTCGACATCTCCTCAGGATCGAGCCCCTGATAGTTCCAGACGATGCTGACCACGGGAATGTCAATATTGGGGAAGATATCGGTTGGCGTGTTGAGGATGACGAGCGGACCCAGGATTAAAAGCAACAACGCGACTACGACAAATGTATAAGGCCGCCTTAAGGCAAGTCGAACAATCCACATAGTTTTTCCAGGATGTCCAGCACGCCGCAGCAATCCCAGCGGCTAGCCCGCTTGGCTGAACCAAGAACAAAATAACCCACAAGCAAGCATTTTACTCAGGCAGGAGCACCTTTGCCCTTCAAACGCTGGGTCCCGAATAACTATTGGATTCTGTTAGTTAGAAGTGGGATGCAGAGTACCGGAAAAAAGATTGGATGGTGCTAACTGCGAGGTTTGATCGTCCAAACCCTGAGGCTCTGGCATCGCTAGAAACAGCTCGGGACGACGTTCCCGGCAAAAAACCACTTCGTCCTACGCTTTGGTATCAGTGGTCGGGGGCTTGGGCGGGTCGGGGGGAGTATCTTTCATTCCCTCTTTCAAGGAGCGGATACCCTCTCCGATTCCTTTGCCTAGCTCGGGCAGTTTCTTGGGCCCAAAGACCAGCAAGGCAATAAAGAAGATAATTAGCAAATGCATCGGCTGAAAAAGGCCTTCAAACATAGCGTCCTCCGCCCCTGCAAGCAGGGCCTCTTTAACGTTACTGGACCCAAACCCTCTAGTCAACTCTGAAACCTGGGCTCCGAAACCTGGGCACTCAGTCAAGAGCGTTCTTGCTCCGCCTGGCCGGGATCGGCGGCTTCATCGCTTGCGGCCATGGGAAGGATCGGCGCTGGCGGCGGTATCAATATCGAGAAATAAGTGTTGAGTTGGACTCACTCCCGGCGCATAGCACTGCCCATCCTTGCTGTAGTTGGCCGGACATCCTCCGGCCACGTCGGGCCGCTTTGGCGACTGGGCAAATTGCCAGACCTCTGAAAACGGCAGGCCGCTGTCTCCTGGACTGGGTGGACGCCCAGGGGAGGCGCATCCCGGAGACGGCGGGCAGGCGTCGTTGGTGACGAAGTAGATGATTTCTCTTCCTCCGGCATTCTCCCGGATGTCGTTGGCAGTTATCACGCTTTTTTTGCCGTCTTCCTGGGCCGCGATGCCTGAACAGTACACCCCAGCGCGGAAGCCCGCCGCCTTGACGCCATCCACCCAGGCATAGATGTAAGCCTTTTGCTCGGGTAGCATGCGCCCACCTTGCTCCTGGTCGAGAAAGATGACGGTTTTCGCCGGGAAGCCTTCGCGCTTTGCGGCAGCGGCAGCAGCCCGTGCGTCGGATATGCCTAGCCTTGTCGCCTTAGCTACCGTCTTGAGCTCGGCGTAAAGCCTCCCGTTAAACAGTACGAGAAACCCGAACCCCGCCGATTCGACCGCCGGGCGCTTCCCTGCCCAGGTATTGCGCTTTTCTCCTGGCGGGATGTTGAGCCAATATCCGGCGAAGGAAAATGTCTGACGCAGGGCTTTCAGGTTTCCGTCGCCGGGGTAGTCGTTGCGGTCAAAACCGAGGTAGGAGTTTCCGCCCGCTGCGGCGGCAGACTGCGGAAATGCCCTCGGCGCCACGAACAAAATCAGAATGATGATAGTCGAGAGTTTCAAGTGGAAAATCCGCTATCCCCCAATATGCACCATGGTCCGCGACGCGGGCACAAAATCCGGCTCGCCAATATGATGGCGCTCTTCCTTCTTCTCCACCACGCCGCGGATGAAGTCTGCCATCTCTTCGTCGGAGGCGCCGCCGCGCATCCTGCCGTGCAGATCGTGGTCCCATACGGAAAACAAACAAGTGCGAATCTTGCCGTCGGAGGTGATGCGGATGCGGCTGCAATGTCCGCAAAAAGGATGCGAGACAGGAGCAATGACACCAATCTCTCCGACGCCGTCATCGAAGCGGTAGCGGCGCGCCGTTTCGCTGCGCCCGTGTGGAATCTCGACCAGCGGGCGGTACTCTCCCATGCGGCGCAGAATTTCATCCAGCGTGACTACGGTATCCGGCGACCAGGTGCGGCCTTCCTCCAGCGGCATGAACTCAATGAAGCGCACCACCACGCCCTCCTCGCGCGCAAACATGCCGAAGGGAATGATCTGATCCTCATTGAAGCCGCGCATCAGCACGCAATTAACTTTGACGGGCCACAGCCCGGCTCGCCGCGCCGCGCGAATGCCTGATAGCACGTTGTCATACCCCTGGGGCACGCGGGTGATGCGGGCAAAGCGGTCAGGATCCACCGCATCCATGGAAACGGTCACGCGGCCGAGCCCGGCATCTTTCAGCGGCTTAGCCATCTCCGTCAACAGATCGCCATTGGTGGTCATGGCAAGATCGAGCGGCTCGCCGTCGCAATCCCGCAGCTTGGCAAGCTCGCGGACGAAGTCCACCACTCCTTTGCGCAGCAGGGGCTCGCCGCCGGTGATACGAAGTTTTTTGATTCCCATCCCCGCCAGCACCCGCGCCATGCGCACGTAGTCCGCAAAAGGGAGGTCGCCATACAACGCGCCCTCGTTGCCGGTGCGGCAATAGACGCATTTGTAGTTGCAGCGATCCGTGATCGAAATACGCAGGTCAGTAATCGCGCGCCCGAATTTGTCGGTGAGAGCAGCCATTAGCACTTAGCAATAAGCACTTAGCCACCTATGCGCATTGCCGGGGCCGAGCCCGCCCCGGAATGGCCAAATGCTAGATGCTCAAAACCACTTCTCTTTGATTCGCGATGAACGGAAAGGACCCACGCAGGCGAGAACAAGCCGGCATTTCCTTTCCAATGTGCTTCTCATGAAGCACGGGAGGCGCAGGCGTTTCCATCTGCACCCTTGGGGAGGATCTCTCCGCGGGCTTCGCAAATTCTCGGCGAGCCCAGCGGCTAAGAGCTTTTGACCGCAGAGAGCGCAAAGGACCAGCGAAAGCACGCGAAGAAGAACCAGATCCCTCGCCGCCGCAGCCAGAGTATCCCCAAAGGCCAGGACGGTCGGAAACTCGTATCTATTATAGGCCGGGACCCACGGCAAAGCCGCCACCGGCCGGATCGAATAAAATATCGGGCGGAGGGTCCTATGTCGCAAAAAAGCGATCTTCGGAAGGACAGGCATCCCAGGGGAATGGGTCAGGTATCCTAAGAAAGATCCACGAATCAATCCTTAGGAGAAAGACCAGTGCTGAAAATCGCATCGCTCGCAATTCTGGTGTTTTCTGCCCAATTTCTGCTGGCCGACCAGATCACGCTAAGCAACGGCGACCGCATTACCGGAACCATTACCAAAGCCGACGGCAAAACTCTGGTCATCAAAACAGAGTTTGCGGGAGAGGTGACGGTGCAGTGGCCCGCGATTTCTGAAATCAATTCCGCGGAGCCTCTGCACGTGGCTTTAAAGAGCGGCCAGACTGTCGTAGGCCCTTTGAAAACCACAGACGGGAGTATCGAAGTTGCGCCGGCCAGTGCGCAGCCGGTTGCTATAACCAAAGATGCGGTGGTTTCGCTCCGTAGCGAAAGTGAAGAAGCCGCTTACGAAAAGTCGCTCCATCCAAGTCTGACGCAAGGCTGGGCAGGCGGCGCCAACGTTGGCTTTGCCCTGACCGGAGGTAATAGCGAAACCGAGAATCTGGCAATTGCTTTTACCGCCGACCGGAAGACCACGAAAGACCATCTGGGCCTGTACGAGAATTCGGTTTTTGCCAAGAATAACGCCCCGGGAGCGACCCCCTCCACCACGGCGCAAGCTACGCAAGGCGGCGCACGCTATGACCGCAATTTTGTTCCCCGGCTGTTCGGCTTCGGGGCGGCTGACTTTCAGACAGATGCTCTGCAAAGCCTGGACTTGCGTTCCGTGTTCAGCGGCGGTCTGGGTTGGCACGCCATCATGAACGGCCGAACGACCCTCGATTTCTTGGGGGGCGCAAACTATACGCGTGAAAATTACTCCACCCTGCAAAGAAATCTTATTGCCATCACCGCCGGCGAAGAACTGATGCACAAGCTGGGAAAATCGACGGTGATAGTACAAAAACTTTATGCCTATCCTGATCTGAACGACTTGGGAGAATATCGCGCGGCGTTCAACCTGGGTACCGTGACCAAACTGAGCAAGTGGCTGGGATGGCAGAATGCCTTTGGCGATATTTACGTCACCAATCCGCCTGCCGGAAAGAAAACAAACGATCTGCAGCTCACTACGGGGTTAAATATTTCGTTCAGTCACTAGCGCGAAATGGCGGCTTTGCGGTGCGCGGCCGACCTGCCAGGGCGCGGGTCACATCCCGTCGTAGTTCGGACCGCCGCCGCCCTCGGGCGGGACCCAGGTGATGATCTGGTATGGGTCGGCAATATCGCAGGCTTTGCAATGCACGCAGTTGGAAGGGTTCAGGCTGATGCGCTTGCCATTCGGTTGTTGGGGATCATCCACCAGTTCATAAACGTTGGCCGGGCAAAAATTCTGGCAAGGACTGCCGAATTCTCTGATACAGCGTTCATTGCAAACGTCGGTGTTGTGGATGATCAAGTGCGATGGCTGGTCTTCTTCGTGCTTTGTGCCCGAATGGTAGAGATCGGTCAGCTTGTCGAAGGTTAGCGTGCCGTCGCCTTTTATCGGGCCCAGCAGATGGGCCTCGGCTCCGCCATTAACGGGCAGCTCCGCCAGCTTCTTCAGGCGCTCATAGCCCGGAGTCGAGGGACCGCGATCGCGCAAGCCGCGTCCACCGGTAATCTGTTGTAATCCTGCGTTGAACAACCCCCACCATAGTCCACGCTCGAAGCCTTGATGAAAGTTGCGGACCTTCCAGAGTTCTTCTTTGATCCAACTCGATTCGACTTTGGTTTGAAATTGGCCGAGCGCAGCGGCTGACGAGTCGTTTGCCCTCAGAGCTTCGAACGCAGTTTCCGCCGCCAGCATGCCGCTCTTGATGGCGAGATGGATGCCTTTCAAACGCTGTGAATTCAGCAGGCCGGCCGAGTCGCCGATAATCATCCAGCCGTCGCCGGCCAGCGGCGGCACCGCCCACCATCCGCCGTAAGGCAAAGACTTCGCACCGTAGCGGATCATCTTGCCACCCGTCAGCAGGGCCGAAACAAACGGATGCTTCTTGAACTCCTGCAAAACATGATGCGGATCGAGGCGTGGGTCAGCGTAATCGAGCCCGGTGACAAATCCCAGGGAAACGACATTGCCTTTACCGCCGTAAATCCAGGCGCCGCCGTATTCTTGCGTGGTCAACGGCCAGCCCATGGTGTAAATCACCTCGCCCGCGGCGATGCGTCCCGCGGGAACCTCCCACAGTTCCTTAATCCCTTGGCCATAGGTCTGCGGGTTGCGCTCCGAATACAGCCGGAAGTGACTAAGCAACTGCTTGGTCAGCGAGCCGCGCGATCCTTCGGCAAGGATCACGACCTTGGCTTGCAGATCGTAGCCCGGTTCAAAGTTGGATTTCTTCTGGCCCTCTTTATCGATTCCTTTGTCGTCGGTGCGAACGCCGGCTACCCGGTTACCGTCCAGCAACAACTCGGATCCGGCGAATCCTGTAAATACAGTGACCCCGGCTTCCTCAACTTTGCCGCCCAGCCACTTCACAAAGCGATTCAGCGAAATGACGTAGTTGCCGTGATCGCGCAATGGCGGCGGAGTGACGGGAAACTTGAACTTGCCCTTTTCCGTAAGAAAGTACACCGCCTCCTTGCTGACCGCGGCCTCAATGGGCGCCTCTTTCTCAAAGCCCGGTAGCAGTTCGCGCATGGAGCGAGGATCGAGGAGAGCGCCGGAGAGGCAGTGTTGGCCTATTTCCCGGGCCTTCTCTAACACATAGATATTTTCTTTGCTGAGCTGCGAGTCAGGATTCCCGTTGTTGTGCAGATCGATCAGTTGCGAGAGGCGCAACGCACAGGCCATGCCCGCCGGACCTCCTCCCACGATGACGACATCGGCCGGCATTTGCGGGCGATGCAATGCCGGTGAGAGGTTGGTGGAAAATGAGCATAGGAAAAATTGGCTGCGGATCTACGCGCGACGAAACAGATGTCCGCCAACAACAGTCGAAGATATTGGCTGGCTCCGCATGTCGAACGAACCGGGATCAGGCTCCAAGATATTTCCAAATACGAACCGCCGCAAATTCTTTATCTGATGCATTGGGACGGTAGGTACGCTGGACGGCAGAATAATAGTAGACGATATCGAATTGGATATCCAGTCGCGCTGAAGAACGCAACCATTTCGCCTTCTCGAGGTAGAGCAACATATAAGTCTTGAGCGCTTCATCAGCCCTTCTTTGAATAGTGCCCGACGTTTGAATGTCCGACTTCAATAACAGGCGATCTGGTTTGAGGACGGAGATCCTTAGCGTACCTTCATGAAATCGCGAAAGCATTCTTTCGCCAGCAGGATATCTTAAAAAGCCGGTGATTAACTCGTTCTACGTAACGCGAGACGCTTTAGCGTGAAGGGAAGGACGGTGCAGACATTTGCGAAACTCTTGTATTTCGAATCGTGGCCACAAGTTGTGCTCTTATTTCAGGAGGCTTCATAGGAACTCCAGATTCGGCAAGGATTTGTCGGATGGCGGCAGTTATCCCTAGATCCCAACGGACATTTGGGAATCGCTGAGAAGAGTTGCATTTCGCGGCCATCAGTAGCCTAGCGAGCGCTCATTGTCCCGTAATTCGTGAAAGTCGCTCTGTCGATGTCCACCCTTTGATGGAGAAGCTCCTGCATTTCAACCGTTTGGGCGTCTGAAGCGCCGTTTCATAGTTAATGTAGGAGCCCCACTCAAGCGACGGGGACTGTGATCGTGTCGAGAGTGATCGTCTTACCAGACAACTCGTCGACCCCGTAGGTCGCGGTATAGGCTTCCAAGATGAGCTCCGAATCGGCGTCAGCGGACAAGTTTGCGAGCGGCGGTTCTTCAATCGTGTCACCCTCAGTAATCGCGCCTCGAAACTCGCTCGATGTAGTCCTCGTTGCCGCCGCCTTCTCTAGGGGAAAGACTCTTCGAATACGGCCGTGTAAGTCATTTCCATGATCTCGATTGTAACTGCCGAAGTCCAGTCGGGGAACTCAGCTTGCCGCTAGCGGTTTGCGAAACTGGCTACTTCCCCGAGCCCCAGCAATCTTTGATCGGCGGTCACCAAGGTCAATTTAAGCACTTTCGCAGTTGCTGCCAGAAATCGATCGGCCGGATCGGCATGACTCAATGGCAACGCCAGACCGGTGCTCACAATCTCTCGAGTCAGGGGAGCTTCGCGCAACTGCTCGGCGGCGCGGTCGACCCATGCAAACGGGTCCTGCACGCGAATGCGGCCCTTCTGCATAAGAACCAACGCTTCCCATGCGCTGACTGGCGATAGCCAAAGTTCGATTCTTCGGGTCAGACAACTCAGCGGTTACCCTCCGGCCAAGGCGTCGCGGCTCCAGTTTGCTCCAAAGCCAGATGTGAGTATCCAGAAGGAGATTCAATCCCGGTAGGCCTCGATGTCTTCCATGTCAATTACGGGTGAGACGATGTCGCCTACAATTTTGGCGGTCCCCACCATATCTCCAATAAACTTGCGGGTGCGATCGGGGCCGGCGGGTATGACCTCCGCAACGGGACGGCCGTGACGAGTGATACGCAGCGGCTGGCGGGTCTTGTGGACCTGCTCAATCAGCCCTAAGCACTTGGCCTTGAATTCGGAAATAGAAATATCGTCCATGACCACTATTCTATCTATGGTCAATAAAATGGTCAATTCATTTAGCCGCGAGCTTTGGCCTTTTTTACTTCTTCAATCAAGGGCGGAACGATGTCAAACAAATTGCCGACCACCGCATAATCTGCGATCTCGAAAATCGGAGCTTCCGCATCTTTGTTGACCGCAACGATGGTGCGCGAACCTTTCATTCCGACGATGTGCTGAATTGCCCCGCTGATGCCAAGCGCCAAATAAAGCTTGGGGGCTACTGTCTGACCCGATGATCCGATCTGGCGGTCCATGGGCAGCCAACCGGAATCGCAGATCGGCCGCGAAGCCGCTATTTCTCCTCCTAACGCTTCCGCCAACTGCGTCGCCAGTTCGATATTCTTCTGCTCTTTAATACCCCGTCCGACGGCCACAATAATTTCAGCCTGGCTCAGATCCACCGCTTGCTTGGCTTCCGTGAAGACTTCCTGAGGCCGGTTGCGGACGACACCATCCGCGATCTCAACCTGCACCGTCTCGACCGGAGCGGCGCCCGCACCCGCCTCGACCTTATCGGCGCGGAACGCGCCGCTCTGCAGAGTCACAAACCACGGCGCCTCACACTGGAAGCTGACGTCAGCCGCGAACTTGCCCTGAAACATCTGGCGGGTGAAGAGCAGCTTGTCACCTTCCTTTTTGTAGGCAACGCAATCGCTGATCACGCTGCGCCCCATGGCCGTCGCCAGCTTGGGAGCGAAGTCGCGCACCTGATAGGTGTGCGGCATCAGGACCAGCTTGGGCTGGTGCGCGGCGAGGAACTGCTTAAGCGCGGATGCAAAAGCATCGGGCGTATACGGTTCCAGCTTCGTCGATTCGAGCGCGTAAACCTGGGAGACTTTCTTGCCCGCTAGTTCCGCGGCGAGACTCGTAACGCCGCTTCCCAGAACGGCGGCTTCGAGGGACCACCCGGTCTCAGCCGCGAGAGCTTGCCCGGCGGCAACCGTCTCCCACGAAACTCGACTCAGTTTCCCTTCCCGCTGTTCGGTAATGACCAGAATCGTGTTCGGCATACTTGGATGTTGGCGGATACTTTGTTATTTCCCTCGCGGACCCCAATTTCTAGTAGGCAGTTCTTAGTTACAGCACTCGCGCCTCATTGCGCAGTTTCTCCACCAGCTTCTTTGCAATCTCTGCGGCCGGACCTTCCAGCAATTCGGTTTTCTTGGTCTTCTGCGGAAGGTAGAGGCGTTCGATCTTCTGCATGTTCTGGCCGATGGACGACTGCACTTCCGCCAGGGTCACCTTGCGCATCGGTTTGTTCTTGGCTTGCTTGATGCCAATCAGCGTGGCGTAGCGCAATTTGTTGATCCCCGACTGAATCGTCAATACAGCGGGCATCGGCATATCCACGAATTGAAAGTATCCAGCCTCCAGTTCGCGCTTCACCTTAATTCCACTTTCCGTCTTTTCGATCTGCATGATGATGGTGGCGTGCGGCCAGCCCAGCAGTTCAGCCAGAATGACGCCAGTCTGCGCGTAGCCGTAATCGTCGGATTGCAGACCAGTGAAGATCAGGTCGAAGGAGTCGTCCTTAATGGCAGTGGCGAACCCTCGCGCGGTGTTGTAAGCGTCCAGCCCGACGAATTCATCGCCCTCCAGATGAATGGCGCGATCTGCGCCTTTGGCCAAGGCTTCGCGCAATACCTGCTGGGCGCGCGCCGGACCGGCAGTGATCACCACTACTTCCCCGCCGTGCTTTTCTTTCTGCCGGAGAGCTTCTTCCAGAGCGTAGGCATCCGGCTCGTTCACTTCGTAGGAAAGGTCTTCGCGAATCCAGGTGCCGGCTTCGTTAAGTTTGAGAGGGGCGTCCTTCTGCGGGACCTGCTTCATGCAGACGAGAACTTTCAACGCGCGGCTCCTTGCACGATCCGTGGGCGGGAAGGAACACGCCAGTATAGATTAGCGGAGAACATTTGGCACTTGGCAGAGCGAAGCGCCTACTCGGTGAACACCACCGACTGGACTCCCGAGACGTCGAAACGTTTGCGGCAGCGCACGTTCTTGCAGGCCATCAAGTCATCCTTGCGCAACATGTAGGAGCGGGCCTTGGCGAAGCGGGCCCGGTCGCGCTCGTCAGCCCGTCCCGGTAAGTTCTTTTTCTTGGTGCGTACCAGCCAGGTAACCTCGTACTCAGCCGACTGGTGGCAATGCGGACAATTCAGCGAGGCTGGCTTTTTCTCTGTGCGTTCGTCGAAAAAATCGCGTTCTTCCATAGGTTGGCAGGTTCTTATCCCCAGCCAGCTCAATTATTGCAGTTTTCTCGCAGACGAGCTATGGCAAGATGGAAGAAATGGCAAGAAAGCGTAAGCTGAAAAAGTTCAGCAAAGTGGAGGCCGTGAAGGCCCTGGCGCGCGAACGCATCGGCACGCCCCCTTCCTCCCGCGTGGTTCCCGATCGAAAAAAGGAAACGACGGAGAAGCACAAATCCACCCTGGGGAAGCTGCTTACGGAGAACTAAAGCGTCCGCGGGCCAGGCCCTGGGCTGGATCAAGCCCCAAATGGCTCTGGCCGATCGCTTCAAAATAAATTCTTCTATGCCCGTAGCGATCCCTTGCCAAGCGGTGCCGTCAGTCGTAGAATAAAAGCGTACTAAATCAGTCCTGTATCGAGAATTGCTGGGATAGGCTTACTTACCAATAACTTACAAATGATTCGCCTGGGAAAATTAACCGATTACGGGTTGGTCTTGATGAACCACATGGCTGGCCAATCGCCCGCCATGTTGCATACGGTTCGCGATCTGGCAATTCAATGCCGGCTGCCGCTCCCCACAGTGAGCAAGCTTTTGAAGATTTTGCTGCGCAATGGACTCCTGGCATCGTACCGGGGAACCAAGGGCGGCTACGCCCTGGCGAGGGAGCCACGCCTGATTTCGCTGGCTGAGATCATTTCGGCGCTGGAAGGACCGCTGGCTCTGACCGATTGCAGCAGTGAGGTTGCGGGTCTCTGCGATCTCGAGTCCTCGTGCCGCATCAAGGACAATCAGCGGCTCATCAATCGTGTGGTCCGCGGGGCGCTGGAGAACGTGATGCTTTCTGATTTGACCCGTCCCATGCAACTGACGACGATCCGCAACAACCGAGGAAATTTGGTGCCGTCCATAAGCGGCGTATCCGGGAGAATGCAATGAGCACGAATCTAGATACAATTCGCGATCTGGCGGAGCGCGATTACAAGTGGGGTTTTGTCACCGATATTGAGCACGAGCAGGTTCCCAAGGGGCTGAATGAAGGAATTATTCGCATTATTTCGGCCAAGAAGCAGGAACCAGAATTCATGCTGGAGTGGAGGCTCAAGGCCTTCCGGCACTGGGTTTCCCTGGAGAAGGCGGACGCCGAACCCACGTGGGCCAACATAAAATATGCGCCCATCGATTACCAGAACATCGTCTACTACTCCGCCCCCAAGCAGAAGCCCGGCCTGAAGAGCCTGGACGAAATCGATCCCGAGATTCTGCGCACCTACGAAAAGCTAGGCATACCGCTGGCGGAACAGAAGAAGCTCGCCGGAGTTGCGGTCGATGCGGTTTTTGACAGTGTCTCGGTGGCCACGACCTTCAAGGGAAAGCTGGCAGAACTGGGGATCATCTTCTGCTCGTTTTCGGAAGCGGTATTGAAGCATCCGGAGTTGGTGAAGAAGTATCTCGGCTCGGTCGTTCCCCACACCGACAATTTCTTTGCAGCACTGAACGCGGCAGTGTTCACTGACGGTTCGTTCGTTTACGTGCCCAAGGGTGTTCGTTGTCCCATGGAGCTTTCGACGTATTTCCGCATCAACGCCGCGGAAACCGGGCAGTTTGAGCGCACTCTGATTGTCGCCGACGAAGGCGCATCCGTCAGCTACCTCGAAGGATGTACCGCCCCCATCCGCGATGAGAATCAACTGCACGCGGCGGTGGTTGAGCTTGTCGCCCTCGACAATGCGCAGATCAAGTATTCCACGGTGCAGAACTGGTATCCCGGCGATAAGAACGGAAAAGGCGGTATCTACAATTTCGTGACCAAGCGCGGCAAGTGCCAGGGGGTGAACTCAAAGATTTCCTGGACGCAGGTGGAAACCGGCTCCGCCATCACCTGGAAATACCCCAGCTGCATTCTTCAGGGCGACAACTCGGTGGGGGAGTTCTATTCGGTGGCGCTGACCAACAACTACCAGCAGGCGGACACCGGAACCAAGATGATCCACCTGGGAAAGAATACCAGCAGCACCATCGTCTCCAAGGGCATCTCCGCCGGGCATGGCCAGAATACTTACCGCGGCATGGTCAAGATTTTGAAAGGGGCGACGGGAGCGCGCAACTACACGCAATGCGACTCGCTGCTGATCGGCGACCAGTGCGGCGCGCATACCTTCCCGTACATCGAAGTAAAGAACTCCACGGCTCGCATGGAGCACGAAGCCTCCACTTCCAAAATCGGCGAGGATCAACTGTTCTATCTGCAGCAGCGCGGGTTGAAGGCGGAAGACGCGGTCTCGATGATTGTGAACGGCTTCTGCAAGCAGGTTTTTCGTGAGCTGCCGATGGAGTTTGCCGTCGAGGCGCAGAAGTTGCTGAGCGTAAGTCTGGAAGGCAGCGTAGGTTAATTCGAGTGGAAGATCATTTGCCCATTCAGTTGTCATTCCGAGCGAGGCGAGGAATCCGCTTTTAGCTGAGTGGAAGCAGAGCTGAGTTGAAGCAGATTCCTCCCGCCCAACACCGGCGCTCGGAATGACAAGTGACAGGAGAAACGACGAATGAGTTTGCTGGAAATTAAGAATCTGCACGCTACGGTTGGGGGACACGAGATCCTCAAAGGCATCGACCTGACGGTGAATGCCGGTGAGGTTCACTCCATCATGGGCCCGAATGGCTCGGGAAAGAGCACGCTGGCGCAGGTCTTGGCACGCCGGGACGCTTATCAGGTAACGGCCGGCGAGATTTTGTTCAAAGGCAAAGACCTGCTGGCGATGAAGCCCGAGGAAGCCGCTTGCGAAGGCGTGTTTCTGGCCTTCCAGTACCCGGTCGAGATTCCCGGCATCGGCAACACCTACTTCCTGCGCTCCGCTCTGAACGCCATGCGTAAATACCGCGGCGAAGATGAAATGGACGCCATGGATTTTCTTCCCATGTTCCGCGAGAAGCTCAAACTACTGGAGATGGATGACAAACTGTTGAACCGCTCGGTGAACGAGGGCTTCTCCGGCGGAGAGAAAAAGCGAAACGAAATATTGCAGATGGCGATCCTGCAGCCGAAGCTCGCAATTCTGGATGAAACCGACTCCGGCCTGGATATCGATGCGCTCCGGATCGTAGCCAAAGGGGTGAATACGATGCGCGGCCCGGAACGCGCCATGTTAGTGGTCACCCACTACCAGCGGTTGCTGAACTATATTGTCCCTGATTTTGTGCACGTCCTGGTGGATGGCCGGATCGCCCGCTCGGGCGGCGCGGAACTGGCCCTCGAACTGGAAGAAAAAGGCTACAGCTCGATCGAAGCGGACGCGCGCCAGACTGCGCCGGCTTCGGTCTAGTGGGGAAAATCGTGACCACAGCAATCGAAAACGTCGAAGGGTATCTGGAGAGCTTCACCGCGTTCGCCAAGCGGGCTTCAGGACAGAATCTTCCCTGGCTGCGAAAACTTCGGGAGGACGCATTCGCCCGCTTCTGTGAGACTGGGTTCCCTACCACTCACGACGAAGACTGGCGATTCACCAGCGTCTCAGCCATCGCACGCACTCCTTTTTCACTCGCGGCAGGCGCCACTCATCTTTCCGATTCCGACCTGACTACCTGGCGGATGCAAGGGGCCGCGGCGCAGTTGGTGTTTGTCGATGGACAGTTTGTCCGGGAGTTGTCGCGGCTGGGAGGCTTGCCCGCAAGCGTTACGGTTTCGGGGCTCAAGGAAGAAATTGCCCAGAACGCAAAGGCTCTCGAAGCCCATCTGGGACGCTACCTGAACATGCAGCGCGATCCCTTCTCCGCTCTGAATACCGCCTTCGCGGAAGACGGGGCCTTCGTCCACGTGGGCCGCGGCGTTTCGCTGGAGGGGCCGATTCACTTGCTGTTCGTCTCCACTGCGGCCGGCACTCCACGCATGCTGCATCCGCGCAATCTGCTGATTTTCGAGCGGGAGAGCCAGGCCACGGTCATCGAGGAATATGTCTCGCTGGGCGCGGGCACCATCTTTTGCAATACCGCAACCGAATTAATTGCCGGTGAGAACTCGACGGTCTCTCATTACATGATTGAGCGTGAGGATCGTGAGGCTTTCAACTTTTCTACCCTGCGCATTCAGCAGGAGAGAAGCGCGAACATTTCATCCCATTCCCTTCTGCTGGGCGGGGGACTTGTCCGTAACAATGTCCACCCGGTGCTGGCCGGCGAAGGCGGAGAGTGCCTGATCAATGGCTTGTTCGTCGGTGATGGCCGGCAGCACCTCGATAACTACATGCACGTCGAGCACGCCAGTCCGCATTGCAGCAGCCGCCAGTTCTACAACGGAATTCTGGACGGCAAGTCGCACGGAGTTTTTCACGGACGCATCGTGGTGCACAAGGACGCGCAGAAAACCGATGCTAAACAGACCAACCGCAATCTGCTGCTTTCGGACGACGCGCAGATCGACACTAAGCCACAACTTGAGATCTACGCCGACGATGTGAAGTGCACGCATGGCGCGACCATTGGCCAAATCGAAGAAAACGCCCTGTTCTATTTGCGGTCGCGGGGCGTCGACGAGGTTTCCGCGCGCCGCATGCTGCTGATGGCGTTCGCCGGGGAATGTCTGGACCGCATGAAGCCAGGAGCAGCCCGCACTCATGCGGAGCGGTTGATTCATGGGCATCTGCTGTCGATCGCCAATCGTTTACCGGACCCTGGGGGCTCGAATAGCGGCCAAGCCATACGAAGGTTGGAGGAAGTTGGATGACGACCTCTCGCCAGATCACCATGGAACTCCGGCCATACTGCGCCTGGCTGCGCCGGCTCTGACTTCGACGTGGAGAAAGTCCGCGGTGATTTTCCTATTCTGCGTCAGAAAATTGGCGGCCACCAACTCGTCTATCTGGACAGCGCCGCCACCTCACAGAAGCCGAAAGCTGTGATTGACGCGATCGTCCAATATTACGAACGCGATAATGCCAACATCCATCGCGGGGTGCATCATCTTTCCCAACGCGCAACCGAAGAGTTCGAAGCTGCGCGCAAGTCGGTGCAAATATTTCTGCATGCGGCTCAGGCCAGCGAGATTGTGTTTGTGCGCAGCGCGACGGAAGCGATCAATCTAGTCGCTCAAACCTATGGCCGCGTTCATGTAGGCCAGGGTGACGAAGTGCTGATCACGGCGATGGAGCATCACTCCAATATTGTCCCCTGGCAAATGCTTTGCGAGGAAAAGCGGGCGAAATTGCGGGTTGCGCCGTTCAATGACAGGGGCGAGTTGATTCTGGAAGAATTCGAACGGCTGCTCACCCCCCAGACTAAGATTGTCGCGGTCTCTCACGTGTCGAATGCGCTGGGCACGATAAATCCAGTGGCAGCCATGGCAAAAATGGCGCATGCGAGAAACATTCCAATTCTGGTCGACGGCGCCCAAGCCGCTCCTCACCTGCGAATCAATGTGCAGGAATTGGATTGCGATTTCTATGTTTTCTCCGGGCACAAGACTTACGGACCGACCGGCATCGGGGCTCTCTACGGCAAGCTTGCCTTGCTGGAGGCGATGCCCCCCTACCAGGGAGGTGGCGATATGATCAGCTCCGTGACCTTCGAGAAAACCACTTACAACAAGGTGCCCCACAAATTTGAAGCCGGAACCCCCGATATGTCTGGCGCGGTTGGTTTGCGCGCCGCGCTCGAATATCTCGACCGCCTGGGAATGGACAACATCGCCGCCTACGAGCACGAATTGCTGATTTACGCCACGGAAAGAGTTTCCGCGATTCCCGGAGTTCGCCTGATCGGAACCGCAAAAGAGAAAGCGGGCGTTCTCTCTTTTGTTATCGATGGCATCCACCCGCACGATATTGGGACGATCCTGGACCAGGAAGGCATCGCCGTCCGCACCGGACATCACTGCGCTCAGCCCGTGATGGAACGCTTCGGAATCGATGCGACCGCTCGCGCCTCCTTTGGCATATACAACACGAAAGAAGAAATCGACGCCCTGGTGCTGGGCATCCAAAAGGTTGAGGAGGTTTTCGCCTGATGGCTGACCTACGCGACCTGTACCAGGAAGTAATTCTGGAGCACAGCAAAGCGCCGCGAAACTATCGGGAATTGAAGAGCCCCGACCACAAGGCCGAAGGCTACAATCCGTTGTGCGGCGACCGCTTCACGGTTTATCTGGAGATGGACGGAGACTCCATCCGCGATATTACGTTTCAAGGCTCGGGTTGCGCCATTTCCAAAGCTTCAGCCTCCATGATGACGCAGAGCTTGAAAGGCAAGACCAGGGCCGAGGCCGAGGAACTATTCGAGCGCTTTCACAAAGTGGTCACCGGGCAAGCTCCGGCCAACGGCAACCAGGCGGAACTGGGCAAGCTGGCGGTTTTTTCCGGAGTTTCTGAGTTCCCGGCGCGGGTAAAATGCGCAACGCTGGCATGGCACACACTGCAGGCAGCCCTCGAAGCAAAGCAGGAAGCCGTTTCCACCGAGTAACAGAATAGGGAGTTTAGACTATGTACGAACTCATTGATCTAAAACGCGAATGTGAAGCCATCGAAATTCCCAGCGGCATACGCCGCGTGCTTCCGACCGCCACGCGCGTTAGAATCTCTCAATTTCTCGGCACCAGCTACACGGTCACCAGCGACATGGGTTGTATGTTTCGCATCGATGCGAAAGATGCGGACGCCATGGGCCTGGCTTCTCCGGCCGCGGCTCAAGCGAAGGCGCCTTCCGAAGAAGCTTTCAGCGAGCATATGGTATGGGACCAGCTAAAGACGGTCTTCGACCCGGAGATTCCAGTGAATATCGTCGACCTGGGGCTTATCTACTCCTGCACAATCACGCCACACGAAGAGGGTGGCAAGAAAATCGCCGTAAACATGTCGATGACGGCTCCGGGTTGCGGTATGGGAGGAGTGCTGAAAGCCGATGTAGAGAGCAAGCTAGCCCGCTTGCCGGAAGTGAAAGTGGTGAGCGTGGAAGTTGTGTTTGATCCGCCCTGGAATCCCGGACGCATGTCCGAGGCGGCCAAGCTCCAATTAGGCTTTGATCTCGACTACGGAAACACCCCGACAGCCGGCCTCACCCGGTAGAATCTCCAAATTAAATTGCCGGGGCTGCACGATCGCAGGCAGCTCCGCCGAGCGACTGGATTCCCAGACTCCGCTCAGGCTACCAATATTCTTCTTAAGTATTCTTCACGACGAAAATTACCAACTCATCCGGATTACGGAATGCAAGCCAGCGTTTTCTCCCCGACGATGCTAAAGTGGGGAACGGATTTGATTGCTGTCGATGTCAGGATGGAGGAATGGGATGGTGGAAGGCCGACATGTCATCGTCACCGGCGCAGGAAATGGTCTGGGCCTGGCGATAGCCCAGCGCTTTGTGGAACTGGGCGCGAAAGTCCTTTTGGTTGATAAAGAAGAGGCCGTGCTGAGCCGGGTCGGCGCCGGTCAACTTCCATCGCACTCGGCGTTTGCTCTGGTAAAAGACTTAGCGGATCAGGACGCTGCGCCAGTGGTGTTCGCGGCGGCCCTCGCCAAATTAGGCCAGGTCGATGCCTTGATCAACAATGCCGCCTGGAGTTTTCACAAACCCATGCTGCAGGTTACCGGAAGCGAATTTGACCGCGTGGTCGCCATCAACCAGAGGGCCCCTTTCTTCCTGGCGCAGGAATTCCTTCACCATGTATCGGGCGCAACCGCGCGGCCGGCGGATCCCGTGATCGTGAACATTGGGTCGGTGAACGCTCTCTCGGGCAATCCCAACCTGGTTGCCTACGCTGGAACCAAAGGCGCGGTGGTGGCCATGACCAGGGCTATGGCAGTGGAGATGAAAGACGCGGGCATCCGGGTAAACAGCATTAGCCCTGGCGCGGTAAAGACTTGGGTTACGCAAAATCTGATTGACTCTGGCGGCATTATTCCCGACGAATTGTTCAAGGACACGATCATTAAACGCTTTGCGAGTTGCGAAGAGGTGGCGGAACTTGTGGCGTACCTATGCAGCAAAAAGGCCGCCTACGTGGACGGGGTGAACTGGGTCATCGACGGCGGCTACATGGCCCACTAGCGGCCGCGAACGTGGTAGACGTGCGGCCAACACCGCCATTCCGAAAGGTCCGAGCCAAGATGAAGCTCCGGTTAATGTCTTGCAGTTTGCTTTTCGCTTCGATCGCAAGCCTCACGACACCCGCTGCAGCCGAGCCGAAAAACTCGGTGATTCGGGGCAGCGCCCGCTTCGAGGTATTGTCCGCTAACGTAGTGCGAATGGAGTATTCCCGGAACCGCAAATTTGTGGATGCTCCCAGCATAGCGGTTCAGAATCGCAACTGGACTGCGCCTGAATTTCATGCCGCCGATTCCAGGGGGTGGCTGGAAATCACCACCAGCAAAATAAAGGTTCGCTACCGCCTGGGATCGGGAATCTTCGGTCCCAACAATCTGCTTATCTCCTGGCCGGACGGCCAGAGCGAACATCAATGGAAGCCGGGTGACAAAGACGACAAGAATCTTGGCGGCGTACCCGGAGACATTGCGCTGCGTGCAACTCCGGGCACCGAACCCGGCCCCTTGAGCCGCAACGGCTACTTCTTCCTGGACGACAGCCATACCGCGGTGTGGAACCGCGCCGGCGACTGGGTAGAACCGCGTGGCACGGACCAGACTTCTCAAGACTGGTATTTTTTTGTATATGGCGATGACTTCAAGGGACTGTTCCGCGATCTAACTCAGCTGCTGGGCCCGATTCCCATGATTCCCCGCTATGTTCTCGGAACCTGGTTCGGTTCGCGCGCGGGATACTCCGCAGAGGAATGGAAAAGAATCATCCGCCGTTTTCGTGAAGAGCACGTTCCGCTCGATATGCTGGTGTTTGACTCCGATTCAACCGTCAAAACTATCTGGGCGGGACGCGATTGGGACCTGGAGCAGATGCCCGATCCTTTTGCGTTCTTCAAATACGCGAAGAGTCAGGGAGTTAAGGTCACGGTTAATGAGCATTATGAGGACCTCACTCCGGAAAACTGCAGCAATTTTGAACGTATCCGGCTAGCGATGGGCCTTCCCGCAGACACCAAGAAAATAGCGCACGACCTGGCCAACAAGAAATACGCAGTGTTGTTCATGAACACCTTCAACCAGCCAGCGCTGCAGGCCGGAATGGCTTTCTGGTGGCAGGACGGAAATGCTGCAACCAATATGGAGGGGCTGGATCCAGTCCTATGGACGAGGCATGTCGAATACACCGGGTCAGAGCAAATCACCGGCCAGCGCGGCTTCGTGTTTGCCCGCCTCGGCGGTCCCTACCAGAAGACGAATGCTACCCCTCCCTGGGGAGGACACCGCTACGGGGCCTTTTTTACCGGCGATTTAATGCCCCACTGGTCCACCCTGGATTTGCTCGTTCCCTTCAACGTTCAAGCCGGTAATATGCTTGTCGCCTACCCCAACAATCTTACAGCGGGAGTCTTCCGGCAAGTCGTGGACACCGAACTATACGAGCGCTGGTTGCAGTTCAGCGCACTGAGTCCCATCGTTTGGTGGCACGGTATCTGGGGACTGCGGATGCCCTGGGAATACGGGCCGGATGCCCTGGATACGACCAGAAAGTTCCTGAAGCTCCGCTACAGTCTCATCCCTTACCTTTACACCTATAGCCGCATGGCGCACGAAAATGGGGAACCCCTGGTGCGCGGCACCTATGTTGAATATCCAGCGCAAGAGGGAGCCTACGAATTCCGCCATCAATATCTGCTGGGCAGAGAACTCCTGGTAGCGCCGGTTTCCGAACCCAGCTTTGGCAAGCCGGCCCTCAAAGAAATTTACCTGCCAGCAGGTGAACAATGGTTCGATTGGTTCACCGGCAAAATTTATGATGGGGGTCAGGTGATCGCATACGAGTGTCCTTTGGAGCGCATGCCCATTTTCGTGAAGGCTGGAGCGATTCTGCCGCTTGCCCCGCCAATGGACTACAGCGATCAACACGCCCTGGATCCGCTGACGTTGGAAGTATTCGCGGGCAAGCCAGGCTCGTTCCGGCTCTATGAAGACGATGGAACATCCCTCGATTATCGAAAGGACGCGTATTCGTGGACGCCACTAAACTATGAGCCATCGCAACCATCCGGCGAACATACCATCACCATCGGGCCCACGGAAGGCCATTTTCAGGGCCAGGCAGAAAGTCGCAAGTACAGAATCCGGATTCATGGTTTGCTGAAACCGGCTAGCGTGCGCCGGGGCGAGCAAACTCTCCCGGAAAAACAATCCTCCGACTCGGCGGAGGGTTGGAGTTGGAGCGAACAGGATCGCGTCACCACCGTAGATCTGTCCACACTGCCCATCCAAAACCGCGTTGTGGTGACCGTTCAAGGTGCGGGTTCACCTGCCACCGAGAGACTGTTTCAAAAAATCGTCGATTATCGTGCCCGGGTTCGCCAGGTCGAAGTTGCCGAAAAATTGAAGTGGGGTATGTTGCTGCGAGAGCAGGACATCAAGAAGGAGCCCCACGTCCTTCGCGAAACCGAGCAGGTGGAGCAAGAACTCAACGACCTGGTGGATAACCCGGAAAGCCTCGCGCGGAATACTCCGGATTTCAAATCCTGGACGTCGCGGATTCTCACGGCCTTCGTGAATCACCCGTTCGAGTCGAATCGTACCATCCCCGAAGCTGATGCCGATGCGCAAAAAGCCACGCACATGATCGAAAACGCCACCTTCACTCCGGAGGAGATCAGCCAGATGACTGCGGAGCTTTTAGACTGCAACCTGGCGTTGAGTGCGACGGGGAATCCATCGCCAAACGTAATCGGCCGCCTGGACTACGATTCCGAGAGTTTGCCCGGGGCGCAAGTAAGTTACGAAATCAACCTCCCGAAAGACAGCCTGCCAGGCTGGGGTGAGGTCAGCCGAACCCTCGACGATCATCGCTTCATCCATTTCGAACTCCAAGCTCCCTTTCCCCCAGCGCCTGGTGCACATCCGATACAAGTAAGAGCTGTTTTGAAATGGGACGCCGGTCAGGCTGAGGTGGCGCGCGACGTCGATTGGGTTAGTTCTGGCGATACCGGACCATAGTGAAAGTTTCGGCGTTCGTAGATATACAAGTGCTGGATTCACAATCTAAAGACTTACTGAGGCTTACATGAATACAAATATGAAGGTAACGAAGGTTGACGTATTTCTGGTGGCTGCAAAATGGCGCAACTTTACCCTGGTAAAAATTGAGACTGATTCTGGAATCGTAGGCTGGGGCGAAGGTACGCTCGGCTGGAAAGAAACGTCGGTGCGCGAAATGATCAAGGATTTCGCGCGGCGCTATGTCGTCGGTCAAAATCCGTTCGATATCGAAGCATTGTGGTTCAAGCTTTATCAGGTCGAACATAACACCGGTCCCGTCATGTACTCCGCCATGGCTGGGATTGAAACCGCTTTGTGGGACATCGTAGGCAAGGCCTGCGGCCAGCCGGTTTATAACCTGGTGGGTGGAAAGGTGCGCAACAAAGTTAAAGTCTACGCCAACGGTTGGTACAGCAGCCGGAGTGACCTTGGAAAGTTATCGGAGCGCGCTCATGACGTACTAGGCCGGGGCTATAAGGCGATGAAATTCGATCCGTTTGGGCCAGGCGGACGCGAGATCACCCCGAGTGAATTGCGCCAGGCTTGCAAAGCGGTTGAGTCACTGCGAAAAACCGTGGGCGACGATATCGAGATCTTGTTGGAGTTCCACGGCCGGTTCAGTCCGAGCATGGCGCTGGAGGCCATTCGCGCCATGGTGCCGTACAATCCAACCTGGTGCGAGGAACCAATCCCGGCCCACAACGACGAAGCCATGACCCACATTGTTGAGGCATCGCCGTTGCGCGTAGCGACCGGCGAGCACACCTACAGCCGTTATGGCTTCCTTAGCCTGCTGCGGCAGAATGGCGCGCACATCATTCAGCCCGACCTGGTTTATTGCGGCGGGTTCCTCGAGACTAAAAAGATTGCGGCGATGGCCGAAGCCTACTATGTAAGTGTCGCACCGCACAATTGCGACGGGCCACTCCGGACCATAGCCAGCATTCACCTTTGCGCCAACATCCCGAATTTCATGATTCTGGAAACCTTCGAGGACTACGACGTGCCATGGCGAATGGCTCTTGTTCCGGACGCGCCTCGCGTCAAAGATGGCTATTACGAGGTGCCGACTGGACCCGGATGGGGCATCACGGTCGACGAGAGCGTCATCGCCGCTCATCCCGAGGACCCAGACTGCAAGCTCGACATGTTTTCCTTAGGCTGGGAGCAGCAGATGTGCCGCTAGCGTGACCCGCTAGCGAAATCCTGAAAGCCCGTGACTTCTTGAATGATGGGTGGCCCATCCTAGTCGCGCATTTTGCGACTAGGGTGGGATTCCACAAAGGCCCGCGCTGAGCGAAACCGAAGGGTGTCTAAGCAAGTTTGGAGGTGCGGTGAGAATCGAACTTGAGCCGTTTTGCGGGCGTGAGCGCAGCGGGAGCCCGCTGGCGAAATCCTGAGCGAAAGCGAAGGATCTTTAAGAATGATTGGAGGCGCGGGTGAGAATCGAACTCACGTATAAAGGTTTTGCAGACCTCTCCCTTACCACTTGGGTACCGCGCCCCACCAGTAAATTAGCCACATGCCAGTGAAAAGTCCACTCGGAGGCACCCACTGGCCGCAAAAACACGCAAAGCCCCGCCGGGGCTTTTTCAAGAATCTGGAGCGGGAGACGGGATTTGAACCCGCGACTTCGACCTTGGCAAGGTCGCACTCTACCACTGAGTTACTCCCGCCCTTGTGCACTTACAACCGCCAGATCCCTCGACTGCGCTCGGGATTTCGGCAGCGGGCTCGGCCTCTAGCCTGCCCTGAGCAACTGAGCAGAACGAAGTTGCCGAATGGGCCCGCTAGACGCCTCAAGTTACTCCCGCCCTTGAAGTATTGATTATAAATAAGCTGCCGATTCCCAGCAATGCGGTCAGGCCGCGCACTAAGACCGCCACTCTAACGCGCGGCCACCCACTGCGGGTCTTGTTCCGGTACCACAATCTCACCATCTCGCATGTGGATGATGCGGTCTCCATAGCTGGCTGCGGCGGGATTGTGCGTAATCATCAGCACGGTCTGGCCCAGCTCGCGGTTCGATTGCCGCAACATGTTGAGCACAATCTCGGAATTCTGCGAATCCAGGTTGCCTGTCGGCTCGTCCGCCAGGACGATGGCGGGCTTGTTGATCAGGGCTCGCGCCAGGGCTACCCGTTGTTGCTGTCCGCCGGAGAGTTCCGACGGCCGATGTTGCAAACGGTCCGCGATTCCCAGCAGGCCCACAATCTTCTCGAAATAAGCCTGATCCCGGTCGCCGTTCTTCCCCGCGATATCCAGCGCGATATCGATATTGGAACGGGCGTCGAGCGTGGGTAGAAGATTGAATTTCTGGAAAACGAAACCAATCTTCCGCTTGCGCATACGGGTGAGGTCGGCATCGGAGAGCTGTGCGAAATCGTCTCCGTCAACCCGAACATGGCCCCCGTCGGCCCGGGCCAGGCCGCCTAACAGGTAAAAAAGCGTGGACTTCCCGCTGCCCGAGGGGCCGACCACACTAACAAACTCGCCCTGCTGTACGGTGAAGGAAATCCCCCGCAGCGCCGGCACCTCGATTTTGCCTACCCGGTAGGTCTTGCGCAGATCTACGGCTTCGATGAAAGCGCCCATGCAATCTTTCGATCTTACACGAAAGTTCGCGCGTTCGGCGGAAGCCAGCGCTTACGCCACGCCGGCTTGAGTGGAGCGCGGCTGGGCGCTCATCGGGCTACGCTTGGGGCCACGCTTGCGCACCAGAAGGATGCGGATGCGTTCCAGCAATTCCGCGGGCGCAAACATGCCTTTGGCCAGAAAAACGTCCGCCCGCATCGAGCTATCGTAGGCTCTCATTTTGCTCGATAGCAGAATTGTGGGGGTTAGCGGCGAGAGTTCCTTGATGCACTGAATCAGCGCCGCGCCGTCCAGACCGGGCACGAGGAGATCCGTAATTACCAGGTCCACTCCGCCCTTGCGGAAGTGCTCCAGAGCGTCTTCGCCGCGGGTGAAAGCGGCCACCCGATAGCCACGCGTTTCCAGCAGGACCTTGCGAATGGAAAGGGATTGCTCGTTGTCGTCAACGCACAGAATCGTTCGTTTTGGCTTCATCCAGTTTCCGAAAATAGCGGACGGCGAATCACACCGGCAGCGGGAGATTATCCGAAAACAACTTTTTAAAATGTCGGAGAATTTTAAGAGCGACTTGCATCGTAACGGCACGCGCGAAGAATGTAAAGTACCGCCGATGCCAATGGGAAACTCGCGCTATTGAAAATTTTGTGGCGTTGTGGATGAAGCATGGTTTCTGTGCCTTGCGGGACTTCCTCTCACAGAAACATTTCTCCGCGCAGAACCTCCACGGCATTCCCTCCAACCCGCACGTTTACCACTCGATTATCCTGGCGGGAAGCACGCACGAAAATATGGCTGGCACGCTGCATCTCGATTCCCTGTTCAATGAGTACGCGCTCATCCGCTCCGGCCACGCCGTGCGCGACCATCCATGCCGCGGCGCATCCCGCAGCCGAGCCGGTTGCTGGATCCTCACCGTTGTAAAACATCATGCGGGCGTGCAACCGGGCGGTGGGATCGGAGGTTTCGCGGGTTACAAAATAAAAAAACTTGCCACCCGACTGCTCCAGATATTCCGCGGAGCTTGCCAGATCGACGCGCAGATCGCGCATGACCGCCAAGCCGCGCAGCGGCACAATGGTGAAAGGAACCCCGGTCGAAACGGTCTCCACCGGCAAGGACGGATCGATATCGCCATCGCGCAATCCGGCCGCCCGCACCACGGCCTCACGATCGTGTTGCGCGCCGAACTTCGGTTCCAGCTGGGTCATTTCGCCAAACACGGGCTGCCCAGAAATTGCCTCGAAACGGACCGGAACCCGGCCCGCGTTCAGATCCAGCGTAATTTCCGCCGCGTTGGTGGTGCCGCGCAAGGCAAACGCCGTCCCCAGGGTGGGATGGCCGGCAAAAGGCAGTTCTTCCTGTACCGTGAAGATGCGCACCCGAATGCCGCGCTCTTTCTCCAGCGCCGCTTCGCGCGGCAGAATGAAGGTGGTTTCCGAGAGGTTCATTTCCCGGGCGATGGACTTCATTTCGGCATCCGTAAGTCCCCGGCCATCGAAGAAAACTGCCAGCGGATTACCCGCAAAACGTCGGGAGGCGAATACATCCAACTGCGCGAAGGGAGCCGCCGCGATTCTGCTGCCATGGTGATGTATTGTAGCGCTGTCCGCTTTCGGCGGCATGACCGCCCATGAAAAGTTCCCTGTCAAAATTGCGCCGCCAAACAAGTTTGGGTCATCTAAAATCCATAATTCGCATAGGGAACCGTAGGCCAGGAGGGAAGTCTTGAAAACAGCGGCATGGGGTTCGTGCAACGTCCTTGATGTTTATCGCGCTATCGATTTGTGCTTTACCAGTGGCAAGTCAGACGTTTCACGATGCTCCGTCGTCCGCCAGGACTGAAAAAAATCCCTATGCGGGACAGCATTCGGCACTGACCTCCGGGGCGAAGCTGTACGCCGCCAATTGCAGTTCCTGCCATGGGCCCAGTGGGCATGGCACCGCCAACATTCCGTCCCTGGCCCGCGGGACGGTTCAGTCCGCAAGCGACGGCGAAGATCTTTTGGTTCATCACCAAGGGTGATTTGAACAACGGCATGCCGGCGTGGGAAAAACTGCCCGCCGCGCAGCGCTGGCAGATCATCTCGTACGTAAAGTCTCTCCCCAGCTCACCGGCAATTCAGGCAAGCAGCACGGCTGCCTCTATGCCGTCAGTCGAGGATGCCAGCGCCGGCCCGTCCCCGGCAGCGCCGTTTACGGACTACCGTTTTGAGAAGCCGGGAAACATTCGCCATATCACCGTGCAAGACCTCCCCGCGCCATTTGCCACTAAGTCAGCCGGCAATGGTCCGCAAGCTCGCCCCGCGTCCGGCCAATGCCTGGCCGCAGGCGCCAGCCGGATTCAAAGTCGAACAATATGCCAGCGGACTCAACAATCCCCGCCTGATTGTCACTGCACCGATTGGTGATCTCTTCGTGGCCGAGAGCGAGGCGGGTGACATTAAAGTCTTCCGCGGGGTTACTGGCGAAGGCAAGCCGGAGCAGGTTGAAGTTTTCGCCGCTGGATTGAATCAGCCTTATGGCGTCGCTTTCTATCCGCCTGGGCCCAATCCGCAGTGGATTTATGTGGGGAACACCGATGCGGTGGTGCGCTTCCCCTATCAGAATGGCGACCTGAAAGCTCGCGGCGCCGCGCAGCACATTGCGGATCTGCCCGCTGGCGGCGGACACTGGACGCGTGACCTCGTATTTTCGCTCGATGGCAAAAAGATGTTCGTGGGAGTCGGTTCGAACTCGAATGTGGACGATCCGGACACCCATCCCGAGGAGAAGAATCGCGCTGACATTCTGGAATTCAATCCGGATGGCTCAGGCATGCGCATCTATGCCTACGGCATTCGTAATGCTGGTGGTGGACTGGCAATCAATCCCCAGACCGGCGAGCTGTGGTGTTCGGTCAACGAACGCGACGCGCTGGGCGACAACCTGGTGCCGGATTACATCACCCACGTCCAGGATGGCGGTTTCTACGGCTGGCCCTGGTGGTACATGGGCGGACATCAGGACCCGCGGCACGAAGGCAAGCATCCGGAGCTGAAGGACAAGGTCATCACGCCGGATGTGTTGCTGCAGCCCCACAATGCTTCGCTGCAGCTGGCCTTCTATGAAGGCAGGCAGTTCCCGGCGGAATATCGCGGGGATATCTTCGTTTCGGAACACGGCTCGTGGAACAAAGGCGTTCGCGCCGGATACGAAGTCATTCGCGTGCCGCTGCACCAGACCGGGCAACGCCAGCGGCGAATACGAAGAGTTTCTTACCGGCTTTGTGGTGGATAACGGACACGTCTGGGGACGGCCGGTGGGAGTTGCGGTGGCTCAAGACGGCTCGTTGCTGGTAACCGACGATGGCTCAAATTCGATTTGGCGGGTCAGCTACGTGGGAAAGTGATTGCTCAAGGCGGTGGAAGGCTTGTGGCCTGCGATTCGTTGACTGCGGCCGGAGCGCAGGGTATCCTAGGTGGCCTGTGAACAGATACCCCATTCCGAGCGGCCTGTGTTGTTGTACGCTGGCGCCGGTTTGCGGCTAGCGCAGCCTTCGATCCCAACCGGCGCCGAGTCAGCGAATCCAAATTCAACTTTTCAGATCAACAGGAGATGAACCGTGTCCCTACGCATCAATGAAACCGCTCCCAATTTCACGGCCGAAACCACACAAGGCACCATCAACTTTCACGAGTGGATCGGCAACGGCTTTGCGATCTTGTTCTCCCACCCCAAAGACTTCACCCCGGTGTGCACCACCGAACTTGGCTACATGGCCGGCCTGCAGCCGGAATTCGCCAAGCGGAACACGAAAATTATCGGCTTGAGCGTGGATCCGGTAACCAGTCACGCCAAGTGGGCCGGCGATATCGAAGAAACCCAGGGCCACAAAGTCACTTACCCGATGATCGGCGACCCCGAACTTAAAATTGCCAAGCTCTACGACATGCTGCCCGCCGAGAGCGGCACCACCTCGAAGGCCGAACTGCGGCAGACAACGCCACCGTGCGTACTGTCTTCATCATCGGCCCCGACAAGAAAATCAAGCTGATGCTCAGTTATCCCATGAGCACCGGCCGCAACTTCGACGAAATTCTGCGCGCCCTCGATTCCATCCAACTTACGGCCAGGCAAAGGTGTCCACGCCGGTGAATTGGAAGCCGGGCGAGAGCGTCATCATCAGCGGAGCAGTGTCCAACGATGAGGCGCAGAAACTTTATCCGGAAGGATGGAAGTCGCCCAAGCCGTACCTGAGGATCGTGCCGGAAGCGAGGTAGGGGCCGTCTTCAGTCAGTTGCACCTGGAAGCGCATGTGATCCGGTGATTGCCCCGGTCCTCAAAACCGGTGGTCGTCTTCGCGAGAAGGCGACGGTGGGTTCGACCCCCACTCGCTTCCGCCATTTTGGGGATCCTCTCAAGTTGTGGGGGGGCGTGGGGGGTTTACCCCCTCCCCCCATCCATACTGTAAAATAAAGAAAACAAAGGATCCAATTCGCGATGCCCCGCTAAATCTTTGAGTTTGCAGGAGTTACACGCAAAATATAGATAGCAAAGGGGTTGCGTCCCCACGACGGTATTCCGGCGGTGCGGAGATCCGCGATTGTGGCTGCTCAGATTGTCAAAGATCGCGCGCCGTCGAAAATCGATAACGCTTCTTACTTAATAGGCTATGGGATTGAAAAAGTGAGGTCAACCAGAAAGCACGGCGCGGACTAGTTTCCTATCCTGGGTATGTTGGTGGTGATCCGGGTCACGGCGAGGCCAACAAGATCATCGTTATCGTCGCCGGATAAGCAAAAATCTTTGAATAAGGTTAAGCCAATGAATTTTACGCGTGGAGCGATCCTGGCCCTGTTGCTCTTGACTGGATCCCATGTCTCCTGGGGTCAAGCGGGGAAGTCTACCGATACAACTGCCTCGGTTCGGTCTGTTCTGGGACGTTGGGATTTGACCCTGAAGACTCCGCTTCGCGAATATCCCTCGTGGTTGGAAATCACCCAGGAAGATGGAAAGCTTAGGGCCCGGATGGTGAGCCGCTGGGGACATGCACGGCTGCTTCCGAAATTTGAGCTGTCGCGTGGCCGCATCACGTTCGTTTCTCCCAAGGAGGAAGAAGACAGGAAAGACGACATGGTCTTTGAGGGCAAGCTCTCTGGAAAGAGGCTGCTGGGGACAACCACCGGGCCGGATGGAACTGCCTGGCAATGGACGGGCGAGCGAGCGCCGTCGTTGAAGCGAAGCGGCGCGCCGAAATGGGGCAAGCCGACGCCGTTGTTCAATGGCAAGGACATGAACGGTTGGAGGATGAGCGATTCGGCATCAACGACGACGTGGAAGGTCGAAAACGGGACGCTGGTAAGTCCCGAGCGTGGCGCAGAACTGATCACGGATGCCAAGTTCGAAAATTTCAAGTTACACGTCGAATTCAATTGCGGTCCAGGAGCGAATAGCGGCGTCTACCTGCGCGGCCGGTACGAAGTGCAGATCGTAGACGATCCCGAGCCAGAACCGCCGAACCGGCGCACCGGAAGCGTGTACGGTTTCCTGGCCGCTTCGCCGGCACAGCCGCTCAAGCCGGGAGAATGGCAGAGTTACGACATCACGCTGGTGGGACGGGTGGTCACGGTTGTGCAAAATGGTGTGACCATCATTGACCAACAGGAAATCCCAGGCATTACCGGCGAAGATGTAAAAGGAACTGTGTAAACGACCATCGGAAGAGGAAAATAGGAAACCGATGGCCATCGATAAGACACTGATTGACCAACTGCTGGCCGATTACAAAAAGCCGGAAGACATCATCGGCGAGAACGGCCTACTGAAACAACTCACCAAAGCCATCCTGGAGCGGGCTCTGCAAGCTGAGCTGACCGACCATCTGGGATTTGAGAAACACGATCCGGCAGGACATCACAGCGGCAACAGCCGCAACGGGACAAGTCGGAAAGCTCTAAAGGGGGACTTTGGGGAACTGGAACTGGAAACCCCGCGGGACCGCCAGGCGAGCTTTGAGCCCAAGATCGTGGCTAAGGGGCAGACGCGCTTCACGGGATTTGATGACAAGATCATCTCGATGTATGCGCGGGGGATGAGCACACGCGAAATCCAAGGGCACCTGGAAGAGATCTATGGGATCGAGGTTTCGCCAACCCTGATCTCCAACGTCACCGATGCGGTGGTGGAAGAAGTGAAGGCCTGGCAGAGCCGGCCACTGGAGGAGTTGTATCCGATCGTGTATCTGGACGCCATGATGGTAAAGATGCGGGACAGCGGGCATGTGCACAACCAGGCGATCTATGTGGTGCTGGGGGTGGACCTGGCGGGGCAAAAGGAAGTCCTGGGACTGTGGGTGGCACAGCAGGAGGGAGCCAAGTTCTGGCTGCAAGTGCTGACCGAGCTAAAGCATCGCGGGGTGAAGGATATCTTCATCGCCTGCGTGGATGGGCTGAAAGGATTTCCGGAAGCGATCGAAACTATCTATCCCCAGGCCGAAGTGCAGCTCTGCATCGTGCATCTGGTACGGGCTTCGCTGAATTATGTGCCTTGGAAACACCGCAAGTTGGTGGCGGCAGATCTGCGCCGCATCTATCGTGCGGCCACGGCGGAGGAAGCCCAGCAGAATCTGGAGGAGGTAACTCAGAAGTGGACCGCCTATCCGAGCCTGAGCCAGGTGTGGCAGCGGAACTGGGATCGCATCACGCCTTTTTTCCACTATCCCGCAGACATTCGCAAGGCGATCTATACCACCAATAGCGTAGAAGCACTGCATCGTTCGCTGCGCAAGATCATCAAAACGCGGGGCGCTTTTCCCAACGAAGAGTCAGCGCTGAAACTGCTATTTCTGGCGATCCGGCAGGCGTCCAAGAAGTGGACCATGCCGGTACAAAACTGGAGTCAAGCTTTGAACTACTTCACCGTCCTATGGCCCGAGCGCATGCCCAGGCCAGCGGGAAGGTCGGCATAATGCACCTCAGCTCTTTTTCTACGTGGACGCAAGGGAAGGGGAACTGCCCCCTTCCCTTGCAACCCATCCCCAAAAGCAACCCCAAGAAAGCTTGGTCGTTTACACAGAAGACTGGACAGATCCTGACAGGGCGGCGTTTTTTTGCTCTGGCGACTCCCTCCCTCCTTCTGCGCCGCCAAGGCACACGCGGCGATAAACAAATATAACCCACGAATCGGAAGGTTGGCAGCCAGACTCTTGCGCAACTTTATCCTGCGACTCGACCGTTCAAGTGCAAATAGCCACGACTTGACCTTGCACACCACGCTGTCGGATGGGGTTCGCTACCGTCAGGCCGTAGCGGGGCCTTTGAGCGCAATGGCTGAAGGGCGAACAAACGGCGCAAACTTACGCTATCGCCTGTGCGTCACCCACGCTTTGCCGTCTCTCTCCTGAGTACTTGAGTAATTGTCCATGCGCTGCGTGAGGTCGTATCGTTTACACATGTTCGCTACACGCTTCGGTCTGGTCCTCGTACTGGCGGCACTCGCAAATGCCCAACAGACGGCCCATCCGCCGGAAGCAGCTATGGCGGAACCTAACCTTCCAGTGATCGATCATAAAGCGTGCCCCGGCGAGGGCCGCAGTATTCCCGATTGGAAGATTCGGCGGAACACCCTGGTGTTTTCGTCGTGGGGTGACACGTGGGTCGTGCTCGATACGCTAAAAACAGGTGAGAAAGTAACTGTAGTCGCAGGAGTAAATGTAATCCGGGAACCTGGCCAGGCCGTGATCAAACAGGGCCGTCAAGAGTTCTCGGACGCGAAGGGCCTCTCGCTCACTCCCCGCGATGTGATTCTCGTATATGGTTTTCATGCTGACGGTAATTACGATCTGTGGGCGAAGGGCATCTGGTTTACCGAATCGTACGAAAACATTGCGGGAAAAGGCGACAAATGCGGCTTCGCTGATACGAGCATGTGCACCACCGTGGTCATCAAGAACGGCGTGACGGAGTGGTGGGTGCAAGTGAGAACCAACAATCGCACGGGTTGGGTGCTGTCGACTAAGTCGACTGGCGATAAGTTCTGGGACAGCGGCAACTTTGACGAACTATGCGGGGATTGAAACGTGCTTCGGGAATTTTGCACATTCCAAACCGCGTTGTGACGGTTGGCGAAATATCCAGATTTCACTCAAACTCCCCCAATTTGGATACCAGTCTGCGTCCGATACGTGGAGTCTTGCCAGCCCTGTCCGCAAGGTCGAGTTCAAAGTAATACAGTTTCAAGGAATCCGCCGGGTGCCCCGCGTCTCGCGGTTTTCGAGACGCGGGTGCTGGTGCCATCGATCCTGTTCGTGGGTCACAGACTTTCCGTCGCGTCCATCCTATCTTTTTACTCGTGCCTCGATCTCTTCATCGCTACTACGGCGCCGGTGATCTCCATTTCATTACGTGCAGCTGTTTCGAGCGGCAGCCGTTCCTCGCCTCCGCCCGCTACCGCGATCTTTTCCTCACAGTGCTCGAAGCCGGGCGCCGCCGCTACCGGGTGGTGGTTTTGGGATACGTGGTCATGCCCGAACATTTTCACCTGCTCCTTAGCGAACCGCAACGCGGCACGCCCGCGACCGTCATGCCAGCGCTGAAGTTGGGATTCACCCGGCGCGTGCTCGGCGAGTGGAAGCGGCGGCGGGGAACCAACCAGCCAGAGTTTTGGGAGCCGCCGCACCAACTCTGGCAGCCGGTTTTTACGACTTCAATGTGTGGAGCGAGCGTAAGTTGAGGCGCGTAGCGGGCGTCTGAGCCCGCTGCCGAAATCCTGAGCGAAGTCGCCGAGCCTCCATCGAGAAGCTGCGTTACATGCACCCAAACCCGGTCAAGCGCGGACTCGTCCTGAGGCCGAAAGCACCATGCCTCGGCCAAAACCCGCGTCTCGAAAACCGCGAGACGCGGGGCACCCGGCCGGGAAACAAGAATTGCGACGAAGAACCCCAGAAAACCCAATAGACCAAGCAGTGCGTTTTTCAGGACACCTCTTATCGGAAGCCTCAAGAGAAAAGACGCCAGCACTCCGGACAGTGCGCCCACAGCCATCGCAAACAGCGCACAGAAAATCGCGAAATAAATCGTGAGAAGCGGAGAAATCGGAATCACCGATTCATCCTAGCACCCTCAACCACTCCCTCACTTGCTTCCGTGCCATTGCTCCAAAGGGAACCCACATCAGCCCTGGCGTGATGGTTCTGACTCACTCCGGTTCCATCCCGGCCTTTTGGAGGTCTTTGCGGAGCTTTGCGAATCCTTGGTCGCCTTCCTCAGCAGTCATGAGCGCCCCATTGGCATCTATGATCAGATAAGTGGGAAAAACGCCGATTTGATATGGCCGTGGCATCTCATTCTCACCAGACAGCGCCACAGGATAGCTATGCGGATGTTTCTTTAAATACTTCTCAACGATGTCCCGGTCTTCGTTCATCGAAATCCCGACTATCGCCAGATTCTTGCCGCCGTATTTCTGATTGAGCTTGTCAATCGACGGGGCGTCCGCTTGGCAAGGTGGGCACCATGTCGTCCAGAAGTCGAGGAGGACCGTCTTGCCTTTCAGGTCTGCCAACGAGATCGCTTTGCCTTGAATATCGGTGAGTTGCAGCTCAGGTGCCGCTTTCCCCACCAGTTGCTTCTTCATCCGGGCTGCGTTCCATGGTGTCAGCTTCTTCACTTCGTTCAGACCGTCCGGCAACGCGAAAACGGTTGGATCCGCTGACGCGCCATAACTCATCTGCTTGGCTAGGTAGGTGAGATCCAATCGGTAGCTCGACCTCGGGCCTTCAATCAGTTCGCCCATAGCGCACTGCAGCCAAATTCCCGTCTCCGTGTCGATCAAGACGCGACCTGTTCCTGTCATCCTGGTCCCTTCGCCCGCGAAATCGGGGCGCATCCAACCTTTCATCGGAACTTCCACGATCACACAAGTGTGGTCCCTACCAGCCAGACCACAAGGAAGCCGCTGAAGTTCTTTCGATCGCCCCCAATCGAGCTTGATTCCGTAGGGCTGCGGAAGGGATTCGTCCTTATCTTCTCGATTCTTCGTACGGGTGTACTCCGTTCCTCCCGATTCAAACGTAAGGAGATCCTGGCCGTCGAAAAGTCGGGTAAGGTCATCCGCCCCGCCTATCGCTTGCTCACGCCAACTGCCTTGGGCAACATCAACTTTGATTTGAAAATGACTAGCCTGTTCGCGGTATGCGGTCTTGACGTGCCGCGTCACTTCAAATTCCTGGTGTAAAGCGCGAGGACCTTTGCGCAATGTTTCGAACTTACTCCAAAGATCGTTGGAAGTTACTCCCGCCGCGATTGACGGCACGAGCGTTCCCATCAATGAGACGGCGAGCCATCTCTTCGCAGATAACATGTGCGCTCTCCAGCTCCTTAGCTTCCCGCGCTTCCTGTCCCGGTGGTATGCGTTCAAAATCAGCACACCAGGAATTATGCGCTCTCGCGTCAACTAACGTAACATCCCGATTACGCTCATCTTCCCTTGGGCGGGGAACTTGAGTGCAATCGCTGGTTTCGACTGTTGACTTCCGGTTAGCCCGTTATCTGACCGGAATGCGAAGTTCGCCAGTAGACGCCACCTGTGATTATCACAGCCCAAAAGTTGGCATCATGTTACGCTGATCTGTTTCCTGGTACTCTCGCGAGCGGGACTGTCTCAAGTTCGAAGCGCCTTCACGGTAACAACCAGGGTCCAAGTTCAGGTCATGGTTGTGCTTTTGGCCTCGGCAATATTCCGGCAAAAATAGGAGATTCCGTCATGGTAAAGATTCCGCAGTACGTGCAAGACTTTTTCCCAGGGAAAATGGGTTGGGTAGCCACGGCGACACGCGAGGGCGTGCCCAACGCTACTCCCAAAGGCTCAGTAAAAGTTCTGGACGATCAGCACCTGATCTTCGCGGACCTCTTTTCTCTCAAAACCCGACAAAACCTTGAGCAAAACCCGCAAATTGCGGTCACGGTGATTGATCCGGCAACGCACAAGGGCTACCAAGTCAAAGGGACGGCAGAACTGATCTCAGCTGGCCCGCTTTATGAGGAGATGGCTGCAGGAGTGAAACAGTTATCGGCCGCGCTACCCACTCCGAAGTACGTGGTGAAGATCAGCGTCGAATCCGTCTACGATCAGTCGGTGGGAGCGGAAGCCGGTAAACAGATCGCGTAAAGGGCAGTTGCCTGGGAATTGCTCGGGAAAGACGGGGCTGGCGGGTGGCACAGCTTTTGATCTTGCCGGCCGACCAGCCAAGCGGGTGCCCCGTTCCTTCGCGTTCTTTGCGAAGGGGCGGGTACCACGAACGCCTGCAACTGCGAAGCTACGCCGCCCGATCGCGGAACGAAATCTTCGTCCAGCCCTCGTTCACCCGCACCGGTCCGGCTTCGTCCAAAAGGTAGAAACGATAACTGCTCCACCGCCGCTGCTCGGGTGCGCCGACCAAGCCTCGCTTCACTGGGTTGCGATGCATATATCTCAGCTTCTCCACGCGCTTCTTGGTCGTCCACAGGTTGAAGTCGTAGGAGCGCGCCTGCCAGAACGCTCCGCGCTTCGGCTCGTCTCCAAACAGATTGCGCTGACGGGGGTTCCTGCGTTTGCGCTTGGGTAACAAAGCGCGCGCCGTTCGCTGCTTCACCACTTGCATCAGTGTCGAGGGACTCCCGACTTCTGGTTCCGTCAAGAGCAGGTGAATGTGTTCCGGCATCACAACATACCCGACGACCACAAAGCGATAACGCTGGCGAGTCTGTTCCAGAATTGCAAGGAAGGTGTCGCGACTGCGCACGCTGCGCAAGAAGGGCAATCGCCGGTAGCACGACGTAGTGATAAAGTGCAGATGATGAGCGCCGTAGGTGCGATGCAAACCGCGGGGCATGACAAACCCCATGGTACAGGCAGCATCGTACCCGCCCTTGCAAAGAGCGCAAAGACGGGGCACCCACGGTTCCGGAACGGGAAGGGAAAGCACGGCAGGCCGGGCCACCCTCTATAACCTTGTCGGCGTTGTCAAGAGACACGTAGAGTGTCTGAGGTCAGCTTCACCGTGCGTTGGTGCTGAACTCGAGTTTTACTTTACTTATTGGAAAGCTTTTGATGTTGCTTTTGCTCACGCGACTTCAGCTCGCTTTCAGAATCCCGCGGTGGAAGCTCGTTCCACCAACCATCTATTCGGTCTCTGACTCCCGACCATGATTCGTTGTTCAGACTCCCCGTCCCTTCAGGGAGGCGAGGCGCTCAATCAGCCCAGCGATGGACTGTTTTCCACCAGGGTGGCCCACGAGCTGCCTCGCATGCGAACGAGCTGCGCATAATCCGCCGTGCTGCGCAGCATCCAGTACAGCCTCACGGCCAGTTTGCGGGCAATGGCGACTTTCGCTACCGCTGCCCCACGACGGAACTTCAACCTCTGATACACCCGCTGCAGTTGCGGGTCCAGGCGTGCCGCACTGTGCCCGGCTTCCACCAGCAACGAACGCATCATCGGATTGCCTTGCTTCGAGATCGACCCCAGCCGCTGCCGTCCGCCCGAACTGTGCTCCTGCGGATTCAGCCCCAGATAACTCACCACTTGCTTGCTGCGATCGAATCGTTCGACCGGCCCGATAATCAGCACGAAAGCTAACGACGTGATCGGTCCTACTCCCGGATGAGTCATCAGACGCGCGGCCAGCGGGTTACTCTCGGCGGCTAACTCCACCGCCTGGTCCAGCTTTTTTACCGAGCTCTGCAGTTCCTCGAACAGGCGCAGTAACTCCTGCCGTCGATAACTCGCCCACGGACCCAGCTTCAGGCTTTCCAGTTCGACCCGTCCCTTCGCCGTGAACAGTTTCTTCTTGCGACAGACGCCTTCCCCCATCGCAAGCGCGTGCATCTGGTTCTTCACCGCGCCCCACATCCACACCAACTTCTGCCGGTGCCACAACAGTTGCCGCAGATCCCGCTCCGCCAGCGACGGCCGCCAGATCGTCGGGAAGCGATTCCCGCACAACATGTCCAACAGATGCGCCGCATCCCGCGCATCCGTTTTCTGCTTGCGCACCACGGCGGCGCGAATCTTCGCCGCATCGCCCATCCACAGCTCGTGGCCCAACTCCGCCAGCATGGCCTCGAACCAGGCCGTGTGCCCCGTGGCCTCGATCCCGACTCGAACCGTGCCCTTCAGGCCGCCATAAAACGCTCGCGCTTCTCCACTCTCGTGTTCCAATCGGCGCTCCACCAACTCGCCGCTCTCCGTGTCTACCATCGCTATCTGCTGGTAGCGCGTGTGCAAATCGCAACCTATAATCATCATCGCTCGGCTCCTTTCCTCCGAGCCTTGGTCGCTTGAGCGCTTCCAAGTCTACTCGCCCGTTAGGAGCCGACACGGTTATCTCATCAGCCAAACCCACTGAAGCGCGCTTTTGGTTTGAGTGTGGGCCGGCCAAACCAGATTAGCGGCTCTTGGGGTCGGAAAGGTTCTTGGGCGACTGGCTGTTTAGAGTATCCAGCAACAATTTGGCTGCCGCGGGAGGTGGCTCGGCACTGTGCAACACGACATCCTTGGCATCTATTTTCTTGCCGTAGATTTTTTCGTTCGCCGGACCATCGGCACGCAGCGTGGAACCGGTCAAGGTAATTCCAGCGAGCAAGCCCTTGGCCCGAGCAAAAGTAACCAGCTGGGAGTGCAGAGCCACGTCCTCCTCGGCTGCGACATCCCGCCCGACGGTTCCCGCGGTCGCCGAAGCGTTCCCGCCGATCTTTGCTTTGGTGGTTAGGACTGAACTCGCGCCGGAAGGATTCATCACGAAGATCAACACGTCGGAGGACGCGCCACCCGCTGCGAGCCCCCAGTTCATGCCTTCCAGAGCAACCATGGTAGGAGCGCCCCAGGGACCGTCAAAATGCTCGCCGGTACGGCAAGTCATGGCGCCGCGGCCGAAAGTGCCACCAAAACCGGCGGTAAGGATGAACCCGTTCCCCTTCTTAACCCCGGGCAACACAACCACACAGTCCGCGCGATCCATAATGTACCGCGGAGCGCGTTCCGGGACGTTCATGATTTCGCCAAAGATCTTTCCGCAACTTTCCAGACGTTTGTCTTCTCTTTCGTCCCCGCCCATCAGGGTTGAGGCGCTTAGGGCGACCATCGCCGCCACTGCCAATGCCTTGCGCATGATTACCATCCTTGTGAATGGTGGGAATTCTACCATGGAAGAGTTTGAGTTCCAACGTTTGGCCGGGTGCACCGGGTCTCGCGCGCAAGACGCGGGGCGCCCGCGGCGGGGATCCCAGGTTAGCGCGCAAAACCCGCGCGCGAACCCTTCGACAAGCTCAGGGCAGGCTCTGGGGCACCGGCAACTTTCATTTCACGCCTCGGAACAAGTTGACGACCGGGGGACTTCTTTTGACCCGATAGGCTAAAATACCAGGCAGTCTTTAGCCATCCCCGGGCACTGGCGTTCGTGAACGCCCCTCGTCTGAAGTGTGGAGGAAAAACGCAGTGAGCATGCTATCGATAAATCCCGAGATGACGGACCATCCGATGGAGTTTCGGCTCGATGATGGTCAACTCCAGCATTTCGAGGACGAAGGTTACCTGGTGGTGGAAAATCTCTTCACCGATGCTGAGTTGCAGCCCGTAATTGAGGAGATCAGCGCCGACCTGGACCAACGCTGCCGCGAGGCTGTGGCCAGCGGCAAGCTCTCGCGAACCTATGAGGAGTATGACTTCGAGCACCGCCTGACCCACGTGGACGCAGAGAACAAGGACATCTCCAAGTCGATGTGGGACATGAAGCTAGTCCTGCCCAGTTTTTTTAGCCTCATGACCAATCCCAAGCTGCTCGATGTGGCCGAGCAGATTTGTGGCCCGGAGCTGATTGCCTCCAGCGTGTATCGTCTACGGCCGAAGGTGCCGAGCCACTCGTGGAGCCCTGTACCGTGGCATCAGGACTCGGGTTACTTCGAGCCTTACTGCGATCTGGGGCTCATTCTGACGGTTTGGCTGCCGCTGGTGAATGCTACCGAAGATCGCGGCTGCCTTTGGGTGATGCCGCGGGTGCACAAGGGCGGACTTTTTTTTCACGCTCCCGATGCCATGGGGCATTATCTTGTGATCCCCGACGAGGAGTTTGGCGGGCGCCAGCCGGTGTGCGCGCCCGTCCCCAAGGGCGGAGTGCTGTTGCTTACCAATCGCACCCCGCACGCCAGCTTCGAGAACAAAACAGATGTAGTGCGCTGGAGCATGGATCTCCGCTATCAAAGCGCCGCGCTGCCCACCAATGCCAGGATCACACGCTTGCCAGGTGAAGCAAAGAGCTCGGGGACAGTCGGAGTGCCGGTGGCGTGTAATCCGCCCGAGCCCGATTTCCTGGTGCGCAGCCGACTGCGTCCCAATGAAGTGATGAAGACTGCGGAAGATTTTGTGGGGTTGCGGAAGACTCATCTCTATCAAGCGGCAACCGATCGCTGGGGATATTCCGTGGCCAAACGCAAGGAGCCGCACGCGAATCCGTATAAGACCACGGTTCCGGAAAAGTCTTAACGCGAAGTGGGCACAAGGTAGATGGTCGGGTCCCAGGTCTCGCAAAATCAGCGAGACCTGGGCCACCCACCCGCATTTTTCCTGGTTACGCCCACCAAATCTCTTTCATTTTTTCCTTGATGATCCACTGATTCAGGAATTGGGCGGCTTTGGCGAGTCCGCCTTCGAGCGAGATCAGGCTGTCCTCATGCTCGATGGAAAGCACATGATCGTAGCCGATCATTTGCAGGGTGGAGATGAAGTCGGTCCAGAATTCCGGGCCGTGGCCATAACCAACCGTGCGGAATAGCCAGGAGCGATGCAGTTCATCCTGGTATGGCTTGGCGTCGAGGGTTCCGTTCACGGTCGCGTTTGCGGCGTAAACTTTGGTGTCCTTGGCATGCACGTGGAAGATTGCCGGGCCCAGGGCGCGAATGGCTGCCACGGGGTCACTTCCCTGCCAGAAAAGGTGGCTGGGATCGAAGTTGCTGCCGATGTTGGGGCCGACCTGCGCGCGCAGCTTGAGCAATGTCTCTGGGTTATAGACGACGAAGCCAGGGTGCATTTCCAGCGCGACGCGCACGCCGTGATCCTCGGCAAACTTGATGTATTTCGTCCAGAAGGGGAAGACTTTTTCCTCCCATTGCCACTTCAACATTTCGGTGAAGTCGGGCGGCCAACTGGTGGTGACGAAGTTGGGATACTTGGCGTTGTCGGAATCGCCCGGGCAGCCGGAAAAATTGATAACGGTGCGAACGCCAAGAACCTCGGCAAGTTTGATGCCGTCTTCGAAGGCCTTAATATGAGCGGCGGCAATTTCGCGGTTGGGATGAAGCATGTTTCCGGCCGCATTGAGAGCGCTCAGCTCAATCCCCTGGTCGTTGAGTTTAGCCATGAAATCTTTGGCGGCCTGGCGATTGTTCATGAGCCCGAGGTCGATGTGAGTGGCGCGTCCGTAGGCGCCTACGGTGAATTCCAGAGCCTGAATGCCGAGCGGCTTTACCTTGCTGATGACTTCATCAAGGCTAAGTTGCGAAAAGAGAACGGTAAACAATCCGAGTTTCATTGGTTATTCCTCGCTTGTTGATCGACAACTGGAAGCGCGAACGCGACCAGGGTATTTCCCGCTCCAACCAAAACGTACTGACGGCCATCGAGTTCGTAGGTGATAGGGCCGTTGTGGACATTGGCCCCCAGGGAAACGTGCCACAGGGTGTTGCCGCTGGCGGTATCGAGCGCCATGAAATTTCCGGAGTCATCTCCAGCAAACAAGAGCTTGCCAGCAGTGCTCAACATGCCGGTTCCGGGGGTGCCATAGAGATCGTGGCTCCAGCGGATTTTTCCGGTTTGATAATCGATGGCATCGATCATGCCCTTGCCGGGGAAACCCTCATCCCGTCCGGCAAAACCTTCTGCCTTGCCTTCCGCCGTCAGATAGAAAATGCTGTAAGTCGCGCTCGCATTCACATAAAAAAGCGCGGTCTCAGGATCGAAGGTGGGAGCATACCAATTGGTGGCTCCGCCTGACTCCGGCAATACCAGGGCGCCATCGCGCGAAGGTTCCTTCTTAGGATCGGGGATAGGAACGCCATGGGAATCGATTCCCGAGGCCCAATTGGCGGGAACAAACGGCGTGGTCAGCAGATGCTCGCCGTTCGAGCGATCCAGCAGAAAGAAATATCCGTTGCGATTGGCTTGAGCCAGCAGCTTGCGCTTGCGTCCCTGAAATTCGCCGTCAATCAACACCGGAGTTTGAGTGGCGTCGTAGTCATGAGTGTCGTGCGGGGTGGGCTGGAAGTACCAGACCAGCTTGCCGGTATCCGGATTGAGGGCAACGATACAGCTGGTCCAAAGATTGGCGCCCTCGCGGCCCTGGCCGGCATGGACCGGGTTAGGGTTGCCGGTGCCCCAGTAAATCAGATTCAATTCCGGATCATAGGTGCCGGGCATCCAGGTCATGCCGCCGCCGTGAGACATGGAGTCCAGGTCAGGCCAGGTCTCGGAGCCGGGCTGTCCGGCCTTGGGCTCGGTATCCCAATGCCACTGCAGTTGGCCGGTTTCAGGGTCGCGGGATTCCAGGTAACCGGGATTGTCCTGGGAATCGCCGCCCACCCCGACGATCAGGTGATTGCGAATGAGAATGGGCGCCGGCGTGCAGAAATAGCCGAGCATCACGTCGCCGATTTGCCGTTTCCATTTCAGTTCGCCGGTATAGGCATTCAAAGAGACCAGATCGCAATCGCGGGTTTCGAATAACACGGCGTCGTGATAGACGGCGACCCCGCGGCTGCCGGTGGCAATACTTCCGTTCGGAGGATGCTGATAATGCCAGATGGTGTTTCCGGAGCGGGCGTCTACCGCCCATACGTTGTCCGGCATGGAAAAATAGAGAATCCCATTGACCAGCAGCGGCGTGGACTTGATGCCGCTGCCGAAACCGGCGATATCGGAATTCACCACGCGGTGAATCCATTGCATCTGCAATCCGCCGACATTCGAGGAATTGATCTGGGCAAGCGTGCTGAAGCGGCGGCCGCTGTAGTCTCCGTTATACGTGGGCCAGGTGTCGGGCGCAGGGTTAAGCAAAACCGAAGGTTCGAGGTTTTGCGCGGCCATGGCCACAGGCAACAAGATGAATGCAAAAAGAAGTTTGCCGAGATTCATTTCAGGGTTTCCAGATAGGCAAGGATGTTGTGAATCTGGGCATCGCTCAACTGGTGCAACAATTCGTGATGCGCCGCCAGAGGATCGCGCACCTCGACTTTGACGCGGTCGCGCGACCAGGAATAGTAGCGGCCGTCGGAATCTCGCAGCGACACATTGAACTCATCCAGATGCTCCAGCATGCCCGAAACCGATTCGCCCGACGGCAAGGTTACGGCGACTGGCACCGGCACGGGGTGATCGTCGTCTTCTCCGGCGATAAACAGTTGTTGCAAAGCCGGTGGCGGGAACTTCTTGGCGATGCCGGCAAGATCCCCGGTGGACGAGTGGCAAGTGCTGCACTTCCCCTCGCCGTTGAAATAAGCCTCTCCAGCCTTGGGGTCACCGGTAGACAGACCTTGGATCACGTAAGAAAAGCGGGCTACCACGGCGCGGGTGCGATAGTGCAGGAAAGCGGCGATGTCGGAGATTTCAGCATTGGTGAGCGACGGGAACGGCGGCATCTTGCCGTTGCCGCGCCCAGCGTGGACCACCACGCCGATCTGCTTGCCCTCTTCGTCGTGATTGACCAGGGGGGAACGCAGAAGGTCTGGGCCGGTTTTGCCGGACCCGTCCGGGCCGTGGCAGAAGGAACAGTTGGCAACGAATATCTTTTGCCCGCGCTGTACAGCTGGGCCGGGAGGAGGAACTTTTTCCCAGCCTTTGCCCTGTTGCGCTGCTGATGCCAGCGCGAGGAACGATACGAAAATCAGCTCCCAAATCGATCTACGGAAAGACATCGATCTCCTGAAATTTACTGCCCATGTGGCGGGATACGAATTGGCAGGCTCCAGCCTATTGCTTGTCCCGCAAGCACCGTAGCACAATCCGGAATCCCGTTTCAAGATTGGCGCCGAAGCGGTGGAATCGAAATTCTTGTTTCACCAGGATTGCAATCTCATCCCGCGTGCACCCGTTCCCGGCGAACAAAAACACTTTGCACCACGAATAGGATGACGGCGCTCCCCGCAATCAGCCACATGCCATTCCGGACGCTGGAATGCGTTGCCACATAGCCGATCGCTTTCGGCAAGGTGATGTTACCGACGAAGGCACAGGCCATCAGCACCCCGAATATAGTGCCAAAAATCTCCGGGAAATAAGTGCTGGCAATTCCGGCGGCGGTGGGAAAAATGGGAGCGTAGCAAAGACCGCATATGACGGCTGCCGCGATAGCCACGTTGACATTCCAGGCCAGGGCCAGGAGGACAAGTCCGGCGATTGCTCCCAGGGCGCATGCCAAAACCAGCAGCGACCCGCGCATGCGCTTGGTGATTTCACTGCCAAGCAGGCGTCCGACCAGCATCAAGGCAAAAAAAACGGCCAGGATTGTGCTCGATTTGGCTGCCGACACCTTGAACTCCTGCTCCAGATAGGTTCGCAGCCAGCCGCCGGTGGAAACTTCCAGAGACGAGTAAAGAAGAAAAACTAACGCCAAAAGGATGATCGCCGGATTCAAAAGCGCGCGGCCAATGACTCTCCAGTTCAAGCCGCCCTTCGAGAGTCCGGGAGGAAAAGTTTGCGTAAGGCTGAGCAGGCCGGGAATCGCATTCAGGGCGGCGACCAGAAGCAACGCGGCGCTAACCCCAAGGCGTTGGGCCAACAAAGCGATCACCAGCGGCACGCCGACCGTTCCCAAGCTGAAGGAAGCCGACGCTAAATTCAGCGCGGAAGAGGGATTCTCAGGATAAAGATCGGGGACCAGAGTATTGGCGCCGCTGTTAATGCAACTGGCGCCTAAGCCCAGGATGAACACCAGCGTGGCCAGCATGGCGTAGGAGGTGGCGGTGCTGATTAGAGCAACAACAATCGTGGCCAGCAAAGATCCGGCGACCAGGACGGGTTTCTTGCCGAAGCGATCAATCACTGGTCCCGCAAATATCGACATGGCAACTTGTGGAAGAAAAAGCAAACTGAAGAGAGTCCCACTTTGCTCCATGCCAAAGTTCAGCTTGGCTCGTAATTCGGGTAAAGTTGAGCCGAGAAAGGCGACCAATGTGCCGAAGGCGAATGTCCCGGCACATGCGGTGATCATCAAGTAGCGTCTTGAAGTCCGGTCCGGCGAACTCATGTCGATCTCCGTGGAGTTGCTAGTACTCAACCCAGGCCGCGATTAGCGCCCTGAAGAAACTAACACGGCGGCCGGATTTTGCGGGCGTAATTCCATGAAATCTCGAAAATTCCGGGAATTCGGACGGCGGCGCGTCCGCATTGCGGACACCGCCGGCGATCACCGGCAGATCCTACAAGGGGAGCTCACTGCAACATTCCCATCAGCTTTCGGATCGGTGACCGCTCACTGGGGCGGATTCGCCGGTGGCTGGGTTAGCGGCGCGACTGGAGTATCGGGAGTGCTGGCGCCGGGTTGCGTGCCGACCGCCGACCCGATCACGTCTCCGGACACAATCAATTCCACCCGCCGATTCAGCTTCCGTCCCGCGGAAGTGTCGTTCGAGGCGACTGGATTTGCCTTGCCCAGTCCGCGCGCAAACACATTGTTGATGGAAACTCCGGAATTCACCAGGTAGTCGCGCACGTTGCCGGCCCGCTTTTCGGATAGCGACTGGTTGAATTCATCGCTGCCAATGCTGTCGGTGTAGCCGTCAATTTCCAGCTTGAGATCGGGATAGGCAAGAACAATTCCTGAGATTCGAGCCAGCCGCTCGCGGGCCGCGGGCACCAGTTCGTACTTTCCAATGGCGAAAAGCACGTCGGGCATGCTCACGATCAAGCCGCGGTCGGTGTCTTTGGTCTCCAGCACCTGGTTAAGTTGCTTGAGCAGTCGGGCTCGCATCTCTTCTTTCTGGCGGATGGCTTCTTCCGCGGCCAGGCGGGATTGCTCAGCCGCAGCTTGCGCCTTCTGCTGCTCGGCCAAAGCCGCTGCCTGCGCGGCTTCTGCCGCGGCCTGGTTCTTAGCGGCCTCGGCTTGCGCCTTTTCGGCGGCGGCGCGGTCGGCCTCCGCCTGCGCCCGTTTGCGGGCATCTTCTTCAGATTGGGCCTTAGCCAGCGCCTCGGCCTCCGCGGAAGCTTTGGCGTCAGCCTCCGCCTTGGCACGGCGCTCCTCCGTCGCCCGCTTTTCCGCTGCGATGCGTTCCTGCTCCTTGCGCTGCAAAGTCAGCACACGGGCGTCTTCGGCGGCTTCAGTCGCGCCGCGGGAAACGCTGCCAATGGGCGTTCTACCCTGCTTGCGGAGCAAGTAGTCTTCCGCCTGCGCCAGCAGACTTTTGGCCTTGCTCAAACTGTCGGCCGCATACTGCTCCGCGCCGGCGGCTTGGGCAATCGCCACCGCGTTGCGCGCTTCCAAAAGATCGAGTTGCGTGTTGGGGTCGGAGGTCGTGGCGGGAAGCTGATCCGCCGGAACGTCAATGGTGTATTGGCCGCCTTCAAGCATGTCGAACTTGGCGTCAATCGGCAGTTCCATGCCTTCGGTCTGCTGCAAGACCACGTTTTCGGCGACCACCAGATTGCTGGGCCGCGTAACCGCGAAGTACGGTTCCGCCGTCAGGATTAAGCCGAATGCCTGCAAGTCGGTGGTAACTTCCAACCCGGCTTTTCCCTCTTTCGGCACAATTTCGCCGAGGTTCACCGGGCGTCCCTCGGGCGTAATAGCCCAGAGCACGTAGGTCAGATACTGGGGGCCGAACTTAGTCGCTGCGTCCAGATGAGAAAAATCGGCATTGATCTGCAGGCGCCCAGCTTTGCTGTTCACCTTAGCCTTGCCGCTAGCCTCGGGCAGGAGGTCGGTACCTTTGAAATCCACGGTGGTTGAACCGCCGCGATGGCGATAATTCACCGCCTTGGTGGTACGGGAGACGACCTTCACCCGGAAGACCGGAGTCTGGTCCATCGGTTCGACGGGCGTGTTGTCCTGCTGCGCGGCAACGCAAGTCGCCAGCAACAAAATAGTGACGGGAACCAAGAACTTTGGCATTGGCTATGATCCTTAATTGTTCTAGCGATACCGGCTGCCGTTTTGATAGGGCGGTCCGCGCGGTGAACCACTATTTTGCCGCATTCCGGGCCGCTTCCATATACCGGAAACTGCCGAGAGGTGCCTTGCCTGCCACCTGGCTTTGCCTCAGCCGGAAAGCGGCCCCCAGCGCGAGGCTACTCGATTCCCAGCTTCTTTTGCATTGCCTCCAGGGAAATGCCTTTGGTTTCCGGGAACACAAATAAAACCACGAAGAACTGCAACACCGTCATGGAGGCAAAGAATACGAACGGGTAACCTCCCGAAGCGGCGGCCATTACGGGGAATATCAGTGAAATAAGCGTATTCATCACCCAGTGCGACAGACTGCCCAGACTCTGCCCTTTAGCGCGCACCGCATTGGGGAAAACCTCGCCGAGATAGACCCAGATGACCGCTCCCTGGGAAAACGCAAAAAACGCGATATATGCCACCAGCAGCCATACCAGCCATGGTTCATGTTGGTGAGTGAGAAAGATGGCCGCCACACCCGCAAGACAGGAGGCGGTTCCCGCCGCACCAATCAGCAGCAGAATCTTACGCCCAATTTTGTCAATCAACGACATCGCTACCACGGTGAAAATCAAGTTGGTCGCGCCGATGGCGACCGCCTGCAAATTGCTCGAAACTTTGTTGAACCCGGCGTGCATGAAAATATCGGGCAAGTAGTAAAGAATGGCGTTAATACCGGAGAGTTGGTTGAAAATACCGATGCTCACCGCCAGGAAAATTGGCAGGCGGTGCTTGGCAGTAAACAGAGTCTCCCCGGTTTGCTGTTGCTCGGTGCGGATGGATTCCACGATCTCCTGCAACTCCTGTTCATAGTTCTGTTCGCCGATAAGCTGCAGCACCGCCCTGGCCTCGTTGACCCGCCCTTTTTTCACCAGCCAGCGCGGGCTGCGTGGAATGGCGAAAAGCAGCACAAAGAACAATAGGGCAGGAAAAGTGGCAACGCCGAATTCCCAGCGCCATTCGCTATCTCCGAGGTGCTGGCGCACGATCATGTAGTTGGAAAAATAGGCCAGCAGAATGCCGAATACGATATTGAACTGAAATAGTCCAACCAATCGCCCACGCAGTTTCGCCGGGGCGATTTCTGCGATATACATCGGGCCCAGGACGGACGAAGCACCGATGCCCAATCCGCCGATGAAGCGGAACAGGATCAGAGAATTCCAATCCCAGGCCAGGGCACAACCCAGCGCTGAGACCAAATAGAGGACGCCGGTGATTCGAAGGCTATCGCGGCGACCATATTTTTCACCAGGAATCCCCGCCAGCATGGCTCCGAAGACGGTTCCCAACAGAGCACTGGCCACGGTTACGCCTTTCAAGAATGCGGAAAGGGCGAATAGGTGCGTCAAGGTGTCGGTTGTTCCCGAGATCACAACCGTGTCGAAACCAAATACCAACCCACCCAGCGCGGCGACAATCGCGCTCTTGATCAAAGTTCCATTCAGCTTCATGCGGTCTCCCGATGCTGAGATTGAGGATCAGAACGGCAGTCTGGCCCTTGCTGCAAAGCTTCCACTTCGGCAATCGTCCACCACGGAACTGCGCCACTGCGGCTCGCGACGATGGCCCCCACGCGGTTGGCAAAATCCGCCACCTGAGCCGAAGGCCAGCCGCTTCCGACTCCGTGAACCAGAGCCGCGGCAAAAGCATCCCCTGCACCTACGGTGTCCGACACTTGAACAGCATAACCGCTGGCCTCTACGTACTCGTCTCCCAGAAGCAAGGCGCAACCGTCCGCGCCCCGGGTGATGCAAACTCCCTGCCAGCCGAAGCTGGCTGCGCAGACGCGGCAGAATTTCTCCAGCGCTCCGAGGGGAGGTCCGAACGGCTGCCCAAACACGCGCGCAACTTCCGCGGCCTCGTCGGCGTTCATTTTGACCATGGTTGCCTCAGCCATCAACTCGCGCACCAGGGATGGTTCCCAGCAGCCAACCCGCAAGTTAACATCGTAGAACCGCCGCGTTCCTTGGCCGGCGTCAAGCAATCGCATGGTCACGCGCTTGGCGGCGGGGCTCATTTGCAACAGCGTCCCAAAATATATCCAATCTACAGGATGCGCAAATAGTTCGGCGAGGTCTTCTTCCCCCACGCGGGGAAAATCATAAGCCGCGGGCCGGTGGATGAGGTACCGGGGATGCCCCGCGCTGTCCAGCGAAACGGTCACCACCCCGGTGGGATGTTCTGCCACACGCAGTACATAGCGTGCCGAGAGGCCCAGGTGCGGCATAGCGTCCAGAATTCGTTCGCCGCGTTCGTCGGTTCCAACCGCGCTTACAAATGACACCGGGTGGCCCAGCCTCGCCAGATGTGCAGCGAAGTTAAATGGAGCCCCACCCAGGTGTTCGGCCTGCCCGACGATATCCCAAAGCACTTCGCCAATGCTAATGACGTTCACTGGGAATTCCCCGCGGGCTTACCGAAGCGGCATGGCATTGGGCGCATTCTATAGGCCACGCCAGCCCGTCGCAACGTTCAAATGCTGCACGTTGAAATGCTGGACCCACCGGCGAAGGGACCTCTGCATAAGCATCTCCCCACCAAACAGCAGTACAAATACATATGCGTTTCGGGGGCGAGGGCGCCCGCGCCACACTGGGTCAGAGGTTCCCCAAGTCTATTGCCGGTTATGCTCAAAGCATTCATGCACGAACGCCGGCGTGAAGCGTTGGGCGACACCCGCCGGGATGCCGCTCTCCTGAAGCTGCTTGAACTCAAAGCGGATCGTGCCCTTCGGCGTTCGCGGAGGGTTCACCGTGGCCAGCAAATATCCGTACACATCCGTCATGGCAGCGTTGGCGTCTTTGGCGTTCGTGGGCAACCGGTAGCGCACCGCTCCCGCGGTGCCAATAATCCATCCCGGAAGGACCCCGCCGTGGGTTCGCCCATACTCGGTGTTGAAAACACCGTCCATGAAGAAATGCGAGTGGCTGGCCAGGATATAGACTTTTTTGTGACTCTCATCTTGCAGCTTGAGCAGGTCCTGGTAAACCTGGCGGCCGCTCTCCAGCCCTCGACTCCACTGACTCATGCTGTGATAAGGCGCAAGGCCATCGGGGAGGGCCTCGTGCATGCCAACTACGACCGCGAGAATTGCTGAATTCTTACCATCCCTGGCCAGGTCATTCTCCAGCCACTTCATCTGTGCATCGTCAAATTGATCGTGGGTGGCATTATCCAGATTGATGAAATCAACGCCGTCATGAATCCAGTGGTAGTAGGTTCGAACCTGGCGATCGGAAGGATCGTCTTTCAATCGCTGCTCCCGAATGGCGGGCGCGTCCAGCAAGCCGGCGAAACGGGCCAGGAAATCGGCCCGGGTTTTCGGAATTGTGGTCTCATGGTTGCCGATTCCCAGGTAGAAAGGCAGCGCACCGAACGGAGCAACCTGGCTCTGCATGAAGTCGTCCCAGGCATGACGCTCGTAGTCGACAATGTTGGGGAGGGTCCACTTCTCGCCCCGCAGTTGCTTAAAGTCCTGGTCAATGTCTGAGATCCACCGCAGATCTCCCAAATGCCAGTAGAAAATTGCGCGGTCACTCATCACCCCTGCGGCAATGCCCGGCATGACCACATCGCCGCAATTGCGCGAATCCCCGCTCACCGCAAAGCGCCAGGTCTCACTCGATGGAGCAGTTCCTCTCTTTCGAGCCGGTTTGTGTGACGGGGCCTGCCCCACAACGGCGGATGCCGAGAGCAGGAGGAAGACGGCCACGATAGTTTTGCTGGGACGGGTCATGCAACACGGGACAAGTGGCTGCTTCGCTTTATGCTTCGCCGCCCTCGCGCCAGCCTTCAATGATCAGATAAAGCACCGGGATGAAGAAGAGGTTGAGCACGGTGGACATGATCATCCCGCCGAAAACGGTCGTGCCTACCGAGTGGCGTCCCTGTTCGCCCGCGCCCTTCGCCACTACCAGAGGCACTACGCCCAGAATGAATGCGAACGACGTCATCAGGATGGGACGCAGGCGGATTCGTGCCGCTTCAACCGTGGCTTCCAGCAGGGGCATGCCGCGCTCGCGCAGTTGTTCGGCAAACTCCACAATTAAAATGGCATTCTTGCTGGACAACCCAACCAGCATTACCAATCCAATCTGGCAATAGACGTCGTTCTCCAGGCCACGAATCCACTGCGCGGAAAGCGCTCCCAACAAGGCCATGGGGACGGCCAGCAATACGATGAACGGCAAAACAAAACTTTCATACTGCGCGGACAGCGTAAGGTAAACCACCAGCGTCCCCAACCCAAACAAAATTACGGTGGTGCGGCCGGAAGACAATTCCTCCAGCGATAATCCCGTCCACTCGTAGGAAAATCCCTGCGGCAGAACCTTCTTGCTGAGATTTTCCATGGCGGCGATCGCCTGGCCCGAACTGAATCCGGGGGCGGCCGATCCATCAATCTCCGCTGAGCGGAACAGGTTGTAATGGCTTATCACCTGGGGCGTTGTCGTCTGCGTAATGGTCAGCAGATTATCCAGCGGAATCATCGCGCCACCATCGGAACGCACATAAAATTCCTTGATGTCACTGGCGTGCGATCGAAATTGTTTATCGGCCTGTATGTAAACCCGGTAGGAACGATTGTTGAAATCGAAGTCGTTCACGTAGGCGGATCCCATATACACGCCCAGAGTGTCGGTAATCTGTTGCAAAGGAACGTGCAGGCTTTTGGCTTTTTCGCGGTCAATCGTGACTAGAAATTGCGGGTCGTTGGCCGTATACGTCGACAGTAGACCCGTCAGGTTTGTGCCGGGAGCACTGCCTTGCCGCACCAACGCTTGGGTTGCGTTGGCAAGCTCCTCCAGCGTATGCCCACCCTGGTCCTGTAACTCATATTGGAAGCCGCCAAACTGTCCCAGGCCCTGCACGGCAGGCGGAGGAAACGCAAACACCAAGGCGCCAGAAATGCCGAACAGCGGACCGCGTATCCGGTTTATAACCGCAGCCGCCGTATGCTCATCGCCCTTGCGCTTGGAATACGGCTGCAGGGCGGCAAAAACAATACCCCGGTTGGCGGCTGAACCGCTGAAGCTGAAGCCCGAAATCGCGAATACGTTCTCCACTTCCTTCTGCTGGCTCAAAACCGCGTTAACCTGTTCGCCAATCTTCCTGGTGTATTCCAAAGAAGCCCCGGAGGGCGCTTGCACCAGCACGATGAAATATCCCTGATCTTCATTGGGCACAAATCCCGTGGGCACACGCTGGAAAACCAGATAGGTCAAGCCCAGTCCGGCGAAAAATAAAATGACCGCCACCAGGCGAAAGCGCAGGAAGCCGCGCAGCGCCCGCCGGTAGCCTTCATTGAGCCCGTTGATGACGCGGTCGACACCCCGGAAAAGCCAATTCTTCTGCCCATGCTCGCGTCCCAGCAGAAGCGCCGAGAGAGCGGGGGTCAGAGTCAATGCGTTAAAGGCAGAGATGGAGATAGAGAACGCAATCGTCAAAGCAAACTGCCGGAAGAGAATTCCGGTGGTGCCGGGGAAAAATGCCACGGGCACGAAGACCGCCACCAGCACCAGCGAAGTCGCAATTACGGCTCCGGCGACCTCTCCCATGGCCGCGGAGGCCGCTTTGCGTGCGTCTTTCTCCCCTTCCTGAAGGTGACGCTCGATATTTTCGATGACCACGATGGCATCATCGACTACCAGTCCCGTCGCCAAGGTGATGCCGAACAGCGTGAGGGTATTGATGGAAAATCCCAGTAGCTTGATAAAGGCGAAGGTTCCGATCAGAGACACCGGAATCGTGACTGCGGGAATGACGGTGCTGCGCCAGTCCTCCAGGAAAATGAAAATCACGAAGATGACCAGAACAATGGCCTCGATTAACGTGGTCAACACGTCCGTAATGGATTCGCTGACCGCGTCCGTCGTGTCAAACGCCAGGTGATAGGTCATTCCCGGCGGGAAGCGCTTGGAAAGCCGCTCCAATTCCCGGATCGCCAGCCGGTCCACCTCAATGGCGTTGGCGTTCGAGAGCTGGGTAATTCCAAGGCCCACCGACTCGCGGCCGTCGAACTCCAAGTCCGAACCATAATCCTCGGCGCCCAGTTCGGAATGGCCCACGTCCTTCAACCGCACCAGGGTTCCGTCGTTGTTGGTCTTGAGAATGATGTTGTCGAACTGAGCGGGTTCCGTAAAACGTCCAATGGCGCGCACGCTGATTTGAAACTGTTGCCCGGCCTGGATCGGCGGCTGCCCCACCTGCCCGGCGGCAACTTCGACGTTTTGCTCCTGCAGCGCGGTAACCGCGTCTGTGGCCGTCAATCCCCGGCTGGCCATGCGCTGGGGATCGAGCCAAAGCCGCATGGAATACTTGCGCTCGCCAAAAATAAAGACGTCGGCAACGCCGGGTACCCGCTTGAGCGCGTCCTTGACGTAAACGTCGAGATAGTTGCTCATGAACAGCGGGTCGTAGCGGCCATCCTCGGAATACACCGCCGCCCCAAACACAAAGTTGGTGGATGCCTTGGTGATGGTGATGCCGGTAGCCTTAACCGCATTCGGCAGTCTGCCCTGAGCGGTATTGACCCGGTTCTGGATGTCCACAGCGGCCAGGTCGGGGTCGCGATTCAGATCGAAGGTCGCCACAATTTGGCTTGTGCCATCATTCCCACTGCTCGAGGTGATGTATTTCATCCCCTCCGCGCCATTGATCTGCTCCTCCAGGGGAATGGTGACCGCGGTCTCCACGGTTTGAGCGCTGGCGCCGATGTATGCGCTGGTGACCGAGATTTGCGGCGGCGCCAAGGTGGGGAATTGCGCAACCGGCAGCGAGGGAATGACGATGGCGCCCGCCAGGATAATCAGCAGCGCGCAGACAGTAGCAAAGACCGGCCTTCGAATAAAGAAATCAACAAACATGAAATGAATCCGTTAAAAATCGTGCCGCGCGATACTTAACTGGAATGCGTTGAAACGGACTATCGCTTCTCAACCTTGCGGAATCACGGGAACGCCGTCTACCAGAAATTGCGTGCCCGAAACCACCACTTTGTCCCCCGGCTTAACCCCGTCCAGGACGGCGTAATCGTTGCCCACCATGTCACCCAACCGAAGTGGTTTTTGGTGCGCCACCAGCATGCCTTGTTGCTCTTCCGCCACGAACGCAAAGTACTGTCCGCCCACCCGCGAAACCGCCAATACCGGTACCACCGGCTGGGGATGCGTTCCCCAAACCACCCGGGCGCGCACGAATTGCAGGGTACGCAGCGCATCCTGATGGTTGGTGACCAGCGCCTTGACCAGCACCGACTGGGTTGTGTTATCGACTTCCGGAGAAATGAAGCTGATGTGGCTGTCGGCGACGGCTTTACCGGAACTGTCCACAATCTGTACCGGCAGATTCATTTTCAGCTGAGAAGCGCGCTCGACCGGCACATAGATATAAGCCTCGAGGCTGCCCGGCTGGTCCACGGTAGTCAGCACGGTCGTCGTGGTTACGCGGTCCCCCACCCTGACCGGGATGTCTCCCACCATGCCGCTGCTGGGCGCCACCACCCGATAGTAGTGAAGCTCCACTTGCTGCTGCTGCAACTGGGCGTCCAGAGCCTTGAGCTGGGCCTGAGCGGCATCCAGCGCAGATTTTGCCTGGTCGAGTTCTTGCTTGCTGACCACCTGCGCGGCGTACAGACTGCTGGTGCGCTTGTATTGCTCCTCGGCATATTGCAGGCTGGCCAACTGCGCCGCTTTGGAGCCTTCCTGGCTGGTCACCGTGGCTTGCTGCTTCGCCGGATCAATCTGCATCAGCGGGGAGCCTGGAGCAACCCGGCCCCCGGAGTGAACGTAAATCTGCGTGACCCGTCCTTCGACCTCAGGCATGATGACTGCGGAATCCCGCGACTTTAGCGTGGCCACATATTCGCTGGCATCGCTGACCGGCATTGCCGTCACCACTTGAATTTTGACGGGAACTCCACCCGGCCCCTGCGGCTTCTGGCTGGTGGCTGAACCCCCACTGCAACTCGCCGCCAATGCAACCAGCATCAACAACAGAGCCAGCCGTGCGGCAGCTACAGCTTCTGTGCCGCGCGAATTCTCGTCCTTTTGCAAGGCCCCTATTCTCATCTTTAAATACCCTGACATAGCGTTGGTTGATTTACCCAATTTAAGATCCGCGCCTGACCTTGCACGGAAGAGAGGCAATTGGCCGCTCTCTGCGGTGAATGAAACATTAGCCTCTACGGTTAGATCGTCAGCCAGCGTTCGAGGACTCTAAATAATACGCTTCGCCAGCCGCGTCTGCTTGGGGGAGCCTCGCTCCTCTGCTACATTGTTTTCGACATGAAGCCAGCCCGCAGCTTCGCCAGCGATAACAATGCCGGCGTTCATCCCGCAATCTTGCGCGCCCTGTCAGCGGTCAACCAAGGCCACGCGGTCGGCTACGGGGGCGATCCCTATACCGGGCGCGCGACGCGCCTTTTTCAACGGCACTTTGGCGCCGGAGCGCAAGTTTTTTTTGTGTTCAATGGAACCGCCGCCAACGTGCTCGGCTTGGCCGCGCTGACGAACTCTTACCATGCCATCATCTGCGCCAAGGATGCTCACGTCTGTTCTGACGAATGCGGCGCGCCAGAAAAATTCACTGGCTGCAAGCTTATCCCTCTTCCGGCCCCCGAAGGCAAGTTGACCGTCGAGTCTGTGCAGCGCGCCTATCACGGCATTGGGGACCAGCACCACGTGCAGCCGCGGGTCATTTCCATCACCCAAGCCACGGAAGTAGGAACGGTTTACCAACCGGCTGAGATCAAAGCCCTGGCGGGTTTCGCCCATGAGCGCGGCATGTTTCTGCACATGGACGGCGCACGCCTGGCCAATGCTTGCGCCGGTCTTGGGCTGAATCTGCGGCAGGCTACGCGCGATCTCGGAGTGGATGTCCTTTCCTTTGGAGGCACCAAGAACGGCGCGATGGGCGCTGAAGCGGTCGTCTTTTTCGACCCGCAGCTGGCCCGCAATTTTCAGTTCCTGCGCAAGCAAGCAATGCAGCTCGCCTCCAAGATGCGTTACGTATCGGCGCAATTCGAGACTCTGCTCTCGCGCGATCTCTGGCTGAAGAATGCGCAACACGCCAATCGCATGGCCAAGCTTCTGCAAAAAGAACTCCGCGGTATGCCCCAAGTCCGGATCGTTTACCAAGTCGAGGCCAACGGAGTGTTCGCGCAAATTCCACGGCGCGCAATCGCGAGGCTAAAGAAGCGTTATTTCTTTTACATGTGGGACGAGGCCCAATCCATCGTGCGCTGGATGTGCTCTTTCGACACCACGCCAGAAGACGTCCGGCAGTTTGCAAAGTTCGTCCGCAAGGTGGTGGGGCTTAGCGAAGGCCGGGCGGTTGGGGCTCATCCCAGGTCGGCTGATCCCATGCTCGGTTCAACCCGATAGTTACGTTGACTTCGCCGCCGCATCCTGCAAAACTTGCTTTTAAGTTTCGGCGAGGAGATCCCGCGACCGGATTGAAGAGTTCACCGTCCGGAGCTGCGTCAAGAGATGGAACTGTTTCTAAACTTGCTTTGGCTCTTGCTGGCCGTGCCTGCGATCTGGGTGTGGCGGCGTGGAGCGCTTTCTTCTTCTCGATCGGCCCGCCTCAGTTCGCTGCGCTGCCTGTTGGTACTCAGCTGCGCCTTAATGTTGCTGTTTCCCGTGGTGTCGGCGACCGACGACCTGCACTCGATGCGCCCGGAGATCGAAGAATCCAATTCTTCCAAACGGGTAGTCAGGTCCATCGCCGGCAAGTTGACCGTCCGGCTGAGCGGTGGCTATACAGCCCTGCCCCAGTTGGCTCATCCGGCGGTACTTTGCTTCAATGATCAAGACCGCGGCAAGGTGAACACGCAATCGGTCGTGTTGCCAGCCGCCGAACAGTTTGCTGAAAGCGCTGGCCGCGCTCCCCCCGTTTCCCGCCTCGGCTAGCTCATTGCCGCTGCATTCTCAAAAAAAATCAGCGGCGAAATCCCCTTGCGAAGAAAGCCTCGGTAATCCATTGGCAAAGCTATCTGGCAGCCTGCGTGCGGCCTGAAAGCAAACTCCTGAACCAGCATTTGGGCACGTTGAGCGGATCGTTCGCCATAGGAGATGGTTTATGAAGTACCAGATACAACCCGGAGATTGTTCCCGGTGGGCGGCGATCGCGTTCATCTTCTGTTTCGCGCTTGCCGGTGCATCCTGCTCTGGTGACAGCCCGGCTGCCCCAACCAAGGCGCAGATCACGCTCGAGCCGGGGGTTTACGAGGTAGACCATCCCGAACTGTTCAAGCTGGCCAAAGCCGAGACCCGGGCCTTGCCCACGGAGTTGGTGGCCAACGGCACGGTGAATCCGGATATCACTCGCACCATTCACGTGACCTCGCTAGGTTCGGGGCGAGTGGTGGATCTGAAAGTCCGGCTGGGTGATTCCGTAAGCAAAGGGCAGACCCTCCTGGTGATTTCCAGCACGGACCTATCCAGTGCAGCCGCTGACTATCAGAAAGCTCAGGCCGACGAAGAGCTCTCTCGCAAGGCGCTGTCCCGTAGCCAGGAGTTGTATTCCCATGGCGCTCTGGCCGCGAAAGATCTGGAAGCAGCCCAAGACGCGGAAGACAAAGCCAAAGTGGACGTGCAAACCGCCGCCGTTCACGTGCGCGCTCTGGGTGGCGATCCAGACCATCCCAGCCCGCTGATCGAGCTGCGGGCTCCAGTTTCCGGCACCATTGTCGAGCAGAACGTGGCCGGATTCGAGGGCATCAAGAGCCTCGACAACACCCCCAATCTTTTTACCATCGCCGATCTTTCGCAGGTTTGGGTGGTGTGCGATGTCTTTGAAAATGGCCTCGGCGAGGTTCACCCCGGCGATGCGGCGGAGATTCGCCTGAATGCCTATCCCGATCGCTTATTCCATGGGAAGGTCGCAAACATCTCCAGCGTGTTGGATTCCAACACCCGTACGGCCAAAGTGCGCATCGTGCTGCCCAATGCGGATCGGGCGCTCCGCCCCGAAATGTTCGCGGTCGCTACCTTCCGCTCCCGCAAATTGCACAACCTGATCGTGGTCTCCAGCACCACCGTGATGCGGCTTCAGGATAAGGATTGGGTGTTCCGCAAAGAGGGGCCGAACCGCTTTCGGAAGATTGAGGTGCACGCCGCAGGCCTGACCGCCGATGGCTTCCAAACCTTGCAGGATGGCTTGAATCCGGGGGATGAAGTCGTCGCCGACGCGCTCCAGTTTTCCAGTGCGATGGCGGGGCAAAAAGAATGATTCGAGGGCTGATTGACTTCGCGCTCCGTAACCGCCTGCTCATTCTAGGCGGGGCGCTGGTGCTTTTCGTCTGGGGCATCATCTCTTTCCATAATCTACCCATCGAGGCCTACCCCGACGTCGCCGATACCTACACCCAGATCATCACCCAGTGGCCCGGCCATGCCGCCGAAGAAGTTGAGCAACAGATCACCGTTCCCCTGGAAGTGGAACTCAACGGCGTGGCCCATCTCACCCATCTGCGCTCCGTTTCTCTGGCTGGGCTTTCCGTCATCACCATTATTTACGACGACGACGTCACCACATTTAATGCGCGGGCGGAAGTCATCCAGCGGTTGCAGGACGTAACCTTGCCCAGCGGCGTGAACCCCGGGCTTGGCCCCGACTACAGTCCCACCGGGCAGATCATGTTTTACACGCTGCAAAGCACCAACCCGAAATACGACGTGATGGAGCTAAAGGCGCTGAATGACTGGTTCGTGGTCAACCAGTTGAAATCCGTGCCTAACGTGGTGGATGTCAACCCATTTGGCGGGCCGACCCGCGAATATCAGGTGCAGGTCGATCCTGACAAGCTGGTTTCCTACGGCCTTTCCCTCTCTCAAGTTGAGCAGTCGGTGGCTGCGAACAACACCAACGCGGGCGGCGGCTTCATTGAGCGGGGCCAGCAGGCGCTCAATGTGCGCGCCGTGGGCTTGATGCAAACCACCAGCGATATCGCCGCCACTGTGGTCAAAGCGCAAAACGGCACGCCAGTGCGTGTGCGGGATCTGGGGAATGTCACGCAGGCGCCGAAAGTGCGCCTCGGCCAACTGGGAAAAACCATCCGCCGCGAAGACGGCACCGTCATCAATGACGATGATGTGGTCGAAGGCATTGTGCTGCTGCGCAAAGGCGCCGAAGCCGATGCTACGCTGGACGCGCTCCACCAGAAAATAGCCCAGCTTAACGGTGGCTTGCTTCCGCCGGGCGTGAGATTTGTCTCGCATCTCGACCGCAGCGATCTGGTCCATTACACCACTCGCACGGTGCTGCGTAACTTAACCGATGGCGTACTCCTGGTCACCCTGATTCTTTTTCTGTTTCTAGGCAATGTGCGCAGCGCTCTGATCGTCACCGTTACCATTCCCTTCTCTCTTCTGTTCGCCGCCATATTGCTGGACCTGCAGCATATCCCGGCTAATTTGCTTTCCCTGGGCGCGCTCGACTTCGGCATGGTGGTGGATGGCTCGGTGGTGATGGTGGAGAACATTCTCCGCCACACCGCATTCGGCGACACCAAGCGGTCGTTCATGGAGACCATTGCGGTTGCGGCCCATGAAGTGCAGCGGCCCGTGTTCTTCGCCCGCGTCATCATCATCGTGGCTTACCTTCCCATCTTCACCCTGCAACGGGTGGAAGGCCGCTTGTTTCGCCCCATGGCCTGGACGGTTGCATTCGCTTTGCTCGGTGCGCTCATTTTCGCGCTGCTCATCGCGCCCGTGCTATGCAGCATGCTATTCAAGGGAAAAATCAAGGAATGGAGAAACCCCGTTCTGGACAAATTGAATCGCGCTTATGCCAGCACCCTTGACTGGTGTTTCGACCACATGAAGCTGACCCTGGGCGCGGGGTTGCTGGGATTGGCCTTAATGATTTTTTTGGCCTTCAGCGGCATCATCGGTTCCGAATTTCTGCCGCACCTGGATGAAGGCGCCATCTGGGTGCGCGGCACCCTCGCTCCCAGCACCGGTCCCACTGCCGGCTTTAGTCTAGCCAATCAGGCGCGGCTGGTTTTAGCCAATTTCCCTGAAGTCAAGCAGGTGGTAAGCCAGGTTGGCCGGCCCGATGACGGCAGCGATGCCAGCGGCTTTTACAATACTGAATTCTTTGTTGACCTGTTGCCGCGCTCCAAGTGGCGAAAGCAGTTCCCTGCCAAAGACGACCTGATTGCCGCCATGGACAAAGCGCTCGGCCAATTCCCCGGCGTGGACTGGAATTTTTCCCAGCCCATTTCCGACAACGTGGAAGAAGCGGTCAGCGGAGTAAAAGGCGAGTTGGCCGTCAAGCTTTTTGGCCGCGACCTCAAAACTCTGGAGCAAAAAGCCGAAGAAATGCAGAACGTGATGAGCCAGATTCCTGGAGTTGCTGACCTCGGCACATTTCAGGTGCGTGGCCAGCCCAACGTAAATCTGGAGGTGGATCGCGCGGCGGCCGACCGCTTCGGCATCAATGTAAGCGATATTCAGGACGCGGTTGAAACCGCGGTCGGCGGCAAGGCGGTGAGCCAGATTCTGATTGGGGAGCAGCGTTACGACCTGACCGTGCGCTACCAGGAACGTTTCCGCAAGACGGTGGAAGATATTGCGAACATCCGCATTCTGGCTCCGTCGGGCGAACGCGTGTCCCTGGGCCAGCTTTGCCATATCACGTTGGACGACGGCGCATCCACCATTTATCGCGAAGGCAACTCCCGCTACATCGCCATCAAATACAGCGTGCGTGGCCGCGATCTGGGAAGCACCGTGCGCGATGCCATTGACGGAGTGCGGCGGAAGGTTCAATTGCCGGAAGGCTACCACCTCGACTGGACCGGCGAATACGAGAGCCAGCAGCGCGCCAATCGCCGCCTGGCTTTCATCGTGCCCATTACCGTGCTTCTGATGGCCTTCATTCTTTACTCGGCCTTTGGTTCGTGGAAATGGGTGGCGCTGATTCTGGCGGTGGTTGCCCTTTCGCCGCTGGGCGGGTTCTTCAGCCTGCTTTTGACCGGAACCCACTTCAGCGTTTCTTCCGGCCTGGGCTTTCTGGCGTTGATTGGCGTTTCAGTTGAAATCGGCGTGATCATGGTTGAGTACATCAATCAGCTGCGGGTGCGCGGGCTTCCAGTGCGCGAAGCGGCCCGCGAAGGCGCCGGACTGCGCTTGCGCCCCATCATGATGACCATGCTGGTGGCCACGCTGGGCTTGCTGCCCGCGGCCATGTCGCACGACATCGGCTCTGACTCACAGCGGCCATTTGCCATCGTAATCGTGGGCGGTCTGATTGTGGAACTGTTCGTGAGCGTTATCTTGTGGCCCACGCTTTACGTGTTCTGGGCGCGCCCCGGAGACAGGCTGCCGCCGCCCGAACATGGCTTCGTGGAAGAAGGCGAGCATGTGGACTGACCATGCGGAGTGACCAAGATTTCTGTTACCTCCGTGGGCTCGTCTGAAATTCTCTGCGGTCTTTGCGGTTAAAGGCTTCTTGCCGCCAGAGAAACACTCCATCGGTCACAACGGGCTCTTGTTCTTATGATGGAAATCCAAACCGAAAGCGGGATGCTCCCGTTTGCCCGTGACTTTGATGGGAATCTCGGTCACCCCATTCTTGCGGAAGAACGGATCGAAGGGTTTTAGCAAAGTCGATTTGAATCCCGTCACCATTTGCGATGGTTTGGCTTGAAGCTGCGCCTTTCCGTGGAAATCGAGGTCCCCGCCGCGCAGGCCGTAGGTTCCGTCCAGGTGCACACTCGCGCCCGCCACGCTAAAGCCCAGCTTTCTAAGGGTGATGGTGCCGCGCCCCAGGGTGAAGTACCCCTTCAGTTGCGATAAAGGATCGTCCTCATGCTGATCATTGGGGCGGCCTTGCGCCCGGTCACTCAGGTTCTCTACTTTCCCACGCACGCCTGGATCGGTAAATTGCACTTCCGCGATTCCAAACTGGCCTTCCAGCTTTAAACGGTCAACCACCTCGCCTCCTCCCTCGCTCGCAGCCGGCAGGTCAAATTTCGTCTTGAGATTCACCACTCCGGTCATCGGGGATTTCGCGGTGGGAACGGCTAGCAGCAGCATGTCCTGGATTCTGGCATTCGTAGCGGTCACCTCGAGCACCACTTCCTTTCCCTTTCCGTTCGGCGATTGCACCACGCCGCCGTTGCAAACCAGAGTAGAGCCGCCCAGGCGCGCGACCACCGGATGCAGCAGCGTATCTCCATTGGCGCCGTCCACGGTGGCGCTGAATTCCGTCGTCAGCATCATGGGGTGTCCGCCGCTGGTGACGGCGAAATCCGGCGTGGTGGTTTGTCCTTCCACCTGAAGATTTTCCAGCGGACCACCGAAGCTCCCGCTTGAGGAAAGAATGCCGGAGATCCCTTTGAACACCGAAAGGTCGGCGTTGCTGAATGTGTAATTGGCCGAAACCGGCGTGGTGCGCGGATCGGCTGGCTGCCACGGGCCAAAGTCGCCCTTGACGTGAATTTCCCCCGGAGGCGCGGCGTTCTTGAGATATGCCTCGAAGGGCGCCGGACGGCCGCGGCCAATATGGTGCATCACCAACTGATGAATCAAAAACTGGTGGATCGGCTTGTCAGGGTTTCCCGGCAGCATATCGAGTTCGGCATTGTCCGAAACCAACTCGTCGATTAAAACCGGCACATCCTTGGTCTTCGGATCTTTCGTCTCTGCACGTTGTTCTTTCGGCGGGAAATTAATGGTCAAGCCCCTAAGATGAACCGAGTGAAGGTGCACGGGGCGTTCGAAGAGGCCACCGAGACTGGCGGTGGCTGAAAACTCGCTGATCTCGATCAGAGGCGGCACATCGGTGCGCCCGTGATGGCGAATCACGATTTTTGAGCCGGTCACGCGGGGAAGGGGAAGGAAAGTTATGTGGAAGTCGCCAATTTCAACTTGCCCTTCAAAGCGGCTGCGCAGCATATCCAGAGCGCGCGCATGAAGCCAGGGGCGCGCGAAGATGGCGGCGACGCCACCTGCGATGAGAACGACCACCAAACCTGCGCTGGCAAAAATCAACCATCGCGGAATGGCCCTGCGCTGCCCGGCGATCTGCTCCATGCTTGGCTCCTGCACCTACCATCAAAGTACGTCAAACTATATGAAGGCAACCTTAACGAAAATGCCCGCCGCTAAGTCTTTGATGCCAAAGAGGGAGCGGGCGTGTAGCAAAGAAAATCCAAAACAATTGAGATGGGGATTAAAGGGCCGCCACGGAAGTGCCGGCTGCGGGACGCTGCAAACGTCCCAGCAAGAAGACCAAGCTGGTCATCCGTTCATAGCTTTCGGCAAGATCGCCGGCTGAAACGCGGGCCCCGGGCAGGATCATTTCCAGATGCAGCTTGAGCATGGCCTGGAAAGAAAAAATCCGCAGGCGGATAGCGGCACTTACCAGTTTTTCGCCCGCTGCGGCGACGGAGGGATCGGAACTGTGCCGCGCCGCTTCCCCAATGCGTATCAGGACGGCGGCATTCTGCGCCGCGCAGGATATATATTGCACGGCCGCGCGCAAGCGCTGGCGCTGGATCTTCCTGAACTCCGCGCGGGGAAGCCGAGACCAGAGGAATTGCGTTTCGGAGGGGTCCACCAAAACGCGGAAAGCTTGAATATCGACCGGGCGAATGCGCCGCGGCAAGTCTTCCACCCGGCTGATGGCTGAACTCCGGCCCTTGGCTACCCATAGCATGAACACCAGGGAGAGCGCCGCCGCAACCACGAGAATGATGGCGATCATCATTGTTTGAGCAGCCGCTCCAGTTCCAGATTCCAGGTTTCCAGATCATGCTGGGGCAGCGCCGCGGGCGCGTAGCGTCGCTCGGGCGCGAAGAGATAAAAAACCCAGAGAATGACGCAGCCGTGATAGATCGCCAGGGTGAAGTAGTTAAGTGGGGTTTGAAAGGCTAAACCGGTTTGGGAGCGAATTGCGGAAGCGATTAAGTCCGCACTCGCAAGAATCCCTATCCCGAATGCAATGCCAAAAAGGGGACTTCTCCACGACAATCCCAGATGGGAGGAAAAGACAAACAGTCCGCACAAAAGTCCACACTGCAGGATGCTCGCGGTGCGGTTTAGTAACTGGACCACAAATACTAAGCGTGGGCCATAGCTTCCCGTATAGAGAGCTAAGCCGAAACCAAACAACAGAAGCAGGATGGCCGCCCAGCGAAATATCGCGCTTCCCCACCGCTCCACCGCCGCGTAGCTGCGGAACATGTGGGTAAAAATCTCATACATGATTCCGAAACTGAAAGCCGTTCTGACTCCAAAAGCGATTGAGTAGGCAACCGTATATTGATCGCCCGTAATCGCGGGAGACTCATACAAGGCAATCATGACGATAGACTGAACGATCTCTTGCACTACGTACGCGAAAAAAAAGGGGAACTCACGGTAGAGCCGGCGGCGAATGAGGATGGCCAGCACCGCTAATAGCAAAACTCGCGGAGCTATCAGCAGGTATTGGAAAATGTACCCGGAGAGGGACATAGGCCACCACCAAAGAATATACCCCTTCTTCTGGCAGCCTACAATCTAGACGAAGTCGAGAGCTAGCAGCAGGATCCAGGCTTACACGTCGGCCAATCTGCCTTGGCAGCCGGTACGCCAACGCTTACCAAAGTGAACAATACGAACACCCAAACGATAACTTTTTTCATGGTGCGAAAGTCCTTTCCAACGGAGATTAGACCGTGATAATGTCTGGATTAGGCGGAGGTTACTAGGTCACCTAGGTAATGCTCGTAACCCGCTGAGCGCGCTATAGTTATGACTTTGCACTCTGCTTTAGAAGACCTGCGACTCACCACGCTGGACGCGATTTCCGGCAGTTTGCGGAAGTTGGAATATCTGGCGGGCTTGCGCAGTACGCGGGGAACCTACGACCACTGGGGTTTGGCCCGGGTGTATGGCGAACTGGCAGCCAAGAAGGCGATCGAGCAGGAACACCGCGCGTTGATCTCAACCGTGCTGGCTACATCCATTCAGTTGCTGCTGGAGGACGTTGAACAATCCAGCCAACTGGAGCAAATAACACCCACGCAGTATTTAGCGAGATTGAAGCGCGAACCGTGCCTGTTGCCGCCAAACCCAGGGGCAGGATCAGAGGAACATCTTAGTTCAGTGCTCGACGCTCTTTCGAGCTTGCTGCGGAATCGACTGGGTGCCAATCACCGAGTCTCATAGCCACGCCCACCACTTGGCCCACCACGTCCGCTTCCTGCGGGTATTTCAGCACACGGGCGGGAACCGGCGACAAGGGATGAGACTGCAAGATGATTTCGTCTCCCACCAGGGTGCACCACGAACAGACGTGGCCATTGCGGGTTTCGACGAAATAGATGGGACGCTCGTACTCCGACCGCCAGCCGCCCGGAGAAACCGCGTCCTTCGACTCATCCACTTGCACGAATGATCCCGGGGGAAGAAGCGGGTACATGGTTAAATCCTCGCTGCCCACATAACCGTAAGTGAACTGGCAGTTGGCGAACTGCGCCAGATAAGCGAGAGGAACCACCCCCCACTGTTCGACCAGACGCCCGATGTTCGAGGTGTAACGGGGATCGAAACTGGGGTCCATCCGCACCGGCACTTGAACCGAGGATACCGTGGCCAGGGTCTCCGACAAGTGGGAGCGGGCAGGCGCAGCCAGATCCAGGTCGTCGACGACCGTGTTGAGTTCGATCCCGTACCACGAAAACAGCTCGCCGATACTTCTGCGATAGATGATGGACAGCGAATACAAACGATAGATGCTGGGAACGGCTCCCTTGGTTTCGATGTCGGAAAGACGGCTCGGAGGCAGGGCAAACTCGTCATTGCCATGCTTCACCGCAATGCGCATGCTGGCGTTCTCAACATCCCGCATGGTCATGCCGAGTTGTTCACGCAAAGCGCGGAAATTCTGTCCGCCCAGAAGCATTACGATCCCTTCGCCGGCCGAGGCACGTGTGAACATGCCTCCTCCGGAATCCAGGCGAGTGGATCTCCGTTACCGCGCCGTTCGGGATTCGTAACAAAACAAGAATAAACTTGGGGAACGCACCAACCCGGGTATCGTGCTGAAAGCGCTTCCCTCGCTCAAAAACGAATCTGTACGGCGAACCTGGCAGCTCAGAAATACCACTGAAGCCTTGGGACTTGCCTTGCCAAGATGGTAGCGCCGAAGGCTTGCCTTCGCAAGTCAAATAGCACCGCCCCGGAAGGCGCCCGGCCGCCCCGTCTGCCTCCTGCCGCATGCCCTCCGGTATTCGCAAACCCGCCAGTTTAAGCTACTTGCTAGCCTTGCGCTTCCACCAGCGGCATATTCACCAAGTGCTCGCTGGCAAACCATGCTTGCAGTTCGTTGGTACGCAAGACATCGCTGACCGCAAGGTCGTTGGTGCCCTCGTCGCCGAGTTTGGAGGCACGCTCGGCTAACTCCCGGCATTGCCCAATAATGATTTTGTGGGCGTCCAACAGGCGGGAGATTTGCACCGGGACTTCTTCCCGGCCTCGCGGCGGACGCTCGATCTGGGTGGTCTCCGCAATATCGTGAGCCATGGCCAGACTCACGCCACCCAGAAGCTGGATGCGCTCCGCAATGGTATCTACCAGTTCCGCTTGCTCGCCATAGTGCTTGTCGAAGAGCAAATGGAGCTGGTAGAACGTGGGTCCGGCAACCTGCCAATGCGATTTCTTGTAGAGGTCCCGGAGAGTCATGGTATCGGCCAACAGTTGGTTCAGTTTTTCCGTCATCTCCAGGCGGACGGGCTCTTCCAGTTCCAGCGGCAAGGCATGGGTGACGGTGCCGTATTCCTGGATTTCCCGGGCTTTTTGGTGAAAACGAGGCTGGGCGCTAACGGCTCCGCCATTTCGGCCAGCGGCTTCTTTCTTTGGCATGAAGGTTCTCCTGTCTTTAGATAATCGTTGTGAATTCTGGGTGCTAACTCTCAAGTTGGGCCGGATACGGTTGGTGGATTCTTGCCTGCGTGCAAGTTTATGGATGCACTCAACGTCTTGGATGATGCCGCTCTTTTTCCCGATTCGGATTTGAGCGAGGGGTCAATCCGTCACAATTCTCCGTCACAATTCAAGGTCCATTCGGGGAGGCGGGACGCCGCAGCTGAGGAGTGAAAGTGACCGGAGGAGTCTCTCCAGCAAAATTCCGCATTATTGTCTATCATGGAATGTTTCCTTCAATGTGGAGAGAGCAGACGTGGCAGAGATTTTAACCGCTGAGACCTCGTCCCCTTCCAACGGCTCTGAAGTGCTGGAGACCCGGGAGTGGATCGATTCCCTCGACTATGTGCTATCCGCCGGTGGCCCGGAGCGGGCCGGCCGGTTGTTGCAGCAGTTATCCCTGCATGCCCGGCGCGCCGCCGGGGTCAATCTGCCCTTCACGGCAACCACGCCGTATGTGAATACCATTCCTACCCGGCAGCAGCCGTCGTTCCCCGGCAGCCAGGCCATGGAGCGCCGCATCAAGAGCCTGGTCCGCTGGAATGCCATGGCCATGGTCGTCCGGGCCAACAAAATGCAGGAGGGCATCGGCGGCCATATTTCGACTTTTGCCTCCGCCGCCACTTTGTATGAAGTGGCCTTCAATCATTTTCTACGCGCTCGCACCGGGGACGGCGACCGTGACGTGGTCTACTTCCAGGGCCATGCCGCGCCGGGAATGTATGCCCGCGCATACCTCGAAGGACGCATTCCCAAAGAGAAGTTGCAGAACTTCCGCCGGGAACTGAGACCCGGGGGCGGGCTGAGTTCCTACCCCCACCCCTGGCTGATGCCGGATTTCTGGGAATTCCCCACCGTCTCCATGGGGCTCGGTCCGATTCAGGCGATCTACCATGCGCGCTTCATTCGTTATCTCGAAGATCGCGGGCTGAAGAAATCCGCCAGCGGGAATGTCTGGGCGTTCATGGGCGATGGCGAGATGGATGAACCGGAGTCGCTGGGCTCCATCACTTTGGCCTCGCGCGAGAAGCTCGACAACCTGATTTTCGTCATCAACTGCAACTTGCAGCGGCTGGACGGCCCGGTGCGCGGCAATGGCAAGATCATCCAGGAACTGGAAGCCATCTTCCGGGGCGCGGGATGGAACGTGATCAAGGTCATCTGGGGCAGCGATTGGGACAGCGTGATCGAAAACGATCGCGACGGCCTGCTGGTGAGGCGAATGGGCGAGGTAACCGACGGACAGTTCCAGAAATATTTTGTGGAGAGCGGAGCCTATTTCCGGCAGAATTTCTTCGGCACCGATCCCCGCCTGCTCAAGATGGTGGAGCACTTCTCCGACGAACAGCTTTCCCGCATCCGCCTGGGCGGGCACGATCCGCTTAAGGTCCACGCGGCCTACAAGGCCGCGGTGGAACATCGCGGATCGCCCACCGTGATTCTGGCCAAAACCATCAAAGGTTACGGGCTGGGAGAAGCGGGCGAAGGCAAGAACATCACCCACCAGCAGAAGAAGCTGAACGAAGAAGAGTTGCGCATCTTCCGCTCGCGTTTCGGAATTCCCATTCCTGACGAACAACTCCATGACGCGCCTTTCTATCGTCCGCCGGATGACAGTCCGGAACTCCGCTATATGCAGGAGCGCCGCAAGCAGCTGGGCGGCTATATGCCGGAGCGCAAAGTCCGGGCGACTTCCATCGCGCCGGTTTCTGAGTCTCACTTCGAGGAGTTCTACAAAGGCACCGATGGCCGCGAAGTTTCCACGACCATGGTATTCGTGCGCCTGCTCTCGAAGCTGTTGCGCGATCCAGAGATTGGAAAGCTGGTTGTGCCCATCATTCCCGACGAGGCCCGCACCTTCGGAATGGAAGCGCTATTCCGCCAGGTAGGCATCTACTCGAACGTCGGCCAGCTGTACGAGCCGGTGGATATGGCCACCCTTCTGTATTACAAGGAAGCCAAGAACGGGCAGATTCTGGAAGAAGGCATCACCGAAGCGGGAGCGATGAGTTCGTTTATCGCCGCCGGAACCGCGTATTCCAACCACGGGATCAATACCATCCCGTTTTTTATTTACTACTCCATGTTTGGCTTCCAGCGGATCGGCGACTTGATCTGGGCCGCAGCCGATCAGCGGGTACGCGGCTTCCTGCTGGGCGGGACCGCCGGGCGCACCACCCTGGCGGGCGAGGGCTTGCAGCATCAGGATGGTCACAGCCACGTGCTGGCATTGTCGGTACCCAACCTGCTGGCCTATGATCCGGCGTTCGCGTACGAAATCGCCATCATCATTCAGGATGGCATCAAGCGTATGTACGTGGACCAGGAATCCATCTTCTATTACCTGACGGTGGGCAATGAGCCTCTGCCCATGCCCGCCATGCCGGAAGGCCAAGAGGTTCGCGAAGGCATTCTCAAGGGTCTGTATCGCTTTAAAGCGTCAGAAAAGAAAGATGCCAAGCTGCGGGCCCAACTCTTTGGCAGCGGCTCCATCATGTTTGAAGTGCTGAAAGCGCAACAGATTCTGGAAGAAAAATACGGAGTGGCGGCCGACGTGTGGAGCGTCACCAGTTATAAGGCGTTGTACCGCGACGGTAACGATTGCGGGCGCTGGAACATGCTGCATCCCGGCGACGAGCCGCGGGTTCCGTTTGTTACACAACAACTGAAAGAAGCGCCTGGCGTATTCGTGGCGGCCTCGGATTACATGAAGGTGCTGCCTGAGTCGATCGCCCAATGGGTCCCGCGCCGGCTGGTCTCGCTGGGAACCGATGGTTTTGGCCGCAGCGAGAATCGCGCTTCCCTGCGAGATTTCTTCGAGGTGGACGCAAAACACATTGTGCTGGCCACGTTGAATGCATTGGCTGGGGAGAAACTGGTCAAGCTGGAAGTGGTCCAGCAGGCCATCCAGGACTTGGGCATCAACCCGGAGAAGGCGAATCCGGCGATTAGTTAAGTGCTGCTGTTGGCTCCTAGCTGCTAGCTTGTGCTCGGGTCTTTGGCCAGAAGCTAGTCGCTAGAAGCAAATTTAGGGAGAGAACTCTGCGTGACTGAATTTAAGCTACCCGAACTGGGCGAGAACATCGAACAGGGCGACCTGGTCCGCCTGATGATTGCACCGGGCGCCAGCGTCAGCGAAGGCCAGCCGGTCCTGGAACTGGAAACCGAGAAAGCCGTGGTGGAGGTCCCGTCTTCGGTGAGCGGAACGGTGCAGGAGATCCGCGTTAAAGAAGGCCAGAAAATCAAAGTCGGTCAGGTAATTTTCACGGTTGAGAATGGAGCGGGTGCTAAGTCCTCAGACGCATCGGCTTCTAATCCGCCAAAGGCAGAAGCGGCGGCGGCTTCCCAATCGGCGGAATCGCAGAGAACTGTACCGGCTGCCGTCGCGGAGTCCCCTAAGGCAGGACCCGTTCCGGCCCGGTCGGCAGGACGGCGGGTGAGCGATGGGCCGGCGGCACCCAGCGAATTTCAATTACCCGAACTGGGCGAGAACATCACGCAGGGCGACCTGGTGCGGCTGATGATTTCTCCGGGCTCCAAAGTTTCCGAAGGCCAGCCGGTGATGGAACTGGAGACTGACAAAGCCGTTGTGGAAGTTCCGTCTTCAGTGAACGGCGTGGTGAAGGACATTCGCGTCAAGGAAGGCGAGAAGGTCAAAGTTGGCCAGGTGATTTTTACCCTGGAAGGCGGAGCGAGCGAGCCGCAATCCTCGACCTACGCGCCGGTGGAACACAGTTCCGGACAACACGGCGCGCGGTTAGCTTTTCAAGCTGCCATTCGCGCCGAAGGCAAAACCGAAGAAGAGGCTCTGCCGCCGGATCAGCCTTTGCCGCAGCCATCCGCCTTCGCCATGCCCTTACAACTCGGCAAGGTGGCAGGCGTGGACCCGCGAGGGCCGGTGCCCGCCGCGCCTCATGTTCGCCGCCTGGCCCGCGAGTTAGGCGTGCATATTCACGACGTCAAGGGATCAGGCCCGGGCGGCCGCATCAGCAAAGATGATGTCAAGGCGCACGCCAAGGCGCTCATCGCCAACGCAGCCACGGCAGCGCAAGCCCCGGCTGGCCCGCGATTCGCGGCCGCCGAGCTTCCGGATTTCTCCAAGTGGGGAAAAATCGAGCGCGTCTCCATGCGCGGGGTGCGCCGCAAGACCGCGGAGCATCTCTGGGAGGCGTGGACCACGGTCCCGCATGTTACGCAACACGATCAGGCCGACACTACCGAACTGGAGCAGTTGCGGGCGCGCTTCGCTCCCAAAGCCGCGGAAGCCGGCGGCAAGATGACGGTGACCGCCATCGCTTTGAAAGTTTGCGCCTCCGCGCTAAAAATTTTCCCGCAGTTCAACGCCAGCATTGACATGGCGAAAGACGAAATCATCTACAAGCAGTACATCAACATTGGGGTTGCGGTAGACACCGACCGCGGCTTGCTGGTGCCGGTGATTCGCGATGTGGACAAGAAAAATATCGTGGAACTGGCGGCCGAACTGACTCGCTTTTCGCAGAAAGCCCGCGACAAGAAACTTACGCCGGACGACATGCAGGGAGGCACGTTCACCATTACGAACCTCGGCGGCATCGGTGGCACGGGCTTTTCGCCGATTGTGAATTATCCCGAGGTCGCAATTCTTGGCTTGTCGCGTTCCAGCATGGTTCCGGTCTGGATGGAAGGCAAGTTTGAGCCGCGGCGGGTGTTGCCGCTTTCGCTTTCCTACGACCATCGCCTGATTGATGGCGCGGATGCGGCGCGCTTCCTGCGCTGGATTGCGGAAGCCTTCGAGCAGCCGTTTTTATTGTCGGTGCAGGGATAAGCTTTGTCGTTCCGACCCTGAGCGCAGCGATGGCGGAGGAATCCCTATTCCCGGCAGCGCCCTCGGATAGGGATGTTTCGACTGCGCTGAACATGACAGATTTGAAAAATTCATGACTGAAACTTCCAACTTGCATATCGCGGTGGTCGGGGGCGGACCCGGCGGGTACGCAGCCGCATTTCTGGCTGCCGATCTCGGCATGAAGGTCACGCTGATTGATCCCGAGGCGAATCCGGAGGCGTCTGCCTTTACCGCGGCTGCATTCCTTCCAAAGCTTTATTGCACGTGGCGCAGGTGATCAGCGAATCGCGCCACGCCAAGAATTGGGGGATTGAATTCGCCGAGCCAAAGATCGATGTTGCCCGCCTGCGCTCGTTCAAAGAAGGCGTGGTCAAGAAACTCACCGGTGGACTGGGGCTGCTGGCAAAGCAACGTAAAGTCGAGTTCATTCAGGGCACGGCAGCGTTTGAAAACTCCACCACCCTGCGAGTGACGAAAGCCGCCGGCGAAACCAGTTCGCTGAGCTTCGACCGCATCATTCTGGCGACCGGTTCGCGTCCGGCGGTCATTCCTCACCTCAAGCTCGACAGCCCGCGCATGATGAATTCCACGGGCGCGCTGGAGCTTCAGGATGTGCCCGGCACGCTGCTTGTGGTCGGCGGCGGCTATATCGGCCTGGAACTTGGCACCGTGTATGCCGCGCTCGGCTCGAAAGTTTCCGTGGTGGAAATGCTGCCCGGTCTTTTGCCAGGGGCCGACCGCGACCTGGTGCTGCCGTTGCACAAGCGCATGGAAAAGATTTTCGACTCCATCCTGCTCAACACTACGGTTGAATCCGTAAAAGAAGAATCGAACGGAATCCGCGTAAGCTTTAAGGGTCCGGAGGTCAAAGAGAGCGAGAAGGTTTTCGATAAGGTTTTAGTATCGGTTGGACGCAAGCCGAACTCCGAGATTGCGGGGCTGGACAAAACGCGAGTTCAAGTCGGCCCCCGCGGATTCATTCAGGTCAACAAGCAACTCCAGACCGACGACCCCGCAATTTATGCCATTGGCGATGTGGTCGGTGAACCCATGCTGGCGCACAAAGCTTCGCATGAGGGCCGCACCGCGGTCGAAGCCATCGCCGGGCACAAAGTGGCTTTCGAACCGAACGCCATACCCGCCGTGGTTTTCACCGATCCTGAAATCGCGTGGTGTGGGCTGACGGAAATTCAGGCGCAAAAAGAAAACCGTAATGTCAAAATCGCCAGGTTTCCCTGGGCTGCGTCCGGCCGTGCAATCACCCTTGATCGTCCCGAAGGCATGACCAAACTGGTGATCGATCCGGAGACCGAACGCGTGCTTGGAGTAGGGATTGTGGGCGTGAGTGCGGGAGAGATGATCGCAGAGGGTGTGCTTGCCATTGAAATGGGCGCGCTGGCCAAAGACATCGCTCTCACCATTCACCCCCACCCCACGCTATCCGAGACGGTCATGGAAGCGGCGGAAGTCTTCTTCGGCACCAGCACCGATATTTACCGGCCCAAGCCGCGCTGACAGGGCCTGTAACAGGTCGCTACGAGGACACCCATGCAACTACCTGAAGTTCTTTGTTTGGTCGCGCTCTGCCTGGCATTGCCGGGCGGCGCCTCTTCTCAGGAGAAGGTCACGATGAATCCACCTGTGCTTGAAAACCAAGTTGCCACCGCAAACCTGCCCTGGATCCAAGTCTCCAGCAACAAACTGGAAAATGAGCTTGTGGCCAAGTACGGCGACTCACAGCACGCCCGTCTGCAGCAGGGGGTGCATCAGGTAGCCGAGTTCTGGCGCGCGGAAGATGGCGGGGCCGCGGAATTCGAGGACTTCGTCCGTACCAACTTTGCCGGCGATCAAGCCACTCTGGATACGATGTTCAATCGCTTCGAGAGTCTTTTTGAGCAACTCGACGGGCATATGCACGAAATCAACCGCGAGTTTCGCCAGCAGCTCGATCTCGATCTTGGCCCCGTGTTGCCTTTCGATGAAGTCATTGGAGGGTACGATCCTTCCGCGCACATTCTCGATGATTTCTTTCAGAACAAGCTGGCGTTCACGGTCTTGCTGAATTTCCCTCTCACCACCCTCGACGAGCGCTTGAAAAACGGCCCGAACTGGAGCCGCCGCCAGTGGGCCGAAGTTCGACTGGCGCAGCGATTCTCCACACGCATTCCGGCGGAAGTGAGCCTCGCCATTTCCCAGGCCGATGCCGAAGCTGGACAGTACATTGCGGAGTACAACATCTGGATGTATCACCTGCTCGATCCGCAAGGCCAGCGCCTGTTTCCGCCCAAGATGCGCCTGCTCAGCCATTGGAACCTGCGCGACGAAATCAAGGCCGACTATCCCGACCAGGATAAAGAAAACGGCCTGGCCAAGCAGCGCATGATTCAGCAAGTGATGGAGCGCATCATCACGCAGACGATCCCGCAGTCGGTGATCAACAATCCTGGCGTGGATTGGAATCCTTACAGCAACGAAGTTGCTCCCGCCGCAGCTAAGGATTCAGATACTTCCTCCGAAGCTAAGGCCAGCAACGCACGCGAGCCTGACACGCGCTACGCCATGCTGCAGAAAACATTCCTGGCGTCGAAGAAAGCCGATCCGTACTCTCCGACTGAGCCAACCCTGATCGCCCGCCGCTTCGACGAAGACCGCGAGATTCCAGAAGCCCGTCTCAAAGCCATGCTGGAGCAAGTGCTAACGTCACCTCTGGTAGCGCAGACGGCGAAACTTATCCAATCTCGCCTGGGACGCCCGCTTGAGCCTTTCGACATCTGGTACAACGGCTTCCGTCCCGGCAGCCAGTACACCGAAGCCCAGCTTGATGCCATGGTTTCGGCGAAATATCCCACCGCGGAGGCTTATCAGAAAGACATTCCGAACCTTCTGGCAAAACTAGGGTTCTCGCCAGAGCGTGCGCAATATCTCGCCAATCACATTGCCGTAGATCCATCCCGCGGCGCTGGTCATGCCATGGGAGCGGGAATGCGCGCCGAAAAAGCGCACTTGCGCACTCGCATCGGCAAGAACGGCATGGACTACAAAGGATTCAACGTCGCCGTGCACGAGATGGGTCACACCGTCGAGCAAACTTTTTCGTTAAACGACGTTGACCATACTTTGCTGCAAGGTGTGCCCAACACGGCGTTCACCGAAGCGTTGGCCTTTGTTTTCCAGGGACACGACCTTGAACTCCTCGGCCTGCCTGCGCCAGATGCGCGCAGCGAAGCCGAGAAGACTCTCAACGATTTCTGGGGCACTTACGAAATTTCCGGAGTCGCGCTGGTGGATATGGCGGTCTGGCACTGGATGTACGACCATCCACAAGCCACCCCGCACGAACTCAACGAAGCCACGGTTCAGATCGCCAAAGAGATCTGGAATCGTTATTACGCGCCCGTCTTCCACAAGAACGACGTTGTTCTGCTCGGCGTTTATTCGCACATGATCGATTCGTTCCTCTACCTGCCCGATTATCCCATCGGCCACTTGATCGCATTTCAAATTGAAGAGCAGATGAAAAAGTCTGGAGCGATCGGTCCGGAGTTTGAACGCATGGCGACGATGGGCCGCGTCACGCCGGATTTATGGATGGAGCACGCCACCGGAAAGCCCGTTGGGGCGGACGCTTTACTGGAAGCTACGCAGCAAGCGCTAGCGGTGGTTGGTTCATCGAATTAGTTGTGGAGCGCGCGCGCTCCCGTCACATTCATTGGCAACTAATCGCCAGATAGGCCCCGCTTCGCCCACCATTGCAAGGCAAGATGTGTCGGCCAATAGACCACCAGCGGCACGACGACCAAATACGTCATCAGATAAATCCAACCGGGCACTGAATGCTGCTCCCGCAGGAACAATCCTCGCGCCCAGTTCACGTCATACTGCGGACGCCAGAAATAATTGATCGGCACAACAATCCACATCAGCAGCGACTGATATTTCCATCCCCGTTTGTCGTAGCCTAGCCGCCAAATGGCCCACAGAAACAGCGGCGGCATCACCACGTGAAACAGGCTGAGCAGCCGGATAAACAGCGAGAGATGTGGATCGAACATGTATTCGCTGCCGCCAATGAAATGACGGCCGGTCAGGACGGCTCCGGCCAAGTCGACGGTGTAAAGAGTCTGGAAGAGCAGCAAACCCGTGGCTTGCCACGAAAAAATCAGCCGGCTCTCCATCCACAGCGCTGCCAGCACGAAGAAATTTCCCAGATCGCAGAAGTACAAAAAGTTCTGCGCTCCATATTGCCTCCAATAAAGCGGGACCCACACTGCCACCCCAACCGTCCACGCGATCTTGAGCCAAAGTGGCAGGCGCATGGCCGTAATTGTACGCACGGGCGTCATGGCAAGCCCCGCCCAAGTCGAACCGGGCAATCATTTTCCAAAGTTATTACGTAGGTAACTTGCTGGAGGTGATGGGCTTACCTACGATGACCTTGGTATGGTTTATCAGGCACTGCTCTTCTCTGGGGACGAAAAAGCGTCCCGCACCGTTAGCCAGATTCTGAATGACCTGGAGTTTGACGTTGAGGTCTGTGCAGAGCCTTTCGCCGCGGTGAAACAGATCACAAATCAGCGCTACGACGCTCTAGTCGTGGACTGCGACAACGAGCAGAATGCGGCTCTCCTGTTCAAGAGCGCTCGCAACTCGAGCTCGAACAGCGCCTGCCTGGCGGTGGCGCTGGTGCAAGGCCAAGCGGGGATCGCCAAGGCATTTCGCATTGGCGCGAACCTGGTGCTGACTAAGCCCATTCATGTTGAGCAGTCGAAGGGAACCCTGCGCACCGCCAAAGGCTTGTTGCGCAAGGCAGAAGCAGCGAAAACCGCCTCCACCCCGGCCGCCGCTGCGAAGTTTGCGGAGGCACCGGTTCCGGCCTGGCTTGCGCCACCACCAGCTTTGGCCGCTCACGCCGAGTTTTCGGCCAGTCCCGTAGCCAGTGGCGCATTCGAACTGCAGGAAGAAGAATTCCCCGAATTAGCGCCGGCGGACGCAGCGCTGCTTGAATCGATGCCTGAGCCTATGCCGGTGAAGGGGTCATTCGCGGCCAGCGGAGCACAGACCAGCACATGGCAACCGTTGCCCAAGCCCACGGTTGAACCAATGGGGATCCAGACGCTGGCCGGGAGTGCCAGCGCCGCCGCTCCGGCGAAAATAGAGACACCGTCGGCTCCAGATTCCATATCGGACGAATCCACTCCCGAGGACCAGAAACCTCCATCCCCGGCTGAGAAACCAATCGTCTCTGAGTCGCCGGTTTCCCGGCGGGAAGCTTTCGCCGAATCCACGTCAGCAGAAGATGACGCACCATTGTTCGGCGAGACGCTTGGCCTCGGGACCGCACCACCTCCGGAGACCGGCAACCGAAAAAACTTCTGGATCGCGGCGGTGCTCGTGCTCGCGTCCGCTGGGGCTATCAATTATGGATGGCCGCAATTCCAGCCATGGCTGATGAGCCTTCCGCTGGTACACAAATATTTCGCGCCGCAGCAGGCACCCCCTCCCGTTGCAACTCCCGCGCCGGTTCCGGCAGCGCAGCCGCCGGCCAGCGCTCTGCCAAGTTCCACGAGTACGGGTTCCGAAGCCCAGCCGGGTAATCCGCAGACGGACGCCTCTGCAACTTCGAGTTCGACTTCGCCGGCAAGTGGGAACCAGCTTCCGGCAGCCTCCGGGAAGTCCCCAGATAGCGCCAATTCCTCTTCAGCCGGCACAGACTCAGCCCAACAGCCTTTGCACCTGGATGCGGAGGCCGCTGCCGGCCTGCTGCGGGAGAAGGTAGACCCCGACTATCCACCTGCGGCGCTGCGGCAGCACGTCGAAGGGTCGGTGGAACTACAGGCCAACATCGGCAAGGACGGAAGCACCTCGAACCTCAAAGTGCTGAGCGGAAAGCCGCTGCTGGCAAAGGCCGCAGCCGCAGCCGTCCGGCAGTGGAAGTACCAACCCTACGAACTGAACGGGCAGCCCACCGAAGTTCAGACCGAAATTACCGTCGACTTCAAACTTCCGCAGCCCTAATTATTTCCTGACTCTTCTTATTGCCAGCGCGAGTGCAGCGTCTCGCGTTGTCTTCTTTTGCCGGATTCCTGGTGCTCCAGTCGCGCGAGCGAGTGTTTCCATCGGCGGTATAATCAAGAGATATCCAGACCCCAAAATTCGCTTCTGTGCGGCGGATGCAGGCTAATGGCTAAGCGCTAAAGGCTGTTTTATGGACCTCAGACTTGTCAGCAATTACGAACCGCGCGGCGACCAGCCTACCGCCATTGCCTCGCTGGTCAAAGGTCTGGCGGACCGCGAAGAGCACCAGGTCCTGCTGGGCGTGACTGGCTCGGGCAAAACCTACACCATGGCCAAGGTCATTGAGCAGCTGAACCGGCCGGCGCTGGTCATGGCGCACAACAAGACTCTGGCGGCGCAGCTTTATCACGAGTTCAAGAACTTCTTCCCGCACAATGCGGTGGAATATTTCGTTTCCTACTACGACTACTACCAGCCCGAGGCCTACGTTCCCGCCGCCGACCTTTACATCGAAAAAGAAGCCACCATCAACGACGAACTGGACAAGCTGCGGCTCTCGGCCACGCGGTCTTTGTTCGAGCGGCGTGACTGCCTGATCGTGGCCTCGGTGAGCTGCATCTACGGCCTGGGTTCGCCCGAAGCCTACTACGGCATGCTGCTCTTTCTGGAAAAGGGCCAGAAGATCAAGCGCGAAGACATTACCCGCAAGCTGGTGGAAATCCTCTACGAGCGCACCGATGGAGACTTCCGCCGCGGTACTTTTCGCGTGCGCGGCGATGTAATCGAAATCTTCCCCACCTATGACGATATGGCCTACCGGGTGGAATTGTGGGGAGATGAAGTCGAATCGCTGGCGCAGATCGATCCCTTGTTCGGCACGGTGAAACAAAAATATGTTCGCCTGCCCATTTATCCCAAGACACATTATGTGATGAAGGAAGAAACCCGCTCGCAGGCGGTGAAGACGATCAAGGAAGAGCTGACATGGTGGGAAGCGGAACTGGAGAAGCAAGGCCGTGTGGTCGAGGCGCAGCGAATTCACCAGCGCACCATGTACGACCTGGAGATGATCAAGTCCATGGGCTTCTGCCATGGCATCGAAAACTATTCGCGCCACTTCACCGGACGACTTCCCGGCGAGCCGCCGCCCACGCTGCTCGACTATTTTCCCCGCGATTTCCTGATGTTCATCGATGAATCGCACCAGACCGTGCCCCAGTTGCATGGCATGTATCACGGCGACCGCGCGCGCAAGGAAACGCTGGTGGAATACGGCTTTCGCCTGCCTTCGGCGCTCGACAACCGCCCGCTGACCTTTGAGGAATTCGAGACACCGCATGAATCAGATGATCTACGTCTCGGCAACGCCGGGGCCGTATGAGCTGACGAAATCCGCCGGCGTGGTGATCGAGCAGATCATCCGGCCAACCGGATTGGTCGATCCGCCGGTCGAAATCCGTCCGGTGAAGGGCCAGATTGATGACCTGCTGCACGAGATTCGTGAGCGCGTGGCCCGCGGAGAGCGCGTTCTGGTCACCACGCTGACCAAGCGCATGGCGGAAGATTTGGCCGAGTACTACGCCGAGGTCGGGCGTGAAATGCCGCTACATGCACTCGGAGATCGAGACTCTGGAGCGTGTAAAGATTTTGCGCGATCTGCGCAAAGGCGAGTTCGACGTATTGATTGGCATCAATCTGCTGCGCGAAGGACTCGACTTGCCCGAAGTTTCCCTGGTGGCGATTCTCGACGCGGACAAAGAAGGCTTCCTGCGATCCGCCGGATCGTTGATCCAGACGATCGGCCGCTGCGCCCGCAATCTGAATGGCCGGGCGATTTTGTATGCGGATCGCAAGACCGACTCGATGAAGAAGGCGTTGGACGAAACCGACCGCCGCCGCGCCATCCAGGTCGCGTATAACGAGGCGAATGGAATTACGCCGGAGTCCATCGTGCGGCCGCTGGAGATGTCGCTGGCGGGCATCATCGAGGCCGACTACACCGATCTGACCGCCGAGGCCGAGGGTATCCCCGAATTCAAATCGCAGGAAGAGCTGGATGCCTACATTGTAAAACTGGAGAGCGACATGCGCGAAGCCGCCAAGCGCTTTGAGTTCGAGAAGGCGGCGAAGCTGAGGGATACGATCAAGGAGCTGAGAACGAAGGAGTTTTTGTTCGCGTGAGGGGCATCTTGGAGGGGCCCGGTGACATTCAACGACTCTCGATGCCGAGGGCATCGCCAAGAAACAGGTGTTGATTCTTCTGCCACGCGCTGAAGAATCATGTTGAAGATAGAAGATAGGTGTCTGCTGCCGAACGACCCGAGCTTTCATCTACGAGCAAATCGAAAGCAAGAGGGTGGAGAAGCAGATGAGGGAAGCAAAGTACGTCGTGAGCTTCATAGGTCACCAGGCGGAAAGCTATGTTCTGTCGGGTTGTATGAGGTCGTGTCGGACAAACTCCTCAGCCGTGAAGAGTATTGGCAGATGCCAGAGCACATTGGAATGAGAGATAAGTTCGGCATGAAGGGATTCATCGCCGAGAAGGATGACAGGTCCTCTATCGTCTGGTTTGATCTAAACTCAGTGATAGATTTTGCACGTTGGAAGGGAAAACTGGCGATAGCCTGGCCAAAACCGATATAGCTTGGTCACGCTGGGCCAAAAACAGCTGCAGCCAGATGCCTGTCCTTGCAATTCTGGAGGAGAGCTCCGAGCGCCCCATGCCCGGATGGATGAGATCGACTGGCCCTGGGACGAGCTCAAGACCCTGCCCCCGAGCTGGCGCTTTAAGTTGTCGCAGTGGAAGGGAACTACTACATTTTCGATAGCTCCGACAAAAAGGATAATGTCCGGCTCTGCCTACGGTGATAGCAACTGAAGCCGGTACGGTGGAGGACACGCTGAGCCGGCCATGGCGGCAACCGTTTACTCCGCGAAAGGGCCATCACACCACAATTCAGGTTCTCCATCTTCAACGGCTTTCGCCCGATCGCGCTGCAAGACGAGGAAATAAGATGAGGAACGCAAATGGAAGAACGTCTTCACACCCGATCCCTGGGATTGAATGAAACTAGCCTCCGGGCTTTCTCAGCATCCAGGTAATCTAGGGGGTGACGAATTCAATTCCGGATTGAGCCCCCAACCTACTGTATGTGAGCCGAAGCGCCGACGCTGCCGAAGGCATTCGGCAGGGCGTAGAAGATGCAAAGAAGGGAGAATCCGCCCGGCCAAGGAGTTCTTCGAGGATTCGAGGCCAGTATCACCTGTCTCAGACCGATCAGATAGTCCGCCGGCGGCAGAATCCGCATCCCCTGCCCCGGATGCAGCGCCAGTGGATTGACTTCGCCGTTTTTGGTTTCGTAGGAGGTAAAATGCAGCTATGAATGAAGAAGTATCCGAGCTGCTGAAAAAGGCACTTGCCCTTCCGGCTGCAGCGCGCGCCGCACTAGCTGGTTCGCTTCTTGAGAGTCTCGATGAAACCGTGGACGTGGCGGCAGAAGAGGAGTGGCGGAAGGAGATCGCGCGCCGTATTCAGGAGTTGGATTCAGGCGGGGTAAAGCCCATCGAATGGGTCGAGGCTCGCCGGCAAATATCGGCTATCCTCAATGGCCGGTAAACGGCTCGACATTCATCCGGCGGCGCTCGCAGAGCTGAAGGCCGCGGTGAGTTGGTACTTGGAGCGGAGCGAACCTGCCGCCCTGGAGTTTATTGCTGCCGTCGATCGGGCCATAGGGCTGGTGATCGAATCGCCCAAACGGTGGCCGGCGGGCGAGTACGCGACCCGACGGTTCGTACTGCAGCGGTTTCCTTTTGCAATCACCTATCGAGAGCGGGACTACGGAGTCCAAATCCTCGCGGTGGCTCACGGGCACAGAAGTCCGGGATACTGGAAAGAGCGGTTGTGACCCGTTCAGGCGTGCGACTCTTTTAAGATTCAGGGTTTGGCAAGCAGCCTAGATTCTGTTAGCACCTTAAAAGGCGCTTCACCTAGACGCTTATGCTGGACATCACCACCTCGCTCGAAATGACAAGCAGGTACACGAACTTCGTGTTACAATATTCTGCGTGTCATCCCCGAATCGCCTGCGCAACGTTACCGTGACCCTCGAAGAGGACGTTGCCCAATGGGCGCGCATCGAGGCGGCGCGCCATGATACCAGCGTCTCGCGGCTGCTGGGCGCGTTGCTGAAAGAACGCATGTCCGCTCAGGACGACTACGAGAAGGCGATGCGGCGCACGCTGGGCCGCAAGCCATTCCTCCGCAGCAAGGGCCGCTACCTGACGCGCGAGGAGGCCCATGACCGCAGCCGCCTCCGCTGATGCCACAACAGGTTCCCCAATTTTCGTTGACTCCAACGTCTTCCTCTACGCCGTGGACGACGCTGACCCGGACAAGCAGCAAATAGCGCGAACTTGGCGAGCGGAGTTGTGGAAGAGCCGGCGCGGGCGCGTGAGTTTCCAAGTCCTGGGTGAGTTTTATGTCAACGTGTTGCGTATGCGGCCGACTGCCCGCGAAGAAGCCCGCGCCGAGGTTCGCGATCTGATGGCCTGGAATCCCGTGGTGTCAGATGCGGCGTTGATAGAAAGCGGGTGGAAACTCCAGGACCGTTATCGGCTCTCGTATTGGGACGCGCTGATTGTGGCGGCAGCCAAGACAGCATCCTGCCGCTACCTGCTTACAGAAGATTTGCAAAGTGGACAAAAGCTGGATGGGATCGAGGTAGTGAACCCGTTTCTGCGCGGTCCTGAGTCAGTGAAGTGACGGAGTTTTGTTCGCGTAGCGACAGCCGCCCTCGGCTGTCGAGCCGAGCAGAGCAGCGGCTAGCGTGCCCCTGCCGACCGCGTCTTCGCATGGCTATCTTTCGCGGTTTGGGTGGCGACCACTTTCAGCTCTTTTTCCAAGGAAGCGAATCTTTGCAGAATTTCGTGCATGCGCATCGCCATGTTGCGGATGGTTTCGATCTGCGAGCGGGAGTTGGCCGTGAGCGAGCCGGGTTCCAGCAAAAGCAATTCTGAGTTTCCCAGCACCGAGGTGAGCGCGTTGTTCAGGTTGTGCAGCATTTCCCGCATGTAATTGCCCAGCGTAGCCTGCTGCTGCAAATGCGCGTTCTCCTGCTCGATACGGTGGAGGCGCTTTACCGCCTCGCTGCGCCGCAGGGCTTCAGAAACGACCAGCACCAGCGCATCCAGCCATCCTTCGGACTGGCGCAGCACCATGATTCGCGGTTGCGACTCCCGCAGCTCTCGTAGGTTCTGGTTTTCGTCGCAGATCAGCAATACCGGTTTGACGGGATCGAGCGCTTGCAGCACCGCGGGCAGCCCGCCGGGGCGCACACCGCCCACAATGGCCACCTCGAACGCATCGGCATCCAGTTCCTGGCAGAGATCGCCGCCCATGAGGGTGAAGGTCGGCGTAATGCGCTCAGACTGCCAGCGGCCCGTAATGGCGCGGGAGAATTCCACGTCGTCGGAAACAATCAATACGGTGGCTAGGTCCAAGGCGTCTCTCTTCAGTCTACGTTCTTTAGTCTACGATCTTTAGTCTACGATCTTCAGTACGATAGTACGATCTTCCGTCCAATTCTTAGGACCCGAAATTCTCTTCCGAACCGGACTCATTCTCCTCGGCTGGAGTACCGCTGGCCTGTATTTCTCCTGAGCTTTCTCCCGCCGCTGCCGCCGCCATGGCACGCGGAGGATGATGGGGTTCGCTGGCAATCTGCTCGCCAGCCGGCTCGGGGCGGCTCGCCAGGGCAGCATCCACCGCAGCCCGCAGGTCCACTAACATGCGCAGAGGCTGTCCAAAAGAGTATTCCGCCTGAAACATGGCTTTCCACGATTGGCAGATCATGCGCAGCCGCCCGACCGGCTCTTCTCCGGAAAGTTCGGCGCCGCGGCAGTCCAGCAAGTCCACCCTGCGCAGTTCCAGGGTCCGCAGGCCGTCCAGAATAGCGTTCAGATCGCGATGCATGGTGCGGAAAAAACAACGGCGCAGCAGAAAATTGAAGCGGGTAAAGGCCACCAGCGCGGCCGGTTCGAAATAATTGGCTGCGGCTCCGAGCTTAAGGTGTCTCCCCTTCTCGATCACCCCACTGGCAAAGAGCTCCTGCAGTTGGTGGCAGGCGCCAGCCGTCCGAATCACGTCGTCGAGCCCCTGCAAACTTTCGAGCGGAGTCAGTTCAGCGGAACCCAATAGCGGCGCGAGCGTCCCGGCTACGAAGTCGAAGGTGACCTCGTTGTCTTCCAGAAGCGACGGGGCGCACGTGGAGAACAACTGGACCAGCAGAAAATCGGTTTTGTCGCGATCCGAGTCGCTGTGTTCCGGCTTGTGCAAAGTGTAAGCCAGCGCCGCGCGCAGCGCGGCCTCGTCCGCTAACGGACTGGTTTGCAGGAACTGGCGCAACTGGTGTACCGCGATGCGCTCGTCCAACTCGGCAAGCCAGGCTTGGGAGGTTGCCCTGGATTCCGGCGTCACTTCGTCGGCGTTGTCGAGTTCGCTGCACGGCGAGCATGCGATTGAGAATTCCTGCGCCAAAGCCAGGTACAGCTTGTGCAGAAGCCGCAGAGCGCTCGGGTCGGCTCCAGACGCGTTTACCGCAGATTGATTAGTCATGACTTGACGATCCAATTCGCGACCGGCTGCGAAAATCGAGCGGCCACCGCGGTAAGTCCAGCATGGTATTGCACTGCCACCACGCAAGCTTCCGCATCCAGGGTGCCATCGGAGTTCCGCAACCGCAGGCGGTCGGCGAACTCCAAAGGCAGGGTTGACGCAAACAGCACCTCATTGGGCGTGCCGAATTCAATTACCGTGCTTTCGCTGAAAGCATTGCGTTCTCCGGCAACCCGGGTCAGTTGAATCGGAATCCGGACCGGGGCCGCATTGGGGAAAAATCTTGCCAGCTTGGCCGTAGTCGTCTCCGGAGAAGATCGTGCGCGAGCCGTGCCCTGTCTAAGCAACGTCGTATCCTCGGTTCCACCACTCAACGCAGCCTGGGTCCCCGGAAGCCTGCCGGTTAGCGTGGGCTTTAGGGCATGGCCCAGACCGCATCGAAAGCGAACTATGCACGGCACCCGCCAAAGCTCAATCGCTTCCGGCGCGAATCCTATGTCATTGATTACGGGAAAATTATGCACGGCCTGCGGGAGAGAGCGCCAACTCATGGCGGGCATTTTCGTCTCAAAGTGACACACCGTCTCACTGCGGCGGCGGCCAACTCATCACTGCAAGCGATGGCTGGCGGGTGACAACGACTGCGGCACGCCGATGTTGTACCGCTTCAGCTTGCGGTACAGCGTGGCCCGGCTAATGCCCAGCATCTTGCGGGCTCGCGCCTTGTCCCCATTTACTTGCTCGAACACTCGCTGAATGGTGATTCGTTCGATGTCTTCCAGGTCGTTTGAACTGAGTGAAGTTGCAGCCGGGATGGTTTCCGGCGAGCCAGGGACGGAGGCAGACGCCAGTGAAGGCGGCAAATCATTGATATCGATGATCTTCTGGTCTCCCAGCGCCACCGCGCGTTCGATGCAGTTTTCCAGTTCCCGCACATTGCCCGGCCACTCATATTGCAACAGGCACTTGGTGGCGGCTTGCGTAATATGGATGGAGGCGCCGGGAGCGTAGCGATCCAGAAACCAACTGGCCAGCATGGGAATATCCGACCGGCGTTCCCGCAGACTGGGCACATAGACAGTGACTACATTGAGCCGGAAGTAGAGGTCTTTGCGGAACGTGCCCTTGCGGTATTCCATTTCCAGGTCGCGATTGGTGGCGGCAATCACCCGCACATCCACTTTCACTTTTTGGTTGCTGCCTACCGGCCGAACCTCTTTTTCCTGCAGCACGCGCAACAGTTTGGCTTGCATCTCCAGCGGCAGTTCTCCGATTTCGTCGAGGAAAATCGTTCCCCCGCTGGCCGACTGGAACAGGCCCGTCTTGGAGCGCAGGGCGCCGGTAAAAGCTCCCTTTTCATAGCCAAAGAGTTCGCTTTCAATCAGCGTTGGCACCAGGGAACCGCAGTCCACGGCGACAAAAGGACGGTTGGCGAAGGAGCCGCGGAAATGGATGGCCCGCGCCACTAACTCCTTTCCAGTACCGCTTTCCCCGGCAATGAGTACTGGGGTGCGCGTATCCTTCAGCCGTGAAATCATGCGCAGAACATCTTGAATCTTGGCCGACGCGCCCACAATTCCGTGCAAGCCGGTCTCGGTATCCACGCGCTCCCGCAGAAACTGGTTCTCTTCCACCAGCCGCACTTTTTCCCCCATGCGGCGCAGGAACAGCCGCAACTCCTCGAGCGGAGCAAACGGTTTGCCGATGTAGTCATAGGCTCCCAGCTTCATGGCCTGCACCGCGGTCTCCACCGACCCGTGGCCGGTCATCACAGCCACTTCGGTGCGGGGGAGCAACTTCTTCACCTTCTCCAGAAATTCCAGGCCCGACATATTCGGCATGACCAGGTCGGTGAGAACCATGTGCGCCGTTTGTTCTTCCAGCAGGGCCAGCGCCGATTCCCCGCTTTCCGCTTCCATGCAGGCAAAGCCCAGCGCCTCTCCCACGGTCATGCAGAGTTTGCGGATGCTCTGCTCATCGTCCACGATGAGCAAACGAATGCGTAAATCTTCACTCATGCGCTTTCCCCATGGTTTTCTCGATGACGGAAATAAACTGCTTCACGCGGAAGGGCTTTTCCACGCAGGGAGCGCCGGTCTTCTGCAGCGTGATCGCGGTTTCTTCGTTGGCAATGTCGCCGGTGATAAACACCAGCCGGGAGGCCAACTCGGGCCGGTGCTCGGAAATCCAGGCATGAACATCGCCGCCGTCCACGCCGCCCGGCGTGCGCATGTCGGAAACCACTCCCATGAATTGTCCCGACTCCAGCAACTTCAGGGCATCGACCCCGGATTCGGTGCAAACCACGGAATAGCCGCTCCGTTCGAGGGCCGCGCGCACGTAGGCCAGCACGGCTGGCTCATCCTCAATGACCAGGACTGGCAAAGCGGTGAATTGGGCGGGAGACAGTGTCATCGCGGGTTTACTCCGGCAGCGGCGCCCAGCGAGGCGGATTCGGAGGCGGCGGGGAAGCGGACGATAAAGGTCGCGCCACCCTCCAGCCCCGCGTTGTTGTGGCAGAGGATTTCGCCTCCGTGTTCGCGCACAATGCCATAGCAAATGCTCAGGCCCAAACCCGTGCCCTTGCCCACTTCCTTGGTGGTAAAGAAGGGATCGAAGATGCGGTCCGGGAAGGTAATGCCATGCCCATTGTCGCGGAATGCGACCTCGACGACTCCGCCGCGCTGAGTGGTTTTCACCTCAATGCGCGGGGGACGGCCAGTCTCCTTCACCGCGTCGTAGGCGTTGTTCACGATATTCAGAAACACCTGCTGCAACTGTTGTGAATCCCCGATCACGCAGGGCAGTTCTTTGTCCAGCTCCTCCACGACTTCCACGCCGTGGCTCTGGAAATCGTAAGCCCGCAGCTGCACCGTCCGCCGCAGAATCGAGTTCAGTTCCACCGGGCGGCGTTGCGGCGGCATCTGCCGGGCAAAGCTCAGCAGGTTCTGCACGATCTGCTTGGTTCGCTGGGCTTCCTGCAGGATGACTCGCAGGTCCTTGCGCACGTTTTCCGGCAGGTCCTCGTTCTCCATGAGCAGATCCGCGAAGCCGAGGATCGCGGTCAGAGGGTTGTTGACCTCATGCGCAACGCCAGAGACCAACTGCCCCACGGCCGCCATCTTCTCGGCGTGCATGAGTTTGGCCTGCAGAGTCGCCGCATCCGTAATGTCGCTCATCACCACCACGATGCTGGTGACGTTGCCCTGCTCGTCGCGCATGGGGCTCAGATTCACCGAGAACTGTCCCACGCGCCCGTCCCCGCGCAAGACTTGCAGGTCGAGATTGTCCACCTGGTGACCCGCCAGAATCGCGCCGAAAGCGTCGTTGAAAGCCTGGCGGCGCGCCGGAGCGACCAGATTTTCCAACCGCGCCCCCAGCACCTGTTTCTGCTCATACCCCATGTCCCGCCAGCGGCGGTTGGCGTAGCTGACCACGCCGCTCGTGTCCGCCACCAGAATCAGGCTTTGAGTGTTGTTTAGAATCTTTCCGGAGAAATCGCGCTCCCGCTGCAACTCGACCTGATAGGCCTTCTGGTCAGTAATATCGAGCATCAAGCCACGAAACTGGGTGATTTTGTTCTTGGCATCGCGCACCGCGAAGGCATTCACCATGACATAAACCGTGGACCCGTCTTTGCGGCGCAGCGCCTCTTCGTGGCTGCGCACCACTCCGGCTTCCTGCATGGGCTCGGCAAACTGACGATAGTGTTCGGCCGAGCTGAATACCTGCGTGCGCACATCGACTTGCAGAAGTTGGTCCCGCGTGGCATAGCCCAGAATGCGCACCAGCGCGTCGTTGACCTCGATGAAAGCTCCCTCCGGGGTGGAGAAAAACAATCCTTCCTGAATGTTCCCAAACAGCTCACGATAGCGGCGCTCGGCTTCGCGGCGGTCGGTGATGTCCTTGAGCACATGGATGGTCTGCTGACCTTCGCTGTTGTCGCCCTGCACTCGTGAACTGGAAACGAGAAACGTGCTCCCCAGCACGGGGTGCACATATTCGTCGGTCCCCTCCCCGGAGCCGCGGCAGAAAGGGCAGGCGCGCAGCGGCGCGGCGCTCTCCATGGCCAGCAACGCGCACATGTTGACCCCGATCAGTTCCCGAGGCGGTACCCCGATGAAGTCAGCCAGTGAGCGATTGACCCGCAAAATGTTGTCAGCGCTGTCGTGGGCCACGATGAAATCGCTGATGGCATCGAAGATTTCCATCCAATGCCGGTTGGCGTGCTCCATGCGCGTAAACAGCCTGGCATGTTCCAGGGCAATCGCGGCAGGTCCGGCGATTGCCTGCAGAAATTCCTTATCTTCTTGCGACCACGTCCTTTCGTAGTTCGCCAGGCACAGCACGCCCGCCAAATCGCCCAGCGGACTGAGCAGCCGCACCAGAGCGCATTCCTTCCAGCCCAGAGAAGCCGCCAACTCTTCGCCAAAAAGATCCGCGGCCGTGGACAAGACCAACGGTTCTTTCTTCCGCGATAACGCATCCGACAGGGCATAGCCGAAGCGGCGGGACTGGGAAAGTTTCGGCTCGTCGGTTTCGCCCAGGCTCTGCAAGACAACGACTTCCCAGATTGCCTCCTGCTTGAGCACCAGAGCCCCTGCCTTTGCACCCAGGAGTTCGGCAGTCCGGTTCACCAAGCCTTTTCCAAAATCGGCAAGCCGCTGCCAGGAATTCATCTCCGCCACCAGCGCTGCCAAGGCTTGGCCGCGCTGGCGCTGCTGTTCCGAGCTGTGCAGCGCCAGCGCAGCTTCCACCGCAACCGCTCCCTGGGCAGCCAAGGCTTTGGCGTGGCGGAAATCTTCCTGTGAGATGTCCGCTCCATCCAGGCGATCGAGGGCGCCCAAGACGCCCAACACCCTGCCGTCCGGGCTTATCAGCGGGACGGTCAGAATCTGTTTTGCCTGAAAGGCGGAGAGGGCGCCGAGATTGAGATTGGCGGCCCGATTGTGCTCCTGCGACCAGAATGCTTCTCCGCTCTCCAGCGCGCGCGCGAGTGGGCCTTCGGGCACCTCAAGGTGCAGCGGCCGGGTGCTTCCCCGCTCGGCCTCCCAACGAATCTGGAATTTGCCGTCTTCCAGCAGACCGACAAAGGCGCGGCCAAAATCCAGAAAATCTGCGGCCCGCAAGGCAAGCTGTTGCAGGCATTGGTCAAGATTGCCGCGCGAGCACAGTTCGGTGGCACTGTCTAAGAGCTGATGGAGTTCATGCGTTTGGGCCTGCGCGGTGGAGGTGTGTTCGCTGCTGGCAATGGCCAGCGCGGCGAAATTGGTTACCGCGGCAATCAGATCCCGCTCTTCCCCGCTGAACGCACGGTCCTGGCGCGGGTAGACCAGAACGGCGCCTTGCGCCTGGGATGACCGGAATGGTGCGGCGATCAAGGTTCCCGCCGTTGCCAGTTCGCCCAGGGACTGGGTGGAAGCGTCGACGGCGGCATCGATCGGCTTACCTTCCGCCAAGGCGCGAGCCGCTAAATCGGCGGCAAATTGCATTCCCCCGCGATCATGCCCAGCCCGGGCAACTTCCGCGCCATGCTCCGATTCAGCAGCCACAGCGCTTAGGCTGAAGCTCATTCCCCGGCGCAGCAGAACGGTCACCAATCCGTTTCCCAGCGCGCTGCGCAGCTCCTGGGCGAGAGACTCTAGCACCGGGGAAACCTCCGCCCCGGCAAACTCGGCATGGGCTCCGGTGGCCTGGTTGACAGCGCGAGAATCTGGAAAATGATAAGGCGTGGAGAAGTCTGTCCCTTCCCGCGGCGGCGTTTCTCCGGCTGGCATATTCAGGGGGGCCATGCCCCCAGCTTGGTGTCACTACAAGTAATTGAATCTACAGGCAAAAATATTGTTAATCTCAATTTGAGTCAAGGGAAAAAGGGCCCAGGCACCAAGCTGCAAACTGCCCCCTGATTTTCGGATTCTGAATTCTCGGGCGCGGGCCACGTATCACAATGCGACACCAGCGCCCCACTGAGACGGTTTTGGCCGCAGGAGGCTTTTGTCCGGGCCATGTCTGGCTTACTAAGTAATTAATAAGCAAGATCTTAACTCGTAATCGTCGAATGGTTACCAAAGGCCTCTCCAAGCTGGCAAGGGTGTTGCACTTGCAAGAGCACCTGCAGCATTCTCTATGTTTGAGTCAGGCGAGAAGGGGTGTCTCTCCCAGAGGAGCGCCCGATAAGGAGCGACAAATGACGATTGGCAAGCGACTCTATTTGAGCTTTGGCGCCGTATTGGCCATGGTCATTGTGTTGTTTCTGGTCAACATCGTGGCGGTGCAGCGCGAGCATGCCGCCAAAGCCGCGGGCTCCAGGGCCCTCGAGCTCTCTCAAGCTACCAACCGGATCCGGTTTCAGATGATGGAGAACCGGCTTAACTTGACCAACTACCTGCTCAGTGGCGATACCCGCGAAAAGGAAGCCATCGAAAAAGGCATTCGCGATCTCAATGGAAAGCTGGTCAACACCGAGAGCATCGCCAACTCGGATCAGCAACGGGAAGCCCTGGCCCAAGTACAGCAGTCCGAGCTTAGCTGGGTTAAGAACTTCTCCGAGCCCATGGTCGCCAAGCGGGGCGAGGTGGACGCCGGCAACGCTACCGTTGCAGAACTGCAGATCGTTTACCTGCAGAAGGACGCCTCCTCTTACATGAAAGCCACGGACGAATTCCTGGATCAGGCTGACCAGGAAAATCAGAAATTCCTGGAAGAACGGCGCCAGTCTGACGAGACCGCGGGCCAGGCCACCATCACGGTTGCCTTGTTGAGCACTTTGATTGCCCTGGCGTTGGGCGTGGCAATTGCGTTCACCACGGAGAAATCCATTACCGAGCCGTTGAGCAACCTGATGCTGGTGGCGCAGCAGATTGGCGAGACCGGAGACCTGGAGCACCAGATTGATGTCAAGCGCAATGACGAGATCGGCGGTCTTGCCCGGACATTTTCCGGCATGGTGACCTACCTAAAGGAAATGGCCAGCGTGTCTGAAGCCATTGCCGAAGGCAATCTGGCGGTGACGGCGGAGCCGCGCTCGATCAACGACACCCTGGGCAACGCCTTTGCCCGCATGACCGTCGGCCTGAGAACTCTGGTCCGCAACGGGCGGGACGCGGCTTTGCAAGTCGCCGGAGCCTCCAATGAAGTCGCCGGGGCTTCGGATGAGTCCGCCAAAATCAGCCTGCAGACCTCTTCCGCCATCGATGAAGTGACCAGCACCATGCACGAGATGAGCGTGAACGTACAGAACATGGTGAAAAGCACCCAGGTGCAGGCTTCCAGCGTCAGCGAGACTTCCGCCTCGATTGATGAGATGGTGGCTTCCATCCAGCGCGTGGCCGACACCGCCAAAGTGCTGCTGGACATCTCCAACCGGTCCCGGGAAGAAGTGCAGAACGGCATCGGCACCATGGAAAAGGTGACCGACGGACTGAACAAGAATCAACACCACGACCCGATCCTCAGGCTCAGATCATCGATGTGCTGGGCCAGCGGGCCAACGACATTGGCAAGATTATCGAAGTGATTGACGACCTGGCGGAACAGACCAATCTGCTGGCGCTGAACGCCGCCATCGAGGCGGCTCGGGCGGGGGAGCACGGACTGGGCTTTGCCGTGGTCGCCGACGAAGTCCGCAAGCTGGCCGAGAAGTCCGCCCAATCCACCAAGGAGATTTCCGAGCTCATCGAGAGCATTCAGAAGGAAGCCCGCAAAGCGGTGGAAAATATGGACCAGAGCACCGGCATCGTCAAAGAAGGCCTGGCGCTTGGTTCCGACCTGAACGCAGCATTGCGCAAGATTTCCAATGTGGTCACGGAAGTTTACAAGCTCGCCCAGGAGATTGGAGCGGCCACCAACGAGCAGTCGCATGGCTCTTCCCAAATCGCCCGCGCCACCACGCGTCTCAATGAAATCACCCATGAGAACAACTCGGCGGTGGAAGAACAGGCGGCCGGAGCGCAGGCGGTAGTGCGGGCCATGGAACGAATGCGCGAACTGGTGCAGCAGACCACCTCGAGCTCCACTCAGCTGGCGGCATCGGCCGAACAGATGTCCAAAATGTCCCGCACCCTTCTGGACTCCATGGGCCGCTTCGAACTGGAGGAGAACGAGCCTTTGATGGCACGGCAGGAAATAAGTGCGCGCCCCAAGCTAAAGACAAAGGCTGCTACCCGGCAGGCTGCGGCGGGGGGCCGCGCCTAACAGCGCCGCATCCAAAATGAATCGCGAACTTCACATCATCGGCTTTCAGGTGGGACGGGAGACCTACGGGGTACCGATCACGTCGTTGCACGAAATCGTGCGCGTGCCGGAAATCACGCCGGTCCCGGACGCGCCCGCCCACATGGAAGGCGTCATTAATCTGCGTGGCAAGATCGTCTCGGTCATCGATCTGCGAAAACGCCTGGGGCAGAAAGACATCGCTCCCGGCAAACGCAACCGCATTCTGGTGGTTGAGCACCAGGGAAGGCTATGCGGCCTGATGGTGGACTCGGCTTCCGAGGTGCTCAAGATACCCGCGGGAGACATTCAACCTGCAACCGCGGTATTTCAGGAAAGCGGACAGAATTGCGTGACCGGGCTGGGCAGGTTTCGCGGGCGTCTCATCGTACTGCTGGATATGGCCCGGCTTCTGGAATTCAGCGGCGTGCAGCCCCGCAGCGCTGCGGGAGACACCGGGAATCCGTCCAGCGCGACGGAATTGCCGGCGGCGGACAGCCAAGCGGCCGCTGCCAGCGCTCCGGGAAGGAACGCATGAGCACTCCCGGCCTAGCCATTCGTCTCAGCGGCTCCGAACTCAAAATGCTGCAGGCGCTGGTGTACCAGGAATGCGGCATGTACTTCGACGAACGCCGCATGGACTTTCTTCAGAACCGGCTGCAGGGCCGCCTGAAAGAGTGCCGCGCCGAATCTTTCTACAGCTATTACAGCCTGCTGGTCAGCGCGGATGGCCGGCAGGAACTGGCGCGCCTGCTGGAGGATCTGACCGTCAATGAGACCAGCTTTTTCCGCAATCTGCCGCAGCTGGAACTTTTCCATAAGCAGATTCTGGCGGACATTTTGCGCGAAAAACAGGAACGGGGAAACACCAGCCTGCGCATCTGGAGCGCGGGCTGCTCCACCGGCCAGGAACCTTACACCCTGGCCATGCTGGTGGCCGACCAACTGGCTTACCATTGCCTGCGCCAGCCTTCCTCCATGACCGCGGTTTTTCCCCGTCCGCTCGTTCCTCCGCCTTGGCGCGTGGAAATCCTGGCCAGCGACGTCAACTACTCGGTGCTGCGGGCCGGCCAGGAAGGGATGTATGCGGAACATCATATGGGGCCGGTGGACTACAGCTACCGGCTGCGTTATTTCGACAAAGTGGGCGAACGCTACGCGGTCAAGCAGAGCGTGAAGGAACTGGTACATTTCGACTTCCATAACCTGAAAACGCAATTCCTGCCTCCCGATAACGACGTGATTTTCTGCCGCAACGTAATGATGTATTTCGACCAAGCCGAGCAGAAGCGGCTGGTGGAGAAATTCCGGCGCTGCCTCAATCCCGGGGGGTACCTTTTCCTCGGCCACGCCGAAAGCCTGCGGGGGTTAAGCGACCAATTCGCCATGCTTCACCGCAACCACGGAACCGCCTACCAGCGGCTGGAGGAGGCCCGGTGACCCAGTTTTCGGACGAACGCGGCGCCGAACTGCGGCAGCTCTTCTTCGAGACCGCGCAGGAACTCCTGCAGGCGCTGAATGAGGGCGCGCTGGATCTGGAGAAGCATCCCGGCGACCTCGAAACCGTGCGCGGAATTCGCCGTACGGTTCACACTCTGAAAGGCGACGCGGCCGCCTGCGGTTTTCATGAATTGAGCGAACTGGCCCACGAACTGGAAGATGCCCTTGCGCTGGAGCACACCGCCTCGCCAGTTTCGCTGGCGGACGTGGCCTTTACCGCGGCGGACGCTTTCGAAGCCCTGCTGGTCTCCTATCGCGGCGGTCTGGCGCCGCCCTCTGCGGAGCCTCTGCGCAAATTGATTCGCGAACTGGCCCAGGACGCAGGCGCCCAGGCGCCGAGCGGGCAAAAGAAGGAAACCGGAGCCCGGGCGGCATGGAGCGAAGCGGAACGCCTGCTGATCCAAAATGCGCTCCGGCAGGGAAAACGTCTATACCAGATTGCGGTCCATCTGGACCCGCTCTGCACCATGCCCATCGCGGCGCGGCAGCTCGCGCTTAACGCGCTCTCCGGGATAGGCCAGGTGCTGGCCGCGCAGCCCGAATCGAGTTTGCCTCAGTCCACCAAGCACTTGCTTTTCGTGCTGGCCACCGAGCAATCGCCCGAGCAAATCGCCGCCCGATGCCGCGTCCCCACGGTAACCACCGGCGCCACCGTAGAGGAAATTTCGGCCGGCGAAACCGCCAGTTCCACCCCTGCCGCGAACGAGAAAAATCCGGCGGGGAGTTTGCCGGCCCACGCGGGCGCTGCGGCCCCGGCTTCCACAAAAGCCGCCAGCGGCCAGAAACCGCTCTCCAGCGCGGCCGCCGCGGAAAACACTTTGCGGGTAGACGCCAAACGCATCGACAGCGTGCTCAATCTGGTCGGCGAACTGATCATTGGCAAGTCCATGCTGCAGCAGATCCTGGTGGAATTTACCCGCCGCCACCCCAAAGACCCGCTGCGCGCCCGGTTGGCCGATTCTCTGGCCTTCCAATCCCGCATTTTGAACGACCTGCAACATTCCGTGATGAAAGTGCGCATGGTGCCGGTCGAGCAACTTTTCCGGCGCTTTCCCCGCCTGGTGCGGGATATTGCGCGGCGGTGTGGAAAGCAGGCTCAGCTCGCCATCAGTGGTCAAGACACCGACCTGGACAGAAGCCTGCTGGACGCCATCGCGGAACCGCTGACCCATCTGATTCGCAATGCCGTGAGCCACGGCATAGAACCGGTGGAAGAGCGAGTGCGCGTGCAGAAACCAGCCTGCGGGACCATTCGCCTGCAGGCCTACCACGAGGGCAACCAGGTGGTCGTGGAGGTTGGCGATGACGGGCTCGGCATCGATCTGCAGCGGGTGAAAGCCAAGGCCATTGAGCACCAGCTTTTGACCATCGAACAAAGCGCGGCCTTGAGTGAAGCGGAAATCCTCGAACTGCTTTTCCGCCCGGGATTCAGTACGGCGCCCCAGGTCAACGAGATTTCCGGCCGTGGGGTCGGCTTGGATGTGGTTCGCAGCGTTCTGCAACGGCTCAAGGGCACGGTGGAAATTGTGAATCGGCCCGGTCGCGGCACCACTTTCCGCCTGAAGCTTCCACTCACCCTCGCCATCATCAAGGCTTTGCTTTTCCGCGTGGAAGGGCGGTTGTACGCCATCCCCTTGAACGCGGTGGAAAGAATCGCGCGCGCCTCGGAGTCTGATCTGCACCGCGTGGACGGGCACGAAGTCTTGCAGCTTCGCGGCCAGGCGCTGCAACTGGTGCGCCTGGGGAGGGTTCGGGCCGACATTGCAAAATATCCCCACACCCGAATCTTCATCCTGGTGATCGCTTCGGGCGACCGCCAACTGGGACTGATTGTGGACACGCTGGAAGGCGAGGAGGAATTGGTCATCAAGGCCATGGACGACCACACCATGGACACCGACCTGGTGAGCGGGGCCTCCATCCTGGGGGATGGGCGGGTAGTACTGATTCTGAATCTGGCGGCGGTGGTGGAGCGCTCGAATCGCGCTGGCGCAGACGCCACCGGGGAGTGCGCCAGCGGACTGCTGCTTTTGCACGCCGAGCGGGCGGCTCATTCCGCGACCGCCATGGGAGGCCAACCATGACGCCTCCAGTTCGCGTGCTGGTGGTGGACGATTCCGCGCTGATGCGCAAGTTGATCCCGCAGATCCTGCGGACCAGCGATTCCATCGAAGTGGTCGGAACCGCCATGAACGGGGAGTTTGGTCTGAAAAAAATCGAAGATCTTAGGCCCCAGGTCGTCACCCTCGATCTGGAGATGCCGGGAATGAGCGGGCTGGACACCTTGCGGGAAATCCGCTCCCGCTACGGCATCCCGGTCATCGTGGTCAGCTCCTTTAGCACCGAAGGAGCCACCCAGACTTTGCAGGCGCTGGCGCTCGGTGCATTTGATTTTGTCGCCAAACCGAGCGACGTGACCGAGCGCATGCCGAAAATCGCGCAGGAACTGATCGCCAAGATCAATGCAGCCGCCCATTCCCGTTACATACGGCCGGTTTCGGAACCCGCCCGCCGTGCCGCCAAGCCCTTTTCTGAAGCCTCCATCCCGCCCACGCGCGTTGTCGCTCTGGGTATTTCCACCGGTGGACCCCAGGCATTGCAATACTTGTTGCCGCAATTTCCCGCGGATTTTTCCGCCGCCATCCTCATCGTGCAGCACATGCCCGAGGGCTTTACCGAAAAGTTCGCCCAGCGCATGGACGAGATTTGCGCCATCCGGGTGAAAGAGGCGCAATCCGGCGACGTGCTCCAGGCGGGCCGGGCGCTGGTCTGCCCCGGCAATCGCCACCTCAAGATAAAGCGGCTGTTCGGGGAGGAAGTTGCGGTCTTGACCGATGATGCGCACGTGAATGGACACCGGCCCTCCGTGGATGTGCTGTTTCACAGCCTGGCCCAGGAATGCGGAACTCGGGGCATCGCGGTTCTGATGACTGGAATGGGGGATGACGGCGCGCGCGCCCTGGGCGACGTCAAGGCCGCGGGCGGGCTTACCATCGCGCAGAGCGAGGAGTCCTGCGTGGTCTATGGCATGCCGAAAGCCGCCATTGAACGCGGGCACGCGTCCCGGGTACTGGCCCTGGATGCGATGGCAGCGGCCTTGCTGGCCGAGTGCGCGTCGGATAGCCAGAACGAAGCCGCGCCGGACCAGCGATTAAGCGGCCTGGCCGCGGGCAGCGGCAAAAATTAGATCGAACCCAGCGGCGCGGTTTGCCAGCTGGAAACGAGGTTGCAGGAGGAAGCGGTATGGAACAGTTTGCGCCGGTACGACGCCGCAAGGACGGACAACCGGTCCGTTACCTGGTGGTGGATGATTCGGTGTTTGCTCGCAAGAATCTCGCCCACATTATCGAGAGATTCGGCGGGCAACTGGCGGGGGAAGCCGGCGACGGGCTGGCCGCGATCGGCGAATATGAGCGCACCCAGCCCGACATCGTCCTGATGGATATCACCATGCCGCAGATGGAAGGCATTGAAGCCGCCGAGGAGATCGTGCACAAGCATCCCGAGGCACGCATTGTGATGGTGTCTTCCGTCGGCTACCAGGAGAACATCGTTGCCGCGTTGCAGCGGGGCGCGCGCCATTTCGTGCAGAAACCGGTCAAGCCCGAAGTGTTATACGAAGTCGTCAAGTATGTCATGGGAGAAGATTGCATCGTGGCCCAGGCCGCAGGGGCGGGAGCCTGACATGAAAATGGAACTGATTCAGCCGTTCATCAACGCTGCCGACGCCGTGCTGTCGCAAGGCTTGCAGTCCCCCATTCTGATGGCAAACCTCTCCATGGAAGACGAAACCTATCGCCGCAAGGGAATCGCCGCCATGATCTGGCTGACCGGCGATATCGAAGGACGAATCATCTTCGATCTTGATCCCTCGACCGCAGTTCGCGTCGCCAGCCAATTCGCTGGTTCGCCGGTTCCCGACTCCGACTCTTTGGTGCGCGAAACCGTTTGCGAACTTGCCAACGAAATCATCGGCAATGCCGTCACCACACTGAACGACCGGGGCTTTCATTTCCGAGTTCACCCGCCCGTCGTCCACACCAATGAACAGGGCCCGCATGGCAGCGAGGAAACAGAGGCCATGGTCCTCTGCTTCGAGACCGATAGCGGCTCCGTTTTTATGAATGTGGCGTTGCGTTACAACCGGCAGGTGGAGAAAAAGAGCGTCGCGGCCTCGGCCTGAAGTGGGCATGCTCCAAGACGAACCATCCCGTGGCGTGGGATCGCGGCACGCCCCCACAGAACCTCTCAGAACGTAAATCGCTAAGGTCCCTGTAGAACGAAAACCGGGGTTTGGGGCGGTGGCTGGCTCCCCGCCACGCAAGTATTCGCGGTGCACAATCCGGCTGGCGCGCTAAGGCTGTTTACCAGGTAGTCCCCGCCATCCTGGCTGCCGGGAGATGTGTCCGGGGTCGTGCGGATCACCGCGGTCGCTCCCGCGTCACAATACGATACATAGACGCGCGTGCTGTCCACCGACGCCGCGGTGGACAAGCGGAACCTGGCGGAGTTACACGTCGCAATCACCGGAGTATCGGGCTTGGTAGTCGGAGGGTTGGGAACGTTGTCCGGCAGAGTAACGGCAATGCTCTTGGTGACCGCGAGGTCGGAAGCCTGGATAACCGTCACTTGAGAGGTTATGCAGCCCAGCGGATTCGCATCGGCCGGCTCGCTGCACGCCGGGGAAACCTGGTAGCTGGCCACGTACACCCGGCTTCCGTCCGGCAACGCCGCCACCGAAAGCGGAAGGCACCCGTTCGGATTCGGACAGGCGGCATTGCTCGCCGCAGAAAAGGCGAAACTAAGGGTTCCGAGAACCGGCAAGGCGTCGCTTGCGGCGCTGAGGACGGTAAGCGACCTGGCCAGCGGATTGGTAACGTAGAGGCGGCTGAGATTGCGATCATACAGAATGAAATTCGCTCCGGGTTGGACCGTCGCGGTGCCGACTACGGCGTCTACTGACGTATCAATCGCCGAAACCAACCCGGTACCCTGATCCAGCGCATAGACCCTGGCATTGTCTCCCCGCGCCACCGCCCACACCGGCGAATTCCAGGACGAATTGGCAATCGGGGACACCGAACCATCCAGATTGTTGATCACCTGGACCGAGCCATTCACTGGAGCAGCGCCGCTGCCGCGGTTGGCCACATAAACTTTTTGCGCGTTGGGAAGCTCGGCCAGCGCAACCGGGGTTTGCCCGACGTTGATAGTTCGAACGATAACCTCGCTGGAGGTCGAAATATCGGAAACGGTATTGGTTCCCGAGTTGGCCACGTAGACCGAGGTGTTGTCCGTGGCGCTCACAAACACCGGGCCCGAGCCTGCCGGCAAACTCACCGTGGAAGCTGGCGTGACGCTCGCCGGACTGTAGAAGGAGACCGTGTCTTCCATCTGGTTCGCCACGTAAACGCTGGAGCCATTCGGCATGACCACTGCATGCACCGGATTCAGGCCAACCTGGGTGGTTGCAACGCTGGTATCGCCGGAAACGTCAATCCTGGTGCTGGCGCCGCGTCCACAGTTTTCCCCAGCCTGCGGAGGGCAAACGCCATTGGTGCTTAGGGAAACCACGTAGTGCAAAGCCGCGGGAGTAGGCGGAACCGGCTGGATAGGAATCGCGATTGGCCGGTAGGTGTCCCCGCAACCGCTTCCGGCGAGAATCACCCCTAGCGTGACCAGCAGGCGGCCCGCCCGAACCACAGTCATCTGTACCCCAAAGGGAAAACGCATCAATGTTAACGATCCTGGGAAGATTTTCTATTCTAACGGCTGACGGCCAGATGCGCTAGGGCAAGGGCAACCTGGTCTAGCAATTGGCATTTGGCAATTGGCATTTGCCCCTAAAGGTTAGGTGGCGACACGAGGTAGCAAGGTTGCTCCCGCGAAATGGCAATTCGACCAAACGCGCGTACCTAAGAAAGTTCGCAAGGAAGGAGGAATGATCCGTAACGGAAAGCTGAAGGCTGAAAGCCGACGGCTGACGACCGAGTACTGACGACTGAAAGCCGTTCTCCCCTAGCTTCGTCCCCGGCGCGCTTTGCCCGCGGACTCCCGCGTCGCCGATTTGGCCGCTCCCGCGGGTTTCTTCTTGCCTTCCATTTCCGCCAGGCTTTGTTTCAGGGCAGACATCAAATCCACCACCGGAGCCAATTTTTTCGGCTTTTCGACCTCGGCAATCTTGCCGCCTTCCAGTTTGGTTTCAATCAGCTTCTTCACATTCTCTTGAAAGGTGTCATGATATTTTTCCGGGTCCCATTCGGCGGCCAGCGCCTCGATCAACTGGTGCGCCACCTTGACTTCCGCATCTTTCAACTCGACGTCCGGCGGGCCGAATCCCTCCACCTTCCGCACTTCCTCCTCGTAGTACATGGTGTGCAGCATCATGCCGCCTTGTGTGGGCCGCAGAAACACCGTGTATTCGCGGTTGTGCATGGTGAGCTTCGCGATAGCCACGTATTCGCTTTCTTCCAGAGCCTTGGTCAGCAGCGCATAGGGCCTGCGGCCGGCCTCTTCCGGCACCATGTAATACGAGGATTCGAAGTACACCGGGTCGACCTCGCTCTCCTGCACGAACTCCAGAATCTCCATGGTCTTGGCGGTCTGCGGCTCAATCTTCTTGATCTCGTCCGGCTCGATGACCACATATTCATCCTTGCGGTATTCATATCCTTTGACAATTTCGCTGCGTTCCACCACGCGATTGTCGGCGGGACAGTAGTACTGCTGCTTGACCCGCTGCAGGTCATCGCGATGCAGCATGTTGAAGGAAATACCGGAACTGCGCGCGCCGGAGAACAAACGCACCGGCATCGAGATCAATCCAAAGGTAAGATAGCCAGACCAAACGGAGGACGCCATAGTTCACTCCACAAGTAAAGCCGCGATAGAGCCGGCAGTCTGTTTAGAGTACAACGCAACTCCTGGATGCAGAAGCGGGAAGCGAAGGGTCATCCGAATGCAAAGCACCAGCAATGGGGTATGCCGGATGAACCCGCTATTAGTAGTATGAAGTTTGTTCGCGCGTTCCGAGACCACCATGCACGACCTCGCCTCAGCTTTTTTACCGTGGTCCAAAGCAGCGGCGCCTTCCGCGCGCCAACTCTGGCTCGCCACCGGGATGACTCTCGGGTTCACCCTGCTGGCCCGGTGGCTGAGAGGAGTCACCGACGGGGGCGCCGCAGTGGGCGCGGTGATTTGCTTTCTGCTTTATCTCGGCGCTGGACCGGCCGGATTTGTCGCGCTGGTTTCGCTATTTGTGCTGACCTGGGTTACGACGCGCTGGGGCTATCAGAAAAAGCTGAGACTGGGAGTCGCCGAGAAGCGGGACGGCCGGCGAGCCACCCAGGTATTGGCGAATCTAGGCCTGGCTGGCCTTTGCGCTCTGCTTCATGTTCTGGACCCCGCCCGGCCGGCCTATCTACTTGCCCTTGCCGCCGCGCTTTCCGAGGCGGCGGCGGATACCGTTTCCAGTGAGATGGGCCAAGTCAGCGCCGACCAGGCGCGACTGATCACGACTTGGGAACGGGTTCCCGCGGGCTCCGATGGCGGCGTCACCCCCATCGGGACGCTGGCGGGCATCGTGGCGGCGGCGCTGCTGAGCTTGGTATGCTCGGCGACCGGTATCCTGCCTTGGAGGTGGTGCGGTGTCTCCCTGATCGCCGCTGCCGGTGGCATGACCGCGGACAGTTACATGGGAGCCTCGCTGGAACGGCAGAAGGTGCTGAACAATGATGCCGTCAACTTCCTAAGTACCGGCGTGGCGGTCGCGATTGCACTGCTGTTGGCCGGCTAAGCCCAATTTGTTCAGGTGTTTGCTTCCTCTTTGCCGGGCCATGTCCTGTGGTTCCTTGAAGTTACGCTCCCCTCGGAGAGACAATACAGACGAAATCAAAAGTGCTCGAGCCGCATCGAACCAATGGTGGCCTCCCCGGTGTCGTCCCAGGGTTCAGCCATGCAGAATTCCTAACTTGAGATGAAAATTCACCCTTTGATCATCGGATACGCTCTGGCGCTAGCTCTCTTACTATTTGGCCAGCAGCGTCACGCTGCTACCTCAGATCCCAGCGGTTTCCATGCAATCGTGGACCTGACCCACGCCATCAATGCGCAGACGCCGGCCTTTGAGCCTTCCTCTAAGCCTCTGTTTTCGGCCAGGACGGTCGCCACGCTTGAAAAGGACAAGTATTTCGCCCGCACCATCTCTCTGCCGGAGCATTTTGGGACGCACATTGACGCCCCGGCCCATTTTGCGCGCGGACTGTGGACGGTGGACAAGATTCCTCCAGAACGGCTGATTGGCCCCCTGGTGGTACTCGACGTGAGCGCGAATGTTAGGAATAACGCCGACTACGTGATATCGGTGGAGGACATTGCCAATTGGGAGCGCATTCACGGACAAATCCCCGCCGGCGCGATTGTGATGGCACGAACCGGTTGGGGCGCCCGCTGGAATTCGCCAAAGGACTTCCGCAATGCCGACAGCAAAGGCACCATGCACTTCCCCGGATATTCGCTCGACACCGCAAAATTCCTGGTGGAAGCCCGTTATATTTTTGGGCTCGGGATTGATACTCTGAGCATCGACGATGGCCCGTCCGCGGATTTTCCGGTTCATCAGTACACGCTGGCTCACAGCGTCTATCAACTGGAAGGCGTGGCGAACCTGGAGCGCGTTCCGGCCAGCGGCGCTATCGTCGTGGTGGCGCCCATGAAGCTGGAAGGTGGTTCCGGCAGCCCAGTGAGAATTCTGGCGTTACTGCGATAAACCTGCCTCGCTTCGCTCATTTCCCATATTCCCCAGCGTCCTCAAGGTTTTATTCTCAGCGCACTCTGCGGTGTAAGGCTTTGATTCGTCGCGGCAAAACAAAATCTTAAACCGCAGAGGTCGCAGAGAGCAGACATCACGACTAGAATGGGCGGATGGACGATCCACGTTATCCGGTCGGCAAATTCGTTTATGCGGGCCCTCCCAGCGAGGAACAACGAGAGCGACTGATCTCCGAAATCGAACAGGCTCCCGAGGCCCTGCGGGCGGCGGTGGCGGGCCTCTCGCCGCAACAAATCGAAACTCCCTATCGCGAGGGCGGCTGGACTGTCCGGCAAGTGGTGCACCATGTGCCCGACAGCCACCTGAACGCCTATGTGCGCTTTAAGCTGGCGCTCACTGAAGACGATCCCACCATCAAACCCTACGCGGAGGACCGCTGGGCGGAGTTGCCGGACAATCAAAGCACTTCTCTCGAAACTTCGCTGGTTCTCCTCGAAGCCCTGCACCATCGCTTCGTGCGCTTGTTGCGTTCCCTCACGCCCGGGCAATGGAAACGAACCTTTCGCCATCCCGAACTGGGGCTTGTGCCTTTGGAGAAAAACCTCGCGCTCTACGCCTGGCATGGCCGCCACCACGTGGCCCACATCACCGAACTCCGAAAAAGAATGGGCTGGTAGTTGTCATCTTGAGCGGAGTGGCGGCTTCGCGAATGCGAAGCGGCTACGCAGTCGAAAGATCCCTAGAGCCTTTTGCGGTGCAATCGCCGCTTCAAGGCATTCTGACGATACATACCCCGGTGCACGGCGCTAACTTGGTTGGAGAGCAGGGATCCTTCGACTGCGCCGCGCCCTTCGACGCGACTACACTCATCGCGGGCGTTTGTGGAATCCCACCCTAGCGCAGAAAGCGCGCTAGGATGGGGCACCCATTGTTCAAAAAGTCACAGGCTCTCGGGATGACAAAGCCCTCACGCCGTGATGTGCAACCGCCAAAGCAGATAACTCGTGGACTCGCGCAGCACCGCTAGAATGCGCTGCAGTTCGCCGTGCGGACGTGAATCCGGACGGGGCGCCACATATACTTGCATGCCTTCGTGCTCCAGCAGTTTGCGAATGCGGAAGACATGATATTGGTCGCTGACCGCGAGGCAGCTATGCAGGTGGTTGGCACGCAGAATCACGCCGACCCGCCGCGCTGACTCGGCGGTATCAGTCCCTTGAGTCTCTGCAATCAAGCTGGCTTCCGGCACACCGCGGCGCATCAGGTAGTCGTGGCCCACCTGGCCTTCGTTATAGCTGGGATCTCCGCCCGAGCCTCCCGTGGTGATGACCACAGGAGCTAAACCGCGCTGATAGAGGTCGAAAGCATGATCCAGGCGGGCGCGCCAGACCGGCGAGGGGCGGCCCGAGTATTCCGCTGCGCCGAAGACCACGATGGCGTCGGCGGGGTGGAGTTCTTCCATTCCGGATTCGCGAACGACTCCGGCAGATAGAAACGCCAAACCAGCGGCGCAAGCCGTAGCCGCCAGCACCAGCAGCCAGAGCAGAGGGTGCGCCTTGCGGCGGGGCCGAACTGCGGGGTTTGTCATCCTTGAGCAAAGAACTGCGAAATGTCCGTGGAAGGGATGGCGCCCTCGCGCAACACACGCCAGCGTACTTCTTCATCGGTGAGATCCACGATGGTAGAAGCCACATCGCGTGGCGACGTCCCGCCGTCCACGATAATGGAAATATGGTCCTGCAGTTGGTCGCGCACCGCCATGGCAGTGGTGCACTCCGATTCACCGCTCAAATTGGCCGAAGTTGCCGTGATGGGAATCTTGGCGGCCTGCACCACCGCCAGCGGAATCTGCGCATTGGGCACACGCAGGGCCACGTTGCCCGTATTGGCCGTCACCTTCAGCGGCAAGCTGGATGAGGCTCTTACGATAATGGTCAACGGCCCCGGCCAGTAGCGGCGCGCCAGCGCGTAAAACTCTTCGGGCAGCGGCTGCGACAGCTCTTCGGCCTGGTCCACGCTCTCAATCAGCAACGAGAGCGGTTTGTGCCGCGAGCGGGACTTGATCTCGTACACCCGTTCCACAGCGCGCAAGTTGTAGGGATCGGCCGCCAAGCCGTAGAACGTGTCGGTTGGCATGCCCAGCACCTGGCCGGCCCGAATCTGGTCGGCTGCATACCGGATGAGCGAGGGCTCCGGCGTATCGCAATTGATCTTCACAAATTCCGGGCGCACTTAGGAGTTCCTTCCTACGGATATTATTAAAACCGCGAAACTTAACATACCACGACCCACCGCCGCAAGCCGAGCGGGAACGGCGTGCCGGTGCGGTTCTTCGCGTCCTGGGAGGCCATTCTTTGCGGACTTTGCGGCCAAAAGCTTTAAATCTACGGAGTCCGCCAAGGATTCGCACGGCGCAAAGAAAAGCTTAGGCAGGAAACAGGTATGATTCTGGCAAATGGAAATCGCGTGAAACATCAGCCCGCCAAAACCGCCCAGCACGATCCCGGCCGTTTGCGCGCCATCGAAGGCCGCCACAATGCTGCGGTCAAAGAGCTGCGGTGGGCTTTTGCGCACGCCGAGTTAACTCCAGAGGGGTATTGCGCCATCGAAGGGTTGCGGATTGTGGAAGAAGCCATCCGCAGCGGGCTGAAGTTCGGCGCCGTCTTTTTCAGCAGTTCTGCAGGGGCGAAGGCCGATCGGCTTCTGCCGCAAATTGGCGCGCGGGTCGACACGCTGCTTTTGCCCGATAAGTTGTTCAACGAGGTCGTCCCCAGCGAGACCCCGCAAGGGGTCGCCGCGCTGGTGCGCTGCAAGGAATTCTCTCTCGCGGATGTGTTGGCCAGGGTGCAGGATGGTCCGCTGCTGGCCATTGCCGGCGTTCAGGATCCCGGGAATCTCGGGACGATCCTACGCTCGGCGGAAGCTTTTGCCGCTGCCGGAGTGGTTCTAGGCGAGGGCACGGTGAGTCCCTTCAATTCCAAGGTCATCCGTGCTTCTGCCGGCTCGGTGTTCCGTTTGCCAACAGTTCGCGCAAAATTGCCGGAGGCCTTAGCCGCGATGCGCCAACAGGGGCTGCGGCTGATCGCGACTTCGTCGCATAAAGGAACCCCATTGCCCGAAGCCATGCTCTCCGGAGCCCTGGTCATCTTTATTGGCAGCGAGGGCGCGGGCTTGCCTCGCGACTTGATGGCGCAGATGGACGAACTGGTAGCCATTCCGCACTCGGCCAGCGTGGAATCGCTGAACGCCGGAGTCGCAGCCAGCATCGTGTTGTACGAAGCCGCGAGGCAGAGGCAATGAGAACCCTCACCACAGAGACACAGAGAAAACAACGAAGGGGGAAAAGACCCAAGAACTAGCGCCGTCATGGGCGCGGCCATTGAAGTCCATCGCCACCTCGGGCCGGGACTTCTTGAGTCCGCCTACGAAGAATGCTTGTGTCGTGAATTGCACCTTCGCGGATTAGAGTTCAAGCGCCAAGTAGAACTCCCGGTGCTGTACAAAGGCTTGAAGCTCGATTGTGGCTACAAGATAGACTTGATGGTGCAAGACACGGTCATTCTGGAGTTAAAAGTTGTAGAGAAGTTGCACCCCATCCACCAAGCCCAGCTTCTAACCTATATGCGCATGACAGGAAAACAGGTCGGCCTGCTTATCAATTTCAATGTTCCATTGTTAACTCAAGGCATAATCCGAATGGTTCTTTAAATATTCAGATTTTCTCTGTGTCTCTGTGCCTCTGTGGTGAAAATGTTCCCATGGGCCTATTCGAAACCACTCCGAACCCCGGCCATTCCGCGGACCGCACTCGTCCGCTCGCCGACCGCATGCGTCCGCGCACTCTCGACGAATTCGTCGGGCAAGAGCATCTGGTCGCGCCCGGCAAACCCCTGCGCACCCAGATCGAGCGCGACGATCTCGGCTCGCTCATCTTCTGGGGACCGCCCGGCACGGGCAAAACCACCTTGGCGCAGATTATCGCCCACATGACCAAGGCCGAGTTCATCGAGTTCTCTGCCGTCCTCACCGGAATTAAAGAGATCAAGCAGGTCATGGCCGACGCGGAACGCGCCCGCCAATACGGCACCCGCACTATTGTCTTCATCGACGAAATCCACCGCTTCAACAAAGCCCAGCAGGACGCTTTTCTTCCCCATGTAGAGAAAGGAAATATCCGGCTGATCGGCGCGACCACCGAGAATCCATCGTTCGAGATTATTTCCGCGCTCCTCTCCCGCAGCCGGGTGTATGTACTAAAACCGCTCACGGAAGAACAAATCGTTCTTCTGCTTAAGCGTGCGCTGGCTGATGAAGAACGTGGGCTGGGAGCGATGAAACTCCAAGCTTCCGACGAAGCGCTGGCCAAGATTGCCGCCTATTCAAGCGGCGATGCCCGCAGCGCCTACAACGTCCTGGAAGTCGCCGCTTCGCTCGCTAGAGGTCAGGCCGGAAAAGAGGTCGGCGCGGAGATTACGGACGCCATCGTGCAGGACGCATTGCAAAAACGGGTGTTGCGTTACGACAAGGCTGGCGAGGAGCATTACAACCTGATTTCCGCGCTGCACAAGTCCGTGCGCAACAGCGATCCCGACGCCTCGCTGTACTGGCTGGGACGCATGCTCGAAGCCGGCGAAGATCCCCTCTATATTGCGCGGCGCGTGGTGCGCATGGCGGTCGAAGACATCGGCCTCGCCGAGCCCAACGCGCTTTCTCTCTGCATGGCGGCACGCGACGCCGTGGACTTCATCGGCATGCCAGAGGGCAATTTGGCTCTGGCGCAGGCGGTGGTCTATTTGGCGCTGGCGCCCAAGTCGAACGCGCTCTACACCGCTTATGGCGCGGTGCAACAGGACGTTGAGCGCACCGCCGCCGAATCCGTCCCCTTGCACCTGCGGAACGCCCCGACCGTACTGATGAAGGGCCTGGGCTACGGCGAGGGCTATCAATATGCGCACGATGTTGAGAACAAAGTCGCGGACATGCAGTGCCTGCCCGACAATCTACGCAACCGGACTTACTACCACCCAACCAACGAAGGCGTGGAGAAAAGAATCCGCGAACGCATGGAAGAGATCAAGCGGCGGCGGGCGAAACCGGAAAACCACGGAAATCCCTAGAAGCCCGTGGTGCAAGTGCGGTTTGTATCAGGGTATGCCTTCAGGCATACCGTGAGTGCCGTGTTATGAATCCGCCTTTAGGCGCTGTTCTTCGTAATTCGACATTCACCACAGGCTGCTAAGGTTGCTTCTCTCTTTTCTCCGCTTCTTCAATTGCTTTGCGGAACTGATCCACGGCGGCCACCTTGGGGGCATTCAGCGCGTCCTTCGCGATATAGCGCCAGATAGGAGCGCCACCCAGCGCGTCTGCATTATCGAACCCGCCGCGGTAAACCTCAAATCTGTCCTGCAGCAGAGCCAATCTGCGCGCTTGGATGAGGCCCGGTTTCCGGTTCGCCCAGGGGAGCATCCACGCCTGCCGCGTGTCCCTGCTGAACCCCGACTCGCATGTTTCCGTCGGTTGGCTGCAGAATGACTGGACGATTATCCACCGGCCCGCCGCCGATCGTTGGAATCGCCATTTTCCCGCTGCCCTTTTGCACCAGAATGATCAGGTCGGCGCTGCGGGCTTCCATGGTCAGAGCAAAACGTCCCCAGCGCATGATCGCCTTTTCCACTTCGTCCTGCGCGGTGCGGTTCGCATTAGGGGCTTCCAGCGGAATGCCAGCGTCCGGATCAATCACCACCAGAACGGTGTGGGCGTTGAGAACGAAATCCGGCAGCGTGGCCTTGTTCTTGTCTTTGGCGTTGGCTAAGGAAAAAGGCAGGAGGAGAAAAAGCGGCAAGAGTGCTGAGATACGACGGGACATCAGAACCTCCGAAGAAGCCGCGCGACGCGGAGCCCAGCAACAATTCAAATTGTATAGGATGAAAAACGCTGAAAATCGCCAGGCTGTCAGCCCAGCCGCAGCTTGTGCTCTTTCAAAATGCAGCGATCCATCACCACAAAAATTCCTGCTTTACGGGCCTTCTCGGCGGCCTTCTCGTTGACGACCTGCTCCTGCATCCAGATGACCGGGACTTGCCGGTGGATGGCCTGGTCCACAATTTCCCCAACCAACTCGGAACGCCGGAAGATGTTCACAAGATCAATTCTCTCCGGAATATCCAGCAGCGTAGGATAAGCTTTCTCGCCCAGGGCTTCGTCGATGTTCGGGTTCACCGGGATGATGCGATAGCCATGCGTCTGCATGTAGGCAGAAACGCCGTGACTCGGCCGCAGCGGACTGTCCGAGAGCCCCACGACGGCAATGGTCCGGGCGCGCTTGAGCAAATCGAGAATCGGGTCGGGCAAAGGTGAGGCGGCCATAACGCGCTATTGTAGCGGGATGCCGCGCCAGACGCCAGAACTGAAGTTAGTTGTCATCGAGCAACCGTCGTTTCTCGCCGCGAAGGCACGCCCCGGCGGTCTCGAAGGGATCTGGGCGAGTCGCGAAAGTCAGCCCCGGAGGGGCGTCGCGAAAATAGCCCGGCGCTTCAGCGCCGGGAAAAGTGAGGAAAATGACCAAGTCCCGGAGGGACGACTGAAATCCACGCGCACACTTAAACCGGCCGAAAGCACACTTCGTGCGGCCCCAAAAAAGCTCCTGAAAAAATAATAATGACCCATGCTGACATCCTTGACACGCCCGCCGGCGCCACCTTCGCCGTGAAACTTCACCCCCGCGCCCGCAAAAATGCCATCACCGGCGACCTTGACGGGGCCCTCAAACTTGCCCTCACCGCCCCGCCCGTGGATGGCAAAGCCAACCAAGCCTGCGTCGAATTCCTGGCAAATCTTTTGAGCGTGCCGCGGTCTTCCATTACCATAGCCTCCGGCCTGACCAGCCGGAGGAAAGTGATTCGAGTGTCTGGAGTCACGGCGGAGGAAGTACGAAAGCGATTTGCGAAGTAGCGCCGGCGTCTCACCGACTGGTTGTTCCGGCCTCTGTTCCAGTTCCGGGCTGAACAGCCGCCGAGGACGGCGGCGCTACAAACTGAGCCACCAGGAGCAACGTTGCCCTTTTCTCAACGCATCCACGAAATCCGCACCGGCTTCGAGCGCCCCTTCTGGGTCGCTAATATCACCGAGATCTTCGAGCGGCTCTCCTACTACGGCGCATTTGCTTCCCTCGCGCTGTATCTGCAAGAGCGTCTGAACTTCTCCACCGAACAGACTGGAACGCTAACCGGCATTTTCGGCGGCATGGTCTGGTTTCTCGCCATCTTCGGCGGGGCGGCCGCCGACCGCCTGGGCTTCCGCCGGGCGCTTTCCATCGCATACCTCACGCTGGCCGCGGCATATTTTCTGATCGGTTCCATCGGCGCACCCTGGCTGGCGCCGGTGCGCAACGCAGTGCCGCTGGGGCTGTTCGTCGGATTCATTCTCATCCTCCCGGCGCTCGGCGTTTCGCTGGTCAAACCTTGCGTGGTGGGCACCACAGCCCGCGCCTCGAAAGAAAATGTCCGTTCCATCGGCTATTCCATTTACTACACGATGGTCAATATCGGCGGGGCGCTGGGCCCGCTCTGCGCTTCGTGGGCGCATCGCCACCTGGGCGTCGAAAATGTTTACCGTGTGGCTGCGCTCAGCGTCTTCGCCATGTTCTTTGTGGTGCTGTTGTTCTTCCGCGAGCCGCGTAAAGCCAGCGACGCGCCTCCTCCTTCAATCGCCACGGTAGCGCGAAATTTCTGCGTGGTAGTAGGCAATTACAAGCTTGTCCTGCCCGTCTTGGGGATCGCCTTGCTGCTGCGCATCGCCATGTTGTTTTACCTATTCAGCATGCCCAGGTGGATTTGGCTCGCCCTGCTGGCGCTAGTGCTGACCGGGATCAGCCGCTTCATGTGGTTTCTGGTTCTATTCACGGGGTACTGGATCGTCTTTTGGCAGCAGTACGTCAGCCTGCCCAGCTATATTCACGGCTACATCAGCGCCACGGCTGACGTCGAGCGCATCCTGGTGACTGACGGGCTGACGGTAATCTGCCTGACCCTCGTCATCAATTTTGCGATACGCAAGCTTCCGGCATTTCAAGCTGTCATCCTGGGCACCTTGATCACCTCCGTCTCGTGGATGATTCTCGCCTTCCGTCCCACAGTCTGGGGCGTGGTGCTCTCGCTGTTCGTTTTGGCGCTGGGCGAAATTACCCTCTCGCCCCGCTACTACGAATACATCTCACGTCTGGCGCCTCCCGGACAGCAAGGCACGTACATGGGCTTTGCCTTCCTGCCGATTGGAATCGGATCGCTGGTCGGCGGCTGGTTCGGCGGTACCTCATCCATCATTTCGGCGAAGTCACCCACCAACCGCAACGCATGTGGTGGGTGGTAACGGCAGTGGGTTTGGTGACTACGGCTTCGTTGTGGATCTACGACAAGACGGTGCGCCCAGCGGATGCCGCGGCGTAATTAACGGCCGGGATATTCCGTATAGGACGTGATTGGTGCCCCATCCTAGCCGCGGTTTTTGCGACTAGGGTGGGATTCCACAAGCGCCTGCACCGGAGGTTGTCATTTAGGGCTTTCCTTTGTTCGGCTGTGACTCTAGGGTGTCTTCCACAGCCGTCTCCCGTTTAGGTTTTCCTGGCCATCAAATGAATCAGGTCTATTGATTCCGAAACTACGTTGTCAGAGCGTGGTTTGATGGGTGTGGTGGCATCCCATCCCCACGCTAACCCCGGAACATTGCTAGAATAGTCATTCACTCATGGACCTCTCCGCCATTCAGGCCGCGCTGCGCGAGCGCAACATCGACGGCTGGCTTTTCTACGATCACCACCATCGCGATCCCATCGCTTACCGCATCTTAGGATTGCCTGCCAGCCTGATGGTCACGCGCCGCTGGTTTTATCTGATCCCCGCCCAAGGCGAACCCGTCAAACTGGTCCACAAGATCGAGGCCGGACATCTGGACTCTCTGCCCGGCCGCAAGCAGGAATACGCCGCCTGGCAGGAACTGTTCGAGGGCGTCAAGGCGATGCTGAAGAACTATCGCGACATCGCCATGCAATATTCACCCAACAATCTCGTCTTCTATATTTCGCTGGTGGATGGCGGCACCATCGAATTAATTCGCGGCCTGGGCAAAAACGTGCTCAGCTCCGGCGATCTGGTGGCGCAGTTCGAAGCCACCTGGACCGAAGACCAGATCAAGACCCACTTCGCGGCCCGCGACGCCGTGGATGCGATCACCGCCGCCGCCTTTCAGGAGATCGGCCGCCGCGCCCGCGACGGTGGTACCACGGAATACGAAATTCAACAGTGGTTCATGGAAGCCTTCGGCCGGGAGAATCTGCTCACCGACGATCCTCCCATCGTCGCCGTCAATGCCAACAGCGGCAACCCGCACTACGAGCCGCATGCCGACAAGTCGGCGCCCATTCGCCAGGGCGATTTCGTCCTGCTCGATGTGTGGGCGAAGAAGAATACTCCGGACGCGGTTTATTACGACATCACCTGGACTGGCTTCGTCGGCAAGACACCCTCCGGCCGCATGCGCGAAATTTTCCAGATTGTTCGCGACGCCCGCGATGCCGGCATTAAAACCGTACAGGAAGCCGTCGCCGCCGGCCGCCCCCTTGCCGGTTGGGAGGTGGACCGCGCCACCCGCGGTCACATCAATCAGGCTGGCTATGGGCAGTACTTCATCCATCGCACCGGCCATTCCATTGGCACCGAGATTCACGCCAACGGCGCCAACATGGACGACCTCGAGATTCACGACGAGCGCCGCATTCTACCCAACTCCTGTTTCTCCATCGAACCCGGCATCTATCTTCCCGACTTCGGGGTGCGCAGCGAAATTAACGTCCTGGTCCGTCCCCGAGCGGCCGAGGTAACCGGTAAAATTCAACGTGAGATTGTGATTATCTGAATGGCAAATACCTCCTCCGTTAAACCGAACGAAGCATCGCAACCCGTCGCCGTGCTGTCGGTGGTGGCGCCCGCCGTAGGCTGGCTCATCCCGGGCGCCGGGCACCTGATCCAGAAGCGCTGGATTCGCGGCTTGCTGCTCATGGCCTCCATCTCCACCATGTTCATTCTCGGCCTGCTGATGGAAGGGCATGTGTACGCGCCCAACGGCGGCGACATTCTCGACATTCTGGGTTTCGTGGGCGACGTTGGCGCCGGAGCTCTCTACATTGTCAGCCGGGCCATGGATTGGGGACAGCCCGCCATCGCCCATGCCACCGCCGACTATGGCACCAAATACATTATCGTGGCCGGACTGCTGAATCTCATCAGCGTGGCTGACGCCTACCACATCGCCATTGGAAAGAAGCAATAGCCATGATGCTGCTGACCGTCATGATTCCACTCGCGCTCGCCTTAGCCCCGTCGCACTTCACCGCTGCGGTCCTGTTCGCGCTGTTCGCCTCCGTCGTCTTCGCCATCACCCAGCGTAGCGGGATGCGCGAGCAAGTGCGCTACGGCTTGTATTGCTTCGCCATGTTCGTAGGCGGAGTGTTCGTCGCCGGCTGGGTGATGCTGCTGCTGAGAAGATAAGAACTCAGTGGCTAGTGGTTAGTGGTTAGTCGCGGCGAAAATCGCTACTGGCCACTAGTGGCTAGTCACTAGCCACTATCTTCACCCTTCCCACACAAACGCATCGAATACGCGCTTGGTATCGAACCCCAGCCGCCGGTAGAGTTCCACGGCGCGCAAGTTGGCCTGGGTGACGGTGAGCGAAAGCAGCGAAAACTTGCGTTGCCGCAGGCTGGCCATGGTGGCCGCCATCAGCGTTTCTCCCAGACGTTGCGAGCGAAACTCCGGCAGCACGCACACCTGGGTCACGTGGCCCACATCGTGGCGCACGCGGGAACACAGAATCACCCCCGCCATGCTGCGGCTGCGTTTGTGAATTGCCACAAACGAAGACTCGGGATCGAAGGTCCCGCATCCCGGAAAGCGCACAATGTTATTCAGGAAGCGCAGCGATCCGCTCAAACTGCGGTACTGATCGTTGATCTGCGAATCCACATGGCCGCGATACGCCACTGTGATCACGCCTGCAGCCGCCTGGTAGTCCTGTTCGTGCCAGCGCCGGATCTCAATGTCTGGCCCGGCCTGCACCCGCGGAGTATTTTCAGAATTCAGCGGCAACACCATAAACAGCCGTTCATGCCGCTGAAACCCCTGGCCGGTAAACGACGCCGCCACGGCGCCAGATTCGTGCAGCAGCAGTTGAGCCTCCACCCGGTGGATGCCGGGCGACTGCTGCAGAGTTTCGATGACATGCAGCAACAGTTGGGATTCCACCTCATGCGGGTTGGCCAACTTGCCCCCGTTGGCTACAAAAAGATCGCCAACCACTCCTTTGCTGCCCTCATAAACAAAGAAGGCATACCCGCAAAGGCTGCCGCGCTCAATGGCCGCATAGCCGGGCAGAATTTTGGTGTCGGCATAGCGCAGAATCATGTCGGCCGAAGGACGGTAATCCCACGACAGCAGGCGCGCCCACACTTCCGTCTCATGCTCCAGCAGGGGCCGCAAATCAGCCGAAGAAAAGTGCCGGAGATCGAGAATTTCCACCAGGGCTCCAGAATGCAGACCACAGGCAGCGCGTCGGCGCTGGAATGCGTGAAACCGGAGTGTAGTGCTTCGCTTGGGCCGGAGGCAAACCGAGGAACACGGCGAGGCAACAGGCATGAGTGGCGCGGACACTCCCGTCCGCGTACATGCAGTTCCGCAACCCGCGTAGGGACAGCCGCCCTCGGCTGTCCAGTCGCCCGAAGGGCGACGGGAACGGGTACCCCCTCCCCCTGCTTTACTCTAAAATGTAGAAAACAAAGGATCTAATTTATGACCCTATGCTAGATCTTTGAGTTTACAGGAGTTACGTAAATCGAGATAACAAGGGGGTTACGTCCCCAAAACGGAAAGGACGATCTGCTCCACTGCTCCCAAAGTAAGGTTGCGCAGGTTCGGTATTCGGGCCGCTGCGGAGATCCGCTATCGCGCTGGTCAGATTGTCAAAGATCGCACATCATCGAAATCGACAATGCTTCTTAATTAATAGGCTATGGGATTGGAAAAGTGAGGTCAACGAGAAAGCGGATTGGGCTGCGGAGTAGTTCCAAATTGGGAAAGGCGAGCGTTTTAGTTGTCGTAATCGTCGGGGATACTTGCCGGGTTGCGGCGGTTGCTGCCGGTTTGCCGGTCATCCACGAGCCAGTTCGGTGGTTGAGAGTTCGAGTCCAGAATCTTACGTTCCCCAAGCCCTAGGGACGCTGTCTTTCTTCCACGGGGGAAGCAACGCTGCATGAGTCCATCTCTCCCCACCTTTGCAAAAACAAAACCCGCAAAGGTGGGCCGCCCGCCCAGTTTCAGGAAATTGGGAAACGTCCCGTCTGTCCCCGCATTTGTCGGTCCCCGCATTTGTCGAAAGGGGGTTTGCTCAAGCCGTTGCTGGCGCGTATAGTGTTCGCGTTACATAGTCCATTCTTGCGAGGGAAGTTAATGCCTGCCTCAAAATATAAGTTTCTGGAACAAACATCGTATGACCATGAAATAGGAAATGCGGATGATGGCAAAACTATCGGGACCCTTCGTGTTAAGCCATCCACGATTCTATGGAGGCCGAAGGCCGCGAAGAGCGACGATCCATGGTTCTCGGCGACTTTGGATGAGTTTATCGTTTGGATTAAGGACAAGAACTACAAGGTAAGCAAGTAAAGGCATTCGCTCAGGGCACAAAGCCCCGGTCTGGAGCCACTCTGGAGGTGGAAACCGTGAATCGGGCTTCCTCTCCAGTTTCAGGCAAAAACTAGCATGGATGGAATGATTGGATGTCGGTACTTGAAGGCGATTACAATTCGTAAGTTCCTAGGGTAACTCAAAATGATGCGGACATGGGCAGCCCTACTGCTGGTGCTGGCAAGCGCAGTCGGCTTGTCAGCCAAGGACAAGAAAACCACTAGCAATGAGTTTGACGCTCCCGCCGCTAGGGTCTTTGACGCCGTCTACCGCTACGCCCAGCATCACGGAACGATCAAGTGGTCAGATGAGAAACGTTTCACGCTAAGCGGTTCGATGTCAATCCCTGGTGGAAACTGGGATTGGCGTAAGGATTTCGACTGCACGATTTCTGTCGAGCCGAGTAAGGACGGCAGAAAATCCATAGTAGATGTGGTGGGGACTTTTCCGGCGAAAAGCAGAGTTTAGTGGGTGCGTTCGGTGAAGGTCCGGCGGTAAAAGTTCTCAAAGGCATTCGGGAAGAGTTCGACAACTTACCTGAGCAATCCAGCGCCAGCGAGGTGGACGAGGGAAAAACGGGCGCCCCAGACCAGACGAACACTAATCCCTTTCCATTCGGGAGCATTCAGCACAGCCCGAGCGTGCAATACTCGATATCTCGTCGTCACCTCCGAATGCGGACATTGAATTAGATGGCAGCTTTGTTGGTAACACGCCCTCCTCGTTGGGAGTGGCGGCCGGAGACCACACTCTCAGGGTCAGCAAAGCCGGTTACGGAGTATGGGAACGGAAGGTCAGGAGTCTCCCTGGAACGGTAAAGATCACTGCGGATTTGGAAGCAACTCCCGTGCCCGGTGCCGTGAACCCCTCCCCGCAGTTTGAATCCACCAGAGCGAACAATCAAAGTGCATCAACTCCTGTAAGTACATTGCCGCCGCCCGGAGCTAAATCCGAAGTAGTTGGCGCAGTCCCAACTAATTCTCCAGGCGAAGTGGACAGGGAAATTTCCTTGGGCTTTGTTCTATGGAAAACCAACTATCAGACATGACGGTGTGGAGGTCTCCGCAGTTCAGCACGGTGGGTCCGCCGAGGAAGCGGGTATCGAGGCGGGGGACGTTATTTTGTCTGTGGATGGCGAATACATTTACACGATAAACAACCTGCACGCAGAACTTCAGTCTCATTCCCGAGATTCGCAGATAGGGATTAAGTATCGGAGGTCGTCGCTAACATACGAGACCTCCATCAATCTAAGATCGGGTAAGCCGCAGACGCAGAGGTGAAATTGGGCGGGCACCTGGCCGAAGTAACGTCGTGCCGGATTTCCGAGCTGTGAACGAAAGCTCGGAGCGAGGGGAATTCGCGGCGAGGTGCATACCAACACCATCGAATCCGCATTCTCGCTATTCAAACGCGGTGTGACCGGCGCGTTCCATAAGATTTCCTTAAAGCACCCGCAGCGCTACTTGAATGAGTTCTCCTTCCGGTTCAACAATCGGAAAGCGGCAGACTTGTTCGGTATGACCGTGGCGCGTATGGCCGGGTGCCCCAGGTCTCGCCGGTGTTGCGAGTCCTGCTCCCGGACAGCGTGATCCCAGTCAGCGATGTCCCGGAGACGAGCGAACTCGCATCTGCAAGAAGACGCGCATCGCCCATCGTCTCGTGGAGAAGAACGGGTCCCGCGTCTCGCAACATCGGCGAGACTCGGGGCACCCCGCAAGTCGGAATCACCGCGCCTGTTTATTTTGCATCCAAGCCGCAAACTCGTACCAAGTAAATCGGCGCGTGTATTTCTTGGCGCTTTTAGCCCACCATTCAAATGAACCTTGGCCAATTTTTATCGTGCCGAGTTGTGGCTTTCCGCCCCTGTCGAATATCCTTATTTTAATTCCTGCTTTTTTGTCGGTATTTTTCCCGAGATCGTAACTTCCTAATAGCACAACTTCAGCGACGTGCCGTTTCTGTTCGCTTTCGTTCGGTTTCATCACTTGATTTTGAGGCGCACTTCAGAAAATTGCAAGGAATACCGCTGTTTCCTCGCTGGCTGCCGGGTGCCCACAGTCAGCGATATCCCCGAGACATGCGAACTCGCATCTGCAAGACGATGCGCACCGCCCATAGCGTCGTGGAGAGGGACGGGTCCCGCGTCTCGCAAATGCGGCGAGACACGGGGCACCCCACCACACATCGCGGAGGAAATCGGAAGTTATATAGCGAGCCTTATTTCCCCCAGAATTCTCGCCACAGCAACCGACAGCGGCCCCTCCAGCGAGCAACCGCTGGCGCACTCATGGCCGCCGCCGCCGAAGCGTTCCGCAACCGCTGCCACGTTCAGGCCGCCTTTGCTGCGCAGGCTCACACGATAGCGTCCGCCGGGAAGCTCGCGGAGAAAGACCGCAACCTCAACATCGTGGATCGACAGCGCGTAATTGACCAGCCCTTCGCAATCTTCCTCAGTGGCTTCGCATTGCTCCATCTGCTCCTGGGACACCGAAATCCAGGCCAGCCGGCCTTCGCGATGCAGATCGGACAGCGCCGCCCCCAGCAACCGCATCTTCGCCGTGGAGTGGCCAAAGTAAATGTTGCGCGCGCATTGCACCGGATCGGCGCCCGCCCGCACCAACTCTCGAGCCAGGGTAAAAGTATGTTCGTTGGTGCCGGCGAACATGAACGATCCTGTATCGGTGAGCACCGCGGTGTACAGGCAGGTGGCGACTTCCGGAGAAATCTGCACTCCCACCGCCGAAGCCAGGCGATAGACCATCTCGGCGGTGGCCACCGCTTCCGGCTCAATCCAGTTCACATCGGCAAACGGCCGGCCGGTCAAGTGGTGGTCGATGCTGATGAGAAAGCGGTTCTCTAAGCCCTCCAGCCGCGTGCGCTGAATGCTTTCGCACTCCAGAATGATGGCCGCTTCGTACTTTCCATTCACTCGCTCCGCTTGGATGACCCGGTCCGCGAAGGGCAGCCCCTGGTAGATGCGCGGAACCCCCTCGCGCAGGACGACGTCGGCATCCTTGCCCATGCTACGCAGAATCTGGCAGCAGGCCAGCGCCGAGCCGACGGCATCGCCATCGGGACGGGCATGGGAAGTGAGCAAGAAGCGGTTGCGCCGCTCAATCTGCCTGAGAACTTCCTTCAGCATGGGGGCCCGGTTTCCTCCCGCTCTGGCTATCGGTTACCAAGTCGTGCAGTTCGATATGGAAGCGAGCCAAACGCGCGATTATTGGGCCGCAAAGAACGCGACCCTTCGCGCGGCTCGCCCAGGTCCTTCGCCACGCAAAAAACGCTTGCTCAGGATGACAAATAAAACTGCACCACTGCTATCGGACTCTTTTTTTCGTGCGGCTTAGCAACTCATCGACTCTGGCCTCGTACTGCCCGAAGCGGTCCACCTGGAAATACAATTCCGGCGGGCGGCGCAGATGCAAGCGCTCGGCGACTTGCCGGCGAATGTATCCCACAGCAGTGTTCAGACCTTCGAGCGAACGCGCAGCCTCGGCATCGTCCCCTTCGACGGTGACGAACACGCGCGCCGAGCGGGAATCGTCCGCCAGCGCCACGCTGCTCACGCTCACCAGTCCGATGCGCGGGTCGGCCAGTTCCCCCTCCACCAGGGTTTCTATCTCCTCGCGCAACGCCTCGGCTAGACGCCCGCGATGGTACTTCGCCCCGCGCTTCTCCACTTATACCTCTTGGGTAAAACGAAAGAGAATATCAGAAAAACCGTCTAACCGGACGGCCGAAAAAATCTTGTCAAGCCCCTAAGACCCGCCAAAAATGCGTAAGTTGCTCATTCGCATCCAAATATAAAGTTGTCAAGCATGTCCCATTTACCCCCTGAAACTTGCTACTCTAAGAATAGGCCTAGATGTTTCAGCCGCGCAGTTCTAGACACCTCGCGGCCCGTGGACAAGCCCTCGGGAGCTGTGACGCGGACATCTTAGCCGGGCCCGAGAGCCACCTTGGCTGGCCCAAGGCTCGCGCCCGCAGCGGAAGTGATCACTTCCCATTAATTTTCAGTTCGAGCAACCACAGAGAACACAGGGGAGCACCAGAGGATGCAACGAGAATCGAATTCCTCTGTGCTCCCCTGTGTCCTCTGTGGTGAAAAAGAAAGGACTTACAGAAACTCCACAAACGAATCCTCAACATCGGCGCCGTTGTTGTTGGCGACGCGCGTGGCATGGCGCTCCACGTTTTTCATGAGGCCATCCAGATAATCGCGCGAGTCCGACACGCTAACCACCCCAATGGTCGCGCGATTCCACAACCCGCTTGCATCCAGCTCAGCCACGCTGACGTTGAAGTGTGCCCGCAAACGGTCTTTCAAGCTCCGCACCACTTGCCGCTTGTCTTTGAGCGAATGCGCCGCTTCGATGCGCAGTTCCAGGGTGAGAAAGGCAATCATAAAACCGTCGTTGGTCGTCTCTTTAGTCGTTGGCAAGACCGAGTCACGACCACGGTTTGCCTGTGTACCAAGACGGTTCTTTGCCTTTTTCTCCGAACCATCCCCAATCGTTAAGAGTATCGATGAAGTGTTGACGGACATATGTGCGATAGGACGGAAATAGATTGGAGACGTAGTAGCCGTGCTGTTTTCTTACGTCATCCAATATGTTATTCCGATTACCTACTACCGTTCCATCAGGGCCACCAAAGTCAGCGATGTATGCCTCGTACCAGCGATCCTCGCCACTCTCCATTGAAATCCTGAAAGGGGCCGTCACCTTTATTCCGAGATCATTCGCTGCCGCGAGCCATGCATCCGTAATTTGGGTGTCCATCTGTACCGACAAGTAAGGCAGGAAGTGCGCTCTTCAAAGAATGCAATCGCAAGACTCCATGCGAAAGACCAAGGACGAACGACCTACGACTGCTTCTACGCAATCACTTCCGCGGCGACCTTCTCCGTAACAAAGGCTTCAATCACATCACGCGCTTTGATGTCTCCATAATTGGCGATCGAGATGCCGCACTCCATGCCGTTGGTGACCTCGCGAGCATCGTCTTTGAAACGGCGCAGCGAACCAACTTTGCCGGTGAAGATCACTACATTGTCACGCAGCAGGCGGACTTCGGAGTCGCGCTTGATCAAGCCATCGGATAACGCGGCAGCCCGCAATCGTCCCCACCTTCGGAATACGGAAGGTTTCGAGAACTTCGGCGCGGCCCTGATAGGTTTCCTTGATCGTGGGCTCGAGCAGGCCGGTCATGGCGCGCTTGATCTCATCTTGCAGTTCGTAAATGATCGAGTGCAGGCGGATATCGACTTTTTCCTGATCCGCCAGTTCCTGCGCCTTGCGCTCCGGACGCACGTTGAAGCCGATGATGATGGCGTTCGACGCCGAAGCCAGCAGCACATCGGTTTCGGTAATTGCGCCCACGCCGGAGTGCAGCAGCTTGAGCCGCACTTTGTCGTTGGAGAGCCGGCCCAGCAAGTCGCTGAGCACTTCCACCGAGCCGCCCACGTCCGCCTTCAGGATGATGTTCAGTTCTTTGACGCCAGCTGTCTTGAGCTGCTCCGCCAGGCCCTCGAGCGAAACTCGCGAGCTCTTGGCCAGCATGATTTCGCGGGCTTTCTGTTCGCGATACTCGGAGATGCCGCGGGCTTTATCCCGATCCGCCACTACTACAAATTGGTCACCCGCCTGTGGCAAGCCTTCCATGCCCAGAATCTCGACTGGAGTGGAGGGCGGCGCTTCCTGCAAAGGCTGGCCGCGGTCATCCAGCATGGCGCGGACTTTGCCGTATACATTGCCCACCACAAAATTGTCGCTGGCGCGCAAGGTACCGTTCTGAACCAGGACGGTGGCCACCGGCCCGCGTCCGCGGTCCAGTTTGGCTTCGAGAACCACGCCCGTGGCCGGACGCTCCGGAGTCGCTCTGAGTTCCTGCAAATCCGCCACCAGGCAAATCATTTCCATCAGCAGATTGAGATTGGTCTTCTGCTTCGCCGAAACATCCACGAACACAGTGGTTCCGCCCCACGCTTCCGGCATCAGGCCGCGATCGGCCAACTGCTTCTTCACCCGATCCGGTAAAGCGCCCGGCTTATCGATCTTGTTGACCGCAACGATGATCGGTACTTCGGCGGCATGCGCGTGATCGATGGCTTCGAGCGTCTGCGGCATCACGCCGTCGTCGGCGGCCACGACCAGCACTACGATGTCGGTAGCTTTCGCGCCGCGGGCACGCATGCGAGTAAACGCTTCATGGCCCGGCGTATCCAGGAAAACGATCTTCCGCCCAAAAGCCGGGGACTCTTTGTCTAGAATCGTAACTTTGTAGGCGCCGATGTGCTGGGTGATGCCTCCCGCCTCGCCGCCCGCCACGTTGGTCAGGCGGATGGAATCAAGCAGGGTGGTCTTGCCGTGATCCACGTGGCCCATGATGGTAACCACGGGAGGCCGGGTCACGGTCTCTGCCGAAGCACCCTCTTCGCCGGTCGCGCCGGAAGAAATTTCCTTGGCAGTCTGTTCTTCGAAGCTGATTACGTTGCTCTCCGCGCCGAAGAAGCGGGCCATCTCGGTGGCTAACTCGGTATCGAGAGACTGATTGACGGTGGCGAATACGCCGCGGCCCAGCAGGCGCGCGATCAGATCCTTGGCGCGAATTTCAAGCTTCTCCGCCAGATCTTTTACGCTGATGCCTTCGGTAATGGTGATGCTCCGCGTGATCGGCTGCGGCTCGTTGGAGACCACCATGCGCGGCGGCGGGGTGTAGCCCTTCATCGGGCCTTCCTTCACACCGCGCGGAACATAGCGCTGGCCGGGACGCCGCGAAGGTCCTCCGGGACGGGCGCCGGGACGTGATGGCCCGGGCGGAGGCGCTCCTGGCCCTACTCCAATGGGTCGCGCACCCGCTGGCGCCTGGCGCGTGGGGTGCATGGGACGCCGCTCGCCGGGACGCGCGGGCGGACGCGCAATGGGCGCACCGGGGCGAGGACGCTGGAAAATCGGCTGTCCGGGGACTGGCCTTCCGGGCATCGGCCGAGGCGTGGCTGCCCCCGCTGGCGGAGCCGACTGCACCGGCCGGGCCGGGGCCGAATACACCGGACGGGGCCCAGTTTGCGGCATGATCATGCGCGGCAAGGGCGGCTGCGGACGGCCAGGCACCGCGGGGCGCGCTACGATTGCCGACGCCGGAGGCCGCGGAACCGCGGATTGCGCCGAAGCTTGCACCGATGGCGGGACCGCAGCTAACGGCTGGGCTGCGGGTGGTGGCGCGACGGCAGCCGGTGGAGGCACGGCAGCAGGAGGTGGCGGCACCACGAAGACCGGTCGCGGCGGCGGCTGAATTGGCAGCACCAATTTAGGCGCCGGAGCCGCCGGCTTAGCAACGTCGGCCGCAATTGGCTTGACGGTGGCGGGAGCAACGGCCGAAACCACTGGCGCCGCAGCTTTGGTCTCGATGGGAGCAACCGTCGCTACCGGGCGGGAGGGAGCGGCAGGCGGGACTGCCGGGGGATGGACCTGCGCCTGTTGATTGCGCAGCAGATTCAGAACGTCGCCCGGCTTGGAAATGTGAGAAAGATCGATCTTGGTTCTGATTTCATCGCCGTCGCTGCGACTGGCGCGTTGCGCCCGGGCCGCGCCCGGGGAATCGCTGGCCTTGCGGAAGTGAGCCCGCACCTTGTCGGCTTCGTGATCCTCGAGAGAACTAGAATGGGTCTTCTTCTCGGTGACGCCCACCTCGGTCAGCACATCGAGAATAGCTTTGCTTTTGACTTCCAGCTCCCTGGCCAGATCGTTGATTCGAATCTTGCTCATCCGCCCTTTTGCTCCTCCGGAATTTTCCCGCTAAGTCTTCATGTCAACCTCACGGTATCGATTTACCCCAACCCGCAGCCCGGGCAGAATGCGCTCGAGCCTTCCCGCTTATCCCTGGTATCTATAAATCTATTTTTTATCTTCAGAATCTTCGGAGGAACCGTGCTCCGAGGAAACATCCTCAGGAGAAGCCGCCGCCGGATTCGAGTCTTCTTCAGCCGGGCTGCTTGCTTCTGCCGGGGCGTCCTCGGCCGGGCCAGCTTCCGCCGTCTGGGTCCCAGCCTCGGCAATCTGCTCGCCGGCTGCGCTTTCTTTCGCGATCGGCTCGTCCGCAATCGCTTCCGCGCCGGCATCAACCGCCGGCGCTTCTTCCGCCGGCGCCGCTTCACCCTCGGCGGGCGCTGCCCCTGCCGTTTCCGGTGCAGCCTCCGCTCCGGCTTCCAGGCTGGAGAAGTAATTATTGACTGCCAGGCTGATTTTTTCCACTGTTTTGGGGCCAATTCCCTCGATGGCCTCCAGTTGCTCTGGCGTCATATCCGCCAGGGCTTCGACCGTCGTGACCCCGGCCGCGCCCAGTTTCTCGATGAGACCTTCCCCGAGGCCCGGCACACTCTCCAGCGGCGTGGTGGCGGGGGGCAGCATGGCGGACATCTGATCCTCGACTTCCTGGCGCTTCTCTTCCTCGCTCTTGATGTCAATCTTCCAGCCCAGCAGCTTGGCCGCCAGCCGCACGTTCTGCCCCTTCTTGCCGATGGCTAGGGAAAGCTGGCTGTCGTCCACCACAACTTCAAGATGCTTATCGGAGGAATCGATGACGCTCACCCGGCTGACTTTCGCGGGCTGCAGAGCTTTCTCCGCGAAGGTAACCGAATCCTCGTGGTACTCGATGATGTCAATCTTCTCTCCGCGCAGCTCGCGAATGATGGATTGCACGCGCATGCCCTTCATGCCCACGCACGCGCCCACCGCATCCACGTCTTTGTCTTTCGACATGACGGCAATTTTGGTGCGCTCGCCAGCTTCGCGCGCAATGGCGCGAATCACGACCGTCCCATCGTAAATTTCCGGGACTTCGGTCTGGAACAGATGCTGCACCAACTCCGGCGCGGCGCGCGACACCACCACCGCCGGGCCTTTCGAAGCTTTCTCCACGCGCACAATGACCACGCGCACCCGCTCGCCGATGGCAAACGACTCCAGGCGCGATTGCTCTTTGCGGGGCATGCGGGATTCCGCTTTGCCCAGGTCAAAGATCATGTCGGGGCCTTCGATGCGCTTCACCGTGGCGTTGACGATTTCGCCGACCCGCCCAATGTATTCGTTGTAAACCGTGTCGCGCTCGGCCTCGCGCACCTTCTGGAAGATGACCTGCTTGGCCAGTTGCGCGGCAATGCGCCCCAGGATTCCTTCGGTGGGCTTGGGAATCTGCAACTCCCCCCCGACTTCCAGGCTGGGATCCACTTTGCGAGCGTCTTCCAGCGTGATCTGCAACAGCGGATCTTCCACCTGCTCCGGAGTCTCGACTATGGTGCGCACCGCGAAGGCGCGAATCTTGCCGGTTTCCTTGTCGAGTTCGGCGCGCAAATTTTCCTGGGTCTTGTAGTATTTGCGGGTGGCCACAACAATGGCATCCTCGACCGCGCCGACTACGATTCGCGGGTCAATGCCTTTTTCCCGGCTCAGTGCGTCGATCGTGTTGTAGAGCTCGCTTGCCATAAGAAAACCATTTTGGTAATTGCGTAATTTCGTAATTGTGTAATTGAAAAACTGAATTACTCAATTACCAAATTTCCCAATTACTCAATCTTTCAAATCTCCGGCACCAGGTTCGCCTTCTCCACGTTGGAGAACTCAATTTCGAGCTTTGTTTCCGCACCCTCGGCCGGTTTAGCTTTCTTGCCCGCCTTGCTCAACCGCAGGGTGAGCCGTCCCTCTCGAAAACTTTCCAGCCGGCCTTCAAAGTGCCGGTTACCGTCGACCGCTTGCCGCGTCGTCAGCTTCACCAGACTTCCGGCAAACCGCTCGTAGTCTGCCGGCTTGAACAACTCCCGGTCCAGCCCCGGAGAAGACACCTCCAGTAAATACGACCCGCCCGACACCGCATCTTCCACATCGAGGATCGTGCTTACCTCGCGGCTGACGCTCACGCAGTCTTCGTGCGTAACGCCCGCAGGCTTATCGATCACGATCCGCAACATGCGCGCCTTGCCGCCACCGCGCAGTTCGACGTTGACGATCTCCAGCCCGCTGGAAGCCGCCACCCGCTCCGCAATCTCGCGCACTCGATCGGCAGCAAATGCCATCAAATCAATCGTTTGCGACTACCACCACGCCCTGAAAAGTACCCGGAAACTAAAAAGTGGGCTTGCGCCCACTGGTGTGTTTCGCCAATTGCTCGGTACTACACAACAGTTTCCAAGCACCAATATACGCCGCCGCTAAGCAAAAGACAAACCGCCTAAGCAGAAGGAAATGGTGTCCGATTCGGGCCCCATTCAGGGCAAGGCCCCTGGGCCTGGAGCAAACAAATCTGTAAGCCCCTGCTCCTCTGGGCGCAGTACAATCCAGCTGTTCACCAATCATGAAGAGCCATCAGCAATCTCTGCCATGCGATCTGTTTTCTTAGGGCTCGTGATGTTCTCGGCAGCGGCGTTGGGGCAGACTGCGCCCTCGCAGCCGACTCCATCCGCGCTGTTTCAGCGGGTACGCACCCGCCTGCTGGCCGATGCCGGACGCATGCCGCGCTACACCTGCTTGCAGAACATCACCCGCCATTTCTACCGGACGAACTCAACCGAGCCCCAAAGCTGCGCGGCCATTCTCGCCAAGCGCATGCAGCGGAAACACGATCTTCCCGCGACTTCATGGGATCGCTTGCAGCTCGATGTCGCCATCGCCGACGACCGTGAAATTCATTCCTGGCCCGACGCGCCGAAGTTTAACGAGGACGAAATCCGCAAACTGGTGAACAACGGGCCTTTCGGAAGCGGAGATTTCAGCGCGTTTGTCGCCGGCATCTTTGGCGGTGGAAGTACGGTGAAGTTCGAAGGCCAGCACACCGTGAATGGACGAGCGCTCTTCGAATACACATATGCTGTAGCCAACAATGCCAGCCATTATCAAATCGCCACCTCGGGAGCAAACTTGATTACGGCCTACGATGGATCGTTTCTGCTGGATCCGCAATCGGCAGATCTGGTTCAGCTCTCGGTACACACCGCCGAACTGCCGGAAGCGACCAAAGCCTGCCAGGCGATCAGCGAAATGGCGTATGAAAGGATTGATATTCATGGTCACCCGGTGCTGATTCCGCGGGAAACGGATTTGCACATCGTGTATCGCGATGGCAGGGAGGCGGTCGCTACGACCTCCTACTCCAGCTGCCATGAGTACACCAGCAAGTCGGTTTTGCGATTCGATAACAGCGATTTCAGCCCGACCAACGCCGCTCCTCACCCGGCTCAACTGGCAGCGCAGACTTCCCCGCCCAGCCCGTTTCCGGCGGGACTTACTTTCGACTGCCGCATCGTAACCCCGATTGATTCCGACACTGCCGCCGGCCGTCCAATCGAAGCCGTCCTGCGCTCTCCGCTTCACGGCAAGGACAAGACCATTCTCGCGCCCCGTGGCGCGCGCATCCACGGACGCCTGGTGCGCCTGGCAGATCACAAAAGCCTGTTGGATTACTTTGAGGTCGGCGTGCGCCTGGAATCTATCGAGCTGAACGGAACTGAGGAACCGCTCTACGCCACCTTGGCCGACCAAGCCGTGCCGCCCACCCTCTTCCTGGGATATCAGGATCGCGAGAAAGTGTTAGCCGATTTTCCAACCGCTCCGCCGAGAAATGTTGGAGTCTTCTTCTTCGTTCGGGAACAGTTGCGGCTGAAGCAGTTCGACTCCGCGTGGATTACGACATCCGCCGAGACTGAGAAAGAGAAGCAGGCTGCACCGAACAGCGCGACTCAGACACAAGCGTTCGAGAGTGAGGTGCAGAAAGTCATCCTGGCGATCAACGATTCGCAAAAGGCGGTTGACCTGCAGAATATGACGCCTTTCCCCACTCCGGGAAGCTTCTGCGATTTCCCCAACCTGCCGGACATCGTGGCCTATCGCAGCCAGGCAATCGAGGCTGGGAAATCCGCCGATGCCGGCGTCCTCAATACGCTGTATGCCGGATTGGGTGACAAATTCAAATACGAATTTCTGGAGTCTCTATCCCTGTTTGTTCATGGTTGTGCGATGCAGTCGCAATATGAAGGCGCCTCCTCGCGAGAGGTAGGCCAAAGCAGGTTTCTATGGGGCGAATGGGCCGAGTGGTATGGAGCGCACCGCAAGGCCATCGAGGATGCCGTGAATCTCCGCAAACTGGATGCCGACTGGCCTGCCGCTCCGGCCTCTGCGCCACAAGGCGAGACCGCTCCGGCGAAGAATGAGGTGTCGCAAGATCACGCGCCACAAATGGAGATGCCGGCTCATTCTCCGGTGCAGAATCCCCCGGCCCCGAATCCCGCGTCTCCAGTCCCGCCCGAGCATGCGTTGCCTTCATCCGTTGCAGGTAGGACCACAATTTTCGCGGAGCTAGCCAGGTCCGTGGACGCCAAGAAAAGTAAAGTCGGTGACAAAATTGAGGCCAAGACCACCCAGGATTCACTTCTGCCTGACAAGACCGCGCTTCCCCGGGATACAAATATCTTCGGCCACATCAGCAACGTGAAAGCGAGCAGTAAGGACTCTCCCGGTTCGATGGTGGAAATCATCTTCGATGGCGCGCGGTTAAAGGATGGGCGCGAGTTGCCGCTGCAACTCACGGTGCAAGCCATTGGGCGGCCGCTACAGGCAGCTCCGGTTGCGATGGACAACTCGATTGTCTCGCCGAGCCCCGGCATGCCAGCGGCTGGGTCGGCGAGCGGCCTCGCTCCGCCGCGTGGCAGCGCGAGCCTGCCCCCGAGTGAACCGCCGCAGGTTGCGAATCCGGACTCCGGAGCGGCCATGCCGGGAGAACACGATCCGGATGCGCTCAATGCCGATAGTCGGGGTGTGGTTGGGTTGAAGGGCCTTGCGCTGAGCACAACGCCGACAGCTTCGGTAATTAGTTCCGACAAAGGCAACGTGCATCTGGAGAAGGGCACGCGGCTGATATTAGGAACCCAATAATGCCTCGCTTAAGGATTCTGGTTTGCCAGCGCTTCAGGTGCGTGACTGCTCTGTTGGCGGTCCTTGCGACCTTTTGCGGTTCGCCGGCCGCACAAAGCCAGACGAACAACAAGGCTTCCGCTGAGCCTGACAGCCAAGCGCCATTCCAATTAAAGGTGGCTAGCAATCTGGTGGTGGTGCGAGTGGTGGTGCGGGATGCGCAAGGCAAGCCGGTGGAAGGCTTGACGAAAGAGGACTTCAAGCTTTTCGACCGGGGCAAAGAGCAAACCATCAAGCAGTTCGAGGTCGAGACTTCGGCAGCGCCATCTGCTAGTCCAGTGAAAGCCAAAACACCCCTGTCGCTTCCGCCTACGATGCCCGGAAGATTTCTGGCTCTGTATTTTGACGATCTGAATACGTCGGATACCGACATGATGCAGGGTCGCGACGCTGCCGATCATTACCTGGCGACCAAGCTCCAGCCCAAGGATCGCGTTGCGATATTCACCTCGCGAAAGATGCTGTCCGATTTCACCGACGACCCCAAGCAGCTTCACGAAGCGCTCACCAAGTTGCACACCAGTCCACGGAATTTGAATCGTGTAGGGGATTGCCCGCAATTGTCCGACTACCAAGCATCGCAAATCGCCCAATTCGAAGACGACTACCAGATTGAGGCCTGGAGGGTCGCACTCGATGAGACGGCCAACCGGTGCCCCCAACCACAGCCCGTGCCCTTTATCCAAATCTTGGCGCGAGCAATTGTGGAACAGGTCGAGATCCAGTCGCGGACCAACTTGCAGGCGCTTGAGAATCTGGTGCAATACCTCTCGCACCTGCCGGGGCAGCGCACGATTGTTCTGGTTTCCCCTGGCTTTCCTTCCCAAAGCGAGCAGTACCAACTGGACCGTCTTGTGGACCGGGCGTTGCGTGCCCAAGTGGTGATCAGCGCTTTGGACCCTAAGGGACTGGCGCTGCTTATGCCAGAAGCCGATGTAACGCGAAATTACAATCCGTCGGCGAACTCGGGAGTTATTGACGCAATGCATAATGTGGCTTCCATGCGGGAGTTGGTTGCCACCGATGTGCTGTCCGAGGTGGCGCAAGGAACCGGCGGCGAATTCTTCCACAACAATAACGATCTGAATGCCGGATTCGGGGCGCTGGCCGGATCGCCGGTATACTACATCCTGGCATTCGCTCCCAGCGACGCCAAACCAGACGGCAAGTTCCACACCTTGAAGGTGGAACTGGGGGAGAAGAGCAAGGGCACGACTCTCCAGGCGCGGCGAGGTTATTTTGCGGCGAAAGAAGGGACTGAACCCGCGGAGGAAGCGCAGCAAAACGCCGCAAGCGATCCTGAGGCTCAAGTCAAAGAGCGACTTCGGGAAACGGTTCTCTCCAAAGCTGACCTGCAGGAACTTCCGGTCGAGGTCCACACCGAGGTTTCTAAAGGTTCGGCCACAATGAGCGAGCTATCTGTGCTGGCTCATCTGGACACTAAATCCCTGCACTTCCGCAAAGACGGCACCCACAACCAGAATACGGTGACCTTTGTCTCCGTGATCCTCGACGGGAGCGGCCAGTACCTGACCGGCCAGCAAAGGCAAGCCAAGGTGGACCTGCCTGACGAATCGTTACCGAATCTTCTCGCAAAGGGAATGGACGTCAAAATTACATTCCAACTGCAACCCGGAGATTACACGATGCGAGAAGTGGTGACCGATTCGGAAGATCACCAAATGACGGCTTTCTCACGCGGCGTCAAAATTCCTTAAGCTCTGCGTGCGACTTGATTGATTCAGGCCAGCAATTAAGAAAGTCACAACCTCTCAGCGCGGGCGTTTGTGGAATCCCATCCTAGCGCAAAAAATGCGCTAGGATGGGGCACCCATCGTTCAAAAAGTTACCGTTGCCGATTTGCCTCCTTCTTCCCTCGTCTCTAAAATAGAAACTACTCTTCGCCGAGACCACTATGATTCATTTTCCTGTTCCTGAGGCGCTAACTTTCGATGACGTGTTGCTGCTGCCGGCGCAATCCGACGTAGTTCCGGCGCAGGCCAACACGCAGACCCAGCTCACCCGCAATATCGCGCTGAATATCCCGATCATCAGCGCCGCCATGGACACGGTGACCGAATCGCACATGGCGATTGCCCTGGCGCAACAAGGCGGGCTGGGCATCATCCATCGCAATCTGACCATCGAGCAGCAGGCCAACGAGGTGGACAAGGTCAAGCGGTCGGAGAGCGGTATGATCGTGGACCCGGTGACCATGTCGCCCGACTCCAAGGTTTCCGACGCCCTGGAGGTGATGCGCAAGTACAAGATTTCCGGCGTGCCCATTACGAAATCGGGCAAGCTGGTCGGCATCCTGACCAACCGCGATTTGCGCTTTGAAACCCGCTTCGACATTCCCATCCAGAAGGTCATGACCAAGGAAAACCTGATTACGGTTCCGGTTGGCACAACGCTGGAGGAAGCGGAACAAATCCTGCACGAACACCGCGTGGAGAAACTGCTGGTGGTGGATGACCATTACAACCTTAAGGGTCTGATCACGGTCAAGGACATCCAGAAAAAACTGAAGTATCCCAACGCGGCCAAGGACTCACAGGGGCGCCTGCGGGCGGGCGCAGCCATCGGAGCTACCGGCGACTTTCTGGAACGCGCCGAGGAGTTGGTGAAAAATAAAGTGGACGTGCTAGCCATTGACAGCGCGCACGGCCACTCCACGCGGGTGCTGGAGGCGATCAAGGCGGTGAAGTCGAAACTGCCGGAAGTGGACCTGATTGCCGGTAATGTGGGTACCTTTGACGGGGCCTGCGCGCTGGCTCGGGCGGGCGCCGACGCGATCAAGGTAGGAATTGGCCCTGGCTCCATCTGTACCACGCGCGTCGTGACCGGAGCGGGAGTTCCGCAGATCACGGCGATTGCAGAGGCTTACCGCGCCACCCGAGACGCTCACGTTCCGATTATTGCCGACGGGGGCATCAAATATTCCGGAGACATCAGCAAAGCTTTGGCTGCCGGTGCTGGCGTGGTCATGATCGGCTCCATGTTTGCGGGCACGGATGAAAGCCCCGGCGAAATGATTCTGTATCAAGGCCGCAGTTTCAAATCCTATCGCGGCATGGGTTCGATGGGAGCCATGGCCGCCGGATCGAGCGAACGCTACTTCCAGAGCACGGAAGGGGAGGCATCCACGGCGATGCCGGGATCGGGCGATGACGCCAACCGGCTGGCTAAGCTGGTGCCCGAAGGCATTGAAGGACGAGTTCCCTATCGCGGCTCGGTGGCGATGATCGTGCACCAGATGGTCGGCGGATTGAAATCAGGCATGGGCTATTGTGGCTGCGCGACGATTGCCGAACTGTTGCAGAAGACGCGCTTTGTCCGCATCAGCGTGGCCGGCCTGCGCGAAAGCCATGTGCATGACGTGATGATCACTCGCGAGGCGCCGAATTATGCGGCCGAGTAGAACCTGCCGGCAAATATCCAGGCAACATATCGCCAGGCTGCTAAGTGAATCGCTCACTTTTCCCGGCCAAGTGAGCAGCCATCCCGGGTTCCGGAAAGCCATCGCTTGACTCCAGAACGTAAGAAATTATGGAAAGCTTGGCTTCCAGCAATTATCTGGCTGGGAATCATCGCGCTGGAATCTACCGGCATGGCGTCCTCCAGCAATACCAGCTGGATTATGTATCCCATCTTTCATTATTTGACGGGAGTGGATCGCGAGCACTTTTTCTTTTGGAATCATCTCATCCGGAAAATTGGCCACTTCGTGGGCTACGGGTTTTTGAGTTTTCTCCTGTTCCGCGCCTGGCGGGCTACGCTGCCCCTGGCGGACCTGCGGCGTTGGTCCATGAGATGGGCGCGAATTGCTTTTTTCATGACGGCGCTGGTCGCCAGTCTGGATGAATGGCACCAGACTTTTATCCCCTCGCGCACCGGGCGCTGGCAGGATGTAGTGCTGGACAGTTCGGCGGCGATGACCATTCAGGTTCTTCTGTGGATGGTGCTGCGCCGCCGCTCAAGTCGAGTTATCGCCTAGATCATCGCCAAATAGGTTTCTCCCTCAGTCTAAAACTTCAATCCGACCGCGCTGGAAAGAAACGCGGCCATGGGTGACATCTTCTTGCAGGCGACGACGAAGATGGACATGAAGTTGGCGCCGCAGACCTGTTGGTCGCTGAGGTCCACAGCGGTGCCGAGATCACGCAGCTTAAGGTCCTCCACGAACTCGTGATCCGCGGGGAAGCCGCGTGGTGCGCGCCGCAATTTGCCGGCATCGTCCCAGTTGAGGAGCTTGCGGACTCCACGCCATTCCTTCGGGCGCTCCATGATCGCGTTACGCACTTTGAGCAGCGTCGGCGGTTCGGGATGCCACAGGCCGGACGCGGCGAAACAGCCACCGGACTCAAGATGAAGATAAAAGCCAGGCGAGTGCACGCCCTTGCCACGGTGGGAAAAGCGCATGGCGACGTGCGTTTTGTAGGGACGCTTGTCATAAGAAAAGCGCGTGTCGCGGTAGATGCGAAACAGAGAACCACGCGACGGGCGCGGATCGGCCACGAGAGAAGGCGCGATCTCAGATAACGGTGCCGCCAACTCGGTGATGAAACGCAGGGCCGGCTGACGCACACAGGCTTCGTATTCCTCCTGGTGGGCCAGGAACCAGTCGCGATTGTTGTTCCGCTTCAAGCGGGCGAGAAAGCGAAAGAGCTCGGGGGTAAAGTAAGCGGGCATGAGAGATAAAGTAAGAAGGGGCGGAAGAAAAGTAAAGGGCAAGAGCGGCTCATCTTTCACGATTTGTAAGGTGGGGCCGCCTAGCTCGGTCAATGTTGTTGGCGATGTTTGGTCAAATTACCTCGGACAGAGCGGCTCCACCATGTAAATGGAATTGCAAGCTTTGCTCCGTTTGTGTGAGTAGTTCGTTGGAAATATGATCGCTGGCTGAGAAACACCATCCTTGTGAAGCACAAAGGCAAGCAGATAGTCCCCATCCCGTTTGCCCTGGAAACAGAATTTCCGCTCCGTTTCTTTGTAAGAGGTCTTTTTCCCGTCTTGCGTCGTGCCCTGCTTCTCAAGTGTCTCGACCACAACCTTCTTCGAGTCGAGAGTGGCGCCACTCTTCTCTCGTAGTTCTACGGTGATGTCGTCGTCGAGATCATAATCTGAGGGGCGGCCGCAAATATCTCCTGAACATACTTGGACGGTCCCACAGAGGCATGAGACCTTGTGCCGTAGGTATTTCAGAGTTGAACAATCGGAAGCCTGGGAAGAGGCTTGGCAGACGGCAATGGAGCGAACGAGAAACAGCACCGCTGCGAGGGTGAGCGTGCGGTTCACAGAGGACACTTTACGCCCATTCGGAGCATGAATCCACACGATCAGCGTTGTAACCAAGCCATAGCACTCGGAACGCCTAGCCACAGACTCCCATGGTAGCCCGTTGTCCAGCGGCGGACCTTCGTCAGTCGAGAGACGTGGGTTTCGCGTAGCGCAAGCGTCAATATTTTCGTCATTCCGAAGAGCGCAGCTAGGAGGAATCTGCTGTTTGCCGGAGCCATGCATAAAGCAGATTCCTCGTGCCAAAAGCAGGCACTCGGAATGACAACGCTGCTAGCGCTAAACGATCCAGTGTTAAACGATCCGGTTCAAACGAGTCTAAGTTCAAAGATCCTACTTAAGTCACCCGTGACTGGCCGGACTGCGCAGCCGGGCTGAGCCGATCAATAGCATCGCTGCCACCGCCGCAATCCCCGCCGAAAGATAAAACGGCACGCGCGGGCCGAAGTGCTTCCAAAGTTCCCCGGTTAGCAAGCTGGCCAGCAGCATGGCCACGCTGGTTACGAAGGCAAAAATGCCGAGAGCGCGGCCGCGGAATTCTGGAGAAACCGTCTCCACTACCAACGCTTTCAAGACGGGATTGGTTAGCGCATAGAACAGTCCATAGGTCGCCATGGCGATCCAAATGGCTGCGTGAGACGGCGCCAATCCAAACACAAAATACACCGCCGCGAAAACCACATACCCAGCGGCCGCAATCCCGCGCCGCGAAAACCGATCGCTCAGGTGTCCTGCCGGCCAGGAAAAAAGCGTGAACATGATGTTGAAGACCAGGCCGAGTAGTGGAGCGTACTTCGCCCCAATGCCCACGCTTTGCGCGCGCAGCACCAGAAACATATCGCTGGAGTTGCCCAGAGAAAAAAGCGTTACCGCGAGCGAGAACGTAGTAGAAAGCTCCGGGCAAGGAGAAGGACATTCCGCCAAGCATCGGGACAGGTTTCGTTGGAGCGGAATCGCCGGGTCGCTTCGCCTTGCGGACTTCTTTTATCCCGATCAGCGCGATGGCAAAACACAGAAAGCCGGGAACGGCCGCCGCCCAGAACACGATGCGCAGTCCGTGCGAGCGCAGCAGCCAGAGCGCGGCCAGCGGGCCCAGCACGGCACCTGCGGAGTCCATCGCCTGAATTAACCCGTAGGCGGAACCGATGCGCGACCCGGGAACGGACTCCGCCACCATCACGTCCCGAGGCGCGCCGCGCACACCTTTGGCGAAACGGTCAGTAAAGCGAATGGCGAGAACTTGCCACCAGGAAGTCGCCAGCGCCAGCAGCGGCTTGACTGCGTTGGCGGCAAAGTATCCTGCGACCACGATGGGCTTGCGGCGGGGAATGCGGTCGGCGAAGTATCCGGAAAAAAGCTGCACGAAGGACGCGACGCTCTCGGCAATGCCTTCAATGACTCCCAACTGCGCCGGTCCCGCACCGATGGAGGCGAGGAACGCCGGTAGCACCCAGTACGCCATTTCGGTCGCGGTATCGTTGAAAAGCGCGGTCAGGCCGAAGGCGTAGATGTTGCGCGAGCCCTCTCGGCTGGCGTCGGATTCCCCGGACTCATATTTCTCGGCCATGGGGAATTTGTATCATGGACAGTCGTCAGTCGCCGGTCTTCTGTCGTCAGGAATTAGCCTCGCACAGATTTTCAGACGACCGAGGACTGAAGACTGACGACTGCCTTTCAATACAGCGCGTCGTACTTGGTCACCACCCACTCGCCATCCTTGTCTTCCAGGGTTACGGAAAAGAGGTCCTGATAAGTGCTCTGCTGGCCGGGCGCGGCGAGCCGCTTGCCGCGGTATTGCAGGATGCGCAAGGGCGGGCGGTCCTCCCAGTCGGCAATTTTCCAGGAAACAAGCGGATGCTGCGCTTCCGACTGGCAGATGAAGGCCGCATACTTCCTGCGGTAGTCCTGTTCCCAGTCGGCAAGCTGCTGGTCGCATTTGCCGTCGCGCATGGCGCGGATGAACTCGGCCGCAACCCGCTCCGAAGAGCGGTCGCGCAGAGGATTCATGGAGATGGAATTGGGCACGCCGGAGAGGGGATCGCGATCTTCCGAGCGCGAGAGCACCGGGCCTTGGTTGTTCAGCCAGAGCAGGTAGCCAAAGAAGATGAGGACAATCAATGCCCCGGCGCCGACTGCAATGGCGATTTGGTTGCGCGAGTATTCCATGCCCTAGGGCAAGTGTAGCGCGGGGTGGAGCGGGTAAGGGGTTACGCTGGTGATGCGGGTAAAGTGACGTGTAACCGGCAGGGATGCTTCGACTGCGAAATGAGCCTTGCTGGCGCAAGGCTCATTCTCTCGCTCAGCATGACAACTGAACTACTCTTTGTCTTTGTCTTTGGCTTTTCCCTCGTCCTCGCCGGAGGGGCCAGTACCGCCGCTGGCCTGGACTTCCGCTTCGGACTCTTCCATGGCTTTCTTGGTTTCGGCGGCGCGCTTGGCGCGGGCGGTAGCGCGCTTCTCGCGCTTTTCTTCCTGAAGTTTTTCGCTGCCCAGAAGTTCGACGAAAGCCTTGTCGGCGCCGTCGCCTTTTTGCCAGCCGGCGCGAACCATGCGGGTAAAGCCGCCTTCGCGGTCCCCGAAACGCGGGCCGACGGTTTCAAACAGGCGATCCACGGCAGCGCTGGTCATGAGATAGGCATACGCCTGGCGGCGGGCAGCCAGGTCGCCGCGCTTGCCCAGCGTAATCATCTTCTCGGCGATCGGGCGCATGGCTTTGGCTTTGGGCACGGTGGTTTCGATGCGCTCTTCCAGAATGAGCGAAGTCACCAGGTTCCGCAGCATGGAGCGGCGGTGGCTGGTGGTACGTCCGAGTTTGAATCCGGCTACTTTGTGACGCATGGGTCGAGTCCTTTTTTCCTGGGCGGCAAGAAAAGAAGCAGATTCCTTGCTCCGCTCGGAATGACAAACCTTACTGTGCCGACAACTTTTGTACGGGACACCCACCCTAGATTTCGCAAAAGACGCGAAATCTAGGATGGGGCACCCGGTGCGGTGTTACTGACCACTAGCCACTAATCACTGCTTTAAAGATCGTTATCGCCGTAGGCCGAAGCCGGCAGCACCTGGTTCGAAGTCGGTCCGGGCACGGCGTTGCCGTGCTCGTCAATCTTCATCCCCAGGCTCAGGCCCATGGTACCCAGGATTTCCTTGATTTCGTTCAGCGACTTGCGGCCAAAATTCTTGGTTTTGAGCATCTCGGCTTCGGTCTTCTGCACCAGTTCTCCGATGCTCTGGATATTCGCGTTCTTCAGGCAGTTGTAGCTGCGCACCGAAAGCTCCAGCTCTTCGACCGAGCGGTTCAGGTTTTCGTTCTTGATCTCCGGTTTGCGGTCATCGGACGCGGTGGAAGTCTCGATGTCCTCCTCGAAGTTGATAAAGATGTTCATGTGGTCTTTCAGGAGCTTGGCCGCCAGGCCGATGGCATCCGCTGGGAGAATCGACCCGTTGGTCCACACTTCGAGAGTGAGCTTGTCGTAGTCGGTGATCTGGCCGAGACGCGCCGCTTCCACCGAGTAGTTGCACTTGCGCACCGGAGAGTGCACGGAGTCAATGGGAATGAAGCCGATGCCCAGGTCTTCGTCGAAATTCTTGTCGGCGGAAACATAGCCGCGGCCGCGCTTGAGGCGCATTTCCATGTCGAGTTTGCCGCCTTCGCTGACGGTTGCGATGTACACGTCCTTGTCCAGCACCTCAACGTCGGCATCGGCTTCGATCATCCCGGAGGTGACCACGCCCGGCTGATCGGCGCGTAGATAGATGGCCTTCGGCGCGTCGCCACTCAACTTGAAGGGAATCTGCTTCAGGTTGAGGATGATGTCGGTGGCATCTTCGACCACGCCGCTGATGGATTGGAACTCGTGCAGCACGCCTTCCATCTTGACCGCGGTGATGGCCGCACCTTCGATCGAACTCAGCAGCACGCGGCGCAGAGCATTGCCGATGGTGGTGCCGAAGCCGCGTTCAAAGGGCTGGGCCCAGAAGATGCCGTACTTGTCGGTGAGGGTGGAAGTATCGACTGCGAGACGTTTCGGTTTTTGAAAGCCCTTCCAAAGCATGTGTTTCTCCTTCGGCCGTTTGGCTCAGTGCGGGCTCCCTGAGTTGGTCCAAACTCAGGTCAAGCGCCAGCAGAGGCTGATCTGGCTCGAAAAGTGGACCGGAAACATTGAGTAATTGGGAAATTTTGTAATCGGGTAATTTCAACCCAACACAAAGCTTTCCCGATCTTGCCTTTTAATTACTCAATTACTAAATTTCTCAATCTCTCGCACTCTTACAGCTTATTTGCTGTAAAGTTCGACGATCAACTGTTCATTCACTGGCATCTGGATTTCTTCGCGCTTGGGCAGCGACAGCACTTTGCCCTTGAAATTATCGCGATCAATCTCCAGCCAGTTGGGCGCATTCTGATGGCTGGCAAATTCCTTGGACTGCTCCAGAATAGCCAGCTTGCGGCTGCTTTCCCGAATGGTAATCTCCTCGCCCACACTCACTTCGTAAGAAGGAATGTTCACCTTGCGTCCATTGACGTGCACGTGGCCGTGGCGCACCAACTGGCGGGACTGGCGGCGCGACATGCCGAAGCCGAGGCGATAGACAACGTTGTCCAGGCGGCGCTCCAGCTGTTGCAGAAGCATCTCGCCGGTCACCCCTTTGCCGCGGGCGGCCTTTTCAAAGTAGTTGCGGAACTGGCCTTCCTGGGTGAAATACATGCGCTTGGTCTTCTGCTTTTCGCGCAATTGCAGGCCATAGCCCACGATTTTGGCTTTGCGGTCCTTGCCATGCTGGCCGGGAGCAAAGTTACGTTTCTCGATGGGGCATTTATCGCTGAAACATTTGGCGCCTTTGAGGAACAGCTTCATGCCCTCGCGGCGGCAGAGACGGCAGACGGGATCGGTATAACGGGCCAAGTTTTCTTCTCCTTCGTAGTTCCTTCCACCTCGCCTTCGGCTACGGTGTCAGGATTTCGCCAGCGGGCTCAGACGCCCGCCGAGCGGCTCAAGTCCGGTTTACGGGTTTGGCTTCACCCTTCGTCCCGGACGAAATTCAGTGGCTAGTGGTTGGTGATTCGTGGTTAGTAATTCGATCCGCGACTAGCCACTAGTCACTGATCACTAGCCACTGGCGCTACACCCTTCGGCGCTTCGGCGGACGGCAGCCGTTGTGCGGAATGGGCGTCGCATCTTTAATGTTACGCACTTCAATACCGGCGGCAGCCAGAGCGCGGATCGCGGATTCGCGTCCCGAGCCGGGACCGCTCACCCGGACCTCTACGGTGCGGACCCCATGGTCGCGCGCCATGTTGGCGGCGTTGGCCGCGGCCTGCTGCGCGGCAAAAGGAGTGCCCTTGCGGGATCCGCGGAAACCCAGCGAGCCGGAGCTTTTCCAGGAGAGCACGTTGCCGGCAGGATCGCAAATGGTCACGATCGTGTTGTTGAACGAAGCCTGGATATGCACGATGCCGAATGGAACGTGCTTGCGCTCCTTCTTTTTGAAGGTTTTCTTCTTGCCTTTTTTATCTTTATCCGGCGCCGCTGCGCCGCCCGCCGCTGCTGGTTTTGCCATAAGTGAGTGTCCAGTGACTAGTGGCTAGTTGCTAGTGGCCAATACTAACCACTAGTCACTAGCAACTGATTTTACGTTTTTGCCGCCGCCTTCTTCTTCTGCGCCACCGTGCCCTTGCGCGGGCCTTTGCGGGTACGCGCGTTGGTGTGGGTGCGTTGACCGCGAACCGGAAGATTCCGGCGGTGACGGTAGCCGCGGTAGGAGCCGATTTCGATGAGCCGCTTAATGTTCATCGAAACTTCCTTGCGCAGATCGCCTTCCACCAGGCCTTCGGCTTCGATCACCTGGCGGATGCGGTTGACCTCATCCTCGCCCAGATCCTGAACCTTCTTCATCCCATCCACCTTGGCCTCCGCCAAAATGCGGGCGGCGCGGGGATGGCCAATGCCATAGATGTAAGTCAGCGCGATATTCGCGTGCTTGTTGCGCGGAAGATCGACGCCTGCAATGCGTGCCATAGTGCTCCTCTGTCTTTGTCGCTAGCCTTGCCGCTGTTTGTGCTTGGAATTCACGCAAATCACCCGCACCACTCCCTTGCGGTGGATGACCTTGCACTTGTCGCAGATTTTCTTTACCGATGCTCGTACTTTCATAAAATCAGCTCTTAGCTTTCAGCTCTCAGCTTTCAGCCAAACTTCAGGCCGCAAGCGAGAAGTCTACTTATACCTGTACACGATTCTTCCGCGATTCAAGTCGTAGGGCGAAAGCTCCACGGCGACTTTGTCGCCAGGAAGAATGCGGATGAAGTTCTTGCGCATTTTACCGGAAACGTGCGCCAGCACCTGATGCTTGTTTTCCAGTTCAACCCGGAACATTGCATTGGGCAGGGGTTCAAGAACCACCGCCATGACTTCAATCGCGTCTTCTTTGCTCATCGACTCCTTAAGAAAGCTATCAGCTTTCAGCCATCAGCTGTCAGATCTTGCTGAAAGCTGAGAGCTAATGGCTGAAAGCTCTACTGCGTCAAAATCACCGGACCATCTTTGGTCACGGCCACGCAGTGCTCGAAATGCGCGCTGCTGCTGCCATCGGCCGTGACTGCGGTCCACTTGTCGTCCAGCACGCGGGCTCCGGGCTGGCCACAATTCACCATGGGCTCAATCGCCAGGACCATGCCCTCGCGCAAACGGGCGCCATGGCCGCGCGCTCCAAAATTTGGTACCTGGGGCTCCTCGTGCAACTTGGTGCCAATGCCGTGCCCCACGAACTCTCGCACTACACTAAAACCGTTGGCTTCGACGTGGGCCTGCACCGCCGCGCCCACATCGCCCACCGTATTGCCGATGCGCGCCTGCTCGATGCCCTTGTACAACGACGCCTCGGTGACTTCCAGCAGCTTGCGCCGCTCCTCGCTGAGCGATCCATCCACGGGAACCGTGATCGCCGCGTCGCCGTAGTAGCCATCCACCACGACTCCGCAGTCAATGGAAACGATGTCGCCCGCCTTCAGCACCCGTTTCTCGGAGGGGATCCCGTGCACGATCTCCTCATTCACCGAAGTGCAGAGCACACAGGGATATTCGTAATACCCTTTGAAGGCGGGCTTGGCGCCCAGTTCCTTCATTTTCTGCACCGCGGCGCGCTCCAGGTCCATGGTGGTAATTCCGGGCGCAACCACCGTGCGAACATGATCCAGCACTTCCCGCACGATGCGGCCGCTATGCCGCATCTTTTCGATTTCCGCCGCCGATTTGCAAACAATTGCCATTCTCTAAATCTTTAACCGCCAAATCTTAACCGCCGTCCTAAGCCGTCCCGGCTTGGCTTTCGATCTCGCGAAAGACTTCGCCGGTAACCGCGTCCACCGGCAAACTGCCATCCACGGCGAACAGGCGTCCCTGGCGGTGGTAATACTCGGCCACCGGCCGGGTCTGCCGCTCATAGGCAGTCAGACGCTCCCGGATCACTTCCTCACGATCATCGTTGCGGATTACCAGCTTGGAACCGTCAAGGTCGCAAACTTCATCCTCACGGGGTGGCTGGAAATGGACGTTATAAATGTGTCCGTTGGCGAGACAAGTTCTACGTCCGGTGAGCCGGAGCAACAACTGATTATAATCCACGTCAATCAGGATCACAATCGGCCGGCAGCTGCCAGCGCGCGACTTGTCAAAGAACTCATTCTCCAGGAACGCATCCAGCCACCCGGCCTGAGCCGGGGTGCGGGGAAAACCGTCCAAAATAAAACCACGCTCGCAATCCTGCTGGCGCAGCCGGTACTTCACCATGTCGCAGACCAGGTCGTCTGAAACCAGCTCGCCCCGGGCCATCACGTCGCGGGCTTGCACACCCAACTCAGTGGCGTGCTGCACATTCTCCCGCAACAGGTCGCCAGTGGAAATCTGCGGGATGCCGTAGCGCGCGGCAATCCGCTTGGCCTGCGTGCCTTTGCCAGCGCCCGGCGATCCCAGCAAAACGATCGGTCCGACATTCCTCGAGGTTTCTTCCGCCATGGAACTGGTCCCGTGCTTCTCCCCACTCCAGTCCTGACCGGCCAGCAAGAAAACCTACACGGGCCGTTACGGCAATTCCCCAGGGTAAAACTAAGTCCAGGCGCAAAGCTAGGTCCAGGAGCGGCGCCCGCGGATACGCCCACTGCGCGGGCTGAATCCATCGTAGTGGCGCATCACCAACTGCGCTTCCACCTGGGTGACCGTGTCCATGGCAACGCCCACCACGATCAGCAGCGAGGTTCCACCAAAATAAAACGTAATGCCCAAGCCGTTGGTCATCCAGGTGGGCAGGCGCTCGAAGAACGCTCCGAGGAACCCCGGCAGATGATTGAGATGGATGCCGGTGATCAGCCACTCCGGAATAAACGAAATGAGGATCAGATACAACGCGCCCACCAGCGTGATGCGGGTCAGAATCTCGTTGATATGGTCGGCGGTGCGCCGGCCCGGACGGATGCCAGGAATAAAGCCACCATATTTCCGCATATTGTCGGCAACCTCATTGGGGTTGAAGACAATGGACACGTAGAAGTAGGCAAAAAAGATGATTCCGACCGCGTAGAGCAAGGTGTACAGCGGCTCGCCCCAGCCCAAGGCGTGCATCATGGGGCCGAAGTAGCGATTATCCTTCAATCCCTGGCCCAGCATTTGCGGCAAAGTCAGAATGGAGGAGGCAAAAATCACCGGCATCACGCCGCCCGCGTTCACCCGCAGGGGCAAGTGCGTGGATTGGCCGCCCATGACTTTGCGCCCGACTACCCGCTTGGCGTACTGCACCGGAATGCGGCGCTCACTGCGCTCCACGTAAACGATGAAGGCCACCACTGCGATCATCATTCGCCAGCAGCAAAATCATGGCTGGAGCCGTAAAGGCGCCCCAGGCGTCGTTCTTCACTTTGTCGTACAGTTCGGCGACGCCGCGCGGCAGGCCGGAAACGATGCCGGCAAAGATCAGCAGCGACATCCCATTGCCGATGCCGCGTTCGGTAATCTGCTCGCCCAGCCACATGATGAACACGCTGCCCGTGGTGAGGGTAAGCATGGCCATCAGGACAAAACTGACGCCGGGGTTGACCACGAAATCGCCGCCGCCTCTTTGCAAGCTGATGGCAATGCCAAAGGATTGAACGGCGCTTAGACCGAAAGTAAGATAGCGCGTCCACTGGGTAATCTTCTTGCGGCCCAGTTCGCCTTCCTTCTGCAGCTTGGCCAGCGGCTCATAGACCACAGTGAGCAATTGCAGAATGATGGAAGCGGTGATGTAGGGCATGATGCCCAAAGCAAAAATAGTCAGGCGGCGCAGCTGGCTTCCGGAGAACAGGTCGACGAAGCCGAGGAAGCTTCCCTGGTTCTGCTGAAAATACTGTTGCAGTTTGTCGGCATTGATGCCGGGCGTGGGAATATGCCCACCCAGGCGATAGATCGCCAGCATGGCCAGGGTGAACCCGATCCGCCGCCGCAGATCAGGGATGCGGAAAATGTTGGAGAACTTCTCCCACATTACTGCAAGACCTCAAACTTGCCGCCGGCCTTGGTGATTTTCTCCTGCGCCGACTTGGAAAATTTGTGGGCGTGCACGGTGAGCGCGGTGGTGAGTTCGCCATCCCCAGAATCTTGACCGGATGCTTGGTCTTGATCACGCCCGCCTTGCGCAATACTTCCGGAGTGATGGTGTCTTCGCCCAACGCGGCCAGCCTTTCCAGGCTGACGATGTTGAATTCCTTGCGGAAAATATTGGTAAAGCCGCGCTTGGGCATACGGCGGTGCAGCGGCATCTGGCCGCCTTCAAAGCCACGCATCATGCGCGAACCACTGCGCGAGCGCTGGCCTTTATGGCCGCGCGCGCGAAGTCTTGCCCATGCCGGAGCCCATGCCGCGGCCCACGCGCTTCTTGTTCTCCGCCGCTTTTTTCGGTGCTCGAATATTCGAAAGATTCATGAAATCAGCCCTCGGTCGTCAGCCCGCCGCTCCATTAATTTCGCACAATCTCCACCAGATGCGGCACCTTCGCAACCATGCCGCGAATCGCCAGAGTGTCCGGACGCTCAACCACCTGGTTCAGCCGGGTGAAACCCAGTCCCTTGATAACCCGCTTCTGCTTCACTGGCGCACAAATGGCGGAGCGCACCCACTTGAGGTGCAGCTTGCCGCCGTCGGTCTGTGGTGCTTTTGTCATAAATCCTTCCTATCGCGCCGGCATCTTGCCCGCTGTCCCGCGGGCGCTACCTACAATTCCTGTTCGCTTTTGCCGCGCATGGCTGCGACATCGCTTCGGTTCCGCAGCTGCTTGAGCGCGTCGAAAGTCGCCTTAATCACGTTGTGCGGGTTGGTGGTGCCGATAGACTTGGTCAGCACGTTTTGTATGCCCGCCGAGGTCATGACGGCGCGGACCGCCCCGCCGGCAATGACACCCGTGCCTTCCGGCGCCGGCTTCAGCAGCACCCGGCCTGAACCGAAGCGGCCGAGCACCAGATGCGGAATGCTGGTTTGGGTGAGATTGACCCGCATCAGGTTCTTCTTCGCCGACTCAATTCCCTTGCGGATGGCCTGAGGAACTTCTTTCGCTTTTCCGGAGCCGTATCCGACGACGGCGGCGCTGGGATCGCCCACGACAACCAGCGCGGCGAAAGAGAGATTCTTGCCTCCCTTGACCACTTTAGTGACGCGGTTGATGGCGACCACCTGATCTTTCAGCTGGTAGGCGCCGGCATCGAGTTTCTTAATGACTGTTGGCATCACGCCTCATCTGGTAATTTTGTAATTGCGTAATTTGGTAATTGAAACCCTTAGTTGCAATTGCCCGATTACTCAATTCCGCAATTACTCAATTCTCTAGAACTTCAATCCCGCTTCCCGAGCCGCATCGGCCAGGGCCTTAACCCGGCCATGGTACAGGTAGCCACCGCGGTCGAAGACCACGTGGGAAATTCCCTTGGCATGAGCGCGCTCGGCGATGATTTTGCCTACCGCCTTGGCCGCCGCCAGATTGCCCCCGATACGGCGCTCGCCCTTCCTGCCTTCGGCGGAATTCGCCGAAACCACGGTAACGCCCTTGTGGTCGTCAATCAGTTGCACATAAATATGGTTCAGCGAGCGGTACACATTCAGGCGCGGCCGCGCTTCCGTGCCCAGGATCTTTTTGCGGATCCGCTCATGCACGTGCCGCCGGGTTACGTTTTTCGATAATTGCGTAAGCATTTCTCTAAGCCCTCAGCTCCCAGCCTTCAGCCTTCAGCTAACTTCAGCAACTGATCGCTGAGTGCTGATGGCCGATAACTGACTTGCTATTTCGCTCCCGTCTTGCCAACCTTCTTCTTCAGGCGCTCGCCCGCGTAGCGCACACCCTTATTCTTGTAGGGATCGGGCGGACGCAGGCTGCGCATCTCGGCGGCCACCTGGCCGACCTGTTGACGGTCGATTCCGCTGATGGTCAACTTGGTTTGCTTGGGATCCACCGCCACCTCGATGCCGGAAGGCAGCGGGTATTCGATGAGATGCGAATAGCCCAAGCTGAACACCACCGTGCCCTTGCCTTTCATTTCGGCGCGATAGCCAATGCCGACGATTTCCAGATCGCGGTTCCAGCCCTTGGTGACGCCTTCGACGGCGTTGTTGACCAAGGCCCGCGCCAGGCCATGCACCGCGGCCTGGGAATCGTTCTCCCGGATCGCCACCAGGTTGCCGTCTTTCTGCTCGACGCGGATGCCCGCGGGCAGATGGGTATCCAATTTGCCCTTGGGGCCTTGCACGGCCACCGCGTGATCTTCGATTTTGACCGTCACTCCCTTGGGGAGCGGGATCGGCTTTCTTCCAATTCTAGACATAAGTTCAGCTCTTAGCTTCTAGCTCTTAGCTTCTAGCTAGGAGCTAGAAGCCAGTAGCGGTTTTCTACCAAACCTCGCAGAGAACCTCTCCGCCCAAACCCTGCTTGCGCGCCTGCCGACCCGTCATGACTCCACGAGGCGTGGTGAGAATGTTGATGCCCATCCCGCCCAGAACGCGGGGAATCTCGCTGCGCCGCACATACACACGGCAGCCCGGACGCGAAATGCGCGCCAAGTTGGAGATCGTGGACTCGTTGCCGCCACTGTACTTCAGATAAATACGTACGATTTTGTGGCCTTCCTCTTCCACCGCCTTGTAGTTGGAGATATAGCCTTCCTCTTTCAGGATGCGGGCAATCTCCGTCTTCAGCTTGGAAGCGGGAACATCCACCTTCTGGTGCCGCGCGCTCGCCGCATTGCGGATGCGCGTCAGCATGTCTGCGACCGGATCGGTCAAATTCATCGCTTGCTTCTCCTCCGCCGCCCGTTTGCTCTGGCTTCTGCAACTTGGCCAGAGAACCCGCCGCGGCGTTACTCTACCAGGACGACTTGGAAACTCCAGGAATCTCTCCGCGCAACGCCAGACCGCGGAAGCACAAGCGGCAGATGCCGAACTTCCGCAGATAAGCCCGCGGCCGGCCGCAAATCTTGCAGCGGTTATGCTTGCGCGAGGAGAACTTAGGTTTCTTTGCGTCTTTGACTCGTTTTGCTGTCGTTGCCAAATTAACTCCTAGCTTCTAGCTTCTAGCTATCGGCTATCAGCTTTCAGTAAATCTCTACGGCGTTACACGAAACGGCATTCCCAGATGCTTCAAAAGCGACCGCGCCACGTCGTCGCTGCCAGCAGTAGTCACAATGGTGACGTTCATGCCCTTCAGCTTGTCGACTTTGGCATAGTCAATTTCCGGAAAAATCAGCTGGTCATGCAAACCCAGGGTGTAGTTGCCCCGGCCGTCAAACGACTTGGTCGAAACTCCCCGGAAGTCGCGCACCCGAGGCAGCACGACATTCACCAGGCGGTCGAAAAATTCGTACATGCGATCGCCACGCAGCGTGACCATGGCGCCAATGGGCTGCCCCTCGCGCACTTTGAAAGCCGCAATCGATTTCTTGGCGCGGGTCACCACCGGCTTTTGGCCGGTGATCTGAGTGAGTTCATGGACCGCGGGATCGAGCACCTTGGCGTTCTGCGTGGCCTCGCCAACCCCCATATTGACCACGATCTTGTGGAGATGCGGCACCGCCATGGGGTTCTTGCGATCGAATTCCTTCATCAGGACCGGAGCCACTTCCTGGGCAAAGCGCGCTTTCAGCCGCGGCGTTTCCTTGGCGCTGTGCCGCGCCGCCTCCGGCGGAGCTTTAGCTTCCTGCTGCGCCGGCTTCTGGCCTTTTTTCTCTTTCCCTGGTGCTTTTTCTTTTGCCATGATCTCGCTACTTACCTTCTCTCACGGTTTCGGAGTGTTGCCAGGCTTCTGGCTCCTAGCTTCTAGCTATTAGCTAAATCCCCTTCAACGTATACCGCTGCGTGAGTTCCGTCCAACTTCAAGTTTTTGCCTTAGCTAAAAGCTAGCAGCTAGAAGCTAACGGCTATTTGTCGAGCGTCGTATCGCACTTCTTGCACACCCGCACCTTGCGCCCGCCGCGTTCTTCGTGACCGATGCGCACCGGCCCGCAGGAGGTGCAGAGCAACTGCACATTGGAGATGGAAATCCGGCTCTCCTGCTCGGCAATTCCGCCCTTGACGTTGCGCTGCGGATTGGGACGCACGTGCTTCTTCACCATCATGACGTGCTCGACCAGCAGCTTGGCGTCATCGGGAAATACCCGAAGCACGCGGCCTTCTTTGCCCTTATCGCGGCCCGCCATGACCTTGACCATGTCATTGCGCCGGATGTCCACTCGCTTATGGGATGTCGCTACTGTCTTCATTGATTAACCCTAACTTCGTGAAACCCTATTTGGTAATTTGGTAATTGAGTAATTTTGTAATTGAATACTTACCCTGAAAGGTCAATTACGAAATTTCACAATTCCACAATTTCTCAATTCCTACAGAACTTCCGGCGCCAGCGAAACGATTTTCAAGAATTTCTTTTCGCGCAACTCGCGGGCCACCGGCCCGAAAACCCGCGTCCCCACAGGCTCGCCAGCATCGTTAATCAATACCGCCGCGTTCTGATCGAAGCGAATGTAGGTGCCATCGCGCCTGCGATGCTCCTTGCGGGTGCGGACGATCACCGCTTTCACCACGGTGCCCTTTTTCGTCTGTCCATCGGGCGACGCTTCTTTCACGCTGGCCGTGATTACGTCTCCCAAGCCTGCGTTCAATCCCGTGGAGCCGCCGAGCGGCAGAATCATCTGCAGCTTGCGGGCGCCGGAATTGTCGGCGACCTCGAGCATACTTCTCATCATCACAGCCATAATTCAGCCTCCCTGTACCAGCCCGCCTACTTCACGCCGGCGACGGCAGCCACTTCCGGAACCAGCGCGGTGCGGCGCACGATCTCTTTCAGCCGCCAGCGCTTCAGTTTGGACAGCGGACGCGTCTCTTCCAGCCGGACCACATCGCCGGTGTGCGCTTCGTTCTTTTCGTCATGAGCGTAAAACTTCTTATCCTTAGAGACCACGCGGAAGTAGAAAGGATGCGACTTCTTGCGCACCACTTCCACCACGATGGTCTTGTGCATGCGGTCGGACACCACCTCACCCACCACTTCCTTGCGCCGTCCCTGCGCCTTGGTTACGGTTTCAGCCATTACTTCTTCTCCGTTGCGGCAATTTCACGCTCGCGCGCGATGGTCTTCACCCGCGCAATGTCCTTGCGCAAGCCGCGAATCTTTTTCAGGCTCTCGGTCTGCCCCATGTTCAGCTGAAATTTCAGCTTGAAGAGCTGGTCGTTGAGTTCGCCTTCCTGCTGGCGCAACTCCTCATCGGTCAGGTTTCGGACTTTTTCAGCTTTCATAAATAAGTTCCCAGTTTTCAGCTCTCAGCTTTCAGCGCTCCGGGTTTTCGGAGAGCTGAGAGCTGGCAGCTTTCTCAGTGCGCCGCCGATTGCCGCTTCACAAAGGAAGTACGCAGCGCCAGTTTGTGCGACGCCAGACGCATGGCCTCGGCCGCATCCTGCACCGAAACGCCTTCCATCTCGAACAGAATCTTGCCCGGCTTCACCACCGCCACCCAGTGATCGGGCGCGCCCTTGCCTTTTCCCATACGGGTTTCGGCCGGCTTCTTGGTGACCGGCTTATCGGGAAACAGGCGAATCCAAATCTTGCCGCCGCGCTTGATAAAACGGGTCATGGCCACGCGGCTGGCTTCGATCTGCCGGTCGGTGATCCAACCCGGCTCCAGCACCTTCAGGCCGAAATCTCCAAAAGCCAGCGTGCTGCCGCGCCAGGCCTTGCCGGTCATGCGGCCGCGCTGCTGCTTGCGGTACTTCACTTTTTTTGGCATCAACATAAATCAGCTCTCAGCTTTCAGCTCTTAGCTATCAGCCAAACCCTAAAATGCGCCGGCCGTTTGCGGCTCGCGCTTCTTGGTCGGCAGAATTTCGCCTTTATACACCCAGCACTTCACCCCGATCACGCCGTAGGTGGTGCGGGCTTCAGTGAAGCCATAATCAATGTCGGCGCGCAGGGTGTGCAGCGGCAAACGGCCCTGCAGATACCACTCCGAACGGGCGATTTCGTTGCCATTCAGCCGCCCGCTCACCCGCACCTTGATTCCCTTGCAACCAAAACGCAGCGCCGAGTCGACCGCCTTGCGCATGGCGCGGCGGAAGCCCACGCGCTTTTCCAACTGCAGCGCGATGGATTCGGAAACCAGCTGGGCATCCAGTTCCGGCTTGTGCACTTCCTGGATGTCGATGTAAACCTCGCGCGCGGTGCGCTTCTGCACGTCCTGCTTGAGCTTGTCAATCTCCGCGCCTTTGCGCCCGATAATGATGCCGGGCCGCGCCGTCTTAATGATGACTCGCAGCTTGTTGCCGGGACGCTCGACTTCGATGGAACTCACGCCCGCCGACTTGAGCTTGTCTTTCAACTCAGCCTTCAGCTTAACGTCTTCGAGCAGCAGTTTGTCGTAATCCTTCTCGACAAACCAGCGCGACTTCCACGGCTTGGTGTAACCGAGCCTGAATCCGTAAGGATGAACTTTTTGTCCCATCGTATCTCCCGTAGCGCCCGCGCTACTTCGCTCCTACCGCCTTTTTCTTGCCTGCCGATTTCTTCTTCGCTGGCGCGCGCCGCTTCGCTTTTGCCGGCTGCGCGCTGGCGGATTCACTTCCCACCACGTTGGCTACGCCCTGCTTGGCCTTGGTCCGCTCCGCCAGCACCAGTTCGATGTGGGAGATGCGCCGCACGTAACGAAACGCCCGCCCCATCGGCGCCGGACGGATGCGCTTCATGCGCGGCCCGTCATTGGCCACCGCGTTCTTGACGTAGAGGTTGTCCACATCAACGTCAATATCTTTTTCCGCGATCAGGTAGTTGGCGTTCTCCAGCGCCGAGCGCAACAACTTCTCGACCGTCGCCGCCACGCGCTTCTTGGTGAAGGCCAGGGTATTAAGCGCGTCTTCCACCTTGCGGCCCTTAATCAGGTCCAGCACCAGCCGCGCCTTCTGCGGCGAGACGCGCATGAACCGGGCTTGAGCTCGAAATTCCATGTTGCTCTCTCTGCTGTCAGCTATCAGCTGTCAGCTCTCAGTTTCTTCGGCCTCCAGTTTGAGCTCTTAGCTGAATGCTGAGAGCCGATAACTGAAAGCTGGTTTTACGCCTTCGGCGGCGCCGCCGGAGCCGCAGCTCCCGCGGCCGGGGATATGGCTCCAGGACCTCCGGGAATGCCCGCGGGCCTGGCTGCCGTTTCGGTCGCCGCCTTCATGGAGTGCGCCTTAAAGGTGCGGGTAAAGCTAAACTCGCCCAGTTTGTGCCCCACCATGTTTTCCGTGATGTACACCGGAATAAATTTCTTGCCGTTGTGCACCGCGATGGTGTGTCCGACAAACTCCGGAATCACCGTCGAGCGCCGCGACCAGGTGCGCAGTACCTTCTTCTCGTTGCGCGAGTTCATGCCTTCAATCCGCGTCTGCAGATATCCATCCACGAACGGCCCTTTTTTGGTTGAACGTGCCATAAAGTCAGCTCTCAGCTTTCAGCTATCAGCTCTCAGCTTTCGCCGGTCAGCTCCTAGCTCTCGATTCCTTGTCATTCCCAACCGCTTTTCGCGGCGAGGAATCTGCTTGCGCAGCGCCTATTTCTTACCCTTGCGGCCCACGATGAACGCATCCGTCCGCTTGTTGTTGCGCGTCTTGTAGCCTCGCGTCGGCTGGCCCCAGGGCGTCACCGGATGGCGGCCGCCGGAAGTCTTGCCTTCGCCGCCGCCATGGGGATGGTCGACCGGGTTCATGGAAACACCGCGGTTATGCGGACGCTTTCCCAGCCACCGCGACCGGCCCGCTTTGCCGATGGTCACATTCTCGTGATCCGTATTCCCCACCTGCCCGATGGTCGCCATGCAATCCTGCGAGACTTTGCGCGTCTCGCCCGACGGCAGCTTCACCAGCGCGTACTCGCCTTCTTTGGCCACCAACTGCGCCGAACCGCCCGCGGAGCGCACCATCTGCGCGCCCTTGCCGGGCTTCAACTCGATATTGTGAATCGGTCGTGCCCGGCGGAATGTTCTTGAGGGGCAACGTATTGCCCACCAGAATATCGGCATCCGGACCGCTCACCACTTTTTGCCCAACCTTCAACCCGTCGGGTTGCAGGATATAGCGCTTCTCGCCATCGGCGTAGCTCAACAGAGCGATGCGGGCCGAGCGGTTAGGATCATATTCAATGGTCGCTACCGTGGCCGGGATCCCGATCTTATCCCGCTTGAAATCAATGATGCGCAGCTTGCGCTTGTGCCCGCCACCGATAAAACGCATGGTGGTGTCGCCCGAATTGCGCCGCCCGCCGGTGCGCGGCTTGGGCTCAAGCAGCGGCTTGTGCGGGCTTGGTCGAGGTGATGTCGTCATTGACCAGCGTGGTGCGGTAACGCAGCGTCTGGGTCGTCGGTCTGTAAGTCTTAATTGGCATAAAAGCTCTCAGCTCTCAGCTCTCAGCTCTCAGCTCTAACTTCCGTTCGCCATCGCTTCGACTGAAGGCTGATGGCTGAGAGCTGATGGCTGCCTTACAAATTCTGCGCGTACTCCGGCATCTTCTCGCCCGCCTTCAGCCGCACAAATGCCTTCTTCCAATCCGGACGGTAGCCGGCAAACTTGCCGCGCCGCCGCTCTTTTCCGGGATACATCGCGGTGCGCACCGAATGCACCTTCACTTTGAAAATCGACTGCACGGCTTCCTTGATTTCGGTCTTAGTCGCCTTGGGCGCAACCTGGAACACCAGGGTATTCTGGTTCTCCTTGATGGCTAGGCCCTTTTCCGTAATTACCGGACGGCGAATGATCTGGTATGCGGTTTTCATCAGGCCACCTCCGCCGCTTTTTCATGCCGCGCGCGCCGCCGCGGAGCGCGCTTGGATTCCTTGGGCTTGCCGGCATCGGCTTTTTCGTGCTGCCGCTTGGAAGCCGAATTCTTCAGCGAGAGCTGCAGCCTCTCAATCGCCGGCTGAGAGAAAATTACCCGGTCATAACGCAGCAGGTGATAGGGATGAACCTCATTTCCCGCGACCAGCTCCAAGCCGTCAATGTTGCGCGAGCTGAGATCCAGATTGCGGTTGCCGTGCGGCGCGACTTCCACCAGCAGAACCGTGCTGTCCACCTTAAGGGCATCAAGCGCGGAACGAAAAGTCTTGGTTTTGGTTTCCTTCAGGTCAAACGCATTGACCACAATCAATTTCCCGTCGGCAAACTTGGCCGCCAGGGCGGAACGCAGCGCGCCCATCAGCTTCTTGCGCGGGAAAGCGTAATCGTAGGAGCGGGGCTGCGGCCCGTGCACCGTGCCGCCGTGGCGCCACAGCGGGGACCGAATGGAGCCGACGCGGGCACGGCCGGTACCCTTCTGCTTCCACAGTTTCTTTCCCGCGCCCGAAACCAGCTTCTTGTTCTTGGTGGCATGCGTGCCCGCGCGCTGCGAGGCGCGGTAATGCTTGACCGCCTCCCACAGCAGGTCTTCGTTCACCGCGCCGAAAATCTCGTCGGCCAGGTCGAACGTGCCGACCTTCGCTCCGCTCAAATCGTGTATGTCGATGCTTGCCATATGCTTTCCGTGTGGCGCGGACGCCCTCGCCCGCCTGCCTTGATTAAGCTTTCTTGGCGGCTCGCTTGGCCGCCTTCAACGGATCGACCGTAGCCGAGCCGGCAAATCCGCGCCGCTCTCTTGGCGGCTTCTTGGCCTTGGTGATAACCACGTATCCGCCGTTGGGACCAGGCACGCCGCCCTCGACCACCAGCAAATTCTCTTCCTTGTCCACGCCCAGCACGCGCGCGTTGCGCATGGTGATGCGCGTATTGCCCATGTGTCCCGACATGCGCATTCCCTTGAACACGCGCGAGGGAAACGCCGAAGACCCAATCGAACCGGTAATCTGAAACATCGAGCCGTGCGATTTGGGGCCGCCGGCGAAGTGGTGGCGCTTGACTACACCCTGAAAACCGCGGCCTTTGCTGACGCCGACGATGTCCACGAATTTCTCGCCATCGAAGATATCCACCAGGATGCGCGCGCCAGCCTTTACGGCTTCGCCATCCGCCGCCTCGCCCTTTTCTTCGACCTCAATGGGGACTTCGCGCACGAACCTCACCGGGGGCAGATTGTTCTTGCCCAGGTGCCCGCGCATCGGCTTGGTGAGCTTCGAATCCTTGACGAACTCGACCAGCCCGAGCTGCGCCGCGGCGTATCCATCGCGAATCTCAGTCTTGTGCTGCGTGACCACGCACGGTCCCGCCTGCAGCACGGTCGCCGGACGCACGTCGCCCTTGGAGTCGAACAGCTGCGTCATGCCGACCTTCTTGCCCAGAATTCCAGCTACCTTTGCCATAACTTTTTCCGTTGCTTTCAGCCATCCGCTTTCAGCTCTCAGCCTGCCTGGCCCTGGTTCAGCCGAGGGCTGACAGCCGATAGCCGAGAGCTATTTGTGCTCTTTGCCGAATGCCTTGATCTCTACGTCCACGCCCGCCGGAAGATCGAGCTTCATCAGCGCGTCCACCGTCTGCGGCGTCGGATCCAAAATATCGAGCAACCGCTTGTGGGTGCGGATCTCAAACTGCTCCCGCGATTTCTTGTCCACGTGCGGCGAGCGCAGCACGCAGTATTTATTTTTCATCGTGGGCAGTGGAATCGGGCCCGCGACCTGCGCGCCGGTGCGCTTGGCGGTATCGACGATCTCACCCGTGGACTGATCCAGGATGCGGTAGTCGTATGCCTTTAACCGGATGCGAATTTTTTCGTTGCCTATCACTTTGGGGCTCTCTCTATCCCCTCCCGGCTATTCCGGGAGGAAAGAACGTGCGGCATGATGCGAGCCGCTTGGTGCTAGCCGTCAGCTGTCAGCTGACAGCTCTCAGTTAAACCTTGTCATCGTGAGGCGCGTTCTTTTGCGCCGAAGGACCTCTGCATTTACTTTGCTCCCGCCCAGCTGAAAGCTGATGGCTGAGAGCTGACAGCTGCCTACTGAATAATCTCGCTGATGGTGCCCGCGCCGACCGTGTGCCCGCCTTCGCGGATCGCAAACCGCAAGCCCTTTTCCATGGCCACCGGCGTGATCAACTCAATCACCAACTGCACATTGTCGCCCGGCATCACCATCTCCGTCCCCGCCGGCAACTCCGCTACTCCGGTCACGTCCGTCGTCCGCAAGTAAAATTGCGGCCGGTAGCCTTTGAAGAATGGCGTATGTCTTCCGCCTTCTTCTTTCGTCAGAATGTAAACTTCCGCCTTGAACTTGGTGTGCGGCGTGATCGATCCACCCTTGGCCAGCACCATGCCGCGCTCCACATCTTCCTTCGCAATGCCGCGCAGCAGCAAGCCAGCGTTGTCGCCCGCCAGGCCTTCGTCCAACTGCTTCTTGAACATTTCCACGCCCGTCACCACCGTCTTGCGGGTCTCGCGGAAGCCCACAATCTCCACTTCCTCGCCCACCTTCACCTTGCCGCGCTCGATCCTGCCCGTCACCACCGTGCCCCGGCCTTGAATCGAGAAAATATCTTCAATCGGCATCAGGAACGGCTTGTCCAACTCGCGCGCCGGTTGCGGCACGCTCTTGTCCACCGCCTCCATCAGCGCGTCAATCTGCTTCTCCCACTTGGCTTCCCCGTTCAGCGCGCCCAACGCCGACAGCCGGATTACCGGCAGATCGTCGCCCGGAAACTGGTAGCTCTTCAGCAACTCGCGCACTTCCAGCTCCACCAGATCGAGCAGTTCGGCGTCGTCCACCGCGTCGCATTTATTCAGCGCGACCACGATGTAGGGCACCCCCACCTGCCGCGCCAGCAGCACGTGCTCGCGGGTTTGCGGCATGGGGCCGTCGGTGGCGGCCACAACCAGGATGGCGCCATCCATCTGGGCTGCGCCCGTAATCATGTTCTTGATGTAGTCGGCGTGGCCCGGGCAATCGACGTGCGCGTAGTGCCGATTCGCCGTCTCGTACTCCACGTGCGCCGTCGCAATGGTGATGCCGCGGGCTTTCTCTTCCGGAGCGTTGTCGATCGAATCGAACGACCGGAACACGATCTTCGGGTTGTGCTTTTGCAATACCTTGGTGATAGCCGCCGTCAACGTCGTCTTGCCATGATCAATGTGACCAATCGTCCCTACGTTGCAGTGCGGCTTGTTGCGGTCAAATTTCTCTTTCGCCATTTCCGTTTCCTCGGGGGCTAAAGCCCCGGATTCCTAAACTCCCAACAACGGCACGGCTGAAGCCATGCCCTGATACCAACCCACCTGGCGCACGCCCTGACGCCACCTACGCAGCGGCTGTGATACAAACCTACCGCGTCGCGCCTTGCACCTTGGCGATGATTTCGTCCGCGACCGAGCGCGGAGCCTCCTCGTAACGCGCAAAGTGCATCGAGTATTCGGCGCGGCCCTGGGTGCTCGAGCGCATATGCGTGGCGTAACCGAACATCTCCGCCAGCGGCACAATCGCCTTGATCACCTGCGAGCCGGCGCGATGCTCCATGCCTTCGATGCGCCCGCGGCGCGAACTCAAATCGCCCATGATCGCCCCGGCATAATCTTCCGGGGTCACCACTTCGACCGCCATCACCGGCTCCAAGAGCACAGGAGAAGCCTTGCGGGCCGCCTCTTTGAAAGCCATCGAGCCGGCGATCTTGAATGCCATTTCGTTCGAGTCCACGTCGTGATAGCTGCCATCGTAGAGCGTGGCTTTCACGTCGACCATGGGATAGCCTGCCAGGATGCCGCCTTCGAGCGCTTCCTTAATGCCCTGATCGATCGGCTTGATGAATTCCTTGGGCACCGAGCCGCCCACGATGTCGTTGACGAATTCGTAGCCTGTCCCTGGTGGTTGCGGGTCGAGATAAATTTTTGCGTGGCCATACTGGCCGCGGCCGCCGGTCTGGCGAATATATTTGCCCTCGGCTTCGGAGTGTCTGCGGATGGTTTCGCGGTACGCCACCTGAGGCTTGCCCACGTTGGCTTCCACCTTGTACTCGCGCATCATGCGGTCCACGATGATTTCCAGATGCAACTCGCCCATGCCGCTGATGATGGTCTGGCCGCTGTCGGGATCGGTGTGGACTTTAAAGGTGGGATCTTCCTGGGCCAGCTTGGCCAGCGCCAGGCCCATCTTCTCCTGATCGGCCTTGGTCTTGGGCTCGACTGCAACCGAAATCACCGGCACCGCAAAGGTGATGGACTCCAGCGTGATCGGGTGCTTCTCATCGCAAATGGTGTCGCCGGTGCTCACATTCTTCAAGCCGACGGCGGCGCAGATATCGCCCGCCAGAATTTCGCTGATGTCTTCCCGCTTGTTGGCGTGCATCTTGAGCAGGCGGCCAATCCGCTCGCTGCGCTGGGTGCGGGAATTCAACACCGAATGCCCCGACTTCAACTGCCCGGAATAAACCCGGATAAAAGTCAGCTGACCCACAAAGGGGTCGGCCATGATCTTGAAAGCCAGCGCCGAAAACGGCTCTTTATCGTCCGCCTTGCGAGTGATGGTCTCGCCGTTATCGGGATTGAGACCGTGGGTTTCCGTGGTAATCCAGCGGAGAAGGCAGATAATCGACCACCGCATCGAGCAACGGCTGGATGCCCTTGTTCTTGAAGGCCGTTCCAACCACGACCGGGAAAATTTCAGCGCGATGGTGGACTTGCGCAGCGAGGCCTTGAGCTCCTCGGGAGAAATCGCCTCGCCCTCCAGGAACTTGTGCAGCATGTCGTCGTCATTCTCGGCGACGGTTTCGACCAGCTGGGCGTGAAAGGCTTCCGCCTTCTTCTTCAAATTCTCGGGAATTTCCTCCGTGAGGTACTCCGCGCCCATGGTCTCGTCATTCCAGACCACCGCCTTCATCGCGATCAGGTCCACCACGCCCTTGAATTTATCTTCCTGTCCGATGGGAATTTGAATCGCGACCGGCTTGGCATTGAGGCGCTTGCGGAGGGTATCGACGGCGTGCTCGAAATCAGCGCCCATCTTGTCGATTTTGTTGATGAAGCAAATGCGCGGGACGCCATATTTATCGGCCTGGCGCCAGACTTTCTCCGATTGCGGCTGTACGCCATGCACCGCGTCGAATACCGCGACCGCGCCGTCGAGCACGCGCAACGACCGCTCGACTTCGGCGGTAAAGTCGACGTGGCCGGGGGTATCGATAATGTTGATGCGAATGTCGCGCCAGGTGCAGGTAGTGGCGGCGGAGGTAATGGTGATCCCGCGCTCCTGCTCCTGCTCCATCCAGTCCATGGTCGCAGTGCCTTCGTGGACCTCTCCGATGCGGTGCGTGCGTGCCTGTATAAAACAGGATGCGCTCCGTCGTAGTGGTCTTACCGGCATCGATGTGGGCCATGATGCCGATGTTCCTGCAACGCTTTAATGGGACTGTTCTGGGCACGGCTTGCTTCTACTATTCTTTCTGGGGCTCTGAAAAATCAGCTTTTAGCTCGCTTTGGCTTCTAGCTAGCGCTAGAGGCTGAAGCCGCTTTTTACCACCGATAATGCGCAAACGCTTTATTGGCTTCCGCCATGCGGTGCACATCTTCCTTCTTCTTGATAGCGGCTCCGCGGCCATTGGCGGCGTCGAGCAATTCATTACTCAGTTTGTCGATCATTCCCTTTTCGCCACGACCGCGGGAATAGGCGATCAGCCAGCGAATCGCCAGCGAAGTGCGGCGGTCCGGATTAACTTCGACCGGCACCTGGTAGTTGGCTCCGCCCACGCGGCGGGTTTTCACTTCCAGCAATGGCTTGGCGTTCTCCACCGCCTTCTTAAACAACTTCAGAGCCTCGTCGCCGCCCTTTGCCTGCAGGCGCGTCAGAGCCTCATAGAAGATGCCCTGGGCGGTGCTCTTTTTCCCCGCCCACATCATGGAGTTGACGAACTTGGTGACCAGATCCGATCCATAGACCGGATCGAACGTCTACCGTCCGCTTGGCGATATGTCCTTTTCTTGGCATTGCCGCTACTAGCTCCTGGCTGCTAGCTCTTTGCTATCAGCGCTCAGCCGGCCAGCTCTCCAGAGCCAACGGCCTAACGACTACTTCGGTCTCTTCGCTCCGTACTTCGAGCGTCCCTGCTTGCGATTGGCCACACCGACCGCGTCCAGCGTGCCGCGAATCACGTGATAACGCACCCCCGGCAAATCCTTCACGCGGCCGCCGCGCACCAGCACAATCGAGTGCTCCTGCAAGTTATGGCCAACACCCGGAATGTAGGTTGTAACCTCAATTCCGTTGGTGAGGCGCACGCGAGCCACTTTTCGCAACGCCGAATTCGGTTTCTTGGGCGTCTGCGTATACACGCGGGTACAGACTCCGCGCTTCTGCGGGCATCCCTGCAGCGCCGGACTCGCGGTCTTGTAGCGTGTCCGCTTGCGTCCCGTACGCACCAGTTGATTAAAGGTCGGCACTGTTCACTACTCCTCAGCCACGCCTTCTCCTCCGCGCATTGTGCCGCACGGAAGCGCAAGGGCGCCGCTTCTGCATTTCCCTGTTTTCAGGGGCTGGCGGGCGTCACTGGCCGGCCATACTTCCCGCCCTTCTTGCGGCAGGAAACTCTCGATTCAGACTAACGCGAACGACGGTGGCGCCAAGCCCGGTTTAACCCGTCCCGGGAGACGCTCCGTTTCGTCGGCACCGCTTCGCATAGCATCCCGCTTGCCTTTAACAGGGCGGAAAGTGTCGCGAAGCGTTTCAGCGAGGGCGTTTCCGGCGCTTGATTCGCCGTCCGGAAACGTGTGTTTCAAGAGCTTAGCTGCGCTTTTCTGGGCTTTCCACGCGCTTGCGCGCGCAGCAGGAAAGACCACACACTACAGACAAGCCAAAATGAACTCGCGGAACCTTACAAATATAGCAACTCCATTCACACATCGTCAACGGTAGTTTGACGCATCCCATGGAGAAACTGAATGCAGGCGGATTGGGTGAAGATAGTGGACAACCGGAAAGCCATCCTTAACGCGGGAGTTACGAGGGATAACCACGGAGGACCAGGCATCGGCTCCGGTCCAAGCAGGCGTTCGTGGAATCCCACCCTGGCCGCCAAAAACGCGGCTGGGATGGGGCACCCACGGTTCAAAAAGCCACAGCCTCTCAGGGCGGGCTCCCCAGATCCTTCACTTCGTTCAGGATTTCGGCAGCAGGCTCCCACCTTCCCCTTCGCCAAGCTCAGGGTCAGGCTCACGCCTGCTAAGCGCCTCAACTTGCTGAAAAAATTCAGAGCCTCTACACTGACAACTTTGCGGAAAGAACGCACTCGCCTGCTGGGTAAACGGCAGACGGGGAGGGTGCATGGGTAGGTTGGCGCCGTTGGTGCGAGTCATCGTTCTATCAATCCTGGCTGGCTGTCTCTCGGGCTGCAGCAGCAGCAGTCCGATCACTAGCACGACCAATTACGCGACCCCCACCAAGGTCACGCTCACGCCAGGCCCGAGCAGTTCCCTGGAAGTGGGCGGAACCGTAAGCTTCAGCGCCACCGCAGCCAACACCGCCAACACTACGCTAAGCGAACCAATTGCTTATGAGTCAAGCAATACAGCAGTGCTGACCATTGCCAGCACTGGCCAGGCCTGCGCCGGCTCCTGGGATTCCCTCAGCAATCCAACCGTGTGCACTCCCGGTGCGGTGGGCGTAGCTCAGGTGACTGCCGTGGCGCAAGGGATCAGCAGCCCGGCGACCACCGTGTATGTACATCAACACGTGGACAGCATCGCAGTGAGCGCGCAGCCAGGGCAGCCCCCCCGCAGTCTGCCTGTTTTTCCGAAGGACAAACCTACAACTATCAGGCAACCGCTTACAGCCGGCAAGGCGGACCCGCTCCAGGCTTGGACATCACCTCCACGGTCGGCCCCTTCATTTGGCAGGTCGTCAATAGCAGTGTAGTGAACATCGCCTCTGCGACGCCCACCAACCCGGTGAACGGATTGCTGCCCGGCCAGGCAACGGCCACGGCTAATGTTCCTGGAACCAGTCCCATTTTTGTCACCGTCGATGGGGTATCCAGCACGCCCTTCAATTTCAACACCTGCCTGGTCCAGTCCATTACTCTGGCCCCGGTAAATCTGGGGGGAAACACAGTCACCCTCGCCCGAGGCAGCAGCATCACCATAACGGCCACGGTTACGGACACTCGGGGAAACGTCATCAAGGGCAGCTTCCTAAGCTGGTGTTCCTCGGATCCTGGCTCGGTGAGTACCAGCACGGCAAACTGCGGCCTGGGCAGCACTTCATCCTTGTCGGCGACGGCTTCCTCGTCGGGCGGAGGGGCGTCGATTATCGCCGCCTGCACGCCGCCAAATTGCAACATCAACGTGTTTCCCACCCTTCCGATCTACCCCCCGGCGCCTGTGACCGTGCTTACAACCGGAACCAGCACCAGCACTACGGGCCCTGTCACATCGACCACCTGGGTAACGACCACCGGCTGCGAAGGCACGGACGGTTGCGCTAGCGAACTCGCGCCCATTACCACCACGACTACTTCGGGAATTTCCACGTCAAAGGTCGGGACTCTGGTCTCCCTCCCGGCGACTCCGAACTCGCTGGTCTTTAATCGGGAAGGGACAGCCGCCTATCTAGGCACTGACACCGGCGAACTTGGCACCCGGGGAGTTATGGTGCTCAATGCCAGCGGAAAGTCCGTCACTGAGTATCCGTCGGTGGTAGGAAAAGTGCTCGCGGTCTCCCCGGATGGCGGAACCGCCCTGGTTTCCGACACGGCGGAAACACCCAACCAGGTGTACTTGTTCACCTGCAACCCAGCGGCCTCGAGCAGCAGCGGATCGAGTTCCGGAGGCGCCTGCGGGAGTGCCAGCAATGTCGCACTGAACATCGCGGGAGCCACGGCGGCTGCTTTCTCGTCCGACGGTCTGAAGGCTTACATCGTGTCGGGCAGCACGCTGTATGTGTATTCCAAACTGGACGCACTAAAGACTATTTTGCTGAGCGCTCCGGTGAATGATTTGACCTTTTTTTCCAATGGAGCATTCGCTTATCTCGCGGGAGGCGATCCGGCAGGGGTGACGGTGCGCCGCACCTGCGACGACTCCGCCGTTCAAACGGTTGCGACGCCCGGGGTACCGTTATTCCTGCGGGCGCTACCGGATGGAGTTCATGTGCTGGGCGTGGACCCGCCCGGCATCAACATTTTGAGCGCCAGCGATATCACCATTGCGGGCTGCGCGGCCGGGGTGAGCAACGCCGCGTCTTTCGTCAATCTCGGGCAGGGCAACTTTGTTCCGACTCAGCTGATTATTTCTACGGACGGCTCCACGGCCTACTTGCTGACCCAAAGTTCGGGGAGCGTCCTGGTCTTCAATATTGCGGCCCAGACCATCTCTGCGATTCCGCTCAGTGGGAATGTCCTTCCCCTGCAAGCTTCTCTCACCCCCGACGGCGGCTCGCTCTATGTTGGGGCAAGCGATGGCACGGTCCACCTACTCGATACCCTGGGCGGGGCCGATATCCGGCAGATTTCTTTTGAGTCACAGCCCACGAATCTGCAGGCCGGACTGTGCGGCAACGTAAACTTCCCCACGCAGAGTGTAATCAACATCACCGCGGCGACGCAGAGCGGCCCCAGCACAACCTACACCTACACGCTGACCTCTGGCCCGGCACTTCAGGTGGGCCGCCGGATTACGGTCACGGGGATGGCGAGCCCCGCGGACAATGGGGCGTTCACGATTACAGCGTTGGGGAGTGGCACGTTTACGGTGGGCAATGCCATCGGAGTCAGCGCAGGCAGCCAGAGTGGAAGCGGAACTGTAGCATTCGCCTGCAACCCGGATCTGGTAGCGGTCGCGCCCTGATAATCTGGACGTTCCCTAGACTTTGGCTTTCTCCAGTTCGCGGCCCACGCTATCCAGCACACCGTTGATGAACTGCACCGACTCGGGGGAAGAGAATTTGCGCGCAATCTCCAGGGCTTCGTTAATCACCACCGCGCGGGGCGTGGAAGGAAATCCGAGAAGCTCCGCCACCGAAGCGCGCAGCAGATTGCGGTCCACGGCAGCCATACGATCCATGCGCCAGTGCTCGGCATGACGCTCGATCAACCCGTCAATCTCTGCGTTGCGCTCACTCGCCAGGCGAAACAAATCTTCCGCAAAGCCACGCTCGTCAGCGCTGACGTCGTCGCGCTCGCGCCAGAATGTGCCTCGAACTTCCTCGGGCTGCTGCTTTCCCATGTCAGCTTGAAAAAGCATCTGCAGTGCCAGTTCGCGTGATTTGCGGCGGGTTCCCATGGGAGCTTTCAGCCATCAGCTGTCAGCTTTCAGTTTACAGGAGGAATTCAAGGTCTGATGTTTCCAGAAAACTAGCGCTGAGCTTTACCTCGCCTCGGAGCCGAAGGTCGCTTCTTGCCCGGACTAACGGCCGATGGCTGAGAGCTGACCGCTTTCGTCAGATTCGCCATCTCCACTGCCGCCAGCGCCGCTTCGAATCCCTTGTTACCCATCTTCAAGCCGGCCCGGTCAATGGCCTGCTCCAACGTCTCGCAGGTGAGCACGCCGAAAGCATGCGGGACGCCAGTTTCCTGGGCTGACTGGCCGACGCCGCGCGCCACTTCGTTGACGATGACGTCATAGTGCGCCGTGTCCCCGCGCAGCAGGCAGCCTAGGCAAATGATGGCGTCATACTTCTTGGTCTCCGCGAGAGTGCGGGCGGCGGAAGGAATCTCAAACGAACCCGGCACGCGGACGAGTTCGATGTCTTTTATTCTTGCGCCAGAACGCAAGAGTCCGTCCATTGTGCCTTGGAGCAAACGTTCGGTAATGAAGGCGTTGAAGCGTGACACCACGATGGCGAAACGTCTGCCAAAGGCGTTCAGATTGCCTTCCATCGCCTTAATGGGAAACTTGGGCTTTTCTTCCTGTGCAATGCCTGCTCTTGGTGCTTTTTTCATGATTGCCTGGTTCGTTGGGTTGGCGGTTGAGCACTCGCCGCGGGTGATTCAGAATGACATGATAAAAGAATCCGCATTGATCCGTGGCCAGGAAGTTTACCGCCCTTTGAACTGCGCCGCCCGCTTTTCCAGAAACGCTGCCATCCCTTCCTGCTTGTCTTCGGTCCCGCAACATGCACGGAATAGTTCCGCTTCCAGGGCCAGGCCCTGGGCCAGAGTCATCTCCATCCCCTGGTTTACCGCTTCCATTGCATGTTGCACAGCCAGAGGCGCATTAGCCAGAATCTTCTGCGCGATTGCTTCGGCCCGGGAAATCAAATCTGCCTGGGGGACCACTTCATTCACCAACCCAATGCGCAAGGCCTCTTGCGCCGTGATGATCTCGCCCGTAAGCACCAACTGCATCGCCATGCCCTTGCCCACCAGCCTGGGCAAGCGCTGCGTCCCACCGTAGCCCGGAAGGAAGCCCAGTTTGACCTCCGGTTGTCCGAACTTCGCATTTTCGCTGGCCAAACGCAGGGTGCAGGCCATGGCCAATTCGCATCCGCCGCCCAGGGCGAAGCCATTCACGCAGGCGATCACCGGCTTGCCCAGATTCTCAATGAGATCAAAGACAGCCTGCCCGCGTCGCGCAAATTTCCCGCCGCTGGTCTCGTCCAGTTTGCCCAGTTCGCCGATGTCCGCGCCGGCGACGAATGCCTTCTCTCCCGCTCCGGTGAGAATGACCACTCGCACCTTGGAGTCACTCCTGATTTCCGCGAACGCCGCGGCCAACTCTTCGAGGGTGGCGACATTCAGCGCGTTTAGCACCTTGGGCCGGTTCACGGTCAGATAGGCGACGGAGTTTTTCTTTTCGAGGAGGAGATTTGCGAAGGTCATAAATTCGAAATACTCAGCCACGGATTCACGCGGATCAAACGGATTTCCCAAAGGTTGTCAAGAAGGTCGAAGTCGTCCGATAATCGGGCCGATGAGTCGTTACGAAATCGACTTCCTTCTAGAGTATACCGATGAGGCACTACTCGCTGAGTTGCGAAGAGTAGCGGCCTTGCTTCCGAGGGACAGACCCCTGAAAAAACAAGCCTACGAGGAATTTTCTCCTAAGGTGCACAGCAATACGGTCCGGCGAAGGTTCGGTGGTTGGAGAGAAGCGGTCTTCGGTTTAAAGTTTTCATGCGAGATCGATTTCGTTGTGTCACCTGCGGCAGAAGTCCCGCCACGCGCCTAGACATCGACCTCCACGCGGACCATATTGTTTCTGTAGCTGACGGCGGCAAGACTACGCTTGAGAACCTTCAAACTCTCTGTCAAGACTGCAATCTCGGCAAAGGCCGGACTTCAATAAGGTAAGCCGGCAGAAGCAGACTGTGCTATACTTGTATAGCAAGAGGTTATCGCATGCTTGCCATTCGCCTTCCCGGAAAAATCGAAAAGCGCCTCGAACGACTCGCCAAGCGAACTGGACGAACCAAGACTTACTACGCGCGCGAAGCCATCCTCCAATATCTGGATGAGCTGGAAGATATCTATTTCGCCGAAAAGGAATTGGAAGCAGTGCGCTCGGGACGCAGCCAGACCGTTCCACTTGAACAAGTAATGCGGCGTTATGACTTGGAAGGTTGATCTTTCACCAACCGCGCTGAAACAACTGGACAAGCTCGACAAGCCAGTCGCGGACCGAATTCTGAAGTTCCTCTACCAGCGCGTTGGAAAGCTGGATGATCCGCGCAAGATTGGCGAAAGACTGCAAGGCCCTCTCAGCGAATTCTGGAAATACCGCGTCGGAGACTACCGCATTATCAGCTCGCTAGAGAGCGACCGGCTCGTGGTGCTGGTTCTCCGCATGGGTCATCGCAGGGAAGTTTACAAACGCACTTAGGCAGCTTTTAATCCGTGCTTATCCGCGTGAATCCGTGGCGGCGAAGTTCAGACTAACCTACGCCACGGCCGCCGTCGCCAGCGAGGCCGCCAGCGCAACCACTTTGCCGCCGCCCTGTGCGACGGCATCGTCCAGGGCATACTCCACGCGGTTGATCACTTCGGTGACAATGTCTACCGGATCGAACTCCGGGCGCAGCGCGGCTTCGGCTACTCCACAAGCAAACGAGACCGGCTCTTCCCTGCCGGGCATGCGCACTTCGCCAACCAGTTGGCGCAAATGGTTCACGGCGGATACCGCGCCCTTTTCCCCAACCGCGCCCAGCACTAAGGCAACCGTCGTCGTGGCGTAGCGGATTGCCAGATCGTTTTGCCGGATGTTCGCGGTGCATATGTTTCCCAACTGCTGCATGGCGCCTTCGACCGCGGCTTCGCCGAATTCCTTCACCATCGAACTGCTCTTGCCAAATTGCATGAGCATCACGGTCAAGGGAGCCTTGTGCTGCAGTGCACGGTGAGTCTCCGACATCAAGAGGTTCAGATACGACGCGCGCTTCAGCAAGCCCGAGCCTTCGTCGGTCACGGAGAGATTTTTCACCAGGCGGCGCAGGCCGGCGTTGTTCAGGGCAAGCACAATCTGTTCGCTGATGGTGCGCAGCACAATTACGTCATTGGATTGCCAGCCTCGGGGCGCGTTGTGCAAGAGGATGAGAACTCCCATCTGATCTTTTCCGTCGCTGAGCGGCAAAGCCAGCAACGCTCCGACCCCCAATGCCGCGAGAGCTTCACGGACGTCCGCCAGTTCGGGCGCAACCCGGATATTAGGAACGATCAGCGCTCCCCGGGTGATGGCCTGATCCTGCGCCGCGGCCACGATCTGATCCTGGAGATTCGGCACTCCCGGCTGCACCCCCGGGGCACAGTATTCGGTGAGGGCGGTGGGCGGCAGTCCGGGCTTGCGCAGCGCGACCATGCACCGGCTCACGTTCCACTGCACTCCCATCTCGTTGGCCGCAACCGACATCACGGCTTCGGCATTGCCCTGGCGGTTGAGCTTGCGCGAGATTTCGGTCACTCGAGTCAAGCTGTTGTCCGTGCTCTCCGCCGGATGCGGCGCGCTAGCGGGCAGCGCAGCAGGAACAGCTTTCGCCGGCACGGTGGCTGCCGCATAGCGCGGCGCCCAACCTACCGCCATGTACAGCCGCTGCAGATCCTCATTGCGCTCTTCTTCATGGGGAAACAATTCTTGAATGCGTTGCACGCGCTCGAGGGCCTTGGCGCGCATTCCGTACTGCACCAAAATTTCCGCTTGCAGGATAAGGTCCTGCAGCGCGGCCGCGCCCACCACTGGCTGTGATTCGCTGTGCGCCGGTCCGGGGGCGGACTTGCCCAGTCCGGAAAAACGCGAGGCAATGACCTTGTATCGATTTTCGTCGATCTTCCCGCGGAGAATCTCCAGGCGCTTTTGATGGCCGGGTTCGTAGGCATCCACTTCGGCGGCGCGGTCCAGGCAGTCTGCCGCTTTGATGTAGTCGCCCAGACCGCAGTAGAGGTCGAACAATTTGAGCAGAGTCTGGGAATAATCGCTCTCGCGATTCGAGGCGTTGAACACCTCGCTCATGAACTCCAGCACCTCGGGCGAAGCCCGGTGGCCCGCGGCTAAGTCTTGCATCATCGCGGCGAAAGACTTGCGTTCTCCGCGGCGGCGCTGCACCTGTTCCAGCTTGCGCGCCAAAGCGACGGCTTCGGCATCCTGATGCGCGTCGATCAAAAGCCCGATCAGGTCAGAAACTTCCTGCAAGCGCGAGGGATTGAGCTCGAAGACCTCCCACAGAAAAACTTCGGCCTCGCTTAAGCGGCCCGCCGAAAGCAGAGCCTTGCCATAGCTTTCGCGGATCTCCCGCGAGGGCGGAACCGCATTCAAATGAGGCTCAAAAATGAAAATGGCGGCGCCGGCCTGCCCCTGCCCCAGCAAGCTCTTGCCATAGGCCAAAGCGATTTCGCTGTCGCTGGAGTTTTCCGAATAGGCCCGCTCAAAGTACGGGGTTGCATCCAGACCCTGGGACTGTGTCAGCTGTCCCAGCCTCAAAAATGCGGCCGCTGCCCCTTTCTTGTCCCCGGCCTGCGAGGAAAGTTCACCCAGGCGAAGCTGATTTTTTTCGCTGGCGTCGAGCGCGACAATCTCCTTCAGAACCCGCAACGCGTCGGCTTTATCGCCCTGCTGAATCAGTTCTTCCAGGACATTTTCATAGGTTTCGAGCGCCAGCTTGCGGTTGGAGTTTTCCAGCAACTGGCCAAAACGCACCCTCTGTTGCCAAGTGGGCTTGGCATAGCGGCTCAGTTTCTTGTAGGTGAGGCTGGCCCGAGTCGCATCCCCAGCTTGAATCTGCCGCTCGAACATCTCGCCCAGCAAGTTCACCGCTTCGGGGACGCGTTGCAGCGAAAGGCAAAGGTCGGCCGCCATCTGCCGGGCAGCGTCGTTGGCCAGATCCACCGCCACTACGCGCAGATAGGTGTCCAGCGCATCGGCGGTTTTGCCCTTTTGCAGGAGCTTTTCCGCCTGCTCGACCAGTTTGGCGGTCTCAGCGCGGTCGGAATGATGGTTCATGTCTGGCATGGAAGGGTCTTGGGCGCACAAACCCACTAAAAATTCTAGGGTGCAGACCGGGTGGCCGCAATGCGGTAACGCACGATCGAGGTGACCAAAGTCATATGGGGCGGAAGCGGATTTCGTCCCGGACCGCTGGTTCGCTTGGATGCGGGCAGCGATTATCTGTCGGCGGACTTCCCGAACGGTCTGCCCTTTTATCCGAACTGCCGAATGATATCGACTAGAATGACGGGATGAACGAGGCGGTTCGCATCGGCATTCTGGGCGACTTTAACCCCGAATACCCCTCGCATCACGCCACTAACGACGCGCTGCAGCACGCCGCAGCCAAGTTGAATCTGGTTGTTGAGTCGCAGTGGATTCCCACGCCCGCCCTGCTCCAACCCGATGCCACGAAAATGCTGGAACGCTTCGACGGTCTGTGGGCGTCGCCGGGCAGCCCCTACCGGAGTTTTGAAGGCATGTTGCAGGGAATCAAATTCGCCCGGGAACGCGACTGGCCGTTTCTTGGAACCTGCGGAGGCTTTCAATACGCGCTCATTGAATTGACCCGCAATGTTCTGGGCGTGAAAGACGCTGACTCAGCGGAGAACAACTCCGGCTCAAACAATATTGTGATTCATCCGGTGGAGTGCGCTGTGCCGGATCGTGCGCCCGGGGCTCCGAAACTCTCCGGACGAGTGCCGGAGATTCGCTTGCGGCCGGGATCGTATTTGCAGTCCTATTACTCGCAGGACAATATTACGGAGGAGTTCTTCTGCAACTTCGAAGTCAATCCGGAATTTGAATGGGCTCCGGTGCGAGGCCGGCTTTCCGATCGTGGCCCGCGGACTGCGAGGGGAAATCCGCGCGATCGAGTCGCCCACGCACCGCTTTTATGTGGCCACCTTATTCCAGCCGCAGCGCACTTCCAAGCCCGGCGCTCCGCATCCCCTGGTTCTCGCCTTCGTGCAGGCCGCCGCCGATTGGAGCCGCAAGAGGTTGGACGACAGCGTACTGGAGTAGAGCCTAAGCCGGGATCAACTCGAACGCCGGATAGCTCTGGACGATCCCGGAAAAAGCTTGCGCCGGAGAACCTGCGGCCACAGGAAAGTAGCGTTGTACCGCAGAGCGAAATTGGTCCAGATAGGCCTTCAGGATCTCCGGTTTTTCCGCCTCGGAAAGCGGCCGCAGCCGGAACTTGTGCCGCTTGCTGCCCTTTTTTAGCGTGACTTCCCCGGCGGCTTCGGCATTGCGCACCCATTGCGTCCGCCCGCGCGGCGCGACTAGAAATTTCTTGCCATTGATTTCAAGCAAATCGATCGGCGTGGAATAAAGCTTGCCGCTTTTTCGGCCGCGTACTTGCACCAGGTAGTTGTACGAGAATCCCAGCCCCATCCCGACCAGAAATCCGAAAACGCGATTAAAGATACGCTCAACGGCAGAGGGTGCACGGAATTCCGGAAGAGTGGGATTCATGACGCAGGTATTGTGACACAACCTTGCGCCAGTCTGTCATACGTCGTCATTGGCTCTTGGAGGGGTTGCTGGTCGATATCCATCGCACACCGCAACCGGCAATCGGGGGTACTTCTCGAAACGGCTGTCGCTAAGAAAAAGCTGGCAAAGCAGGAAGCGCGATCCGCGGTCCGACTGAAGCTGGCGAGCATGAACGCAGTTACCGCAAAGGCCAGGATCGAGCGGATTCTCAGCGGCTGCGCGCACGCTGAACAGAATAGCAACAAAGGCGAACTGCGATCGGCGTTTGAGGTTGCAATTTGCAACCTCAAACAGCCTGCCGTTCGCGTGCATTGGGATGCCGCGCCCCGCAATGATGACCTTGGCGTTCCGGTTGTTCATCTTTCGCATTCCCATTTTGGAATCTGAAACGTCGAAAAGAGCTCTTGTCCGCTCCCTTCAACTTATACTTCCCCTTCACTTACCTTGCGCGAAGTTTGAGATCACAAATTGTGATCTCAAGTCAGAGAAAAATGAAACGAACCGTCGTCCTCGCCAGACGGGTGCAGTCGAGAATCCTAGTTCTTCGCGGCCAGAGAGTCATACTCGACGCGGATCTAGCGGAACTTTACGGCGTCATCGTGAAACGCTTGAACGAGCAAGTCAAGCGCAACAGCAAGCGTTTTCCAGAGGATTTTTGGTTCCGGCTCACGCGAGAGGAACAGCAAGCTTTGAGGTCGCAAAATGCGACCTCAAACTCCAGCCGCGGCGGAAGACGTTATCTGCCTTATGCTTTTACTGAACACGGTGCAATGATGGCGGCCACGGTGTTGAACTCCGGGCGGGCCATCGAGATGAGTATCTTTGTGGTGCGCGCTTTCGTGCGCATGCGCCAGGCTCTGGCTGCCAATCGGCAGATTGTGGCAAAGCTGGCCGAACTTGAGCACTGGCTCGAAAGTCATGACGGCGAGATTCAGGAACTCATGGATGCTATTCGCGAGCTCATGGCTCCTCCTCCTCCAAATCGCCGGCGGATCGGATTTGAGTTCCCGATCGGTTCAGCCAAAGGATATCGCAAGGCTAGCTGAAGGGACGAGAGTTCCCGTTTAGACTGCATACACCACTGCGTAGCAATGTCTTTCGCAAGGCGAGGAACGTCACCTCCGGCAATCGCGGCCGCCCCACTTGCCAGAACTGGCAAACTTGGCGATGCATTCCCCCGCATACAACAGATGCATGAACAGAGAGCCGTCAGAGTCCTGGCGAGCAATCTCAACGCGCTCCCACATTCGCTGTATCGGGCGGAATCCCATGTTCACTTTCAGACCGCAAGATCGGCACAAGGTGGTACCACAGGTCTTCCCCGGCTGAGTCTAATGCCCAGTCGGGTGCCGTTTGCTAAATATCCAACTAGGCACTTGACATTCGCCTTCTATTCGCCAACAATTCAAGCATGGCAATCACCCGGCGGCAGCGGCAAGTTTACGATTTCATCTCTGACTTCGTGCAGAAGCATGCCTACTCTCCTTCTTTTGAGGAGATCGGCGAGGGCCTTGGCCTCAACTCGCTGGCCACCGTGCACAAGCACATCACCAACCTGGAGAAGAAAGGACTGCTCACGCGCGACTACAATCGCAGCCGCTCGATCGACTTGTTGCCGCCCAAGGGCCGGCTGAAGCAGGCCATGGCGGTGAATACCACCATGGTGCTTCCGCTGCTGGGAAGAATTGCCGCAGGCCAGCCGATTGAGGCAGTGGAGACTCCGCAAACTATCTCGCTGGCGGACTTTGTCCGCTCCAAGGAAGTGTTTGTGCTCGAGGTACGCGGCGAGTCCATGCAGGATGAACACATTCTGGACGGCGACTACGTTCTGGTGGAGAAAGCCAAGACCGCCCACAATGGAGACATCGTGGTCGCGCTGGTGGACGGCACCGACGCCACCCTGAAGCGGTTCTATCGCGAAGGCGACAGGGTTCGCCTGCAGCCTTCGAACGCGGCTATGCAGCCCATCATGGTGGCCGCGGCAGCGGTGCAGATTCAGGGAAGAGTCATCGGGGTACTGCGGAAGTATTAGGCGGCATCTCAGCTGTCAGCTCTCAGCCGTCACCAACAAACAGTCAGCGACCGTTGACTTACAAAATCTGACTTACAAAATCATCCCACAACAAAAACGCCCGGCGTTTTCACCGGGCGCCTCATGAACTGAAAACTGACGGCTGAAAGCTGACAGCTTGACAGCTTATCCAATATGCTTTTCCAGCGCCTGCTGGATGGCATCCTTCGGCCGGTAGCCTACCAACTGCTCCACCACCTGACCACCTTTGAACACCAGCAGGGTGGGGATGCCCGTCACTTTATAGCGCATGGGGGTAGCACTGTTGCTGTCCACGTCCATTTTCCCAACCTTAATCTTGCCCTGAAACTGCTGCGCCAGTTCGTCCACGATCGGAGCGATAGCGCGGCAGGGACCGCACCAGGCCGCCCAAAAATCCACCAACACGGGCTGGTCTGACTTCAAAACATCCTGGTCAAAATTGGAATCGGTTACTTCGAAAATCGCATTGCTCGCCATCATTCCTCCCTGAGATATTCGCCACGCCAACCTGGGTACGGATCTTCGAGACTCGCTCAAAAAGGGCCGCCCCAATCGGCTACTATCCTAGCATTTCTCTTGGATGCAGCGCGGCGCGAGAAGTCGCAAACTCATGGCGGCTGCCGGAGATAGTCATCAATTTCCGGGGGCAACAAAAAAAGCGCCCTGAACATCAGCTCAGGACGCCTCGGCAGCCCTCCCCTAGAACTGCCAAACCACGAATGGGATAGTAGGCCCGCCCCTTCTGACTGTAAATGTCACTTAGGTAATAGCTGGCTTGCTCGTGGGTAATGTTTGCCGGGTGATCCCGGTAACCTGCCAACCTCCGCGGGCTTGACGCTAATTGATTGTGGTCACGAGAGAAAATGCAGCCAAAGATGCTGTTTCGGCGTGGTTACCTGCTAGGTTTCTCGGGCCCTTTGAATTTTTTGCACAGGAGTCTCAAGCCAGGTGGGAGGATAAAAATTCCCGGCTCCCCCAAAGCGTCAGACAGCAACCGGCTTGGGGACAGAATGCTTGTCGGGGATCCAGTAAACTTCCTCCTTCAAGTGCTCTCGAGAAAAGCCGATCCGCTTCAAGATTCCCTTAACACTCTCGATCATCTGCGGATGCCCGCAAAGATAGCCGGTGGTGCTGGTGCCGTCCAGACCCCACTGGTCGGTGTATTTGCGAATCAAGTCGTCGTCCCAAGGACGGCTGACCGTGGGTACATATTTGAGCCAGGTTGTCTCGCGCGCGACTCTCAACAGCTCGTGATGATAACCAAACTCCCAGGAGCCGCTGGCGCCGTTCAGCAGGAAAAGCGTGTGCTCCCCGCGGAATCTGCCATCCTTCCAATCTCTGTAGAGAGTGCGCACATAGCTCACAAAGGGCGCAACGCCGGTCACGGTGCAGATCAGTAAATGATTGCGCCGGCCGCTCGCGGTGTCCAGAGTGAAGCGCCCCTTGGCAACCTTGCGAATCATCATTTCGTCGCCCGGCTGTAACTGGTACAGTCGCGGCGATAGCTCCCCATTCGGGACGAGTTCAAAAAAGAATTCGATTTCCCTTTCGTAAGGAGACGAAACGATGGAGTACGGCCGCTCAAACCGTTTACCCGACCCTTCAGGGCCCGGCCCTTGCACCCCCAGCGTCGCATACTGGCCAGCGGCGAATTTGAACTCGCCCGGAGCCTTGATCCGCACCATCCACAAGCCCTGGCCGAAGTCCTCCCGGCGGGTGATTTTGGCGTGGTAAAAGTTGTCGTCCGCAATGCTCATTGCAACCTGGCCTCAGTAAAACCACCGGAAAATTGTCCTAGTGTACAGGAGCCGGGCGGGCGATCCGGTGCTTCCCGTTTACTTTTTAGGGAACAGCGGCGGCAGGAGAGACAACACCCGGGCCTGGATTCTGACGGCTGAGATTCGACAATTGCTCCAGCAATTGCCGCCACGCTTTCTTGTCCTTCCGAGTGGCGATGGGCGCGTTCAGGTCGACGTAGAAATGGAGCACGTCCGTGCGCAGCGCGGCCGGAGCCGCTGTGAACCCGTGATTGGAAAGCTCATTCACCAAACGGGCGTAGGTCTTATCCGCAAGAGGATATTCTGCGGCTCGCGTGGGCCGGCCGGTGTCGAAGTCCAGGTTAGGCAGGTCAACGTCCTGCTGCTTTTCTTCTTGCAGCAGCCGCGAGTACTCCTCCACCGTCTGATCCACGCTGCGGATGTACATGTCTTCGGTTTGTTTGGTGGGAATCTTGAAATTCACCGCGCTGAACGGTCCGACCTTGGGTACGATTTTCAGGAAAAAGGCCAGAATGCGGGTTCCGATTCCGGGCTTGCGATAAGCCGTTCCCCATTGGTGCTCGTAATCCGCTCGCGACAGGTAATAGAGAAACTTCCTTTTGCTGAAGTTGGGTGTATCTTTCACGATTTCGTCGTGACGTGAAAGCAAAGCCACCCGGGTCATCTCTGGAATGATCTTACTGACAGCGCGCCGGTAGCTGCCGATCGCCAGATCTACGTCGAACAGATCCTCCAGCTTAAGTCCGTAAGTTTCCTGAAACGCCCGCTCCAGCAAAGGCTTCGAGACTTCAAAACCAATGAAATCGTGGTAAATGTCAGAGGTGTAGCGGTTCTTGGCCACTTGCACCATGTCGAAGCCAAACTCGGTGCGGATGTGCGCTTTGGGATCGTCGGCGTAAGTCACTTCGGCGCCATACTTGGCGCGCAGCTTGGGAAATTCGATTGCAGCGATGCGATTGATGGCCGGATGACCTGCGTTGTCGGAAGCGTAATGCGCCAGAGCGCCCAACCCGAAGGCAAATTCATTGATGTCGGAGGAATCCCGCAGCAACGCCTCCACAAAATCGCCGCTGCGCACGTAATGCACCAGGTCGCTGAAGAATTTGTTGCCAAACGGGTAGTAACCCATGTCCTGCATGACCGAACCGCCGTAGGCATAGGCGTGAGCCTTGCGCAGATCGTCGTCGGTTGCGCCCGGAAAGCGCTTCAGCAGCAGCGGCTGAATCTGGTCCTTCCACAGCAGGTCAATCACTTCTTCGTGGGTCAGTACGGAATATCCGGATAACAGAGCGGAACTGAACACGACGACAGCAATGAGCGCCACGCTCCGCAGATTTTTTGCAGACAATCTCATGCCATCCCTGCCGTCAGCCACGTCACTGCGCGCTCATTTACCGAGGACCAGAACCACAAAGCTATCCGGCAAAATTGTGGGCCAGGGATGCGGCCGGTCCGCCGTGGGCGCGGCCGGCGGCCCGAATTTCGCCGTGACCAGAAAAATCTCGTGCGTTTTCTCGTCGAGTTCCAGGGTCCGCGCGCCTTGCTGAGTTGCCACGTTTTCGACCACGCTGAATTTATCCGGCGAGTCCTCGTGAATCACCGTGAGAACTCCTTCTCCGCAAGATGCAAAAGCAAAGCCGGTGCCCGGATCGAAGCGTGTGGCGTCCACACCCTTGCCGATGGGAAGGGTGGCAACCACTTTGCCGCTGTCGGCATCCACGACCGTCATCACTTTGTTCTCACACCCGGCAAACAAGCGGCGATTCTTCCGGTCCATCGCCAGGCCAGACGGCGAGTCGCATCCCGGCGCCAGGGACCAGGTTGCCTTCACCTCCAATTTTGCCGGATCAATCGCCACTAACTCACTCTTGTCTTCAATATTGACGAACAATTCGCCTTGGCCGTCGCTGACCGCAAATTCCGGTTTGCCATCCAGTTTGATGGTGCCAACGACGTTTCCGTTGGCGGCATCAATCGCCGTCGAATCGTGGCTTCTGCCGTTGAAAGTAAAAACCCGCTTGGTAACCGGGTCGTAGAGGATGGCATCGGGATTGTCCCCGGCCTTAACCTTCGTGATGGGCTTCAGCGTATTCAGGTCAAAAATGGTGACCGTGCCTTCGCGGCCATTGCTGGTAAAGCCGCGCCCCAGTTGGGGAGCCAGCGCAATGCCGTGCACACCGGGTGTATCCGGAATGTCGCCCACCGGCTTGCCGCTGTCCGCGTCAATCACCATCACGTGCGTGCCGCGCGAGATATAGAAATGCCGCGATGCACTGTCAATCGTCAGGTAGTCCCAGCCGCCATCGCCGCCTACCTGGTAAGTGGTGGTAATGCGATAGCCCGAATCGCCAGCCAAAGCCAGCGAGCACAGCAGAACAATAAACACGAAGATGCGAGCGGGATAGTATTTCATGGGCGTTTCCTCTTCATTCTTTAGGCGTAGGAAGCAAGATACTACCAGCAGGCAGGGATTTACAAAGGAAGCGACTGGAATGCGGGATCTTCCATATTTATGGCACCCGTGGCATACTCTTGGTATGAAGCAGGAAACGGTTCGCACCACGGTTGATATCCCGGCTCCGCTATACAGAAAGTTGAAGGAGCAGGCTGCGGCGCAAGGTCAGTCGGTGCGCCAGGTGATTTTGCGCGGCGTGCAGATTTCGTTGCTCGACAGGAAGCGCCCGCAGCCGAAGAGAGTGTGTTTTCCCCTTATCGTCTCCAGAGGGCGGAAGGTAGATCTAACCAACGAAGAAGTCTATGAACTCATTGAATTTCCTTGATGCCAACGTGTGGCTCGCGCTGCTGTGGAGCCGTCATGTGCATAGCGAGAAGGCCACGGGCTGGTTCGAGCGCTCGGCGGATGGGCAATTCTTCTTCTGCCGCTTCACGCAGATCACCGTTCTGCGGCTTCTCACCGCCGACAAAGTCATGGGCAAAGACGTGAGAGATATGTCCGAATCATGGGGATTGTGGGACAAGATTTGGGCAGACCCGCGCATCGCCTTCCTTCCCGAACCCGAGGGCCTGGAGCGGGAATTTCGAGCTCATTCCCGGCTGAAGAGCCGCTCGCCCAAAGTATGGGCAGACGCATATTTGCTCGCCTTCGCAGCGGTCGCCGGTTTGAGGCTTGTTACTTTCGATCGTGCCTTGCAGTCGCGCGGCGCGGACGTGCTGGTTCTGTAAGGCTTCGTTTCAGCTACCCGGCCTCCTTGACATATAGGCCTGAATCGGTTTTCGGTGGCGACCGGCAGGCCTTGCTGCTCAATGGAAGGAGGCGGGTCGCTTCCGCTGGTACTCCCGTTACTCCGCCATTTTCGCCAAGTGCAAATCGAACCCGGTCTTCGGCAATAGCGATGTCAGTTCAAACGCCTTGAACCCGTCTCCAGTGATTTCCGTGTGACGGTACAGTCCAGGCTCGCTTTCCACGGTCTCGCGGCGGCCTTCCACGTTTTCCAGAAACTCCTGCGCCGCCTTGACGCCGATTTCGTTGCTGCCGGTCCTGGTCACAATGGCCTCCGCCGCATACGAACGCACCAGCTTAGGCCAGTATTTTTCCAGCAGGTTGGTGCTGGCAAAGATGTCGGCCCAGATGATTTCGCCATTCACCGCCACCACCACGCCCACCGCATTCTTGTCGCGCAGTTCGTGGATCAGGCTTAGGTAGCTGCGTTGGATCGGCTCGGCTACGGCGTCGACTTGCTGCTTGACCGCGGCGTTGTCCATCACGCGGGCATAAGAAGTCGTGCCGCGCACAGCTACCGCCTCGGAAGCCATAGGCATTCCCGCCGTCCCGGCCTGAGCCGTTTCCAGATTGGAGGCCATCTCTTCCTGTTGCTTTCTCACCTGTTCCCAAACCTGCTGCTGATCTTTCGCGCCCATGGCTTTGGCGCGGACGGCAGGTTGCGCCATCGCCGATCCCATGGACCCAAACTTCGCCGAAGTTGCCGTCCAGCGCCCCGGTTCCACGCAGAAAACATTCAGATCGATGGGATCGCTCTCGGCTGGAACGATGCGGTCTTTGCCGATCACCCGGTCCTGCTTTCCTCCCGTCACAATTTCGCCGGCCAGCAGAATCAACGGCTGCTTGGAATTGTTCACCAGGACCAGTTGGTTCACTTGGGCGCCACCGCGCGGGATCGGAGTCTCTCTCCTCCGCATCAGCGGCTGCACGTTGCCATATTCGGTCACCACCACTTCGCCGGAGCGCACGCCTTCGTCGAGAGTTAGGAATTCACGGGTGTCGTGAGAAGTCGCCGCCACCACCGGAAACACCGTCAGATTGCCATGCCGGATGGGATCCAGCACTTTGTACCCTGCGGTTGAAGGCACTTCTCCAGCCCGCGCCGTAATGCGCGGAAACCATGCCACAGCCGCCAGCGCGGCAAATGCCACGAGCGGTAACCACAATTTGAGAGTCATGATTGTTCTCCTTTGTAGCGCCCCCGTCTCGGCGGCCCGGTCCAGGAAGCACGGCGGCTTGGGACGAGCTTCCGCCCGGGTAGCCGGTTTGCCTTGCAGAGAGGCCGCAGGTACAGGCGCTACTGTGAGAACGCAGAATCTCCGCTTCTTGCAGACAAAAATTGATACGATCCGGGGTACTGGCTCCGTCATGACCATGCCCAGTGTCCAACCCGTGGTGGAGATCTCCGCGGGACTGGAGTCGGTGGTCACCAGCCTCTATCAGAGAAGTGGGGGGGCAGCGTTTGGCCTGAGCGCTGAGCAGTTTGCGGCGATCCTCAGAGAAATCGCCGCCAAATATGCCCCGGCTAGCCCCACTTCAGGCGAATTGCATGGCTTGTTCACCAGCCTGCGCGTCGAAGATCTCGCGCTGGCCCGCGCCTGCGCGAACGGCAACGAAAAAGCCTGGGAGGTCTTCTTCACCCGCTTCCGAGTCAAACTCTATGACATAGCCGGGCACATCACCCGGGAAAGCGCTACGGCGCGCGAGCTGGCCGACTCTCTTTATGCCGGTCTCTACGGCACGGAGAGTCGCGAGGGCCAGCGCGTTTCCAAACTTGCGTCCTATACCGGCCGCGGATCGCTGGAAGGCTGGCTGCGCACCGTGATGGCGCAGGAATACATCAATCGCTATCGCCGCCAACGCAAGCTGGTGAGCTTGGAGGAAAAAGAAGAAGGCGGAACCCACTTTGCCGCGCCCGATCCAGAGCCGGCCATCGAAGTTGATTCCCGAGTGAGGGCCGCGACCGACGAGGCCTTGGCCGCACTCTCCGCCGAAGATCGATTCCTTCTCGCATCCTATTATCTGGATGGCCGCACGCTGGCGGAAATCGCGCGCCTGTTGCAGGTGCATGAGTCCACCATCAGCCGCAAGCTCGACAAGCTGGCCAAATCGCTGCGCAAACAAATTGTGGGCGCGCTGACGAAACAAGGCATGAGCCGCCGTCAAGCCGAAGAAGCCATGGAAGTGGATGTGCGCGACCTGCAAATAAATATTCGCCAACATCTGGCGCAAAAATCCGATCGCCAGACGTTCCCTGAGAAGGAGGGTGAACCGCAAGCCGGTGATGGAGCCGGTTAGTAGCCTGGGGTTGAAGTTAAGTTTCGTATCAGGGCACGTCTTCAGGCGTGCCGTATGGGAGTACGTTACGAAAGCGCCTTCAAGCCCGGGGGCTACGATTACCAACAACTAAACAACATGGAACAGCTTCCCAAAATCGTGCGTGAACGCCTGCAGACGGGCGCAAAGGCCAAGGTCGAAGTTCATCCTGATCCAGACCTGCTTACCGCCTTCGCCGAGAACTCATTGACCGAGCGCGAGCGTCTGCCCGTGCTAGAACACCTGTCCAGTTGCGCCGACTGCCGCGAAGTTGTGTCGCTGGCTCAGCCCGAGCTGGTGATGGAGCATGTGGCGGCCGCGGCGGCAATGGCCGCTCTCCCCGCTCCGAGCCGTCCTCGCTGGTCGAGTAGATTGATATTCAGCTGGGGAGCGGTTGCGGTGTGCGTGGTGGTCGGTGTGGTGTTGCTGCGCTACCAGACTCGCGAGAAAAAATTCGCTCAGATTGCCTCCGGACAAGCCGCTCCAGGAGTCAACGCAGGACAGATCTCAAACACCGAACAACTTTCGGCAGATGCAAAAGGCCAGCCCGCTTCGCCAGCCTCGGAAAACGAACTGGCCAAACTCGAGCCGCCGGTTCCTACGAAGCCCAAGTTGCAAGCTCGCGCCGACAGAGATTCGGGTTCGGCAACAATAGGTCACGAGCTGGGACGGCCCATGCCCCAAATGGCTAAGAAGGCCGGCGGACTGGGAATGGCATCTGGCCAAATGGGGGAGCAGTGTCCTCGCCCTCCCGCCCGCCAATCCCGCAGAGTTCAGAGCAGGTAGCCGTCGCTGGCCAGGCTGCCGAAGCAACGTCAGAACAGGCTGCGATTGACAAGACGCAAGCGGAGCTCCCACAGCAGGCTGGCCCGTCCGCGGCAAAAGCAGCGAACCGAAACCTCACTGCCTCCGCTCCTCCTACTGAGCAACAGCAAAACAAGCCAGCCGCTTCACCTTCTTCTGCGACCGCGGCTTCGCCACGCGCCAGCGGGTCCTTGGACTCGCTCTCAGCTTTCTCGCGCCAGAAGGCTAATATCGACAACGCTCGAACAACGGCCCTCCGGCAAGAAGAACTAGCCCGCGTATCTTCCAACTACATCCCGACGCGCTGGTCCATCTCTTCCGACGGCACCACTCTGCTGCGCTCGACCGACGAAAGCCGCTCGTGGCAAGCCGTGACCGTAGCCGGCAACGTCGTCCTGCGCGCGGTCGCGGCTCTCGGTCCGGAGATCTGGGCAGGAGGCAAGGCTGGCGCTCTCTACCATTCCTCTGATTTGGGTCAGCACTGGACGCAAGTCAAGCCGGCGGTAAACGGCGTCGCGCTCACTGCGGACATTGTGAGCATTGATTTCCCCGACCCTGAAAACGGCAAGCTGACGACATCGGAAGGCAAAGTCTGGACCACAAGCGACGGCGGAAAGAGCTGGCAAGTGCAGTAACACAAACAGCTCTCAACCTGAGAGGCCGTAACTTGTTAAACGATGGGTGCCCCATCCTAGTCGCGCCTTTTGCGACTAGGGTGGGATTCCACGATAGCCTGCATTCAGAGATTCTGACTCTTCGATTGTAAACAGTGCCCGCCGGGACGCGAGACTCCGCCACTAAGTTTGCAGGGATTCTCTTTACCCCAGCGCCCCCGCGAAGAAAATCTCCGTGTACTGCTTCACCAAATGTTCTTCGTGCAACTCGCCCTCTGGGTGATACCACTGGTAGATCCAGTTAATCATCCCCACCAGAGCAAACGCCGCCGCCCGTGGACTCACGATTCCCTTCTTCGGCCGCGTCTTCTGCACCTCGGCAATCGTGCTCTCCACAAACTGGACATACTTTTTCTTGCGGGCATTGATGCGCCGCCGCAACGCCGGCTGCAGAGGATGGTTCTCGTGCAGCATCACCGTAATTTCTCGGTCTTTTTCGCTGAGCACCACGCCGATGTGCAGGCGAATCAGGGCGCGTAGGCGTTCTTCCGCATCGGCCATCCCCTGCACTGGGTTGACGACCCGCTCCCAGCTGATGTCCATCGCGTGGTCCATCAGGTGGAACAGGATTTCGTCCTTGCTCTTGAAGTGATGATAGAGTCCGCCCTTGCTCAGCTTCAGGGCCGCAGCTACATCGCTCATGGAGGTCGCGTCATAGCCCTGTTGCTGAAACAATCGCGCGGCCGCGCGCAGGATCTCCTGCCGGGAACGGCTAGTGGCGTCACGGACCATTGCCGGACAGCATATACGGAGCCACCTGGATTGCCAATTCGGTGGCCCTTTTTCGCTTGACTCCCGCCTGCCATGGACGCTATGATTCCTGGAACCGACCGACCGGTCGGTCTGCAATCGAGCCCCTCCGGTCGCACGGCGAAGTCACTTTAACTGTAAGAAATAAATGGCCTAAATAGCCAAACACAATTCCCAGGAGATCTTAGTGGCTACTGTTTTCTACGAAAGTGACGTTAAACCCGCCGCCCTGCAGGGCAAAACCATCGCCATCATGGGTTACGGAAGTCAGGGGCATGCCCAGGCGCAAAACCTTCGCGACAGCGGCTTCAACGTGATCGTTGGCCTCGACCCGCAGCGCCAGAGCGCTAAGACGGCCGCAGCCGATGGCATGACCGTCGTTCCCCCAGCCGAAGCCGCCAAACGCGCCGACTGGATCCAGATCCTCACTCCCGACGAGACCATGGGAGACTTTTTCGAAGCCGCCATCAAGCCGGCACTCAAGCCCGGCAAGATTCTCGGCTTTTCCCACGGCTTCGGCATTCACTTTAAGACGATCGTCCCTCCGGCCGATGTAGATGTTCTGATGGTTGCCCCCAAGGGTCCGGGACATCTGGTGCGTAGCGTGTACACCCAAGGCGGCGGAGTGCCCGCTCTGCTGGCCATTCATCAGGATGCCAGCGGCCACGCCCAGGAACTCGGCCTGGCTTATGCTTACGGCATCGGCGCCACTCGCGCGGGCGTTCTTCAGACTAGCTTTCGCGAGGAAACCGAGAGTGATCTGTTCGGCGAGCAGGTCGTGCTTTGCGGGGGCCTGACTTCGTTAATGAAAAAAGGTTTCGAAACCCTGGTCGAAGCCGGCTACGCTCCCGAGATCGCCTACTTCGAGTGCATCCACGAAGTGAAGTTGATCGTGGACCTGATCTACGAAGGCGGCCTCAGCCGCATGCGCTATTCCATCTCCAATACGGCCGAGTATGGCGACCTGACCCGCGGACCGCGAGTCGTCCCCGACGAAGCCCGCGCCACCATGAAAAAGATCCTCTCCGAAATTCAGAGTGGACAGTTCGCGAAAGAATGGATCGCCGAAAATAAAAGCGGCTGCAAGAATTTCAACCAATTGCGGGAGAACGAAAAGAATCTCCAGGTGGAAGAAGTCGGCGCCAAGTTGCGCGGCATGATGTCGTGGCTTCCCAAGGGCGGCAAGAAGGCCCCGGAAAAACCCAAGCCGCAGGTGGTCAATGTCTAGCCCGACGCAAACTGAAATAGCGCAAATGCGGGGAGCCGAAATCGTTCTGCAGTGCCTGCGGGCCGAGGGCGTGGATTTAGTTTTCGGCTATCCTGGCGGCGCCATTATGCCGCTCTACGATGCGCTCGATGGCAGCGGCGTGCGCCACATTCTCACCCGTCATGAGCAGGGAGCGGTATTCGCCGCCGAAGGTTATGCCCGCGCCACCGGAAAGACCGGCGTTGCTATGGCCACCAGCGGTCCCGGCGCCACCAATCTGGTTACCGGCATCGCCGACGCCAAAATGGATTCTGTTCCCCTGGTCTGTATTACCGGCCAGGTGCGCAGCACCCTGATCGGCACCGATGCCTTTCAGGAAACTGACGTTTTCGGCATGACCCTCTCGCTTACCAAGTGGAGCCGCCTGGTCAAGACCATCGAGGAAATTCCCGCCGTCATCGCGGAAGCTTTTTACTGGGCGCGCAGCGGCCGTCCCGGCCCGGTCATCGTGGATATTCCCACCGACCTGATGAAGGCCAAGATGGAATTCTCCGGCCCGGTGAAGTTCACGCCCCGCCCCAAGCTGGTGGACGAAACTACCGAACCAGGATTCACCAAAACTCTTATCGCCTTGCTCGATGCGTCCAAAAAGCCCGTCGCTCTCATCGGGGCGGGGGCCAAGCTTTCTGGCGCGATCACCGAACTGCGGGCCCTGCTCGACCACTTGCAGATCCCCGCCTTCGCTACCGTTCACGGCTTGGGAGCGGTTGAGCCCGAAGCTTCGTATTACCTGGGCATGGTGGGAATGCACGGCACCCGCGCCGCCAATATGGCGCTGCACGAGACCGATCTGCTGCTGGTTTTCGGCGCGCGTCTTGACGACCGCGTCACCGGCGACTTCTCCCGCTTCGCCCCCGACGCCCGCATCGTGCATTTTGAGATTGACCCTGCGCAACTGGACCGCGTGCGCACCTGCGACCTGCCCGTAGTGGGAGATCTGGCTCAAACCATTCCGGCGTTCCATGACGCTGTGCGCAAAATTACTCTGCCCAACTGGAGCGCCTGGCGCTCGATTGCCTGCGGCCCCGACCGCGCCGAGCTTGATCCCCGCGGCCTGGCGCAGCCCACCATCCGTTTTCTGGACGAGCTCTTCAGCCGTCTGCCGAAGGAAAGCATCGTGCTTGCCGATGTCGGCCAGCACCAGATGTGGGCGGCGCAGCGCTATCACTCTAATTCTCCGCGCGGCTTCATCACCTCCGGCGGCCTGGGAGCCATGGGGTTTGCTTTGCCCGCCGCCATCGGCGTGCAACTGGCCAAGCCGGAAACCCTGGTGGTTTGCGTTTCCGGCGACGGCGGCTTCCAGATGAACATTCAGGAACTGGCCACCGTGCAACGCCTCCGGCTGCCCATCAAAATGGTGATCGTCGACAACAAGTTTCTCGGCATGGTGCGGCAGTGGCAGCAGCTCTTTTATCAGCGCAATTATGCCGAAACCGATCTGAGCGACAATCCCGATTTCGTCGACATCGCCAAGGCTTACAAAATTGACGCACAACATTTGGGCGAAGAAACCATGCGCCAGTTCCCCGTCTCGCAGGAAACCGCAGACGTGCTGGATGCTTTTCTGAAATCGCCCAAGCCGGAGCTTTTAGTTTTCGATTGCCAGCGGGAGGCCAACGTCTTCCCCATGGTCCCGGCCGGCGCGGCATTGTCGGAAATGGTATTCGAGGAAGAATGACTTACGTAGGGGCAGCCGCCCTCGGCTGTCCGGCTGGGCGAAGCCCAGCAGTTACCGTACAGGAAATTTAGGAGACCGAACATGCAAGCTTTTCACATCCACTATCGCAACACGCAAGGCACGCTGATGCGCATCCTGACCGCCGTTTCCCGGCGCGCTCTCGACATCACCTACGTCCACGCCCAGGCGGCGCCCGACGACCAGACCTACAAAGTCACCTTGCTGCTCGACGTGAACCCCAAGCAGGCGGGACAACTACGCCGCGACTGGTACGCGATCATGGATGTCTCCGATGTCCGCATCACCTCCGCCGACAGCATCGCGGACCGCGCCTCCGCCTGGCCGGGAGCCGTGGGACATCCACCCTCTTCCGCCACCGACGAATCCGTCCGCGCCGCCCGGGCGTAGCTGGGCTACACCGCAAAGGAAGTGGCCAGCAGTAATGCGTCTGATTTCCGGAATGTATCAGGTTCGTATCAGGGCATGGCTTCAGCCATGCCACCGATGTTCCCCATGAATTGTAATCCCGAGCGTAGCAAGTTCATTCGCAACGCGAATGAACTTGCGGAGTCGAGGGACCTGCTGTTACGAACGCGAGCGACGATTGAACTAAGAAACACGAAATGCGGTCCCGGTCCCACCCCTACCCTTGCCAAAACCGGGCAAGGATGGGGCACCCGGCGGCCCCGGGGTTCAGTTATATAATCACGACCTACGGCGGTGGCGGATGACTACCATCCTTCAAAGAGTTTGCTGGAACACCGATTCATGGAAAAAGCCAAGCGGCGAGACTATCGATAGCGGGAACCCGGGTAAACGTGGTTACGGAAATGAAGAGTGGAATTTCTGCACCACTGACAAACTCGATGGCAACGTGTTCGGCTGGTTGTACTGGCCAGCGAAGCAGTTTAGGGGAAAGAATTTTCAAGTTCTGTTTTGGACGATTAACCCGCGGAGGGAGTGGGTACTTGTCGGTGCCTATCTCGATGCGTCACTCGCTACCGAGGAAGAACTGCGCAGGTTGCAATCCTTGTTCGAAAAGACTGGCATCAGCAAACGCCGGCTACTGGAGGCTCTCGGCGTGGTGTACACCGGCCAGAGAGCCTATGTCAGGCAACATCCTCCAACCAAGCCAAGTGACCTCAGATTCAAATGTCCGGTCGGCAAAGTAAGAATTTTCCAACCGCAGATTCCATACCTCGCCATGCCGGAACGGTTCCGAAGCAAGAACCCACGCTTCAAAAATCCGACAATTTTCGACGAATCGATTGAAAGATTGCTCCCAGCCGCTTTCAGCAAGCCGCATCCGAACCAACATTACGTCGCGCACCCCCTGATGGAAGAAATTTATCCGCGAGCTACACCCGCAAGCCTAAGCATTATCATTCCCCGGCATAAGGAACTCTGCAACAAGTTCATTCGCTGGCTGGATCGGAAAGGGTACAGTGTCGTGGGCAGGGAGAAAGACCAGGTCAACGTCGAATTCAAGGACGGCTCAAATTTTTGCCGTGCCGAGCTCAAGGTGTGCTACGGCATAACGCCGACGTTTGCCATCCGCGAGGCGCTGGGACAACTCCTCGAATATAACTATTATGGCTGGCGCATTCCAGCGGATCGGTGGCTCATTGTGCTGGACTCTGCACCTTCCGAGCACGACCGGGAGTACCTCGGTAGATTGAGCGGGAAGAAAAACTTGCCCCTGCAGTTATGGTGGAGGTTAGGGAACGACTTTGTTAACACGCCCAGTTAGTCCAAATTTCTAAGCCAAACCGGCATGAATGCCGAGAGCTTGGGCAACCTTACGAAGTGGCTTGTCTCTTGTCCACAGAAGCGTGGGCGAATTGATAAACACAGAGGCGATCAGGTGTGCGTCCGTCAAACCGATGCCGCGGCGTACAGACGGCGGGCTTCAATCGTTAACCGCACTTCGCTCAGTTGCGCCACGCGCATCTGTGGCAAAAGATCCAACAGTGCCAGCGTCCTGGGGCGCTCCCGCAAAGATCCAAGCGCAAACTCCGCTGATGACGAACGGATGGGTCACAATTTGCCCCTGACCAAGATGCCTACGCATCTCTTTGTCTCCGGAACGAAGATGATCAATCCAGACAGAAGTATCCGCGAGTATCAATCCGCCGCCCGCCTGCGGCGTGGAATATTCTTCAATTCGGGCATGGTGCCTCCCAGGGAGGCCAATCTGCGAGCGCTTTCGCGCTCAATGAGGGCTTTAAGCGCCTCACGAATCAACGCCGTTTTCTCCGCTACTCCAGTGAACTCCTGGGCGATGCGTACGAGCTCGTCATCCAGTGCAAGAGTTGTTCTCATAGAAACTTAAGCACTAATTATAGCATCACATGATGTCAATTTCTGTGCTTGGACAGGTCAGTAACCTTGTAATCTGGGACAATGAACATCAAAATCCCTGCGCCGAGAAAAGTGAACCGGGGCATGCCTGCGCCGCAAAAGCAAAAGCCCCGGCGAAGCGGGGCTTTGAACTACTGGACGATGTCTGTCACCTTAATCATAGCTCCGGAAATCGCGATGTCAAGTAGCGTTGCGAAATTCGAGTGACCGTAAGAGGGCAAGGAAGTCGAACCCTAGTGGCTGATAGCCACTCGAATGTTTGACAGACATCGTCCAGACCGAACGGGGAAGTTCCCCTAGTGCACCGGAAAACTCGTACCTCTAATGTGAACACGATCAGGCAGCAGAAACACGAAATCACACCCAGCTTCCCCGCAGGTCAGAATGCCGCTCCGAAATACACGGGCCGGATTCGAATCTGGTATTTCCGTCTGCAGCTTTGCCCGGCTGATCTGCTCTCTCATCGCCTTCAAGGACTCCGTTCCGGTCACATACTTTACCTCTGCCGTTTTGCCCGGGGAGAGGATAACCATGAAATCAGCACTCCCTTTCTCGTGGGCGGCGGAGGACAGTCGTACGGTGCGCATGTGGTTCAGTTCGTCCTGAGGTGAGTAGTATTCGCCCGCGCCGAGGCGTCCGCGCTGAAGCTTGGGGTGGTCCTCTGCTTCCTTCCCAACGAGTCGCTTGTAGCGTTGGCGTAGATCATTGTCGTTTTCATCGTTACTATCAAAAGACGAAGCAAGCGCCAATTCGTACTGGTGGGCGGCTTCGGTTTTCTTGCCGAGCTTTTCGTAGATCTGCCCGAGATGATTCCCCACGATTGGGTCCTGTGTAAGCAGCCAGGCGGCGCGAATGTAAGGAAGGGGCATGGTGTAGTCGCCTTTGCAGAAGGAAATCCAGCCCACGGTGTCCCAAATCTCTCCCAGAAGCAGGGTGTCAGTCAAGCCAGCCTCGTCGTCGGCCGCCGCGACTGAGTCGGCTTCGGCCTGATGCAGAGCTTTATCCCCGTACGCCGCTGCCTCATCCAACGCGACATTGTTATCGGCAAGTTCATAAGCCACAGAATTGAGAGCGTTCGCGCTGGCATCACCCTCGGCGGCTTTCTTCATTATAGGCAATGCCTTGTCCGACTGTTTGTTATGCAAATAGGCTTCGGCCAGGTGTAATTGCAGCGCTGGACTGTCAGGCGACTGCTGCACCGCCTTCTCCAGCACCTGCACGGTCTCGGAGTACTTGTGCTGTTTGTTCAATCCGGCAGCGACGGCGAGAGCTGCATCCCGATTCGCGGGATCGATCTTCAGCAGCTTCTGGTATTCGGCCAGCGCCTCGTCATCGCGATGCATATGCGCAAGGGTTCTCGCGATCATCGGATAGGTCATCGGATTTTCAGGATGGTATTCCTGTTCTTTCTGAAACTCATCCACAGCTTTTTCCCCATTGTGTTGCGTGAGGTAAACGAAACCTAGCCCACCGTGTGCCCCCGGAAATTGTGGGTCCATTGCGATTATCTTTTGAAAGATTTCTTGTGCATGGGTAGTGTCACGCTCCCTTATGGCTGTGGTCGCTTCATCGATCAGTTTTTTTGCCTCGGGATTGGCGCGCCAGGCTTGTTCTAATATCTCCTGCCACTTGCTCGCGGCTGTACTAGATTGGGCGGATACCGCCGTTTGGCTACTCGTCCCCTCTCCCGCTGGGTATTCGGTGGTCCCACTATCTAAATTGACGTAGCGATCCCGCTCTTCAGACAGAACCTTGCAGAACTTCTTGTAAGGCTCCCAGGAGGCAAGTGGTACCTCGCTTTTCTTGATCGTGAGTCGCCGCGTGACCGTCATCACTCCGTTGTCAATTGCGTACGTTGCGTGGTAGTCCGCGAAATCTTCTGATACATCCTTCTTGTCGGAGTACTTTGGCGCAAAGCCAGCGGGAAGTGTGATTTTAGATTGATACACAACGTCCCCTAAAGCGCCAAGCTTTACCGGTTCCTCCGGCTTCACGTCCTCCGAAGCCGCGCTTTCGATGCCAAACCATGGCAGCGGTGCGACAACCCGGTGGTTGCTCCAGTCGCTATAGTCTTTGCGTTTGTATTCATAGGTGAACTGGAATGGCTGATCTGTGTCGTCCGGGACAGAGGCGGTAACGTCGCTGACCTCACCGCCGAATCCTGATGCATTGGAAATTCTCTGGCCCAGATCCTTCCATTGTGCCGAGGCGACGTTGCGGAACCCGAACCGGTACAGCACTTCCGCATCTCCGCGCGTGTCCTGTCGGACATGCATGGTCAGAATCCCTTCGGAACTCAGCTTACCTTCGGCGGAGAAATTCTGAAAGCTGGAGAACGGAGGCTGCGCCGGCGTAGTCATCAACGTGGCGGGACCGGCGCTTGGCATCACCAGCGCTTGTTTGTCACGCAGGTTGGCCAGCAACAAACCGACCGGCGCAACTTCCGGAGTGGTGTCCAGCCAGAGTAACTCCTTGCCCCGTGGTACGACAGAGATCAAGTGATTGAATTGGCCCGGCGAGGGCACATCCGGATCGAGTTTCTGAGTGGCGTGAATGAGCACCGGCCAAGCTTCAATTCCTGCGGCCTGCAGCATGGTGGCCAGCAACGTGTGCTTGTCTTTGCAGTCGCCGTACTCATTCTCAAACACGTCCTCGGCCAGGTGCGGCTGGTAGCGGCCAATACCGAATGACAGCGAGACATAGTGAATTTGCGTGGAGACGAACTTGTAGATGGCGCGAATTTTGTCGTCATCGCTGGCTGAGACCCTTCGTCAGGTCGGCGACCTTTGCCTGAATCTGCGGAGTGACCACGACTTGAGACCGTTGCAGCTCCTTGTACCAGCTTCCCACTTCCTCCCAAGTGTGAAAGGTGGTGATCTGCACCGAGGGCTTCGGCGCCTCGGTCTTCTTCATTAATGTTTCGCGGTCCTTGAGATCGAGGTTGGAGGTCTTCCAGCTAAAGGTTTTCTGGGTGGCGCCTTCCTTGATGGTGGGTTGCAAGTCCGGGCTGGCTACCTTGACATACTTGTCCTTGGGGACGGTAATCTCCACTTCTTCATCCTTGACGATGTACACCTTGGTAAACGTATGCTCGAACCAGAAATGTCCCGGAACCTCGGGCTTTATGGTGCGGTAGCGCACCAGGTATTCGAGAACATCGCCCACACCGAGCGCCTTAACCGTGACGTGCTTCTCATGAATGTCGCTGTACATCGGAGCCTGGCGGGTTACGTCAGCGGGCATGTCCTGGATGTTGTAGTCCGGGGTCGCGACCACCGTGCCGTCGGGCTTGCGCACTCGCACGTAGTCCACTTCCACCTGGTCGTTGTAGCTGGTGTACGGGAAGGCAAGCACGGCAAACGCCTTGACGCCGGCCTCCGATTGCATGCGCACAACCACTGTCGTCTCGCGCGTGCCCGTTCCGTCTGATTCGTACACGACCTTGGTCGCATTGCGCTCAAAAATGATGGCTTCCTTCGAGGCATCGTCGCCAACCGGCGATTGTTCAACGGGTGGGCTTGGAACCGGCTTTGGGGTTTGACCTTCGAACAAACCGGACAGTAATAAAAGGACTATAAAAGTTTGCCATACAGACCGGCCCGAATAAGCCATTGAGGGGCACCTCAAACAGATAGCGGGTTAAGATAACACGAGCTTCATTTCACGGATGTGACCGAAAATACCGCCTGGCGATAAAGGACTCCCCTTCTTCAATTCGGGCATGGTGGCTCCCAGGGAGGCCAATCTGCGAGCGCTTTCGCGCTCAATGAGGGCTTTCAGCGCCTCACGAATCAACGCCGCTTTCTCCGCTACCCCAGTGAACTCCTGGGCGATGCGTACGAGTTCGTCATCCAGAGCCACGGTTGTTCTCATAGGAACTCCAGGCACTGATTATAGCATCATATGATGCCTTCTATGATGCTCGCTTAGATTGCGCCTCTCGCGCGTTACTTCACCACGTCAAGTAGAAACGGTTCCCCGTAGCCTCTTTGTCTTCCTCCCTCGCTATGGCGTAGTCTTCTTTGGCGTATTCTTTTAACCTATGGACCTCAAACATCGCAGTCGTGGCATCACCGACGGACGCGACCAGGCTCCGGCTCGCGCCATGTTCAAAGCTATCGGATTCACGGACCAGGACCTCAGCCGCCCCATCATCGGCGTGGCCAATACCTGGATCGAAACCATGCCCTGCAACTTTCACCTGCGCCGCCTCTCGGCCAAAGTGAAAGAAGGCATTCGCGCCGCCGGGGGCACACCCATGGAATTCAATACCATCGCCATTTCCGACGGCGAGACCATGGGCACCGAAGGCATGCGCGCTTCGCTGGTGAGCCGCGAAGTCATTGCCGATTCCATTGAGTTGGTCTGCCGCGGCCAGATGTTCGACGCCGTGGTCTGCGTGGTGGGCTGCGACAAAACCATTCCAGCCGCCGCCATGGCGCTCGCCCGCATGAACCTTCCCGGCCTCGTGTTCTATGGCGGCACGATTGCCGCAGGCGTTTACAAAGGTAAAGACGTCACCATTCAGGATGTGTTCGAAGCGGTCGGCGCCAACGCCGCGGGAAAAATGACGGACGCAGAACTGCTTGAATTGGAGAACGTTGCCTGCCCCAGTTCCGGCGCCTGCGGCGGCCAGTACACCGCCAACACCATGTCTACAGTGATGGAACTGATCGGCCTTTCGCCCATGGGCTTCAACAGCGTGCCCGCGATGGACGCGCGCAAAGACGAAGTCGCCTTCCGCTGTGGCGAGGTCATCATGAACGTTCTGCGGCAGGGCATTCTGCCCCGCAACATTCTCACCCGCGCCGCTTTCGATAACGCCATTGCCGGTGTCGCCTGCACTGGCGGCTCGACCAACGCCGTGCTTCATCTCCTCGCCATCTCGCGCGAGGCCGGGCTTCCCTTGCAGATTGACGACTTCCAGAAAGTGAGCGAGCGGACGCCGATTCTGGCGGACCTCAAACCTTCGGGAAAATACGTCGCCGCGGACGTCGATAAAGCTGGGGGCATCCCGGTCATCGCCAAGCGCCTGCTCGACGGCAAGCTGGCCGACGGCTCCGCGCTCACCGTAACCGGCAAGACTTTCGCCGAGGAAGCCAATCAGGCCAAGGAAACTCCCGGGCAGCCGGTGATTGCTCCGCTCGACCGGCCATTAAAGAAGACTGGGGGCTTGGTGATCCTGAAGGGAAATCTCTCTCCCGAAGGATGCGTGGCGAAGATCAGCGGGCATGAGCGCCTCAGCCATCGCGGCCCGGCGCGCGTGTTCGATTGCGAGGAAGACGCCATGGCCGCCGTCACTTCCAAGAAGATCAAGTCTGGCGACGTCGTCGTAATCCGTAACGAAGGCCCTAAAGGCGGTCCTGGCATGCGCGAAATGCTGAGCGTCACCGGGGCGCTGGTGGGCGAAGGCCTGGGCGGATCGGTCGCGCTGCTCACCGACGGCCGCTTCAGCGGCGCCACTCATGGCCTGATGATGGGTCATGTCTCGCCGGAAGCCGCTTTGGGAGGCCCCATCGCCGCCGTCCGCGAAGGCGACATGATCCATATTGACGTGAACCAGCGCCTGCTCGAAATGGAAATCAGCGACGCCGAAATCAAGCAGCGCATGGCCGGCTGGAAGCCGCCCAAGCCGCGCTATCCCACCGGAGTGTTTGCCAAGTACGCGGCGCTGGTCTCCTCCGCCGCCGAAGGCGCAATCACCAAACCAAAGTAATTACGTTTGTGTAAGTATAACTAGAGGGTGCCCCATCCGAGTCTCTCCGCTTCTTGCAGAGACTACGGTGGGAGATTGCAGCGTGAAGCCTTACGCTGGCTTGGCCTTCTTCAGCATCTCGTCGCGGAAGCGCCGTTTAGTTTCCTCCGCCATGCCACGCACGGTCTGATTATGCTTCCACGGCCCCACGCGCTCATCCACGGAGGCCTCCATGCGCACGATCGCCTCCTGCAAGGATTTCGCGTCCGCCACATCGAACTCCGGGACAGGAAAATTCAGATGCAGCGCCGCCGCCGCGTCCTGCAGTTCTTTCAGATAGGTCTCCAGATGGCCCATGCCTATCGATTTGACTTCCAGCATAGAGAACTCCTTCGCGCGCCGTTACCAAGCAACCTACCACCGGAAGCGGCGCGCGACAAGCGCCCACGCCTTCGCCCTTGGAGGCACGGCGGTCGTGCTAAACTTTCGTCCACCTCAATCTCCGTGGAGAAAAAAATGTCAGACGCCAAGGTTCTTTCCAATCAGAAGACCATCCTCGCCAACCAGTCAACCATCGTGAAAAACCAGAAGGCTATCCTCACCAACCAGACGACCATCCGAAAAAACCAGGCGACGATTCTGGCCAACCAGGCTGCCATCAAAAAGAATCAGTCTGCGCTCAATGAAATTCTGAGCAATCAAAAAGAGATTCTCGCCGCGGTCAAGAAGTAATCACTCCCCAGGGGGAATATCGGGCAAGTCCCATGGGGATTCTGGTTCTAATGTGGGAACGGGCGCCCTCGCCCGTTCAGGAGCGCAGCTCCGCAGGTTCTGACTTCAGGGCGTACAGCCACAACTCCAGCCCCGGAGGGGCGCACGGCGGAGAGAAACAAAGGGGGCGGCGTCCCGTGGAATCCCACCTCTGCGCAAAGCACGCGCAAAGATGGGGAACCCGGAAGTCAGAGGGAGAGAGAGAACGAGGTACCCCCTCCCCCCTTCCCTGGTCTAAGATCCAGAAAACAAAGGTTTTAGTTGGCGGCTCCCTGCTAGATCTTTGAATTTACAGGAGTTACACGCAAAATATAGATAGCAAAGGGATTAGGTCCACGGCACGGAGACGATACGGTCCACCGCAGGGAAGTTGCGCGGGTTCGGGATTCAGGCGCGCTGCCGAGCCTTTAGACTGTGCTCCGCTCAGATTGTCAAAGATCGCGCACTATCGAAATCGATAATGCTTCTCAGTTACAAGGCTATGGGATTGGAAAAGTGAGGTCAACGAGAAAGCACGGCGCGGAGTGCTCGGCTCCAAAGTGGTTCAGCGATCCAGAAACGTAACCGCGCGAGTCGGGGTCCCACGTCTCGCAAACGCGGCGAGACGAGGGGCACCCAAAGGATTCACGGTGTGCTCAATACGAATGTGCGCCGGGTAGTTCCTCAACCTCAGCCGCGGAGCGGCGGCATAGGATAGCCCAGGACGGCAGTCCTGGGTAGGCGAGAAATTCGACTCACGCGCCGCAAGGGTGCCACCGCAGCGGTCGACGCGCAGCACGGGATTATCCACACCGCGGTGCTCGGCTCCAAAGTTGGCGCGTGCCGTGCCCCCCTCACAGTACGTTTCTCAGCTTTGGTTGTAGGGCCCTGATTGCTGACGCCGATCATCTGGCGCCAGAAAAATCGAAACAGCAGATCCTTCGACTGCGTTCGGCTTCCGCCTCACTCCGCTCAGGATGACAATGAGATATCGCGGCAGGGCTGAAGCCCATGCCCTGATACGAATCGCTGTCCCCAATACCAACCGGGGGCGTGATGCAAACCGCCTGCGGAGCTTCGCTCCGCTGGACGGGCGAGGGCGCCTGTCCCTACACGAGCAGCGTCCTATCCTGTCTCCAGCACTGCTTTCTGGGCTGATTGAGGCAGTTTGATCGGAACGAAATACTCTTCGGGATACAAATAATCCTCGCCAGACTCATCAATCACTCGGAGTTGACGATGCCGGGTGGCGACCTGGTCGCTGAGTACGCGATATACCTTGCGCACCTCCAGAGATGCGGGGTAGTCCTGATTCCGCACACAGAGGACAAATTGCGGCTCAGGCTTAGGCTTCACCGATGATCCGCTTGACTTTGTGTTCCTTCGCGCCGATTCCATGAGCTTTATACCAGTGGATTTCTGCCTGGCACATCGTACCATCAGAGAATTCGATGCTTGCGATGCCCTTCAGTTTTCTCCAGCGCCCTTTGCCGTACACCTTCCATAGCCGCTTACGTTCCCGGATCGCCGTCCCAGCTGCAATGACCTCGACGTTCCTGATGCGGCCAATGATATTGAAACGCATTTGAGGAATCCCCACCCCTAGCGCACAGAACGCGTTAGGATGGGCACCCCGGCTGACGCCGATCATCTGGCGCCAGAAAAATCGAAACAGCAGATCCTTCGACTGCGTTCGGCTTCCGCCTCACTCCGCTCAGGATGACAATGAGCGAGGAGGATATCGCGGCAGGGCTGAAAGCCCATGCCCTGATACGAATCGCTGTCCCCAATACCAACCGGGGGCCTGATACAAACTGCCTGCGGAGCTTTGCTCCGCTGGACGGGCGAGGGCGCCCGTCCCTACGCGAGCGCCTTCCCCACACAAGCCCCGGACAGCCGAGGGCGGCTTGTCCCTACGCGACCCTTAGCTGCAGCCGCTGGTGCTGCCGCAACTCATGCAGCGGTAGCAGCTGCCGTTTCTGGTCATGATGGAGCCGCAGAAGCTGCAACTGGGCGCGTCACCCAGATCCACGAACTCCGCCAGCGCATCGGCGGCGTGCACCCGGCCGTGTCCCGTCGGAAGCATGGGCGGTGGGCTTGCCTCATTCGCGACAGACGCTTCCGGAAGCGCGTCGCTCGCATCGTATTCCGCCAGGGCGCGCCAGGATTTCGGCCGCAGGTTATCGAACAGCAACTGCTGCTGTCCGGTGAGGAAGCGCAGCTGCAGCCAGCGGAAGATGTAGTCCATGATGGATTTGGCAAAGCCGATGTCGGGATTGTTCGTCCATCCGTTGGGCTCGAAGCGAGTGTGGGCGAACTTCTCGCACAGCAGCTTCAGCGGCACGCCGTGCTGCAGGCCGATGGAGACGGCGCAGGAGAAGCTGTCCATCAGGCCGCTGACCGTCGAACCTTCCTTGGCCATGGTGATGAAAATCTCGCCGGGGCTGCCGTCAGGATAGAGGCCCACGGTCAGGTAGCCCTCATGGTCTCCTACCTTGAATTTGTGAGTGACCGACATGCGCTCGTCGAGCAGGCGGTGACGCACGGCGCGCGGCGGAGCGGTGAGGTCTTCTTCTTGTGGCGCGGAGACTCCTGTCCGCGCGGCGGCTGCATCATCCTTGGTGGATGTCGCAGTCTTGCTGCCCGCGGCCGAGAGCGGCTGCGACTGCTTGCAGCCATCGCGATAGATGGCCACCGCTTTCAGTCCCAGCTTCCAGGCCTGGATGTAGGCCTCCATGATGTCTTCCACCGAAGCGTTAACCGGCAAATTCACTGTCTTGGAAATGGCTCCGGAGATGAAGGGCTGCGTGGCTGCCATCATCTTGAGATGTCCCATGTAGTGGATGGAGCGCGTGCCCTTGGCCGGCTTGAAGGAGCAGTCGAAGACAGGGAGATGTTCGTCCTGGACGGCGGGCGCGCCTTCGATGGTGCCGGTGGCGTCAATGTAGCTGACGATGTTGTCTGTCTGGTCGTGATCGTAGCCCAGCTTAAACAGCGCTGTGGGCACGGTGTTGTTCACGATCTTGATCATGCCGCCGCCCACCAGCTTCTTGTACTTCACCAGCGCGAGGTCGGGCTCGATGCCGGTAGTATCGCAATCCATAAAAAATCCAATTGTGCCGGTGGGGGCGAGGACTGTGACTTGCGAGTTGCGGTAGCCGAATTTTTCGCCGTGGGCTAGAGCTTCGTCCCAGCATTGCTTGCTGGCTTCGTAGAGCGGCGCGGGGACATGGCTCTTGCTGATGTTGTTCACTGACGCGCGGTGCATGCGGATGACGTCAAGGAACGGCTCGCGGTTGATGTACCAGCCGGGGCACGCGGCTCCGGGGAACGCGGCCTCGCTGCGCTGCGGCTGGACAGGTGAGGCGGCTGTCCCTACGTGAGCATTGCTGAAACCTAAATTGGTTTCGGCCAAGCCTTTTTTCGTGGGCTCAGTGGCCGGCGTTAGCGGCTGGCAAAGTTCTGCTATCCGCGAGGATTGCAGATACGCTTCGCCGCACATGATGGCAGTGACGCAGGCGGCGTAGTCGCGTCCGGCGTCGGAGTCATAGGGCAGGCCGGCTGCCATTAACAGCGCGCCCAGATTGGCGTAACCCAAGCCGAGCGGACGGTAGTCATGTGAGTTGCGCATGATCATTTCCGTCGGGTAGCCGGCATTGTCGACCAAAATTTCCTGCGCGGTGATGAGAACGTCCACGGCATGGCGGTAGGCGGCCACGTCGAATGTGCCGTTGGGCGCGAACTTCAGCAAGTTGAGACTCGCCAGGTTGCAGGCAGAGTCATCGAGAAACATGTACTCGCTGCAGGGATTGCTGGCGTTGATGCGCGCGGTGTGCTTGGAAGTGTGCCAGCGGTTGACCGTGGTGTCGTATTGCATGCCGGGATCGCCGCAGTGCCAGGTGGCGTCGGAAATCACGCGCAGCAGTTCTTTGGCTTTGTACGTCTTCATGGGACGGCCATCGCGAATGGCGCGGGTGGAGAAATCGGTGTCGCGAATGACGGCGTACATGAAGTCGTCGGTGACGCGGACGGAGTTATTAGCGTTCTGAAAAAATATGGATGAGTACGCCTCGGAATCGGGCGAAGAACCGTCATAACCCATGGAAACCAGGGCGTGGGCCTTGGCTTCTTCTTTTTGCTTGCACAAAATGAAGTCTTCAATGTCGGGATGCTCGACGTTGAGGATGACCATTTTTGCGGCGCGGCGAGTCTTTCCGCCGGATTTGATGACGCCGGCGAAGGCGTCAAAGCCCTTCATGAAACTGAGCGGACCGCTGGCGGTGCCGCCGCCGCTCAGCCCTTCGGTGGAAGAGCGCAGCGCCGAAAGATTCGTGCCGGTGCCCGATCCCCACTTGAAGAGCATGCCTTCCGTCTTGGCGAGGGTAAGAATGGAGTCAAGCGAATCCTGCACGGAATTAATAAAGCAGGCCGAGCATTGCGGCTTGGTGTAGCCGGTGACACCGAACTCCACGGCTTGCGTCTTCGTGTTCCAGTGCCAGTTGCGCGCGTCAGAGTTGGGCTCAATGCGGTCGCAGCCTACGTTGAACCAGACCGGCGAATTGAACGCGGCATACTGGCGGACCAGGATGTGGACCAACTCTTCGTGGAAGATGAGTCCATCTTCGGGAGTCTTGAAGTAGCCTTGAGCCAATCCCCAGTCGCGGATGGTCTCAGCCACCCGGGTCACCAACTGGCGGACACCCGTTTCACGCTCGGCGGTGCCGAGAGTGCCGTGCAGATATTTCGAGGCCACAATGTTGGTGGCGGTCATGGACCAATCCTTGGGGACTTCGACGTCCGTCTGCTCAAAGATAGTGTTGCCCTGGGCGTCGCTGATGTTGGCCGTGCGCAGTTCCCATTCGACTTCGTCATAGGGCGAGACGCCGGGCTTGGTGAAAAAGCGGCGGAAGGTCAGGCCGGCGCCCTTCTTAGCGGGAGTGGCGGCGGGAACAGCAACCGCAGGGGCCGTGGAGGCAACCGCGGTGCTCGGGGTGATGGGGGCTCCTTTTTCTTTTACTTCCGGCATTCTCGTTCTCTCTCCCTGCGGACTCTGGCGGCCCGCTGCTTCTATTATATGATTCGATTTGCTATCGCCTGGTCAGTGTCTCTTAAGAGGTTTGCGCCTAAACTCTTTATTTTCCTAGCTTTTGGGGTACCCGTGATCCACTGTTGTCCGGCCGGGAGCGAACAGTGACCCATCCCCGAGCGGCGAGGCATTTTCCACAGCTTCAGTTGTCAACGGACGTCGCTTCCCGAGAAGAGGCTCGGCCTGCCGAACTGGGAAACGGCCACCGCACGCACTACCTGCCGTCCAAAGCCTCAGGAATCCGCACCGTGGCAAGTGCTAACCCTCTGAAGCTATTGGGTCTTACTACGGGATGGGAGTCAGGTCACCTCGGCCTGAGACCGGCCCGCTTTCAATCGCTCCAAACCAACCCATTTTCCATTGCGAGAGTGGCTTATTGCAAAGGCTATGGGATGGAAACAGTACTCCCGTATGTTGGGCCTGTCAAGAGGTTATCCCTATATATTGTATCTCAAGCAATTAACGGCTGGGATGCCGGGGCGGACCAGGCTTTTGCCACTGAGACGCCTGCCGATCTCTCTAAGTGCCGCCTTCTTTGGTGGAGCAGACGATCCCGCACCGGCCCCTTCCGCCGTCCCTGATGAAACTGACGGCCCCACGGAATCCAAGGGAACATGCGCATCTTCAAAGAGCCGGCGTGGCCAAATTCGTTGCGCACCGCTCGCCGACTCCACCAAATAGTCGCCCTTCTTGCCGCGATGTTCCCGGCCAAGCGCGTCTACAAAAACAAGAGGCCCGCCGAGTTGCCTGGCTTGAATTAGAAACCGGCTGCGATAGGTTTGCCATTCATCCGCTGCTTTGCTCACGTGTGTTCACCCCTGAGGGAGGGAGTTTGAATATTGATGGCCGGCGTCATTGCAGCTGCCGGCCATCATTTTCATTTTCAAACAGCAATGCTTGCTGCGACGACACGTGGCGTTTGGTAAAAATCATCTTAGGGTGAACCGAATCTACTCGCGCCGGGGGGCATGGTCAATTCCACATGTTTGGTGCAAGCGGAAAATTCCAAGCCACGGATCTTCGCGGATGAACCCGGATCATGAAAATCACTCGACATCTTTGGTCAAGCGGCGCGGCGCGGGAGTTTGCGGAGTCGCAACAGCGCCTCGGTAGAAATCTCAAGCACGAGAGCGTCTTGATTTCCACACCGCACGCACAGGAAATGCAGAATCGGCCGCCGGCGCAATCGGCTTTCACAGTTCCCAGAGGGTGGGAGTCCCGCGGCAGCTGTGCGGTTCTTGTTGCCCCAGCTTATCGGTAGGGCAAAAATAAACTCGGCGGCCCTCCCACCGCAAAAAGCCTCCACCCGGCGAGGCTGGAGGCTTGAAGAACGCCGTGGCTGAAGCGTTTAGTGTTTGTGTGCTTTCATCGCTTCATAGCGCTTGTTGATCTCGTCCCAGTTGACCACGTTCCACCACGCGGCCAAATACTCCGGGCGGCGGTTGTTGTACTTCAGGTAGTAAGCATGTTCCCAAACGTCATTGCCGAGAATCGGGAACAAGCCCTGCGAAATCGGGTTGTCTTGATTCGGAGTGCTCGTTACCTTCAGAGTCCCGTTCGCTTCGCCGGCCAGCCATGCCCAGCCGCTGCCGAACTGCTTGGTGCCAGCGTCGTTGAACTTGGCCTGAAAATCCTTGAAGCTCCCGAACGCTTTGTTGATGGCTTCCGCGATGGGGCCGGTGGGGTCGCCTCCGCCCTTGGGCTTCATGATCTTCCAGAACATGGAATGGTTCACGTGCCCTCCACCGTTATTACGCACGGCGGTGCGGATGTCCTCGGGAATAGAGTTGAGATCGCGGATCAGTTCTTCTGCGCTCTTGGATTGCAGGTTCGGATGTTTCTCCAGGGCGGCATTCAGGTTCTTTACATAGGCTGCGTGGTGCATGTCGTGGTGCAACTTCATGGTCTGGGTATCGATGACCGGTTCTAAAGCGGCATAGTCATACGGCAAAGCGGGCACTTCGTGCGCCATTGTTTTTCCTCCACAAAGGGTGAGATGACTGGGGTCGGGTTGGGGATTCACTTGATCGCGAGAAGACATTATAAACGCGCCGCAGGGTCGTATGGGAAAAGGACCGCGGATTCGCTCCCGGAGAGACGTGTAGAGACGTAGCTCCCGCCACGTCTCTACGGATAGGCGAGCGCTAGGTGGGATCGCGGAGAACTTCCGCAGAAGTGGTGGTAGGGAACCAATCAGCGCAGCCCCGTCGCGCGCGGGTAGGCGGCGGCATCACGGGACAACAAGACCCACAGTGTGTAAACGCCCAGCAAAGTCCCAAACGGTGGATGCATCAAAGAAAGAATACCGAGAACAATGGCGGCGGTCCGCGCCCAGGGCTCATGCTGCATGAGTCCCCAGCCAATGCAAATTCCGGCGGCGGCCAGCACCAGGAACCCCATGCTTAGCCCGAACATGACGGGCGGAACCAGGATGCGGGCAAAAGGCTCGCCATTCCCGGCCATGAAACGAAACGCATGGCCCACGGTCAGCAAACCGAAGGACGGCAGCAGCCAGAATGCGCTCAGCACAATCCACAGAATGCCCAACGTGCGCAGGTGCCCGGCGAAGCGGGCGCCATCCACGGGGCGGACTGTTCCGACAATCCGGCTTCCGCACTTGGGACAAAGGTTGTAATCTGGCTGGAGTGGAGTTCCGCAGCGATTGCAAAACATGTTTTACACCTCCGCGGAGGCACGTGGCATCCTACTGGATATTCTACGAGTGCGGAGGCTCAGAAGTTCCATGCTTTTGGTGTCTGGAACCGGCTGGCACCTTGCCGGATCTCAGGCATTGGTTTTTTGCGCAGTTTGTGCTCAACCACATCTAAACAAGGGCCCAGTCCGTACAGTTGAGTGGAGATACTATGCTGATTAAGAAACCTGCCGACATTCCGTCCTCCGAAATCACTCCCCAAAGCCTGTATCTGAACCGGCGGAAGTTTCTCGCGGGAACGGCGCTGGCGGGCGCCGCCGCGGTTGCCGGCATCGGCCTGAAGGAACTGGCGGCGCCTTCGACGGTGGTTCGGGCGGACACTCCGGGCGCGAAGATTGACGGCATCCAGAAGAGCCAGCTTTCGACGACGGAAAAAATTACCCCCTTCCAGGACGTGACTCACTACAACAATTATTACGAGTTTTCGACCGACAAAGAAGGCCCGGCGGATCTGGCCAGGAACTTCAAAACACGTCCCTGGACGGTGACCATTGATGGTCTGGTTCCCAAGAAGCAGGTGCTCGACGTGGACGCGATCATCAAAATGGCGGCGCCCGAGGAGCGAATTTACCGGCACCGCTGTGTGGAAGGTTGGTCGATTGTGGTGCCCTGGGTAGGTTTCTCGCTGAGCGAATTAATTAAGCGGGCTCAGCCTCTGGGCAAGGCCAAGTTCGTGGAGTTCACCACGCTTTACGATCTGGGGCAGATGCCGGGAGAACGCACCAGCGTTTTGCAATGGCCCTATGTCGAGGGCTTGCGCATGGACGAGGCCATGCATCCACTGGCGCTGTTGTGCTTTGGCATGTTTGGGCAGGTGCTCCCCAATCAGGACGGTGCACCACTTCGCATCGTGTTGCCGTGGAAGTATGGATTCAAGAGCGCCAAAGCGATCGTGCGTATTCGCTTCGTAGAGAAGCAGCCCATCAATACCTGGAACGTAGCTGCGCCCAATGAATATGGGTTTTATTCCAACGTGAATCCGAATGTGGACCATCCCCGCTGGAGCCAAGCCAAGGAACGGCGGCTGGGAGAATTCTTCAAGCGTCCGACTCTGATGTTCAACGGGTATGATCAGGTGGCGAGTTTGTACTCAGGGATGGATTTGAAGAGGAATTTTTGAATATTCAGGTACACAACCGCCTCCGCTCAAGGATCTTTTTCAAATTTTTTGGCGCCCTATGATCCGCTGGTTCAAAGTCGTGGTGTTCTTAGCCTGTCTGGAGCCCCTGGGCCGGCTGCTATGGAAATTCTTTGGTCCGACTCCCACCGACGTTCAGTCCTGGGGCGTGGGATTGGGCGCCAATCCCATAGAATTCATCACGCACTCCACCGGCGATTGGACGCTGATTTTCCTGCTGATCACGCTGGCCATTACCCCGCTGCGCAAGCTGAGCGGGCTGAATTGGCTGATTCGCTATCGCCGCATGCTCGGACTGTTTGCGTTTTTTTACGGCACCCTGCATCTTACGACTTATGTCTGGCTGGATAAATTTTTTGATTTGCACGCCATGCTCGCCGATGTGCTCAAGCGAAGGTTCATTACGGCAGGCTTAACCGGATACCTCCTGATGGTTCCGCTGGCGTTGACTTCGACCAGTTGGTCCATCCGTAAACTGGGAGGAAAGCGCTGGCAAACACTGCACCGCCTGGTCTATTTCAGCGCTATGGCAGGGGTTATTCATTACATCTGGCTGGTGAAAGCTGACCTTCACAAGCCCTTGGAGTATGCCTTTGTGCTGAGCCTTCTGCTGGGTTACCGGACGGTGACGTGGCTCGTGCCGAAATCTCAGCCGAAGAAACCGCGCACCGCACCGGCGAGAGACATCGAAGCGTCGCAAGGCTGACGCAGCTAGGCCTGCAACACCCACTCCCCTTCCTTTTCTTCCAGACGGAAGCCGTAGCGCTGCCAGTTCATATCGGAAGCTTCCTTGCGCACTACGCGGGCCAGCCCCACGTACCGGTCCCCACCGCGAACCAAGAAAACTTCCACCATGGTTCCGGGGTTTAGCGATGCCGAACAGTTACACAGAAATCCCCCGGCGCTCACGTTTTCCGTAGTGGTGAGCACTTCGAAAGCCCTTCCCGCAGCATCAGCGCCGCGCAACTTCAGGCTGACGCGCATACGCACCCGCGTCTGGCTGCGGCGCTCCGGCTGCAGCGACTTCAGTTCCTCGGCCAGCCGGCGCTTTAACAACTCAAAATCCACAGGCTTTTGAAAGAAGCCCGCAGCGCCCAGATTCTTGCAATATTCCTGGGCTTCCGCGCCGCTCTTGCCGGTAACGATAAAGACGCGGATGTGCGAGGTGTAACTCAGCGAGCGCAAGCTTTGGCAGAGGTCCAGGCCGGAAAACTTGGGCATCATCAAGTCAAGCAGCGCGGCGTCCGGCTTGTGTTCCAATGCCAACCCCAGCGCTTGATCGGGATCTCCGGTGTCGAAAATTTCGTAGGAGCCTTCCAAACGCGCGCGCAGCAGCCCGCGCATAGCTTCGTCGTCGTCCACAATCAGGATCTTCTGCAATGCCAACTCCCCCTAAACCCGGCCAGAGACACTTCTGCCCGCTGCGATCACTTCCCACCCGCTCCCGTTGCCGACGCGGACTTCTGCCCCTCATCCAGCGCCTCGCGAAGTTTGTGCGCCAACGCCTCCCGGGTGAACGGCTTTTGCAGAAACCTGCTCCCCGGATCCAGAATTCCGTGGGCGCCGACGGTCTGGCCGGTGTAGCCCGACATGTAAATTATTTTGATCTGCGGCCGCAGTTGGACAAGTTGATCGGCCAACACTCGCCCGCTGATGCCGGGCATCACCACATCGGTCAGCAGCAGATCAATTGCGCCTTCGTGATGCTGGCTGATGTCCAGGGCCTCCCCGCCGTTCTTGGCTTCGAGTACCGTGTATCCGCACCCTTGCAGCACGCTGCTCGTCAGGTCGCGCAGCGCCGCTTCGTCTTCGACCAGCAACACCGTCTCGGTTCCGCGCAGTGTTTTCGCCAGGATGGCTGCCGGATTCACTGGCTCCACTGCTTCATCCACTCGCGGCAGATAGATCTTGAAAGTCGTGCCCAGGCCCAGCTCGCTGTAAACATCAATGTAGCCGCCGCTCTGCTTGACCACGCCGTAAACCATGGAGAGACCCAGTCCCGTGCCCTGGCCTTTGGCTTTGGTGGTGAAAAAGGGTTCGAAGATGCGCGCCCGCGTCGCCGCATCCATCCCTGTCCCCGTGTCAGAAACGGTCAGGCGTATGTAAGAACCGGGCTGCACGGGATAGGGGTATCGCTGCACGAAAAGCTCATCCATTTCGGTGTTGCCGGTTTCGATGATGAGCTTTCCGCCCTGCGGCATGGCATCGCGCGCGTTGACCGCCAAATTCATGATGACCTGCTCCAGTTGCCCCGGATCGGCTTTCGTGGTTCCCAACTTGGGGTCCAGTTCGCTGGTCAAATCGATGTCTTCTCCAATCAGGCGGCGCAGCATGGTTTCGGTGTCGCGCACCACGCTGTTCAAATTCAGGACGCGCGCTTCCAGCACCTGCTGCCGGCTGAATGCCAAAAGCTGTCGAGTCAGGCCAGCGGCGCGGCGGCCCGCGGCCAGAATCTCGTCCGCGCTGCGCCGCAGCTGATGCCCTACGGGCAGGCCCTCCTGCAGAATCTCGCTGTAGCCGATGATCACTCCCAGAAGATTATTGAAGTCGTGCGCCACCCCTCCGGAAAGCCTCCCCACCGCCTCCATTTTCTGCGCCTGGCGGAATTGCTCCTCCAACTTTTTACGGTCGGTAATGTCGCGGTTGACGATGACCAACTTCTCCACTTGCCCATCCGCATTGCGCACTGGACTCGCCGTGGACTCAAGCACCCGCCACGTTCCATCCTTGTGCCGCATGCGGTATTCGATTCTGCGGCCGGAACCGCCGCGAAACGCCTCCCGCGCAGCTTCCTCCAGTTGCGCGCGGTCATCGGGATGAACATCCTCCAACGAAGGGGCGTCTTTCAGTTCCTCCGGGGAGCGCCCCAGAATTCGCAAGTACGCTGGACTGTTGTAGAGCCGTTGTCCCTTGGCATCCACCAGCGCAATCATGTCGGCGGCGTTTTCGCTGATCAGGCGAAACAATTCTTCCCGCTCCGCCAATCGCCGCCGGATCCGATAGATCTGCAGCTGCTGATAAATCGTGTAAATGTCGAACAGCAGAACCATCCCCACCAGGCCGCGTATTGCGGTAGTGAGTTCGCCGGGATCAAACTTGACAACGCTGAAGGGAAGGGAGGGAAGGGCAAAGGAAAGAATTCCAGCCGTCAAAAGCAAAGTAATAACGATGGCGGTAACCCATAACCACCATTCGCGGCGTTCAATCTTATGAATCCCAAGACTTATCTTGCCGCTTGAGACTGCGTTCTCGCTTCGATCATCCAAATGGGTTCGGTTCATCGGAGGCCGTAGCGCAAACTCACGCCGTCCTCTTAATTGCATACCGTTCTTGGTGGTTAGTAAAGTTGAGTTTCAGACGTAGTGGTCACGCGGCCAGCTTGCCTGGCATCCTCCTCTCGGCGTCAGTACCTATGTGTTTTGGTAACAGCTTCTTGCGGTTGAGGATACGCTGCCCTCACACGCCGAACCTGTGAAAAATCGGCCTGTTACGAATTCCGAACAAGCCGGTCTTTTCAGGGATTTCGTCCGGTTTAGTCGGACGGCTCCAGCTTCAGCCGGACAGCCGGGATTCATCCGTCACATACATTCACCCCCAACCGCAGTCATCCTGAGGAGGCCTAGTCCTGCGCGCCCAGCGCAGGACTACCGACGAAGGACCTATGCATTCCTATTTCGTCTACATCATGACCAACCGCTCAAAAACCCTCTACACCGGTGTGACCAGCCACCTCGAACAACGCACCTTCGAACACAAGCAAGGCGTCAAGGGCGAGTTCGCCGCCCGCTACAAAATCGACCGCCTCGCTTACTTCGAGAGCTTCGACAACATCCACTCGGCCATCGCGCGCGAAAAACAGATCAAAGGACTGCTGCCCATCAAGAAGATCGCTCTAATTGTGTCCATGAATCCGGAGTGGAAAGACTTAAGCGCAGAATGGTTCGTCCGCCACCAGTTCCAACCAGACAAATCGGCCCCGAACCCCGCCAAACTGTCATCCTGAGGAAGAGGAGTCTTGCGCGTAGCGCAGGACTCCCAACGAAGGACCTATGGATTCGTCGGCAGCATCGGTAATACCGGCGAAATGCATAGATCCTTCGTCGGCGGGCTTCCGCTTCGCGTGAGCCCACACATCCTCAGGATGACAATCGATGCCGCTGTCATCCTGAGGAAGCGGTCCCGCGCACCCAGCGCGGGACTACCCACGAAGGACCTATGCATTTCCACGCTGCCCTCAATAGATGCTCGCCCAAACGCAAAACGGGGGCGGCTCACGCCGCCCCCGCCAACAACCAAAGACCAAAGACGAACGACCGCTCTCTACGTCCCCTCGCTCCACCCCGCCAAATACTCTTCCTGCTCCGGAGTGAGCCGGTCAATCTTGATGCCCACCGACTCCAGCTTCAGTTTGGCGACGCGCTTGTCGAGGTCATCGGGAACTTTGTAGACCTTCTTCTCCAGCGTCTTGAAGTTTTTCACCATGTACTCCACCGAAAGCGCCTGGTCGGCAAAGCTCATATCCATCACGGACGGGGGATGGCCTTCGGCCGCGGACAGATTGATCAGCCGGCCTTCGCCCAGCAGATTAATCTTGCGGCCATCGCGCAGCGAATACTCCTCCACGAAATGGCGGGTGGTGCGCTTCGACGACGACATTTTCTCCAGCGCCGGAATATCAATTTCCACATTGAAGTGCCCGGAGTTGGAGATGATGGCGCCATCTTTCATCAGCTCGAAATGATCCTTGGTCAACACGCTCTTGTTGCCGGTGACGGTGCAGAAAACATCTCCCAGCTTGGCCGCTTCGTGCATGGACATCACGCGGAAGCCATCCATCACGGCTTCGAGCGCCTTCGTGGGATCGATCTCCGTGACGATGACTTCAGCGCCCGCGCCCCGCGCCCGGCTGGCCAGCCCGCGGCCGCACCAACCGTAGCCCGCAATCACAAACTTAGAACCCGCCAGCAGATAATTGGTCGCGCGGATGATGCCGTCAATGGTGGACTGCCCGGTGCCATAGCGGTTGTCGAATAAGTGTTTGGTGTCCGCGTCATTCACCGCCACGATGGGGAAGTGCAAAATGCCTTCCTTGGCCATGGCGCGCAGCCGGATCACGCCCGTGGTGGTTTCTTCCGTGCCGCCAATCACGCCTTCCAGCGCGTCTTTACGCTTGGTGTGCAGCAGCGTCACCAGGTCGGCGCCGTCATCCATGGTGATGTGCGGCTTGTGATCGATGGCCGCCAGAATGTGGTTGTAGTAAGTGTCGTTGTCCTCGCCCTTGATGGCGAAGACGGGAATATTGCTGTCGCGCACCAGGCTGGCGGCCACGTCATCCTGCGTGGAAAGCGGATTGGAAGCGCACAGCACCACATCGGCGCCGCCATCGCGCAGGCAGATGGCCAGGTTCGCAGTTTCCGCGGTCACATGCAAGCAGGCGGAAACGCGAATTCCGCGCAGCGGCTGGTTCTTGATGAATTCCTTGCGAATGATCTGTAGAACCTTCATCGACTGGTTGGCCCAGTCAATGCGTTTCTTGCCAAGATCGGCCATTTCAATAGATTTAATGTCGCTATGAAGTTGCGTCGGGGTGGTTGACATACGTCTCCTCTGGCGCCGAAGAATTGCTTGGATTCTATCTTAACTGCTGAACGAAGATTTCAACACTGATTGTGCTTCCAGACTTGCCGCTCAGGTCCGGAATGACACTGCAGAGTAAATATTGACTCAGTGATCCTCTGTCTTCCTCTGTGGTTTGCCATTCCTGTTCATTTTCGGCCCGCGTGCGCGGGTTCCCGCAGACCGGCGTCGGTCGCCAACTTGGCTGATTTCGCCGTGGATTCCCAGGTAAAGTCCGGATCGTTACGGCCAAAATGGCCATACGCCGCCGTCTTGCAGTAAATCGGCCGCCGCAAGTTGAGCGATTCAATGATCCCCTTGGGCGTGAGCTTGAAGTGCGCCCGCACCAGGTCCGGAATGGAATGCGGATCAACCTTGCAGGTTCCGAAGGTTTCCACCAGGATGCTGACCGGATCGGCTACCCCGATGGCATAAGCGAGCTGTACCTCGCAGCGCTCGGCCAACCCCGCAGCCACAATATTCTTGGCGATATGTCGAGCCATGTAAGCGGCGGAACGGTCCACCTTGGTCGGATCTTTGCCGCTGAAAGCGCCGCCCCCGTGGCGGCCCATGCCACCGTAAGTGTCCACGATAATCTTGCGCCCGGTGAGCCCGGTGTCGCCCATGGGTCCGCCGATCACGAACCGCCCCGTGGGATTGATGTGGTACTTGGTGTCTTCATCCAGCAGGCGCGCCGGAATGGTGGCCTGAATGACGTGCTTGAGAATGTCGGCCCGCAGTTCGTCGTTGCCCACGGTCTCCGCGTGTTGGGTTGAGACTACAACCGCATCCACGCGCACCGGCTTGTGGTGCGCATCGTATTCAACCGTGACCTGCGACTTGCCATCCGGCCGCAAATAAGGAAGCTTGCCGTGCTTACGAACCTCCGCCAGGCGCATGGTCAGCTTGTGCGCCAGCGAGATCGGGGTCGGCATCAGGTCTTCATTTTCGTTACAAGCATACCCAAACATCATTCCCTGGTCGCCGGCGCCGCCGGTATCGACGCCCATGGCGATGTCGCCGGATTGCTTATTGATGCTGGAGATCACGGCGCAAGTGTTGGAGTCGAAGCCGTAGAGTGCGTTGTTGTAGCCGATGGAAGAAATGGTGCCGCGCACCAGCGCCTGAAAATCCACGTAGGCTTTGGTGGTGATTTCGCCGGCGATGACCACCAATCCGGTGGCGGTAAGGGTTTCACAGGCCACGCGGCTGAAGGGATCCTCGGCCAGGCAGGCGTCCAGGACGGCGTCAGAAATCTGGTCGGCGATCTTGTCGGGATGGCCTTCGGTCACGGATTCGGACGTGAAAAGAGTACGGTTCTTGGCGGACAAATTGGCTTCTCCTTCGAGCGGCTGCGCGTGTCACTTGGCAGGGAAAATACGGAGTACCAGGGACATTGAACACACTGCAAAATATCCCTAAAAGGTTAACAGAGAAGGACATCCGAAGGCAATGGGATATGGATTGGATGGTAATTTAGAGCCCTTGACTGGGAGGCTCGCGATGCCCAACGGAGCGGGACACCGGTTGAATGGAAAAGCTGACTAAACCTGACGAGGACACTGGGGACGCAGAGGGATTCTTACGCTAGGCGGGATTCGCTGAAGGATGCGATCCGGCTGCGGGAGTTTGCAGGCCGGTGGGGTCAAACTTCAGATTCTTCACCTCATTGGGTGCGCCTTGCGAGCCCAGCCTTTTCCCGTTGAAGGTGAAGTCCAGGCCGCCGATGTTGCCGGCCTTGACCACGATTTCGCGCTGTGCCTGAAAAGACTTTTGCGAGCCGGCCGGAAGTAATTCGTGCGCCATGTCCTTGCCGTCGGCAGTGACTTCTATCCAGGAATCGCCGTGTGCCTGGATGAGCAGCAGGAAAGTTCCCGCAGCGGCGGGAGGAGCGGGTTGAACCTGAGTCTGGCTGGAGTCCGGGGGCGAGGCAGGCGAGGTCGCCGGTGCCGGCACGGAGGGTTCAGTTCCGCCAGAGGCGAGCGCTGGCACCGCCGGAGATGAGGGGGTAGAAAGAGCCAGAGCAGAAGTAGCGACCGGCGGCTGGGATGGCTGGCTGGTCGCGGCATGATTCTGTTTATGGCTGCGCCATCCCCAGAGCGCAAAGCCAAAGGCAATCAGCAGCAAAACCGCAGCTAGTTTGTCCCAGGGAAGATCGCCAGAGCCGGGCTGCTCAGCGCGAGATTCTTCGGCGCGAACCGCCAGAGCGGAGAGGACAGCTTCCGGTTCTTTGATGGGCTGGCTGGGGCTAGTGGCCTCCAGATAATCGGCGATAGCCTGTTCTTCATCCACACCCAGGTGGCGGGCATAGGCACGCACAAAACCCTTATTGAAGATGCCGCCGGGAAGCTGATCGAAGTGGTCCTCTTCGAGTGCTTTCAACATGCGGGTGCCGATTTTGGTGGAAGTGGCGACGTCGTCGAGCGTGATCTTCTGCCGCTCGCGTTCCCGCTTTAAGCGCGCGCCTAGAGATTCCACTGCGCCAGCCCCCTCATGATTTGCAACCGGCCAGGATGGCCGCAAACATCATAGAAGAAGGGTGCGGGCGAGAGCAGGAAAATTCGTGGAGTGGAGCGGAGGAGTCAACGGGGGAGAAGGGTCGTGCGGCGCGGACACTCTTGCCGCTTTTGACCTTTGGTGCCAGCGGCGAAAGCAAGGCAGGGTCGAGTTTGGCTTTCCCTGGCTTGGCAGATAACTGCGGGAAAGCTTCAAACAAGTCCCAACGTGGTAATCACCTCTGGCGGGATCTCCTCAAAGTAAAGAACCGCGGATTTTGCGCGATGACGGTTGAAGGTCCAAAGCCCCAGAGCTACGGCGCCGAGAACGCTCATCATACAGACATACCGGAAACGGTCGTTGAACGAAGGCAGCTCAAACTCTCCGGTTAACATTGCGAAGACAAATAATAGGAGCAGGAAGCACCCGAACATGATTTGCACGTGCACTTTTCCCGGCAAGTAGGAGCACGTGAACGGGACTTTGTATAACCCAACCAGACTGAGTTCGGTAAAGACCCACCCCACAAAAGCAAGCACTGCGAGATGAGCGGCAACGTGGTGCCACGGGCGGAAGGATAGCGACAGTAGGGCCGAGATAATCCAGACTGGAACGACAGCGAGGCATAGCAGCGAACTTCGTGTGGCAACGATGTACTTCTCTGACGGACGAAGCTGCGCGAGTCGCCATACCCAATTGGCGGTGAGAGAAATGGGTAGCGAGAATACGCTGCGCAGCCCGAAGACCGCAAAGCCCATCATCATGAACGTGGATATAAGAAAATCCGCGTTCACCGCACGGAGCGCTGCACTCGACAACTCGATGCGCAGCCAGGAGAGTGCAATCGAAAATATCAGTGCGAGATAGAAGGCCAAAGCAAGACGATGCTGGCGGCTGCGGGCTATCGACCGGCCGGAGAAAAGCACGATTGCAGTTTGAAGAGGATTGCCGAAACGCGGCGACCAATGCCAGCCGCGTGCTCCTGGCACAAGGTCCGGTTCCTCCACTGTCTTTTTCATGGTGCGCAAATAGCATAGGAGTAAAGAGGCGATTGCTCCCGATACGACAACACCCAGGCCCATCCAGCCTCGCCGAGCCAACCATCCGAGTGATATTGGCAATGAGCCATTCAATTGGTTGAAGAGTCCAAAGAACCAAAAGGAAGGCGACCAGGCCAGTACCCACTGGATTTCAGGAGCTGCCATGGCGGCAGGCGTTGTGATTGACGGCGTCAGAAAGTAGCCCGCGAAAACGAGAGCGAAGGCGGCGATCTGTAAAATCGCAGAAAGACGCAGGAAGAGGCGACGCGGGAGCAGAAGGGCGGTGAATCCCTGCACCATAAGTACGGAACAGAAGAGAAAGACACTGGCAACAACCATGGTTAACCAGTAAGCCGCGAAAGACTGGAAGAATCCCCAATTCGAATCGTGCTGCGATCCTAGAAACAGCGGCCAGGCGACGCCCGTCGCAAAATTCAGTGTCACAATGGCAAGGCCCACGAGCGCAGCCGATGCCGCCACCTTGGCGAAGAGAATCATGCGCGGGGCGACCGGCAATGGTGAAAGCACCATCACGTCGCGCCGGTCGGGGAAAGTCGCGTCCCAACTAACCCCGGCAATAAGCCCGACAACCAGCATCATTCCCGAAATGAGCGCCTGCTCGGCCCGCCACGCGAAGCTCAAGCTGGCCTCAGGTGTAGCTCTTAAGGTGCCGTCCGACATGAGCAGGCCTAGGGCACCGGCCAGGCTGAACAAGATAAGCACGCTGGCAAACTGCCCGAGGACTCTGGGTATGTCGGCTTGAATGGACAGCGCTTCAAGATCGACAACACGCAGAAGAAATTGCCGATAGAGGACGCGAAATTGAAGCGGCAGGAGTTCGGCGAACTTAGGCATGGATAAGGTCCGCGATCTGCTGCGCCATCGAGTCAGTGTCCTGCTCGACGGCAAGCTGCGAAAAGATTGCCTCAAGCGTCGGTAGTTCCATCAACGTACGCAGATGTTCGATGGAATCGTCGGCAACGAGCTTGCCCCGATGGAGAATGACGACGTGCGAGCAAACGCGTTCAACCGTGTCGAGTTCGTGCGAACTGAACAGCACTACCTTGCCGCGGGCGGCCAGTTCACGAATAAGACTGCGCAGAATCAGCGTCGAGCTGACATCGAGCCCGGAGAAAGGCTCGTCGAGCAAGATGAGTTCGGGATTGTGCAGGAGTGCCGCTGCGATAAGGACTTTCTGGCGCATGCCCTTCGAGTAGCCGGAGATAGAGGCGTGGCGGTCGTCGTAGAGCGAGAGCATCTGTAGCAGCCCATCGATACACTCGGAAGACTGCTTCGAGGGCAAATTGCGGAGTTGAGCGACCATTGTCAAGTACTCCGCTCCGGAGAGGTGGTTATAAAGGTACGGCTCCTCCGGCACATACCCCATACGCTGCTTGTAGGCGATGAGGTCCGCCTGAATGGGTTTGCCTTGGAAAAGGATATGGCCGGACGTCATCTCGATGAGGCCAGTGATCATTTTGATGGTAGTGGACTTGCCGGAGCCATTGGGTCCAAGGTAGCCGGTAACCTCGCCGGGCTGGGCGCAAAAGCTAACATCATCCACTGCGGGAATGCCCGAGAAGAGTTTGGAGACGCTGCGCAGTTCAAGCATGGCGGTATCCTATGTAGCATAATACATTCCGATCCCTTTGTCAAGTAGCATGCTACATAGGCTATAATTTCCGAATGCCCGCTGAGATGAAGCTTTCCCACACTGCCGCGCTAATCCTGCAGGCCATTGATGCGGGGGATGGCTACGGCTTCAGCGTGATGCAAATGACCGGTCTTCCCAGCGGCACGGTCTATCCCGCGATGCGAAGGCTGGAGCGGGATGGCCTGATCCGGTCGCAATGGGAGCGGCAGGCGATTGCGGATGCGGGGCAGCGGCCGCCAAGGAAGTATTACAAGCTGACGCGGCCCGGCCGGGCGACGCTGGAGGCCTCACAGCGGCGGTATCCGCTGCTGGCCAAGCTGGCGCCCGTGGAGGTCGAGCAGTCATGAGAATGCACCTCGCGATTCTGCGGAGCGCCGCCTGGCTGGTTCCCAATGAGCAACGCGCGGAATGGCTTGCCGAGTGGAACGCCGAACTCTGGTATGTCCAGCGGAGTAGTGAACTGCAAACGACCAGCTTCTGCCTGGGTGCGTTTCGGGATGCGTTCTGGCTGCGCCGGAATCGCCCGCCGAATGCGCAGACCGGGCTGCGCCTGCAATCCCCGGCGCATTGTCTCGGGTTCCTCGGCCTGGTGGCGACCGGGTGCGTACTCTTGGCGCTGCGGTGGCATCCTCCGGATTTTGCTTTCCAGCCGATCTGGCAGACGATTCTTGCTATGCTGTTGACGCCTCTCATGGCGCTGCCGGCGTTGTTCGCGACGACTTCGCTGCGGTTGGGAGAGTATCCCGGGGAGCCGTTCTGGCTGGCGCTGGGTATTTTTCGCGGGCAAGATTGGGTTTATGTTGCCCGGCGTTTTTTTCGGGGTGCTGGCCTGTGGGCGGTGGCCGGAGGGGGAATTGGGATCGCCATGGTGGCGGCGTATGTCATCGCGTTTCGGTGGGTGCTGAGCGACCAACGGCGGCGCTGTCCGGAATGTCTACGGCGGCTGGAGTGCCCGACGCGGATCGGGCAGCCTTCGCACACGTTGCTGGAGTGGTACGGGACGGAGTTTGTGTGCGCGAATGGACATGGGCTGCTGCATGTGGCGGAGAGCGCCTACGGTTTCGTTTCCCAGGCAGCGCTGGGTGCATTTGGACCGGTCCTGGGGGGTTTGGTTTTCGTGAGGGAAGCCTTCGATTCGAAGCAGTTTTCACGGGCGGGGGCGCCCGCGCCACATCGAAGGAACGACAATCAAAATCAAAGGCGGCGGACAGGAGTGTCCGCCCCACATTGGTTACCAACGGTAATTGCTCTGGTTACGGATAGCCCCATATAATCCAAGCACTTCCTACCGTTTTTGAGGGTGCAGTTCATGAGCAAGGGCACGGGCGCGGCACGTCACCGGCCGATGCAGGAATTGAATATCTTCCACGGCGTGGCCAAGGCCCTGACCTCGTCGCTGGACCTCGACTCCATTCTGCAGACCATCATGGAAAAAATGGCGGAATACTTCCGTCCGGATACCTGGTCGCTGCTCATGATTGATGAGCAGTTGAATGAGCTTTACTTTGCCATCGCGGTGGGGAATGCCTCGGAGTCACTCAAGAATGTGCGGCTCAAGGTGGGCGAGGGCATTGCCGGCTGGGTGGCCAAGCATGGCGAAAAATTGATTGTGCCGGACGTGATGGCGGACCCGCGCTTCGCCAAGCGGATTGATGAGATGACAGAGTGGGAGACGCAATCCATTATTTGCGTTCCGTTGCGATCGAAGCATCGCGTGCTGGGCGTGATTCAACTGGTCAACGTCAATATGGACGGCTTCGGCGACCAGGAGTTGTTCTTTCTGCAGGCGCTGTGCGATTACGCTGCCATCGCGATTGAGAATGCGAAGGCGGTCGAGAAGATTCAAGAACTGACCATCACCGATGATGTGACCGGGCTGTACAACGCGCGCCATCTGCATAAGACGCTGGAGACCGAGGTGTACCGCTCGTCGCGCTTTAATTATGAGTTCACGCGTGCTGTTCATTGACCTCGACCACTTTAAGCAGGTGAATGACACGCACGGGCATCTGGTGGGAAGCAAGCTGCTGGCGGAAATTGGATACCTGATCAAGGCGCAGTTGCGCTTGATCGATTACGCCTTCCGTTACGGCGGAGATGAGTTCGTGATCCTGCTGCCGCAAACCGACAAGGACGCGGCCGTCGTGGTGGCGCGTCGCCTGCGCGATACGCTGCGCACCGTTAATTTTTGCAAGGATGAGGGCTTAAACCTGAATGTGCGGGCGTCGATTGGGCTGGCGACCTATCCGCATGACGCCAAGACGCCACATGACATCATTCGCCAGGCCGACGAGATGATGTACATGGTGAAGAACAGCACGCGGGATAATATCGGGATCGCGCAGAGGGGGATTATTAAGTAGGAGCGCTCAGCTCTCAGCTCTAGCTTAGCCTCTAGCTTCTAGAACCGCGAGTGATGCCAATCACTGACTTGCCTCATCCCAGCGCACACTCTATTGACGGTCCGAGTCTGCTAGCACTGTCCATTTCCGGACAGCGATTTTCGAAAATGGACAGTTGCAATCGTCTGCGGCGAAGGCGAGAGAGGCTAAGTCTCAGCGGGACAGGCACTTGCATTTTCGGCGGTTTGGCGGGGTGAGTGCATTAGTGAAGGCTGGTTACTCTTGCGAGGCGAGTCATGAAAGGCTTGGTGCAAGACATTCGTTATGCTTTGAAAGGCTTTGCCAAGAATCGTGCCTTCACCGTGGTGACGCTGCTGTCACTCACGCTGGGAATTGGACTCAACACGGCGGTGTTCAGCATCGTGGAAGCCTTCTTCCTTCGGTCGTTGCCCGGCAAAGACCCCAACCGGCTGGTCAGTCTTATCAGCACCACACCACAGGGACAATATGGCTTCTCTTACCCTGACTATCAGGACATTTCCGAGCAAAGTAAAAGCTTGTCTGGAATCCTCGCCTGCTCAAGGGAGGGGAGATTCCTTAAGGTCGGATCCGATTCTGATTTCATTCTTACGGACGTTGTGTCGCCGAATTACTTTTCGGTGTTGGGACTCGAGATGGCGGCAGGCCGCGTGTTCGCGGCTCAAACGCACCCGGAGAACGAGCCGGTTGTAATTCTTAGTTACGCTCTCTGGCAGAAAGATTTTGCAGGCGATCATTCCCTGGTTGGCAAAACAGTATGGCTCAATCGGAAGCCGTACACCGTCATCGGAATCGGGCCGCGGGATTTTCGGGGACTGGAGCGACTCGTGCCTACCGATATCTGGATTCCTGTGACGGTAGAAGCCAGCAGCGCTGAACTTGTGCAGCGTGACCGTGACTATCGTGCTTTTGAGTTGCTGGGACGATTACAGACAAACGCGACCGCCGCGCAAGCGCAAGCAGAGATAGAAACGATCGGACGGCGTTTAGCGGAAGCTTACCCCGCGAGCGACAAGAAACAAACTCTGACGATCCAGTCGGAGGAACAGCGGCTGCGCGAAGTCCTGAAGCCTGCTTTGTTTCTGATGTCCGTGGTTGGGTTCGTGCTGCTGATCGCCTGCGCCAATGTCGCCGGGCTGATGCTGGCGCGGGCGGAAGTCCGCCGCTCGGAATTCGCCATCCGAACCGCGCTGGGCGCCGGACGCGGCCGGTTGTTGCGGCAAATGCTGATTGAAAGTATCTTGCTCGCTTCTTTGAGTGCTGCGCTCGGTTTGATGCTGACGTGGCTCTTAATTCGATCTCAGAGCCTGTTCATGCCTTTTCCCTCGTTTGGGCTGCGGCTGGATATGCGAGTAGGTGGACCAACTCTCATCTTCACTATGGTCACCGCGCTGGTGACAACCATGCTGTTCGGCTTGGCGCCGGCTCTCGGGATCACGAAACCTGATCTGGTTTCTTCGCTGAAGGGCACAAGTAAGACGTTGGGACAAAGCAAGCGGCGCGTTCCGCTGCGCAGTGTGCTGGTGGTGGCTCAGATCGCGCTTTCCGTGGTGCTGCTGGCAGCGACGGGGCTGCTGCTGAGAAGTTTACTCAACAGTCTCCGCATTCCTTTGGGCTTCGACTCCCGAAAGCAGCTTGTGTTGGTGGATCTTGCTCCGGGCGTGGCGGGCTATAACGTGCAGCAAAGCACCGCCTTGTTCCAGGAATTCGCCGAAAAAGTGCGGGCTTTACCCGGGGTGCGCCGAGTAAGTTATGCCTGGCGCGCGCTCCTCAGTGGGTCTGGAGGAGGCGCGGCGTGGAAGGTTTCCATCCCTGGAATCGAAATGGCTCCCGGCCAGGAGAGCATTTATATCAAGTTCAATGCCGTAGGGCTCGGCTATTTCCAGACGATGGGCACGCGCATCCTCGAAGGCCGTGATTTCAGTGCAGCGGATCAGCCCTCCGGACCACTGGTAGTTCTGATTGACCAAACGATGGCTCACCGTTTCTGGCCCAAAGACGATCCTATCGGTAAGCATGTACGCGTGGATGAAAAGGACCGCGAGATCATCGGAGTAACAGAAAGCGTTAAGATCATTCACGTCCATGAGCCACCCGAGCCATACATGTATTTTCCGTTTGCTCAAGCGCCCAACAGCGGCGCCACGCTGATCATCGAGACCATTTCTGACCCGCGCGATATGACTCCAACAATCCGGAAGACGATTCATGCGGTGGACAGTAATGTGCCAATCACCGAAGTGCTCACTGTGACGCAGCTCGTGCATGACGACTTGTGGGGTGACCGGATGTCTGCTGGGCTGGTAGGAATGCTGGGACTAGCAGGAATCTTTCTGGCTGCGGTCGGACTTTATGGGGTGATTTCTTACCTGGTGTACCGCCGCAGCCATGAGATGGGCGTGCGCATGGCGCTGGGGGCGCAGAAACGGCACATCCTGGTGTTGGTGCTGGGGCATGGCTTCAAGCTGGCAATGGCTGGGATCTTAATAGGAATGGTAGGGGCATACGCGGTGACGCGACTGATCGCCAGTGAGCTGTACGGGGTGACAGCAACCGACCCCGTGACCTTCGGGGCGACGGCTGGCGGGGTCATCGCCATTGCGTTGCTGGCGAGCTATGTTCCGGCGGCACGCGCTGCCAGAGTGGATCCGGTGGTGGCCTTGCGCTACGAATGAGCCGCGGTGAGAATGCCTCACTGCATCCCGGCCATTCGACGCGAACTGCAGGTCCTTCGACTGCGGGAATGCTGCGCTTCGCGAAGCATTCCCTCCGCTCAGGATGACAAAAGACGTGGAGCTACTGGGACGCCACGTTTGCGCCGCGTGAGCAGCAAAGGATCAGAGTCAACGGCGTCGGACTGGAGTGTCCGACCCACACACGCTCACTGGACCTTCAACATCAACTGGGTGCCACCTTCCAAGTGGACGTTCTTGTTCGTCGAACTGACCACGGAAGCTTGTGGAGTGGCGCTCAGCGAAAGATCCTTGATCCCCACCACCCCCTGGCTGGAAGCGCTCAGCGCGCCCGTCGTGGAAGAGCCGTGGGGGGCGCTGCCATCGGGCGCCGTAGGAATACTGCCGGAGGGGTAGGAACCATTGGGCGAAGCGCCGGGCGCGCGCGCGCCTCCCATGCCTCCAGCGGACGAACCGCCGGCGCCGCCCATGGGACCAACAGGCGCGTCAGGATCACGGCTGGTCACGGACGAACCCGCGAAGGCGTTTAACGGGGCTCCGATTGCCTGCAGTGATAGTTGCAGGGGTAATTCACTGCCATCTTTCATCACCAGGCGGTCAAAGGCAATTCCTACCATGGAGTCTGGGGAGTCCTTACTTCGGGCTTTGACGCTGGCCACGTGGCCCAGAACTCTTGTATTTCTGGGCATCACGATTTTTCCATTCGACAACATATCGGCGGCGGTCCGGGCTTCCACTGGGTCGCCTTCCTTGACTTTTTTCGCGTCCAAGGACTTCGATAGTTCAGCGGGGATGACAGTCCCGGATGCAAACTGAACCGGCGGCTGGGCTTCGGGTTGAGCCGCAGGCGCGGGCGTCTGTGCGGTCGAGCCTGGAGCGAAGACGATCACTACCAGCAGAATTGTCCAGAACATTAAAAGAATATTGTTCTTCATGATGGAGTCCTCGGGCTTCGGTAAGCCTACCTCTCTATGTTACTAGGCACGTGAGATGCAGACCAGAGGGTAACGAGTTTTCCAAGGGTGTGTCCGGAGAACCTGCTTGGGGCGGGGATGACCCGACGTTTCCGGTTTGGTTGGGGCGATGACGAATGGCTCTGTTCCTGATAACGTGAGCGCATGGTGCGAGAGATTTCGGCGGGAGGAGTGGTGGTGCGGCGCAGGGCTGAGGGATGGTCGGTTGCGGTGATTGAGCCGCAACGGGAGGCGTTTGTGGTTTCCAAATCCAAGCGGCAGCCGGCGCTGAAGTTGCTGCTGGCTTTGCCGAAAGGATTGGTCGATCCGGGGGAAAATCCGGAACAGGCGGCGCTGCGCGAAGTGCTGGAGGAGACGGGTATCACGGCGGCGGTGGTCAGCAAACTGGCCGACACCAAATATGTGTACGTGCGCACCTGGGGAGACAAGCAAAGGGTTTTCAAGATTGTGAGCTTTTATTTACTGCGCTACGAGTCCGGGCAGATTGACGCAATTGCTCCGGAGATGCGCATCGAAGTGAAGCGGGCGTTTTGGCTTCCGTTGGGGGAAGTGTTGAAGAAGCTTTCGTACAAGGGAGAGCGGGACGTGGTGCGGCGAGCCCAGGAATACCTGCAATCGCAGGCGGAGGATTAGGCTGGGGCGGGTTTGCTGGATTCGCGGGGCCGAAAACGGAGTGAGCAGAATCACAAACGAATGTGACCAGAATCATTGCGGGAGGGAACCCGCTTATGGTTACAGATTCCCTGTATAATATTGAATCTAAAAGATTTATGTTGACATGCAGCGGGCGCCGGTCTAGCATCAACTCAACTTGATTGCGGCGCGTGCCGGCCATCCTCACTCCACATCTAACGGCACGCGCCGGTTGTGTTTTTAGGGCTCTTCTTCCCGCATAATGTAAGCACCGTGAATTCTCCTTGGTTTAATTCCCTTAGAGTTCGTCTCGTAATGCTCCTGTCGTTCCTGGTTTTAGGGTCAGGGCTGGTGCTCGCCCGTGCCAAACCCAAGGCGGGTCAGGTAGATAGCGATTACGTTCCAGCCCTGGCCGCGGCCGACCGTTTTCTGCATGCCTGGCAGGCCCAGGATCAGGAAGACGGATTGATGATGCTGACCGATGGGGCGAAGCAGCACTGGTCAGAAGCGCGACTGCAGGAGTTCTTCTCTGCCGGGGAAAACGCGGCCTACCAGATTAGCGGAGGCAAGAAGTTGAAGGCTGGACGTTATGCGTTTCCGGTGGGGTTGCTGAGTTTTGAGTTGCATGGGCAGGTGCGGAAGCGATTCTCGGAGATTATTGTGACGCGGACTGGCGGTCAAGATTGGGCGGTGGATAAGCTGCCTTAGGGATTCTCGTTTGGAACCTCGAACCACAGAGGACACTGGTGACACAGAGGGACCCAATTAGGATTTCCCGATGATGAAACGAATTCACAAAGTTGCGGTGCTGGGCGCCGGAACCATGGGAGCACGCATCGCCGCGCACTTCGCCAATGCGGGCGTGCCCAGCTTACTGCTCGATATTGTCGCGCCGGGAGCCGCGGCGGCGGCGCGGAACAAGGTCGCAGCGGCCGGATTGGAGGCGGCGAAGAAAGCTAAGCCGGCCGCGTTCTTTACGCCATCGCTAGCGCGGTTGGTGACGGTTGGCAACTTTGAAGATGATTTGCAGAAGCTCGGCGAGGTGGATTGGATTGTCGAGGCAGTCATAGAGAATCTGGAAATCAAGCGGGACCTGCTGAAAAAAGTGGAGGCGGTGCGCCGGCCAGGAACAATCGTCAGCAGCAATACTAGCGGCTTGCCGGTGGGAAAAATTGCGGAAGGATTTTCCGCGGACTTCCAGCGTTCGTGGATGGGTACGCACTTCTTTAATCCGCCTCGTTACATGCGGCTGGTGGAGATTATTCCAACTCCCGAGACGGACCGGGCGCTGCTCGAAGCGGTGGAATGGTTCTGCGATGTGCGCTTGGGCAAGGGCGTGGTGATTGCGAAGGACACGCCGAATTTTATTGCGAACCGCATCGGAGTCTTTTCCATCCTCAACGCCATGCGGCTGATGCAGGAGATGGACCTGAGCGTGGAAGAAGTGGACGCGCTGACCGGGCAGGTAATTGGCTGGCCCAGGTCGGCGACGTTCCGCACCCTGGATATGGTGGGACTGGATGTGCTGGGGCACGTGGTTTCGAACATGGGGGAGGCGGCGGATGGCGGGCAAGAGCTTGCCCTGAGCTTGTCGACGGGGCGCCCGACCCACACTTTGCCCGACTTCTTTAAGACCATGCTGGAGCGCAAGTGGCTGGGCGATAAGACGGGCGGAGGATTCTACAAGAAGATCAAAGGCGGCGAGAGGAAAGAAGACGAGCGACTGGCGCTCGATTGGAAGACGCTGGACTACCGTCCGCTGCAGAAGCCGAAATTCCCCGCCCTGGAGATGGCGAAAAATGCCGAGCAGGCCGGGGTACGGGTGAAGATGCTGTTGGGACTTGACGGCGGCGCCTCTCCAAAGGGAGACAAGGCCGGGGACTTTTTGTGGGCGGCCTTGGGAGATTTGTGGAATTATGCGGCGAATCGCGTGCCGGAGATTGCCGATTCAGTCGTGGAGATTGATCGCGCCATGCGGCTGGGCTTCAACTGGGAGATGGGACCGTTTGAGTTGTGGGATGCGGTGGGAGTGGAAGCGGCGGTTGCGGGCATGAAGAAAGAAGGGCGCGCGGTCGCCGCGAATGTCGAGAAACTGCTGGCGGCGCAAAAGAAATCCTGGTATCTGGATGAGCCGGCCGCGGCTTCGGGTCGCTCCTATTGGGATTTGGGAACTGGCAGCTACCGGGAGGTTGTTCTGCCGGCGGGCCTGTGGTCGGTTGAAGTGGCGAAGAAATCCAAGGGAGTGGTGAAGCGGAATCCGGGTGCATCGCTGGTGGATCTTGGCGATGGAGTGGCGTGCCTGGAGTTCCATTCGAAGATGAATGCCATTGGCACGGACATCATTTCACTGACCTCGCAGACTCTGACCTCGCAAACCCTGACCTCGCAGACTCTGAAGCCGGGCGGATTGGGCGATGGGTTCGAGGCATTTGTAATGACCAATGATGCGGTGAATTTTTCTGCGGGCGCCAATCTGATGCTGTTGCTCATGCTGGCGCAAGAAGAAGACTGGGATGAAATTGACGTCGCGGTAAGGCAATTCCAGGCGATGACGCAGGCTATTAAATTCTCACCGAAGCCGGTGGTGGTTGCGCCGTTCGGAATGGCATTGGGCGGGGGATGCGAGATCGCGCTGCATGCGGCGTCGCGGCATCCGCACGCGGAACTTTATATGGGACTGGTGGAAGTAGGAGTTGGGCTGCTGCCAGGCGGAGGCGGCTGCAAGGAAATGTTGCTGCGGGCGGTGGATAGCGCGGCCGCGCTGAGGCCGGGCGGACGCGGCGAGTCGGTGGAATTGATGGAAGCGATGAAGCAGGCGTTTGAGACGATCGCGATGGCGAAAGTCTCGAGTTCGGCGGAGGAAGCGCGTGGGCTGGGATTCTTGGCGGAGGCGGACCGCGTCAGCATGAACCGGGAGCGCGTACTGGCAGATGCGAAGGCGCGGGCGCTGGAGTTGGTGCGCGGGGGATATGAGCCCCCAGCGCCGAGAAGCGACATTCCCGCGCCGGGAGAAAGCATTCTGGCGGCGTTGAAGATGGGAGTGCACATCCTGCGCCAAGGGGATTACATCAGCGACTACGAGGCGAAGCTGGGGACGAAGATCGCCGAAGTGCTGTGCGGCGGAAATGTGACGCCGGGCTCGCCGATGAGCGAACAGTATGTGCTGGATCTGGAGCGAGAAGCGTTCAAGTCGCTATGCGGAGAGAAAAAAACGCAGGAGCGGATTCAGCACACGCTGAAAACCGGGAAGACGCTGAGGAATTAGCGGGATTTCATGAGCAGCCGCCTTGATTTGATCAACGAACTTTTGAGGTTTGAGGATATCGAGGGGATCCTCTCAATCGGAGCTCCGAGGGACGAGTACGAATCCGAGGCCGAAATGATTGCCGACCGAATTGGTGAAGCTGAGCAGCGAGCCTGCGACGGAAAGATCACAAGGGAAGAGGCTGCATCCATCGTCGCAGCGGTTTGGAAGGAGATGTTCGCGCTTTCTGACGACCAACTATTGCTAAGACGAGAGGCTTTCGACTCCATTGCGGCGCGATTAGTGCCTTAAATGATCAATGCTGAACACGGGCAAGAGCTGTTACGTCATTTGGTAGTTCTTGGAAGGTAGCATGAAGGTCCGCGACGTGATTAAGCGTTTGGAAAGCGATGGCTGGCGGCTAGTCCGCACCAAAGGCAGCCACAGGCAATTTCACCATCCATCCAAACCAGGAACGGTGACTGTCGCGGGACATCCGTCACTGGACATTCCTCCTGGAACATTGAACAATATCCTCAAGCAGGCTGGTTTGAAATGAAGTATCTCGTTATCTACGAAAAGTCTGAGACTGGTTGGGGCGCCTATGCTCCCGACCTTCCAGGTCTCGGCATCGCAGCCGAAACGCTGGACAAAGCCAAAGAATTGATCCGCGAAGCAATCGATTTTCATCTTGAAGGCATGCGTGAACATGGTGACCCGATCCCTATGCCTGCCGCTACGACCGAATACATCAGCGTCTGAGGCCGCTGCGTCTTCTCGTGAGCATAAGAGCGGGCTCGAAATGACGCCCATTTCATGAGGCAGGGGAATTTCTATGCGTGAAGTAGTTCTCGTATCAGCCGTGCGGACCCCGGTGGGGCGGGCATTCAAGGGAACGCTGCGGGCGACCCGTCCGGATGAACTGGCCGCGGTCGCCATCAAGGGCGCACTGGAGCGTGTGCCGCAGATTGATCCGCACGAGATTGAAGATGTGATCCTTGGCTGCGCCATGCCCGAGGCGGAACAGGGGATGAACGTGGCGAGAATTGCGTCGCTGCGGGCAGGATTGCCGGTGGAAGTGTCGGCGATGACCATCAACCGCTTTTGCTCGTCGGGACTGCAGGCTATTGCGATGGCGGCGGAGCGAATTATGGCGGGCGGGGCGGAGACGATTGTGGCCGGTGGGACGGAATCCATGTCTCTGATCCCGATGGGCGGGCATAAAATTTCGCCGAATCCTTGGCTGGTGGACCATTACCCGGATGCGTATCTCTCGATGGGGCTGACAGCTGAGCGAGTGGCACAGCGGGTGGGCATTTCGCGCGAGGCGGCCGACGAATTCTCGTTGCGCAGCCATCAGAAGGCGTTAGCGGCGGTGGCAGCGGGCAAATTTGAAGATGAAATCGTGCCGGTAGCGGTAAGTCTCACGGTCGGCACCAATGGGAAGGCGGACGGCCGAGGGCGGCCGTCCCTACGTGGATCGTTGAGCCGGCAAGAAATCACTTTTAACATGGACGAAGGGCCGCGGGCGGATACTTCCCTCGAAGCGCTGGGAGCGCTCAAAGCAGCTTTTCATGCGAAGGGCACGGTGACCGCAGGAAACTCTTCGCAGATGTCGGATGGAGCGGCCGCCGCGGTCGTCATGTCGGCGGAGCGGGCGAAAGCTTTGGGGATCAAGCCCCTGGTGCGCTACGTATCGTTTGCCACGGCGGGCTATAAGCCGGAAGAGATGGGACTGGGGCCGGTGTTTGCAATTCCAAAGGCGCTGAAGATGGCGGGATTGAAGCTCTCCGACATCGACGTGATTGAACTGAACGAGGCGTTTGCGGCGCAGGCGTTGGGCGTGATTCAAGAGGCTGGGCTGGATGCGGGGCGGGTTAATCCCAATGGCGGCGCGATTGCGCTGGGGCATCCGCTGGGCTGCACGGGAGCTAAGCTGACCGCGGCGATTATCCGGGAGATGAAGCGGCGGAATGCGCGATATGGGTTGGTGACGATGTGCGTTGGTGGCGGGATGGGAGCCGCGGGGATTTTTGAGAATGTGGAATAAACGTATTCACCGCCGAGCACGCCGAGATCGCCAATGAAGTTCATGAAATACTCTTTTTAAATGCCATCTAGAATGTTTTTGGCGGTTTCTCTGCGTGCTCCGCGATCTCGGCGGTGAATGGAAATTCGATGGCCACAAATACAATTTCCGCGAATAGAATCTCCGGCGGCGGCTTCCTGCTGCAGGACCCAAAAGCCGACGCCGTCTTCACTCCTGAAGATTTTACCGACCAACACCGTCTCATCGCGCAGACGGCGGAGGAGTTCGCCGTCAATGAAATCATGCCTAACATTGAAAAGATGGAGCACAAGGACTTTTCCGTCAGCCGCGAACTGCTCCGGAAGGCAGGCGAACTGGGGCTGAGTTCGGCGGAGATTCCGGAAGCTTACGGCGGATTGGAAATGGATAAAGTCACGGCCGCGGTGATTGCCGACCACATTTCGAGGTATGCGGGGTTCGCGACCACGTGGGGAGCACACAGTGGAATCGGGACACTACCCATCGTTTATTTCGGAACGGAAGAGCAGAAGAAAAAATACTTGCCGCGGCTGGGAAGCGGAGAGATGGTTGGCGCTTACGCGCTGTCGGAGGCGACTTCGGGATCGGATGCTTTGAATTGCCGGGCACGTGCTCAGCTTGCGCCGGACGGAAAACACTACGTCCTAAACGGCGAGAAGATGTGGATCACTAACGCCGGGTTCGCCGATTTGTTCACGGTGTTTGCCAAAGTTGACAGCGAAAAGTTCACGGCATTTCTGGTGGAGAGAACTTTCCCGGGCTTTTCGGTTGGCGCGGAAGAGCACAAGATGGGGATTCGGGGATCGTCCACGTGCCCGATTGTGCTGAACGATTGCCAGGTGCCGTTGGAAAACGTGCTGGGCGAGATCGGCCGAGGGCATGTGATTGCGTTCAATATCCTGAATGTGGGGCGATTCAAGCTGGGCGCGATGTGCCTGGGCGGGGCACGTTTATCTTTGCAGAATGCGGCGGGATACGCCAAGCAGCGCAAAGCTTTTGGCAAAACCATCGCCGATTTTGGCTTGGTGCGGGAAAAGCTGGCGAACATGGCGGCGCTCATCTTTGTAGGCGAGGCTCTGGTGTATCGCACCGTGGGAATGATGGACAGGGCGCTCGATCAAGTGGATAAGGCGGGCGCGGATGCGGCAAAGGAGATGCGCAAAGCGATTGAAGAGTATGCGGTCGAGTGCTCGATCGCAAAGATCTGGGGATCGGAGATGCTGGATTACGTGGTGGACGAAACCGTGCAGATTTATGGGGGATATGGGTTCGTGGAGGAGTATCCGGCGGAGCGGGCGTACCGGGATGCGCGGATCAATCGGATTTTCGAGGGCACAAATGAAATCAACCGGCTGATCATTGCGGGGATTCTGCTTAAACGGGCCACCTCGGGACAGTTGCCCCTGATGCCGGCGATCAAACGCCTGATGGAGGAAGTGCTGGCGGGGCCTTCGGTTGGCGAGGATGTCGAAGGTCTGCTGGCGGAAGAGCGCAAACTGGTGGCCCAGGCCAAGAAGCTTGCTTTGTTTGTGGCAGGCGCGGCCACGCAGAAATACATGCAGGCCTTGCAAGATGAACAGGAGATCATGGGCGCCATCGCGGATATGGTGATTGAGGTTTATGCGATGGAGTCGGCGATATTGCGGACGCAGAAGCTGGTGGAAAAGGGCGGATCGGCTGGACTCCCGATTGCCATGACACGGCTGTACGTGTCCCAGGCGATGGAGAAGATGGAGTCCGCGGCAAGGAAAGTGATCGCGGCGGTCGCGGAAGGCGACACTTTGCGGACGCAGTTGGCGATCCTGCGGCGGCTGGGTAAATATGAGCCGTTCAATACGGTCGAATTGCGGCGGCAGATTGCCGGGAAGGTGATTGAACGGGGAGGGTACGCGCTCACCTAGACCGCTTCGACCACAGAGGGCACAGGGGAACACAGAGGAACGCAAGCCTTTGTCCCAATCTTTCTGGACTTTCCATCCTGGATGCTGTTAGGTTTCGAGCGGGCCTGGACATTCACAGAATCTTCGAGGGAGGCTTGTTTCAAAATGGATGCTAAGAATGAGGGCGTACTGACGTCGTTGGCGCGAACCGTGGGAACCACGGCGGGAGTCATTGTCGCGAAGACCACCCAGTTGAAGGACGAAGTCGTGAAGATGGGCAGCGCGGCCGTTAGCCGATCCCCGAAAAAACTCGCGCGGAAGAGTACAACCAAGAAATCTGCAACCAAGAAGGTCGCGGCGAAGAAGCGAGTAGCCCCGGTGTCCGCGAAAAAGAAAAGCAAGAAGACCGCGGTGAGCAAAAAACGCAAATAAGAACTGCGCTGACTCCACAAATTGCAGGAGTCCGGGAGATAAAAGCCGATGAACACAAAAGCGATAAAGATTGCCGTGCTTGCGGTATTGCTAGTGCTTTGCGTGGGCGCGGGAGCCGACGATGAGGATGTTCCCAAACCTTCTCCATTCGCCGGCACGCTGGCGCTGACGCCGCCGATGGGATGGAACAGCTGGAACAAGTTCGCCTGCAATGTGAGCGAGCAGTTGTTGCGGCAGACGGCCGACGCGATGGTGAAATCGGGCATGAAGGATGCGGGCTACCAATACGTAATCATTGACGACTGCTGGCTGGTGTCGCGCGACAAGGATGGCAACCCTGTTCCCGATCCGCAACGTTTTCCCTCAGGGATGAAGGCGCTGGGCGACTACATTCATTCGCTCGGCCTGAAGTTTGGAATCTACTCGGATGCTGGAATCCACACCTGCGAGGGACGGCCGGGGGCGCGTGGCTACGAGTTTCAGGATGCGCGGCAGTATGCGGCCTGGGGCGTGGATTATTTGAAACTCGACTGGTGCAGCACGTCTACGCAGGATGGTCCATCTTCTTATGCGCTGATGCGGCAGGCCCTGGATGCCACGGGGCGTCCAATCGTGTTCAGCATGTGCGAATGGGGCACAAACAAGCCGTGGCTATGGGGAGAGAAAGTTGGCGGCAATTTGTGGCGCACGACTGACGACATCGCAGACAAATTTGTGAATGGGAACAAAAAGGGCGGAGGAATGCTGAATGTTCTGGATCTGCAGGTTGGCCTGGAGGGCTATGCGGGGCCGGGACATTGGAACGATCCTGACATGCTGGAAGTGGGCAACGGGGGGATGACGAACACCGAGTATCGCTCGCATTTCAGTTTATGGTCGATTCTGGCGGCCCCGCTGCTCGCGGGAAACGATTTGCGCAACATGACGCCGGAAATTCGCGACATTCTCGCGAACAAAGAAGTGATTGCCGTGGACCAGGACGCTCTGGGAAGCCAGGGAAAGCGCGTAGTGAAGAATGGCGACTTGGAAGTGTGGGTGAAGCAACTGAAAGACGGCAGCCGCGCGGTGGTGTTATTCAATCGCGGCAGCTCGCCGCAGGAAATCGGCGCGAACTGGGAGGAATTGGGATATCCGGATCATTTCAGCGCGGCGGTGCGGGATTTGTGGCTGCACAAAGATTTGGGGAAGTTCACGGGAAAGTTTTCCGCGCCAGTGGAATCGCATGGGGTGGTGATGGTAACTGTGAGGCCGTAAACTTCAAACCTGGATCAACCACTGAGGACACCCTTCGACTTCGCTCAGGGCGGGCTCCGTCAAACGAAGGAATGCCGATTGACCAGGTAAGGTCAGCTTGCTAGCTGAGCATGCCGGAAGCAATCCACCAGATGATCGTTCACCATGCCGACGGCTTGCATGAAGGCGTAGCAGATCGTTGAGCCTACGAAGTTGAATCCCCGTTTTTTCAGGTCCTTGCTCATGGTGTCGGATTGCGGCGTGGTGGCAGGGATCTGCTTTGAGGAGCGCCAGCGATTCACTCTCGGGCGTCCTTCAACGAATTGCCAGATGTATCTATCGAATGAGTCGAATTCGTCCTGAATCTGGAGAAATGCTTTGGCATTTTGCACGGCGGAGGCAATTTTCAGCCGGTTGCGGATGATGCCGGGATTTTTAATAGGCTTTGGATTTTGCGGCGGTCATAGCGAGCTATTTTCGCGGCATCGAAGTGGTCGAAAGCTGCGCGGTAGTTTTCACGCTTCTTCAGGATGGTGTCCCAGCTTAGGCCAGCTTGCGCGCCTTCGAGAATCAAGAATTCGAAGAGACGGCGGTCGTCGTGTAGCGGGACTCCCCATTCGGTGTCGTGATAAAGGACGGAGAGCTCGTTGGCGGGCCAGGAGCAGCGGATCAGGGTATTTGGGGCTGGGTTCATTGATGAACCATTCTGGCAAGAGGGTTCGCCCCACGCAAGCTAGCGCGTATCTTTCTCGCCGAAAATTTCCGCGGTAAAAGCCTCGATGCGCGCCCCAGCCTGCCATGCATTCGCAGGCAAGCCAGCCTTATGGCAGGTCTGTTCCAGGAAAATGGTGCGGGTCCAGGCGTGTTCCACCGCCACTTGGGGCAACAGCAGGCCGCGGCGGCCTGCGAGAGAAATCAGCAGTCCATGACGGCCGACCTCGATCTGTTCCGGGCGAATAGGCCGCAGCGGCGAGAGAACGCTGAGCGAAATCCCGATCCCGGGCAGTTCCTCGCGAGCCAGCGGCGGAAAGCGCGTGTCGTCAAAGGCCGCAGCCTGCGCGGTTTCGGCGACGGCGCGGTACAACGAGGCCACCGGCCTGACGAAGCCCACACATCCCCGCAGTTCGCCGCGGTAGTACAACGTCGTGAAAACACCGCGCGGCTCCGTCAAATGGGGGGAAGGCGGCGTCAGAGAAATTTCGCGTTGTTCGATTGCCGAGGCGATGGATTCGTGCGCCAGCCGCAGCAGCAGGGCGCGTTCTTCCGGAGAATACTCTTCTTGCTCAACCACGCTGGGAAAGCTGGCGGATGAATCTTCAGGTGACGGGGACATCGTGCTTCCTCCGCCGGCTCAGGACGAAGGCGCGGCGACGGCGCTTCACCACCTGCCGGTCAATCTTCGACCAGAAGGCAACAAAGTAATCGATAGCCGACACCAGCGACAGGAAAACCATGAACCAGATCGCCAGGAACGCGATCCAATGCACGGGGAAAAAATACGAGCCGTAAACCGGCCATTCCTTCCAACGATGGTCAAGGATGACCGCAACCACGGAAACGATCTGCACCACGGTTTTGAATTTGCCGAGATCGCTAGCCTCAATGGTGAAGCCTTCGGATGCGGCAATCGAACGCAGACCGCTCACTAAGAATTCGCGCCCGATGATGACCACGGCCATCCACGCCGGAACCAGGCTGGGATTGAACTGTACCAGCGTGACGAACGCCGCGGCGATGAGTAACTTATCGGCCAGAGGATCGAGCAGCATCCCCATGGTGGTGATCTGCCCGCGCTTGCGCGCCAGGTAACCGTCAATGCCGTCGGTGATGGAGGCGGCGATAAACAGCGCCGAAGCCAGCAACTCTTTTTCCGCGGTGCTGCTGGGGAACCGGCTGGTGGAAAGAATCCAGATCAGCAGCGGGATGCTGAAGATGCGGGTCAGCGTGATGGAGTTCGGCAGATTCAACGCAAGCACAGGCTGGGCGGGCAAATGAAGCCAAAACCAGCGATGGCCAGATTATCCTCCACCGCGCAAGTGGAAAGCAATGAGAAGGCGGAAAACGGGCTTAACCACTAAGGGCACCAAGTCACACAAAGGAAATCGGAGACCTTCGTGAACCTTCGTGTCCTTTGGATTTGTGATTTTTTGCCGGCCGGAGCCACGCCTCAATCCCGCTTGGCAGCCTTGTATCCGGCCTTCCTAGCCTCGTCCGCGGCCATGAACTTGCCGTCTTTAGTTTTGCCATACCAGCGCCCGCCGCGGTGATAGACGCCGGTATTTAGATTCACCCAAACCTTGCCAGAAGCCTTGGCGGCGGCAATATCGGCAGCGGAAGAAACGCTTCCAGCCGTCTTAGGGGCTGTTTGTTTGGGGGACGCCGCGGTACCCGTTGCCGGAGTCTGGCCGCTGGAGCCACTTTCCGCGAAACTGGGCACCACACAGCCAACCAAGAGGCCCAGGACCAAAACTCGGACCACAAGTATCAGGGGAGTACTTTTCATTTCGTATATCCTTCTCCCCCTCAGGAGTTGTAGCTCGTCCCCCAAAAAACACTGCTAAGCGTAGAACCCGCGCTGCCGGATGGTGTAGGCCACGCGATCAATGGCCAGCATATACGCGGCCATGCGGTTGTTCACTTTGTGAGTTTCCGAGTAGCGCACAACGTCTTCAAAAGCCGTCCTCATCAGTTCTCCGAGTTGCTCGTTGACGACGGACTCTTTCCAGAAGTAGCCCTGCCGATCCTGCACCCACTCGAAGTAGGACGTGGTCACGCCGCCCGCATTACACAGAATATCCGGGATGACAAAAACCTTCTTGTCAGCCAGGATTTCATCCGCCGCGGCTGTGGTCGGGCCATTGGCGCCTTCGGCGAGAATCCTGCACTTCAGCTTGTCGGCATTTTGGCTGGTGATGACGTTTTCTGTCGCGGCGGGAACAAGAATTTCGCACTCGCTGGTTAGAAGATCAGCGTCCTCCGCTTTCTCAGCACCGGCGAATCCGTGGATGGAACCGTTGCGCTGAAAGAATTCCCACAGCGCCTCAATGTTGATTCCGTTTTTGTTGTAAAAACCGCCACCCAACTCAGAGATGCCAATCACTTTGTAACCGGCCTGGGCCATGAGCCGCGCAGCATTGGAACCCACATTGCCAAAGCCCTGCACAATCACTCGCGTGGAGGCCGGCGACAGACCCAACTTCTTGACCGCCTCATCACAAACAATCTTGATGCCGCGGCCGGTGGCTTCGCGGCGTCCCGCCGATCCGCCCATGTTGATAGGCTTGCCGGTCACCACCGCAGTCACGGTTTTCCGCATGTGCATGGAGTAGGTATCCATCATCCACGCCATGATTTGTTCATTGGTGTTAACGTCCGGCGCAGGAACATCTTGCTCGGGGCCGATAAATTCCACCAGTTCCGAGGTATAGCGCCGGGTCATGCGCTCCAGTTCACCGCGAGACATCTTATGCGGATCGCAAATCACTCCGCCCTTGGCCCCGCCGAAAGGAATATTCACGACAGCGCACTTCCAGGTCATCCAGGCGGCCAGGGCGCGGACCTCGTCCAGCGTCACGTCGGGTCCGTAGCGGATGCCGCCCTTGGACGGCCCACGGGCAATCGAATGCTGCACCCGGTAGCCAGTGAAGACTTCCAGGCTGCCGTTGTCCATGGCGACCGGGATGTGCAGAATGATCTCCCGGTTGGGATAGCGCAGCACTTTCCACAAACCCTCTTCGAGATTGAGCTTCTTTGCCGCCAGATCAAAGCGGGCGGCTTGCTCTTCCCAGGGATTAAGTTCGTGCTCGGGGGTAACGATCTTGGCGGAGGGTACAGCGCTCATGGAATCTCCGGAGAAACTGAAAAATCAGATCGAATGAAATCGGATCCTTGAAAGTCGCTCTCTGGAGTATAAGCAGCCGCGCAGAGGGCAGCAAGGCGGGGATACCGGGAGTCAAGGGTGGGATGGAACTTCCGCTCTCCGTTCGTCGTATATCCGCCTAAGGCGGCAAGCTCGAACCCAGGACCAAGCTCAAAAGGCCGAGGTGCCCGAGAGCGCGGATCCAATTCGGCTTTCATTTTCGTCTTTACATTCCAGGAAGGAGCCCTTCTATGAACTTCCGCAAGCATCATCACTTCTGGTCACTGGTTGGACTGTTACTGCTGAGCGCTGCCGCCTGGGCGCAGGACCAGGGTTCGGTGTTTCACTGGAACGGCAAGCTGGCCGCGGACAAGATCCTCGAGATCAAGAACGTGAATGGCAACATCGATGCCGAAACCACCGCGGGAGACGAGATTCAGGTAACCGCCGAGAAAAGTGGGCGCGACGCCGACAAAGTGAAGATTGAAGTCGTGCCTTTTGCCGATGGCGTCACCGTCTGCGCAATTTATCCTCCCGGTATTTTTGGCGGCTCGGCGGGGCGCTGCGAACCGGGCAAGAGCTATTCGAGCAACGTTCACGGGGATAACGCCCGGGTCCACTTCACCGTGCTGCTACCCAAGAACCTGCGCTTCTCTGGCATCACCGTCAATGGCGACTTAGCCGCTCAAGATATGGGCCGCTTTGTTCATGCGGTGAGTGTCAACGGGTCCATCCGCGTATCCACCTCGGCGTGGGCCCAGGCTGATACCGTGAACGGATCCATCACGGCCAAGATGGGCGATGCAGCCTGGATGGGGACGCTTAAAATCGCGAGCGTGAATGGCTCAGTCGAGCTGCAAATGCCCGATGACCTCAGCGCAGACGTGAAATTCAGCTCGGTCAACGGAGAGATGACTTCGGAGTTTCCTCAACTTACCATCAGCAACGGCTTCCCCGTCGGCCACAGTGCCAGCGGAACAATCGGCAAGGGTGGGCGTTCCCTGGTGGTTGATACGGTGAACGGCAATGTGGACCTGAAAAAGTCCGCGGGCCCGATCTAGGGAACCGCTGAACAAGTATCTCCCCGCACCAAACAGCAGCACAAATACACAGGCTTTCGCGAGCCAGGGCGCCCGCGCCACACCTGATCAGAGGTTTCCCAAGCCTTGGTATGGGGCGGACACTGCCTTCGAGTTCGCCACGAAAACCCACATAAAAATGCTTAATATCTCCCATTAGCACTTTTGATTGGCGATTCGGGGACGCGGCGCGTAGTCTATCGGTTCGCTAAACTCGGGCCGCTGCGTCGGCTATCCACCAAGGAGCTACATGTCCAACGAACTACGGAATTTCTTGACCCTCTCCTACGACGAACTGGAAGAGTTAAACCTGGAAGCCAAAGAACAACGCAAGAAGCGTGTTCCCATCGAGGTAGTCCGGGAACAGCGGCTGAAGTACTTGAGCGATGAAAAGGGCATCAAGGCGGTGACCGTCCTGTTCAGCGACCTCGAGGGACGCTTGCACATGCTGGACTACGACAAGAAATTCCTGGTGAAGAGCTGGGACAACTTAACCTTTGACGGTTCCTCGATCCGTGGATTTACCGCGCAGAAAGAAAGCGACCTGCGCCTGGGCATCGACTGGGCGTCCTTCTATTGGGCTCCGGCGGACTTTTTCGGGCCGGGCAAAGTGATGGTATTTGGCGAAGTGATCGAGAAGCAGGGGGGGCCCTATGCTGCCGACATACGCGGCGTCCTGAAGGGCTACGCCGACGAGTTGTACGAAAAACAGGGCTACACCCTGAACGCGGCCAACGAGATTGAAGGCTTCCTCTTCAAAGGGGTGGATGCCGAGAAGCACTACTCCGAGACGGGCAAGTTCGAGTATGTGAACACTGGCGGCTATTACCACTCGCTGCCGGGCGACCCGCTGCGCACTTTTATCGATATTTCCGCCGAAGTGCAGCGCGCCATGGGATTCCAGAACGAAAAGGATCACCCAGAAGTAGCTCCCTCGCAGTTTGAAATCAACTACGGCTACGGCGAAGTGGTCTCGGCCGCCGACCAGATTCAGCTCTACAAGCTGATCTGCCGCGAGGTGGCGACGAAACTGGGATTAACCGCGTCGTTCCTGCCTAAGCCGGTAGTGGGGGTAAACGGCAGCGGCATGCATACTAACGTCTCCATCACCAAGGACGGCAAGAATCTGTTCTGGGACCCGAAAGGCGAAGAAAAGCTCAGCAAACTGGGTTGGTCGTTCGTGGACCGTATTCTTACCCACGGCAATGATATTTGCTTATTGCTCAACGCCAGCGTGAACGCCTACCGGCGGCTGGATCCTCACTTCGAGGCTCCAAACCAGCTCAAGGCTTCGGCAGTGGATCGCGGGTCCATGGTGCGCATTCCGATCGGCAACGATAAGAGCATGCGAGTGGAGGTCCGCTCGGTCGGTCCGGATGCGAATCCGTACCTGGTGCTCTACTCGGTGTTCAAGAGCGGACTGGACGGCACGACGGCAAAAATCAAGAACCTGCGCCAGGCGGAGCGCTATCTGCCGGATAACATCTACACGGCGCTGGAAGACTACCGCGGTTCCGAGTGGATCAAGAAGATTCTCGGGGAGGATGTGAAGGGCCGCTACGCCGACCTGAAGCAAGCCTCTGCCGATCGCTGTGCGCGTTTATTAGGGACGGTGGTCAAGACTCCGGAGGTGCAGTTTCATCACGAGGTCTATAACCAGTTCCTCTGGAACCAGTTCTAGAAGCGGTCAAATTGGGTCGCCGGTGATAAGAGCCGTGCTCGGAAATGAGCACGGCCTTTTTTCTCGGCCCCCACCCCCGGAATCGCGGCCGGTTGATCTTTTCCCGGATGTTCCCGCAGTACTCGCACTCGGCAGCGGATTCATCCTCCCTTTAGTGATTCCAATCACTGTCGAGTTCCGAAACCTGGATTATGTTTTGGCTGGCTTGTCGCGTCGATGCGGGAGCGGGGAAACCTGTGGCTTCGGTCAGCCAGGGATGCCCAGCTCCCGCAAACTACGCCTCACGAGCCGATGTAAAGTGGGAGGTGGCTATGCCAGTCTATGAATACGTTTGCCAGGACTGCCACAAAGAGTTTGAGCAGGTGCTCACTCTCACCGAGCACGACGCCGAAAAGATTGTCTGTCCGAAGTGCGGCAGCAAGAATGTGGAGCAGGAGGCAGCCGGGTTCTTTGCGGTAACTTCCAAGAAAAGCTGAAAGAATCACGGCGCCCACAGCGCATTCTCGCCGTCCTGCCCCTGGAATCTTCCGCCCGCGCATTGGACTTCTGGTACCATTTTGCGTACGTGGAGGTTCCATGCGCCGTATCCCTGCCCTGGTTTTCGTCCTGCTCAGCGTTTTTTTGCTTGCAACTGGATTGGGCTCGCTCGCCGAAGCTCCAGGACCGGCACCGAGTCCCGATGCCCGCCTGAAAAATGCCTTCCGCCGTCCGCAGCTGAACGGATGGACCTTCGTGCACCTGCAAGGGACGCCGGCGCAGATCGGGTTTCAGCACGGCTATCTGCTCGCTCCCGAGATTGAAGATGCGCTCAAGGTCACGATCTTCGAACAGACGCGCGACAACAAGAAAGACTGGCAATTTTTTCGCGCTGCGGCGCGGAACATGATGTGGCCGCACATTGAGCAGGAATATCGCGAGGAATTGCAGGGCATCGCCGATGGCGCGACTGCCCATGGCGTAAAGCTGGACATCTGGGACGTGGTCGCCTTAAATGCGTTTCCCGAGTGGTCTTACTACGTAAAGCAGTACGACAAACAGCATGGCGTTCAGTCGCCACCATCGGTCACGGCTCCGGACCATTGCAGCGCCTTTGTGGCCACCGGAAGCTACACCCACGACGGCAAAATCGTGATCGCGCACAATGACTGGACTTTTTACATGGATGGGGAGCGCTGGACCATCATCTTCGACATTGTTCCCGCCAAGGGCGAGCGCATCCTGATGGATGGGTTTCCGGGACTTATCCATAGCGGGGACGACTTTGGAGTCAACTCGGCGGGCATCATCATTACAGAAACGACCATCAGCGAATTTTCCGGTTACGATCCGGCCGGGATTCCCGAATTCGTGCGCGCCCGCAAGGCCATGCAGTACGCGGCCTCGATCGACGACTTTGCCCGCATCATGAAAGAAGGCAACAACGGCGGCTACGCCAACGACTGGCTGGTGGGGGACACTAAGCACAACGAAATCGCCAGCCTGGAACTCGGGCTTAAGAACGTGACTCTGGAGCGGAAGACCGACGGCTATTTCGTGGGATCGAACTTCCCCATCAACCAGAAACTGGCGCGCGAGGAAACCGATTTTGACATGCACGACATGGGCTCGAGCGCCAACGCGCGCCACGCGCGCTGGGATCAGTTGATGGCTGAGAACAAGGGAAAGATTGACGTAGCCGCGGCGCAAGCGTTCCTGGCCGACCACTACGACAGCTTCGACAAAAAGACCGAACCCAGCGAGCGCACCCTCTGTGGCCACGTTGATCTTTCGCCGCGCGGGATGTCCACCTGGCAGCCCCCCTTCGGGATTGCCGGCGCGGTGCAGAATAAAGCGACCGATGCGGCCATGGCGGTGCGCATGGAATTTACTGCCGCGGCAGGGCATGCCTGCAGCAAGAGCTTTCACGCCGCGGAGCAACTGCAGGCGCATCCTGAATTCATTGGGCAGAAGGATCTGCTGCGCGATATGGACTCGGGGGCTTGGACAACTTTTGCCGCGGCCAAGTAGAGAGAGCATTCGACGTCCCGGCGAGCTTGGCTAAACTTTCTCTTGTGACCTGCGTTCCTTCCAGCAGCGAATACCGCGGGCGGCTGGCCCCGTCCCCAACCGGACTGCTGCATCGTGGGCACGCTCGTACCTTCTGGACGGCTGCGCGGCGAGCCGCGGAACACAACGGCACGCTCATTCTGCGCAATGAAGATTTAGATCCCCAGCGCTGCCGGGAAGAGTTCGTCCACGCCATGTACGAGGATTTGCGCTGGCTGGGCATCCGCTGGACCGAGGGGCCGGATTGCGGTGGTCCATGCCCGCCCTATTCGCAGAGCGAGAGACGCGAGCATTATCTGGCGGCATGGCGCAAGCTGCGTGATAGTGGATTCATTTATCCGTGCACTTGCTCGCGCAAGGATCTGTTGGAAGTTGCCGGCGCGCCCCATGACTCCGACGACGAACCCATCTATCCCGGACGCTGTCGCTCACGAGCCGACGCCAAGGAGTTTGAGGCGCCCGCCGGGCTGAACTGGCGCTTCCGCGTTCCGGATGGCGAGGAGTCGAGGTTTTCAGACCTGCATCTGGGACCACAGCGTTTTATGGCCGGCCGCGACTTCGGGGATTTCGTGGTCTGGCGCCGTGACGACGTGCCCGCCTACCAACTTGCGGTCGTCGCAGATGACGCTGCCATGCGTATTAGCGAGGTTGTCCGGGGCGCCGATCTGCTGAAATCCACCGCCCGGCAATTGCTTTTGTATCGGGCCCTGGGATGGACTCCGCCCGCCTTTTACCACTGTGATCTGGTTTGCGAACTGGGGGTGCGGCTGGCCAAACGTCATGATGCACTCAGCATCCGGCATCTACGGGAGCAAGGCTGGAAACCGGAAGAAGTGGCCGGTCCCGCGCTGGCACGGTAACCCGGGGATCGCCATGCAACCTCGCATTGAAGATTTCACGCTCCTTGCCGATGAAGGATATTGGAGAGCAACGCGTGAAGGTGTACACCGTGCAACCGACAGGGCGGGAACAGACCTTCAGTCAGAACGACATCATCGTCAGCAAAACCGACCGCAAGGGTGTAATCACCTACGCCAATCAGACCTTCCTGGAGGTTGCCGGCTATAGGGAAGAAGAGCTCCTGGGCCAGCCGCACAACATCATTCGTCATCCCGACATGCCGCGGTGCGTTTTTAAGCTGTTGTGGGACACCGTCGAACAAGGCCACGAAATCTTTGCCTACGTGAAGAACATGGCTAAGAACGGCGATCACTATTGGGTGTTTGCCCATGTCACTCCGACTTTTAACGACGCTAAACAGATCATCGGCTATCACTCCAGCCGGCGACTGCCGGAGCGGCACCAGGTCCAACTGTTCGAGGGAATCTACGCCCAGATATTAGCGGAAGAACGGCGGCACGCCGACTGGCGGAAAGGCATGGAGGCGGCTGGGCAAATGCTGTTGCGCATGATCGCCGAGAGGAACATGGCTTATGAAGAATTCATATTCTCAGTTTAGCTGTGGAGCGCAGGAATGGCTGCCTCTGTAACCGGCGATTCCCCGGGGATGCTGAGCCGCGTCTGGCGAGCTCTGGCTTTCGCCAAACCAGACCTTGTCACCCAAAACCTTATCCAGGAAATGGACCCTCTCGAAACCGCGGCCGCGGGTCAAGAGGTCGCCCTCTACCGGGAACTGCTGGAGAAGATCGCCACTGTTTGCGAGCAGGCCGCGGACGGGGATCTCGAACCACGGCTTCTTCACTGCCCCGAGGCGGGAGATTTGGCGAGGGCTTTCCGCGCCATCAATCATTTGCTGGACATGACAGATGGGTTTCTGCGCGAAGCCGGAGCTGCGCTGGAGCACGCCGCCCGGAAAAAATTTTACCGCCGCGTGCTTTTGCGCGGGATGCGGGGTTCGTTCGGGCGGGCGTCGCAACAGATCAACGACGCCACCCAACAGCTTTCCATGGACCATGACGAGCTGGTAAAAGTGGAAGACGGACGGCGGGCCATGACTCAGACCGTCACCAACGTCGTCTCCGGTTTGAGTTCTACGGCGAAACGCATGAACGTCACGGCCCAAACCCTGGCTGAAATTGCAGGCACCTCCGGCAATGGCAAGGCGCAAGGCTCTGCGGAACCCTCACGGAGCAAAGGTGCCGAGCGCAGACAGGATCAGCATCTTCAGCATGCGGTGGCGGGATTGAACGAAGCCTCGCAGAAAATCGGCGGCGTGGTGGACTTAATCTCCAATATCGCCGACCGGACTAATCTTCTGTCGCTGAATGCCGCGATTGAAGCGGCGCACGCAGGCGATGCCGGGCGTGGATTCGCTGTGGTAGCGGCGGAGGTCAAGAAACTCTCCCAGCAAACTGCCAGCGCTACTCAGGAAATTAATCACGAAATCGGCGCGGTGCGGTCCACCGCCGAGTCGACGTCACGCTTGGTCACCTCCCTCAGCCAGAGTATCAGCGACTTGAAGGGTGTCTCCTTGCTGCTCAACCGGCAATCGGAGGAGTTGGCGGCTGCAATGGGCGGGTTCCTCAACTCGATTCCCGAATAGAAGTCCTCGCCGCAGGCCGGCTAGATTCGGGCAACCCAGATTCTCTTCAGGGTTGAGTCCCATGAACCTTCATCTACACCTTCGTGTGAGGCTCACTCTACACACGGAAGGCAGCCGCCCTGTCATACTGGCATCATGGGGTTTGCTTTCTCTGTTCCTTTCGATGACCGTTGGCTGCCTAAATCTGTTCTCTGTCTGCGCGAATACACTGCCCAGAAATTTCTGCGCGACGTGATCGCTGGAATAACGGTTGGTCTGGTGGCGCTGCCCTTGGCGATGGCGTTCGCGATCGCTTCTGGCCTAACGCCGCAGGCCGGCATTTACTGCGCAATGGTTACCGGCTTCCTGGTTTCGGCGCTGGGGGGATCGAAAACTCAGATTGGCGGGCCCACCGGAGCGTTCGTGGTCGTGGTAGCCGGCATCATCGCCGTGCACGGGATCGACGGCCTCTTCATGTGCACCATGATGGCCGGAGTTCTGCTCGTGGTGCTGGGCGTTACCGGCATGGGATCGGCGGTGAAGTTCATCCCGCGGCCGGTCGTGCTTGGTTTTACCAATGGGATTGCGGTACTCATCGCCAGCACACAGATCAAGGATTTTTTTGGCCTGCATCTCGACAAAGTGCCTGGCGAATTCTGGCTCCGCATGAAGGCTATTGCCGCGTCTTCCCCTACGTGGTCGCCCCAAGCTACGGCGCTTGCAGCAGGCACAGTGGCAGTGATGTTGATATGCCGAGCCCTCTCCGGACGCATTCCCGGCCCGATCGTCGCCATGTTGGGAGCGACTCTGGCAGCCTATTTTCTCAAGCTTCCAGTCGAAACCATCGGCACTCGTTTCGGAGGAATTCCCAGCGGACTCCCCCACCTGGTAATTCCCACCTGGCACGCGCGATTGGTTCACGGGTTGCTCGGGCCTGCGTTCACGGTGGCCATGCTCGGTGCGATCGAGTCGCTGATGTCGGCGGTAGTCTCAGACCGCATGAGCAATGACCGGCACAATCCCAACGTTGAACTCATCGGACAAGGCATAGCCAATATCTTTTCACCGATGTTTGGCGGATTGCCGGCGACGGGCGCGATCGCAAGAACCGCGACCAATATTCGCGCCGGCGCGCAGTCGCCGGTGGCGGGCATGATTCACGCCCTCACTCTTTTATGTATCCTGCTTTTCGCCGCGCCCCTGGCGAGCTATATCCCCATGGCCGCGCTCGCTGGAATCCTCATGATCGTCTCTTACAACATGGGCGAGTGGCGCGAGATTCCCCAACTTCTTAAGCTGACCAAGACCGATATCAGCGTCTGGCTGGTTACTTTCCTGCTTACCGTTTTCGCCGATCTGACCGTGGCGGTCGAGGCCGGCATGATTCTGGCGGCGCTCCTTTTCATCGCCCGGGTGTCCGACACGACAACTGTTTCCCAGGTGACCGATGACTACGTCGAGGACGGGCGGATGCACATTCTGCAAGATAAGGACATCCCCTATTACGCGACCATCTTTCGGATTCATGGTCCCTTTCTGTTCGGAGCAACGGATAAGATAAACGCGGTTACGGAGAGAATGCACGAACTGCCGCCGATCGTGCTCATTCGCTTGCGCAACATGACTGCCATTGACGCGACCGGGCTATTTGCCCTGGAGGAAATCGCTCGACAACTTCACGCCACCGGCCGCACCCTGATTCTCTGCGGCGCCCGCGAGCAACCTGCGCAGGCGATCCACCAAGCGGAATTTGAAGATGTAGTCGGACGTGAGAACATCTGCGCGAATGTGCAGGAAGCGCTGGCACGCGCGGAAGAGGTGTTCGAAAAGATCGAGGCTAGCGCGGCGACGAACTCCAAGTAGCTCTCGCACGAGAAACAGGCCACGCTGGTAAACCGCATGGCCTGGCCTCTCGGGGACGATCTCTTATCAAGTTAGTTCTTACCCCCGTCCACCGCTGCGGTCGTAGTGATGGGCGCTGGCGGCGCGGTGACCGTGCTCGAAGGAGCAGTTACCAGGGGTGCAGTAACTGCTGGAACAGCATCCGGCATAGCGGCTACAGCCGGAGCGGTCTTTGCTGGAACTCCCGCGGTTTCAATCTTCACCGTCGAGAGTATCCAGTTCAATTTGCCGAATACCGCGTTGCTGTCCACCGGCTTGATGCCCTCCTTGCCGTCTTTCGTTTCGAGGCCCAGCGCAAATTCGTAGCAGGCCCCGTTCTGGAAGACGTGATAATACTTGGCATCCGCGTGCTTCATGGATTCTCCGCCCGTACTTTCCGCTTCCGTGTATTCGGCCGCGCCCGTCTTCACTTTTGTGGGATCGACCGGCCGCGCCAGATCCATGTCATCCTCGGAGACCCCGGCTGCCGCGTGCTTCCCGTCTTCGAACGCGAACTGCTCACAGTCTTTCGCGGTCAACTTTGAGTTCACCGCAACCGTGAAGAAAGCGGAAGCAAAATCCGTCTCTGGATACATGCCATCGGGCAACCGAACCGCAGCCAGAGTGGCGCCTCCCGGCTGGACGAAGTTCATTTCCACCGGACCCAGGCCGGCCCACTCCAGGTTAGCCTTGTCGTCCTTCATCAGCCTGTAAGTTTTTGGATAACGGAAGGAAATCCCGTAGTCGGCGTTCTTGTAAGTGGTGAATGTGCGTTGACGAGAGGTTTTTTTCACGAGCTTCGGAGCCGCGGCCACGGTGGGTGCGGCGATTGGCGCCGTTACTGGCGTAGTCTGCGGGATAGAAGCCATCGGCGATGAAGGCGCTGAAATTGCCGTCTTGTTGCTCTTGGAGCAACCGTTGGTTCCCAGGGTGAGGGTAGTAACCAGCGCTGCGGCGGCCAGCGAGCCAGCGATGGCTACCATTTTCGCCGTGCCGTGTTGTTTTTTCGGTGGCTTGCTCGGAGGTGTTTTCCCGCCGGGTCCACCAGGGAAGCCAGGATTCGGTCCGGGCTTGCTGCCTGAATTTCCTTGCAAATTAAGTTGCGTGAAGTGCGCCATATTGATCTCCTGTACTGGTTTCACCAGTCGGAGACGTAGGAGCATCGCGGCAGCCATCCTAGAGAGGCTGGATTTACAGGGGTTAGCGGGCGAAGGATGGATCCTGACCGTGGCATGCCGTACACGTTGTGGGCGGCCCGACACGATCAAAAAGCTTACTCGAATTGTTTGCGGAAGCTTGCGAACTGCTGCTGAAGGTCAGCCGTCTCCTTGCGGAGATCTGCGACTTCCACCTCTAAGCGCTGCAATCGATCCGGATCGTCAGCGTTGGGCGAAAAAGACGCGGGCGTCCACGCCATCACTGCATCGGCCACCTCGCCGCAAAGCAGATGCGCGTAGCGGGATTCCTTGGTGCCGGGCTGCCGGGCAAGCATCGTGACCAGCGGAGGCTCGCGCTGTATCAGGCGCTGCAAGGTGGATTGCACCTCGTCCAAGTGTTCAAAGCGATGCATGCGCTCGGTACGGCCCCGCAGTTCGCCCGGAGTTTGGGGACCGCGCAGCAAGAGCACGCAAAAAATAGCAGTCTCCGCACGGGTAAAGTTGAACACTTCCTGGGAGCGATGCTCGTATTTGGTTACCCGGCTATCAGCGCTGCTGGTCGGTCCGGCGAGGCGCTTTTCCTGCAGAGTGCTTAACGCGTGATCGACCACGTCTTGGTCCAGATTCATCACCGGTTCGCGATTATTTTTTTGGTTGCACGCGTTAACCAGCGCATTCAACGAGAGCGGGTAGTAGTCCGGGGTGGTGATGTCTTTTTCAATCAACGCCCCCAGCACGCGAGCTTCGACTGCACTCAAAAGGATATTCAATGTACGTGGCCTTTGGCAGATCCGTCTAACTCAACAGCCGGGCGGCATCTTTGGCGAAGTAGGTGAGAATCAAGCTGGCGCCGGCGCGGCGGATCGAGATCAGCGATTCCATCATGACGCGCTCCCGGTCGATCCAATTATTCGCGGCAGCCGCCTGAATCATGGCGTACTCGCCCGACACTTGATACGCCGCCAGCGGTAACTCGAAGCGCTCACGCGCGGCAGCGATGACGTCGAGATACGGCATGGCGGGCTTGACCATAATCATGTCCGCGCCCTCTTCAACGTCAGCGGCAATCTCGCGCATGGCCTCGCGCAAGTTCGCGCCATCCATCTGATAGGAGCGGCGGTCGCCGAATTGCGGGGCCGAATCCGCAGCGTCGCGAAATGGCCCATAAAAAGCCGAGGCAAACTTGGCGGCGTAGGAAAGAATCGGCGTGTCGCTCAGGCCAGCTTCGTCCAAGCCCTTGCGAATGGCGGCGACCCGTCCATCCATCATGTCGGAGGGGGCGATGATGTCAACACCGGCGCGAGCCAGCGAAATCGAGGTGCGCGCCAACAACTCCAGAGTCGCATCGTTAACAATCTCGTAACTCAGAGTCGCCGGGGGAGCCGCCACCGCCGCGCCCAGCGATTGCGGCGACGCCTTCACAATCCCGCAATGGCCGTGCGACATGTACTCGCACAAACACACATCGCCGATCAGAAGCAGATTCGGAACTTCGCGCTTGATGGCCCGCGCGGCCTGCTGCACAATCCCGTCCTCTGACCACGCACCGGTCGCCACTTCGTCTTTCCGGGCGGGCAATCCAAACAGAATGACCGCAGGCACGCCCAGCGAGTAAGTCTCGCGCGCTTCCTTTACGGCCTCATCTACCGAAAGATTGAACACCCCTGGCATGGAGCGCACTTCCTTGCGCACTCCTTCTCCAGGACATACGAACAGCGGATAAACGAAGGCTTCCGGAGTGAGCCGGGTCTCTCGCACCAGCGAGCGTAGCTGCTCGTTCCGGCGCAGGCGGCGAAGTCGTGTGATCGGGAAAGCCATGGTGCGGTCAGGCTGATTCTAGCAGAGCAGCCAATCCTGTAACATGAAGACTCATGTCTCCTGCTTCTCTTCCCCACACCAGCGGCCGCGTTTTGGAGTTTGAGAGCATGCGCGAAGTGCTGCGCGGCTACGCGTCCTCGCCGCTGGGACAGGCACGGATCGGATCCCTCGCCCCATCCACCGACCGGGACTGGATTGAACATCAACAGCAGCTCACCAGCGAAATCCGGGAGTTCCGCCGCGTGGGCGGGCACTTCGATTTTAGTGGCTTGCTGGGTATCAACAAGTTGGTCGAGAAGTCGCGCATTGGCGGTGCAACTCTAGAGACCACCGAAATTCGGGACGTGATCCAGGTTGTGGACCGGGCCGCGGAGTGGAGGGGAATTTCGTTCAGTCCTCCGGCGGCCATGAAAGCGGAGTGGAAGGCGGTCGCTGAACTTTCGGCGGGCATAGGTGACTTTGGCGACTTTTTGCGCTCGTTTCGCAACAAGATTCTTCCCGACGGCACCCTGGACGACCGCGCGTCTCCGGGACTGGCGCGCATCCGTCGCGAAATGGAGAAGCAGCGGCGGCTCATTCAACAATCGCTGCAGGGATATCTGCGCCGCTTGGCCGAAGGCGGCACCGCGCAGGATGAACTCATCACCATTCGTGGCGAGCGCTTTGTGATTCCGGTGAAAATCGAGCAGAAGCGGCGGGTGCAGGGGGTGGTTCATGGCGCCAGTTCCAGCGGGCAAACGGTTTTTGTTGAACCGCTGGAAACCATTGAACAGAACAATGAGCTTGTACGACTGCTCGATGAAGAGCAGGCGGAGATTCATCGCATCCTTTTAGAAATGACCCGGCGGATCGGCGAGCATGCGGATGCAATTGCTGCCGCGGTCGAAACTCTGTCCGAGCTGGAATTGCAGTTTGCCAAAGCAAGATTTGCCGAAGCCTATTCCTGCATTCCAGTTCAGGTTCACACCGGCAGAAAGAATACATTCGTCTTGCTGAATGCCCGCCATCCCCTGCTGGAACAGAATTTCAGGGCAAAAGGTGGGACCGTCGTCCCCATCAGCCTTGAGCTCGACGGAGAACGGCGCCAGCTCATTATTACTGGCCCCAACACTGGGGGCAAAACCGTTGCCCTGAAGACGGCCGGGCTGCTGGCGCTCATGGCGCAGTCGGGCATGCCCGTTCCTGCCGACCGCGCGGAGATACCGGTGTTCGACGGGGTTCTGGCGGACATCGGCGACTACCAGTCGATTGAGCAAAATCTCTCAACCTTCTCCGCTCACGTGACCAACATTGATTTCATCTCGCGCACCGCGACCGCGCGGTCTCTGGTTCTGCTGGATGAACTGGGTTCGGCAACCGATCCCGAAGAAGGCGCGGCCCTGGCGGTTGCGATCGCCGAGCATTTTCGGAGCATCGGCTGCCTTGCGATTATTTCCACCCATCACACTTCGCTTAAGGTGTTCGCGGCAAATTCCGCTGGGGTGATTAACGCCTCGGTTGGATTCAACGAGGCAACGCTGCAGCCCACCTATGAGCTAAAAATCGGCGTGCCGGGAGCTTCCGCTGGAATCAATATCGCCCAGCGGCTCGGGCTGAACTCGGTGATCATCGAATCGGCCCGTTCCCGCCTCGGAACCCAGACCAAGGATGTCGGCCAGTTTCTGGACCGGCTTCATGTCGAACTCCGGGAAGCCGAATCCCAACGTTTTCGGTTGCGTTCGCGCGAAGAGGATCTGGAACGGGAAAAAGCCACACTGGCCGCGGAAGGAAAGAAAGAGCAGCAAGCCAAGATAAGAGAAATGGAAAAGAAGCTGGATAGCCTGCTGCGGGATTTTGAATATCACGCTCGCGAAGCGGTAAATGCCGTGCAGGACCGGGCGGCGGCGCAGAAGCTCTCCAAAGATGCCGAACGCCGCATCAGCCAGCTGCGGCGGGAATTTCGCGAACAGTTTGATTCGACGATCGTAGCCCACAGTACTGGCGCGGACCAGGGCGATCCCCATGCTCAACCGCAAGTCGTGAAGCATGTTTCCGAGGGAGACACGGTCAAACTGAAATCGGTGGGCCGTCCCGCTTTGGTTTCGCGAAAGCTGGACGACAACCATTTTGAAGTCGCCGTCGGCGCGATGAAAATGAAAATCGCGCGGGATGACATCGCCGAGGTGATATCACGCGCCGCCGACTCTCCGGTAAAGGCCGCCCGCGCTCGCGGCATTTCGGTGTCTCTCCAGACTGAAGACCAGAATGTGCCTTCGGAAATCAATGTGATTGGCCGCACCGTCGAAGAGGCCACGCGCGAAGTAGAGAAGTTCCTGGACCGGGCATTCCTGGCGGGTTTGCCACGGGTTCGAGTCGTCCATGGCAGCGGCATGGGAATCCTGCGCAAAGCTCTGCGCCAGTATTTGCAGAAACATCCGCAAGTAGCGACAGTCGCGGAACCTCCACAGCAGGAAGGCGGCGGGGGAGCCACGGTTGTAGATTTGCGCGTTTAGATCCGCCTACTCGTCCAGAAGGCCCAAGGACTTGTCGTTTTCAATATGCACTTGTCATTCCGACCGGCGGGAGGAATCCGCTTCTCGTGTCACGCCCGCGGCGCCCGCAACTCTTCTACCCCAGAATCTCTGCCCACCAGCACCACACTCGCCATGTGGATGAACAGCCCATGCTCGACTACGCCAGGAATTTCTTCGAGCGAGCGGGCCAGAGCGGGTGCGTCAGAGATTCTGCCAAAGCGGCAATCCAAAATATGGTGGCCTTCGTCGGTGGTCAGCATTTTTCCCGCCGCATCCCGGCGAATGCTGACGGTGGCGCCAAGCGCTGCGATTTCCTTGGCCACCAGAGCCTGCGCAAAGGGAATCACTTCCACCGGCAGAGGAACCTTGCCGAGAACCGCCACCAGTTTGCTGGAGTCGGCGACGATCACCAGTTGCCGCGAGGCTGACGCCACTATTTTTTCCCGCAGGAAAGCGGCGCCTCCGCCCTTGATGATCTGGAGTTGAGGATCAATTTCGTCGGCGCCGTCAATGGTCACGTCAATGCTCTGGAATTCATCCAGGGTGGACAACGGAATCCCCAGGCTGGCGGCCAGTCCCTGAGTTTCATTTGAAGTAGGGATGCCGCGAACTTTGAGTCCCGCTCGAACCCGGTCGGCAAGAAAGCGCACCGCATACGCAGCCGTCGACCCACTCCCCAAACCTACGATGTTTCCGTCCTTCACGAAGTGCATGCTGGCTTTAGCAGCGGCTTGTTTTTCGGCGTCCAGGGTCATGGTTCTCTCCAAAACTATACTGGTGGTCCCACCGGCGCCCCCGACGACTTCAGCTTGGGAGTATTCTCCTGCGGGTTCTGCAGGTAAAGTGCGATCTCATGTTTGAGGCGGCGCGCCATCGCGCTCTGCGGCGCAGATCCCAGCACATGGTTCACGTTGTTCACGCCCACCAGCGCCGCGGCCCGCACTTCCGGCGTGGCGTCGGGATCGGACGCCAGAATCATCAGACGCTCCGCAATTTCCGACTGCACCACCCCCGCTAGATCCTTCTCGGCCTGAGTCTTTATCTCAGCGGAAAAACCCGCGCGCACCACGGCGGAAATCACCGCATCCGGGGAGGGCGCACCAGCTTCTTGGTCTGCTATCACCGCCAGCCTCTCCATGCGCTGCGCATCAAACAACCCTCCCACCACAACTTCGGCGACGGCTCGCGCACCATCTTGCGGACTAAACAGATATCCCGCTGACGACAGAAAACCTTCCGGGTCCCGGCCACGGTTCTCGGTCGGAGCAAGTGCGCTCCACAGGGCGGGTGCAATTGCGAGTTCGGAAGGATTGAGCGCCTGCAGCACGAGCCGCAATGCTTCTCTCTGGCTGATCACCGGCCAAATGTTGACCGGCTTTTGCCCATCGCCGGCCAGCGACAACGGCACCGTCGCGCTTCCAATGACTTTGATTGCCGCCGCCAGTGCATAACGGTGAAATAGGTAGATCAGCGGAAATCGCGAAGCCAGCAGTGAATTTGGTTCGCCCGCTCGCAACATCTGCGGGCCATAGTGCGCGAGCAGCGCGTCTCGCACCGGCCAAACTTCTTTCAGCCAAGTAACTGGATCGGGCCCGTCATCATAGGCATTCCAGCGCGGATCATCGTAGTTTCCCCAAACGATGCCCTGAGAGACTGCATCCTTTACGATTGCATTAAGACGATTCCTTTCCTCCGCCTCGCCTGGTTGAGAACTCGCAGGCTTGCCCTCGCTGTAGCCCCACTCGATGACAAAACGGTCATAGCTGCCGAGCTCCTGCATGTACGCATCGGAGAGGTCAGCAGACCCGTCGGCGCGGATTTTGACCCGTGGCGCGAAGTAGTCCATCACCGAACCGCGGCCATACGTGCTGGCTACGAAGTTGTGCGGCAGGCCCAAGGCGTGGCCGATTTCGTGGCAAGTGAGCGCTGCAATACGGTTCAGCATCACCTGTTCACCAGTCAGTTGCGGATCGAGATTGTCGAGCGCGGCAAAGGTATCGAGCGAGGGTTCCTCGGCGCTGCGGCCCGACGGAATCAACGACTCCCAATAATTATTCATGGTGCGCATGCGGTGCGAATCGAGTTGCACCACGGCATGAAGAAGCTCTCCCGTGCGCAGATCCGCCTGGGTTTGACCGACAGACCACCCGCGCCCCGACCGGTTGGTCCACTGCACCGTCGAATAACGAACATCCATGGGATTCGCGCCCTCGGGCAAATCCTCAACATGAATCGCGTCTTTAAAACCGGCCTTTTCGAAGGCCACGTTCCACCACAGAATGCCGCGCCGGGCGGCGGATCGCATGGGCTCCGGAATCGCCCGGTCGAGATAGAAGACGATCGGCTTTACCGGCTCGCTTAGTGGAGCGCTCGGATCTTTCTTCTGCAGGCGCCAGCGAGCTACCAGATGCCGCATCAGCGGCTGGTCAAAAGGCTGGGAAAAATCCGCAAAATCCAGGCTACCGAAACCCACCCGTGGGTCTTGCTCGCGAGTTTCATAACCTGGCTCAGGTAAAGCCACAAAGGAATGGTGTTCTCGAACACTCAAACTGTGCGAATCGGGCTGGTTAAAATTACTTTCCGATTCGGTTGCAAACGTGAGCAAGGCTTCCACTTCGGTATTCAGCGGGAAGCTGCCGCTATGGTCCAGATCCACCACGCTGCGGTTCTCGTCCAATCGCCAATTAACGTTTGCCGCTTGCCCGCGCACCATCGCGCCTCCCGCCACCTGCGTGGGCTGGCGCATTTGCGAGATGAGATCAAATGCGTCACGAATCAGCAAACCGTTGGCATTCACCAGCACCGTTCCGTCTTGCTCGGCTTCGATGGGAAGCGCAGCCACCACTGAAGTCGGGAAACTCGAGTCCACAGACTGCGCCAGCTCCGGGCTGCCATGGGTCGAGCGAAACCCGCTGTTCTCTTCAATCACCAAAACGCGCATCCCAACCCGCCGGAAACGGCAGAGCGCCTCGTCTCCAAAAGAACTGCGGTCGGCAAACAGTTCGGGAGACCCGATGCCGCTCCCCATGCCGCTGAAGTAGAGAAACTCCCGCTTCAGCGCCGCCGACGAGAGTTCGAAGAGCACGGCGCCCTTCTTCTCGTCCCAGTAATAAGGGATGAATCCGTCATGCTTTTGCAGGCCCGATGCCCGCGAGGTTACGCTGGGCGTCTCCTTGTCGGCAGGCGCGACAGTTTGGGCGTTGACTGGAGAACATGCAGATACAAGTCCAAGCAGGAGGAAGAGGGCCGCTGGCTTCATCGTTTGACTTTACATCACAAAATATAGCAGCTCAAATTCGATGCCGAAACGTTAACCACGAAAGGCGCGAAGGTACACGAGGTTCTCTTAGGGGTTCCTTCGTGTTCCTTCGTGCCCTTCGTGGTTCGTGGCTTTTTGGCGCGTTCCGAAAACAACACCCCGTTAGCCCTTCAGCGGAGAAGCTCCTCCATCCCATCCTCGCTGATGACGCTGACGCCCAATTCCCTGGCCTTCTCCAGCTTGGAACCTGCGTCCGATCCGGCCACCACGTAGTCGGTTTTCTTGCTGACCGAACCGGAGACGCGGCCGCCTGCATCCTCAATCATCTTCTTGGCTTGGTCGCGAGTGAATTGCGCAAGCGTGCCGGTCAGAACAAAAGTCTTGCCGGCAAGTTTTGTGCCGCGCTCTTTCTTTTTTCCGCTGAAAGTCAGCCCAGCCTCTTGCAGGCGCTTTACCAGTTCACGATTTTTGCGCTCCTGGAAAAATTCCGCAATGCTCTGCGCGATGCGCGGTCCAACTTCGTTCACTTGTTCCAGTTCAGCCTCACTCGCGTTGATAAGCGCGTCCATCGAGCCAAAATGTTCGGCCAGGAATTGCGCCGTGCGCTCGCCGACCATGCGAATGCCCAGTCCAAAAATCACCCGCTCCAGCGGCAGCTTTTTGGAAGCTTCGATTTCATCGAGCACATTCTGCGCTGACTTTTCACCCATGCGTTCGAGCCGCAGCAGATCAGCCTGCGTCAGCTTATATATATCCGCGACATTCTTCACCAAGCCTCGGTCAGTCAACTGCGCGACCAGAGCCTCCCCCATGCCGTCAATGTTCATCACTCCGCGCGAGGCGAAGTGCAAGATAGTCTCCCTTAGCTTGGCCGGACAGTTAGCGTTGACGCAGCGGTAATCCACTTCTCCTTCCGTACGTACAACTTTGGTGCCGCAAACAGGGCACTTCTCCGGCATTTGAAACTGCTTATCCCCCCGCGGATGGTCTTTGTCCTCGATGACGCGCACCACCTTCGGAATCACGTCGCCGCCGCGCTCCACTTCCACCCAGTCTCCGATCTTCACGCCCAGGCGTTCGATCTCATCCATGTTGTGGAGCGTGGCGCGGCTCACGGTCGTGCCGCCAATGGGGACCGGCGTCAACGCCGCCACCGGCGTGAGTTTCCCCGTCCGGCCAACCTGCACCAGGATGTCTTCAACCTGAGTAATGCCACCGCGCGCGGCATATTTGTAAGCGATGGCCCAGCGTGGCGCCTTGCCGGTGTAGCCGAGTTCTTCTTGCAGCGCCGTTCGGTCCACTTTGACGACGATGCCGTCGATCTCGTAAGGAAGCGTCTCGCGTTTGGTTTCTTCCTGCGCGATGAATGTCCAGACTTCGTCGAAGTTCTTCGCGATGGTCCGCTCCGGGTTGACCTTGAAGCCGGCCACATCAAGAGCGGCCAAGGTTTTCGAGTGATGGTCGAAATACGTTCGGCCATCCACCAGCAACATGTAAGCAAAGTACTCCAGGCGGCGCTGCGCCGTGATGTTGGGATCAAGCTGGCGCACGGTTCCCGCAGTGGCATTGCGCGGATTCGCGAACACCGGCAAACTCTTCTGCTCGCGCTCCTGGTTCATCTTTTTGAATGCGGCAAGCGGCATCAGCATCTCGCCGCGCACTTCAAACGTTGCGGTCATGCCCGCTTTCTTCAACTTTTCTTTTGAGATGGAGAGCGGTATCGATCGTACCGTGCGCACGTTCAGGGTGACATCTTCCCCGGTCGTGCCGTCGCCGCGGGTGATGCCGCGCACCAACTTGCCGTCCTGGTAGCGCAGAGCCAGCGACATGCCGTCGAGTTTCAGCTCGCAGACGTAGTCAATGTCATTGCGCCCGCTAAGTTCGTGCACCCGCCGCTCCCAGTTGCGCAGCTCGTCCTCGCTGTAAGTATTGTCCAGAGAAAGCATGGGCGAAGAGTGCGCAGCCTTCACGAAACCTTCGCGCGGCTTTCCGCCTACGCGCTGCGTAGGTGAATCGGGTGTCACCAGTTGCGGATGCTCGGCTTCCAGCTTCTTCAGTTCATTAAAAAGCGCATCGAACTCCGCGTCAGTAATCTCCGGGTCATCGAGCACGTGGTACCGGTACTCGTGGTGCCGGATCTTTTCTCGAAGCGCTTCGACTTTCTTTTCGGCAGAGGACATAATGAAAAGAAATTATATGCGCGAACCCGACCCGGTTATCGAGACTGCGCGTCTGGCGCTCCGGAACTTCAGCCCGGATGACGCGAATGCCCTGGCCCAGGTTCTTTCCGATCCGCAGACCATGCGCTTTTATCCCGCCCCGCTGGATCAAGCCGAGGTTGTGGCCTGGATCGAGCGCAATCGCCGCCGTTACGAAAAAGACGGCTTTGGCCTTTGGGCGATGACCTGGAAATCCAGCGGTGAACTGATTGGCGACTGCGGCCTCATCCGCCAGTTCGTGGACGAAAGCGAGCAAGTGGAGATTGGATATCACGTGCGCCGCGACCTATGGGGACAAGGCCTAGCCACGGAAGCAGCGCAGGCGTGCCGCGATTACGGATTTGCCAGGCTTCCAGTGGGTCGATTGATATCGCTCATACGCCCGGAGAACCGGCCGTCTCGCCGGGTAGCGGAGAAAAATGGCATGACTCTGTGCAAAGAAGTGTCATGGCGCGGATTTCCCCACGTGCTCTATGCCGTTTCGCCCCCTGACTCGACAGGCCCTTGAAATTCCAAAACGACTCGAACCCGCAGCGTTACACCAAATCTTCCACTTTCAGTGGTGTTCCCTTCCAGGAACCACGGAACTGGTTCTCAACGAAGCCTGCATCATAGTCACGATTCTGGTTCTTCAAAGCCTGCTGCAATCCCCACAGCGACCGCGGATTGCGCGGGTTGCGCTCCAAATCCTCGCGGAAAACCTTTTCCGCACCGCCGTTGTCGCCCGACATGAGCAAAGCCGCGCCCAGCGACTCGCGCACCGGGAAAAACCAGTCAGGAGGCTCGCCATATTTCAGCGTGTCCTGTACAGCGACCGCTTCGCGTAATTGCGCGATGGCATCTGCATTGTCTTTCTTCGCAAGATCAATCTTCGCGCCCAGCACATCTCGCGCGATGGTTAGGATGTCTTTGGTTTTATTGTTGACCGGCATCTGGAAAATCGCGCCGTCAGGCGTGTTCTTGACCGCCTCCTCCAAAAACGCATGCTCGGTTTCCGCATCGCCGATTTTCCCCGTACCCGCCAGAGCCAGGCCGCGCGCGAAGTGCCAGAAGACCGTAGTGGTTTTCATGGACGGATCAGGCTGCGGCGCCTTAAGAATGTCCGCCCAGCGGTGAAAACGAATATCCACTGCCAGGGGAATGGTCATGAACCCTTCGAGCGGCGGCATTTCTTTTACATGCGGCCCGACGTGAGCGGCCAGCATGTCCGCGTTCTTCTTGGCCTCCAAAAAATTGCCATCCATCGCTGAGCACATAGCGATGAAGTGAAGGTTGTGGCTGTAGTACATCATCGGGTAGATGCCCTGCACCCCGGTGGCCTTCATGTAAGCGCGGTCCACCGCCGCAGCTTCTTCGTTGGTCTTCACCGCCGCTGCATAGTCGCCGGTACGGATGTAAATATGAGCGGGCATGTGCACGATGTGCCCAGCCGCGGGCGCGAGTGACGCTAACTTGTTAGCTCCAGCCAGGGCGCGTTCCGGGTTGGGCGAGGCCTCCACGGCGTGGATGTAGTAGTGAATCGCGCCCAGATGATTCGGATCGCGGCGAATGACCGACTCCAGCGTTGCCACGATCTCCTCAGTTCCAGCTTCGGGCGTTCCATCCGCATGCCACAAGCCCCAGGGATGCAGATTCATCCCAGCCTCAGCAAAGAGTGTGGCCGCATCCAGATCATCGGGAAATTGCCTCACCACCTCTCGCATGGCGTCGTGGTAATCCTCGGCCGCTTTGCGCAGATCAGCGCCGGGGTCGGCGGGAAAACGCTTCGCCATGGCCTGGATATAGGCCTGTTCCACCGGAGAACCGTTGGCCGAAAGGTCCACCGCCTTCTGAATCGCTTCGTGCGCCTGCTTGAAACGGTCGGCGCTGGCGGGATCGTTGTAGTTGGGTCCCACAGCCTCGGCCACGCCCCAGTATGCCATCGCCAGCTTGGGGTCGAGTTCGCCCGCGTGCTGGAAGGAACGCGCAGCCTCATCGTGGTTGAACGCATAGATGAAACGCAGACCCTGGTCGAAGAACTGCTGCGCCTGAGCGTTCTTGGTAGAGACCGGATGGTGAAGATTCCCCAGTCCCGTCACCAGCGTCACCGGCCTTGACGGTGCCGGGTGAGCCATGTGGTCCTGAGCAAACGACGGCAGACACAGCACAGTCAGCGCGAGCAAAATAGACAGTCGGCAGCTCATATCCTTGCCCTCCTGAATGTTTTATCGGATGGAAAACTGCGGCCTACGAATGAAATCCCCGGGTAATTGCCGCTAGCTTATTGCAAAGCTCGAAAACGTGCAATGGGGATTGCAGCATCTCCGTGCCCTTCATAACGCGATTCCAGATTCTGTCATCCAGTACAATCCAGCTTCAGCCATCGCCATGCGCAAAGTTGTTCTGCTCTACAATCCGCTCTCTGGCAGCCGTCACAACCGCCGCTTGGCCGATGTAAAGGCCGCGTCGTCCGTGTTGCGGGAAGCGGGCATCGAGGTCATCGTGACTCCAACACAAGCCTCTCCCGGCACAGCGGAGCAAGTGAGCGAAGCCATGGCCCAGGGGTGCGACACGGTCTTTGCCTGCGGCGGCGATGGTACCGTGCACGACGTTTTGCAGAGCCTGGTAGGCAGCCAGACTGCATTAGCCATTATCCCTCTCGGAACCGCGAACGCTTTGGCCCACGATCTCGGTATACCGCTTACGCCCGTCGCCGCTGCCCGTGCGGCTCTCACCGCCCAGCCGCGACGCATCGCCGTGGGGCACGTTTATTATCGGGATCCTTCTGGAACCCCCAGTTCGCGCTACTTCACGGTCACCCTGGGCGTGGGCGCGGATGCCCATCTCTTTCATGAATTGGATTCATCGCTCAAAGTTCGCTTCGGCATGCTGGCCTATTACGCCAAAGCGACTTGGCTGTGGCTCACGCTCAATATGCAAACCTTCGCGGCCGAATTTTCCGCCGGCGATGGCGAGTCTCGAAAGACGGAAGTCTCGGAACTGCTTGCCGTGCGCATCCGCAACTTCGGAGGAGTGTTGCGCGAACTCGCCCCTGGCGCCTCTCTCGACCGCAACGATTTACGTCTAGTGCTCTTCCATACCCGCAGCCGGCTAGAGTATCTCCGCTATATTGTCCGCGGGCTGGTCGGCGCCAGGTGGCAGGTCAACGGCATTGAACTCGTCTACAGCACGAGCGTGAAATGTAAGTCGCTGGGCGATTCTTCCGTCTACCTTGAGGCCGACGGAGAAATCCTCGGCACCCTGCCCGCCGAAATTACCATGCTCCCCAATTCATTAACCGTCCTGGTGCCGCACCCCTGAAAACATCCCGCCGGCGACGCCAGCCTCTAACATTTCCCGCCATTTTCTCTTACACTGCTGGCATCATGAAGAAATTTGACCAACTCTCCGAACAGGAGATTCTGGCCCTGGCAATTTCTCTCGAGGAAGAAGACGAGCGCGTGTATGCCGACTTTGCGGAGGGCTTGCGCCACGACTTCCCCGCCTCCGCCGCCGTGTTTGACGGCATGCGCGAAGAGGAATCCGGCCATCGCCGCCGCCTCATCGAGCTTCATCGTCAGAAATTCGGGGAACACATTCCACTGATACGCCGCCAGGATGTCAGGGGCTTTGTGGAACGCAAACCCATATGGCTGGTGAAACCTCTCGGACTCGATGCGGTACGCAAGCAGGCCAGCGCCATGGAGTTCGAAACTCGCCAGTTTTATGAAAAGTCGGCCGCGCGCGCTCAGGATGCCGGCATCCGGCAACTGCTCGATGACCTCGCCGCCGTCGAGCGAGGACACGAGACCCGCGCTCAAGAACTGAAGGACGAAGAGTTCCGCCCCGGCGTAAAGGAGGACGAAGATCGCGCCCGCCGCCGCCTCTTCGTGCTGCAGATCGTGCAGCCCGGCCTCGCCGGACTGATGGACGGTTCCGTCTCCACCCTGGCTCCGGTGTTTGCCGCCGCCTTCGCCACGCAGAGAAGCTGGGACGCTTTCCTGGTCGGCATGGCGGCTTCCGTCGGCGCTGGCATCAGCATGGGTTTCGCCGAAGCCCTCTCCGACGATGGCAGCCTGACCGGACGCGGTCATCCCTGGGTTCGCGGAGTGATCTGTGGCGCCATGACCGCTCTGGGTGGAGTCGGCCACACCCTGCCCTTTCTGATCCCGAGCTTCAGTGTGGCTATGACTGTCGCGTTTTTCGTGGTACTTGTGGAATTGGGTACCATCACCTGGATTCGCCATCGCTACATGGACACGCCCACTTTTTCCGCAGCCTTGCAGGTCGGGCTGGGCGGAGCGCTCGTCTTCGTGACCGGCGTGCTAATCGGCAGAATGGGCGGCGGCTCGTAGGCAGTGCGCGCGCGCCGCGATATTATAGGGACGACACCGAACCTGACCTTTGGAACCCATTACCCACTTCCTGACCGGCGCATGCCTGGGACGAGCCGGCTTCAACCGCAAGACCGCGCTGGCCACGGCTACCATGACGCTCGCCGCCGAGGCGCCTGACGTCGATATCTTGGGCAATTTCAAAGATCCGGTCTTCGGATTTGCCCATCACCGCGGATTCACCCATTCCTTCCTTGGCATAGCGCTGGTTTCGGCGGTGGTGGTTGAGTTCATGTACGTCGTCTGGCGTTTGCGGGGACGCAAGACGAAAGATCCTAATCTGCCTCCACGCTGGGGCCTGTTGTTTTTATTCGCCTATCTCGCAGGCCTTAGCCACATTCTGCTCGACTTCACCAACAACTACGGCATACGTCCGTTCTGGCCGTTTCTGGAAAAATGGTATTCCTGGGACATCGTTTTCATCCTGGACCCAGTTATTCTTGCGTTGTTAGTTGCCGGGCTCGCGCTGCCTGCTCTTTTCGGGCTGATCAATGAAGAGGTAGGCGCTAAGCAAAAAGGGCCAAAGGGAAAACTCGCCGCCACCGTGGCGCTTATCGGCATAATCGGCCTGTGGGGAGTCCGCGACTACGAACACCGCCGCGCCATTAACCAAATGCAGTCGCGCACGTACCAAGACGCCGACCCCATCCGCGTCTCTGCCTACCCGCTCATCTGGAATCCGTTTCAATGGCACGGAGTAGCTGAGACCCAGAATTTTTTCGCCTCCATGCGGGTGGATTCTCTGACTCCTGACGTTGACCCCGAGAGCGCGATGCAAATTCACTACAAGCCCGAAGAGACTCCCGCCACCCTTGCCGCAAAGAAATCCTATCTGGGAAGAGTTTTTCTCGATTGGGCAGAGTACCCCATCGTTGAAACCGAGCACCTAGACGCGCCGCCCGGAGGCTACATCATTCGCTTTCAGGACCTGCGCTTCGCCTCTTTCACACGCGCTGGACGCGCTCCGCTCTCTTGCTCCGTCGAGCTCGATGAGAATCTGAATGTGGTAAGCGAAAGTTTCGGATCACGCTCCCGCCGAAAATAGCTTTGTCATCCTGAGCAAGCGTCTTTTGCGCAGCAAAGGCTCTGGGCGAGCCGCGCGAAGGGTCGCGTTCTTTGCGACCCATCAATCGCGCGTTTGGCTCGCTTCCTCGTTGGACGTCACGGTTGGGTGCCCCATCCTTTTTCGCGTTCTGTGCGAAAAGGGTGGGGGGGCGCAGCCGAATGGAGCTTCTCCCCGCCCTTGGTATAAGCTGGAAGGCATCGCTATGGTATTCGTCCTGGACAACTACGACTCTTTCACCTACAACCTGGTGCAGTATCTGGGAGAACTAGGTGCAAAAGTGGAGGTCCGCCGCAACGATCAGATAACCGTGGCGGAAGTCGAAGCCATGCGCCCGGAACGCATCGTAATTTCCCCCGGACCGTGCACTCCGCAGGAAGCCGGCATCAGCATTGACTTGATCCGCCACTTCACCGGCAAAGTGCCAGTCTTAGGCGTATGCCTGGGCCATCAGGCCCTGGGCGCGGCTTTCGGAGGCAACATCATCCGCGCGCCACATCTCATGCACGGCAAAACCAGCCAGGTGCAACACGATGGCCGCACTATTTTTGGCGGACTCCATTCGCCCATGACCGCCACGCGCTATCACTCTCTGATTGTCGAAGAAAAGGATCTGCCCGAGGAACTGGAAGTGAGTGCCTGGACCACCGAAAAAGACGGCACCCGCACCATCATGGGCCTGCGCCACAAGAAGTTTCCTACCGAAGGCGTGCAGTTCCATCCCGAAAGCGTGCTGACCGATCAGGGCAAAAAAATGGTGGAGAATTTCCTCGCCCTGTAGCGGCCAAAAGAAAAAATAGTGGGAGCCCCATCCCTGTCTGGTTTCAGCAAGGGTGGGATTCGACGGTCCGTATCCGCTAGGGCTTCGCGCCCCGCGCCGCCTCCACCGCCCGCAGCACGGCCTTAGCCTTGTTCATGCACTCCTGATACTCACTCTCAGGGTCTGAATCGGCCACGATGCCTGCGCCTGCCTGCAGAGACGCCTTCTTGCCCTGCATCAGCATGGTCCGGATGGCGATGCAGGAATCCAGGTTTCCCGCGAAATCCGCATAGAGAACCGATCCGCCATAAACTCCACGCCGCGTCGGCTCCAGTTCTTCGATGATCTGCATGGCCCGCACCTTGGGCGCGCCGCTCAACGTGCCGGCAGGAAAGCAGGCCGCAAAGGCATCGAGCGCGTCCAGATCCCCACGCAGTTTGCCCTCCAGCGCCGAGACAATGTGCATGACGTGCGAGTAGCGCTCCACGTACATCAGGTCGCGCACTTTCACCGATCCATATTCGCTCACCCGCCCCAGATCATTGCGCCCGAGGTCTACCAGCATCACGTGTTCGGCGCGCTCTTTCTCATCGGCCAGCATCTTACTGGCGAGTGCCTGATCTTCTGCCTCATCGCGGCCTCGCGGATGCGTCCCGGCAATCGGCCGGTACTCCAGCTTGCGGCCAGTGACGCGCACCAGCATCTCCGGCGACGATCCCAGCACGTGCGTCTCCCCCATCCGCAGAAAATACATATAGGGAGAAGGATTCACCGCCCGCAGCGAACGATAAATATCGAAGGGCGCGACTTCAGGAACAAAGTCCAGCCGCTGGGACAACACCACCTGAAAAATGTCGCCCGCCGCAATGTATTCCTTGGCGCGCTCCACCATCTGGACGTAGCGCTGGCGGCTGGTGCCGGAATGAACTTTGAGTTTGGGCTTGGAGCGCGTCCCATTTTTCTTCCAGACCGCCGGCCCCAGGCCTGCCGCCAATTTTCGTTCGAGAACAGCAATGTCCGCGACCGCGCGATCATAGGCTCGCCGCGGGCTTTCCCGCCTCACATCGGCGGCCGCGATGATGTGAATTTGATGGCGCAGGTGATCGAAGGCAAGCAGCCGGTTAAAGAACATGAGCACGCAATCGGGCAGAGCAAAATCATCCCTGGCATGCTCTCCGATGTTCTCCAGTTGGCGCACCACGTCGTACGCAAAGTATCCCACTGCGCCCGCCGTGAACGGCGGCAGACCGGGCACCACCGCCGCGCGATGTTCCCGCAGCAACTCTTTGATAATCCCAACTTCATTCCCTTTGCGCTTTTCCTCGCGCTTTCCGCGGCGGATCGCGACTTCTCCGCCCCGCGCCCGCACCTGCATGTAAGGCCGCGCGCCCAGAAAGGTATAGCGCCCGATCTGCTCGCCCTTCTCCACGGATTCGAGCAGAAATGCATCCGGCTCATTGCCGGCCAGCGCCAGGAAGGCTGAGACCGGGGTCAGCAGGTCTGCCATCACGGATTTCACCACCGGCACCAGCGTGGCTTCCCGCGCCAACCGGACAAATTCCTTATAGTCAGGACGTAGCATGTTGTGATCCCGCCGCGCCGCACCCTTGCGAGCGGCGCGAACTGGCGGGTGCTCAATTATAGAGAAGTCCGTTGCTTTCGTCCGAAGGAACCATCGCCTGCTCACCAGTTGCATGTCTCCGGTAACCTGCTTATGAATTGACGGATTCCCGCCGACGTTGGAAGATGATAAATCAGCCGCATTCGCTGAGTTGCCTATGCGTATCAAGTTCTGGGGCGTGCGCGGATCGACTCCAACTCCTCATCGCGACCACATGCGCTACGGAGGGAATACCTCCTGCGTGGAAGTAGAACTGGGCGAGAGCCGCTACATTTTCGATTGCGGTACCGGCTTCCGTGCCCTCGGCCAACATCTCGCGCAACAGGCCGCGGGCCGCGACCTCTCCGCTCATGTTTTCGTCTCCCATTTCCATTGGGACCACATTCAGGGATTTCCATTTTTCCGCCCGCTGTATGAGCAATCGAACCGCTTTGTGTTTCACTGTTCCTCGCGCACCCGCAGCCTGAGGCGCGTCCTGGAGGAACAAATGTCAGCGCCTTTCTTCCCGGTGGGATTGCCGGCCATGAGCGCCCAGCGCGAGTTCTATGGAATCGAAGAGGGCCGCCTCTCGCTCGACCAGATGGTGGTGCAGACCTTGTGGCTCAATCATCCCCAGGGCTGCATGGGCTTCCGCCTGGAAACCAAAGATGGTGTCCTGGTCTACGCCACCGACAACGAACCGGGTGATCCGGTGTTCGACGCCAATGTCCGCAAGCTAGCCGCCGGGGCGGATGTCTTGATCTACGACGCCCAATATCTTCCCGAGGAATATGAAGCGCGCCGCCGCGGCTGGGGTCACAGCCATTGGCGCGAGGCCATCGACATTGTGATGGAAAGCGGCACCAAGGAATTGGTTCTGTTCCACCACGACCCCGCGCATGACGACGCCTGCATCGACCAAGTGGTGAAGGAAGCCAGGAATTACTATCCGCAAGTTCAAGCCGCCGCCGAGGGCATGGAAATCGTCCTGTAAAGTTCTTACCAGGTGCCCCACGTCTGCTGGGTTTGCAGACGTGCGTCACCGCCGAAGCCACTGGCCACCCGGTCGCCCCCCGAGGCTCCGATGGCTTCGGTTTTTGGCGGGCGAGAGCCTGTCCTGGGGGCCTGTGACTTTTTGAAAGTTGGGTGCCCCATCCTAGCGCGCTTTCTGCGCTAGGGTGGGATTCCACAAACGCCTGCCCTGAGCGAAGTTGAAGGAGCGACCGCCCACAAAAAGCCCGCATGACAGAGGCCGGTATGGTTATCTTTTCTTAATGAAAACGTGAGTTGCATTTTCTCCAGGGACGGTCCGCACGGGGGTGAATCCGAGTTGGTGGAGATTGATTCCGGAAAATAGCTGTTCCCCCTCGCCCAGGAGAACCGGGGACACGGCTAAATGCATTTCGTCGATGTGGCCGGCGCTCAGGTACTGGCGAATGACGGACACGCCACCGCCAACGCGAACATCTTTACCTTGCGCCGCGTCTTTCGCATTCGTCAGCGCGGACTCCAATCCATCGGTGACGAAGTGGAACGTAGTGCCGCCTTCCATCGCGAGCGGAGGCCGCGGGTAATGCGTAAGCACAAAAACGGGCGTGTGGTACGGAGGATTTTCGCCCCACCAGCCCCGCCAGGAATCGCCTTCCGTCGCCCATGGTCCCCGAACTGGTCCGAACATATTCCGCCCTAAGATCCAGGCACCGACGTTCGCGAAAGAATGCCCGGCAATATCGTTATCGATGCCCGCGGTCCCACCACTTTCACCGTGGATCTTCTTGAATATCTCCGTCTGCAGGAACCATGCGTGCAGTTCGAGCCCCCGCACTCCGAGAGGATTCTGCAGGTCCTGCCAGGGGCCAGCACCAAACCCGTCGATGGAAATTGAAAATGCGGCGACTCTAACCTTGCTCATAGGGCCCCTCGTGGAAATTGCAATTGTATCCAACCTGGGTCGCGGAATTTAGTCACCGCAGTAGTGTGCGGGGAGGGCGCTTCCCAGCGAACTGAAAACATCACGCGCCAAATGGTCCTCTCTAAAGAATTGCCGAATGTTTGCATCTTGGGTGCCCCTCGTCTGCCGGTTTGCAGACGCGGGATTCTGCCCGAAGGCACCGGCCGCTCTCCGCGGCGAACCGCAAGCTGTGATCACGTCGATGATGGCCCGCAAGAAGGAATTCGAGGGAATTCGGAGGGGAATTCGGGGACAGACGGAACTGACCCCAATTCTAACTAAGCAACAAAGGCCATTGGTTTCTGGACAGAAGCAGCGACGGACTTATGACCGCGGCCTCTTTTGCGCGGGGTGAGCAGACGCAGAGTAGATTGTTCCAGTTCGGCCACGAAGGTCGCGCTCCCGAGCGGCCGGCCGGTGTGGGTGAACTGCCGCAGCGCCGCCGCCTCGGCCGCTGATTCTCCGGCGGCAAGGTAGCCTGCCCAGTCCGCAACTGTCCAGTGCTTCTGCCACAACTCCAGTTCCAGCCAAGTCTCGGCGGTGTCTGCCGCACAATGCGCCGCGGCGCTGGACCATCTCCATTGCGCCGCCGCTTCCACCATGCCGGCCCGCACCGGATTCAACTCCACATAGCGCAGCGCGGTCCAGAGATGGGGACCGTCAAGCGGGCAGGAATAAAACCGTCCTTGCCACACATGTCCGCTCGAAGACTGGCAAGCATTCCGGTAGGCGGCGTAGCGTCCGTGAGTATGCTTGAGCGCCTGGGCCAACGAATGTGCGGTGCGCGGAATCACGATTAGATGCACGTGATTGGACAGGAGGCAGTAGCCGAGCAGGGAGAGACCATAGAGTTCGCCGTGCTGGCGTAACAACTCCAGATAGATGAAGCGGTAGGAGTCGCTGCGGAAGATCACTTGCCGGGCGTTGCCGCGCTGGGTAACATGATGCGGAACATCGGCGACCACCACACGCGGCAGGCGGGCCATGGGGAAAGGCTATCAGATGCCGGCCGGCCCTACGAAAGTTTTGGGTTCACTTGACGAAATGATTTCCCGGATTGGGACGAGAACATTGGGGTCAGTTCCGTCTGTCCCCGAATTTTATTCCGAATTTATTTTCCCGAATTTATTCGAATTTATTGATTTCTCATCGTGACGGTGATCACTGCGCCGCGTGAGCAGCCACACTGACGCTGCCAAATGGTTTTGGCAGGTTAGCACGGACAGTTTCTTGAGGGGGAAACTAGGCTAGGAGAAGAACCGTGCTTTGCTTCATACGACGGGCGTTTCTTTCGCCCGATCACGCGAAGACGCGCGAACAAATCACAATCCCATATCGTTCTCAAGCCTGCCGACGTTTTCATGTTTTGATTCTCAGTGGCCTCCTCCTCGTCGCTTCTAGCCTTGGATGCGGGGGCGGTGGGTCTTCAGGCGGCGGTTCCTCGGGCGGCGGGTCCGGCTCAAGTGTGCAGGATTTTACGATTTCTTTGTCGCCGTCCAGCCTCGCGCTTCCAACTGCCGGGATCTCCGCCCCCTTTACAGTTTCAACGTCGGTTTCGGGTAATGCCGGCGATGCGGAAACTATTTCTTTCGCATTGCCAAACGGCATCCATTGCGTTTCCCAGTGCCAGACTGCTATCGACAGCGGACAAGATAATGCGATCAAACAATCTTTTTCAGCGGATCCCAATCTGCCGCCCGCGAGCTATGCCGTACAGATAACGGTGTCCAACGCCACATATTCTCACTCAGTAACCGCAACTTTGCAGGTCTACTCTGCAGTACTTCGGCAGAATGATGGGACGGACTATGTATTCACCGGCGATCCGCAACCTCGTGCCCTTTCCTATGACAGCCAGCGGCATCTGGTCTATGCATCGAATCTGCAGCTGAACGAGATCGACATCATTTCCGAAAATACGGCGCAAATCGTCAAGCGCATTCCCGTGCCGCAGCCTTATGGCACTGACATCTCAGTGGATGGGTCCCTTCTCTACGTTGGAACTCTGACTCAGTTTCTTTATACCGTTGACCTGAATCAGGAGCTCATCATTGACAAGGTGCCTATACCGCTGCCGCTGCCTTTCGTTCAAACTTTCAGAGTGACAGCCGACCCGCTATTCGTGGCCGCACTCAGTACCGGAGACGTATTAGTGGCAATGGGAAATCCGGTCTACATGGTACTGGGAACCCCAACCTCCGGTCCGCTCGCTCTGAATTTGTATCACCCGCCGACGCGGACATTTACAGACCTAACCGGGCTACTCCACGGCTTTCTCTCGGTCCAAGTCTTATCGTCTGGGGACCACAAACACGCGCTGGTTTTCGATAAGGCGGGCGGATACTTTGCGATTTACGATGCCGTGAGTGGTCAGTTCTCGAGTACCGGGTCCAACGAGACTATCAGCGCGACCAGCATCAGCGCCGATGGCAGCCTCATCGCACTCCAAAGCTCTTGCTGCGGATTTAACATATACGACGGATCGGCCCGGTTGCTTCAGACTGATAATTACAGCCGCAGTAACGAGATCATCACTGGCCTAGCGTTTTCCCCTGACGGGAAGACCCTATACATTGCCGAGAGCTACTTTGGTGACAACGTGACTGGGCCCAACTCCCCCGCACTCACGTCTTACGTCAGGATTTTGGATTCGACATCGCTTAATGAGCTAGGCCGGGTTCCGACCATTCGGCTCGCCGGCGGAGTCATTATTGAACTTAGCGGGCACGATCCCAACCCCGTCGCGGTGGATTCACAGGGGCGACTGATCGGGCTGGCGGAACGAGGCATCAGTTTCCTCGATGTCTCCGCTCCAGTGCAAAACTTGCACAACGACAGTCAGCCGGTACTTTCGTTTCCGTACGTGTTGCAGCCCGACCACCCGGAGAACAGTAGCACAGCGACAACGCTTAACGCAGAGACCCAGTTTTATAGTTTTACAGACCCACCCTCCGTTTATTTTGCAGGCCAACCCGCAAATAATGTTCAAGTGCAGTCACCTGGCACGATTGGCCTTGCGGCTCCAACGGGAAGCGGCCAGGTGAATGTGAAGGCATACTACTCGGATGGATACATGACTCTTGCGCCCCTCGCTTATTCTTATCGGCCGCTGGTGGAATTTGGCATGGAAACGGGAGGGACGACGAGCGGCGGAAGCACGCTGCGGCTGGCCGCGCTGGGCCTACCGGCTAACAACGCCGATATCCAGGTCACGATTGGAGGACATCCGGCTTCGGTAACATCGGTCTCCGCTTTCGATACTTCTACCGTTTTCGATACGTATACCATTCCCCTAAAATTCGTGAATGTGACGGCGCCCGCGGGAGCGCTCGGCGTTCAGCCAGTAACCATCACAACGCCGAATGGAACAACGGCATTGCCTGGCGGGTTTCTGTATGCCAGCGAGGACGACTTTACGGTCACGGGCACGCCTTGGGAATTGATCTATGACGACAGCCGCGACCGCCTTTACTATATCTTGCCGGATACCAATCAACTCGTGGCTTATTCTGTTGCAAAAGGCCAGGTTGATGTCGTGATAACGACTGGCAATCAACCGCAAGGCATCGCGATAACTCCCGATAACTCAAAAATCTTAGTAGTAGCTCAAGATGGCAGTTTTGCCGTCTATGATGCTGACTCTCTGGCGCAGATCCACACTCAAGTGATCAGCCCCGCCCAAACGAGTCCAAATCCCCCCTTGCCCAAGGAGGTGGCTGCACTGGCAGGCAATCAGGCGTTAATCGGGTTCACATCATCCAGTGGCAGTTTGGCGCCGGAGCCTCTGGTTGCGGTGGATCTGAACACGTATGCCACAAAATCTGCCGCCTCCACCGGCAACGTCGCCTTCACCTACAACGACCAATCGAATTTAGCGGCCAGCGCAGATGGAACTCGGGCGTTTGCCGGAAATGGGGTTTGGAACTCCCTGACGGACAGCTTTGCTGCAACTGTAGCAGCACTCCCCATGTCTCCGCGCGCCCTTTCGGACGACGGTAGTGTGATGCTGAACGATCTGAGGGTGGTCGATGCCAATGGGAATCTGCAGGTGCTGAACCTCACGGCCGAAGATGTCAATGCCGGCTATGCCTGCTCATATTGCTGGGGAGAAAAGCTGCACTCGTCCGGAGGCCTGGCATACATCCTAGGGGCAAGTGGAATTTACATCTTTGATACGCATTATGGCCGCCTCTTGGGCTCCCTTGGCGTCCCCCAGGGAATTAAGACTCGCGACGCCAATGGATACTTGATTTCGCGCAATCCATTTGCAGTGAATAACGACGGCGATAAGATGTACTTTGTAACTCAGAACGGCATTTCGGTGATGTCACTCGCCAAGGCGCCTTTGAGTATCGGAACAGCTACGGTCAACGGCCCTTCACTTCTTTTGCACGGCAGTGGCTTTTTGGCAAACGCAGTCGTGAAGGTCGATGGGCAGGCAGTCACTTCAACCTTCGTGGATGTGAATAATTTACAAGTCTCTCTGCCGTCTCTGTCGGCGGGTTTGCATGAAGTCCAAGTCGCATTGAGCAACGGCGAATCCTATACATACGCTGCCGCCTTCGCTACTCCCTGAACCCGAATATATCGGCCTAAAAGGAAAAGGCCGTCGAGATTTCTCTCAACGGCCTTTATTTAATTCCGGCAACGACCTACGCTCCCACCCCGTGTGGCGCGGGCGCCCTCGCCCGCGAAGTCTGGCTCTCTAAACCACAGCATCTCTTCATCACGAAATCCAAATCGAGCTATGGATTCGTCACAGATCGGGACCTGACGGACTGGTTGTGCCGCAAGCTTTTGGCGGGCGGGGCCCCCCCTACATGGCCTCGGCCCGTGCCTGCTGCGCGAGACTGCCGTCCCAGGCATTTGACATCACATCAACCCGTTCATCTATCACAGACAAGCGCTGCTTGAGTGCTTAGCGTGGCAGTTAGCGGCGAGGGCCAACATAACCACAAAGACACCATGTTTACCACCCCGCCACTCATTAAGTACAAATATCGCAGGTGGCTGCCTCACTTGCAGAAGGCAGATGCTGATCTCTTTGTTACTTTCTGCACCGGAGGTCCCTTTGATTCTGCCGGGTGAAGCGCGGAGCCTGGTGCTTGAGCATTGCCTTCGCGAACTTGGACAGCGAATTGTCCTGCACACCGTAGTGGTGATGCCGGATCATGTTCACCTGCACTTCGAGATCGCGACGGTTGGCCTTTCCCCTTGGTCGGTATCCTGCAGTGCCTGGTTTGGCGGACACACCTCGGAACTGCCCCAAGCAGGGGAGATTGTGACATGGGGGCGGGTGACGGTGTCTGTGATGGTGGTCAAGAGTGTTTGTGATGAAAGACGAAAATCAAGATCGAAGTCAAAGGCAGCGGGCGAGGGCGCCCGCTCTACACGGGCCTTTGGTTCCTGCCTTCTTAGATCGCTTCGATCGCATCGATTGTATTATCGTTTGAATCCCATAAATATGGTAATATGGGAACGTGAAGACAACGCTTGAAATCCCTGATTTCCTGTTCCGCCGGGCCAAGTCGTTGGCGGCGGAACGCGGCATTCCTCTGCGCCAGTTCGTCACCGAGGCGGTGCAAGAAAAATTGAAGGTAACGCCCCAGGAACGGCCGTGGATGAAGCATCTCGGGAAGCTCGAGCATCTACACAAAGAAAGAAAGCAGATCGAGAAGCGTGTGGAAGAAACTTTCGAGCAGATTGACCGGGAAGTCTGGGAATAGTTCCTTGAGAACGATCTTCTAGATGATTCTCGACACGAATGCATTGTCCGCCGCAGCCGACAACGACCCGGCAATCAGCGCCCTACTCGCCCGCGCTGACCAAGTGGCGATTCCGGTAATTGTGCTGGGGGAATATCGGTACGGAATCGCGCAGTCGCGAAACCGGGCCAGCTACGAGAAATGGCTGGCGGCACTACTGCACGACTGCATGGTGCTGGACGTCAATGAACCAACCTCACACTACTATGCCGAGATCGTTCTCGAATTGAAGCGCAAGGGCAGGCCGATTCCAACGAACGATATTTGGATCGCGGCGCTGTGCCGACAACATTCCCTGCCTCTGGTGAGCCGCGATCGGCACTTCGATCAGGTGACAGGAAGCAAACGGATCGAGTGGTGATTCAGTACCGCTAGTAAACCTGGCGCTCAAGACTCGTGCTAGAACGGCATCGACTGCTTGTCTGGGCCTTCGATTTCCTCTTTGGCCTCGAGGAATTCTTCACTCCAGGGTTTGCCTGCGCACTCGGGGCACTCGTCAATTGTGTTGCCAACGGCATAGCAGTGATAGCAAGTTCCTTCGGTGCTGCCGCCAGAGAACTTCTTGCATTTCTTGCAGGGCTTGAAGAACTCGCGTTCGAGCGCTCGGTGTTCTTCCCACAGTTCGTGTTCACAAACGATGCACATGCTCTCCTCCTGACTACCCAGCTCTTGGTTCTGCCGGGTGCCTCATACCATCCGACTGAAAACGACCGTATTATGTCTGCGCTTCCCGACAATCCTAGCGACCTGCGAACGCTCGTGCAGTGAGCTGGAACACAGTTCGTTTGTGATGAAACGCGAATTGAGCTTCTCTGATTCAAAATGGGAAGTGTCCGCTCTACACGGGCAAAGGCCGCGCCTGATTGTTATGCCTTCTTGATAATGACGTGGGTTGCGTTTTCTCCGGGGATGGTCTGAACAGAGGTGAAGCCCAGTTGGGCGAGATTGATTCCGGAAAATAGATGCTCACCTTCTCCGAGCAGAACCGGAGCCATGGCCAGGTGCATTTCGTCGATCAGGCCGGCGAGCAGGTACTGGCGGATGGTGGCGACTCCGCCGCCGATGCGGACGTCATTACCTTTAGCTTTGTTTGTCGCGGCAGCCGCTTCTTTCGCTTTCTCAAGAGCAGACTCGGGGCCGTCGGTTACAAAGTAGAAACTTGTGCCGCCGGCCATGGAGAGCGGAGAACGCGGGTGGTGCGTGAGGACGAAGACAGGAGTGTGGTAGGGCGGATTGTCTCCCCACCAGCCGTTCCAGGGCTCGGCGGTTGTTGCCCATGGGCCGCGAACTGGGCCGAACATATTGCGACCCAGTATCCAGGCTCCGACGTTTTCGAAGGAACGCCCGCCAAAGTCGTTGTCAACACCGCAGGTGCCTCCGGTCTGGCCCTGCATCTTCCTAAACATTTCCGTCTGGAAGAGCCAGGAGTGGAGTTCCATTCCTCGGACGCCGAGAGGATTTTGCAGGGATTGGCGGTGGCCAGCACCGAATCCGTCGATGGAGACGGAGAATGCGGCGACTTTAGCTTTGGACATGGTTGCGCTCCCAGGCGGGTATGGTACTTGGATTTAGGGGTCTCTAATCTAATATAAGCTCAACTCCATCCTGTTCTTCCTTGCCACCTCGACCGTGAACACGGACTATCTCGACGACCCAATCGAATACGGTTGGTCCGGAATGTGCCTTCGCAGCCTTAAGATCATGTGACACTGACTTTCGGTTTTCGGGATGGCAACTTTGCAGTCTGAGCTCGAGCTGTCGTGCAGTTTCCGCGTACCCAAGCTGCTCCTTTGAGACTTTATGGTTCTTCCAGCGAATGGTGAATCCATCATCGGGCGTACCAAAACCGCCTCGCAGCACGTCGTTAAACGCATCCAGATTGCGACCCCATGGCGAAAGACGTAACACTCGGTCCAGCTCGACATAGAATTCTTCCAAGTTGGAGAATCGGTAAGCGTCCGGGTTGTACCGTCTTGCTAAGTGTCCACGAACAAGTTAAGTGGACACTTCCGCAGGTGTGGATTTGATGTTCCAGGGCAGAAGTTCGTCGATGCGGTTGATGGGATGGTCGGCGATGCGGGTGAGCACATCGCACAGATAGGCTTCGGGATCGAGGCCGTTGAGTTTTGCCGAACCGATCAGGCTGTAGATGATGGCCGCCCGCTCTCCACCGGCGTCCGATCCCGCAAACAAATAATTCTTGCGGCCCAGAGCCACGCCGCGCAACGAGCGTTCGGCGGCGTTGTTATCGATCTCGATGTGTCCATCGTCGACATAGCGCAGCAGCGCATCCCAGCGCACCAGCGCGTAGCGAATCGCCGCCGTCGTCTCCGACTTGCGCGAGAGCTTCGACAAGATCTCTTCGAACCACTGTCGCAAGAGAGTCGAGCAGCGGCTGGGCCTGCGCCTGACGGACTTCGCGGCGCTGTTCCGGTGGACGGCCGCGAATCTGTTCTTCGATCCGATACAGCGCGCCGATCCGCTGCAGCGCTTCCCGTGCTACCGGCGAAGCATGCGCTTGCTCCAGATCGTAGAACTTGCGCCGCACGTGCGCCCAGCACGCGGCTTGCTCGATGCGGCCGTTTTCGTAGAGCTGATTGAATCCCGCGTAGGCATCGGCCTGCAGCGTGCCACGAAACTCGCGAAGATGCCGCTCGGGATGCTCCCCTTTGCGATCGGGCGAATAGGCAAACCACACGGCGGGGGCGGCGCTGTCGCCCGCGGGACGGTCATCGCGAACGTAGGTCCATAATCGACCGGTCTTGGTCTTGCCCTGGCCCGGAGCCAGCACCGGCACCGGCGTGTCGTCGGCATGCAACTTACTCGCGGCGGTCACATAGCGGCGCAGCGCTTCCACCAGCGGTTCCAGCAACTGTGCGCTGCCGCCCACCCAGTCGGCCAGAGTCGAGCGCTCCAGTTCCACATCCTGACGCGCATAGATCTCCGATTGCCGATACAGCGGAAGATGATCGCAGTACTTGCTCACCAGAACGTGCGACAGCAGCCCCGGCCCGGCCATGCCGCGCGCAATCGGACGACTCGGCGCTTCCGCCTGCACAATGCAGTCGCACTGGGTGCAGCTCAACTTCGTGCGCACGTGACGAATCACCACGAAACTGGCCGGCACGTACTCCAGCATCTCCGAGACATCCTCGCCTAACTTGCGCAGCTCGCCATGGCATTGCGGACATACCGTTTCTTTCGGCTCGTGCCTGCGTGTTTGTCGCGGCAGATGATCGGGCAAGGCGCGGCGCGTGGGTTTCGCTGCCGCAGCAGTCGAAGAGTCGGTGACGGGAGCCGGTTCTGGCGAGTTTGCCTCTGGCTCGCTGCGCTTCGATTCCAGTTCCTCCAGTCGCAGCTCCAACTGCTCAATCTGCCGCGTCAGCTTCTCCGACTTGCGCCCAAACTGCATGCGATGCAGCTTGGCCAGCAGCAGCTTCAGATGCTCGATCTCGCGCTCCCGCGATTGTAACTGCTCCTGCGTGGCGGTGAGTGTACTTTCGGTGGAGAGTAACTGCTCGTGTTGCGCCAGGATCAGCGCTCGCAGCGCATCCGCGGGTAGGACTTTCAGATCGGGAAGCGAAGCCACCGACATGCGCGGAGTATCGCATGAATGCACGCGTTTTCATCCCGGTGCGCGCAAAAAAAGTTGTGCAAAGAATCTCCCAGGTTACACCGACAACTGCGGCTCCCACGTCCGCTCCGGCCGCCGCCAGTCAATGCCTTCCAGCAGCATCGACAACTGCGCTCGCGTCAACGAAACTGTGCCGCTCGTCGCTTGCGGCCACACGAAGCGCCCGCGCTCCAGTCGCTTCGCGAACAAACACAACCCATCGCCGTCATACCACAGAACCTTGATGAGATCGCCTCTCCGCCCGCGAAACACGAAGACGTGCCCCGAGAACGGCTTCTGCTCCAGTTTGCTCTCGACCAGCGCACTTAGCCCGGTGAAGCCGCGCCGCAAGTCCGTCACTCCTGCTGCAATCCAAACTCGCGTGTTCGTCGGAGGCCCGATCATCCCCGTAGGCACTCCAGCAACACGCGCACCAACGCCGCATCGGCACTGCCTTCGATGCGCACCTGCGCCTGCCGCAGTTCGATGTGAATCGTGCCCGGCTGTGGTTTCGAGAAGTCGGTGGACCTAGGCTCCACCGGCAGAGGCGCCGGTAAACTCTCGCTCACGCGAACCGGCAGCAACTTCATGGCCGCCTTGCACTCCCCAAGTCTCCCTGCCAGGTACAGCCGACGCCAGCCAAATACCTGGTTCGCGTTGATGCCATGCGCTCGCGCTACCCGCGCGACCGACGCGCCTTCCAACAACGTCTCTTCGACAATCCGCCGCTTCTCCGCGATACTGCGCCGCTGCCGCGGGGCCGCACCCAACGACTCACTCTTACTCGCGATCCCATCTGTAACTTGCCGGGAAGTGTCCATCTCCGCTCCAAGTGGACACCTATCCGCAGTGTCCACTTCGGCAGAATGACCTCCTACCGCCTACCTGTCCAGACGGTCTCAACCGGACGCTTACGAGGGTGCAATACCGATCCGGTTTGAGGAATACGGGACCGACTCTTACCGTATTACACCAGAGCATCCGTTGCCGCCCGGAGAGTATGCGCTTGCATTGCGTGGGATGGGCACTGAGCTTTATTGTTTTGGCGCGGATCGGTAAGCAAACATGATGACGAAAGTCAATGCTAGACTGCGAATTCTTGGCGAGGAAGTATGAAAAACAGCCCGCCTATCTCAGTGTTGGGAATCATGTTTTGCGCAAAAGTACAAACTTCCGAAAAGTTTCAAGATCGGATCACTTGTCTTTATTTTGATTCGGTGATTGTCGCTTATAGCCGGGCACACGCATCTCCAGCTAGATGGAACAGATCATGCCTCACCGCATCATCCACACCTGTGTGTGAAAATTCAACTCCCGTATGGCTTCCTTCCCAGAGAAAGCCTCCATCGGGTGCAAGGAGTGTCATCCCCACGTTTGTTTTGCTAACACCCGTCTCCGGTCTGGTAGGCCCTTGGTCAACTTTCAGCACGGCATCGGCTTCTGCCTTGTTCTCAGTCAGGTGGAAGCACGTGCGATGCTCTAGTCTTTGTTTAGTTAGTTGAAGTGCCTCAGTGTCTCTTCCATCGACATAAACGACTTTGACAGCTTGCAATTTTGGGTTTACGTTTTTGTCTTTTGCAAAAACCAGCACACTCACTCCCAGCAACCATACCGTTAGAATCGCTTTCATCAACGTTAGAAGATCACGCATGGTCGTACCCCTCGACTGGATTGTAATCCTTTATCCATTTCCGTCCCTGCGAGATACTTGTTGAAGGCGTAGAATGTCCCGTTGTTTTTGGATTGTCCGGTTTCGATTTGACTAAGGTGACACCGATATGTGCGCGAGACAACACGGTCGAGTCCTGATCTTCCTCTTCGGAGCGATGCACACTGGCTGTCAGGCACACCAATCCGCGAGGGACACTCGCGGCTTACAGCGGGAACTTCCGTCTCCTCATAGAGGTGAGTGTAGTTCAGGCTTGCTGCTGTCCCAGAGATGGTGGTGAGTGTACCTCGAAAACGCCACACAAAGATGGTCTATCTCTCATCAGCGCGAGCGATGAAACTGTGCTTTCAACACGGGTCCAAACTCACAAGCGTGCCCCAAAAGACCTTTGAGTCCAGACTGAAAAGCTCCGTCTTGCCAACCAAGGCTTTCAGTTGAGACGCATCCGCTTCCTAGCGCCTCGAAGGTAATCCTGTCTCCGGCACGAACGCTCAATTCTGACGTGAGATAAATCGGATTAGCGCAACCGTAAGCCGGACCACCTTCAGCGGCGAAGATTGAAAGTGCGCTCCATATGCCCGCTTTGAAGGACGCAGAACCGCAATTCTAGCAGGAAGAGTTCGCTGGACGGGCCACAAAAGCCCGTGACGGCTTGAAGACCACGCAGCCGATCAAAGGCTCATTGCACGAAGAGTTTCCCATTTGGTGGTGCTAATCTGCATATTCACGTATCCGGTCGATGCAGCGTTGGCACCAGCGTGTGCCTCGCTCGCGCTTGTATTCGTGGCATTCGTCGCACAGGTCCCATTCGCTCACAGCACCAGCCTCGGCTCTCTGACGCTCAGCTTCTCGTCCCTCACGGAAAGCCTCGCGGCGTTCCTCAACGGCCCATTCTCTGGTCGGTTTTTTCTGACGCGCTTCTTTGCGCTTTTGAGCTTCGATTTCGGATTGCGATAGCGTCTTATTACGTGTGTTCATTTCATCTCCGTTGCGGGAACCCGATTCCCGCGAGTTGCAGTCAACTCACTGATGCGCTGGAGTGGCTATCTAAGAAAAAGAAAGTCGTTTTTCTTATTCCATGCGGAGCCGCAGCCGACCGGGTGGTACGTGGCTGGTTCGGAGGGTCGAACGTGCAGGGGCGCGGGAGGCCCTGCTTGCGGATTTCACTACCGTTTCCGACCGAAAATATCGGCTAAAGAGGGTCAGATCGGGTCTTACTTGAGGTTGATTAACCTCAAATGCCGCAAAACACTGCATGTTGCTGATAGGCTTGACCTGTGGAAAGGGATTCTGAAAATCCCCCTCCCGGCACCAACCCTAAATTGCCTAAAGCAGCACCGCAATGTTTCCGCCGGCGAGCTCGCCCGCCTCCGAGAGTTCCGATTCCATAGCGCAGTTCAACGAAAAACACGAACTAGCTGGACGGTTTGAGAAGACTGGTAGGCGGCATGCAACCCTCACTTCTCTGGCGCGGTACCGAAGAGCGTCCCTGACACGGGGAGGCTGGAGGCTTTGACCCGGCCTGCTACAGTATGGGCAGCCTAGAGCTTCCGCCTTTTGGAGATGCCCATGAAATCCAGCAGGAAAAACTCTATCCATGCCACAACCAGGCACGTCAATTCTCAGCGAATCCAAACACTGACGGTAACCCTCGTGGGCCTCGGCATCATGCTGCTCGGTTCGCGTCTTGTCAGCGCGCAGGCTCAGTCCGCCCAAGATGAATTCGAAACCGGAAAGCGCTTCTTCGACGGGGCACCGGGGGTGCAACGCGATCCCGTGCAGGGAGCGGCATGGTACCTGAAAGCGGCAGAGCAGGGATACGCTCCGGCTGAAGCCGCCTACGCCGATTGCCTGCGGGACGGAACCGGCGTACGGAAGGACGGCGCCGCGTCTCGCTCGTGGTATGCCAAGGCTGCTGCGCAAGAGAACACCCTCGCGGAAGCTGGCTACGGATACGCCTTTGCGCAAGGCATCGGCGGCCCTGTGGATTTGCGCCAGGCATTCTACTGGTATCAGAAAGCCGCGACCCAAGGTCTCGCCTGGGCGCAAACCGAAGCGGGCAAACTTCTCGAGGCAGGCAAGGCCGTCCCCAAAGATCTGGCAGCGGCAAGATCCTGGTATGAGAAAGCGGCGCAACAAGGCGAGGCGGAAGGAGAAGCGTCTTTCGGAGCAATGTTAGAGGATGGTCGCGGCGGCCCGCAAGATGTTGCTGCCGCCCGCCAGTGGTATGAGAAAGCGGCTGCCCAGGGAAACATCCTGGGAGAAAACTCTTTGGGGGATGTGCTTTCCGGCGGCAAAGGTGGCCCCGAGGACGATGCGGCGGCCCGAACCTGGTACGCGAAGTCCGCCGCGCAGGGCAACTCCTACGGTGAATATTCTCTCGGCTACATGCTGCGTTTCGGTTATGGCGGCCCCAAGGATGAGGCCACGGCACAAAGTTGGTACGAAAAATCCGCCGCCCAGGGAGACACGCACGGGGAGTTCCTGCTTGGGGATTTTCTCCTGGCCAAAAACGATCCCAAGGATGACGCGGCGGCGAAGAGTTGGTACGCCAAGGCTGCCGCCCAAGACAACGCATATGGTGAATATGCGCTGGGTTTCATGCTGGAGCATGGGCGCGCCGGTCCCCGGGACTATGTTGCCGCCCGGAGTTGGTATGCCAAGTCCGCCGCTCAGGGAAATATGTATGGCGAAGATGGGATGGGCGTCATGCTGCAAAACGGCTTCGGTGGGCCCAAGGATTTGGCGGCCGCGCAGGGTTGGTTGGAGAAGGCTGCCGCGCAAGGACATATTTACGCAGCAAACGCGCTCGGCGACCTGCTCTCTGCTAAGAACGATCCGAAAGCAGACGCCGAGGCAAAGAGTTGGTACGCGAAATCCGCTGCGCAGGGAAACGCCTATGGTGAATATGCATTGGGGTTCATGCTGCAAAATGGTCGCGGCGGTCCTCAGGATTATGTTGGCGCCCGGAATTGGTATGGCAAGTCCGCGGCCCAGGGCAACATGTTTGGGCAATATGGGATGGGAATGATGCTGGAGAATGGTAACGGGGGCACCAAAGATTTGGCCGCCGGCCGGGCCTTCTATGAGAAAGCCGCGGCCCAGGGCCACGCCCGAGCGCAGGCGTACCTTGGGTACGATGTGGAAAGCGGAAGCGGCGGCCCCAAGGATGTGGTTGCAGCCAGGCAGTGGTACGAGAAATCCGCTGCTCAGGGCGACATGATCGGGGAAAGCAATCTGGCGAATTTTCTAGTCCGGGGAACCGGCGGTCCGCAGGATGCGGCTGCGGCGAGGGTTCTCTACCAGAAGTCCGCCGCGCAAGGCAATCTCCATGCGGAAGGCAACCTGGGCCAACTGATGGAGCAGGGCGTCGGCGGACCAAAGGACGTGGCGCGCGGCCTGGAGATGATGCGACACGCGGCTCAAGGGGGCGATCTGTTTGCCCAGGGCGGACTCTGTTGGGATGAAATGTCAGGGAAATTCTTTCAGCCCGACTACCAGGACGCGTTGAAGTGGTGTTACGCTGCCGACAAGCAGGGCGACTCCTACGCCACAACTAACATCGGTTTTGCTTACGAGAAGGGCTGGGGAGTTCCGCAAAATCGAACCGAGGCGCTGCGCTGGTATCGAAAAGCCGCCGCCGAGGGAAATGAACAGGCCAAGAAAAACATACAGGGCTTGACCGGCGGGCGCTATTGAGATGGAGAGAAGGAAGTAGCCACTTTTTGAAATTCGGATGGCCCCGCTGGACTCAAGTAATTGCAGTTGAAAGAGTTATATGCCAGGCTCCGGTGCCCGTGGCATCTCGGGCCGGTTCCATTCTCGACAACGGCCCGAACCTTTCGGTCGCCATTCTGGGCTTATCTTTTATTTCGATTTGAGTGATAATTGACGGCCACTGTGGAGCAAGCTGTAGAGGGTGCCGGAGAATTCAAAACAGGAACTTTGCTGGTGGGCTTTTCGCTGGTGGCGGTGACGTAACCATTCCAGAAGCCAAGTCCGGAGCAAGGTCAAAAGGAACGTAGGTCCAAAGTGTCTTCTGTCGCCTACCAATCGCCTTGGATGAATGACGAACTGGCGCTATTTCGCAAGACGGTTCGGCGATTCATTCAGGAACAATTCGTGCCGCAGCAAGCCCGCTGGCGCGAGCAGCACCACCCTGACGAGGAAGCTTGGACCGCAATCGGCGGCGCCGGCATCCTGCTTCCGGATTTCCCCGAGGAATACGGCGGTGGAGGCGGAACATTCGCCCATGAAACCGTGGTGAACGAGGAACTCGCGCTGGCGGGGGTTCACTTCGGTTCCAGTATCCAGAGCATCGTTGGCCATTACATCCTGTCGTACGGCACGGAGGAGCAGAAGCGCAGCTGGCTTCCGCGGATGGCCCGTGGCGAGTTGGTGGCGGCAATCGCCATGACCGAACCCTCGGCGGGTTCCGATCTGGCGGGCGTCAAGACCACGGCGCGCCGCCAGGGCGAACATTACGTCATCAATGGATCGAAGACTTTCATCACCAACGGTTGGCACGCCAGCATCGTGTGCGTGGCGGTGAAGACCGATCCTAAAGCCGCCGGCTTGAAGGGCATTTCGCTGGTGGTGGTCGAACCGAAGAATCTGCCGGGGTACCGGGTTGGCCGCTCCTTCGACAAAGTCGGCATGAACGGCTTGGACACCTGCGAAATATTCTTCGACGACGTGCAGGTCCCGGCCGCGAACCTGCTTGGGGCGGAGGGCAAGGGATTCAACCAGATGGTTCAGCAATTGCCCTACGAGCGCCTCACCATCGGGGTGGGCGCGGTGGCGATGGCGGAACAAGCGGTGGCCATTACAACCAAGTACGTGAAGGACCGCATCGCATTCGGCAAACCCCTCATCGATTTTCAGAATACGAGGTTCAAGCTGGCGCAATGCAAGACGGAAGTTCAAATTGGCCGCGTATTTCTGGACAACTGCATCGAGCGTTTTATCGCCGGCCAGTTGGATGCGGTCACCGCCGCCATGGCCAAATACTGGCTTACCGAATGCCAGTGCCGGGTCATCGACGAGTGCGTTCAACTGCACGGCGGCTATGGTTATATGCTCGAGTATCCCATCGCGCGCATGTGGACCGACAGCCGGGTACAGCGGATTTACGCGGGTACGAATGAAATCATGAAGGAGTTGATTGGCTGGTCGCTGTGATGGCGAGCCAGGGACCCCGATGACCCGGGACGTTGCAGCGAGAGGGATCAAGAAATGGCAACGAAATCGATGGATGATCTAGTCGGCGGCCGAGAGGCTTCTCTCGGACCGGACCGAAATACTTCTCCATCGCCAGCGGGGGTCGAAGCCGAAGGTCAGCAAGGGCTGGTGGATTGGAATCACACGGCGGTGGATTATCCCGCGAAGAACCTCTCCCTTCACCAGTTGATCGAAGAACAGGCCAGGCGAACTCCCCAGCAGACGGCCCTGGTCTTCGAAAAACAGAGGTTGACCTACGAGGAACTCAACCGCCGCGCCAACCAATTGGCGCTTCACCTGAAAAGTCTGGGAGCGGGGCCCGATGTCCTGGTAGGACTATTCGTCGAGCGCTCGCTCGAATTGGTCATCGGCATTTTAGGCATCCTGAAGGCCGGAGCCGCCTACCTGCCGATCGATGCTGCCTATCCCCAAGAGCGGATTGCCTACATGCTGGGCGATGCCAAAGCCAAGCTGGTGGCCACGCAAACCAGCCTCTTGCCCAGCCTGCCCGCGGGGGTTGCGCCGGCGGTTTGCCTGGATTCGCTCGACTGGTCCAGTTTGCCGGCCGGCCCGGAAGCGGCTTCCGGGTTCGACCCGGCAAATCTGGCTTATGTGATTTACACCAGCGGCTCAACCGGCCGTCCCAAAGGCGTGGGAATCGAACACAGAAACATTGTCAATTATGTGCTGGGCGTTGCGGAACGGTTGAAGCTGCAGCCGGGCATGAATCACGCGACGGTTTCGACGGTCGCGGCAGACCTGGGCAACACGGTGATTTTCCCCGCGCTGACGACCGGGGGTTGCCTGCACGTCATCTCCCAGAGACGAGCCGAGAGTCAGGCGCAGCTGTCGGAATACTTCCAGCGCGAGAGCATTGACGTTCTTGAAGATCGTGCCCTCTCATCTAGCGGCATTGCAGAGCGGAAGAAACCCGGAACGAGTTATGCCCCGAATGCGCCTGATCGTGGGCGGCGAGGCCTCGCGGCTGGATTGGATTGAGCGCCTGCAAGCCATGACGCCGGGCTGCGAAATCTTCAATCACTATGGTCCCACCGAAACCACGGTGGGCGTGCTGACCTATGCGGTTGGAGCGCGATTGCCCGAAACGCGGTCGGGCACGCTTCCGCTGGGCAGGCCTCTGGCCAACAGCCGCATTTATATTCTCGATGAGCGGGGGCGGCCGGTGCCCGTGGGGGTTGAGGGCGAACTCCACATTGGAGGCTCTGGCGTAACTCGCGGATACCTGAATCGCCCCGAACTTACGGCTGAGAAATTCGTGGCCGACCCCTTCAGCCCAGAGCCGAACGGGCGGATGTATCGCACTGGCGACCTGGCGCGTTATTTGCTAGACGGCAATGTCGAGTTCTGCGGACGCATTGACGACCAGGTCAAGATTCACGGGTACCGCGTCGAACTCGGTGAAATCGACGGGGCACTGCGCGAGGAGCCCGGCGTGAAAGAAGCGCTGGTGCTGGCCAGGGAAGATGGGTCCGGCACCAAACAGTTAGTGGCTTACGTGGTTCCGAAACGCGCGAGTCAGCCGCTCTGGGAAAACAAGGCGCTTTATTGGTTGCCCGATGGCTCGCCGGTAGCGCATCTGAACAAAAGCCAAACCGATTTGCTGTACCGCGAAATCTTCAGGCAACAAACCGATCTTCGGCACGGGATTGCGATGCAGGACGGCGACTGCGTGGTGGATGTGGGGGCAGGCATCGGGCTGTTCGAAGTTTTTGCCAGCCGCCTGGCGCGCAATCTGCGGATTTTTGCCCTTGAACCTGACCCGGCCGCATTTGCCTGCCTGAGCGCGAATGGTGAGGCCTGGGGGGCCGCCGTGCGGTGTTTGCCGTATGGTCTGGCGCGCGAGCGAAAGTCAGCCGAGGCGTCATTCTTTGAGGCATTGTCGGGTTCATCGGGCTTGGGCGATGAGGCAGCGGCGAAAGGCCACTCCTTCACCGAGCAACTTCGGTCCCAGGGCAATGAGCGGTTTGCCGCAGAGGTCGGGGAATCGGGGGATGAGGTCGCGCCTGAATCGGAGACCCAGTCCGCGCAACCGCGAACTTTACCGGAGGTTATCGCAGCCGAGCGAATTGACCGCATCAATCTGCTCAGGATCCACGTCGAGGAAGGCGGGTTGGAGGTACTGCAGGAACTCGGAACTGAGGATTGGCTCAAGATTCATCAGTTGGTGATCCAGGCAGACCAGAGGGAGAACCTGGACTCCGTGGTCACCCTCCTCGAGCGCCAGGGCTACGAGGTTCTGGTGGAGGACGGCTCATTGCTCAGCGAGTCTGGACCCTCCTACGTGTACGCCATTCGGCCATCGGCTGGGTACCGCCTGGTGAGGCAGCAAGCCTCCGATGCCCACCTGCGTTCCCTGTCTTCCGCCGACCAACAGATCCTCACGCCCGCGGCACTACGCAAGAATCTGAAAGAGCGGCTGCCGCAGTACATGGTTCCCGCGGGATTTGTCCTGATGGAAAAGTTCTTGCTGAACTCAGTCGGCAAGATTGACCGCAAAGCGCTTCCCGCTTTCACTCACGAGACCACCCAGCTCTCTCACGATTTCGTCAGCCCTCGCACGGAAACCGAAAAAGCGCTCGCCATCATTTGGGCGGAATTGTTGAAAGTGGAGAGCGTCGGTGTGCACGACAATTTCTTCGACCTGGGCGGACATTCCCTGCTGGCCATTAAAGCTGCGTCGCGGATCAGGGATGTGTTCGAGGTGGATCTGCCGGCCCAGATTCTATTTGAGAACTCGACCATCGCGGAACTCGCGAAGCGGCTTACCAAGGCCGAGCGCTCCACTGGAAATGTTCAGCGCATTGAACCGCGCAAGCAGGACGGACCCTATCCACTTTCCTCTGCGCAGGAACAGCTTTGGTTTTTGAACCAACTGGCCCCCGACAGCCCGGTCTACAACGTGGTGGATTTGATTCCTCTGGGAGAAACCTATAATCCAGAGGCAATCCGGAAAACCGTGAAAGAGCTGGTGCGCCGCCATGAAATATTGCGCACCGCATTTTCCTATAGCAGCGGGCTGCCGATGCAAGTCGTCTTGCCGGCGGTGGACGTAGCGCTCACGGAACTCGACTTGAGTTCTTTGCCTGAGCCGGAGCGGGAACGCGAATGGGTGCGGGTGGTCCATGAAGAGGGCCGCAAACCCTTCGACTTGTCCGAGGCGCCTCTGTTTCGGGGAACGGTGATTCACGGGTCGGCCAAAGATCACAAACTGCTGCTGGTCATCCACCACATCATTGCCGACGAATGGGCCATGGAGTTGGTCCATAAGGAAGTGACCCAGATCTACGAGGCATTTTCTACGGGACAAATACCTTCCCTCAAGGAGTTGCCGATCCAGTATGCGGATTTCGCCTGCTGGCAACGAAACTGGTTCCAGGGCGAAGTGCTGCAGAAGCAATTGGCGTATTGGAAGCAAGCACTGGCGGGGGCCCCGCCGGTTCTGGAACTTGCGGCGGACAAACCCCGCCCGGCGGTGCAGAGTTTCCGGGGCGCGACTGAGATCTTCCAACTGCCTGAGAAATTGCTGGAGCCGCTGAAGTCTCTGGGACGGCAAGAGCAAGCCACCTTATTCATGATCCTTGAGGCCAGTTTCGTGGCCTTGCTGCACCGCTACACCGGCCAGGAAGACATCCTGGTGGGGACTCCCATGTCCGGCCGGACGCACAGTGAAACGGAAAGCCTGATCGGTTGCTTCCTCAACACCATCGTCTTGCGCTCGCGCCTCAACCCGGACCTGACATTCCGGGCTTTGCTGCAACAAGTACGGGAGCAAGCACTCAGCGCCTACTCTTATGCGGACCTTCCGTTCAAGCACCTGGTCGCCGAATTGGCGCCGGAGCGTGATCCCAGCCGATCGCCTCTATTCCAGGTGATGTTCATCCTGCACGATCCTGACGGGGTCTCTGAGGTATCGAAAGTTTCGGGCAAACACCGGTTGCAGACCGGCACCTCGAAATTCGATCTGACCCTGTTCATTTCCGAGACCAAGAACGGCCTGGAAGGGTTGATCGAGTACAGCACCGATCTGTTCGAGGCGCACACCATCAGGCGAATGTGCGAACACTACGGGACGCTGCTGCAGGCAATCGCCTCCAACCCCGACCAGAGCGTTTCGAAGTTGCCGGTACTCAGCGACGCCGAGCGCAGGCAACTGCTGGTCACGTGGAATAACACGGGCGTGGACTATCCCGCGAAAAATCTCTGCTTGCACCAGTTGATTGAACAGCAAGCCGCGCGGACTCCGGATCAGGCAGCCCTGGTGTTCGAACAAGAGAGTCTGACCTATGACGAACTCAACCGCCGGGCCAACCAACTCGCGCAACACTTAAGGCAACTGGGCGTGGGCCCGGATGTGCTGGTGGGACTTTCGCTGGAACGGTCGCTGGACATGGTGGTCGGAGTTCTTGGGGTCTTGAAAGCCGGGGGTGCCTACGTACCGCTGGATCCCTCGTTTCCGCAGAACCGTCTGGCGTACATGGTGGAAGACAGCCAGATGAGGGTGCTGTTGACCCATCGTGGCATTGAGCAGAGACTTCCCGTGCTGCCTCCCGTCGTGGTCCACCTCGATTCCGATTGGAATGAGATCGCCAAGCAGAGCGCGGCAGCCGCGGATTTTCCCCAGGCCAGCCCGCGGAGTCTTGCCTATATTCTGTATACGTCGGGTTCGACCGGCAAGCCGAAAGGGGTGGAGATCCCGCACTCCGCCATCGTGAACTTTCTGCTCTCCATGCAGCAGAAGCCGGGATTTACCGACCGCGATACACTGCTGGCGGTCACCACCCTCTCCTTCGACATTGCAGGCCTTGAGCTCTACCTTCCGCTGATTTGCGGGGGAAAGGTAGTCGTCGCCAGCCGCGAAGACACACAAGATCCGGCGCGACTGGCCAAGCGAATCCAGGACTCCGCCTGTAGCGTGATGCAGGCGACTCCGGCGACCTGGCGCGCCCTGATCCATGCGGGATGGAGCGGTTCGGCGAACCTCAAGGTACTCTGCGGTGGCGAAGCCCTTCTTCCTGACCTGGCGCGGGAACTCATTCCCCGCTGCGCGGAGCTATGGAATATGTACGGGCCGACGGAAACTACCGTCTGGTCAACCATCCATAAAGTTACGTCGGTCGAGGGCTCGGTACCGATCGGCCAGCCGATTGCCAACACGCAAATCTACGTGCTGGACGGGCTGCGTAGTCTCGTCCCCCCGGGAAATATCGGCGAGTTGTACATCGGCGGCGATGGCTTGGCGCGAGGCTACTGGCGGCGCGAGAATCTAACCCAGGAGCGTTTCGTCCCCAGCCCGTTTGCGCCGAAACGCGCTCCTTTATCGCACGGGCGACCTGGCGCGCTGGCTGGCCGACGGAACGGTGGAATGCCTGGGACGGGCAGACAATCAGGTAAAACTTCGCGGCTTTCGCATCGAACTCGGCGAGATTGAGACAGTTCTTAGCTCGCATCCCGCCATCCGGCAATGCGCAGTGATTGCGCGTGAGGATGTGCCGGGTGACAAGCAGTTGGTTGCCTATTTTGAAACGCAGACGGGAACGCCGCCGACGGCCACCGATCTGCGCGCATTCCTGGAGAAAGATCTTCCCATCTTCATGGTGCCGTCGGTTTTTGTCGCCATGGAGAAGTTGCCGTTGACGCCGAACCGCAAGGTGGACCGGAAGTCGCTGCCCGCACCGACCCAGCGAGTTTCCGTCAAGAACGAGTTCGTGGCGCCTGGCGACGCCATCGAACAGTTGCTCGCCCAGATCTGGACGAGAATCCTGAAAGTGAAACGGGTGGGGCTGCACGACAACTTCTTCGAGTTGGGAGGGCATTCACTTTTAGCGGTCCGGGTCACGGTTGAGATTGAAAAGCTGGCCAAGATACGTTTGCCGCTGGCCACGCTGCTGCAAGCTCCGACCATTGGTGAACTGGCGGAAATACTTCGCAAGAAACACTGGATGCCATCCTGGTCGTCGCTGGTTCCGCTGCGGGCGTCGGGGTCCAAGCCGCCACTTTTTCTGGTGCACGCGCATGGCGGCAACGTCCTTGAATATTACGCACTGGCCAACCTCCTGGACCCGGATCAGCCGGTCTACGCCTTTCAGGCGCGCGGCCTCGACGGAAATATTCCAGATGATCTGACGCTGGAAAAGATGGCCGCCTTCTATGTCGAGGAACTGCGAAGTTTTCAACCGGAAGGCCCGTATTTCCTGGCGGGTTTTTGCTTCGGCGGATTGCTGGCTCTGGAGGCGGCTCAGCAACTCACCGCGGCGGGGCAAGAGGTCGCATTGGTCGCCTTGATTCAGTCGATGCATCCGGATGCTTTTCACTTCAAACCCAGTGTTTCAGGGCCGCGGCGTTGGTGGTACCGCATGAGCAAGCGAATGGATCTGGAGCGCGAAAATCGTTCGCACGCCGGCATTGGCTACCTGGTGCGCAGGTATCGGCACACTTGGGACATGGCTCGCGCCCGGGCTGCCCTGGCGGTGGACAACATGAGGGGGAAACGTCCGGCGGATCTGTCGCACTTGCCTAAGTTATATATCTTTGAAGCTCTGCGGATGGAGCACGGAAAAGCTCTCAGAAAATATTCGCCTCGTCCCTATGCCGGCGATGTCGTCTTATTTCGCGCCAGCAAACAACTCTCCGGACTAATCGCCGATGAGTACCTGGGCTGGAAGCCTTTGCTGAAAGGCAGCTTCGAAGTGCGCGAAGTCCCGGGACATCAGCAGAACCTGATGCTGGAGCCTAACGTAAGACGCCTGGCGCGCGAGATCGACGCCCGCCTGAAAGCTGCGCAGCAACGGTTGAGGGCCGGGGCGCGATGAGCCTGTTGAAACCGGAATACCTGTGGAGACCGGGCCAAGTTCTGCGCCGTCTTTCCTTCAAGCCGTCCAGCGAGATCAAGCCCTTGCCACTCCCCTGGCATTGCACCATCAACGCCTGCACTGCGGAGCTCATCGGCCGCTTTATCGCCAAGCAGGGCCTTTACGATTTGCCTCTCACCGAAGCCATCATAAGGCTGACCGATGCCGGCGACACCGGGTTCGACGTGGGCGCCAACATCGGCTACGCGAGCCTGGTGCTATCGCGGTCAGCCGGACCGAAAGGGCGCGTGCGTTGCTTCGAGCCCAATCCATCTCTGCTCCCGCTGCTGCGTGCGAATGTGGACAACTGGAGTTCCCTGCAGGGTGCGCCGATTCAGATTGAGACCGTCGCGCTTTCCGACCGGAATGGCGAGGGTGTTCTGGGCTTCCCGGATGACTACGCCGGCAACCAAGGCCTGGCAAGCCTGGAGTTGAAGAAGGCGGGCGTTCCGGTCAACATTCGCCGTTTGGACGCTCTGGCCGAAACCACCTCTATTGGAATCATGAAAGTCGATGTCGAAGGTCATGAGGCCTCCGTCTTTGCCGGAGCCGAGAAGCTGCTGGAGGGGAAACTGATTCGCGACATTCTCTTCGAGGAGCATGAATCCTACCCGTCGCGCTCGCACCAGATTCTGCTCAGGCACGGGTACCGCATTTTCCGGGTGACGGGCTCGGTATGGCGGCCCCAGCTTACGATGCCGGAAGCGCCGCCTTCCCGGCCGTTCGTGCCGCCCGACTACCCGCCAAATTTCCTCGCCACAACTGACCCCGACCGCGCTTTGAACCGGTTCAGGACGGGCGGCTGGCAGGCGCTGTCCTCGAAACCCTGGGCATTGAGGAAATGATTCGAAGGCGGAGAAAGGCCCGAAAAATTGGCCGGTAGTGCCGGTAGCGCTGTATCTTACTCGACAGCGAGACCATACTAACTATGACGGTTCGATTCAGCGTTCTGATGCCGGCTTACAACCGGGAAAAATATGTCGCGGAGGCCATCGACTCGGTCTTATCCCAGTCCTTCACCGATTACGAGTTGTTCGTAATCGATGACGGTTCCACCGACAAGACGCTGCAAGTGCTCGAGTCCTACGGACCACGCATCAAGGTATTGCGGCAAACCAACCAGGGGCCGGAAGTCGCTCGCAACCTGGCTGCCGCGGTAGCGCAGGGGGAATACCTGCTTCTGCTGGACAGCGATGACCTGCTCCTGCCCGGCGCACTGGCGACCTACGATCGAATCATCCGGAGGTTCGATTCGCCGCCGCTGATCATTGGCGCGATGACCAATTTCCAGGACGGGCAATCCATCCCGGCCGCCGCGCAGACATCCGTCCCCATCCAGGTTCTGAAGTTTCGCGACTACCTCTCGAAGGATGTGAAACTCGGGCTTTCCAGTAGCCGGATTGTCCTTCGCAAGTCTGTTTTCGATGAAGTAGGCGGCCTTCGCAATACCACGGCGGCAACCTTTCATCTGGACAGCCTCAATCTCATTTTGAAGGTGGGCACCTACGGGCCGTGCATCGTGGTCCAACAACCCTTTACGGTTGCTTATCGTCACCACGAATCAAACACCATCCGCAGTCTGGGCCCGATCGCCGACGGGATTCTGGTGCTGGCGCGGACGGAATATAAGGGACAATATCCGGGTGGGAGAAAGCGCCGCCTGGACCGCTACGCCTCCATTGGCGCAATCGCTTTGTCGTGGGCGCTTGGCTATTGTTTGCGGGGAAGGCGCTGGAAACTCGCGTTTCGCCTGCTCTGGGGAACGGCTCCGATGGAATTCGCCGCCGTGTGCAGAAAGCTCTTGAACTCCTTCCACAAGCCTACGCAGGCCATCACGCTACCCGAAGAGTGATCGTTTCCTTCTGCTTCGCATTTGTAATTTAGCGGAGGTACAGCATGCGCGATTGGCTGGAGCGGCGCGGAGAGGTGACTACGCTGGCAAGGCCGAGCTCGTGGGTTGGGCGCAGAACGGAAGTGCGCTCCTGATCGTGTTTCAGAGATTGTGCCGGTTGTGGGAATCCGGCCCTTAGTGTGCGCTCGCCGTTTCCTGTGTGACCGCAATCACGGTCCAACATTTTCCCATTCCCTACTATCAAACTATCTGTCTGCGCAGATAGCCAATCCGCCTGCCGCGGTGGTATAGCGAATGGGGAACTAAGTCCGCGGAAGGCGGTGGCCGTTCTCTCACATTGGAGGAGGGCTATGCACACGCTTTCTTCTGAACGTCGTGGTGTCGAAGAGCAGACGTTCATTGATGGAGTCATCAATCACCGGGGCGACCGTCCCGGCGCCCTGTTGGGAATTCTGCAAACCGTCCAGGATCATAACCCTCACAAATACCTGCCGCTGGACACGCTTCGTTACATTGCGGCCAAGACACAGATACCGCTTTCGCGGGTCTACAGCGTCGCCACGTTTTACGCTCTGTTCAATCTCCAGCCGCAAGGCGATAACACGATTTGCATCTGCCGCGGCACGGCTTGCCATACGCGCGGTTCCCGCAATCTGCTGCAGAGCGCGCGCCTGGAATTGAAACTCGGGCTGGAGGATGCCAGCGACACCGGCGAAGAAGACAAGATCCTGCTAACGACTCCCGACCAGAAATTTACGGTGCGCACGGTTGCCTGCTTTGGGCAATGCGCGATGGCGCCGGTGGTCGAGGTGAATCATCGCATCTGCGGGCACGTGAATGAGCGCACTCTGGAACGCGAAATCCAGACGATCCAGAAAGAAAGTGAGTGAGCGATGCCGCGAATCTTAGACATCGGAGCTTTCAGTGCAGTCCGTGAAGCGGGGCTGGCCAAGCTGCTGCCTCCCGTTCCCCGGGTAGCCATCGGGATGGGGACGTGCGGCCGCGGCAATGGCGCCGAGGGCCTGCAGCACGCCTTCGCCGAAGCCATCGAGCGCAGCGGGATGGAAGTCTTACTGACTAGCGTAGGCTGTTTCGGCTCCTGCTTCGAAGAGCCGCTGGTAAATGTACGGCTGCCGGGCAACCCGCTGCTGATTTTGCGGCGCGTGCAAGCCAATGACGCGCTCCGCATCCTGCACGATCTTTCCACCGGAAACATTACTCCCGACCACATTTATTGCAAGATCGAGGAATGGGACCACATCACCGCCAACCTGAAGTACGGGCGCGGATATCCGGAAGTACTGCCGTGGAACGGTGTGCCTTTCTTTAAGGGTCAGAAGAAAATTGTCCTGCGCAATTGCGGGCTGATTAATCCCGACGATATTGAGGAATACATTGGCGTCGGCGGATACCAGGCGCTCTATAAGGTCCTGATTGACGGACGGCCGGAGACCGTGATCGAGCAGGTCAAGGCGTCGAAACTGCGCGGCCGCGGCGGAGCCGGATATCTAACCGGCAATAAATGGGAGTTCATGGCGAAAGCCAAGTCGGATCACAAATACATCATCTGCAATGCCGACGAGGGCGATCCCGGCGCGTACATGAATCGCAACGAGATCGAGAGCGATCCGCATGCGCTGCTGGAGGGCATGATCATCGGCGGATACGTCATGGGCGCGACCGAGGGAATTGTTTATGTTCGCGCCGAATACCCCTTGGCAGTGCATCGGCTACATCGCGCGATTGAGCAGGCCCATGAATATGGCGTGCTCGGCGACAACATCCTGGGACGCGGATTCAAGTTCGATATCGAAGTGGTGGAAGGCGCCGGGGCTTTCGTCTGCGGAGAAGAGACGGCGCTGATTGCTTCTCTCGAAGGCGAGGCGGGACGTCCACGGCCGCGGCCGCCATTCCCCGCGCAGAAAGGACTCTGGGGGCACCCCACCAACATCAACAATGTCGAGACCTGGTACAACATCACGCCGATTGTGACTCGCGGACCTGCGTGGTTCAGCGAGGTGGGCAGTCCGAAGAGCTCCGGCACGAAAGTTTTTTCTCTGGTCGGAAAGGTACAGAACACCGGACTGGTTGAAATGCCGCTAGGCACACCCTTGAAAACGTTCGTCTACGACATTGGTGAAGGCGGAACCGCGGGACGCGCGATCAAGGCGGTGCAAACCGGCGGCCCTTCCGGCGGATGTATTCCGGTCGAAATGTTCGACACGCCGGTGGACTACGAAAGCCTGGGACAACTGGGCTCGATCATGGGGTCGGGCGGCATGGTGGTGATGGATGAAGAAAACTGCATGGTGGATGTGGCCCGCTACTTCATCGAGTTCACGCATTCCGAATCGTGCGGCAAGTGCGTGCCCTGCCGAGTTGGATTGAACAAATCCCTGCGCATTTTGAATCGCGTGACCGAGGGCGCCGGGACTATGCACCACATTGAACTGCTGGACGAGTTGAGCCGCTACATTCGCGAGTGCTCGCTCTGCGGGCTGGGGCAGACCGCGCCGAATCCGGTGCTAACCACGCTGCGCCACTTCCGCAACGAATTCGAGGACCACATTGTCGCTCACCGTTGCCAGGCTGGAGTGTGCGAGGAACTGGCGCTCTCGCCGTGCGAAAACAGTTGCCCGCTGCACATGAATATTCCGCGCTTCCTGCAGTTGTACAAAGAGCAGCGCCTCGATGAAGCGTTTGAGTCGGTCATCATGGATAATCCGCTCCCCTCTTCGACAGGGCGGGTCTGCCAGCATCCCTGCGACAACCGCTGCCGCCGCCAGACGGTGGATGAAGCGGTGAACATGCGCGAAGTGCATCGCTTCATTGCCGATTCGATTTTCAATTCCGAGCGGCGCGAAGAGATGTTCAAGCGCATCCTCGATCGCAAACTTCCCGCCACCGGGCGCAAGATCGCCATTGCGGGAGCCGGGCCGGCTGGCCTGACAGCGGCGTTCTACAGCGCACTGTTGGGTCACGAAGTGACGGTATTCGACAGCAAGGCGGAAGCCGGCGGAATGTTGCGCTTCGCGCTTCCCGAATACCGGCTGCCCAAGAGCGCCTTGCGCCACGAGATTGAACTGATTGAAAAACTGGGCGTGAAGTTCACCTTCAACACGCGAGTGGGAGTAGATATTTCGCTGAACGACCTGGAAGAACGCTTCGATGGAGTTTTCATCTCCATCGGAACCTGGAAAGAGTCTTGGGTATACCAACCGGGCACCGAACTGAAAGGGGTTTACCCGGCGCTGAATTTCCTCGAGGCCATCGCGCGTGGCGACGACGTGCCTATTGGCCGCAAGGTGGCTGTCATCGGCGGCGGAAACGCCGCCATCGATTCCGCTCGCACCGCGTTGCGCAAAGGCGCGGCCGTCACGGTTTTCTACCGCCGCGAAGTCAAAGACATGCCTGCCATCGCGGAAGAAACCCACGCCGCAAGAGACGAGGGAGCGAAGTTCGTATTCCTGGCCGCGCCCCATCGCGTGATCGGCGACCAGAAAGGAAACGTCAAAGCCATTGAAATCGTGAAGACGCGCCTGGGCGAGTACGACAACTCCGGCCGCCGCAAGCCGGTTTCGACCGACGAAATCCAGCGCTTCGATTGCGACTCGGTGATCTTCGCCATTGGCGAGAGCGTGGATCTCGATTTTGCCCGGGCTTCCGGGTTGAGGCTCAAGGAAAGCGGCACGATTGAAGTGGATCGCTTCACTCTCGAGACCAGCCGTCCGCACTTCTTTGCGGGGGGTGACGTGATCACTGGCGCCTCCAATGTGTCCAATGCGATGGCCTACGGAAAACAGGCGGCCCGCAACCTGGACCTGCAATTGATGGAAGCCGATCGCTGGGAGAAGATTCTTCCGGTGATCGAATACGGGCAGACGCCGCCCCAAGAGCCCAGCCCGAGCCATCGTCACAATGGACACGTCATCGCTCCCAGTGCGAGGTCCGGGTGCGACGCCGAAGTGGTTATGGGCTTAGGGCAAGAAGAGGTACTGCAGGAATCCTGCCGCTGCCTGCGTTGCGATGTGAAGGCCGCGAACCCGAGCTAGGAAGGAGCGATCCCTTGCCACAGAAAAAACTGTCAATTCGCATCGATGGAGAGCTGATTACCGCCCTGGAGGGCCAGACCATCCTGCAGGCCGCCAAGGCCAATGGTAAGTACATTCCAACTCTCTGCGACATGGATGGTCTCACTTCCGTGGGCGCTTGCCGAATCTGCATCGTGGAAGTCTCGGGAGTTGGTCGCCTTCTTCCGGCATGCACGACGCCCATCCAGGAGGGCATGTCGGTCACCACCAACTCGCCGAAGCTTACCCTCTACCGCCGGATTTCCGTCGAGCTTTTACTGGTCGAGCGCAATCATGTATGCGCGGTATGCGTCTCGAATGGCCATTGCGAACTGCAATCCATGGCCACGGCCCTCGGCGTCAGCACCGTGCGCTTCGCTTACAACTATCCCAAGCTGTCGGTCGATCTTTCCCACCCGCGCTTTGTGCTGGACCACAATCGCTGCATTCTGTGCACCCGGTGTGTGCGGGTATGCGCGGAGCTTGAAGGAGCCCACGTTTGGGAGCTCAACTCCCGCGGAATTCACGCCCGGGTGGTCAGCGATTTGAACCAGAAGTGGGGCGAGTCTACCAGTTGCACCAACTGCGGAAAATGCGTGCAGGCGTGCCCCACCGGAGCCCTTGCCGAGAAGGGGCGCGCGGTGGAGGAGATGGTGAAACACCACGACAACATCAAGTCTCTGGTGCATGGGAGAGGGGTGCAGGCATGAAAAAAGTGAAAGTGGCGACGGTTTGGCTGGATGGCTGTTCCGGTTGTCACATGTCTCTGCTCGACATGGATGCCGCCATCATCCCGCTGGCCCGCAAAATCGACATTGTCTACGGGCCGCTGGTAGACGCGCAGGAATTTCCGGAAGATGTGGACGTCACGCTGGTGGAAGGCGCGGTCAGTTCCCAGGATGATTTGAACAAGATCCAGAAGGTTCGGTCACGCACCCATTTATTGATCTCGCTGGGCGACTGCGCGGTAACCGGCAACGTGCCGGCCATGCGGAACTCGATTCCCGTGAACAAGCTGTTGCAGAGGATTTATGTGGAGGGCGCGGATGAGGGCAAGGTCATCCCTACGCACGGAGTTCCTGCATTGCTGAAGCATGCGCGGCCGCTGCGTGAATTCGTCAAAGTGGACTTGTGCTTGCCCGGCTGTCCGCCTCCCGCCAAGAGCATCGCCGGCGTGATCACCAACCTGCTCGAGGGCAAGAAGCCCGACGCCAATCTCACCGTAAAGTTCGGATAAGGGTAAGGATAAGGACAAGGAGCGCCCGATGAAGCGCATCACAATCGATCCAGTCACTCGCATCGAGGGACACGCCAAGATCGTCATCCTGATGGATGACGAGGGAAAGGTCACCAACACCGAATTTCACGTGACCCAGGTGCGCGGCTTCGAGAAATTTACCGAAGGGCGGCCTTTCTACGAGATGCCGGGGATTACCGCCCGGATCTGCGGAATCTGTCCGGTCAGCCACTTGCTGGCCTCGTCGAAAGCCTGTGACGCGATCATGGCGGTACGCATCCCACCGGCTGCGCGGAAACTGCGCGAACTGGTGCACTGCGCGCAGATCGTGCAGTCGCATGCGCTCAGCTTCTTTTATCTTTCGGCGCCGGATTTGCTTTTGGGCATGGATTCCGATCCCGCCACGCGAAATGTCTTGGGAGTCATCGCGGCTCATCCTGAGTTGGCCCGTAGTGGGATTGAGCTGCGCAAGTTTGGCCTGCAAATCATTGAGGGCCTGGGCCAGGAGCGGATACACAATTCGTGGATCGTGCCGGGGGGCGTAGGCGGGCCGCTTGCCGCCGCTACGTGCGAACGCATTCTCGCCGAGTTGCCAGCCGCCAAAGCGATTGCCGAGCGGACCATCCAATTCTTCAAGGGCGCGCTGGACAAGTATAAAGAGGAGATTGAGTCCTTCGGCTCCGCGCCCACCATGCATGCTGGATTGGTCGACGCCAAGGGCAACCTGCAACTGTACGATGGCAACCTGCGCTTTCGCAGCGCCACCGGCGAAATTGTCGAAGACCAGATCGCGCCCGAAGACTACGCCACTTACATTGGCGAGACCAGCCTGCAGGAATCCTATCTCAAAGCGCCGTACTTCAAGCCTAAAGGCCCGGTGGACGGCGTGTACCGCGTGGGCCCGCTGGCGCGCCTGAATGTCGCCGACCGCTGCGGCTTTCCTCAATCCGATGCCGAGCTCAAGGAATTTCACCAGCGCTTCGGCAGCCCTGCGCATAGCTCATTCCTGTTTCACTATGCCCGCCTGATTGAAATCATCTACGCCCTGGAAAAGATAGAAGCGCTGCTGGCCGATCCGCAGATCCTCGACGAGCATGTCCGCGCCACTGCGGGCGTGAACTCGCTGGAGGGAGTGGGCATCATCGAAGCGCCTCGCGGCGTGCTCATCCACCACTACAAGGTGAACGAGGAAGGTGGGATGGTGTGGGCCAATCTCATCGTCGCCACCGGCCACAACAACTTCGCCATCGGAAAAAGCGTTCAGCAGGTCAGCGAGCATTTCGTCAAAGGCATGAAGTTGCAGGAAGGCATGCTGAACCGGGTTTCGGCGGTGGTGCGGGCCTACGATCCGTGTTTGAGCTGCTCGACTCACGCGGTGGGCGAGATTGCGTTGCGCATTCAACTGCGCGGTCCAGAGGGAGAGCTGTTGGACGAGATCAATCGGACGTAGGCGGGCGCGGATTCGCTGAAGGGTCGTACGACCGCGCAAGCAATCCGAACTCACGGCATGTTGCCAACAGCCATCCTCCGGGAACTCGCTTTCGAGCCTTGGTGTCTTACTTAGCATGAACCGACGCGCAGCTATTGGTATCTCTGTCATCGCCGCTCTCGCTCTCGTGGCAGTGCTCGCTTTCGCAAGACGATCTTACTTAGCCGTCCTAACACCTTCCGAACTCGCGACGAAGCGGCTTATCCCGCCTGCACCCCCCGATGACAGCTGCGCTCAAATCCAACGTGCTCTTGCAGATTCCTCTGGCAAGAAATCGGTTAGAAATACGAATCCATTTAGCGCAGACGATATAGCGATATACAGGGGCGTTCTCGAACGCTGGAATTCGAATTCTCGCATCCTGCTGGACGAGTCAAATAGAACAGTCCCAATTGACCGCGACCTATCAGATTGCGGCTGTTTGGAAGGCATAGAGCTGCAGAGCATGGCGAATGCCGCGCACTCGTTTCACACCCTGACGCGGGATGTATTGGGCGGAAAGAACATCAGGCTCGTCGACGCAAATAAGCAAGCCGTGATTGTCCAGAGCAACGATCCGAGCAAACCCATTCGTGAGAGTGAGCCGATCGAAACTGCTGTAAATGGAGCCTTTCTCACTGGCCTCTTCTCCATGTCGGAAATCGCATTCGATAAGGAGCACCGGCGTGCGCTAGTAAGCTACAGCTTTGTGTGTGGCTCACTCTGCGGAAGCGGCGGTGTTTGGATGTTTGAAAAGATAGATGGCCTGTGGAAGAAATCAGAGCGCGTCTGCGGTGGGTGGGTTTCGTAGTCATGCGCAAAGCAATCCTGAATGACGAGGCACCCCATGCTACTGGATAGAAGTCTTGAACACTTGAAGTTTGAAATAGCGATAGTGCTGGTGGCTTTAGTCCTTCCTCGCACTGGCTTTTGCGCGGATATACCCAACAAGATGATTCATGCAATCGTCCAAATGAGCGGCAGTGAAATCGCTGATGATTCGTTTGCTGCCAAGCCCAAACTTTTCTGGCGTGCTTCAAATCAGTATTGTCGAATCGATGAGGAGCCAGACCCAGAAAACGGCATTCACGAGAGGCTGTTGGTCAACGAACCGGATGCCTGGATGATCAATTTGGCGAACAACACGGCGAAACACATAATCGATCCCGGGCCGACCTTCAATTGCAGGCTTCCGATTTTCGCTATGGATGAGGCAATGGCAAAGAGCAAGATCGGTGAACTGGAAATTGGACGCGAACTTGAATTTTTCCACGGTAACGGAGCCACGTTGATTGACGGCCCGAAGTTAAGTTTTGAGGCAAACTGCTATGAACTGAAGATTGGGGACTCGGTCCTCCGGCTGGTGGAGCGAGTCGATATCCATGCCCCGATCCTGATCCTTCTCGCACGTGGTGACAAGTCTTATAAGGCTCGTTACCTATTATGGGACGAAGTGCCGTTCAAGGCGGATCTATTCGTGAAGCCGACCGGATTGACGATCGAGGAAGCAAAATAGGCAGACACCAAAGGGGGCACAGAGTGGCTCGCGATGGTCGCGCGTCTATGTTGAGGCGTGCCTCACCCAGGTTAACGCCCAACCCCAGGGCGTGAACCTGGGGCACCAGGCCGATCCATATTTCCCTGCCTGGACTTGGTTTTGCCTATTCCTGTCGGGTGACTATTCAAACTGATTAGATAACCGTGTCGGCTCGGTAGCGCCGGCAAACGGGGCGGCTCATCTGTGTAACAATAGCAGCTCGTTTGTCTGAACGACCAAGCCTTTTTTGGGGGAGCTCACATGCGCCAATTTCGCCGGTTGGCAACCCTCGCGTTACTGCTGGCTATCACTTCGTTTGCTCAAGTGAATTCTGGCGGAAAAATTCACACCTACTACGTCGCCGCCGACGAGGTGGACTGGAACTACATACCTCTCGGGGTTGATCAGATGATGGGCATGCCCTTCATGGACTATGCCAAGCTGTTCACGGAGCGCGGACCACACCGCATCGGCAGCATCTACCGCAAGGCCATCTATCGCGAATACACCGACGAGACTTTCACCACGCTGAAGCCGCGTCCCGCTGAGTGGGAGCACACCGGATTTCTCGGCCCGGTGCTGCGCGCCGAAGTTGGCGACACCATCAAGGTCGTTTTCAAGAACAACGCCACTCATCCGTTCACCATGCACCCCCACGGCGTCTTCTATGCGAAGGACTCCGAGGGCGCAGGCTACAACGACGGCGCCTCGACGCCTGACAAGAACGGCGTGCCGCCGGGCAAGACCCACACCTACCTCTGGGAGGTGCCGGAACGCGCGGGCCCCGGCCCCAACGACCCCAGTTCGATTGTGTGGCTCTATCACTCGCACGCCGATGAGCCGAAAGACGTTGAGAGCGGACTCGTCGGGGTGATGCTCATCAGCCGTAAGGGTGCTGCCGGTCCAACCGGCCGCCCCAAAGACGTTGACCGCGAATTTATCAGCCTGTTCATGATCGTTGACGAGAACGGCAGTTGGTATCTGCAGCACAACATCGATACCTACACCAGCGATCCGAAAGGCACCAATAAACTGGAAGCCGATGCCAGCGATGGCAAAGGCAACTTCAACTTCTTCGGTGCAGGATTTACTGGAGTGAATTTCCGCTCAACGATTAACGGCTACATGTTTGCCAACGGGCCGTTGATGACCATGAAGAAGGGCGAGCGCGTGCGCTGGTACGTCGTCACCATCGGAGAGGGAGCCAACGTGCACACTCCTCATTGGCACGGCAATGTGGTGCTGGACGGGGGCAAGCGGACCGACGTGATCTTGATCGGCCCCGCCCAGATGGAGACCGTGGACATGGTTCCCGACGATCCCGGCACCTGGATGTACCACTGCCACTTCGACGAGCACATGCGGGCCGGCATGATGGCGCTGTATAAGGTCGAGCCGTAGCGGAAGGGCTCGGCCGACTGGCGCGGTGAAGAACCAGATGCACGCGCTTGCGATGGGGGAAGGCGTCTGTCGCAAGAAGAAACTGTTCACGGCGAAGGGACGGGTCGAACTGGAAAGCCTGAAGCTGGGTCCGTGGGCGAGTTATCGACGGCAGGAGTTACTGCGCCTGTTCGAGGAACTGCAGAGCTCGGTAAAAAAGCTGGACCAGGCGGTGGAGTTAGCCGCCGAGAGTAACCCGCTGGCCGCGCGTCTGATGACTCATCCGGGAGTAGGACCGATCACGTCGTTAGCTTTCGTGCTGATTATCGGGCCGGTCGAACGATTCGATCGCAGCAAGCAAGTGGTGAGTTATCTGGGGCTGAATCCGCAGGAGCACAGTTCGGGCGGACGGCAGCGGCTGGGGTCGATCTCGAAGCAAGGCAATCCGATGATGCGTTCGTTGCTGGTGGAAGCCGGGCACAGTGCGGCACGCCTGGACCCGCAACTGCAGCGGGTGTATCAGAGGTTGAAGTTCCGTCGTGGGCGGGTGGCTCACCTTTACGGTTTTGTTTTGCAAGGTGAGGAGAGACGGACTCATGCAGCTTGGCTTTTCCGCTGCATGATCGCTGCCGGGTCCCCCAGGTTCGCGCCCGGTTTTTGGGCGCTAACAGCTTACCGTTCCGCGAGACCAGCCGTCTCATTTCATCTAACCTGGGATTCATAAAGGTGCACCGGGCGGAATTCCGGACATTTATTGGCTCGACTGGGCGGCTGAGCGAAATGCTTATCGATATCCATGCCCCGATCCTGATCGTTCTGGTACGCGGTGACAAGGTGTATAAGGCTCGTTCCCTGCCATGGGACGAAGTGCCGTTCGAGGCGGATCTATTCGTGAAGCCGACCGGATTGACCATCGAGGAAGCAAAATAAGCAGACGCTAACGGGGTAAGGAGTGGGTTGCGAGCGTCGCGCGTCAATGTTGAAGCGTGCCTCACCCAGGTTAACGCCCAACCCCAGGGCGTGAACCTGGGGCACCAGGCAAAGGATATCCCGGAGGAAGCACGCAGTCTGCGACGGATGGCCAGTGCTGGAAAGGTGCGCTGATCCCAGGTCTCGCAAACGCGGTGAGACCTGGGCCACCCGCGTGTTGAAAGATCACAGGTGCTCACCTTTCAAAAAGTCACAAGCTCTCAGGGCAGGCTCTAGTCGCAAAGGGCGCGACTAGAATGGGGCGCCCTGGTTCAATTAGTTACAATCTTGCCGAGGTTATTGCCGTGAAAATACTTTCATTCACTCTTGTCGTTCTCTCCACTCTTTCGTCTTTTGCCGCCAGCTCGAAAGCTGTTTCCTATCGGAGCGGCGATGAAACGGTGCAGGCGGTTCTCTACACTCCGGAGGGCAAAGGCCCGTTTCCAGGGATTGTGGTCATCCACGAATGGTGGGGTTTGAGCGATTGGGTAAAGGAGCAAGCCTCGAAGCTGGCCGACCAAGGTTACGTGACTCTTGCAATTGATCTCTATCGCGGCAAGGTTGCTACCACGCCCGAGGAAGCCCACGAACTGATGCGCGGAGTACCGGAAGACCGCGCTGCCCAAGACCTCGGCGCCGCGCTCGCATTCCTGAAGTCGCAGCCCGGCGTGAAGCAAAGCCGCATCGGCGCGATCGGGTGGTGTATGGGCGGCGGCTACGCGCTGGACGCCGCCTTGCAGGACCCGGCACTGGCGGCGGACGTTATCAACTACGGCCACCTGGCCACGACGCGAGAGTCGCTGGGTAAGATTCACGCTTCTATTTTAGGAATCTTCGGTGGCAAAGATCAGGGCATCAGTGTGGATGACGTGAGAAAATTCGAGCAAGGCCTGAAGGGGATGGGGAAAGCAGTTGAGATCCACATTTATCCTGAGGCCGGGCACGGCTTCGAGAATCCGGTCAACGCCAGTTTCCGGCCCGATGACGCGGCGGACGCGTGGCAACAGACGATCCGTTTCCTGGCGGAGACGTTAAAGAGGTAAATAGCCCCTCGGTCCCTGGGCAGGCCTGGAGCGAGATTGTCAATAGCACCAATTTCCCCTTGCCAGAAGTTACTACTCTGGTTACTATGCAGCCATCCTCGGATTGCTCTCCGCGGCGGCCCATCATGAACATTGGCGAAACCATAAGAAATTTCCGGCTGGAGCGGGGGATGTCGCAGGGCGACATCGAGAAGCGTACGGGTCTGCTGCGCTGCTATCTCTCCCGAGTGGAAAACGGCCACACCATCCCGTCGCTGGATACGCTGGCCAAGATCGCCGGAGCCATGGAATTACCCCTATCCCAGTTTTTTGCCGAGTCCGGCCACAGCAACGGTTCTAAAGGATTGCCGCAGCTATCCGATGACGAAGTCCGCTTTCTGAGCCAGATTCGCCGCTATGCCGTCAGCCTCAACGACAGCGACCGTAAGCTGGTGCTCGCCATGGTCAAGAAAATGGCGGCCAGCACAGGAAAATAGAGCCCCGGAGATTCCTTTCCCCGTTGCTTTCGCCCACGAGACAGCGCCCCCTGTGTACCCTGCGGTAACTAAAAGTCAACTAGCTATCCACGGTACCTTTGTACATTTCTTGGATGGCCCTTAGAAATCTCGTCCGCCGTTCCGCTAAGCCCTAAACTGTTGCGTGGGGACGTGTCCGTGACCATTGAAGAAGAATTAACGGTGCTTGAGTCGCAACTGCGCCGCCTGAAGATCGAATACGAGATTTATTTCAGCAACCCCAACAAGAAGCCGCCCACCGATGTCGAGTGGAAGGTGTTGAGTCTGCTGCGGAAATTCAGCGACGGCGGGCGGATGAACATCTCCCACCGTTTCCGCTATAACGAGTTGGCGCAGCGCTATGCCATCTACAGCGACTTGTGGCGAAAGAAAGCGCGGATCCGCGAAGAGGGCTACCGCCGCCCGCAGGATGCCCTGCTTTCCGTCCAGGGCGTGCGTCCGGAAACGCCCGAGCCGGAACGGCGCGTCTATGGCGTGAGCCAGGCTGCGCTCGCCGCCGTGGCCGCAGCGGGAAGTTCCCCGATCAAGGTGGAATGCTCCGATGCCCGAGCGGAAAAGGAGCAAGTCGCCAAGCTCTATCAGGCGCTCACCGAAGCCAAGAAGAAGGCTGGCGAGAACGCTTCCGGCAATCTCGACAGCTTTTCCTCCTTTGTGCAGAAAAAGACCGACCAGATCCGGAAACAGTACGGCTGCCCCAGCGTGGAATTCACCGTCGAGATGGAGAATGGGCAAGTCCGGTTGAAAGCCAAGGCCAAAGCCTAGCTGCCGTCCCGCCGTTCTTCTACGGTCAGTGAGCGTAATTGGGAGTGGCTGTTGAAAAAGTCCATCACCAGAACGTCGTTCCGCCTGCCGCTGCCAAGTTTTTCTTCTGTCTGTTCGGCTAAGCGGTGGCTGGCAGAACCGGTGTTGTCGGTCGGCCGAGAAACCGCACCAGGCGCTTGATGTTCTGGGCTACGGCTGCCAGGAAGAACTGTTCCCGCACGAACTTCAATCTCCGCAGGCGCAAGCGACGTAGCCCGATCTGATTCTTCAGTTGCGCGAACAAGGCTTCCACCTTCTTTCTTTGCCGTTGTGCATATGCGAACTCTGGCGTGTTGACCAACTCCCGCGCACGTTGCCGGGCTGGTTCGTTCTGGTGGATGATCAGGCCCCGGAAGGCAGCACTGGTGCATTGTGGCCGGAGCGAGCATGGGCCACATTTTTTGGGTGTCCCGATATAGTTGAAGGCTCGATTGCGATAAACCCGGCCACCGTAGTTGAGGAGCTGGCCAGCAGGACAGATGTAGCGATTGTTTTCCGGTTCGTAGGTGAAACGCTCGGGGCCAAAGAATGGGCTCCTCTTGCGGTGAATGCTGTCGCGGGTCCGCATGTAGGGAGTGATGCTCCGATCGGCTAGCCATTGCAGGAACTCTCCGTTGCCGTAAGTCGTGTCCGCCGCCACCGATTCCGGTTCCCGTCCTTGCCATTGCGCGAAGCGGGTGAGCATGTCTTGCGCAGCCACCGTCTCCTGGCTCATGCGCGCCGCCGTAGCTTGTACGCCCACGATCACACAACTAGCGTTGTCCACCAGATAGTTGTCGTAGTACCCGAGCCGTGCCGGAGTTCCGCCCTTGGTCGCGTAGGTAGAATCGGGATCAGTGGTCGAGACCTGATCTTGCTCATGCACCGGCTCTTCCACCGGGTTCTGCTGTTCCAACTCCCGCAGATACTGACCTACCGCATAATGGACCTCGGCTGCTTCCGCTAACTGCTCGCGTGGAACGCGGCTCTCCTTGGCCGCATTCGCCTCCACGAAACTGCCATCGACCGACAGCTCCTTGCCTCGCACCAGCCCTACTTCCACGCACTGCTTCACGATCCGTTCGAATAGCTGCTCAAACAACTTCGACTCCTGAAAACGTCCGTGCCGGTTCTTGGAGAACGTAGAGTGATGCGGAATCTCCTGATCGAAGCTCAGGCCAGTAAACCAGCGCCACGCCAGATGCATGCGCAGTTCCTCGACTAACTTGCGTTCGCTGGTGACGCCGTACAAATAGCCGATCAACAGAATGCGCAGCAGGAGTTCGGGATCGATCGAGGGCCGCCCAGTCTCGCTGTAACTCTCTTTGAGCTTTTCCCGCACGAAGGCAAAGCTGATGTGCTTTTCAATGAGCCGCAGCAGGTGAGTCTCTGGCACCTGATCTTCCAGGCGGAAGTAGTAGAACAATGCCTCCGAGCGGTCGTGTTGTCCCATCATGATCAGCAGGCCTCCGAGAGTGAAAATCCACCAAAGCATGGGCAGAATCTCTTTCTTGTAACATGCTCTGGCTGTCTCTCAGCCCACAAATCGCAGTGACTTTTTCAACAGCCACGGGTGTTACGTCACCGAGAGTGAAAAGTTCGTCTGCCTACGGGAGCTTGCGCCGCATTGCCCTTCGCATGCCCGACCCAAGGCCGACGAGCACCGCAACGAACAGCAAGACAGCCGCCTCGCAATACCAAGGTGCCGAGAAATGTGCGGCGACTGATTGGACGACGATTACGGCGGGCACCAGCAGCCAAATAGCCCGCTTCTCGGGAGTGGCCTTTCTCCAAGCCGCTTGTGCTGACCTTAGACCATCACGTACGGTTCCCGTGAATTCCCTCGTTAGGCCGAGGTTCTCTTTGAATTGCTCGAACAACAGTTGCCTCCCGTGCCGGGCTTCGAGTCTGCTGTCTTCAATTGCCACCACTCTACGCCCAATTGCGGCCAGATTCCACGATGACTGCTGAAAACAGGCGTTATCACAAGTGTGCGCCGTTTCTTCGCCTTTAGCGGGGAGATGGGTGAAATCGGGATTGTTCGACAGTTATCAGTTCGGCCACAGCGATCCCGCGTTCGATGTTGCGGTCTAGTTCTCGGGCTTCTAATACCAGCGTTCTTCCAAGAACTCGGCTGGGGCGCCTTTTCCATATGGACCAATTTGGGGAATTTTCTGGGTGAGTCAACCCTCTTCCCGTAGTGCGCTTCCTATCCTGTGTCCCCGCGATCCGTTGCTATATCATAGGGGTGATCATGCGTGGCTTTTGCTCCGGACGGAGATTTCGCTGCCTCAAGGTGTTCCTCGCACTCGTTGTGAGTGCTCCGGCTTGCCTTATGGGGCAAAGTGGAGCTTCGCCGCAAACGCAGCCGGCCGCGCCGGCTCCCGCGGACTCCGCACCTGCGCCTTTGGTGAGTCCCGCCGAAGCCTTAATTCAAAAGGCTAGAGTGGCGGCGTTCGAGTTTTCCGGAAAGCTCCCTAACTTTATGTGCGAGGAGGTCATGTCGCGGTCCAGCCAGCGCGGCCGCACCCAGGAAACGCCGCTGGACATGGTTTCTGCCGACGTCATTTACGAAGACGGGCATGAAAGTTACCGGAACGTGAAGATCAATGGCCGCCCCACGGACAAAGGGCTGGAAGAAATCGGTGGGTCCTCGTCCACCGGAGAATTTGCGTCCACATTGCTGGACATTTTCAATCCGCATACGGAGACGCAGTTCACGTCGGGCGGTGTGTCTCCGATTTCGGGTTTCAACGCCCAGGTCTACGACTTTCAAGTGCAGAGTGAAAACTCACATTGGCAGGTGCATTCCGGCTCTCAGGCTCTGGCTCCGGCTTACGGGGGCTCCGTATGGGTGGATCCGAAAACCGCGCGGGTCTTGCGAATCGAGATACAGGCCCGCAACCTACCGGCAGATTTCCCGATGGATACGGTGGAATCCGCGGTCGAGTATTCGTATGTGACGATTGGCGAGTCGTCGTTTCTGCTTCCGGTCCATGCCGAGAGCTTGGGTTGTGAACGAGGTACCAGCGATTGCAGCCACAACATCATTAACTTCCGTAACTATCACGAATTCAAATCCAATATCAAGATTCTTCCTTGATTTCGCTTGCCGATCGTCCCAGCACATAAAGCCTCAATCAGCGTAATGGGGACGCTACGACGGTTGGATCAGCACTAGGGCTGACAGGCTCCGAAATCTCTGGTTACTTTTTGTGCTTCAAAGACGAAAGTCTTGCCCGCGGCCTTCCGCTTACCCTTCAAGGCTACCCGATCACCCGGCTTAATGCCTATCACGGATCCAGACAGCGCGTAATTTCGTTGGTCTTTCTCGTTGGTCACGCTCATCCCGTTTGTTTCCGTTTTGACGCAGCCCGTAATCGTGCTCGTTGCGGAATAGTGGTGAACGAGAACAATTGCGACGATCCCGATGGCCGCTGCGACTACAACTATTGCGAGCACAATCTCGTCTGCTGCGGTATTGAGAGAATGGTCCTCCGCCCTAACGGGCTCGGCAACTGACAGAGTGAGAACGGCAACCAAAACTCCGGACCAGAGCCTTCTCTGAGTCATACGAACCTCCCGGATGCGACGGAATTTCATTTCCTGACGCCCAAATCCTGCTGACTATACCCCCGTGATCGGTTGAACCACTACACTGACGGTTCTAGGCGAGTACAACCTCTTCACATTGACAGCCGAGCATCCAAGGCTTGGGAAGAACTGCTGCTGGCCTAGGAACCGCCGCAGCGGTACAATACCGGCGGTCGCCCTATTTCTTTCCGGATCCCCGTCTCGTACCTCGGAATTCTTCCATCGGAGGCAACCCATGAGCATAAACAGGGGCCGTGTTTTTCTTGGTGGCTTGGCCGGAAGTGTGGTGTGGATACTCTGGCATTGGATCGTCAGGCATTTGATCGTCGGCGCGGCACGTTACCAGACGGCGCAGGATAGCGGCTTCCTCCTGCAGAGTGCCCGCTACCCTTTTTTTAGGGAACAGTGGTTCGTTATCACGTTCGTGATGGCGGTGATTCTCGCCTACTTATACGCATCTGCGCGCCAGACGCTCGGCGCAAAGCCGACGACAGCACTGAAAATCGGAATTCTGGCCGGGTTCGTTGCCGGCTTTCCGCTTAATTTTCAGCAAGCCACCTGGGCTCCGATTGACCGCATGATTGGGCTGGGTTCGGTGCTGGATATGTGGGGCGGATGTATCCTGGCCACGCTGGTGGCGGCATGGCTGTATAAAGCTGGGGAAAGCACCTAGGATGCCCAGGAAACCGTATAAGCTCCGCTAACCGGGGAAAGTTGCGGGCAGCCACGAGTGTCGAAGCACAGGTCGCGATCCCTCAATTCCGCCCTTTGTTCCGGTAGAGATGTGCAGGAAAAAAACGGGGCCTAAACGCGGCGGTAAGCGTGGGTCAGATGCACACTGAGGCTTCGACCTCGCTGCGCCCATCATTTTCCGCAGTCGGGCCAGCCGCTAGGGGCCAGTGAGTCACTGGCACGGGTTTTCGCCCCCCAAACGGCGGTTCGCCGACGACATTCCGCTATGAATCCCGGTTTCGTACCCCTGGTTGCTCCCTTTCGCCGGTAAATCGTTCGTACACTCACTATTGGTAACCCTTGGTAACCATACGATTCTGGGTACCCGGTCGTACAATTAGCCTTGTCCCAAGGACCACCTCCCGCTGTGGCCGGAGATTGCCGATGGATTGGTCAAGTGGCCGGTTGACTTTTTGCGGGGGATAGCAACTTCCGAACTATCTAGGACCGGAGTTCGCACATCATGGCGTTTGGCTTTGGCTTCAACAAACAGAAGGTTCTTAACTCTGCCGAGAAGTTTGTTCAGCAGGGTAAGTTACAGAACGCCATCACCGAGTACGAGAAGATCCTGAAGGCTGACCCGAAGGACCTGACCGTGCTCAACACCGTGGGCGACCTCTATTCCCGCCTCGGCCAAAGCGACCTGGCAGTCGAATGCTTCAAGAACGTGGGCGATGCCTATGCGACCCAAGGCTTCACGGTCAAGGCCATCGCCATGTACAAGAAGCTGAGCAAGCTAAAGCCATCCTTGGAGTGTGTTCTGCGGCTGGCCGAACTGTATACCCAGCAAGGGTTGTTCAATGACGCGCGCTCTCAGTACAAACAGGTAGCGGAAGAATTTCTGCGCACCGGGGAACTGGAGCAGGCCACCCGGATCTTTCAGAAAATTCTGGAAATGGATCCGGAGAACGTGGCCATGCGCACCAAACTGGCCGAGGTGTACGTCCGCTTGGGGAAGAAGGCGGAGGCCTGGAAGATTTTCTCTGCCGCCGTCGAAAGCTTGCGCGCGCGCGGAGCGACTGGCCCGGCCGAAGAGGTGGTGCAGCGCATGCTGGCGCTCGATCCCAGCAATGGCCAAGCGCTGTTGCTGCGCGGCCAAATGGCGTTCGAATCCGGAGATGCAGCCGGCAGCATCGAATACCTCGAAAAAGTTGCCGACCTCGACAGTCATCCCGAAGGGTTACGCAGTTTGTTCCAAGCCTACCTTCAGTTGGGCCGTCTGCAAGACGCCGGTCCGCTCGCCGGGAAATTGTTTTCGGTTCACAACGATGCGCAGGCCATCCTCGGTTACGCGGGTGCTTTAATCTCCGCGGGCCGCTTCGACGAAGCACTGCAGCTGTACCAGCAGTTCGCCGATCGACTGCTGGCGGTGGATGCCACCAAGGTCCTGGACAGTCTTCACGCTCTGATTGGACCGGTACGCGGCAACACGGGCGCTCTGGAAATTCTGCTCTCCATTTTGAATCGGGCAGGCGAGAACACTCACCTGACGGAAGTGTATGAACTGCTGGCGCACTCCGCCGTGCAGTCCGGCGATCTGGCCAAGGCCCGCGACTACTACCTGAAACTTACTCAGCTGGAGCCTCAAAATGCGCTGCATGCCGGCAATTATCAGCAGGTGGTCCATCGCTTAGGCGAAAGCGCGTCCACCTCGCTCATCACCGTCGAAGAAGGCACCACCCTGGTGGATGAGCTCGAAGCCACCGCTCCTTTTGTTGACCAGCGCTACCCCGATGACGTAGCCCTGAGCATCCGCGCCTCGTTGACTGACGCCGAGCTATTCGTTTCTTACAATATGCCGTCAAAGGCATTGGGCCCGCTGCTTTCCGCATTGCCCAAAGCGCCCCGCGACCTGCGCTTGAATCAAAGGCTGGCCGCTTTGCACACCCGCGCGGGCCGCTTCGCCGAAGCTGCGTCTTGCTGCCGCACCCTGGAAAGTATCTATCACGACGCCGGGTATCCCGATGAGGCGACGCGTTACGGCGAATTGGCGGCCAAGTACGAAGAACGGGCTTCACCTCGGCTGCAGGCCGTCGCATCCCCGGTGGAACAGGCGGCTGAGCCGTACGAACCAACCGCGCTTTCGGAGACGAACCTGGAAACAGTTTCCGCGTCGTCAGAGGAATCAGAGCCCACTTCAGAGCCGGCGGATTCCGCGCCTGCGGCTGCTCCCATTCCACTCCGGATTGCGCCATCGGCGACTTCCGCTCCGTCTGCTCCCCGAGCCTCCGGATTGTTCTGGCATGCCCCGGCTGCGCCCGCGGCAGACATCGCCGCCAATCTGCGGGTCGCGGCCCCGTCGCAATCCTCCGAGCCAACGGTTGAAAGTGAGATTGATCTCTCCAGCGAGTGGGAAGACGCACTCTCCGGCGGCAAGCGCTCCGACGCTGTTTCTCAGGAAGCCAACGTTGCAGCATCTCCGGCCAGCGAAGCCGAGGCATCTGAAGTTGCCAGCATTGACGACTCCAGCGACACCGCCAAGGACGTCATCGCCGAGATCCGCTTCTATCTCAAACACGCGATGACTGAACAGGCTGAGGCGGCTTTTGACAAGCTGCGCAAGTTGAAGCCAGATGCCACCACTCTTTCTTTGGTCGAAGCCGAGCTTAATGCCGCCCTAGCCAGCGCTTCGGCGGCCGAAGGGGCGGGCGCAGCCGAAGAAGTTTCCATCGAAGAACTTGAAGTGCCGCCGGCGATCGAGCCGGACCCGGCTTCCGCGTTTGAGTCACCCGCCGAGGCGGCCGCACGAGCTTCACGGGGCCATGAGTCTTTGCCCGCTCCCGCGCCGCACGCGGTCGCGCCCTGGCCGGAAGCCTCTGCGCAAACCACTCTTCCGCCGGCGCACAGCGGCCCATTGGGCGATTTCGTCTCGGACCTGGAGAGTTCTCTGGGCGATTCTTTCCTGCCGAAAGCTGCGCAGAGCGCTCCCGCGGTCGCGCATCATGCCGCCCCGTTCCAGGCGCCCGCACCCATCGAACGCGAAATCGGCATTGCGGCCGGCGCCTCGGCTTCGGCCCCTGCTCCCGTAGCGCAGCCTCCCATGTTTACCCATCACGCCCGGCCGTTAGCGCCCGCCGCCGAGAGTGATGTCCCGGAGGCGGTCCCCGGCGTGGATCTGGCCGACATGTTCGGCGAGTTGCGGCACGAACTGGAAGATGAGACGGTTTCCTCGCCGGGCGAAGATTGCGAAACCCATTACAATCTCGGCGTCGCCTTCCGCGAAATGGGTTTGCTCGACGAAGCCATTGGCGAGTTGCAGAAGGTTTGCCAGGCGGTGGATCGCGGACATCCTTTCCCGCAGGTCATGCAGACTTACACCTGGCTGGCTCAATGCTTCCTCGACAAAGGCGTGCCCGAGGCCGCCATCCGCTGGTACGAAAAGGCGTTGCAGATCCCTAATCTGGATGGAGAAACCCGTACTGCTTTGCACTATGAGCTGGCGAATGCCTATGAATCGGCTCAGAACAAGCCCTGGGCTTTGAAGCATTTTCTCGAGGTGTACGGCAGCAACATCGATTATCGTGACGTGGCTGAGCGCATCAAGGCGTTGAAGTCGTAGAATGCTTTGATGGGTGTCAGTTTCTTATTCTTGCTTTGCGATCGTGGAGGCTCCAGCCATTCGATCCGGCCGGGACTCGCATGGAGACGGCCTTGACCACGAATCCCCACCTACCCGTCGGCCCCGCTGCTTCGGACGCAACCGCCAAGTCGGGCCTGTCACAAGGCGCGGGAGACCGGACCGCTTTTTTGACCCGCTGGCTCAGTCGTATTGCGCTGTCGCTGTTCGTTTTGTTCTGTTCGGTGCTTGGAGTCTGGCTGACCCTTCTGCCTTGGAGTTTGCAATGGACCGATAATCCGCTGCTGTGGACTCATCCCGACCTGCGTACTTTCCTCGGTTACGGATTTGTCCGCGGCGTCTGCAGCGGGCTGGGGATTCTCGATCTCTGGATCGGAATTCGCGAAGCTTCGCACTACACGGAACGGCTCGGTAATCGCAGATGATCTCTGGACAGACGGCTGGCCTGCCGAAATCCCACAAGGAAAAATGTTGCCATCATGAGTGATCAAAAGAACAAGTCCGCGCCCTTGGCCTACCAGAATCAACCTTTCTTGAATAGTCCCGATGGCCGCATCCTGCGCATCATGTCGGAGTATGTCGAACCCCTGGCGCGTTTTCGCCGCGAGCAGATTCAAGACACCGTGGTGTTCTTCGGCTCGGCGCGTTTCCACAATCTCGAGACTGCGCGCAAAAACCTGACCGAACTGGAACGGGCCGTGCACCTTTCCGGCGAACAGATGCAGGTCGAAAGAAAGCGCGCCCTAGCCGCAATCGATACTGCCCGCTACTACGAAGACGCCCGCCGCCTCGCCTTCATGCTCACCGAGTGGTCAAGCCAGATTCCCGCGCGCCGCCGCCGCTTTGTCGTGACTACCGGAGGCGGCCCTGGCATCATGGAAGCCGCCAATCTGGGGGCTCACCAAGCCGGAGGCAAGACCGTCGGCCTGAATATCAATTTGCCTTTCGAACAGACTCCCAATCCTTACATCACCTCTTCGCTCAACTTTGAATTCCACTATTTCTTCATGCGCAAGTTCTGGTTTGCCTATCTGGCCAAGGCGCTGGTGATCTTCCCTGGCGGATTCGGAACCTTCGATGAACTCTTCGAAATTCTTACTCTGGCCCAGACCGAGAAACTGGCCAAGAAAATCCTGGTGGTCATTTACGGCAGCGAATACTGGAAAAGCCTGATCAATTTTCAGACCATGATTGATGCCGGCACCATCTCGGAACGCGATGTCGAACTTTTCAAGATTGTGGACTCGCCCGAGGAGGGTTTCGAATTTCTGCGCGACGGCCTGACCAATTATCATCTTGGCCCCGAGCCCAGGCGAATCGCGGAACGCATCCCCGAGATCGCCAAGACCAACCCGTAGGTCAGTCGCCAGTCTTCAGGCGACGGGCGACCGAGGACCGACGACTAATTTCATGCTGCTCTACTACATCACCGACCGCGCCCAATTCCCCGGCAACGAGGCGCAACGCCGCCGCCGTCTGCTGGAGAAAATCGCCGATGCCGCCCGCTGCGCCGTGGACTACATTCAACTGCGGGAGAAAGACCTGAGCGTGCGTGAACTGGAAGCTCTAGCTTGCCAAGCAGCTCAAACCATCCATGAAAGCGTTCCGCTGAGAACTGGGAACCAGCAACTGACGACTGGTTTGCTCATCAACTCCCGTACCGATATTGCCTATGCCGTCGATGCCGCAGGCGTTCATCTCCGCTCGAATGATATTTCGCCCTCCGAGGCAAGAAAGATCTGGCAACAGTGTGGCGCGGGCGGCCCCGCCCGAGAAACCTCGCATTCCATCCCCACCGTAGCCGTTTCCTGCCACAGCCCGGAAGAAGTGGCCGTTGCCGCCAGAGAAAACGCGGACTTCGCCGTCTTTGCTCCCGTCTTTGAGAAGCGTGCCTCGCCGAGCGCTCCGGTTGGCCTGGAAGCCCTTCGCCAAGCTTGCCGCCAACAGATTCCCGTACTCGCTCTCGGTGGCATCACGCTGCAAAATGCCTCCGCCTGTGTGGACGTGGGCGCAGCGGGTATCGCCGCCATCCGGCTGTTCCAGGAAAATGACATTGCGGAAGTGGTCCGCGCGCTGCGAGGCTAAAACAGTCCAGTTCTGTCATTGAGAGACAAGAATTCTTGGAAAGTGGGTGCCCCATCCTTGCGTTCTTTGCAAGGGTGGGATTCCACGGTCGCGTCTGGCTAAGGCTTTTTCCCGATTGTTAACCGCTTTCCAACAATTTCCCGCCGAAATAATCCTTGACACGCTCAACTGTATGTAGTATGCATACAGCAGACAGTAGAGGCGGTCATGTTCCTTACCCTCGATGCCAACGACAAGCGCCCCATCTACCAGCAGATCGCTGACGGCATCAAGGCCCTGATCGCCCGCGGCGACCTGCGGGAGAGCATGACCCTGCCATCGGTCCGGCAAGTGGCCGGCGACCTCGGCGTCAACCTCAACACCATCGCCGTCGCATACCGCCAGCTGCAGGATGAGGGTCTTGTCACGGTGCGTCACGGGGCGGGCGCAGTGGTTTCCTCGCGGCGGCCCCGCGAAATCGCGGAAAGTGAACTCCGCAAGCCATTACGTACGGCGTTGACGCAATTGATCCTGACCGGCCTCACCGACGTAGAGATCGTGGGGATCGTTCGTCAAGAACTAGCGCTCTTGCAACGTAAGGGAGACCCTCGATGAATACACCAACCGCTGTCGAACTGAATGTGCTCTGCATTGCACTGATCGTGCTTTTCTGGGTGTTCTACGGGTTCCGTAATATCTGGAATTTACCGCTCCGGCATGGGCACGGCTTCTTTCTGGGCGTTGAAGTATCGCCGGGATTCTATGAAGGGCCAGGAATTTCGTGGCTGAAAAGCTATCGCGCCCTTGTGGTCGCGTTGCATTCTGTCTGGGCTGTGGCCTTAGGGGCCATCGTCGTGTCAGGCGCGGTGGGATATGACAGATTGGTGGGGTGCGGGTTGGGCGCTCCTGCTCGCGACATTCCTGCTGATCTTCAAAGCCTGGTCGCGCCACAAGCTCGGGGCCAGTCCTCCAGTACTGTCAAGGCGTTGCCGCCCCGCTCGAAGCACGCCGGCTCGGTGACTACATCTCGTGGCCGGGGGAAGCACTCGCGGCCGCAGTCGTCGCATTCAGTTGGTGGCTGTTGCTTCGCCATGGTGGCACTCATGTCGACTGGCAACTCCCGGCAATGACCACGTGGATTGTTCTAGGGATGCTCCCCGGGAAAATCATTTTTGTGCGGAATAGCTTCCCATTGCCGCCTGAACGCACCGAAGAACACTATCCTATGTCCGAGGATTCGACAAGGCGGTATTGGCTGCGCAGTTATGGACGCCATCGGATGGATTTTCGTCGCGTAACCTCGCTGTCGATGCGGTGAAGCAAGGCTGGGTGGCCGCGCAGGAGGCCCCTGGGCTGAGCTGGATTTTTGTCGCTGCCCGATTGGCGCCGTGCTTCGTCTTGGTTGGCGAGCTGATCCGCGGCGGGACACGCCTAGCAGCGATGGGGCGCGGCTTGCGCCCGCCGGGGAGCTGGTCCACGCCTTTCAGTCCGGCGACGCAGGATGCTCCCCGGTTACCTGGCTTGGTTCGCGGATCTGGTTTGGCGGCATCGTTGTACTCAACCTGTATCCGTTCCGGTAAAGCTCGATTTCGAGTCATGACGCGGTCAAGAGTTTGGTGGTCAGTTTCCAGTAATTCACTGGATTAGTTGCACGAACATCGCACTTGAAAAGGGGAATAATTATGAAACGCTGGCTGTTGGTTGTTGGTCTGGTCTTCGCGTTTAGCTGGGCTTGTATCGCTCAAACAAGCGCCGCCGACACTCCCGCTACGAAAGCGGATGTCGAAAAGTATCTTCAGATAGTCCATTCTCACGACATGATGAAAAAGATGGCTGTGACGATGGCCCAGAGCATGCATCAGATGATTCACGAGCAATATCTGAAGCACAAGGACAGCCTGCCTGCCGACTACGAGTCAAAGGAGACGGCGGAGGTAGATAGCATGTACGAGAATATGCCCTGGGATGAAATGGTGCAGGCCATGGTTCCGGCGTATCAGAAGCATCTTTCCAAGGGTGACATTGACAATCTTATCGCATTCAATTCCTCGCCCACCGGCCAGAAGTTATTGCGAGAGATGCCCTCCATTACGGCGGAGTGGATGCGAAGTGCCATGCCGATTATGGTGAAGTACAAGGACACCGTCCAACAAACGCTGCTCAAAGAAACCGACGTGATGATCGCCGAGTCCAAGAAGCAGTCGGGCGCTAAGGCTCCTGCTACCGACAATTGAGCCCTGAACTAAGTGGCCCTCGGACCAGAGACTGGCCCGGGCGATTCGTTCATGTCTGCTGACGAGGGTTCCCGTCCACGCTGTTTTTTGGGGGCATTCGAGGGTAGATGAGCGAGTTAGTCCGGGCCCGTCTGGCCAAATTCAGTGTTAGGCTCGATACCGTTCCCATGGCTGCGTCGCGGATTCCAATGCAAGATCGACCAGAAAGTTTGCTAGTCTCCCTCCCTTCCGGTTGGTTTTCTATGGGATCGGAAGCGGGCCAAGATAACGAGCGCCCAGTGCATCGCGTCTGGGTGGATGAATTTCTTCTTGCAGCGTGCCAGGTCACCAACAGCGAATACGCCAGATTTCTGCAAGCCACCGGAACTCCGCCGCCACCCACATGGAATGAACCCAATCTGAATCGTCCCGAGCAACCGGTGGTCGCCGTCTCCTGGTTTGAAGCCACGAAATATTGCGAGTGGCTGTCGACCTCGACGGGCCGGCCCTTTCGCCTGCCGACCGAGGCCGAATGGGAGCGCGCCGCTCGCGGAGGAGTTGAGGGCAAACTCTATCCCTGGGGAGACGCTCCGCCGCAGTCATTGCCCTACTACGAGAAGCGCTGGCTGACTGGCCCCGAGCCCGTGGGTCGTTACGCGCCGAATGCATTCGGTCTATACGACATCTGCGAGAACGTGCACGAGTGGTGCAGCGACTGGTATCAGGCGGATTACTACGCGGTTTCTCCGCAGCGCAATCCGCGTGGCCCGGAGTCGGGCACGCGCCGTTCTTCTCGCGGAGGTTCCTGGCGTCATCACATGAAAGTTTCGCGCTGTGCGGCCCGCTCCAGCATCCCTCCCCAGTTTCAATACGCCGACTACGGTTTCCGCGTGGCGGCAAGCGCCTAGCAATGTGGCGAGTCCGATTCGCATCAATTAATTCAACCATCTGATCACTTGAACGATGTTCGAAAAATCATCGGTCCACACCGTACGGGACCGGCGACCTGAGATTGGAATCCATCTTGAGGCCTTCTCGAGCTCATCCACATCCTGTTCGCTGCGGGCCAGGACAACCCATTGCGACGCCTGCTTGCCATCCTTTTGCTCTGCCGGCGTTACGTTCCAATCGTTGCCCACCATGCAGAACAAACCGGCGTCGGCGGCGAGATCGCCAAGCACACCCTGAAGATCGAGATAACGGTTCGAAATGTTGAAAAGCAGAATCCCGTGTTCCGAGAGTTTCGAAAGGTAGAGCTTGACGGCTTCCCGGGTCAACAGGTGGAGGGGTACGGCGTCTGAACTGAAAGCATCCAGGATAATCAGGCCGTATTGTCCGTCGTGCGCCTGCTTCAGGGAAAGCCGGGCGTCGCCGAGAATGACGCCGGTTCCTGAGGAACTGTCCCGCAGAAATGTGAAATAGCGAGGGTCTCTGGCAATTCGTTCCACCAGTGGATCAATCTCGAAGAAGGTGAATTGCTGGCCCGGCTTGCCGTAGGCCGCCAGCGACCCGGAGCCGAGGCCGACCACGGCGATCCGGCTCAGGTTATCGGATCCGGAGAACGCAGCGAAAAACTGTCCCACGGGTCCACTGCGGAAGTAATACGACAGAGGTTCAAGACGGCGGGCCGGGTCCACACTCTGCAACCCGTGAAGGGTGCTGCCATGAATCAGCAAATGATACTTTCGCTCAGGATCGGTAGTGACCCGATACACCCCGAAAAAACTCCGCGCCGCATAAAGAACATTCCCGTACGGGCCGGTGTACCACAAGGTGGAAAGCACCAGTGCGGCAACACCCAGACCGAAGCGAATGCCGCGCCTGCTGAAGCTCAAACAAACCATCAGGGCCGGCGCAAATACCGGGATGTAGAGGAACGCTGGGTCGATATGAAACGACAAAGAGACCTTAAGGAGCGCAGCCAGACCGATGCCAAGAAGGATGGGAAAGATGAAATCGCGCCATCGCGGGCGGGTGCCGTCGTGATGGACGGTAGAAGGACGCAACAGGGCGGCGAACACCAGGGCCAGGGGAAATTCAAGTACCCGGTTGAAGATTAGCGGTGCAATCAAGCTGTTAAACACCCCGCCGGCGACGCCTCCGAGGGACATCCAGAGATAGAATTCGGTCAGGTGCTTTGGCGATGGCCGGGTCCGCGCTAATTCTCCATGGCACATCATCCCCACCATAAAAAGCGTCAACAGATAAATCGCGATGGTCAGCCAGACTGGCCAATCCGTCTTGGAAATAAAAGGAAACAGAGCGAGCAGGAGCAGAAGCGGGAGACGTTCAATCATATTGGCGTGATCCAGCCATGGCTTCCTGGCAAAAACCAGGATGAACGTCAGCAGGTAGAGGGCGAGGGGAACCACCCAGAAGAGCGGAATCGGGGGAAAGTCGGTGGTGATAGCGCTGGTCACCCCGAGCATCAAACTGGAAGGGACAAATGCCATCGCCACCCACCTTAAACGCTGCCGTGCGGTGGGCTTGTTTTCCTTTCCGTTATCGAAAGATGCGGCGGTCGCAGTATCGGGGGCGGCTTGGGCAGGAGACCTCCACAACATGGCTGCGCAACCTAGCGTCAGCACAAAAAGCAACCCGTAGCCGAGAGTCCAAAGCCAACTCTGATTGGCTAAGCGAAAATGGGGCTCAACCAGAATGGGATAGCTGAGGAGCGCGACCACGCTTCCTACGTTACTGGCGGCGTACAAGAAATACGGATCATGCGAATGCAGGCTTCCGGTGTGCGCGAACCACAATTGAAGGGATGGAGCCATTGTGGCCAGCGTGAAAAAGGGTAACCCGACGGAGACGACAAGAAGTGTCAACAACCAAAAGGAGGGATTGTGTTGTAACGGGGGAGACCAGTTGGCAGGGATACGGATCGGCAATGCGAGGAAGGCGAGCGCGAGGACAACAATCTGGAGCGCGGCTTGGCGGCGGGCGCCCAGCCGTTTGGTGGTGGCATGGGCATACGCATACCCGGCCAGCAGCCCCGCCTGGAAGAACACCATGCAGGTATTCCAGACGGCGGCCGTGCCCCCCAAGAGTGGCAAAGCCATTTTGGCAAACATTGGCTCAACCAGGAAAAGCAAGGTCGCGCTAAGAAGCAACGTGGCCGCAAAAACGATTGCCGTCATGCATTCCCCATCGAGCTTGGCGCAGCGGCCAGCATTGAAACAATCAAGGCCATCACCTCAGGGGCAATCCATTGGGTGGCTTGACAGATGCGGGGAGTTGCCATGGCTTTCATGGCAGGCAGTCTACAACAGGAGCGATTATGGGATCGCGTGTATGGGACCGCGTACGATCGGTTCGATCGGGAGGGAGTCCCGGCCCATCCTTGACGTTTGCTCTTGAGGGCGCATTGGAGCCGCCAGTTTGACCGCATTTTTCCGCGACCTGTAAGATCAAGTCTCCACTGCCGAAAGAAACTGGCGAGCCTGGCTCGGCCCGGACGGTCGAGAGCGGCCGTCCCTACGCAGGGGGATTGGGGTGGATCATGATGCGACCGCTACCGACAGGAATCTGGATCTGCATGATACTGGCGGCCGGCTCGATGGGGCTGGTTCCGGCCGCTCGCGCCGCGAATGATACGGCGCGCTTCAACGGAAGGTGGAAAACCAGCTTTCCCTACAATGGCCAAACCGTCACCATGGTGTCGGTACACGAGGGCAGCGGATTCAAGAACTACGTGCTGGTTCCTAACGGAGCGGCGCCGGCCGGCAACGGGACGTTTTCGGCGGAAAATGGTAAATGGACGGCCACCGCCGACAAGCCGAATAATTCCGGAACCTACCACTTCACCGACAACAACAACGTAGTCTGCACCAACGCGGCGGGGCAGACCGTCGTCTGGCAGCGCGACGACGCGCCGCTGCCGCCCGTGATTACACCTCCCGCGGCACCCGATTACCAGCAATTGATGGTGAAGTATCGCAAGGCCGCAGAAGCCGGCGACGCAACCGCGATGAATAACATTGGCCTGCTGTATGAGAACGGCCAGGGGATGCCGCAGGATTACCGGCAGGCAATGGTCTGGTATCGCAAAGCCGCCGACGGCGGCAACTCCAGCGCGGCGTTGCAACTGGGATTTTTTTACGGCACCGGCCGTGGCGTGCCCCAGGATTATCAGCAGGCGATGGCCTGGTATCGCAAGGCTGCCGATGCAGGAAACGTGGCTGCGATGCGAAACATCGGCATCCTGTATTGGGACGGCTCGGGCGTCCCCATGGATCATAATCTCGCCGTCTACTGGTGCCGCAGGGCAGCGGCAGGCGGGGACGAACGGTCGCGGGAGTGGTTAAGAGAAAATGGGGTAAGCGAATCATCTCCGATGCCTGGCAGCGGAGCTCCGAATGCGACACGGAAGTGACCGCCGGTTTGACGGGTTCTACACTTCGGGAAAAATTCGGCTACACCCCTCCATGGGAAGGATCGGGCTAGCGGGCGTGGCTCCGCTCGCTGGCTGGGCACGCAGACGGGGCTGGGCTAGCTGGCGAGCGAGAGGGCGCGGAGTGGTGAACGGGCGTGCGCCGTGGATGTGTTGCGTGGGGGCCGCTGGGCTGGTCTAACGCTGGGCGTGAGGGCTCGAAGCGAACCCAACCGCAGACCGTACCTAGTCACCAACCTTCGCTGCGTCGAAATCATTCGCCAGGCCTGCAATTTTAGGAAGCCATGCTCGGTACTGCTCAAGGGAGAAAGGCGGCATGCCCTGTAGGTAGTGGTTTGCGTACTTCTTTCCATTGGCCGTCCATTCGATCAGGAAAAGCCGCTTGCCAGAATGGAACACGGGGATCGTGCCCACTTCAAGGTTCTCATTCGCCTTCGACGCGTAGTTCCCTTCGAGCAAAGTCTCGCCTGAGTCCGCGTCCCAAACGCGGTAGTGGCCGCTGGCATCCTCGCGGGAATCGTTTCCAACCACCACGCGAACATGCCAATCCTGGGGCTCATCGACCATGACGCAGACGGGTTGCTGTACGCGGCGAATATAGTGATAGGCGAGCTTCTTATTGAAGTAATAGTCCACGATGGCATCGGAGAATTGCGGCCAGCCGTCCATGACATTCCACCAAATCACGCCCGTGCTGCGCCACTTCTTGAGGCGGGTCATCTCTACGAAGAATTTCTTCGCCTCCGCCTGAGAAATTTGCGAGGCGAGAATGAAATCTTCGATGTTTGGCGGCACGGCGCCGAAAAGCTCCTGCACCTGATTGGACATCAGCTTGATGCGGGAGGGATTACCCGTCCAATCGGTGGAGTGAAGAACCCACTGTGGATTGTCCGTAGCGGGCCACAGGTGCTGCTGGGTCAATGAAGCGTTTGATGGAGGAAAGACTCGGGACATCCGTGGTAGCCAATTTCACTCACGAAATGCGCCGTGTGCTCAGTGTAGAAAGAACTCTTGAAATAATCGCGAGGTCCCCACAAATGGGTCCTCGGGCGTGAGCTTGAGGTTTCCGGTGGCGATCACTTCCGGCGACATGTAGGGAGAGCTGGGAAGATAGGGCCGGTAAGGGTCCTCCTGGAAAACCACTTGCGGCAGTATCTCTCGCGTGATCTTGTTGTGTGCGGGATCGAGACCGGCAAAATGGTAAGTTTCATCCACCTCATTATCGCCGGACCAGAGAGCGAGGGAGGGGTGGTTGCGCAGCTTTCTGACCACCGAGATTGCTTCCTGCCGTATCACCTCCAGGAACTCGGGCGTCTGCGGGTAAATCGCGCAGGCCATGGAGAAGTCCTGCCACACCAGGATCCCGTTCCGGTCGCAGATCTCAAAGAATGCGTCGTCTTCGTACACGTTGCCTCCCCAGCTTCGCAGGAAGTTACATCCAAGGTCGATGAATTGCGCAAGGATCTTTTCATAGCGGGACGCATCCCGGCTGTGAAAGGCATCTGCAGGGACCCAGTTGGAACCCTTGACCAGGATGGGCACGCCGTTGACCTTAAAAAGGAACTGACCCGGTTTTTCCGGACTTGTGGTTTCGGTCCGAATTAATTCCACCTTGCGGACTCCCAGCCTGTCCTCGCGGAATGCGATCACTCTTTCATTCTGCAAGAGCTGGGTCTTCACCTGGTACAGACTTGGATCACCGTAACCTCGGGGCCACCACAACTTGGGATTCGGCACCTCGACCTCGAACCGTCCCGTCGTGAACTCGACCTTATGGGTAGAGGTAAACGTCGATTCGCCGCAGCGGCCTTCTATCCTCAGCCGAAGTTGGGGAAGCAATGCGAGATCCGTCGTGAGTTGGTAGGAGACCGCGAGCGTCGCACCACCCGGCTGAACGGAAAGGGTGGTGAAATACATGTCGGTGATCTCATGTGGGCCATGAAGGATGAGCTCCACTGGACGCCAGAGGCCCGCTGTCACCGCCCGCGGCATGATGTCCCAACCATAGGAGTGAGCCGGGCGGCGGAGCCAGATGGCCTCCTGGTTCGTCTTTCCGGCCGAGATCGTGTTGGCGGCGCCGTACTTTTTGCTGGCCGCTTCGATAATCGGGGAGCCCAGTCGGACCGTAAGGACATTGGCACCGGCGCGGTTCAATAACCCCGTTACATCAAAGGACTGTTCCACCATGGCGTCGGCCGTTTCTCCCAGTTTCTTGCCGTTCAGCCAATAGGTGGCAATGCAATCGACTCCATGGAAACGAAGCTCCAGCCGGCGGCCTGCAATGCCGGCAGGCGTTTGGAAGTTGCGCTGATACCACCATTCATATAACTCGTAGGGTTTTAACTTCGTCATGTTGTCGGCAAAAAACAGGTCTGCGGGTAGCTCCCCCTTGCGGGACAGGTCCAGTGCGACCTCGCCGGGCACGGAGGCTGCGATCGCAGTCAGTCCCTGCGCCTTGAGTTGGCCGGGATCACCAATCTGATACTTGCCCTGAGGGAAGTAAAACAGTTTCCATTCGCCATCAAGGCTTACGTGAATTGGTTCCAGAGTTGGATTCTCGGTGTCCTTCACCGGCAGTGTCCGCGCCTGCAGCCACGATGACAAAAGAAGAATCACCAACAGAAACAGTGCAGTTCGTTTCATCACGATGAGGCCTCTGGTAATCGGAAGTCTACGTTTCGACTGCAAACCGGTTGGAACCTTACTGGTTGATGAAGATCTCGTCTCATCCATAGCACGGCAGTTTAGACCGAACGACCCTGGGCGGCAAACCAGCTGATGCCGTTGCGGGAGGGCGCGGTGGCCTGGGGGTGGGGGATCGGAGGTTCTCCGGCCGGGTGCCCCGAGTCTCGCGGTTTTCGAGACGCGGGTGCTGACCGGGGCACGGTGCTTGTCTTTTCACGCAGCTTTCTCCCGTACTTTCATCTGCAGGACGCCGCAGTCATTGATTCGCACCAGTCCGGTTTCCCCACAAAAGTAGGATCGAAAGCTACTCCAAGGCCATTGTTCCGGCTCCAGGACGAGTCCACGCTTAACCGGATTTTGGTGTATGTAACGCAGTTTCTCGACACGTTTGCGCTCGCTCCAGACATTGAAGTCGTAGAAACGCGGCTGCCAGAGCTGGTGCGGCGGCTGCCAAAACTCTTGCTGGATGGCTCCCCGCCGCCGCTTCCATTCGCCGAGCACGCGCCGGGTGAATCTCAACTTCAGCGCTTGCATGACGGTCGAGGGCGTGCCGCGTTGCGGTTCGCTGATCAGCAGGTGAAAGTGTTCGGGCATGACCACGTATCCTAAAACCACGACCCGGTAGCGGCGGCGCACGGCTTCGAGCACTTCAAGGAAAAGATCGCGGTTCCGGACCGAGCCGAGGAACGGCTGCCGCTGGAAACAGCTACACGTAATGAAATGGAAATCACCGGAGCCGTGGTAGCGATGAAGAGACTGAGGCACGAATAATGAAGATATGCGGATGCGACGGGAAGTCTGTAACCCACGAACATGATCGATGGCACCAGCACCCGCGTCTCGAAAACCGCGAGACGCGGGGCACCCGGCCTAGTGTCCAAAACTGAGCGTTTAGCCCAAGGGGGAGGGAGCATTTTGCCGTCAGGAGACACAACCCCGCCGCTCGTTTGACCACCTTTTTCTGCGACCTGTAAGATCAAAGGTTCAGCCTTTAGCTGGAAGCAACTGCCGAGCGTTGCTCGGCCCGGACGGCCGAGGGCGGCCGTCCCTACGCGGTTAAGTTCAAAAACATGCCTCACGATCTGCCAAAATCCTACGAGCCGGGCGCGATTGAGACGCGCTGGGCGGAATATTGGATCAAAGAAAAACTATTCTCGGTGCCTACGCCGCCGAAAGACGCGGGCGAGGGCGCGCGCGCCACACCAACCCGGCCCGTGTTTACGCTGCTGCTGCCGCCGCCTAACGTTACCGGGCGGTTGCACATGGGCCACATGCTCAACCAGACGCAGATGGACATTATTGTGCGCTGGCACCGCATGCGCGGCTTTCTGACGCTGTGGCTGCCGGGGACGGATCATGCCGGCATCGCCACCCAGATGATGGTCGAGCGCCAGTTGGCCACGGAGGGCAAGAAGCGCCGTGATATGGGGCGCGAGGCATTTATCGAGCGGGTGTGGGAATGGAAGCGGCAATACGGCGGTGCGATTACCGATCAGATGAGGCGACTGGGGGCGTCGGTCGATTGGGACCGCGAATACTTCACCATGGACGAGAACCTTTCGCGCGCGGTGCGCGAGGTTTTTGTCCGGCTCTATGAAGAAGGGCTGATTTATCGCGGCAAGTACATCGTCAACTGGTGCCCGCGCTGCGAGACGGCGATCTCGGATCTGGAAGTCAAGCACGAGGAAGTCGCAGGCAAGCTGTGGGAGATTCGTTATCCGGTAATTGAGAAAAAGAATGCGGCGCTTCGCGCTGCCGGACGGGCGGGGGCGCCCGTCCCTACGCAATTCATTGTTGTCGCCACGACGCGTCCGGAGACGATGTTGGGCGACACCGCGGTTGCAGTGAATGAAAAAGACGAACGCTACACCCATTTGCACGGGAAAAAGGTTCTGCTGCCGCTGATGAACCGGGAGATTCCGATCATCACTGACGAACTGGCGCAACCGGAGTTCGGCACCGGGGCGGTGAAGGTGACGCCGGCGCACGATCCGAATGATTTTCAGGCGGGGCTGCGGCATAACCTGCCGCAGATTGACATCATGGACGAGCATGCACGCATGAATCAGAACGCGGGGCCGTATGCCGGACTCGACCGCCATGAGGCCCGTAAGCGCGTGCTGGAAGATTTGCGCGAGCAGCAATTTCTGGTCGGCGAGAAGGACTACACCGTCGCTCTGGGCAAGTGCGACCGCTGCGGAACCGTGGTCGAGCCGCGGCTTTCGACGCAGTGGTTTATCAAGATCAAGCCGCTGGCCGACCGCGCCGCCGAAGTCGTGGAGAATGGCGAGATCACCATCGTCCCGGAAAATTACCAGACGATCTACCTGAACTGGATGCGCAACATCCACGACTGGTGTATTTCGCGGCAGCTGTGGTGGGGACATCGGATTCCGGCGTGGCATTGCGCTTGCGGCGAGATTATCGTCGCCCGCGAGACTCCGGCCAAGTGTCCGAAGTGCGGCGGCTCCGAGTTGAAACAGGATACCGACGTGCTGGACACGTGGTTCTCCTCCGGCCTGTTGCCGTTCACGACGCTGGGATGGCCGGAGAAGACACGCGATCTGGAGGTCTTCTACCCCACGACGCTGCTGATCACGGCCTACGAGATTTTGTTCTTCTGGGTGGCGCGCATGATCATGTTTGGCTGCCATTTCATGGATGGGCACAAACAGGATCCGGCGCTGAAGCAGGCCAGCGGCTGGGGAGATAAGAAAGACGACAGCGTGCCCTTTCGCCAGGTCTACATTCACGCTCTGGTGCGCGATGCCGAGCGGCAGAAGATGTCGAAGACCAAGGGGAATGTGGTGGATCCGCTGCAGGTGATCGAGAAGTATGGGACGGACGCGACGCGGTTTACGCTGGCGGCTATGGCTTCGCCGGGAACGGATATCGCGTTCAGCGAGAGCCGGACGGATGGGTACCGGGCGTTTGCCAACAAGATATGGAATGCGGCGCGTTTCATGTTCATGAATGTGGATCGTATTAAGCTCCGGACAGCCCCTTGGAATGCGATGAGCGCGGACTCAGAAAGTTTCCTACACATTGGGCTTGGTGGATTTAAGATGACGACCCTAGAGGATCGCTGGATTCTCTCGCGGTTCAACCGCGTCACCGCCGAGGTAAACGCGGCGCTAAATGCCTACCGTTTTCACGAAGCCGCGAACCGGATTTATGATTTCTTCTGGGGGGATTTCTGCGATTGGTATATCGAACTTATCAAGCCGCGGCTAATTGTCGATGAAGATTCCGGCAAGCAGGCAGACGGTGCTGCATGCGCGAACCTTGTCAACCTGTTTGAAGCTTCGCTGCGGCTCCTACATCCCATAATGCCGTTCATCACCGAAGAAATCTGGCAAGCGATTTACGACGGTAAGCCACCATTGAAATCGATCGCACTGGCGGAGTATCCGCTGGCGGATGAGCTGCACATTGATTTAGCGACCGAGACGAGGATGCTGGTCCTGCAGGACTTGATCGTCAGCGTGCGCAATCTGCGGGCGGAATTGAAAATTGAGCCCAAGGTCAAAGTGCCCATTCAGGTGTATGCCCATGACCCCGCGACGCGCGCGCTCATCGCGGAGAACCAAGAGGCCATCCACCGCCTCGCGGGAGTCGAAAGCATTGCGGAGGTTGAGCAGTCGGCGGCCACCCAGGCACCCTCGAGAAGCACGGCGCGTTTTGATGTGCGTGTTATCTATGAGAAGAAGATCGATGTGGCCGCGGAGTGCGAACGCCTGAAGAAAGAACTGGAGAAGATGGAGAAGGAAATCGCCAATGGCCAGCGGCAGTTGGGGAACGAGCAGTTTCTGGCCAAGGCTCCGGCCTCGGTTGTGGAAGGCATGCGCAAGCGGGCAAAGGAATTGGAAGGCCTGCGCGCGAAAGCAAAGAGCAAGTTAGAAGAATTGGGATGCAAGTGATCGTAGAGACGTAGCTTTGCTACGTCTTTATTCAAGGCGAGGACGCAAGGCGCTGTACGCAAAGACGTTGCAAGCAACGTCTCTACAGTTTGTATCGTTGCCGGAAAGACTGGCGAACTGGGCTCGCCTGGACGGACGAGGGCGTCCGTCCCCACGTTATTATGGACTGGAATAGCCGACGCATTACTACCATCCTGGAGAACGCGCTGCTGGAGGACCGGGCCACGCGCGATGCGACCAGCTACGCCTGCATTGACGCGAAACAGCGCGCCACGGCAACCATTCTGATCAAGCAGGAGTGCATTCTCGCCGGACTGGGTTGCGTGCCGCGCATTTTGGACGTTTATGCGGCGCTCGACGGCGCGGTGACCTCGCATTACGAAATCACCAGCCATCCCGAAGTTTTTGACGGCATCCGCATGCACAGCGGGCAACCGGTGGCGGTGATCCGTCACAATGCTCGCGTGATCCTGTCGTGCGAACGAGTGATTCTGAATTTCATGCAACGGCTGAGCGGGATTGCCACGCTCACCCGCGAGTTCGTCGACGCTGTCGCCGGCACGAAGGTGGCAATTCTCGACACGCGGAAGACTGTCCCCGGCCTGCGCATGCTCGACAAATATGCCGTGACCTGCGGCGGCGGGCACAATCACCGGCTGGATCTTTCCGATGGTGTGCTCATAAAAAATAACCACATCGCGCTGGCAGGAGGGATTGCCCCGGTGCTGGAACGCATTCTGCAGAACCGGCGGGGCGAGCAGCCCATCGAAATCGAGGTGCGTTCGCCGCGGGAACTCGAGGAAGCCCTGGCTCACGGAGCTGAGGCAATTCTTCTCGACAACATGGCGGTGGACGAGGTGAAACGCGCGGTCGAGCGGTGCTCGCGCCACACCCGGCGAATTCCGCTGGAATGTTCGGGTGGGATTACCCTGGAAAATGTCCGCGCTTACGCGGAAACCGGGGTGGATTACATTTCCGTGGGCGCTTTGACGCATTCCGCGCGTGCCGTAGATATCAGCCTGCGGGTGGCTCCGGTCTAGACCGAATAGCCCCGGCTCGCGGGCTGTGCCCGCTCGGACAGCCGAGGGCGGCTGTCCCTACGTGTGGGGCGGTTGCTGTCGCTACGTGTGGGGCGGTTGTGGTTTGGGCTGCGCTGCCGCATAATTCCCGCATCAAGAAAACGTCCTCAACTCGACCGCGCGCGGGGACGCTTGCTCCACACAGCCCCGCACCGCAAAAGACAGACCTTCATCTGGGCCGGATCGTGCGGCTTCTGGTGGATCACGCCACCATGGTAGTGAGCGGGACCAAGCTGGCGGAAGAAATTGGCGGAAGCCGCTCGGAAGTCTGGCGGCTGATCCAACAATTGCGAGCCCTGGGTGTGGAAATTGCCGGGCATCCGGCGACCGGATATCGCTTGCAGGCAGTACCCGACCTGCTGCTGCCCAACATGCTGGCGCCGGCCGTGCAGGGAACCCTCTTCGCCGAGCACCTGCACCACTATTTCAAGATCGGCTCAACCAACACAGCGGCCATGGAGGCGGCCAGCGCGGGTGCGCCCGAGGGCAGTGTCTTTCTGGCCGAGCAGCAGACAGCAGGGCGTGGACGGGGCGGGCATTCGTGGCAGTCGGTGCAATCCGACGGGATTTATTGCTCGGTAATTCTGCGCCCGGCTCTGCCTCCCTCAGAGGCGCTCCTTCTTTCGCTGGCCGCTGGGTTGGCCTTGCACGCGGCGGTGCAGAAGATGGACTCGCGAATACAGGCGGACTTGAAATGGCCGAATGACTTGCTGATCGACGGGAAGAAGTTCGCGGGCATCCTGACCGAAATGAATGCGGAAGCCACTCGGGTGCGGTACGTTGTGATTGGTATCGGAATCAACGTAAACCAAACGGAATTTCCAGCGGATTTGAGAGAGATTGCGACCTCGCTGCGCATGGCGAGCGGCGCCACCTGGTCGCGGATGGAACTCTGCGCCGCTTTGTTAGAATCGCTGGGGCGCGAGTATCGCGATTTCCTGGGGAAAGCGGATGGGCGCGAGTCCATCCTGCGGCGCTTTGAGGAGCACTCGTCATCGGTTCGCCGACGGAAGGTTCAGATCGAGGAAAATGGCGGCTTCGAGGGCGTAACCGATGGTTTGGATTCGCGCGGCTTCCTGCGGGTGCGGACAGCGCAAGCAGTGAAGACGGTTTTGAGCGGAACGGTAAAGCTTCTCTAGGCGCGCGCCCGGATACGAATCCTCTGGCCCGCCTGCACACGGTTAATCTTTTATGCTCTTGGTTCTCGATGTAGGCAATACGAATACGGTGCTAGGCGTCTTCGACCGGGGCCCTCAGGGCGAGCCTGCATCGAATGGCGCCGCTGCGGACGACTCGCCACAATATGATCGCCTGGTGGCGAACTGGCGGGTGGCGACGATCAAGACTCAGACCGTCGACGAGTACGGCGTGCTGTTCCGCAATTTGTTCGCCATGGCCAGCCTGGAAGCCAAAGGCATTCGCGGGATCATGATTTCTTCGGTGGTGCCTCCGCTCGATTCGACCCTGCGCGAGGTGTGCGAGCGCTATTTCAGCACCAGGCCGCTGTTCGTCGAGCCCGGCGTAAAAACGGGGATGCCGGTGCTGTACGAGAATCCCGCGGAAGTTGGGGCGGACCGAATCGTCAATTCGGTGGCGGCTTTTGTGAAGTACGGCGGCCCGTGCATCGTGGTGGATTTCGGCACGGCCACCACCTTCGATTGTGTTTCCGCCAAGGGAGAATATCAGGGAGGCGTGATCTGCCCAGGCATCGGAGTTTCCGCGGATGCGCTGTTTGAACGGACCGCACGCCTGCCGCGAGTGGACATGCGAAAGCCCGCCGCGGTGATCGGCACCACAACGGTGGGAAGTTTGCAATCCGGTCTCTACTACGGCTACCTGGGACTAGTGGATGGAATCCTGGAACTGCTGCTCCGCGAACTCGGCGAAGAAACCAGCGTGGCTGCGACTGGCGGCCTGGCGCCGCTGATCGGCACTAATTCGAAATACATCAAGCACGTCGATGAACTGCTCACGCTGGAAGGCTTGCGCATTATCTGGGAGCGGAATGCGGCCGGCAAGGCCGAGCGTGTACCAGTTTCCGGGAAGGCCCAGCGCGGAAGCACAAGCGGGACGGAACGGGCTCCATCTAAACCATGGCCCAGCAAGGTGCGACCGCGCTGAACCGCCGTGGAAAATTATTTCAACTACTTCACGGAAATTGAGCAGTGCTTTCAGCGCCGGCGCGGAGGCATTTTGCTGCTGTCCACGCTGGACTGGGCGCTGATTGAAACCTGGAAAGACGCGGGCATTCCCTTGCAAGCGGCGCTACGCGGCATTGAGGCGGCGTTCGACCGTTATGAGAAGCGGCCGTCCCAACGCAAAGTCAATAGCCTGGCATATTGCGCGCAGGAGGTGTTGGCCGCAGCGGAAGCAATGAAGGAAGCGGCGGTGGGCGGGGCAATCGACGAGGAGAAAGACGGAAAGAAGCAGCCAGCAGGATTTGATGGCGCCGAGATAGCGAGGTTTCTGGTCCGCAACGCTGAGCAATTGGACCAAGCCAAGCTTCCCGAAGGAAAAGGAATTTCCGGGCGGGCGCTGGCGGAGGAGACTGCCGAGACTTTGAGGGCAATTGCCGGGGATCTGGAAAGCGCAAAAACTCTGCCGCGCCTGGAGGACCTGGAGCGGCGGCTCACCGTGCTCGAGGAGAAATTACTTGCTGTGCTATTGGCGGCGACCGCCGATGACGAAATCGTAGGGGTGCGCGCCGAAGCCGACCGCGCCATGGCGCCGTACCGGCGTAAGATGCCAGTGGCGCAAATCGATCAATTGCTTCGGCAGTATGTGCACAAACGGCTGCTGGAGAAGTATGGCTTGCCGAGATTGAGCTTGTTCTATCTGTAGTCAGCAATCTGCGTCTCTGGAACTTAGGAGTGGTGCCTCTGTGTCTTCTGTTCCCCCTGTGGTTAGGTCGCCTTTGCAGCTCACCCTCGAAAAACTCGTCTACGGCGGCGAGGGGCTCGCGCGATTGCCCGCCGATGAACACGGCCGCGGAAAAGCTGTGTTCGTGCCATTCGTCCTCGCAGGCGAACAGGTCGAAGCGACCCTGACGGAAGAGAAGCCTGGCTTCTCGCGGGCCCGAGCCGACAAGATACTGGAGGCCTCCGCCCAGCGGATTGATCCCGGCTGCCCATATTTTCAGCGCTGCGGCGGGTGCCATTATCAGCACACCAGTTACGAGCATCAGCTTGAGATCAAAGCGGCCATCCTGAAGGAAAATCTTCGCCGCATCGCGAAGCTGGAACTGGACAAAGAGCTGACTATCCATCCTTCGCCACCCTGGAATTACCGCAACCGCAGCCGCTTAAAGGTCCAGACTGAGCCGGAGTTTGCCTTTGGCTACTTCAGATTCAACTCGCACGAATTGCTGCCGGTAGAACAGTGCCCCATCAGTTCACCACTGATCAACCGGGCCATTACCGAGTTTTGGAAATGGGGGCGCGCAGGCCAGATCGCGGTCCCGCTGCAGGAAGTCGAATTCTTTGCCAACGCGGAGGATTCGGAGCTTCTGGTCGAACTAATCTGCGCGCCGGAGGTTTCGGAGGACAGTGCCAAACAAACAGCCGCGGAAATTCACCGGATTCTGCCGCAGATTGTGGGCGTGGTGGCCTCTCGCCAATCGGCAAAGTCGGCAAGACAGGGAAATGGAGAGCCGGAACGCGTGGCGGTTTCCGGTACAGGTGAATTGGTTTATCGGACGGCAAGAGTCTCGTACCGCGTAAGCGCGGGAGGCTTCTTTCAAGTGAATCGGCACCTGGTGAACGAACTGGTTGACCTTGTAACTGAGGCGGGTTCTGGGGAGGTTGCCCTTGATCTGTACGCTGGCGGCGGACTGTTCTCCTCCGTGCTCGCCGAGAAATTTGCACAGGTGATTGCGGTCGAGCCGTCACAGATTTCCTATCCTGACCTGCTGCATAATTCTCCTGGGAATGTAAAGACGGTCCGAGGCACCAGCGATCAATATCTGCAGAAGGCGGGTAGACTGCGGCCGGATTTTCTGGTGGTGGACCCGCCGCGCAGCGGACTGGGCGCTGGTGTAGTGAAGGGGTTGGTGGCATTACGCGCGGCGCGCATAACCTATGTTTCGTGCGATCCGGCGACACTGGCGCGCGACCTGAGCGGGCTGCTTGGCGGAGGATATCGCGTTGAGCAAGCTCACCTGGTGGATCTGTTTCCGCAGACCTTCCACCTGGAAAGCGTGTTTCATTTGGTGCGATGACCCCCCTGTATCGGGAGGGGTATCGATTTCGACGCGTAGCCGGCGAATGCAGAAACCACGAAGGGCACTAAGGTTCACGAAGGTCTTATTCCGGTCTTTTAGTGACTGGCTCGGTAACGCGACCCCGCTCCCCAAAAGGCATGAGTTCGCCCACCTCTCTCGCTCGTTGCTCCTCGGCTAAGCGGCAGCCCTTGCTCTGGGCTGCACTGGCTTTTGCGGGGGGCATTGCCGCCGGTTGCTATGCCTGGAGGCCTCCAATCTGGTGGCTGGCGGTTATTGTTCTCTTCGGCATGTTTGGAGCCTGGTACACCCGCCGGCGGGCCTGGGCAGCATTGGCGCTCGGGTTGGCGGCGATCTGTGCCGCCGGTGCTTTTGCTATCCAGGCTCGCAGTCCAGCGGACACCGGCATTGCCCTGCTTCCACTTGGGGACGGCGAAGGCGTCCTAGTCACAGGGCACGCCATTACCGACGGAACGGTGTTGCAGGAGGGCGGCGGAGAAACTCGGCAGACGCTGGATGTGGAGACCGAAAACGTCGCGGTTGAAAGCCGGACCGTCTCAGTTCGCTCCGGTCTGCGGATTGGGATCTATGGCAGGGAATCGGTAAGCGAATCGGGAGAAGATGCGCCTGCGGCCCCGATGCATGTTTTTCAATATGGAGAGCGGCTGCGCTTTGCGGCGAAACTTTATGCGCCGCGCAATTTCCGAAATCCTGGCGCGTTTGATTATGCCAGCTTCCTGGCAGACAAAGGAATCGCCGCTTTGGGTTCAGCTAAAGCGGCGGAGATCGAACTTCTGCCGGGATTTGCCGGCAGGCGGACCGAGTTGTGGCGGGTTCGAATTCGCCGCAGCCTGACCCGGAAGATTCAAGCGCTGTGGTCATCGGAACAAGCCGCCCTGGTGGGCGCCACTCTCCTGGGAGACGAATCCTTTCTGGGCCGCTCCCTCAAGATCGCCTTCCAACGTTCCGGCACCTATCACGTGCTGGTGGTTTCCGGCTTGAAGGTAGGGATTCTGGCGCTGGCGGCGTTTTGGCTGCTGCGGCGGTTGCGAGCCAGTGACGGAGTCGCAAGCGCCATCACAATTTCCCTGATCACGTGCTATGCCCTTTTAACCGACGTCGGCACTCCGGTGTGGCGCGCCGCAATTATGCTGGCGGTCTATTTCGGGGCCAAATTGCTTTATCGGCAGCGGTCAACGCTCAACGCTATCGGGGCGGCCGCGTTGGTCTTGCTGGTCATTGATCCGAAGGAGTTGCTGGGAGCGAGTTTTCAGCTCAGCTTCCTTTGTGTTTTGACGATTGCGGGAATTGCGATGCCGCTACTCGAGCGCACCACTCAGCCATATTCCCGCGGCCTGCGGCACCCGGAATCCACCACCTATGACATAGTTTTGCCCCCGCCGATGGCCCAATGCCGGCTTGATCTGCGGATGGTCGCTAGCCGGCTGGAACCTTTCTTTGGCGGCCGAAATCCGCTCAAAGTGATTGCGCTTCTGGCTCGCGGTCTTTTGCTGGCGTGCGAGTTTCTCTTATTTCCGCGGTCATGCAAGTGGGGCTGGTGTTGCCGATGGCAATCTATTTTCACCGCGCGATCGTCGTGGCCTTGCCCGCCAACATTTTGGCAGTGCCGCTGACTGAATTGGCGATCGTGGCAGCCATGGCGGCGGTAGGGCTCAGCTATGTGTCCCTGGTACTGGCCAGGATTCCCGGGCTGATTGCCGGTTTTGCCCTGGAGGCTATGAGTGGAACGGTGCGCTGGATGGGCGGTCTCCGCCTGGCGGATGCCCGGGTGGCGACTCCGGCGCTCGCCGTCCTTGCCGCTGGGATGGCCGGACTGATGCTCGCGATGATTCTGATCCGCCGCCGTGCGTTGGTCGCCGCCGCGGGTTTGACGGCGATGGCCGCCAGCGCGTTGTGGATTGCGGTGGTTCCCCCGCGTCCCCAGATTCGCTTCGGGGCCATGGAGGTGACGGCGATTGATGTGGGTCAGGGCGATTCGATCCTGCTGGTCTTGCCGCAGGGCCGCCTCGTACTGGTGGATGCCGGAGGAATTCCGCGCTGGATGCACTCCGACCTGGACATTGGCGAAGATGTGGTGTCGCCGTATCTGTGGTCGCGCGGCATCAGCCGTCTGGACGCCGTCGTGATCACGCACGCTCATGCCGACCACATGGGCGGAATGAGTTCCGTGTTGGCGAACTTTCGTCCCCGCGAGCTCTGGCTCGGCGTCGACTCGCCATCCGCCGAACTGCAAGAGCTGTTGAGTGAAGCCCATCGTCTGGGCGTACGCGTAGTCTCCCGCAAAGCCGGAGACGAATTTCAGATAGGCGGCGGCACCGTGCGCATCCTCGCGCCCGCGCCCGATCCGGAAAGCCATGCCTGGCGGGCGAACGACGATTGCATCGTAATGAAGGTCAGCTACGGAGGCACTTCCGCGCTGCTAGAGGGAGACGCGGAACGCGCCGCGGAGCGAAGGATCGCGGACGAAGAACCGCAGGCCGATTTGCTGAAAGTGGCTCATCATGGCAGCGCCACCTCAACCATTCCGGAATTGCTGGCGGCGGTGCATCCTCGCTTTGCGGTGATTTCCGTGGGTGCGAGGAACGTCTATGGACATCCGCGAGAGGAAGTGCTGGGGCGGTTGGAAGAACAGGGCGTAGCCACGTATCGCACCGACCTCGACGGCGCGGTTACTTTCTACCTTGATGGCACAAACGTCAGCCCTCGCGTGCCGGATCTTCAGTAGCCCCGGCATCGGCCGCGTCCCCGACTTCGTCTATCTCCAATTCGGTGGGAGTTTGGCGGTATTCCTCAATTACCTGCCGGGCTTTGGCGGCATCTTCTTCGCGGACCATGATCACTGTGCCGCCGACCCCGGGAAGAATATCCTGCTGCGCTTCCAGGGAAGTCACATTCGTGTCGATGCCTTGCGACTGCAGTAAACCCTGCACCACCATGACTTCGGATTCCTGTTCGGCATCGAATACCCGCACCAGCTTTTCGTCCGGCTGCGGTTTCTAGTGCCAGTCTCGCCTGCGCCTTCCGCCACTAGTCCTCCACGTTGTGATTGTAACTCCTGGACATGCCTTGTCCGGCAGGAATGACGAAAGTGCAGCAGCCGGGGGCATTTGCGGCCAAAAGCGAGACTGGCCACAATGTCGGCAGCGGGGAGAGCATCGGAGTAGCGGGATTGGACATCCAACAGACGGGAGTGTGAGGACTGATGGAGAATTTTGAGCGCGCCCGGGGGAATGACCTAAGCGAAGCAGCCGACGAAGCACGCAGGATCCGGCGCTTGCAGATCATGATTGGGATGGTAATGTCGGTGATCGGCCAGGATCCCAACCTCTCTTTGGAAGAGGCATCGGAGTTGGCGGCGGGAGCCAAACGCGCGGCGCTCGCCATGTTTCCGGAAAAAGAGTTCGCCTACGACATTCTCTACAAGCCACGCTTGCAGCGCTTGATGAATGAACGGTTCCGGCTGCAATAAACGAATCGACGCCCCCAAGGGTCATCTTCGTAAGTAGACCAACTTGGCAACTAAAGCCGCTGCAATCACCGCCGCGCCTAGCAGGGCGTTGTATTCCCGGTGCATCAGGTACAGATCCCACGAAAATCTGCCAGGCGTGTTCCCGAACCGGCGCAAACGCGGCAGCAGGCTGGGTACGTTACTGGCGTAGTTTTCGAAATGCGGGAAGTGTTCGCGCAGAAAGGCCTCTTCCGCGCGGATCACCGGCAGATAAATTACCAGAAACAGACCGACGATTCCCAGCATGACCCACCAGTTGCGCGAGGCCAGAGCAAAGCCGCAGGCCAGGATCAAAGAGCCTAGATAAAGGGGATTGCGGGTGTGAGCGTAGGGGCCGGAGGTCGCGAGCTGTTCGTTTTTCTGGACATGCCCTGAAGCCAACGCCCGCAGCACGAGCCCTGGCATGACCAGTGCCGCGCCGAGGAGCATGGAGACAACCGTTGGCTTGGCGAGCCAGAAATAGAGCGCGGCAAACACAAAGCCCAGCGGAACACGGATGTGGCGCGCGATGGTGGACCAGCTAGCCACGGCAATTTCCGAGGAGTTGACGGGCGGCCGCGAGCACGTCAGCCGGGCTGATTTCCAACAATCCTGGTTCCGTTTGTTGGCGCCGGGCGTGGGATGTGACACTCGAGGAACTCCGCAGCACGATGCTCTTGGTGCCAAATGGCCCATTGCGCGCGGGGTTGGTGGGTCCGAAGATAGCCACGACGGGAATTCCTAACGCGGCAGCCAAGTGCATAGGGCCAGTATCACCGCCCACGAACAAGCAAGCACGGCGGGTGAACGCAATGAGCTGAGTTAAGGAGCACGCAATGCTTTCCGCCGCTCCGCCGCTTGCCTCCCTCAGATCGCGGGCCAGATTCCCTTCGCCCGGGCCACAATTGATTAACACTCTGATCCCTTCTTTCGCCAGCCCGCGGGCGACCTCTCCATAGCGCTGTTCCGGCCAGCGTTTCGCGCCCCAACCTGCTCCGGGATTGACGATGGCGAATTTACCAATGCCCCGCTCCTGCAGATTTCGGCCGCACTGCCGCTCTGCAGCCTCGTCACGAGGGAATTCTAACTCCGGCACTTTCAGGGAGCCTCCGGCCACCGCCTCGGCAAGAGAAAAATTCTGTTCGACGACATGTTCTCCCTGGGCGATCACGGTGCGAGTGTAAAACATGCTGGCCACATTTTCGCGGGGTTGTGCTGCGCCGTACACGGCCGGCGCCCCCGACCAACGAGCGATGAGCGCCGAGCGAACCGCTCCCTGAAGGTCCACTGCAACTTCGTAGCCGGGAGCGCGCAAGCCGCTGAGCGCGGCGGCGACCTCCTGGCAGGTTTGCAATGAGAAGAAAGATTTCCGCCACCGAGCGGTGTTGACAGTATGAATCAGGTCCACGAGCGGCCGTTGCGGAGACCGAGGCCCCGAGCGGGGAGTGGGCAAGGTGCACAACAACTCCGCCCAGCGCTCTTCAATGACCCAGCCGATGAGCGCTTCAGGAAATTTCTGCCGCAAAGCGGTTGCGGCCGGCAGGGTGTGGATAATGTCGCCCATCGCGCCCAGACGCACAATCAGCAGGCGGCGAATGTCCGGTCCAAAACCCGCTGGATGATTTTCATTCACGGGCAATTTACTCACGAGTGTGGCGAGCCAAGCCGCGAACGAATGATCTCACTGGCGGAGTGGTGCTTGGGATCGCCAACGATTTCCACCCGGCCGCCGCACTCAACCACTACGTCGCGCTCGGGGACTGTGTCGGCTGAATAGTCCGTGCCTTTGGCCTGAACGTCCGGGCGAATCTCCCGGATCAACGCCCGCACGTCTGGCTCGGGAAAAATCACCACGGCGTCCACGTCCGCAAACGCGGTTAGAATCTCAGCGCGTTCCTCGGCAGGCATAACAGGCCGGCCTTCTCCCTTCAGCGAGCGGACCGACGCGTCCGAATTGACGGCCACAATCAAACGCCCGCCCAATTGTTTGGCGGCATGAAGATAGCGCACGTGACCCACGTGCAACAGATCAAAACAGCCGTTGGCCAGCGTGATGGTTTCGCCGGAGCGCCGCCATTCCTCGACGCGCTGCCGCAGCTGCTGGCGACTAAGAATCTTGCCGCTCGATTGAGTATTCAATGCGGTCTCGCGGTGGGCGGAGCCTGTTCGAGCGCTGCCAGCAATTCCTGCGCGGTCACGGTGGCTGTGCCTCGTTTCAATACGACGAGTCCGCCGGCGTAATTGGCGAGGTAGGCTGCTTCCGCCGCGCTGGCTCCGGCTGCCAAAGCGGCGGTGAATGTGGCAATCACGGTGTCGCCCGCCCCGGTTACATCCACTGCCTGATCGGAGCCGAAAATCGGAATATCCACCGGCTTGTGGCGCCCGCTGAAGGCGACCATGCCATCCCGTCCGCGAGTAATAATCAGTGAATTCAACTTCATGCGCGCTATGACCTGCTCGCCTGCCTCGCGCAATCTGGACCAATCCGGGCCGATCTTAATCCCCAGCGCCTCTTCCACCTCGGGCTCGTTGGGGGTGGCGGCGGTCACCCCGGAATACTCCAATAAACGATGGCGCGAGTCGAGGACCACCGGTATGCCGTTCAGTCCGCCTTTTTCGCGGACGGCGTTCAGGATGGCCGGAGTGGCCGCGCCATAACCGTAGTCGGAAAATAGAAGCGCGTCGGAGGCCTGAACGTATTTCCGAGCCGCCAGCACCAATTCACGTTTCAGGTGCGCATTTGGCTCTGCGTCGGGCTCACGATCCACGCGCACCACCTGTTGCCGCCATGCGTGGGTCATGCCGGCAAGAATCCGGGTCTTGGTCACCGTGGCGTAGCTCTTGTCTTTCAAAACGCCAACCACCGGGATGCGTTTGTGGCGGAAGCCGCGAAGCAGCAGGCGGCCTGCCTCGTCGTCACCCACCACCCCGACCGGCAACACGTTGACCCCAAGATCCGCGAGGTTACTGACCGCGTTCGCCCCGCCGCCCGGAGTCACGGTGCGTTCGCGATGCCGGAGAATCAGCACCGGAGCCTCGCGCGATACCCGGGAAATCTCACCGAAGACAAATTCGTCGGCGACCAGATCACCAACCACCGTGATGGTGACGTTGGGAAATGACTCCACGATTTTCTGCAATCGGGCGGTCTCTTTGGAGGGTTTGCTCATGTGGGACGAGAAGATTTTCTCATGCCGTGGGCCTTGCGGCCTGCGATGACCTGCAGAACGGTATCCACAGCGTCAGGCGCATCCACCAGTTCCATGTACACCGGAACCGCGGCCAACGGTTGCAGTTTAGCAAGGTGCGGGCCGAGATTGATGGCATCTTTTTCCGTGGTGACATATCCGCCTGCTTCGCGGGCGTGGCACAACTCCAGCAACTCTTGCACATCGCGTCCAGTATAGGCGTGATGATCGCGATAGGAAGCCTCGGCTACAGGTTCCACTTCCGCCCTGCGAAGTTCGCGGAAGAAGTTCCCTGGCCGCGCGATGCCGCAAAAAGCCACCGGTTGTGGAGGGACATCTTTGGGGAGTATGCCCCGCCGCACCTGCCATACCCGCTTGCCGTTTAGCGGGAAGGATTCTGCGGAGGCGCCGCTTAGCACGACCGCGTCGGCACGGCGCAAGGAACTTAAGGGCTCGCGCATTCTGCCCCGGGGGAGCAGGCGATCCTGAGCATCTTCGGGAGTAATCAGAACGATATCGAAGTCGCGAGCCAGCGCCCGGTGCTGGAATCCATCATCCAAAATGTGCAACTGGGGACCGAATTTCCCTTCGGCGAGGAGCCCGGCCTGATAACGATCCTCTCCCACGACAACCGGGACCCCAAGCCGCCGCGCCATGAGCAGGGGCTCATCGCCAAATTCTGGGGCTGCGCCGTCAGGGTCCACGATGGCCACGCCGGTGGTTTGGCGTCCGTAACCTCGAGAAAGGATATCGAACCGAATTCCGCGGGCTTTCAGCAGCTCTCCCAGCAGGATGACGAAAGGTGTTTTACCGGAACCGCCTACCGACAGATTGCCCACGCTCACCACCGGGCCTGACAGGCACCGAGCGCGAAGCAGGCCGCGATCATAAAGCGCATTGCGGCTCCGCACTCCCATCCCGAAGACCGAACTGAGCAGACCGAGGCCGATCGCACTCATCGCGGTGGCGCGGCGAGGCCGCCCTCCTCCTTGCTCAAGGTGGATTTAAGCGCAACTTCCTGGGGAGGGGAATCCAGGAGTCGTCCCAGAGCCTCCAGGGTTCGCCGGGTTGCGCCGGTGTGGGCACGTACCGTCTCGGCGGCCAGCCGGCCCAATTCTTTTCGTTCCACTTCGCTGGAGGCCAGTTCTAGAAGGGCCATGGGAAGCTCCGCCGGTTCGACGACGCGTACCGCATGGTTAGCTTGGAATGCTCTTACGATATCGCGAAAATTTTCGGTGTAGGGACCAACCAGAATCGGAACTCCGTGCTGCGCGGGTTCAAGAATGTTGTGGCCCCCGCGCGGCACCAGGCTGCCGCCAACAAAGGCTAGTTCAGCCAGTGCGTAGAGTGAAGCCAGTTCGCCGATGCTGTCGAGCAGCAATACGCCACCGCAAAGCGATTCGCCGGCCCATGTGGATCGGCGCCAGAAAGGGATAGCACCTTTCTCCAGCAATTGCGCCACGCCGGCAAAACGTTGCGGATGGCGGGGCGCCAGGACCAACATGGCGCGAGGAAACTGCCCGAGGAGCTTGATGAAAGCGTCCAGCAGCAGCTTTTCTTCGCCTTCGACGGTGCTGCCGCAAACCACGACCGGTTGAGCTTGCGCCCGCTGGAACGCGGCCCGGAGGGCGGCAACAATGGGCGGGGCAACGGGTGTTGCAGCATCGAACTTGAGATTTCCGGTCACCTGAACCCGGTCCACAGAAGCCCCAATGGCAAGCAGGCGTCGCCGGTCTTCTTCGGTCTGGGCCAGAAATGCATCAACTGGCCGCAGCACCCGGCTGAGAATCGTTCGCCAACGGCGGTATCTGGGGAAAGATCGGTCGGAAATGCGGGCATTGACTATGGCGATGCGAGCTCCGCCAGCGTGCGCCAGGCGCAGAAAATTCGGCCAGAATTCGGTCTCCGCAATGACTACCAACTGCGGGCGCAAGCTGCGCAGGTAGGGCTTGATGGCAAAGCCAAAATCCAGCGGGAAGTAAAAGACGCTGCCCTCCCCGAAGCGGCTTCGAGCCAGTTCCTGCCCGGTGGCGGTGGTGGTCGAGATCAGCACACGATGTCCCGGAAAAGCGCGCTTCATTTCCGCCACCAGCCCAGTGACCGCGAGAACCTCACCCACGGAAACGGCATGGATCCAGATGGCGGGCTGCGTGCCATTCTCGGCCAGCCGCGAAGGCACCTTTCCCAAGCGCTGGCGCAAGCCTGCCCGATACTTGCCGTGGCGCAACCATTGGATGAGCCAGTAAGGCAGGCTCACCAGTAAAGCGAAGGCTAGCAGCGCGCTATACAGCTCGTACATGAGAAGGGACATTCTACGCGCAGGCGAATCGGGCAGCCATCAGGTACCCCGCGCCCCAGGCTTTGCATCCTATAATCAGCTTATGTTCAGTATGCCAGGCCGGAGCTTGGTTCGTTCGCTCGCCGCAGCCGGAGCGCTATCGGTTGCGGTTACGGTTTGCTGGGCGGCCAAGCAGTTCGTGATGCCGGCCATTCAGCCCGCCAAAACCTATCCGGCACACGACGAGCATACGGACGAAGCCGCGACCGTAGCCGCGGACCCTTATGACAGCGCTGAAAAGGCCCGGATTTTCTCGGTCAACTACGGCGCAATCGGGATGCTGCCAATTCTGCTGATTATCACCAATGACGACGATCAGCCTATCTCCTTGTCCGGCCTGAAGGCGGAGTTAGTGACCGGAGATCGCACAAAGTTGCTGGCCGCCGTGCCGGACGACATCTTCCGCCGGCTCGCACATCCCCATCCCTCCTCAACTACGACTTACCCGTTGCCCTTCCCCACCAAGAAAATCAAAGGTGGAATGAGCGCGCAAACTCGGGACGAAGTTGAGACTGCACAATTCGGCGCCAAGGCGGTCGAACCGCACAGTTCGCAAGCTGGATTCCTGTTCTTTGATGTGGAAGGAATTTCCTCGCCGCTGGCAGGCGCCCACTTATATCTCACCGGGGTGCACAACGCGCAAGGAAATGAGCTGATGTATTTTGAAGTTCCGCTAGAGAAATCTTCGAGCCCCGCCGCGAAGCCATAGAGACAGACTCAACGCGCGTTTTCGTACCACTGCCGCCAGGCCGCGGAATCCGTCCCCAGGTTCTGGCCAGAAATATCCCTAAGGGCGTGCAGCAGCCACATCCGCTGCGAAGTGGTTAAGAGCGAATCATCCAACCAGTTCACGAAGCTGGCGGCCGCGATCATTCGCTGTTCATGGGTATACATGCCAGCCTCGGCCAACGCGCAAGCGGCTTGTTCCTGCACCAGGAGCGAAGCATCGTTGCGAAAGCGATCCAGCAGCACGGGGATGGTTTCGTCGCGTCCCAGCATTGACAACCCATTGACTGCGAATGCGCGAACGTTTGCGTCCGGGTCCGAAAGATACGACTGGAGGATTTTGGCGGCCCGTTCCGGTTCCACGCCCCGGTTACCCAGAGCGCCCAGCGTCCACAAGGCCCAGGCTCGCTGGCCAGGCACCCTCACTGCCCGCTCCACAGTATCAAAGCCCTTTTCGTTCCAGGGAACGGCGTCCATGGCGAGCTCCGCTTGTATGGCGGCTTCCCGCGTGTGCATATCGTGGGAGTCGAGGACGGCTGCGATCAGGCTATTCGCTTTCGGAGTACGCTGCGTTTTGCCGATCCAGCCTTCAGACTGCGCGAGAATCTGATCGGGAGCCGCAGCATCGTTGGCCGCCGCTCGCTGCAGAAGATTTTCCGCTTCGATTTGGGTGGTGGATTCGGAAGCGGAAGAGCGAGCATTGTCCTTGCCGGGTTGCGCGAGCGAGGAAATCACCTTCCTGCCGGCAAACCGCAAACCCAGCAGTAACAGACTACTCATCAGGATGAGTGCGGCGAACCAGAGCACGACCGGACCATTCCCCATGAGCCAGGATTGTTGTACTGCAGGAGGCGGAATGCCGCCATTCAATGCCGCCGGGGGCTGGCTTGCTTGGCCCGGACCCTGTCCCGAGAATTGAGGCTGCGGAGGGATCGAAGACACAAGAAAATGGTAGGGCGTACCGGTTGCCCTCACAAGTTACGTTCGAGTGCACCGACCCAAGACCACGGCCAAACCAGTCGCCCAAGCTTCAGCAGTCTGTCGTGAATGTCGAATTACGAAAAACAGCGCCTAAAGGCGAATTCATAACACGGCACTTGCGGTATGCCTGAAGGGCATACCCTGATACAAACCGCACTTGCACCACGGGCTCTTAGGGATGATTTGAGCTAGAACTCCAGATGGAAACGCACTCCCGGCACCCAAACCGGGCCGCGGTCATGGTTATATCCAGGGTTATCGATGTGCTGTAAATCCGGGCCAAGAAAGATGCCATGCCACACGTGAGCGGTGTAGTAGCTTTCAAAAATATTCTCCCGGCCGTAGTGCAGGTTGCCGTCTCCCAGCAGAAAACCCAGGCCGCCCAGCTGCAAGTAGCGCTGGTGCACGGAGGAAATTCCATTGGAGACGAACGCAGCCCCAACCTTGTCAAGCGCGCGATGCCAGCGGTGTCCCGCTAAATCCGCGCCCACTTGAACCGTGTTATCCACCTCCGTGTAGGCGTAGGACTCATGCTGGCCCTCGCCCCAACCCAGGCGGGCAAAAGTGCGGAGGTGATGGGCGAAGTCCTGCTCCAGGTTTACGCCGAAGCCATATTTTATTGTGGTCTGCAGGGGATGGGCTGTGATGTCCGGCCGGGTCGGCGTTTCCCCGTCGAGAAAGTTGTCGATTGCCGTCTGGTACAGGCCCATATTGGCGTGATTCACAAACGACAGCAGGCGAATGGACGTATCCCGCTTGCCTGCCAAGCTGGGGTGAAGCTCAAGCTCAAAATTTTCCGCCCGGGCCTGGCGCAGGTTCCATACCAAATCAATTCCATTGGCGACCTTGGGCATTAGAGCTTCTGCGAATCGGAAGACCCAGTTTCGCTCGTAGTATTCAACCATCATGCCGTAGGTGTAGCCACGGGTGTCGGCGGCGTAGTCGTAAGCCCCGTTGTTATCGATGGTCCAGTTCATGAACTGGTAGTGGCTGTCCGATCCGACGGCATTCACGTCGAAGAAATCCGCCGTGCCGAACTTGCCGGCCCGCAGTTCCAGGCGGCGGACCGGGACCGTAGTGGCCAGGTTGAACGGTCCGCGCTGCACCTCGACCGTTTCACTGCTCAATGGAACGATTTGCCGAATCATGGCGCGGGCGAGGTAGGGCGACTTGGAGAGCAGCGGGTTGCGAACCACATCCAAATTGGTGAATCCGGCCAGACCGAGGCCATCGCTGAGGCCGCCGCCGCTGGCTTCCTCCAGGTCAACGAGCACTTCGGTTGTGTGACTTAGCTGGTATCCCAGAAACAGGGTGGCAACATGGGAAATAGCGTTGTCGGAGCGAGCCCGCAGGCTGTTCGGACCGCTATACTTTGCGTCAAACGATGGATGGTACTGGAAAATGACGTTGTCCTGGCCGGAGACCCAATAGCGGGACGTGTTGGAGTGCCCGAACATGGTCACGATGGGATCGTCGGCGGGGGAATTTGTTGGCGTATCCTGATTGGCGCCCTGGGCAAAGGACGGCAACCCGAGGCCGACAAGGATCAAGAGAACGAGGCCTCCGTAGGCGAAAGCGGATCGAGATAAGCGAGTTGTGGCGGCAATGGTCAAGGTTATGGTGTGGCGCCAGAAGCGTTTTTAATTAGCCATAATATACAGTATATAATTAACCATAGTTAATTCAATAGCTCATTGAGATCCTTGCATGCCAAGTCGACCTACCCAGTTCGCGACCTCGCCCGAAAGACTGAAGAACGGGCCGGAAGTCATTATTCCGACCGACGAAAAATCCTCACGCTACACCAGTTTGGTTACAGGACGGTTACAGGCCGGGTCGGCTGCCCGTTGAGATCCAGCGTTGGGGGCTGGGAGGAAACCTTCCTATCAGGTCGCACCCGTTGCGTCTTGATTCCGCTTGCCACAATCAGCCAGATTTTTGTATCATACTCCCCTATAGTATAGTCAAGGCGAAAAAATGGCTCACACGGTCCGAGATAAGGAAAAGTTGGTTTTGCGAATTCGCCGCATCCGCGGACAGATTGAAGCCGTCGAGCGAGCCCTCGGCACGGACCAGGACTGCTCCGACGTCTTGCAATTGATCACCGCGGCGCGCGGCGCGCTGAACGGTTTGATGGCGGAGTTGGTAGAAGATCACGTCCGCTTCCATGTGCTCGATCCTAAGCAAAAGCCCAGTTCCGAACAGGCATTGGCTGCGGACGAGTTGGTGGATATCATTCGCTCCTATCTGAAGTGATTTAAGGAAGCGGTCTAGCCGGGCGAGAGAACTCTTGCTGCAAGAAGCTAAGGACAGCTCGGAGCCCCCCGAAGCCGTCCTTAAACCCTCCCGGTTAGAAGGGCGTACTGAAGACACCCTATCTGTTGCCTGTTTCAGGACTATTGCAAGAATATGAATTTCCGGTGAATAGGCGGCTGCTATATTACTCGGTGCGCGAGGAGGAAGCCGATTCCCCGTAAAACCGAACACTCCCGAGCCTTGCAGAAGCGAGCCGAGCAAATGATTCCCGGCGGCGTAAATTCGCCGGTTCGCGCTTTCGGCGCGGTCGGCGGCGACCCGGCGTTCATCGTCCGCGGCCAGGGCGCGCATCTATGGGATGCAGACGGCAACGAGTACATTGACTACGTGGGTTCGTGGGGGCCGCTCATCCTCGGCCACGCCGCGCCGGAGGTGGTGGAAGCGGTCATTACTGCAGCACGCAACGGGATGAGTTTCGGCGCTTCCACCCCGGCCGAAGCCGATCTCGCGGAATTGGTCATCGCCGCTTTTCCGCAGATGCAGAAAGTCCGCTTCGTCAACTCAGGGACAGAAGCGACCATGTCCGCCATCCGCCTGGCTCGCGCTTATACCAAGCGCAAATACATCGTTAAATTCGAGGGCTGCTACCACGGTCATGCCGATGCCCTGCTGGTGAAGGCTGGCCCGGAGTGGCCACGCTGGGCATTCCGGGTTCGGCGGGGGTGCCCGAGGAGTTACCCAGTTTACCCTGGCGTTGCCCTTTAACGATGTGGATGCAGTGGAACGGGCCTTCGCCAAGTTCCGCCATCAGATTGCCTGTGTAATTGTCGAGCCGGTCGTGGGGAACATGGGTTGTGTCCCCGGCTCTGGCGGATTCCTGGCTGCGCTTCGCCTGATTACGCAGCGCGAAAAAGCCGTGCTGATTTTCGATGAAGTGATGACCGGATTCCGGGTCGCCTTCGGCGGAGCGCAAGAGTTGTATGGGATTCGTCCCGATCTCACGACTTTGGGAAAGATCATCGGGGGCGGACTGCCCGTCGGCGCCTATGGCGGCGTGAACGAAATGATGAATCTGGTTGCGCCGCTTGGCCCCATGTACCAGGCAGGAACGCTTTCCGGAAATCCCTTGGCCATGGCCGCAGGCATCGCGACCGTAAAACATTTGCGCGATCATCAGAAGGAGATTTACCCGCGCCTGGATCAGTTGGCTGGGAAATTGGTGGACGGAGTAGCCTCGGCCGCCAAGGAAGCGGGTGTGCCGCTGACTGCCAACCGCGTCGGCTCGATGTTTACCTGGTTCTTTACACCTGAGCCGGTGTCCAGTTGGAACTCAGCTTCGAAATCCGACACCAAAGCTTTTGGACGCTTTTTCCGGGCCATGCTCGATCGCGGGGTTTATCTGCCACCCTCGCAGTACGAGGCAGCCTTTCTGAGCGCGGCGCACACGGAGGAAGGCATTCAACGCACTACGGCAGCCGCCAAGCAAGCTTTTTCTGGGACACCTCCTCGACGCGGCAGCCGGTGATTTGGCAACGCGACCACGAAATCTGGCCGGGTTGAATTCTAGAGGGAGGCCGGCCCGGTGGCCATGTGCTGAGCGCGAGTCCTTGCCATCATTTCCGGAATCGTTAGAAACTCGTAGCCTTCCGTTTTGTAGCGGCTAATCAGCCGGTCGGTCGCCGTCACCGTGCGCGAGCGGTTGGCGCCCATTTGGAGGTGTCCGCCGTCGTGCAGCAAAATCACATCTCCGCCGCGAACTTTGGCGATAATCTTTTGTTCGATGTACTCCGCCGACGGCGCATTCCAGTCGTATCCCGTCACGCTCCACATCACCGGCTCCAGCCCGAGCTCACGTGCAATGCGCAAAACAGCGGGCCGCCGCCCGCCAAAGGGGGGCCGGAATAGATTGGAGTGCGCACCCACCGCCTCGGTCAGGACATGGTGACAGGTTTCCAGTTCATGGCTTACTGTTGCCACACTTTTGAACGTAAGCAGGGGATGACTGAACGTATGATTGCCAACGGCGTGCCCGGCTTTGACCAGTTCATGAACGATATCGGGCCGCAGCTGCGCGTAACGGCCGATGAGGAAAAAAGTTGCCCGTACATCGTGCTTGGCAAGAATCTCGAGAAGGCGAAGGGTGTGAGGATCATTGGGGCCGTCATCAAAGGTGAGAGCCAGCAACTTCGATCCGCGATGCGCTCCGGTAAACGTCCGCCCCAGCCATTGTCCGGTTGGGGCCATGGACTGATAACCCGCGGCGGCGATAGCAGCCACTCCGGCGGCGGTGAGAGCAGGGCCGAGCATGGAGGAATTCTAGCTGATTGCCGGCCTCTCCAACTGTTGCGGCCGGATCGGCGAAAGAACTCAGAAATTGAAAACTGTCCAGCGAGATTGCCTGTTAACTCTTCCTTCAATTGCACGTCTGGCTCTGCCGGGATATCCTGCCAAGCGAAGCGCAAATTTTCCCTGACCCATGGCCAATCTTTTTGAGCTGCCCCGCTACATTGCAGTCGAAGGTCCCATCCGAGTTGGCAAAAGCACGCTGGCGCAGGTTCTGGCCGGGGGACTCAATGCCCAGCGGGTGATGGATGCCGAGGACAATCCCTTCTTGCGCGGCTTTTATGAGGGCGAACGCGGGGCCGCTTTTCAGGCGCAATTTGCTTTCCTGATCCGGCGCTTCGAGCAGTTGCACGGCCTCGACCTCGGACCGCGCTCTCAGAAAACCGTAGTCACGGATTTTATTTTCGAGAAAGACAAACTCTTTGCCTGCCTGAACCTGACCGACCAGGAACTCGAAACCTACAATCGCTACTACAATTATTTCCGGGAGCAGCTTCCCACTCCGGACCTCGTCATCTACCTGCAGGCAACTCCTGAAGTGCTCAAAAAACGTCTGAAGAAAAAGAATGCTTCCGGCGAGAAGGCGATCAACGAAGCTTATCTGGAAGAAGTGGTCAAGGCCTATGAGCATTTCTTCTTTCACTACACGTCGTCCGATCTGCTGATCGTGAACACATCGGAGATTGACTTCGTGGAGCGGAATGAAGATTTGCAGGAGTTGCTGCGGAAAGTCTCCGCGCCCATCAAGGGGACGCAGTACTTCCTGCCGTTGGGAAGTCAAGACGCGGCCAGCGCGTAACCCGCTCACGTAGGGATGGCCGCCCCCGGCCGTCCCGAGCGAAACTCGGCGTTTGCGAAGACAATCGATCTGCCAGCCGACCGGAACGAACTTACTTCTCATGCCGCGGCAACGAATGCACCGATAGCCCTTTCCCCACTTTCGCAAACTCCGGATCGGCTGTCACCAACCAGGCTCGGCGTTCGATCGCCAACTCCGCGGCGAAAGCATCGGCGTAGCCTAGGCCATGCTTTTCTTTGAGGGCGCCAGCCCGCGAGGCCCGTTCGCGATCCACAGCTATGACCGCGATGGGCAACTCCTGCAACCTGGCTTCGGCTTCCCGTGCCTTCGCCTCGCCGTGATACCGCCAGGCTATGTAGAAGACCTCTCCCCAATTGACGGCCGACATCAACAACGGAGCGTCCTGCCGCAAGGCCTCGCCAAACAGGCGACGCACCTTCTCGGCGAACCCGGGACGCCGTTCGAAGAATCCGGTCAGCGCATTAGCGTCGAGCACGTATCGGCGCGAGGTGCCGCGAGAGAAGACCGCCGTCATCGCTTTTCCCGTTTGCGCTCACGTTCTCGTTCGGCAAATAGCTCGTCGAACATGGACGGTTCGCCTGACGCTGGCTTCAGAAATCCCATGATTTCGTTCAGCCGCTGTTCGGTGATAGGCGTGAGGACCAGTCGGCCTCGCTCCTCGCTCCAGGTCGCCGGCGTCCCCTTCTTCAGCCCGAATTGTTCGCGTAACTCAGCAGGAATAACCACTTGCCCCTTGGAACTGATCGTCGTACGGTAGCTTCCCATAGCCTTATCTTACTACAATGTAAGACGTTTGCGATACGTCTTACAAGAGCGGTTGGTCGCGCTGGTCGCCTCTCGCCAGCCCATCGACCGGAAGCTCTCGCCGGCTTATAATGAACGGCAGATGTGGACAGACTCCATCCGCCAAGGCGGAGGGGCACTGGAGGTCATCATGAGTCTCACCCCGGTTGGCGAACCCCATCCCAAGAACACGGTTGCTTCGCTCCGCGAAAAGAAACTGCGGCACGAACCGATTGCCTGCCTGACCGCGTACGACTACGCCACCGCGCGCCTCTTGGACCAAGCTGGTATAGACATGATTCTGGTCGGGGACTCGCTAGCTATGACCATGCTGGGCTACGAGAACACCCTCTCCGTCACCATGGAGGAGATGCTGCACCACGCGCGCATTGTGCGCCGGGGTGTGAAGCGGGCGTTGCTCCTGGTCGACATGCCGTATGGTTCTTACCACCTGAGCCCCGATGAGGCCGTGCGTAACGCGATGCGCTTCGTCAAAGAGGCCGGAGTGGAAGCGGTGAAAATAGAAGGCGGCGAGAAGCGCGTGGACCTGATCCGCCGCATTATTGACGCTGAAATCCCGGTGGCCGGCCACATTGGTCTTACGCCGCAATCGGTGAACGTGATAGGTGGATATAAAGTACAGGGCAAGACGCTGGCCGATGTCGAGCAACTCATGCGCGACGCTGTGGCGCTCGACCGGGCGGGAGTGGCTTGCATCTATCTGGAAGGAATGCCACGCGAGCTGGCCGCCATGATCACCGCCGAAGTGCATGCTCCAACCATTGGCATCGGCGCCGGTCCGGAGTGTGATGGCCAGGTGTTGGTGTTGCATGACCTGCTGAACTTGACCTTCGGTCCGCCTGCGAAATTCGTGCGGCGCTATGGCGACGCTGCCGCCTTGATCACCGATGCGGCACAACAATTCAGGGCAGATGTGCAGGCGCGGAAATATCCGTCGGATGAAGAGTCCTACCACTTGCCGAAAGAGACTGGGACGGCGCTGGAAACCGTGCTTGACCGCAAGCGAGCGCTGCGCCGCTAGAACTGAATCAGCACAGAGACACAGAGTCACAGAGAACACCGGTCTGGATTTTCATTGTTATGTTTTTCTCTGTGTCTCGGTGTCTCTGTGGTGAATGATTCTCGCTATGGAGATAGCCACCACGATAGACGCGATGCGAGGCTCTTCTCGCGCATGGCATCGCAAGGACAAACGGCTCGGCCTCATCCCTACCATGGGCGCGCTGCATGAAGGCCATCTTTCGTTGATGCGGGCCGCCGAGTCTCAGTGCGACGTGGTCGCCGTCTCCATTTTCGTGAACCCTACCCAATTTGGCCCCAATGAGGATTTCGCGAAATATCCACGCAGCTTCGAACGGGATTGCGCACTGCTGGAGAAGGAAGGCGTGGACTTGCTTTTCGCGCCCTCGGTGGAAGAAATGTATCCACCAGGGGCGGTCACTTTTGTTACGGTCGAAGGGCTGAGCGAGAAGCTTTGCGGCAGATCGCGGCCCGGCCATTTTCGTGGCGTGACCACGGTAGTCGCCAAACTGTTCCACATCGTCGAGCCGGACGCCGCTTTCTTCGGCCAGAAAGATGCAGCACAGGTGGCCATCATCCGGCGCATGGTGCGCGACTTGAATTTTCCGGTGGAGATTGTCGCTTGCCCGATTGTGCGGGAGCCGGACGGGCTGGCGATGAGTTCACGGAATGCCTATCTCGACGCCGAGCAGAGGAAATCCGCGTTGGTGTTGCGCCGGTCGCTGGCTCGGGTGCAAACCATGTTTGAGCGGGGCGAACGGAATCCTACAGAACTTATTGCCGAGGGCAAGGAGACAATCGCAGAAGACCCCACGGTTCGCCTGGATTATCTCGAGATTGTAGATCCGGAGACACTGGAATCCCCGCTTCAGATCAGCAAACCAGTGCTGGTGGCGGCCGCGGCGTTTTTGGGTTCGACCAGGCTAATTGACAACGTCGTCCTTGGTTAGGGCGGCGCTTAGATTGGCTCAAGCGGTACATCCGGCTCCGTCCACAGCAGGATCGCCTGCGGCAACGTACTTGCGATCACCAATAGCACGCAAAGCAGGCCTAAGGGCAAAGCGGCGCGCTTGGTACCGAGGAAAGGAGCGACCGCAATGGATCCAAGAACCGTGTACCAGGCCAAGACCCGGTAAGCTTTGAAATAAGCAGCATTCCTGACCATGATGTCGCGCTCGTCAGGCTCATCCGGATCTCGTCTGGTACTAAGGCCAAGACTCGTCAGTTTGGCATGCTGCGTCTCCAGCACCATATCTCCCACCATGTCGCGAAAGATTTTCCATCCCGCGCTCAGCGGTACAAGAAAACAAACATTTACCACGAGTTGAGAATAACGCCCATGCCAAGCCGAAAACATTACTATCGTCGCTAGAATTCCTGCCAGAAGGAGACTGTAGAGTATCGTTACCAGCCGCTGGCGGCTCTTCTGTTCGACCATCGAAATCCCCAAAAGGGCAGTGGTGCGCAACATAACTATCCTCCTTTGCTTCTCGATCTCGGCGGAAGAGTGGTTCCGTAAAGCTCCTCGCTTAGCGGGCGAAGAGGTTTGCGGGAAAAAATGGCTTCGATCGGAATCCGAAAATATTCGCTGATACGGAACGCCAGCTCCAGGCTGGGATTGAAGTCGCCGCGCTCAAGGTAGCCTACCGTCTGATAGTTAATCCCCAGAGCATCGGCCAGGTCGTAGCGGCTGAGACCGCGCTCGGCACGCAGCACCGCGATGCGGTTGAAGAGGGCGTCGCCGTTCCGAGCATCCGACGTAGGATCGAGGGCACAATCCGATTGTTGTACTAATACAACATAATGTCAAGGAAATAGATTCTCCGGCTTCTCGTGAAGCCTTACCTCAGCGACCTGCAGTGATTCTTGGACCCGAGACGAACGTATTACCCGCGATGATGTAGCGCAAAGGACGCTCAGCCGCCTTGGTGATGCCGATGCGCTTAGTTATCAGGATTTCGCCAGGGCGGAAGCCGTCGTCCGCAATCCACAAATCGGAAGTACGGCTCGTCAAATCCTTGCCGTTGTCGCGGTCGCGCGTGATGCCGAAGGCTTCCGCGAGGCGGCCCGGCCCGCTGGTAAGTTTCCGCAAATCGCGAGGGCTGCTCAATGCAACATCCCGCGCCTTGGCCATCGCGTCTATGCCCGCCAGTGGTTCGAGCGCGCGAAACAGCACTCCGCCCGCTTCCCCATCCGGCAGGCAAGACACATTGAAACAGTAATGATTGCCGTAGATGAAATAAACGTAAGAATGACCGGGCGGGCCAAACAGAACCGCATTGCGCGCAGTGCGCCCGGCGGCAGAGTGTGCCGCGGGATCGTCCACCCCTAGATAAGCCTCGACCTCGACAACCCTTGCAGCCAAGAGCTTGTGGCCGTCGCGCCTCACCAAAACCTTACCCAGAAGATTGCGGCTCACCACGCGGGGGTCACGCTCGTAGAAGCTGCGCGGCAAACGCATGGCGAATGCGGAAGCGATTTTCATTGCGCTGGCCTGAGGTTGCGCTTGGGATTTGGACAACAACAGCTACTTTCCCGTAAGTTCCGCTAGTGCGTGGTCCCCTGAGTCGAGGAGTTTGCGGAATCCCACCCTTGCGCAAAAAACGCGCTAGGGTGGGGCACCCGCCGTTCGCGGGCAGACGAATCAGGCCGCACCCTTCATTGCGCTCTTCAAATACTCCAGCACTTCTGCGGCGTGGCCCTCCGGCTTCACTTTGAGGAAGATGTGTTTGATCTTTCCATCGGGGCCGATGATGAAAGTGGTACGCGCCACCCCCATCACCTTTTTTCCATACATATTCTTTTCCTGAATCACGCCATAGGCGTTGCATACGGCCTTATCGGCATCGCCCAACAGCGTAAAGGGCAGGTCAAATTTCTCCTCGAACTTTTTCAGGGCTTTCGGCGTGTCCGGGGAAATCCCGAGGATCACGGCGCCGGCCTTCTCGATTTTCTTGTAGGCATCGCGCAATTCGCAGGCCTCGATGGTGCATCCCGGAGTATCCGCGCGGGGGTAGAAGTATAGAACCACATACTTTCCGTGGAAGTCCTTGAGGGAAATTTCTTTTGCATTCTGGTCAGGCAAAGAAAACGCGGGAGCTTTATCATTGATATCCATGGCAGTCTCTCCTTCAGCTTCTGCAACGTTATATCGTAACCGCTGGGCCGGCGTCACCCTGTTGGCCCTGGCCGTTGCCCTGGCGCAGATCGCCGGAGCGCAAACCAAGGCATCCACCAAGAAACCCAAAGGCCCGAGAGCGTTGGCGCTGGTGGAATTGACCCCTGGCGGAGCGGCCCATTTGATTCCCGTCGTGATTATGGTGGACGGCGAATTTTACGATGCCAGCGCCTACAAAGCAGCGCCGGTGCCCATGGCTTTAGAATCTGGAACCGTGTATGAGGCGGAGCGTATGGGCACTTCGCTGGGGCTGTTCACGGTAACGGGTGCGTTACCGGGGCCGAACAACACCTGGGCCGGAGCTGGAACATTCGTGCCCGCAGGAACCAAGTCGGCCAACGCGCCTCACAGGGCTGAGTCAAAGCCCCGCGACCTCGAAGATACGGATTCGCGGCCGGTTTTGCGGCGTCGTGCAGAAAAGCCAACGCCGGCAGAACCGGCGCCGCCCCCAACTCCTACCCCGGCCGCTTCGGCTCCAATCGCTTCGAGTCCAACTACTCCGGCTCCGGCAACTCCGGCGCCTGCCGCTCCTGCTGCATCGACACCTGCTGCGCCCGCGACTGCCGTTGCTTCAACCGCTCCTGCGGTTCCAGCCTGGCCTCCAGCGTCGGCTGACGAAGATCCGGATCGGCCAGTATTGCGACGCGGCAAACCGAGACCATCGGCGAAAAAGGCGACCGCTGCTGCGACACGCCAAACGACGGCCTCGCCGTCTGCCACGCCAGCTCCCAAGCCAGCAAAAAGCACGCCAAGCGGCCCTCAAATAGTGCCGGCGATTTCGGATGCGGGAGGTCCCGAGCCTCATTCCTACGCTTATCCCACGAAGCCGGATGAGGAACAGCAGTTTCGCAAGAAGATCCTGGCCATGGCGGCGGACGAGATTACGGCTCGGGTCAAGCAGCTTGCCTCTGAAACCGTTGGAACGCCCGCCCCGGCCCATCCCGCGGCGCGGCGTGGTTCCACGGCGTCGGCGAAACCGCCGCAGCCTAGTTTCGACGACGTGCAACTGCAGGTGATCGATCCTTCGAGCAGCAACGAGCCGATATTAATTTTGATGGCGAAAGCGCAAATGCCGGCAGGACGGAGCGATGGCCCGGCGGCCCTGCAGTCTATGATAACGCTGGTTGCCCGTCAGGATATTTATGGCGATCTTCACAAAGTGTTTTCCAATGTAACCGACGCGCAGCACCTGGATGTGTTGCCGCGCTACGATTTCATTGATGTGGTGGACGCCGATGGAGACGGCCGTGGTGAGTTGCTGTTCCGCAAGGTGTCCGATACAGCCAGCGCGTTCACCATCTACCGCGTCATCGGAAATCAGCTGTGGCCGCTGTTTGATGGGACGCTGGGCGAGTAATCGATCGTATGGCGGAAGAGAGGCCCCTCTATTTCTGACCACACCCGTCGTGAATTTCTGAAATCCGCGCTGGGCGCTGCGTTTGTCAGTGGGTTAGGCAAGCGCGGGCGGATGAATCTGTTTTCGGACGGACAGAGTTTGGCTGCTTTCACTGCCTTCCCAAAGAACTTTTGGTGGGGAGCAGCCACCGCCTCGTACCAGATCGAAGGTGCATGGAACGAAGACGGCAAGGGCGAATCCATTTGGGACCGCTTCGCGCATACTCCCGGCAAGATCAAGAACGGCGACACCGGAGACATCGCCTGCGACAGTTATCATCGCTGGCGTGAAGACATCGCGCTGGCACGGTCATTGAATCTCAACAGCTACCGTTTCTCTATTTCGTGGCCGCGGATTCAGCCATCGGGCACAGGCCAGCCTAATTCCAAGGGAATTGACTTCTACAGCTGCCTGGTAGACGCGTTGCTCGAAGCGAACATTCGTCCCTTGGTGACGCTCTATCACTGGGATCTGCCACAGGCTCTAGAGGACGCGGGCGGCTGGCCGAACCGCGAGACCGCGGACCGGTTCGCCGATTATGCGGCGATGGTTTCCCGCGCCTTGGGCGACCGTGTCTCTGATTGGATTCTGCTCAACGAAGCAGTGGCGTTTACCACGGATGGCTATCTCACCGGAAAAAACGCGCCCGGCAGAGAGAGTCTAATCGCGACACTGCGAGCCACGCACACCGCGAATCTGGCGCAGGGCAAGGGATTTCGCGCGCTCAAGGCGGAGCACCCGAAGGCTCGCATCAGCTCAGCATTTAACATGTCGGCCTGTGAGCCGGCAACGGAGTCAGAGGAGGACAAACTAGCCACAGCCCGGGCTCACGCCTTCCGGAATGTCTGGTTCCTCGAACCCGCTCTCAAAGGACGCTATCCCGATGCTTTCCCGATCTTCCCCTCGTATCTGATGGGAGTTAAATCCGGCGACATGGAACAAGTGCGGGTGCCGCTGGACTTCATCGGCATCAACATTTACGACCGCACCATTGTTTCCGCGCCCACCATGAGCGAGCGGTTGTTCAGCCCGCAGTATTGGTTTCTGCCCGCAAAGATGAACCGTGGTCCGGCTCCCACCAAAACCGATCTCGGCTGGGAGGTGTGGCCGAAATGTATGTACGACATGGTGACGCGCATCTCGCACGACTACGGTCGCCCAGTCATTGAGATCACCGAAAACGGCTGCGCTTTCAGCGACGGTCCGGGCGCCGATGGCCAGATCCATGACGCACGTCGGATTTCGTATGTGAAGGATCATCTCAGTTCGCTGGCGCAGGCAATCCGCGACGGCGCCGATGTGCGCGGCTACCATCACTGGAGTCTGATCGATAACTTTGAATGGGAGCAAGGCTTCAGCCAGCGGCTCGGATTCGTGTATGTGGATTACAAGACGCAGAAGCGCACGGTGAAGGATTCGGGAAAGTGGTACGCGGAAGTGGCAGCGCAGAACGCGTTGCCAGCCGGGCCGGAATGATTTCGTTCGAGCGTCCCAGCGGGATCGGGTGCGGAAGCTATTTTTGCGTCAGCACCAGTTGCCCGTTTTCTACCTGGATTCCGCCAACGTTGTCCGGCAGCTTCAGCCGATCGCGCTGCTCCGTGAGCCGCTGCTGCAACGGCCCATTCACCAGTGAGACCGGAATGTTCAAGTCGCCGACCTTGAATTCCGTCGGCTCGAAGGTGGCAAAGCCGTCCTTAGATCCCAGATGGCCCGCGACCGTGATCCAGACATTTTTGCCGGCCACGTTGACCAAGAATTGCCCGTGGGCCTGATCCCCATCGAAGCTGACCTGCTGATCCAGGATGTTGGGCATGGAACCCAAATCGCTGTCGGCGGAGACCTGTCCCGCCGCGGCAGGAAGTGAGCCTGAAGCCTGGGCCAGCGCCGCGGTAATCTCATCCGAAGTGATACGAACTTGGGCAGGCGAGGGCTTGGCTTGGGGCGCGCTCGGCGGCGACTGAGAATTTTGAGACACGCTGCCTTGCGCCTGCGCCGGTTGCGGATCCTGCGGCGCGGTTTGTGGATCCGGAACCTGAGTCGCTATCAGTTGGCTCGGCTGATCCTGCGGTTGCTGATCCAGTTGGGCGATTTTCTCCTGGAAGGATTGCGCGTTCGCCGCAGCCTGGGCGGGAGTCTGCGGCTGCGCCACCGGCGCAGGACGCTTCAACACCAAGACCAGCGCCACCACCGAGGTGACCAGCGTCGCAACGCTGATGATGCGGTCCAGCTTCCATTTCTTCATGGCTGCCTCGTTGATGCAGTTCGCACCAACCTAAATCTTACCTGTTGTCGGGAGGCAGACTGGGATGACAAAAGTAATCAGGAAGTAACCGAGTTACGGTGTGTCCTCAGTGTTTCCCAGTGATTATCTCTTTTCTAACCACGGAGAACACGGAGGATAAGCTTGGAGAATTAGCCTTCCAGCTTCTTGGTGAGCAGGTCATTCACCAACTGCGGATTGGCCTGGCCCTTGGAGGCCTTCATCACTTGGCCAACGAAGAATCCAGCGACGGTCTTCTTGCCGGCGCGGTATTGCTCCACTTGCTTGGGATTTGCCGCGATTACTTCGTCGATGATCTTTTCCAGCGCAGAGGTATCCCGCGACTGCTCCGGGCGGCCTTCTTCGTCGTAGACTGCGGGAAAATCCTTGCTGCGCGCGAAACAGAGGTCGTAGAGGTCCTTAAGCATCTTGCCCGAAATCGCGCCGGACTCGACCAGATCCGCCGAAACCGCCACGCCTTTCATCGAGACTGGCGACTGCTCGATCTCCAGGCCTTTAGCTTTCAGCCGGCCCATCAGTTCGCTCTGTACCAAGTTGGCCACGCGCTTGGGATTCTGGGCGGCCTTGGCGGCAGCTTCGAACTGATCGGCCAAAGACTTCGTGAGCGTCAGAACGTGTGCGTCCTGCTCAGTGATGCCGTAATCGGCAACCAATCGCTTGCGCAGCGCCTCGGGCAACTCCGGCAGAGTGCTGCGAATCGCGCCCTGCCATTTTTCGTCGACGACTAGAGGCAGCAGATCCGGCTCGGGGAAATAACGATAATCATGCGCCTGCTCTTTCGAGCGCATGCCATAGGTCTTGCCTTCGTTGGAGTTGTAGAGCCGCGTTTCCTGCGTGATTCTGCCGCCTGACTCGATCACTTCGATCTGACGGTCGATTTCGTAGACCAGCGCTTCGCGGATAAAGCGGAACGAATTGACGTTCTTGACTTCCGTCTTGGTGCCGAATTTCTTCTGCCCGACGGGACGGACGCTCACGTTGGCATCGCAACGCAGCGAACCTTCTTCCATATTGCAGTCGCTCACCCCGGTGTAAAGGATGATTTCTTTCAGCCGCGTGAGATATTCGTAGGCTTCATCCGGAGAAGCAATGTCGGGCTCGCTGACGATTTCAATCAGGGGCACGCCGCTGCGGTTGAGATCGATGGCAGTTTTTTCGGCGGCATCGGGAAAGCCTTCGTGAAGACTCTTGCCGGCGTCTTCCTCCAGATGCAGGCGGGTAATTCCGATTCTCTTACTCGTACCGTTTGTCTTGATGTCAATCCAGCCAAACTCCGCCAGCGGCTTGTCGTACTGCGAAATCTGGTAGCCCTTGGGCAGGTCGGGATAAAAGTAATTCTTGCGGGCAAAAATCGAAGTCTCGTTGATGCGACAGTTCAGCGCCATCGCCGCCAGAGTCGCGAACTCCACGGCTTTCTTGTTCAGGACAGGCAGCGCTCCCGGCAGGCCCAGGCACACCGGGCACACATTCGTATTCGGCGGATCTCCGAAGCGGGTCGAGCAGGAGCAGAAGATTTTGGTCGCCGTCAGCAGCTGGACGTGCACTTCGAGGCCGATGACCGGCTCGAATTTCGCGCCTGCGGGGACGGAAGTTTCTGGCGTGGTTGCCATATTGAATGATTATAAAGCAGCGTATTTATGGGATTGCAGTCCGAAACCACTTGCCGACTTCCCCCACGTTTCCGGCGAATGAGCGCCAAAGAAAATAGGCAGCTAGTATTCGTTGAAGTCGTCTTCCCACGGAGGTTCGTTCGCCTCTGCTACAGCCTCCTCGAGTTCTTCGTGAGTATGCAGTCCAAAAAAGTCAGCCACAGTTGACGCAGAAGATGAGGTAAACGCGTCACCAAGCCCACAGGCCGAAAGCTTCGACAATCCTAGAATGCGCAAACCGCACGCGATGCATTCAAATGAGGAAGGCAGCATAGTCTGTCGTTGCACGACAAAATCGCCGTCAATCTGGGTGGTAACGGAACCGTGGCTCGATCCGCGCAGCAAGGAGGGACTGTTGCACGCGGGGCACACCGCCCTGTGGCCTGTATGTCGACTTGCCCACGAAGTTGCTTGTGAAAGCGAAGCTAGCTGCTCCTCGGAACCTTTGTTTTGCCAGATCTCCTTGTGCGTATTGATATCCTTCTCCACTGCCTTTGCAGCCGTGTCCTGTAAGGAGGCGATCATATCCTCGGCAACTGCCGGATTTTCGAATAGATCGCCGAGGTTCTTTCCCATGGATTCCAACAGGACTTTGCAACTGGCATAAAAATGAGGCAGCCAGGAAGACGTTCCAAGGCCCGCAAATGCCTCTTCGCCAGTATGAAGTTCGGCGTTTCTGCGGACACAATGTTTAGCGCACGCATCAAAAAGCTCCTTGTTAAATGTCGGCACGATCTCATTCAATATCGACAGCACGTCAGTCGCGGGCACGGAGGTCGGCGTAAATCGCAGTGACGTTGCCGGATGGCCAAGGGCGTGATGAATGTTTCGCCAGTCCTTGCGGTTCGCTAATAGCGTTGGGGAAATGTGCGAAAGTGAGGCCCGTGCGATTAGCTCCAGGCCGAGGCTCGCCCAAAGCCCAAACTGCCAATCATCTGCGGTATACCGCTCCATTTCTTCGATGTACAGTAGCGCCTTATTGAAGAGGGCTTCCGAGGACCAGGCATGCTGGATCACACTAGCGCTCATATCGAATCTCCGATAGGTAGACGCGTTCGACGTGGCGTTCCCGGCCTTGAAACGGAACTGCGCTTCGCCCGTGCAGCATCCGCCAGTTATCGATGAGTATTGTATCCCCCGGTTTGCCGAGCCGCACCCTCAGCGCCCGTTCCTCACATAGAGGATCGAGCATCATGTGTTTAAGGGATCGGGCGTGCTTGTTTAGGGGCTCAAGAAATATCTGATCCCAACGGAAAATTTCTTTCTCGCTGTAAAGGGACATTGCACGAAATAGACCTGAACACCCCTCGTGGTGCCTTCTGGTTCGGAGAATCGCTCTTTGCAGGGTGTGCATTCCAACTGCGCCGGCTACATAGGACGAGGCAAGGAGACTGGTAAACACATTTTCCGATCCAGTAAGGCACCGTAGGAGAAGGTACCGGGGTGGCAATCGCCAATGGGCCAGATCTGTGTGAAGCGGGAAAGAGCCCAAGCCGAAGTGCCCGCTGTACTGATTTCGTCCGACCTCAGTTGTTTCCCGCGGCCTCAAGGATTGGACCGTCCGAATTCCGCTCGCCGGGAGAAGTGTCTCAATGCTGAGGACCCGGCCGAGGCGAGCCGCAACCTCAACGATCGAAAGTCCTGGGGAAAACTGTTGGAGCACAACAAAACCGTCCCGCTCCATGTCGGAAGAACTTGTCAGATCATCTAGCACAAGGAAAACACTATATTCCAGCCCTCGCGCCGCCCCTACCTTCGCTTCAGCGCCTCCAGTTCGTCCAGCGTCCTCGGCCAATCCGATCGCAACAGTCGCGACAGGCTTCGGTCCGCTAGAACCCTTCCGCCAGTCTGGCACTTCGCGCAGTAGTTGGTCTCGTTGTCTGCATAGCGAATGCGCTGAATCTTTTCGCCGCACCTCGGACACGGTTCTCCATAGCGTCCATGAACCGCCATATCCTTGCGGAACGCAGTTACCTTTTCCGGAAATCCGGCTTCGGCCTCTGCGCCCAGCCGGTCGATCCAGAGTTGAAGCGTCTCGCGAGTTGCGGCGAAAAGTCGTTCCCACTCTTCCGGCGCCAGCTTGCGGGTCAGCGTGATGGGAGAGAGCCGGGCGGCGTGCAAGATTTCATCCGAATAGGCATTGCCGATGCCGCTGACAATCCGCGGATCGGTGAGGGCCCGCTTGAGGGTGCGGTTTTCGGCGGTCAGCGCTTCACGAAACGAGTTGAGATCGCTGGCGAAGACGTCGATTCCGCCTGGGTCCAAGGAGCGCAACTCGTTCTCGCTGCCGAGTACGAACAAAGATGCGCGATGCTTTGTGCCGGCCTCGGTGAGAACCAGAGAGCCGTTGGGAAAATCGAAAGCTGCCAGATCCTTGCGTCCACCGAGTTTCGCGCCGGCTTTTTTCCAGTGGAGACGTCCAGCAATCATCAGGTGCAAAACCAGCCAGAGATCGCCTTCTATTCCGATGGCGATTCGTTTGCCGATGCGGCGCAGTTCGCGCACGATGCGTCCTTCCACGCCGGTAACGGGAGGCTGCGCGGTACGCAGCAGAAAAGGACTGGCCAAGCGTATCTTCACGATTGGTTGCCCGACTATGCGCGGTTCGAGAGCCGTGAGGTAGGCGGCGATGTCCGGCAGTTCCGGCATGTTTAGTAGATTGCAGGTCAGAACGACGATTTTCAAGCCTGCCCAGTTTAGATCGCCGGGGCCCGTCCCAATTGTCATTCTGAGCGGCAGTATCGCGAAGAATCTCTATTGACCAGGGCGAAGGGATGCTTCGACTGCACACGATCTGCGCTTCGCTTGATCCCGCTCCGCTCAGCATGACAGTTCCGCCCCTGTTAGAATGAAAGAGCAATGGCCTTGCCGTTCGTTCGCGATCTGTTCGCGGACATGGAAAGTTTGCCGGCTTTTTCGCGTGTAGCCTCCCACCTGAAAGAGGACACGGGGCGGATTCGTGTTTCTGGGCTCGCCCCCACTGCCAAGGCTTTGCTGCTGGTTTTGCTGCAAAAAGCTGCCGGACGCCCCGTTATCGTGGTGGTCCCCGACAATCGCGCCGCTGAGGAACTTGTCCCGGTTCTGCAATCCTTTGCCGAACTCAGGGGCGGCGCCGATCCCGATTCCATCGTCAGGCTGCCGGCGCGCGACGTTCTTCCCTTTCAGAATCTATCGCCGCATCCTGAGATCCAGGAAGAGCGCGCCGCCGCCCTGTGGAAGATTGCAACTGGCACCGCTTCCATCGTTGTCACTCCCGTAGCCGCCACCGCACTGCGTCTGCGCTCTCCCGAGTATTATGCGGATCTTGCGCGCACTCTCCGCAAGGGCGAGACCCTCGATCCCGAATCATTGCTCGCCCACATGAACACCGTGGGTTATATGGCGGTCGATGTGGTCGAAATGCCTGGGGAATATGCCCTGCGCGGGGGCATTCTTGATGTCTATTCGCCGGAGGCCGACCGGCCGGTGCGGATTGAATTCTTCGGCGACGAAATCGAATCCATCCGAAAGTTCGATCCCGCGACCCAGCGCTCGTCGAATCCAGTGGACGAGGCCCTCTTGCTCCCACTCACCGAAACGCCGGTGCGCGAAGATATTCTGGGCGCCATTCATGCCCGGCTCTCCGGAAAACGAATCACCGGCTCGGAAGAAGTCGTCGAGCAGGCGGTGCGCTCCGGCGGAGTGACGGTATTTCCCGGCTGGGAATTTTATGCTCCGGTCGCCGGGGCTGACCGCACTGTTTTCGACCTGTTGAGCAGTGCCCTGGTGGTTGTCGATGAACCGGAAACCATCAAGAGTGAGTTCGACCACACCTGGTCGCGCATCGCAGAAGCACACGAGCGCAGCGAAGTCGGTAACCTGGTTCTGCCCACCGATCTCTATCTGCCGCCTGAAGAGTGGTGGTCAAAAATAGGCGCTTGGCCCGGCGCAGACTTCGAGTATCTGGAGATCGAGCGGAGCAACGGGGCTGAGACCGTCGCTTTCCACACTCAGCCCGCGCCAAGATTTCATGGCGCCGTCCCCGCGATGCTCGAGGAAGTGAAAAAGCAAATTGCGGAAGGCCGGCGGGTTTTGATCGCCGTGCCCAACACCGGCGAAGTCGAACGCCTGGCGGACATCTTCAGCGAGTATGCGGTTTCGTTCCGCCTGGGAAGCCGCACCCGTGGCGGCGAAAGCTATGCCGACGAAACGGCGTACTTCGCGGGCGAAGTGCTCACCGCAACTCTGGTGAAGGCCTACGTTCCTGACGGGGTGATGCTGCCGGATGCCGGCCTCGCCATTTTCGGGGCGCGCGATCTCTTCGATGAGTCCGAATCGGTAGTGTCTCGGCCGCAGCGCTCGAAGTCGAAGACTTCAGCATTCCTGTCCGATTTTCGCGATCTGCAGGTTGGCGACTATGTGGTGCACGTCGAGCACGGCATCGGACAGTATCAGGGACTGAAGGAGATTAATCAGGGCGACGGCAACGCCGAATTCATGCTGCTGGAGTATGCCGATGGCGCCCGCCTTTATGTTCCGCTCACCCGCCTTGACCTGATCCAGAAATACCGGTCGTCCGAAGGCGTTAAGCCCGCGCTGAATCATCTGGGCACCGCCGCCTGGGCCAAGACGAAAGCCCGAGTCCGCAAGGCCATGAAGGATATGACCGACGAACTGGTTAAGCTCTACGCCGAGCGGAAGACCGCGCAGGGCCATGCCTTTCCCGCCGACAACGAATGGATGAAAGAGTTCGAAGACGCTTTCGAATACAACGAGACCGAAGATCAGGAACTGGCCATCGCCGACGTGAAGCACGACATGGAGTCGCGCCAACCCATGGACCGGCTGCTCTGCGGCAACGTCGGCTACGGCAAAACTGAAATTGCCATGCGCGCGGCATTCAAGGCTATCGGCGACAACCGCCAAGTCGCCGTACTGGCTCCCACCACCGTGCTCGCCTTCCAGCACTTCGAGACTTTCAAACAACGTTTTGCCGCGTTTCCCGTCACCATCGAGATGATCAGCCGTTTTCGCAGCCCGAAACAGCAGAAGGAAATCCTGCAGAAGACCGAGGCCGGCAAGATCGACATCCTGATCGGCACCCATCGTATCCTGTCGCAAGACATCAAGTTCACCGACCTTGGCCTGCTGGTGGTCGATGAGGAGCAGCGCTTCGGAGTGCGCCACAAAGAGCGCATCAAGCAGATGCGCAAGCAGGTGGACGTGCTCACCATGTCGGCCACGCCCATTCCTCGCACGCTGCACATGTCGCTGGTCGGCCTGCGCGATATGAGCGTGATCGAAACTCCGCCCAAAGATCGCATCGCAATTCAGACGGTCGTCGCCGCCTGGGATGACAAGCTGATCCAGTCCGCCATCGAGCAGGAACTCGACCGCGGCGGCCAAGTCTACTTTGTATACAACCGCGTGGAAACTATCTGGGAAATCGCCGCCAAGTTGCAGGAATTGGTGCCTCGCGCCCGGGTCGCCGTGGGCCACGGGCAGATGTCGGAAGGAGAGCTCGAAAAAGTGATGCTGAAATTCATGCATCACGAAGCTGACATTCTGGTGGCCACCACCATCATCGAAAACGGCCTCGATATACCGCTGTGCAATACCATCCTTATCAATCGCGCCGACCGCCTCGGGCTCTCCGAACTCTATCAACTGCGTGGCCGGGTGGGCCGCTCCAATCGCCGCGCTTACGCCTACTTGTTGGTGCCGGCTGAGGCTGAACTCACTCCGATCGCCCGGCGTCGCCTGGCGGCATTGAAAGAATTTTCCGACCTGGGAGCAGGTTTCAAGATTGCCGCCCTCGACCTCGAACTGCGCGGCGCCGGAAACTTACTCGGCGGCGAGCAGAGCGGTCACATTGAAGCAGTAGGTTTCGAGCTCTATACCCAGATGCTGGACCGCGCGGTCCGCGAGATGAAAGGCGAAGGCGCGCCCGAGGAAGCCGCCGCTCAACTCAACCTGGGACTGAATATCCGCATCCCAGTCGAGTACATCACGGAAGAGAATCAAAGGTTGCGTATGTACAAAAGGGTGGCGGGCGTGGAAACCGAATCCCAGCTGGCGGACGTGGGTTCCGAACTTCGAGACCGCTATGGCGAGCCACCCTTAGCCGTCCGTAACCTGTTGGAGTATGCCTCGCTCAAGCTATTATGTTTGCGCGTCGGAGCCACCGCCATCGACCGCAAGCGCGAACAGGTAAGCATCCGATTCCGGCAGAACGCCGCCATCGATGCGGAAAAGCTGGCGCGCTTCGTTTCCTCCCAGCGCGGCGCGCAGTTCACGCCCGATGGAGTACTGAAGTTCTCGCTGAAGGCCAGCGCAACGGATAGCGTGCTCAGCCTGCTGCGCGATCTCATCGAAGAGCTTGCGGTTCCGGTTCTGTTAGAAGCGGCCAAGCCGGGCAGTTGATGGAACCGGGTTAAGAATGCAGCACACCTAGAATTAAGGTTCGACAGGTTGAATGAACGAACAGGCTTTACTCAACAACCAGGTGAAAGCATGAGAATGAAGGTCCGCAAAGCCGTGTTTCCCGCCGCCGGTCTGGGCACGCGCTTTCTGCCCGCCACCAAGGCCCAGCCCAAAGAGATGCTGCCTTTGGTGGACAAACCCATCATCCAGTACGGCGTGGAGGAAGCGCTGGCCGCCGGCTGCGATCAAATCATCATCGTTACCGGCCGCGGCAAGCAGGCCATCGAAGACCACTTCGATGTGAGCTACGAGCTGGAAAGAATGCTGGAGGAACGCGGGAAAACCGATCTGCTTAAGATCGTCCGGCAGATCTCGGACATGATTTACGTTTCCTACGTTCGCCAGAAAGAGGCTATGGGGCTGGGCCACGCCGTGCTGACCGCCCGTGAACTGGTGGGAGACGAGGCCTTTGCCGTGCTGCTCGCGGACGATGTGATTGATGCCAAGGTGCCATGCTTGAAGCAGATGATGGAAGTCTTTGACTACACTCAGTGCTCGGTCCTGGCCACCCAGGTGGTGGAAGGCGAGGCCATCTCTGCCTACGGCGTCCTCAAAACTAAAGCGGCGGACGGACGTTTCGGCGGCAAGCTTTTTGAAATCGTGGACATGGTGGAAAAGCCGAAGCCGCAGGCGGCGCCCTCGAATCTGGCCGTGATCGGACGTTACATCTTGACGCCGACGGTTTTTGAGACGCTGGCCCAGATCAAGGCGGGCGTAGGCGGTGAATTGCAACTCACCGACGGACTGCGCCTGCTCCTGCAAAAAGAAAAGATGTACGGATACGTCTTCGAAGGCAAACGGCACGATACTGGAGACAAGCTGGGCTTCCTGAAGGCAACGATTGAGCTTGCGCTGAAGCGGTCTGACCTGGGTGGGCCGCTGCGGGAGTACCTCAAGGAGTTGAAGCTGTAGGAGCCGGGCTTCGACAGAGCCAGCGGCGCGGCAAAGTGCCTCGAGGACGACTTGCCCCGCTCAGCGGGGACGGGTCGCGGAATCGCCCCCTAGCGCGGGGAATGCGCCAGCGGACCCCGCCGAAAATTCACCGGCTCTCAGCGGGGGTGCTGGCATTGGCGACTTCAACCACCGGCTCAAAGGTCTGGGCAACCCCCAGAGCGCGCGAAACCAGGCACAGGCTGTTTGCCTTCTGCAGCAAGTGGACCGCTCGTTCCCGGTCAGGCTCCCCTAGAATCTTCAGAATTGGGCGCAGGACAATGCCGGTGAAGCTATAGCCGGAGTTGGCTTTCTCCACCGTGCCCGCAGCTTCCACTTGAAGGTCGATGTATTCCCACTTCGAGTATTCAGCAAGCACGCGGAATGTGGTGGTAAAGCAACTGGCGACTGCGCCGAGAAGCAGGTCCTCCGGCGTCCATCGGCCCTCTAACCCACCGAATTGCGGGGGCGCGGCAAAATGAATGCTGTTTGGCGCGGAATTGGATTTCGCCAAGCCCGTGCGGCCGGCCGACCACCACGCGACAACTTGATGTTGGTAGGACTCTCCCATGCCATGGCTCCTCACCCGCTTCGGCGTGCTGTCTGAACAGAAGCGCGGACTCCTCGCAGAATCCGGCGTTGTGTGGTTCGCATTCTCTACAAGCCATGGGAGGCAGAGCCGTGTCTAAGATCACGGTTTTATGTGATTGCGATCACCGCAGGAAGCGGCGGGCTGCAAGAAATGATTTAGGCGGCGCTGCAAAAAACGCCCGGATGCTTAGTTCCTGCACCCGGGCTTGGCCGACAACTCCAGAGTTCTGAGGACAGCGAGATCCAAGTCGCGGGATCCTCGCCAGTCGTTTATAGGGCGGCGGCTCCGCGTTCCTGGCTGCGAATGCGGATCGCTTCCTCCACTTTATAGAGAAAAATCTTGCCGTCTCCGATTTTGCCGGTGGCGGCATTCTTGATGATCGTGTCCACCACGGTTGCGACAACATTGTCTTGCAGCACAAGTTCGAGCTTCACCTTGGGGAGAAGATCGATCCCATATTCGCGGCCGCGGTAGGTTTCGGTGTGCCCCTTTTGCCGGCCGTGGCCGCGCACCTCCGTGACCGTCATACCCTCAATGCCGAGGCCGATCAGAGCTTCCTTGACCGTCTCAAATACATTCGGCTGAATGATCGCTTCAACTTTTGTCATATTGTTCCTCTCACGCGACGTTGTCGGCTTAAGTTGGCCGGAGGCAGGAGATCCCTCTGCCTCCGGGTTTGACTTCGGCCCGGAATCAGCTGGCCATATCGTGCAGAGGCTTGGCCAACATGCTTGCCTTAGCATGCGCGGCCGGAAGCTCCTGCGTCATGCCTCCGGGTGCGCCCAAAGCGGAGATGACGTATTCCGGGTAGGCGGAAATGCCGTGCTCGTGCAGATCCATGCCGTAGATCTCTGCCTCTGCCGGCAAGCGAAGGGTTCCGGTGGCATTGACCAGGAGCATGACTACCATGGCGACGCGCAAAGGTGGCGAGGGTGATGCAAGCGCTGCCGATGAATTGAGCTTTGAGCACCTGCAATCCGCCGCCGTAGAACAGCCCTGTCAGCGGAGCGGAGTTGTCCGGCGCGATCGGACCGGTTGCTCCATACTGTCCGCAGGCGAATAGACCGAGCGAGAGAGTGCCCCAGATGCCGCAAAAGCCGTGTACCGGAACCGCTCCGATGGGATCATCAATGCGCAGCCATTCCAGCAGATCGACTCCCAGGATGACGAGCACTCCCGCGATCCCGCCCAGCAGGACCGCGCCCGTCGGACTAACCCAGTAGCAGGGACAGGTAATGGCGACAAGCCCGGCCAGAAAGCCGTTCGTGGTATAGCTGGCGTCCCACTTCTTGGTCATGATGTAGCCGTAAATGATGGACGTGAGGCCAGCCGCGCAGGCAGCGAGGGTTGTGTTGGTGGCGACGCGGCCGATGCCCACAAAGTCCATGGCCGAAAGCGTGCTGCCGGGATTGAACCCGTACCAGCCAAACCAAAGAATGAGGCCGCCGCTGACGGCGATGGTCAAATCATGCGGCAGCATGGGCTCGCCACCATCGCGCTTGAATTTGCGGCCAAGCCGCGGGCCCAGAACGATGGCGCCCGCCAATGCAATAAATCCGCCGATGGTGTGAACCACCGTAGACCCCGCGAAATCATGGAAACCGGCATACCCAGTCCTGGGAGAACGTACCCGGCGCTTCCCATCTTCGCCAGCCAGCCGTCCGGCCCCCAGGCCCAATGCCCAATGATTGGGTAAATGAAGCCGGTGACGCAGATGCTGTAAAGCAGGTCACCGACAAATCCGGTTCGACCGATCATGGCGCCCGAAGTGATCGTCGAGCAGGTATCCGCGAATGCGAACTGAAAAATCCAGACTGCCAGGAACGCGACCCCGGTAGTTTCATAGGTCGCAGGTGCGTTTTGCAGGAAGAACCAGTGATAGCCGATGAACCCGTTGCCGTGGGCAAACATGAAGGCAAAACCGACGGCATAAAAGAGAATGCCGCAGAGGCAGGTATCCACGACGCACTCCACCAGCACGTTGACGGTTTCCCGCGAGCGGCAGAAGCCCGCTTCCAGCATGGTGAAGCCGACCTGCATGCCGAAAACCAGGAAGGCCGCGATCAATGTCCATGCAGTATTCACCGGGTTGACGACATCGGCCGCCTTGACCTCGGGAGCGGCGGCCTGAGCGTGGACGCGGGCGAAAAAGAGGCCTGAAACGACAACCATGAGGAGCAGAACCAAGCCCAGCCCCATCATCTTGCCGAAAAAAACGGTCCTCCCATATTTGCGCCACTGCGCATCGTGCAGCCGGAGGCGCAATCGGGAAACTTTTTGTGAAAGAGACAGCCGGTTCATTGATTTGGTCCTTGCAGACATACGTTGCTCCTTCGTTCAGAATTGAATTTGTTGGGCAAAACCACGACCTCTACCCCCTTGTTGACCTATCTCGCGTATGCTCCCTCTTCTCCGCGACGCTCAAACTAATCTTCCTGACTGCAGACCAGCAGCCGGCACCTCTCCCCTGGAAACCGCAGCCCGCCTGGAGGCAGAGCTCAGCTAGATCAAGAATGTCTACGGGATCGGCACGGCGTCGTGCCCAAAGAATCGCCTCTTTTCGACGGTGAAAAGAGGGAGCAAAAATGCACCTCTACAACTTGGTGTGTGGATTCTGACGGCAGGAGCGGGGCAAGTCAAATTCAAACTTTTTATGGCGGGGATTATCGAGATAGAGAGCGCATCTTGTGCGTACAGATTTGTCCGTAGGAGGGTTCTCAGCCGCAACTGCGGCGGGGGGCGGCGCGTGACGGATCGTCCCATCGGTTTCCGGCGGCCGGCGTTACAGCGAAACGCTCTTGACCACGTGGCTAAGAATGATGGCTTCGGCGATTTCCTTCATGGGCTTGCGGCGCTGCTGGCTTTGGCGTTGCAGAATCAGATAGGCGTCTTCTTCGTTGATCTTCAATTCGCGTTGCAGAATTCCCTTGGCCCGCTCCAGCGCCTTCCGCGCCTCCAGACGGCCGGAAAGCAACTGATTTTCGTTTTCCAGGCGCGCCCGCTCCACCTCCGACCCGATTACGAACCCGATCATAGCCAGAAGTTTTATTTCACGGTCGCTGTAAGCGCGCTGGGTTCGGTTCTGCAAGTTAATGACCCCAACAACTTTTCCCCGGCTGAGCACCGGAACGGAGAGAAACGCTTCAAACCGGTCTTCCGGCAATTCATTAAAGGTTTGGAAGCGGCGGTCCTCGAAGGCACTTTTTGCGATGGCCACCGGCTGCCGGTGTTCGGCCACCCATCCCGTAATCCCAGATCCCAACCTCAATTTGAGGCGATCCACGGCCTCAGGATGGGGATTCTTCGACGCCCGCAACACCAGATGATCCTGTTCAAGGACGTAAATAAAGCACGAATCGCATTTGACGGACGAGGTAATGCATTCGACCACGTCCGTCAGAACTTGGTGCAGCGGAGCATCCATGGCGATGCGCCCGGCCATTTCATGGAGAAGGGCAACGTGGGGATCCATGCCAATCGTGTAGTTCGATCGAGCCCCAGCCAAAAGAGCCGGCGATTCATTCTCCGTCCAGGGTTGCGCGGTTGCCTTCATGATGTAACGCTAGTCAGCGCGCGAGCGGAGCACAATCATCCTTTGGTATGTTTTCGATAGAAAAAACTTATGGAAGGGGCCGGGAATTACTTATCTGCGGGGAGCGCGCTTGAGCTTCTCTGCGATTCTTACGAGATCCGCGAGGGAAGCCGCCTGCATCTTCTGCATTACTCGGCCTCGGTGGATCTTCACGGTCACCTCACTCAAGCCGAACTGGCTGGCGATGTGTTTGTTGATCAGGCCGGCTACCACCAGATCCATGACTTCCCGTTCACGGGGGGTGAGTTCATCCAACCGGGATTGAAGGATCGCAAGGTCCGCCCGTTCCTGACGCCGCAAGCGGTCGCGCTCCAGGCCATGCGCTATCGCGTCCACCAGATCTTTCTTTTCGAATGGCTTGGTTAGGAACTCGATAGCTCCGGCCTTCATGGCGCGCTTGGTCATGGGAATATCGCCGTGCGCCGTGATGAAGATAATAGGAATCTCCAGGCCGGCTTTTTCGAGTTCTTCCTGAAACTCCAACCCGTTTTTCCCCGGGAGGCGAACATCGAGCACCAGGCAGCCCGGCGCTTCCGGGCGGCGAGCCTGCATAAACTCCTCGGTGGAGCTGAACATCTGGGCGCGTACCCCGATGGATTCAAGCAGATTGCCGATCGCATCGCGGACCGAGGCGTCATCATCCACCACAAACACGATTGGGTTCGCGTCAGTCATCTCAGTCATCGGAATTCCGCGGGTTGACGGGCAACGTGAACTGGAAAATTGCGCCTCCCCCGGCTCGCTGTGTCGCCCACAAACGTCCCTCATGAGACTCAACAATGGAGCGGCTAATCGACAATCCCATGCCAATGCCGTGCGGCTTGGTGGTAAAAAACGACTGGAATATCTCGTCCGGATTCTGCGGATTCAATCCTACTCCGCGGTCTTCAATCTGGATCGAAATCTCCTCCGGATTCCGCTCGCAGGACCGGATTAACAGTTCTTTGAGGCCATACGCCACTTCCGCCATGGCGTCCATTCCGTTCATGACCAGGTTGAGCAGAACCTGCTGCAACTGAACCCGGTCAGCCATCACCTTGGGCAGGTCGTCAGCCAGTTCCAATTTTATGTGGACATGGCGGCGAACGGCCTCATCGTGCAGAAAGGCTACAAGTTCCCGGATCACCTGGTTTGCATCCATCCAACCTTTCTCAGGCGGTTCCTTCTTGAACAAAGCCCGGATGCGGCTTACCACCGCGCCGGCGCGCGTTCCATCCTGAATAATTCTTTCGGTGGTGTGGCGGGCCTTCTCAAGATTCGGCGGATCCGCGGAGAGCCACTCGCGGCACGCGTGTCCGTGCGTGACCACGGCCGTAAGTGGCTGGCTGATTTCGTGGGCGATCGAGATCGGTAAGTTCTCCCATGCTCATCACGCTGGAGAGGCGGGCCAGATCGGCCTGGGTTTGCAGAAGCGCTGCGGTGCGTTCGGATACGCGAATCTCCAATTGGTCGCGGGTCTCTTTAAGCGCTTCCTCGCTCTGCTTCTTTGCCGAACTTACCCAGCTTGCAACCAATGCGCAAGCCACAAAGGCAAGAAAGTAGCTCTCCGCCGTCGGATTGATGGCAAAGGAGTGCAAGGGCGGCACAAAAAAATAGTCAACCAGAACGGTTGAGGCGAGAACAGAAAACAACCCCGCTCCCGTGCCGCCAAACCATGCGCTGGCCATCACCGCGCCAAAGAACAGGAATAGGAAGGGATAGGCAAAAAAATGTTGCAGGAGCAGCGTTGGGACAAACGCCACCAACACGAAAGCCAAGGCGGTTCCGAAACGTCGCATCCCGGCGATGGTCCCCACGAGGCCAAATCCCCCATATCGCGCGGCCTGGCCGCCCTGCGGCCATTCTACAGTTTCAAATTCGATTTCCGTTGGAGTCAAGCCTCCCATTTTGACGCTAGCCGGGGAACCCGTGTGTGTCCAATTGCAAATTCTTATGAAATCAATAAATTGGCGTGAATGCGCGAAAGACCGCGCTGGGCGGGAGATGTACGACCGGACAGGTAATGCGCGCACAGGTTACCTGCACTACCGCAGAGTGGGACGGCGGCACTTCGTAACTTGTGAGGCCGCAAGCCAAAGGCTAGCCTCAGGTTGTCATGTCGCCACGGTCTTTGCTGTTCTCCTCCGACCAGGAGACATCGCGCCAGATAAGCCACGCTCTGCGAGAGCTGGAACTGAGCGTTGAAACCTGCCCGGAAATCTTCGCCGCCCTCAAAACGCTGACCGGCAAAATGTTTAACCTGATCGTTGTGGACTGGGATGAAGGTCTGGAGGCCAGTTTTCTGCTCAAAACGGCGCGGGAGTCACGAACCCATCACGATGTTTTCGCGGTTGTGATAGGCAAGGCTGAGGCTCGTGCGGCTCTGGAGCAAGCAGGCGCAGACCTGGTACTCAGTAAGCCGCTGCGATCTGAGCAGGCGAAGCACGCTTTGCTGACTTGCAACGCCTTCACCTCTCGGTTTAAGGATTGGTCCTCTCAACCCCGCGAATGCGCGGGAGCGCCGCCGGTGGTCGCGGAACAACGATCCCTGGGTGTTGGGTTGCGACCACCGACCAGCGTGGTTCCGGGATGGCCAATCCCCGGTGCTGCACCCGCGGAAGCCGCCATCGATGAAGCTCCCCTGCACCTTAGCTTCGCCACCTTTGAAGACGGGCTCGCGGGCGAATCAATTTTCCAGAGACTGTTTCAGTTCAAGAGTAACGCCAGGAACTTCTTCCCGTTTGCCTCGACCGGCCTGCGCGGCTTGCTGCTGCGCAGCGCGGCGATTGGGGTAGTTTTTTTTGCGGTTGGCTACGTCTTGAGCCAGCCTTTGACTCAAGCCAGCTCGGCGGCCGCGAGAGCAGGCCGTGAAACCTGGCAGAGCATCCGGGGCTGGGGCCAGCATCCGGCGCAAGAGGTTCAAGCAGCGGCCGTCCCGGCGCAAGATGTCGCATCCGATATTCCGCAATGGCACGGGACAGCCGGGAAGATTAAGGTGTTGGCGGTACGCAATTCTCGATCGCAGCGCGCTCAGATTCCATTCGATATGCCGGAACCGGTTGCGCAGCGCGCCGCCCTGCAGGAACCGGCTGCGGTTCCTCAACCGGCACAAGTCCAAGCCGATTCCCCTCGCAGCGTCAGAATTCCAGACAGTCTGGGCGAGCCTTTTCCCGGAGTGACTGCAGCCCGCGAGGTGGCCGCCAAAGTCAGCCCCGCGCTGATGGACGCTCTGGGACCGGTAACCATTCCGGGGGCGCTTTCCGAGAAGCTGCTGCTGCAGAAAATCGATCCCAGTTATCCAGAAAAAGCCTTGCAGGCCGGGCTGCGGGGGCCGGTCGTTTTGCAGGCATGGATCGGGAAAGACGGCAGAATCCAGGAGTTGAAGCTGATTCGCGGGCCGCTGCTCCTGGGCCAGGCCGCGTTTGATGCTGTGAGAAACTGGCGGTACAAACCCTACGTGCTGAACGGAGAAGCCGTCGAAGCACAGACTCTGGTAACCGTGGATTTCAACCTGCCGTAAGAGTTCGTGTCCTAAAGCAAACTAGCTCTTGATGGTCTTGGACGCCTCGTCCCAAAAAACCGGAGTTCCCCGGAAATACGACTCATTGGCCATATGGCAAGCCAGCGCAGCGTGGTGGCCGAACACCGTGTCTTCAATGACGGGTTGGCGCGAGCGCACCGCCTGAAAGAAATTCCAGAGGTGCGGTTTAACGTCATCGATGGGCGCGCCCGCATAGGAGATTCCCTCAAATACCGGCTCCTTCCCCGGAACCGGATCATGCTCCTGGTGCCATTTCTTGAAGTAGTCGTCACGCAGACTCTTAGGGAAGCTCTCCGCGTAGTAACTCGGTTCGGTGTTTTCGCCAGTTTGAGGAGAGAATGTGATCACCGAGGCCGCCAGATCGAGCGTCCCTTTGGAACCCATGAAGCGGTAACTCTCTTTCGTCTCCGTGCCCAGATTCAGCCGCATATACACCGGAATATTTCCGTATTGGAGAAGCACGGCGTGAACATCGGGCATGTTGCGGCCGTCTTTCCATCGCAAAATACCACCCATGGACATTACGCGCTTCGGAGCTTCGTTGATGCCCAGAATGCGCTGCATCCCGCTGATCAGATGAACCAGAAGGTCGCCAGCCACGCCCGTTCCGTACTCCTTCCAGCAACGCCAGCGGGCAAAGATATAGGGGTCAAATGCGCGCTTGGGAACGCTTCCCTGCCAGGTGTCCCAATCCAGAGTCTGCGGCGAAAGATCGGGAGGCACGGGATACTCCCATGCGCCGTTCGGTTCATTGCGTCCGAGCGTTGCCTCGACCATCATCAAATCGCCTAAAACTCCCTGGGCGATGAGTTCATTCGCCTTGGCGCAGATAACGGAACTCACGCGCTGCGAGCCGATCTGCACGATGCGCCCGGTCTTTTTGGCGGCCGCGACCATTTCCACGCCATCGCCGGGGGTGTGAGACATGGGCTTTTCGCAGTAGATGTCCTTGCCTGCGTTCACCGCGTCCACCACGATCTGTTTGTGCCAGTGGTCAGGAACGGCCGCGATAAGGCAATCAATGTCTTTGTTCGCCAGCAGTTCCTGATAGCGGCGCGTAACCGGCAAACTGGTGGATTTCACAATCTCCCGGGCATGCAAGTGCCGGCCGTCGTAGAGGTCGCAGGCAGCCGCGCATTCAATGCCGGGGAGTTCGACGGACTTCCCCAGCAGGCCGGTTCCCTGCATCCCAATCCCAATCATGCCGAAGCGCAGCCGGTCGCTCGGCGCAACCGACTGGGGCAGGGCTGACAAGGGTTCGGGGTCGAGCAGGATGGTCTTCGCGGCCAAAGATGCACCCGCGGCGGCGGCTCCCATTTCCAGAAATTCGCGCCGCGAGAAGTGGTTGGTTGTCATGGAACCTCCCGGAGATTCGGCGGGTTGCGCCGCTATTTTTTCAGCGATTTGACCGCGACTTCCTTGAAATACACCGCATCCTTGTCGCTGTGATTCTGCAGGCCGATGTAGCCCTCGTCAGGACGCAATCCGCGCTCTGGCTCGAAATCGAAATGGCGCGGCGGAACCGGATCCCCTTCTTTGTATTGCATAAGCTTCACGCCATTCAAAACGACGATGGTTCGCGGACCGTCCAGCGTAATTTCCATGGTGTTCCACTGGGGGCCGGGTTTGCCAGCTTTCGCAAGAGGCCAGGTAAGCGAATAGAGCATGCCGGTGATGTGAGTGTCGTCTTCGCCGCCGGGATCATCGTCAATTTGCACCTCGTACCCGTAATTGACCGGCATCCACGCCTCACGCGGCTCAATTGGAATGCGGACAAAAACGCCGGAGTTATCGTCGCGATCGCGCATTTGATACTGCACCCGAATCACGCAATTCCCCAGCTTTCCTCCGGTCCAGTAGAGCAGTCCCATGCCCCCATGAGTGCGGATCAGGCCCTCTTCCACGGTCATTTCGCCGGGGCCGACATGCTTCCAGCCGGTCAGGTCTTTGCCATTGAAAAGCTGCTTCCACCCCCCGCTCTGGGCGGATGCGGTGCCCGTAATCGCCAGGGCGAAGAACAATGCCGTCAATTTCATCGTCCCACCTTCCGCGGGACGCAAATATAACACCAAAGCGAGCGTCCGAGGAACTCGCCGGCGGGCGCCCACTCATTGCAACAAAAAAGGGCGAAGCCTCATGTACTCTGGGAGTTACCGAAGATCAGCGCCTGCCGCGCTGCGAATAGCCAAAAAGCCGCATCTAAAGGGCTATAATGTGAGGAACTTCCTTCGGGAGTTTAGTCCCTTTCGAGAAAACATCTGATGTCCATGAAAATGAAGGCTGTGATATTGACCTTTTCCGCCGGTGTTTTGTTGTTTACCGTGGCGGGCAGATTGAAGGTACGCGCCTCGAGCAACAACGACGGCGCCTACCGCCAGATTCAGGTGTACAGCGAAGTGCTCTCGCGGGTGCGCAGTGAGTATGTGGAAGAGCCCAATACCACCGCCGTAACCGATGGCGCGCTGCACGGATTGCTGGACTCCCTGGACCCCAATTCCAGTTACCTCACGCCCGATCAATACAAGGAATACAAGTCCCAGAAGGCGGATGCGAAAGGCGACATTGGGGCTGCCGTTTCGAAGCGGGGCGGCTACGCCACGGTGGTTGCGGTGATTCCGGGCGGGCCCGCCGATAAAGCCGGCTTGCAGGCCCTGGATTTCCTGGAAGCCATCGAAAACAAAACTACCCATGACATTTCTCTGGCTGAAATTCGCAATATGCTGGCCGGCCAGCCTGGTTCCACGATCACAGTTTCCGTAGTCCGTGCCCGCAAAGCCGAGCCGCAGAAGATTGTGATTACTCGTGACGTGGTCTCGATTCCGCCGGTCAGCGAAAAATTGCTGGAGAACGGCATCGGCGATATCCGAGTGGACGCTTTTACCAAGGGGAAGGCGCAGGAAATTGCGGTAAGGGTGAAAGAAGCGGAAAAGTCAGGCGCGAAGAAGCTGATTCTGGACCTGCGCAACTGTGCCCAAGGGGACGAAGCGGAAGGCGTGGCGACCGCCAATTTGTTCTTGAATCACGGAACCATTGCCTACTTGCAAGGCCAGAAGTTTCCGCGCGAGACCTTCAATGCCGATCCTGCGAAAGCGATTTCCAGCTTGCCGCTGGTGGTGTTGACGAACAAAGGCACGGCCGGAGCGGCTGAGATCGTGGCCGCCGCCATCCTGGAGAATGCGCGCGGCGACGTGGTGGGCGATAAGACCTTCGGAGAAGGTTCGGTGCAGAAAACCATCGATCTGCCGGATGGTTCGGCGGTTATCTTGTCGGTAGCCAAGTATTACTCGCCCAGCGGGAAAGCCATTCAGGACGCCGCGGTAACGCCAAATGTTGCCGTCGCTGCCAGCGATGACTCCGCCCTACCCGATGAGGATGAGGATGAAAACGCGCCCGAACAACAGAAACCGCAGGCGCCACAACAGGATCTGCCTTTGCAGAAAGCGGTTCAGTTGCTCAATAGCAAAACCAGTTAGACGGTTAAGCCGGCTTGACTCATCGCGCGTCTTCGGACGCGCGATTTTTTTGTCTTGAATCGTCTGTCCGCCGGCGGACTTTGTACCCTGCTATGCTGAGTTTGGCTTCTCATGCAGTCCCTTTTGCAATCTTCCGATCCTCCCTCCGCTGAAGTGGAAGGCAAACGCGGAAAGATGGCGGCGCGCCTGCTTTACGGGATATTGGTGCTGCTATCGGCGGTGGTCGGCGGCACCGCGGGATTGGTGCTGATTTACTCCACGGACTTGCCCCAGGTTGAGGATCTGGAGCATTACCGGCCCAGTTCCATCACTCAGATCTACGACGACCAGGGACGGATTATCGGCTCCTTCGCCCTGCAACGGCGGGTCGTCGCCACTTACAATGATTTTCCCCTGATTCTGCGCGATTCATTGATCTCGATTGAAGACAAGGACTTCTACCGCCATTGGGGCATCAACGTTGGGCGCATCGTTGGGGCAGCCTATCGCGACATCGTCTCGGGCGGCCGGGTGCAAGGCGCGTCCACGCTGACCATGCAACTCGCCCGCAATCTCTTTCTCTCGCCAGACCGTTCCTGGCATCGCAAGATTGAGGAGGCGCTGTTGGCGATTCAGATTGAACGCCGCTTCACCAAACCCCAGATCTTTACGCTGTATGCCAATCAAATCTACCTGGGACACGGTGTTTACGGCTTCGAAGCTGCATCGGAGTACTACTTCAGCAAACCCGCCAAACAGCTCACCCTGGACGAAGCCGCGTTATTGGCAGCCTTGGCGAAGTCTGGGCTCTACTACTCTCCGATCAATCATCCGGACCGGGCTCTGAAGCGCCGCAACCTGGTGATCAATTCCCTTCTCGAGGACGGCAAAATCACCGCGCCGGTTGCCAACGCGGCTCGCGACGAACCGCTGCAACTCAATCTCGCGCACGACCCCAATTCACTTTCGCCCTATTTCGTGGAAGAAATCCGCCGCTACTTGGAAGCCAAGTACGGGACAGAACAAGTCCACTCCGGGGGGTTAAGCGTTTACACCTCGCTCGACATGGATCTGCAACGCGCGGCCAACCAGGCAGTTTTCGATGGCCTCGCCGCTTATGAGCGCGGCCGCGGCTGGAAGGGGCACCTACCGAACGTGCTCACCAAGAACGTCACGCTGGAGAATTATCACGATCCCGACTGGGAGGATGAGCCAGAAATCAACGGCTATATGCATGCCCTGGTCACCGCGGTTTCGCCGGCCTCAGCCACCATCAAGTTCGGCAACTACCTGGCAGCTCTTACGGCGGCTGACGTAGCTTGGACGCACGCCAAACTGCAAGACATCCTGTGGCCGGGAAATCGCATATACGTAAAAATTCTTTCGCACGACTTGGATAAGAATATGCGAGTCAGCCTGGAACAGGATTCCGGCGCCCAGGGTGCGCTGGTGGCCATTGATAACGCCAGTGGCGGGATCCGGGCCATGGTCGGCGGCCGGGACTTCAATGATTCCAAGTTCAACCGCGCCACCCAGGCCTTGCGGCAGGTGGGATCATCTTTCAAGCCTTTCGTCTATACCGCGGCCATTGATCGGGGCGCTTCGCCGGACGACACCATTCTCGACGCGCCGGTGACTTTCCAGACTCCTTCCGGACCCTACACGCCGCATAATTACGACGAACGCTATGAAGGCGTGATCACGCTGCGCCGGGCGCTGGCGCAGTCCCGCAATATTCCCGCGCTTAAACTCTCCGACAGTCTCAGCATTCGGACTGTCATTGACTATGCCCACCGCTTCGGAATCACCTCGGCGATTCCACCGTTTCTTCCGGTGGCGCTGGGCGCGGTAGAAATCACGCCGCTGGAGCAGACTTCAGCTTATAGCGTGTTTCCGGACGATGGTGTCCGGGTTGTGCCGCGCTATATCACTAAGGTGACTACCTACGACGGCCGTGTGCTGGAGGAGGGCTTCCCGGAAGTTAGGGACGTGATTTCAGCCCGCACCGCGCGGATCATGACTTCCATGCTGCAAGAGGTGGTACAGCATGGAACGGGGATTGCCGCAGCCAGCATGAAAATTCCGCTGGCTGGAAAAACCGGAACCACCAATGATTTTACCGACGCTTGGTTTGTGGGCTTCTCCCCTTCGACCACTTGCGGAGTGTGGGTAGGCTACGACGAAAAGAAAACCTTGGGGGATAAGGAGACTGGCGCCCACGCTGCCCTCCCGATCTGGATCGATTTCATGAAAGTGGCGTTGGCGGGAAAAGATCCGGGCCAGTTCCAGCCTCCGCCGGCGGCAACGCCAACGGCCGCGCCGCTGAAGTTGGACACGCAGGACAATGCGCCCGCGGGGGAAGAGACACATTAGAAGAGTACTCAGGGGAGCGGCCAAACTATAATCTCACCTACCGAATGAAGAAATTCTTCCGCTTCGTGTTTTTTGCGTTGGTGCTGCTGGTGGTGGCGCTGGTTTCCGCCCTTACCACCATGCGCTTCGCCATCCACGGACGCGAGGTGGCCGTACCGAATCTGGTGGACAAGACTCCCGTGGAAGCCCGCCGAATCGCGGAGGACGATGGTTTTAGCGTGACCGTCGAGCCCCAGTACTACAGCGCCACGGTGGCGGCGGGAAAGATTCTTTCCCAGGCACCCTCGCCGGGAACGCTGGTACGCCGCGGCTGGGAGATTCGAGTTGCGGAAAGCCTGGGACCACAGCGCGTGCAGATTCCCAACGTGATTGGCCAAAGCGAGCGCGCCGCCGAAATGAACATCGAACGGCGAGGCCTCAACGTTAGCGCCGTGGCCGAGATACCTTGGCCAACCGATTCAGCCGGTCAAGTGATGGCGCAAAGTCCGCCGCCCAATGCCAATAACGTTTCGGCTCCGAAGATCAGTCTTCTGGTCGCCGCCCAGCCAGCGCCGCAAACGTTCCTCATGCCCAGCTTCATCGGCCAGCAGTTAGGCACCGTGACCACCGCGCTGCGGGATGCCGGACTGCGGGTTGGGAGGGTCACTCAGGCTGCGAACCTGGCGAGCGTTTCGCCGGTGCCGACTGCGCCTTCCCCGGCAAGCACGGTCACGACGCAAAACCCCGCTCCGGGGGAGAAAGTCTTGCCTGGCACGGCAGTAAACTTCGAAGTTCGGTGATGGCCTCGGGCTTGGATGCCAGCAGCGTCACATGATCAGCTCGGCTTTCTCCGTGTTCCTCTGTGTGCCTGTGTTTGATTCCGGAACACCCTTTGCACGGGGGATAGAGAGGTTGTCTATCGGGCTAGTCACGCCGCAAAACTGCGGCGAAAAAACCGTCGCAGGGGTGTACTCCGGGAATGGTGCGTAGACTTGGGCCACAGCTCAGCGAGTCTAAGTCTTCCCACACAAGTTCGCCAGCCTGCAGAAGCTTTTGCAACTCCGCCCGGCAATCGAGCGCGCGAAACGCCGGACTCTTCGCGAGAGCCTCTTCGACGACTGCAGCATTCTCCTCTGGCTCTAAAGAGCAAGTCGTGTAGATAAGCCTGCCCCCGGGCGCCACATGACTCATGACAGATTGCAGAATCGCTACTTGCCGTCCATGAAAATCCTGGAGGTCTTCGGGCCTGAGCCGCCACTTGATTTCCGGGTTATGAGCCAGTGTTCCCGTTCCCGAGCAAGGCACGTCGGCGAGAACACGATCAAAAAGAGTATTCACCGGCAGATGCCGGGCGTCGGCAGCAATCACCAACACATTTTTCTCTGAGACAAGCCTGCGCAGCAGGCGCGCACGATGAGGATGCATCTCTGCCGCCAGAACGGTTGCATCGGGATTGCGGCTGGCCAGGATCCTCGTTTTGCCGCCGGGAGCAGCGCAACAATCCAGAATATTGTTGCCTTGGCCCACTAACAGGGCTACGAGTTGAGAAGCTTCATCCTGAATAGCAACCCGGCCTTGTTGAAAAGCGTGTGTGCTCGCTACATTGCCAGATAAGACGCGGCGTGCCGAGGTCAGAAGCCGTCCGGCGGCCAGCTGAACGCCATCCCTCTTCAGTTCGCCTTCTGTGTCTGGAGAACTTAGGCGCACCGCGGTGGGCGGTATGGTCTGATCGTGGATGCAGATCTGGCGAACCGCATCAAAGCCAAACTCACGTTCCCATCGCTCCAGCATCCAGAGCGGATGCGCAGAAGCTTCCGCTAATTGGGCGATGCCGTCGACCTTGGCAATCCCGGCCGAAGCGTCGGCGCGGCCGGTCGCCGCGGCCAGTTTGCGCGACACCGCGTTCGCAAAGGAGGCGGCCGACCGCTTGCCAGCCCGCTTCACCAGATCGACGCTCTCATGCACCGCCGCCCGTTGCGGCACCCGGTCCAGAAATCCAAGTTGATAGGCGGCCAAACGCAGCGCCGCAAGCACCTCAGGATCGAGCTTCTCCAGGCGTTGCGAGGACTGTCCAGCGATTTGCTGATCCAGCAGCGAACGCCAGCGCAGAACGCCCATCACCAGTTCCGTGGCCAAGGCATGATCGGCGGACGAAAGCATGGCGTATTGGGCGGAGTGCAGCTGTTCAGACGCGTAAGCATCTTCCCGCTCGACGCGGAGCAGAATGTCGAAAGCGGCGGTGCGCGCGGGAGAAATAGGCATGAAGGGTAGTGAAAGGGATTTAACCACGAAGGACGCAAAGGAGCACGAAGGAAAATCCGAGTTTATTCGCCCAGCTTTTCGCCGTTCCGCGGACGATACCCGTGAACGAAGTCTTTCGCGGACATTCGCTTCTTGCCTTCTGGTTGAACTTCGATCAACTCCAGCGCCATTTGCCCCGCGCATCCTGCGATCAAGCAATCTCCGTCAACCATCAACTCGCCCTCAGGTAGAGATTTCTTGACTGGCTTTGCCGCCCATACGTTGAAGTTGCGTCCCCGAAAGCGAGTGAACGCGCCGGGCCAGGGCTGGAATCCACGCAGGCGATTGTAAATTTCTGGCGCTGGGCGGTGAAAATCGATGTGCCCATCTTCTTTCTTGAGGATCGGCGCCAGCGTAGCTCGCGCGTGATCTTGCGGCCGCGGGTGGAGGTTTTGCGATTGAAAACCGCGCAGGGTTTCGACCATCATATCGGCTCCAAGGGCCGCGAGCCTGGGAGCAAGCGTTTCCGCCGTATCCTCCAAGCCAATCGGCACTTCCCACTGCAGCAGGATGTCGCCGGTATCGAGCCCCGCGCCAATGCGCATGGTTGTCACTCCGGTCGCGCTCTCGCCCAATGCGATGGCCCATTGGATGGGAGCCGCGCCACGATATTTCGGGAGCAGCGATGCGTGCAGATTGATGTTCCCCAGCGGCGGCAGATCGAGCATCCACTGCGGAATGATGCGCCCATATCCCACGACAATAATGGCATCCGGCTTGAGCGCGGCGAGACGAGAGCGGAACTCATCGTTCTGTTTAATGGTTTCCGGCTGCGTGACCGGCAGTCCGAACTTCAGCGCGCTCAATTTGACCGGAGACGCGGTCAATTCCATACCACGCCCACGGGGCCGGTCGGGTTGGGTCACCACCAGGCTAACCTGGAAGCCCGCTTCCACCAATTTCTCGAGCGTGGGCACGGCAAAGTGCGGCGTCCCGCAGAAAACGAGATTGAGGGATGATGGCACAGGGAGATTTGGTAATTGAGTAATCTTGTAATTTGGAAATTTATGAGCTCTGGTTTTCAAAATTACCCAATTAAAAAATTACGCAATTACTCAATCTTCTACCATTCTCCCGCTTTCATCAGCTTGCGAATCTTGCGCTTCATCAAGTCGCGTTTCAGCGCACTGATGTGGCTGATGTAGAGCTTGCCATCCAGGTGATCGGTCTCATGTAGAAAGGCTCGCGCCAGCAACTCCTCGCCGGTCTTCTCGTACCACTTGCCATTCACATCCTGCGCCCGGACGGTCACGCTTTTTGCACGCGTCACCTCTTCGCGGAATTCCGGAATACTCAGGCAGCCTTCGCTGCCGCGTTGCCGGCCTTCCTTGTTGATGATCTCCGGGTTGGCAAGCACCAGCCTGGCGTCGGGATCTTCCTTGAAGCTCACATCAATCACCGCCAGCCGTTTGGAGATTCCGATCTGCGGCGCGGCCAGTCCCACGCCGCGCGCCGCGTACATGGACTCGAACATGTCCTCGACCAGTTTCTTCAAGTCGTCGTCAAATGCGGTAACCGCCTCGCCCGCCTTGTCGAGTACAGGATTTCCAAACTTCACGATGGGATAGATCATTCAGTAGTTCTTCAGTTGTTGGCAGTAGCCTTGAAAGTTCCGCAGGGTTTCCCCCATGGAATCGCCGCCGAATTTCTCCAACCCGCAACGCGCCAGCGTTAAAGCCACCATCGCTTCCGCGGCCACGCCCGCCGCCGGCACGACGCACACATCGGAACGTTCATAAGCGGCCTTTACCGGCTCGCGCGATGTAAAATCCACCGATTGCAAGGGGCGCCGCAAGGTGGAAATCGGTTTCAAATAGCCCCGCACCCGAATGTCCTCTCCGTTGGAAACACCGCCTTCAATCCCGCCGGCATTATTCCGGTTGCGGCTAAAGCCTGTAAAGCCGGCTTTCGCCTCATAACCGATTTCATCGTGCACGGCGGAGCCCGGCGAGGCCGCGGCAGTGACTCCGGCCCCGATCTCCACCGCCTTCACCGCCTGCAACGACATGACGGCGCCGGCCAGCAAGCCATCCAGCCGTTCATCCCACTGTACGTACGTGCCCAAGCCTGGCGGCACTCCATGGGCCACCACTTCAAAGACTCCCCCCACGGAATCGCCGGTTTTCAGAACCTTGTCCACTTCTTCCTTCATGCTCTGTTCAATCTGAGGATCGGCACAGTTGAGCAGGACTTCATTTCGTTCGCAGATGGCGCGTATTTGGTCCCAGGGGACTTCCTGGCTGAGCGACGCCGCGCCCACGGCCACCACATGGCTGAGAACCTCAATCCCCAGTTCCCGCAGAAACAATTTGGCCAGTGCCCCAATGGCAACGCGGGCCGCCGACTCCCTTGCCGAAGCCCGTTCCAGCACGTAGCGTGCTTCAGAAAAGTTATACTTCAGCGCGCCCGCCAGGTCGGCATGCCCAGGCCGCGGCGAAGCCACGCGCTTGTGCTTGGCGGGATCACCATCTTCGACGGGCAGCGACTCCTGCCAGTTCTTCCAGTCCTTGTTCTCCAGCAGAACGGCGATTGGCGAACCGATGGTCGCCCCGTGCCGCACGCCCGACAAGAAATGAGCCTTGTCGGTTTCAATCTTCATCCGCCCGCCGCGCCCGTAGCCCTGCTGCCGCCTCCAAAGTTCGCGGTCCACAAAGGCTAAATCCACGTTCAGCCCTGCGGGCAGCCCCGACAAGAAGGCTACCAGGCCCTCGCCGTGCGATTCCCCAGATGTGAAGTAGCGCAACATGAACTTTGGATTGTATCCGATACTGCCGCCAAACCCCCGGCCAGAGTGCCCCACGAGGGCATTTTTTCTCCCTCCAAGGGTGGAGCTTCACCCTTGGACTTGGTAGAATAAACTAAGTTTTTCGCCACCTGCAGCTTCTTTGTCCGCGTCCCATCAAGTGCGGACCGCCGCTTCCTCGGATTTTCGTCTTTGAGGACTTCATGTTTCCGAGCCTTCATGCCAAATCGCGTAACTCGGCCTCTGAACCGAGAGCCGGAGCGCCAGCTTCCGAACAGTCGCGTCATCTTCTGCGCGCCCAGGAAGCGGAGCGCAAGCGGATCAGCTGCGAACTGCACGACGGAACTGGCCAGAGCCTCATGGTCTTGCGGCTCTACCTGGCCATGCTGGCGAACGACGAGCAGAGCCCGGAATCTCAGGCCAAAATCCAGGAAGCCCTGAAGCTGCTCGATCATACCGTCGAAGACCTGCGCCGCATCATCAGCCGCTTGTCGCCTCGCATGCTTGAGGAGTTGGGCTTGCTGGCTGCGGTACGCAAGGAAGTCCGTGAGCTGAGCAAGCACACGGGAATGAAGGCACATTTGGACCTTCCGAAGGACCTCGGCCAACTCGATTGCGAATTCGAGGTTGCTATCTATCGCTCTCTGCAGGAAGCGTTGCATAACGTTGCCAAACATTCGCAGGCGCGAAACTTCTCGGTTCGCCTGGAACGCAGCGGAAACTCGATTTGCCTGTTCGTGGAAGATGATGGCGTGGGTATTTCCACCGGACGCGTTTCTACCAGCCGCGCCTTTGGACTGTTTGGAATGAAGCAAAGAATCGCTGCGCTGGGAGGCAAAGTTCAGATTCGCTCCCGCCGGGATCAGGGCACGCTTCTTAAAGTGATGCTGCCCGTTCACGCCGGCGGCACGGTGCGCGGGCGGGCAGGCGGCGAGCGGCGTCTGGCGCCCGTGGTCAATGAAGTTTCGCACCCCAGCGAGGACCGCGCGGGGAACCGCCCGCCACTCGGCATAGCGGCCAAGTCATCCTGAGAAAACTGACGTTGGTATCCACATGCCCATTCGTTGCCTTGTTGTTGACGATCACACCCTGTTCCGCGCCGGATTGCGGCGGCTGTTGGAAAGTGAAGAGGACTTTGCCGTAGTCGGCGAAGCCGGTAACGCGGATGAAGCTTTGGAGAAGGTAGGCGAGCTGCGGCCGGATGTGGTGCTCATGGATATCGGCATGCCGGGTATGTCCAGCTTCGAAGCGGCGCAGCTCATGAAGGCACGGTGGCCTGCCACCCGCCTGATTTTCCTCACCATGTACGAAGACCCGGACTATCTGACTCGGTGTCTGAGCGCGGGCGCCGATGGCTATTTGCTAAAGGACGTGCCGGCGAACCACCTGATTCAGACTGTCCGCGAAGTTTACGGGGGGCGCAAGTATTTCAACCGCGAATTGATTTCAAAACTACGTGAAGGTCTCCCCTGCCATCGAAGCGCGCTGAAACAAAATCTTGCCCTGACTCCGCGGGAGCGCCAGATCATGAAGATGATTGCCGAGGGCCTGTCAGTGCGGCAGACTGCGGGCCGGCTTGGCCTTAGCGTCAAAACCGTGGAAGCGCACAAGTTCAATCTCATGCGCAAGCTCGACCTGCATAACCGAGCCCAGCTGGTCACCTACGCGATTCAGAAGAAAATTGTGAAGATGCCCGTTGAAATCTAAGCTCTTGGGGCAAAATCCGGAGCCAAGCATTCAGGGACTATCCGGCTCGGGGTGTAGTTTCTTCAGCCCGAAAGTGCCGCGCGAGAAAATCAGGGTTGTTCTAAAGGCCGGGTGGTGATAGAAACGCGAGTAGACAATTCCGGGGGTCGCGACCGGAAACAAGGATAGCCAGGAACTTCGATGTCATCTCGGAACAAAGCAACGGCCAAAGCAGTTAAGGTCACCGAAGTCGTCATCCCCGAGCGGCTCTACTTCCGGATTGGGGAAGTAGCCGGGCTGTGCCGCCTTCCCGCCTATGTGCTGCGTTTTTGGGAGACCGAGTTTCCTCAGCTCAAGCCGGTAAAAAGCAGCACCGGCCAGCGCATGTATCGCCGTAAGGATGTGGAGAATGTGCTGCGCATCAAGAAGCTGCTCTACGAGGAAGGCTTCACCATTGCCGGGGCGCGCCAGCATCTTCGCGCTGAAACCAGGAGCGACAAGAAGCAACCGCCGCTGCCTTTTCCCGCGGCCGCAAATGCCAATCTGAATCCCATCCGGCAAGGCTTGCGCGAAATTTTGACCTTGCTTTCGGCGCGCGCCTGAGCCGCCTCTACCCCAGCCTTAGCCACGAACGGTGAGCACTGGGCACGGTGCCTCGCTGACGATTTCGGAAGCGATGGTCCACGGCAAATGCGACGTCAAGGTTGTCCCCGCCGTCTGCCTCACCCCCATCACGATTAAATCGGCGTCCCGTTCTTCGGCGAAGCGCAGTACGCCTTCCACGGGAAACTCAAAGCGCACCACGTATTCCGGATTGCACCACAGCTTCGCTTCCTCGGGCACCAGAGCCTCCAGTCGCTTTCGGGCGCTCTCCTCAACCGGCCCTTGCTCCTGCCAGGGAACCAGGGGAGCGAAGTGCAGAAGCGTCAAGGTCGCGTCGTTTTCCTCCGCCAGCGATAACGCAAAAGGCAGGGCCCGGAGGGAACTCTCGGAAATATCCGTGGGAAACAAGATCTGCCGGGGCTTGTGCGGCCTGCCCGAGATTCCCGCTCTTGGACCCACCGTCAGCACTGGGCAAGGCGACTGACGGTATATTTTCTCCGCCTCGGAGCCCAGCACAAGCTTCCTAAAGCCTTGCCGCCCGCGCGTGCCTAAGACCAGCAGGTCAATCTCGTGCTCGGCGATGATGCTCGAAATCACATCCCATAACTCTCCGCGCTCCAGGATTTCTTCGTGCGTGATTTTCGGCAACGGGTTGCCATCTAAGAAATGCGCGGTATCCCGCCACGCTTCTTGCCAGACTGGATCCGCTTCGTGGGGCAGGCGATCCAGCGGCACGCTGAGGTGGGCTTCCGGATCTACTACATGCGCTATGAAGATCTTGGCCCCGTACACCCGGGCCAAAGCGGACGCGTAGGGTACCGCCGCCCGCGAGGCCTGCGAGAAGTCCGTGGGCAACAGGATATTGCTGATCGAGATTCGGGTTGGTGCTTGGATGGCTGGCATGGCGCCGTACCTCCTCGCGGAAGGTTCCGCCCCTGCCTCTTTTGTACGTGCCGGGCAGGGGTCCGGCAGTGACCGCGATCACTCCCAGCTGTGGCGGAAGTCCTTCCTTTCCCCGGAAATCCTCACGAGTCGATGGCTTCCTTTCACATTTCTTCGCATCTAACGGTCGTAGGTTAAGGAATTCGGTTAAGGAGTTCACTGTATTGCCGCCGGCGTCTGGTCGCCGGATACTCAGGCTGCTGAAATTGGAAAGGAGAATCTATGAGGTCACTTAGACTCGCTTTAGCGTTGGCTGTGGCATGGATGGTTTGGCAAGTTCCTGCGCTTGGACAGGGCGCCACCCCCAGCAGCGCGTTAAGTCAGAAGGCCGTGGATCGCATCACCAAAGAGGTGCGTCACGAGTTGGTTCTGCTCCCGTACTATGGGGTATTCGACAATCTTGCTTACAAAGTTTCGCCTGACGGCACCGTGACGTTGCTCGGCCAGGTCGCGCAGCCGGTTTTGAAATCGGACGCCGAGAACGTGGTTAAGAAAATTGAGGGCGTGGAGCACGTGGACAATCAGATTGAAGTGCTTCCCACCTCAATGAATGACGATGGCATCAGGCGGGCGGTCTATCGCGCCATCTATGGCAACGAAGTGCTCAGCCAGTACGCCATGCGAGCCGTCCCCCCGATTCACATCATCGTCAAAAACGGCAATGTGACGCTGGAAGGGGTGGTCTCCCGGCAAATGGACAAGCAGATCGCCGAGATGCAGACCAAAAGCGTGCCCAATGTGTTCTCGGTGACGGACAATCTGCAAGTGGAAGAAAGCAAGTGAGCGTCTTAGAACTAAGGAGTTGTGAGCGCAGGCCGGGTGGCCTGCGCTTTCTTCTTACAGGAGACTGGGCACACCGGCGGAAAAGGAAAGCTTGAAAAAGCGCCTGGGCTAGGGCAACATCACCGAAGCCGCCCAAGCCCCGCCAGTCGGGCTCTTTCGGCCAAAGCTGGACTCCGAATGGTCCCCAGCGGGAGGATAAGGCATGCCAACCACGGATCGCTCCGGTCGGAACTCCGCTCCGAATGGAACCGCGCTATCGCTTCGCCACGGCTGTCAGCCTAGCAACCGCCGCCCCGGCCTCTCGTCCGCTGCCCGTTTGAGCCAAATGATGCTGCTCCCGATCGGGCTCTATCTTTGTTCCAGCGTCGCGCTTTCAGCGCAAACGTCCGATTCGGCCAACCAGTGGTCTAGTGACGACGCAAATCTCATGCGCACCACCGAAAGCCACAGCCAGAGCGGCAACCGCACCCTGGACAAGCAATCGGTCCAGCGCCGCGGGGTCGACGGACATTTCGAGCCTTACCAGGACATCGAAAAAGAAACGGTGCAAGTGAATGCCAGCACCGTCCGAACCACTACCCGCACCTTCGAGCGAAATGACGATGGCGCAGTAACCCTGAAGCAGGTCATAGAAGAAGAAAAACACACCCTGCCCGGAGGCGACTCGAATGTAGTTCGCAATATATCGAGTCCAGATGTCAACGGAACGCTGTGGCTGGTGAAACAGCAAATTGAGGAGACCAAGAAGACCGGCAAGAATTCGGAGGAGACGAACACCACCGTGATGTTCCCCAGCGTCGATGGCGGGTTGGCTCCCGGTCTGAAAGTGAAAGAGATCCACACCCAAGGAGCGAACGGCACGGTTGAATCTCAAAAAACCACGGCACTGCCCGATGGCTCTGGAAACTGGCAAGTGAGCGAAGTGCGACAAGCGACTACCCGGCAAGACGGCAAGAACAGCACTACCGACGAGCGGGTCTCCCGTCCCGACTCCGAAGGCAAGCTGGGCGAAGTCGCCCGTACCGTGAGCAGGGAATCGGAAAGCGCGTCCGGAGAAAAGCATCAGACCGTGGAAAACTATTCCGCCGATGTCGCGGGAGCGGCCCGGGACGGCAACCTGCACCTGGTCGCGCGCGCCACCACCGCCCAACATACTGGCTCAGATGGTCAGCAAGTCACTGAAAAGCAATTGGAACAGCCTAACCCCGCCAATCCGGAAGCCGGTCTGCAGCCGAGCACATTTACCACGGCCACGGTGCGTTCCACCACTTCTGGAACGCAATCGACGCAGAGCATTCAGGCGCGCGACGCGCACGGCAGTTTTGCGGTGGTTTCCGTGGACACCACCAAGTCCGACAACGTTCATTCGGTTCAGCTTCAGATATCGCCGCCAGACAAGCCGAAGTAAGAAGTGAGCTGATGCCAGTTTGAGCGGACCCGTCGCAATAAGCTAAACGACCGGCTTGATGTGCTGACGGATCCAGTCGACGATTTGAGCAAAGCGGAATTCGTGGCGCTCCATCGAGCCAACGATGAACGCGTATCCCTCAACACCTTCGACCTCAATGTAAAAGCCGTTGCGCCGCAGGAAGACATCGGCAGCGGTAAAAGCGATGCGCTTATTCCCGTCGAGGAAGCCGTGGTTGTTCGCCAGCGACTCCATCAGCGCGGCCGCTTCTTCTTCGATGGAGTCGTAATACCCGGTTTGCGGACGAAAGACAGCGGCCTCAACCGCACCCTTATCGCGGACACCCTGAATGCCGCCGAACATTTCGATCAACCGATACTGCATGCGGTAAACTTCCGCCACCGTCAGATATTCTGACATCTATTTCGCAAGACGCTGCAATAGGTCGCGGTTGCGAGCCACCGACTGCTCGAAGGCATCCATCCCTTCGGGGCGAACCAGGTGCTGGGACGGAACGACGTTGTGCAGATAGAACTTCAGCGCTTCTTCGAGAACATGCCGCTTCGTCTGCCCATTCTGCTCGGCAACCGCAACGAACTCATCGTAAAGCTGGGCGTTGATCTCAGGAGTGAACTTCTTAGTCGTCGCGGGCATGGTCCCTCTCTGTTCGACTCCTATCCTAGCCTCTAGCCCTGATAAATCAAGTTAAATCGTGATATGTCCATCTTGTTGTAACTAAATATATTACTGGATGCAAGACGAGGATTATGCGGGGTTCCTTGCATCCAAGCCGAGGGGCTACCGCCCTATTGCGCGTCCGGCTACGCGGGGTGGGATTCCACGACCGGTTCCCGCTGGGGATTTTCGATCACGACCTCGAATGGTCCAGTCGTACCTGTCCGAAACCGTAAGGGATCCCGGTGGGAAAATTATTTCAGGAGAAAGAATTGGTCGGCCTTAGCAGACGATTTTAGAACTCTCGTCCTAACTGCGAACCTGCCAGACGTGGCCCTGGCCCCTCGATAAGAACGAAGGCGCTGTCAAGGACAAAGATATCCGAGCAGTGCCGGGCACCGCTTTTTTCGCCAGAGAGATTGAGGACCAAGACTCTGGAAATGGAAATCTCACGCTGAATCACCTGCGGTGGAAGATCGTTCCACCAACCATCGATTCGGCCTAAACCTCGACCATGATTCTGCTATGCGAACATCCCGTCGCTACGGGATGCGAGAGCGCCCAATCAATGTCACGGTCTAGCTTGCGCCGACCTGGGGCACCCGCAGTGCAGCGCGGAGCTGTTGACGGCACAGCCTAGCTCCGCCGCTGTGCGCCGTAGTCCTGTGCCGTCCTTCACGATTTGCCGCGCCTGCTTTACATCCACAGCAACCCGTCTGGTATTCTGTTCCACAGCGGGGACGCCGATGAGCGTTCATGATTTCGGCAACCGTCGAGGCAGCTAAGGCTGCAATTTACACCAGGGCGCAGCAATTGCTCTCGAATCGAGTAGGCGGAGCCTTTGTAAGTCTTTTCTTCGGGAAGGTTGGGCGCGTAGCTCAGTTGGTAGAGCAATGCCCTTTTAAGGCATGGGTCGCAGGTTCGATTCCTGCCGCGCTCACCATAATTTTACAAGCACTGGCTGGATGACCTCCATCCCGCCTGGGCTGGTGGGTCAATCCATCTTGTGATCCCCGTTCCGCCCGCCTGCCGCCAGGCGGTCCCCCAGTCGTGATTGCAATCACAGTCGGCAAGCCCTGTCTTCTTGAACAATGAAGTTGTACTGATTTCCGAGGTGCTCGTTGTTCAATATCACCCACGCCGAGTTCATTGCGCCCGGCATCAAGCGGTTGTTCATTGAAGCTCCCCGTATTTCCCGCAAACAGAAACCGGGACAATTTGTCATCGTGCGAATTCATGAAGAAGGGGAGCGCATTCCCCTCACTATCGAAAGTTCCAATCCGCAGCTCGGAACCATAAGCATTGTGGTGCAGTCCCTGGGCAAGACCACCCACCTGCTGAATTCTCTGAACGCCGGCGACCACATCCTGGATGTAGTGGGCCCGCTCGGCAAGCCTTCCGAGATTGCGAAGTTCGGCACGGTGGTGGTGATGGGCGGAGGCGTCGGGACGGCCATGGCCTATGCGACGGCGGCAGCGTTGAAAAGGGCAGGGAACCGCATCATTTCGATTGTCGGCGCGCGCAACAAAGAGCTGGTGATCCTGGAGCGCGAGATGCGCGAGGTCAGCGATGTGCTGATGATCACCACCGACGATGGAAGTTATGCAGACCAGGGTTTCGTTACCGACAAACTGCGCCAGTTGATGGAAAAGGGCGAGGCCATGGACCTGGTGCTGGCGGTTGGTCCCATTCCCATGATGAAGGCAGTGGCAGACGTGACCCGCGGGCAAGGCATTCGCACGCTGGTCAGCCTGAATCCGATCATGATTGACGGCACTGGGATGTGCGGCGGCTGCCGCGTGCTGATCGACGGCAAGAGTGAATTCGCCTGCGTGGATGGACCGGAGTTCGACGCCCATCGCGTGAACTTTGACATATTGGTCCGGCGCAATACGACCTATCGCCAGCAGGAGCAGCAGGCTCTGAAGGAATTCAAGTGCGCACAGGAATCGCGGGCCGATGCCGCTCCCGCAGGAAAAGACGTGGTTTGCGCCGTTGAAGGAGCCAAGCGATGACTCAGCCAACCAAGCCATCGCTGAATGTTTTGCCGCTCAAGGAGCGCATGAAAGTTCCGCGGCAGGCCATGCCCGAGCAGCCCGCGGAGTTACGCTCCACCTGCTTTACCGAGGTGAATCTGGGCTACAGCCCGGAAGTGGCGCAACAGGAAGCATTGCGCTGCCTGGAATGCGCCAAGCCCGCCTGCACGGTTAATTGCCCGGTGGGCGTGAAGGTTCGGGAATTTGTCGAGCTGATTGTGGCGGGTGATTTTCTGGCCGCGGCGGCGAAGATTCGCGAAGACAACGTCCTTCCCGCCATCACCGGGCGCGTCTGTCCGCAGGAAGACCACTGCGAAGGCGCCTGCCTGATGAGCAAGAAAGTGAAACCGCTGGGCATCGGGTATCTGGAGCGTTTTGTCGCCGACTATGAGCAGCGCATGGGAGTTCGCCATCTTCCCCAGGCGCAGCCCTCCGGGAAGAAGGTGGCCGTGGTAGGCAGTGGGCCATCCGGACTTACTGTAGCCGGAGATCTGGTGCAAAAGGGACACAAAGTTCGCGTGTTCGAGGCTCTTCATGAACTCGGCGGCGTGCTGATTTATGGCATCCCTGAATTTCGCCTGCCCAAGCAGATCATCCGCGAACAACTGGACTACATGCGCGCCATGGGAGTCGAGTTCGAGACCAATGTAGTCATTGGCAGAACCGTGACCATCGACGAGCTGATGCAAGAGGAAGGCTATGACGCGGTGTTCATCGGGACTGGAGCGGGCCTGCCGGTCTTTATGAATATCCCCGGCGAACACCTGAACGGCGTGTATTCCGCCAACGAGTTCTTGACTCGCATCAACCTGATGAAAGCCTACAAATTTCCCAGCTACGACGAGCCCATGATGGACTTTCACGGAAAAGATGTGGCCGTAATCGGCGGTGGAAATACGGCGCTCGATACCATCCGCTCAGCCTTGCGCCTGGGGGCGCGTAAAGCCTATGTGATCTACCGCCGCAGCGCTGCCGAAATGCCGGCACGGGCGGAGGAAGCGAAACATGCGCGCGAAGAAGGCATTGAGTTTCATATGCTTACTAATCCCATCGAGTTCCTGCCGGACGGCGAGGGTTGGCTTAAGGCGGTCCGTTGTGTGCGCATGGAACTCGGCGAGCCGGATGCATCGGGCCGGCGGCGGCCGGCGCCAATTGCGGGATCGGAGTTTGATTTGCCGCTGTCAGTCGCGGTAATCGCGATTGGCACCAGCGCGAATCCAATCGTGCAGAGCACAACGCCTGGACTGGGCACCGACAAACGAGGCTACATCCAGGCCGATGCCACGACTCAGCGCACTTCGCGAACCGGAGTGTTCGCAGGAGGCGACATTGTCACCGGAAGCGCCACCGTAATCCTGGCCATGGGAGCTGGGCGCCGGGCGGCGCAATCCATTCACGCGTATCTGACTACCGGGCAATGGTGAGATTGGAACAGGCTGCGATTGGTGCGAGGAGGTCCGGTCTATGAGCACGGCACCCAAATGTGAAAACTGTGGCTTCAAACGTTACGCGGAGAAACGCCCTGATTCTCTGCTCGCCCGCCTGTGGCGCTGGCACACGGGCTGGTGTCCAGGCTGGAAGGCTTATCAGAAATGGTTGGCGGAAAAACCTTTAGAAAAGCTTGAGAGGGTGGGTTCGGAACAGAAACCAGGTGGAGGTGCCCAATGATGGATAGCTTATTTTTCGCCGGGTTTGATCCCCTGCACGAAGTGCCGGAGGTGTGTACGGTTTGCTCGTCGCGGCCTCCGGTGTTCAGCTACGACTACCGTGCTTTGGACGAAAAGGGAGAGTCCCAGAAGACTACCGGCTTTTGCTGCGTCTCCTGCGCCACTCAGCTCCTGAAAAAGCTGGAGAGCGCCGAGTCTCAGGAATGGGCCGAGGAAGAGGCTGCCCTGGAGAGCGATGCTCTCGACATCAGCGAGTTCCGCAAGCACCGGCTCGCCGCCTTTCCAGGGAGCAAGCCGCGGTAAGCAACCGTAGATATCTAGTTACGGGGTTTCAAGTTCGCATTGGCCCGTGATTGGGGTCACACCCGCGAGTGCTGCCCGTCATGGCTGTCAGTCCCTGTCCGGATGACAATGAAATGGGGAGCTGGAATGGAAGTGCGGCCATGATGCTGGCTTACCGACTTGTGCGCCTGATCGAAACCCACTCGGATGGCCTGGCGGCAAGCCTCCTTAAGAAAGTGCAAGACTCCTCGATTACCAAAGCCTACATAGACATTCCTCAGGAAGAGCTAAAACAAAGAGTGTCCGAAATCTACCGCCATTTGGGGGAATGGCTTCTCGGCCGGAGCGAGGGTGAGGTCGAAACCCGCTATCTGGAGATCGGTGCGCGGCGGGCTCATCAGGGCGTGCCTCTAAGCCAACTGACGTGGGCGATCATTCTCACTAAGGAAAATCTGTGGGACTTTGTGAAGGAAGAGATGCCTCCGGAACGCGCCCTGGAGATATTCGGTGAACTGGAACTTCTGCGACTGTTGGAACGTTTTTTTGACCGCGCGATTTACTCCGCCGGCGTTGGCTACGAGTTGGCGGTCTCAGCTCAAGCCAACCCAGGTCCGCAACCGCAGGCGAAGAGCGCGTAAGGAGTGGTGAGCATGTCCTGGGAGCGCGAGTACTCAAGCAAATTGAGAACGCCAGACGAAGCGCTGCAATGCGTGAAGTCGGGCATGCGGGTGTACATCCAGCCCGGATGCGCCGAACCTGAGACCTTGGTGGAAGCACTCATGCGGCGCGGGCCCTCCGTGTATGACGTGGAAATCGTCCACATGATGACCATGGGCTGCGCTCCCTATGTGGCGCCGGAAATGGCAGGACACTTCCGGCACAACGCGATGTTCATCGGTCCCAACGTGCGAGACGCGATCAATGAGGGCCGAGCCGACTACACGCCCATTTATCTGGGAGAAATTGAAGAGCTGTTCGAAAGCGGAGCCATGCCGCTGGACGTGGCGCTGCTCCAGCTCTCCCCGCCAGACTCCCATGGTTTTTGCAGCTTTGGCCTGGGCGTGGATACTTCTCTGACGGCTGCCAATTGCGCCCGCTACGTGGTCGCCCACATCAATGATCAAATGCCCCGCACTTACGGGGACAGTTTTATTCATGTCAGCAAGCTGCATGCGATTGTGGAGGGCTCCCGGCCATTGTGTCAGGCCAAGAGACCCGAGATCGCCGAGACTCACGTCGCCATTGCGAAAAATGTGGCTGGCCTGATTGAAGATGGCGCGGTGCTGCAGATTGGCATCGGTGGAATTCCCGACGCCGTCTTGCCCTTTCTCATGGATCGCAAAGACCTGGGCGGGCACAGCGAGATGGTGTCCGACGCGGTCATCCCGCTGATCGAAGCGGGGGTCCTGACGGGCGCGCGCAAAAACTTCAAGCCGCGCAAGATTATCGTTGGTTTCGTACTGGGCAGGAAAAAGATGTTCGAGTTCGTGGATAACAACCCGAGTTTTGAGTTTCATCCCACCGCTTACACCAACAATCCTGTATTGATCGGCCGGAACGACAACATGGTGGCCATCAATTCGGCGTTGCAGATTGATCTGACCGGGCAAGTGTGTTCCGACTCGCTGGGCAATCAGTTCTACAGCGGCATCGGCGGGCAGGTGGATTTCTTGCGCGGAGCGGCCTACTCCAAAGGTGGAAAGCCCATTATTGCCCTGGCCTCGACCGCCAAGGATGGCACGCTTTCGCGCATTGTCCCCGCACTAAATTCCGGAGCGGGCGTGGTTACAACCCGCGGGTTGGTTCGCTACGTGGCAACCGAGTTCGGAGTCGCTTACCTTCATGGCAAATCCATCCGTGAGCGGGCGAAGTCGCTCATTGAGATCGCGCATCCAAAGTTTCGCGATGAGCTTTACCAGTATTGCGAAAAGACAAAATGGTTGCAGCGCCCCCAGGCTGCAGAACCAGCACCTGCGAGGTGAATCATGGCAGCGCCAGCACGGGGCAAGGTAACCATCAGTGAAGATGAATGCAAAGGCTGTGGACTATGCATCGAGTCTTGTCCTCCGAAATGCCTGCAACTGGCGCCTGAACTTAGCTCTTACGGCGTCCATCCTGCCTTCTACACCGGCCAGGGCTGCACCGCATGCGGCATCTGCTTCTATTGTTGTCCCGAGCCCGGCGCGATTACCGTATACCGCCTGATTGTTCCCCGCGCTGTGGCGGAGTCTCCGCGGGAGGTGCAGCATGCGCCAGCTTTGTAAAGGCAATGTTGCGGTGGTGAAAGCCGCGGTCCTGGCTGGCTGCAGCGCCTACTACGGATATCCTATTACTCCCGCCAGCGAGATCGCGGAAGCGGCAGCGCTGTATCTTCCGCAGGTCGGCGGAACCTTCGTGCAAGCGGAAAGCGAAGTGGCCGCCATCAACATGGTGTATGGTGCTGCGGCGGCCGGGGCGCGCGTCATGACCGCATCTTCGGGGCCCGGCCTCAGTTTGATGCAGGAAGGAATGTCTTACCTCGCCGGCGCGGAGTTGCCCTGCGTCATCGTAGACATCATGCGCGGTGGTCCCGGTCTCGGCAATATCGCTCCCGAGCAGAGTGATTACTTTGCCATGGTGAAGGGCGGCGGTCACGGCAACTACCGCAACCTGGTGCTGGCTCCTGCCTCGGTGCAAGAGATGGCTGACCTCACCATGCTGGCCTTCGATCTGGCCGACAAATACCGGAACCCGGCGGTGGTGCTGGCCGACGGCTTCATCGGCCAGATGATGGAACCGCTGGAGCTGACTGCGAGCCACCGCGTGCCGCCGGAAAAACCCTGGGCGGTGAAGGGAACATCGGAAACCCGCGCCAACCTGGTGAGTTCGCTCTTTCTCGAACCGGATGAACTGGAAGAACACGAGCGTGAAATGGAAGCCAAGTACATCCGCGCACAAAAGGCGGAGACTCGCTACGAGCTCTATCGCACCGGGGATGCGGAAATTCTGGTCGTGGGTTTCGGCATCGTCTCTCGCGTGCTGCGCTCCATGGTGGACCACGCCCGCGCCGAAGGCGTGAAAGTCGGATTGTTCCGTCCTGTTTCCTTGTGGCCGTTCCCCAGCGAACAACTGGTTCGCGTAGCTTCGCGAGTGGACCGAGTGTGGGTGGTGGAATTGAGCAACGGGCAGATGGTGGAAGACGTTCCGCCTGGCTTTGAATGGAAGGAAGCCGGTGGATTTCTACGGACGCGTGGGCGGCAACGTTCCCACCGTAGAAGAGCTATTCGAGTACGTGATGGCAACCGCCAATGTGCCGGCGTGAGCCACGGTGATTTGGGGGAGGATCGTATGCCAGATGAAATTCCAGATGCAGTCAAAGAGGCGGGCACGGAAGCATCAGGCAACGATTACGCCGTCAGTCATTCCAAACCGTCGGTCTTTTACGACCTTTTCGAGCGCAAAGCCGAGACGAAGCAACAGACCCACTATTGCCCCGGTTGCGGGCACGGCATCGTCCACAAACTGATCGCTGAAGCTCTGCAGGATTTGGGCGTGCAGGACAAAACCATCTTTGTCAGTCCGGTGGGTTGTTCCGTGTTCGCCTATCACTACTTCGACGTGGGCAATGTGCAAGCGGCGCACGGGCGCGCCCCAGCGGCCGCAACCGGCCTCAAGCGTGCCTGTCCCGACAAGATGGTGATTGCGTATCAGGGGGACGGAGACTTGGCCGCCATCGGCACCGCGGAAATTGTCCATGCCGCCAACCGCGGAGAGAAGATCACCGTGTTCTTCGTCAACAACGCAATCTACGGCATGACCGGCGGACAGATGGCGCCCACCACCCTGGTAGGAGATAAGAGCACGACCTCACCCTGGGGGCGCCGCACGGGTAACGAAGGCTTCCCGCTGCATGTCTCCGAGTTGCTGGCCACGCTGGAGGCTCCGGCCTACATCGAGCGCGTGGCCCTGTGCGACAACAAGAACATCATGCGGGCGCGGCGAGCCATACGCAAGGCGCTGGAGATCCAGCGCGATGGCGCTGGCTTCTCGTTTGTCGAAATTCTTTCGCCCTGCCCCACCATTTGGGACAAAGACCCCATCGCAGCCCGGAATTGGGTGTTGGAGCATATGGTCCCCGTGTTCCCGCTCGGGGTCTTTCGCGACCGCAAGGAACAATCGCCAGCGGGCAATACTCCACCCCAGAGGCCGGTGGATGAAGTCCTGGAAATCTCTCAGCCCGCAGCGACGCAGCCCGCAGAAGGCAAGAGTGCCCGGCATTCCGAGAAACTGACCATCAACGTCGCAGGTTTTGGCGGGCAGGGTGTGTTGCTGCTTGGCCAATTGCTGGCGGAGATGGGCATGCGCGAAGGGCTGGAAGTGAGCTGGTTGCCTTCTTATGGGCCGGAAATGCGTTCCGGCTCGGCTCATTGTTATGTATCGCTCGCGAAAGAACGAATCGGTTCGCCGCTGACTTCTCGTCCCGACGTTTTGATTGCCTTGAACGAACCTTCGCTGCGAAAGTTCGCCTCCCAGGTGCCGGCCAGCGGATTGATTCTATACAGCGGAGATTCCCTGCCCGGCGACTTCACTCCCTGCGCCGCGCCCGTGCTTTGCATCCCGGCGGTGGCAATTTCCGACCAACTCGGCTCGGTGAAGGCCGCCAACATCGTAATGATGGGCGCGCTGCTGGAGGAGACTTGCTGTCTCGCCCCAGCCACGGCAGTGCAATTGCTGCACACGAAAATCAAGAACCCCGCCCTGCTCGAAACCGATCTTCGCGCGCTCGCCGCCGGCCGCGATTTCGCGGACCATCAAGCCGGGCTAGGCCCGGTCACTCAGCCGGACGGGTTCGCCTAGAACATCCCGCAGGTTCGCGGAATATGTCCGCATGTTTCGGAAGAGGTGTGTACCGCCAATCGCTCGACAAGAGCGCCGTAAGAGCGCGCTTTGAAAGGGTGCGGCTTCAACCGCAGCGCAAAGGCGTCAGTTGGAGAAGGGCAACAAGTGTAATCGGGATTTCTTTTATCAACACGATTCGTCAGTCTTCGTAACAAAGCGTCAAGACCAGTAGTTCACTCTTGAAGGTTACTTCTTCTCGACGGTATGGGCCTCGGCGGGTTGCGCCATTCTTGCGAGCTTTGCGAATCGCTAATTCACGGTCAAGGACAGCAGTAAACTATTTTGTACTCCACCGGTCGAAGCCTTTACCGTCAACATATACGTTCCAGGAGGGGTCGAAGGAGTGGGTGCGGGCCCGGTGGTTGACCCGCCACCTGAGCCTCCACACGCAAAAAGAAAAAGAGTCACCGATAGGCAAATCAGGAGGCTCGCTCCTCGAGCTCTCTTAGGAAACAAAATCGTGCAGGCACCAATCAGTGTGAACAATGCCCATGCCAATCCTGAGGATATAGGCTTCAAGAGGGCAGACGATGGTGCGGTTGTTGTAACGGTGACGGTAAATGGTGTTGAACCCACCCCCACGGTTAATGTTGACGGAGTTACAGTGCAAACGGCCGCGGTCGGGGCGCCGGAACACGAGAAAGTGGCTGTGCCCGTGTAGCCATTGCCGCCATCGGAAGCCACTAGCTGATAGGTCGCGGTCTGCCCCGCACTCACCGTTGTCGAATTGGATGCTCCGGAAGGGAACTCCATCGATACCCACGGCCACGCAGGCATGGTTGCGAACATCCCGATGCTGGATCGGCCGGTTCCCCCCGCAGTCTGAACCACAAGGCGAGCGGCATAGGTTGTTACAGGAGTAAGACCGGTGATCAAACCGAACAAACGATAGGTATCCCCGGTGAAAGACCAGGCCGGGGATTGCGTGTAGGTTGCCAACGCCGGGTCGGTTCCATACTCAATCCATGCCATCGCTGGGACGTTGGCGCCCCCCACCAAAGCGGTACCGTTGAGAGCTGCAGACACGGTTTGACCAAGGAAATCGATGGAAGTAAGAGTTACCACGGGAACAAGCACCTGCGTTCCTGTTCCACTAAGCGGGACAATGTGCGGGCCACCTGCGACGTTATCGTTGATAGTCATAGTCCCGGTTGCCAAACCTGTCGTTACAGGCGAGAACTGCAGTTGAAAAACGCAGGATGTGGATGGACCCGGGGGAAGATTTGTGCATAAGACCTCCGACGTTGAAAACGGGCCGGAGCTTACGGTGACCGAAGTTACCGTGTAATTTGCAGACCCGACATCGGTGAGCTCAACCAATTGCGTGGTCGGAATATTGATCAGAACTTTTCCGAAGTCGATGCTTGCCGGGTAGGAGACCACTGGATGAGCCGAAGAAAAATCCAGACTGAACGCGTTGGAGGTCCCGCCACCAGGCGGAGAATTGAGCACAGTGATAGTCGCCGTTCCAGAAGCTGCAAGCAGGTTTCCTGGTACCGACGCAATGAGTGCCTCGTCTCCATCGCTCGTCTCGCCACCGACGACCGTGGTAGCCAGGGTCTGCCCGCTCCATTGCGCCACGGAACCAGCAACAAAACCTACGCCGTAGACGGTAACCTGGGATGCGGAGCCTCCTGTGGCCAGGGTCACCGGAAAAATGCTGTGGATCACGGGTGCGGGGTTAACCGTCGTCAGAAGCGCTGTATTCGATGATCCAGCATAGGGAGAAACCACGGTGAAAGCCAGGGAGCCGGGTTGTTGGGTTAGCTCCCAGGGGATTGTGGCTTGTGTGTGAGATGAATCGATAAGGGCGCTATCAATTGGCTGGCCATTGATCTCAACCGTGTCGTAGTTATCAAAACCGGAACCAACGACCGTAATGCTTAGAGGCTCCGCAAATCCAGCCAGCACCAGCGAGGCCGGAGAGAATCCTGTTATTACCGGTGCAGGCTGTGTACCCAGAACTTGGAAAAGTTGAGGAGCAGTGTACGATTGCCCTTTAGGGTTCCTCGCCGTCACGTCTTGCCATCCCAAAGAAAGAGCAGGAACGATTGCTGTCAGCGTATTCTCATCTACAAAGCTCGTGACCGATGGAACTCCTCCGAAACTTGCCACCACTCCTGACTGAAATCCGCTCCCCCTGATGGTAATGCTCGCCCCCCCCGCTGGTTGACCGATGGCCGGCTGAAGATTTCCGATTGAAAGAGGGATGCTGTCGAGCACCATCATGGTGATTCCCGACTGGGTGATGCCAAACATGTACCGTCCTGTGTCGTCCGTGGTGAACACATGATCGGTCAACCGATCGAGGTCATTGACGAAGGGTTCAGGAAGAACAACCGTTGCTGTGGCTTGCCACTGATGAAGGTCATCAATCTCTACCGAGCCTCCCTCAGGAGTGGTTCCCGCCTGATAGAGAAGAGCACCGCTTGCGTGAAGTGAAAGGCTGGGAGACCCGGTAGGCATGGAAACATCAAAATGCTGATTGATCAACCCACTCGAATTGAGATTGAAGTCGACGATTTCCGGGTTCAGGTTTCCGCCACCCGTCGCTACCACAGTGCCATCTTCATTAGCAGTTGCATCTATCATTCCCAAAGTTTCGTTGGCCGACGAGAGATACTCGGAAGTCCCGGCATTCCACATGCCGACTCTGCTCGAAATCGGTTCGTCAATGTCGGCCGATATAAGGACGTGCTGCCCCTTATTCGTGGACGCCCAAGCACACCCTCCAACCTGGTTTCCCAAGCCGTCGTGGAGGGGAGTACCAGTTCCCGTGTTCGGGTCCAGCAGGAACGGAAACGGCCAGGCGGGGAGGGTAGAGGCCAGAATCTTCCCGTCAGAGGTCTCGAAAACGCGGCCTGGAGATATGGTGCTGGAGGAACCAAGTGCTTTGGCTGGATCAATGCTCGTGCCCGTTCCGGGTGAGTTCAGATCGATCACATGGATGAGATTCGCCCCACTATCAGCGACGTAGAGGCGATTTCCATCCGGGGAGAGCGACATTCCTGCGAAGCGAGAGTTTGTCAACTTTCCAGAGGCCGGAACGAGCGGAGTCAAAACTTGCAGCCCAATCGGATCAATTACTTCGACCTGATCCTTGTGAGCCGCGTAAAGCTTCTGGCGCAATGAGTCGTAAAGCAAGAAAGTGGGGCTCGTAGAAAACGGAAACAGCGTGGTGTTTCGCGCATACTGGAAAGCTTTAGGCGCAGTGTCAGAACTTGTTCCTGCGCGCAGGACAATGTCAGCTAACCCCGCCGTGCCTGGTGGCGTTTTGACAGTGACCAGTCGCTGATTCGGAAGATTAGACTGAGGCTCGATGGGGGCTACGGAAACCACCGTGGCCAGGACCCCGTCGACGGTGACTGAAACCGAACCTGCGTTTGCCGTATCAGCCCCAGTGCAGAGTATCCGAATCAGGTCCCCTCCCTTTGGTGATCCTATGTTGTCGATTACGCGAACGATGTGTATAGGGTCATTTGGTGCCGGAATAGCTGGGGTTTCCGCCGTCGTAGTGTCGACAGCAACAAACGCGGTGCCGATGAAGGTATTCGGACTCAGTCCATATACCATCCCCGTGGCGTCCGCACTCTGCCACAGGGTCCCATAGGAGCCGCCGAACTTATTCGTGGTATTCCGGACGGCAAAGGTAGCCATGTCGATCGCTTGGGTAGACTCGATGGAGTTGACTGAGGCGTCTCTGTAAAGAGTATTTCCGTCCTGACTAAATGCCATTCCAATGCATCCGGCTTGATCTTGGAAGATTTCATTAAAGGATGCGTCCAGGACGACCAAGTACGGTCCGTATCCGGCCTCTTCGACGCAAACGGCGTAACGGCTTGCATCTTTGTTCACCGCGAGAGCCAGGATGTAGCCACCATACGCAAGTTGCTGCACAGGCTGTCCGCTATTTCCGTCGATGATTTGAACGTTTCCGCTGCTGGTCGCATCTCCCAGTGCGATCCTCGAGTAGTCGCCGCTGCGTGCTAGCGGCCCGGTTGTCTGGTAGGGGCCAGTAGCCCCTTCGGCATTTGACGCGTTGTTGAACGAATTCGCTACATGGTCCCAGTAAGCAGCGATTCCCCCTCCCGTAGAAAGGCCTTCGGCGGCGCGGACGAAAGCATTCCCGTTTGCCGTATAGACAAAAGCAGTAATGAACAACGCAGAATCAGGAAAGACAAGGTCACTGGTCTCCGTAAACGTACTGGTGTCGAAGAATAGGATGTGTGCGGAGGTTGTGGCAACGGCAAGCGTGCTTCCGTCAGGAGAAATATCGAGGCTTGAAGGTGACGGAACAGTCATGGAGCGAATGAGGTGATAGTCCGCGGCGGAAAGCACGTCTATTCGATCCAGGGCCGACCAGCCTATGAAAATCTGATTGTGCTGGGCGTCAAATGCGATCAATTTGAAGTCGGGCGGCCCAATCCAAGAACTATCATAGAGAATGTACGAAGAACGATCGGCGGCAGCTTGAACCTGAAGAACGAGGCAAAAAACAAGGAAGACAACCAGAATGCTAACCGAGAATTGTTCGCCCCTGGATTTCAGGCTTCCGCTGTATTTCACAGAAACCAACTCCTTGAGAAAGAGTCCCTAGCGTTAGAAACCCGAACGAGCGTTTCCGTTCTCTGATCAGAGCACAAACTCTTGTTCCACCTCACGCGCATGATTTCCCGTGCGCGACCCGCGCCGGATAACTGTCTCGAGAAGGTCGAACACCGGTGAATCTCCTGAGAAGGGGACGATCTTGGCGTTGACGATTGCCCGTTGAACCAGACGCGTTTCTCTTGGACAAAGAGTCCAACCATTCCCCTTAGCGTGGTGCAAAGGTCTTCCTTTCACCAAGGGACCTTTCACCAAGGGACCTTAGCAGTGACCTCGAGGTTTTGCTGTGATCCAAGTCACCTCCAGCACGGTTAGCGAGCGTAATCGGGATAACGACAGTGATCGGCGCTGCAATGCCCAGTATGTGGCGAACAGCCGGATACGCAACCGCGTTGGCCGGACTGACGTTAACGATAGCGGCTTGGGCTTCCGAAAACCGTCGTTCATCATCGTGAACGGTTACAAGGCTGAGATGTGGGTGATATGGGCCATTCTGGGCGCCCTGCTGTTGGCGATTGGCGTAGTGGTTGTCTGGCGTGCCGCATGAACGCCAGCCCATTGATCCCACCGAAGCGAGTTTGAGCGTAATCGCGAGGTTACGTCAGCAAAGTTTCCTGCTGTTGGACCTTTGGCTGCACGACGGTGGTGTTGCGGAGGCTCGGGACTTTCAGCGCTTGCCTTTCGCGGGCTTCTGCTTGCTCTCCCATCGCCGAAGGCCGGCTTTGAGGATGGCCTGCAGAGCGGGATTTTTCAAGTCCGACTCGGTTCTAAGCTTCACGTGGCGGTGAACTTTGCCGCTGCCTTCCAGCAGCTTTTGGGGATCGGGCAATTCTGCGCCCCAGCCGATCCCCAGTGTCACCCAGGTTTCTGCGAGCATGAGGCTACAGATCATATCCTTGTATCCGGAGCCGAAACCAAAACCGATGACCTTCGATTTCGTGTCCACCATCTCGATCGCCTTCGGGATAAGTTGCAAGACAAACGCTCGCGTCGCGAGAGCGAGTTTCTGCACTTCCGGCGAACGAGGCTCTAGCAGGTCGGCAACGGCGCTATTGGTTCCAGCGATGCGCATATTCCCCCGGGTCTCTGCATGGTTGCCAAATCGCCCCTAGTTTAGATATTTCCCTACCTTCAAAGCAATTCTTCAAAATCGCGCCATTTGAATCGAACTGTTGCCTGATGAGATAACCGTGTCGGCTCCTAACGGGCGAGTAGACTTGGAAGCGCTCAAGCGACCAAGGCTCGGAGGAAAGGAGCCGAGCGATGATGATTATAGGTTGCGATTTGCACACGCGCTACCAGCAGATAGCGATGGTAGACACGGAGAGCGGCGAGTTGGTGGAGCGCCGATTGGAACACGAGAGTGGAGAAGCGCGAGCGTTTTATGGCGGCCTGAAGGGCACGGTTCGAGTCGGGATCGAGGCCACGGGGCACACGGCCTGGTTCGAGGCCATGCTGGCGGAGTTGGGCCACGAGCTGTGGATGGGCGATGCGGCGAAGATTCGCGCCGCCGTGGTGCGCAAGCAGAAAACGGATGCGCGGGATGCGGCGCATCTGTTGGACATGTTGTGCGGGAATCGCTTCCCGACGATCTGGCGGCCGTCGCTGGCGGAGCGGGATCTGCGGCAACTGTTGTGGCACCGGCAGAAGTTGGTGTGGATGTGGGGCGCGGTGAAGAACCAGATGCACGCGCTTGCGATGGGGGAAGGCGTCTGTCGCAAGAAGAAACTGTTCACGGCGAAGGGACGGGTCGAACTGGAAAGCCTGAAGCTGGGTCCGTGGGCGAGTTATCGACGGCAGGAGTTACTGCGCCTGTTCGAGGAACTGCAGAGCTCGGTAAAAAAGCTGGACCAGGCGGTGGAGTTAGCCGCCGAGAGTAACCCGCTGGCCGCGCGTCTGATGACTCATCCGGGAGTAGGACCGATCACGTCGTTAGCTTTCGTGCTGATTATCGGGCCGGTCAAACGATTCGATCGCAGCAAGCAAGTGGTGAGTTATCTGGGGCTGAATCCGCAGGAGCACAGTTCGGGCGGACGGCAGCGGCTGGGGTCGATCTCGAAGCAAGGCAATCCGATGATGCGTTCGTTGCTGGTGGAAGCCGGGCACAGTGCGGCACGCCTGGACCCGCAACTGCAGCGGGTGTATCAGAGGTTGAAGTTCCGTCGTGGGGCAGCGGTAGCGAAAGTCGCCATTGCCCGCAAACTGGCCGTGAGGCTGTACTGGATGCTGCGCAGCACGGCGGATTATGCGCAGCTCGTTCGCATGCGAGGCAGCTCGTGGGCCACCCTGGTGGAAAACAGTCCATCGCTGGGCTGATTGAGCGCCTCGCCTCCCTGAAGGGACGGGGAGTCTGAACAACGAATCATGGTCGGGAGTCAGAGACCGAATAGATGGTTGGTGGAACGAGCTTCCACCGCGGGATTCTGAAAGCGAGCTGAAGTCGCGTGAGCAAAAGCAACATCGAAAGCTTTCCAATAAGTAAAGATCCAAAAACTCGAGTTCAGCACCAACGCACGGTGAAGTTAACATCAGACACTCTACGTGTCTCTTGACAACGCCGACAAGGTTATAGAGGGTGGCCCAGGTCTCGCCGGGGTTGTGTTCAGTCTCATGACATCCTTTACAAAACGTCCCGGGACATCCTTTACACTTCCGCGCGAGCGCAGCGAGCGCGGGAGCGATCATGCCCTGGAAGACGATGGACGTGCAAGAACAACGCGTGCAGTTCGTGGTGGCGGCGAGCCGACGGGAGAAATCATTCACCGCTTTGTGTCAGGAGTTCGGCATCTCCCGTCCTACGGGAATGCTGTGGCGGGAGCGGTATCAGCAGGCTGGGCTGGCGGGGATCGCGGAACGCAGCCGGCGTCCGCAGCGGAGTCCTTGGCAGACCGCGGCGGAACTGGAGGAGCAGGTGATGGCGGTGCGGCAGCGTTATCCGGACTGGGGCGCGCGCAAGCTGCAAGTTCTGCTGGCGCGGGCAGGGATCGAGCTGACGCGCAGCACCATCCATCGCATTCTGCTTCGGCGGGATCTGGTGCGGGAACGCGAACGGCATCGGCCAGCGGTACAGCGCTTCCAGCGGGCAGAGCCGAATCAGCTGTGGCAAATGGACTACAAGAGCCCGAAGGGATGGAGCACGGCGGTGGGTCCGCTGTCGGTACTGGATGATCACAGCCGCTATCTCCTGGTGTTGCGCGCCGTGGGCAGCAATCACGGAGCGCTAGTGCGCGAGCAACTGGAGACGGTGTTTGCCAGTTGCGGGATGCCGGAAGCCATGTTGATGGATCATGGGGTGCCGTGGTGGAGCGCCACGGCACCGACGGGTGCGACCAAGTTGACGGTGTGGCTGATGAGACAAGGCATCCAGCTGCACTGGAGCGGGTACCGGCATCCGCAGACGCAGGGAAAAGTGGAGCGGTTTCACGGCAGCCTGGAGCGGGCACGATGGGCGCGGGGAGCGCCTGTGGGAGCAGCGCAGGCGTGGCTGGATGAGTATCGCTGGGAGTATAACCAGGTGCGACCGCACGAAGCCTTGGGCATGCGCACGCCCGCCAGTGTGTGGCGCAAGAGTGAACGACGCTATCAGGGGCAAACGCCCCGCTGGGAATACGCGGCGGGGGCGAAAGTGCGCAAGCTGGATTGCCAGGGGAAGTTGGCGGCGTACGGGAGGAACTGGCCGATCAGTGAGGCTCTACGGGGGGAATGGGTGCGGCTGGAACGGATCGAGAAACGGGTGCTGGTGTATTACTGCCAGACCGTGATCCGCGAACTGGACTTACAGAGCCAGCGCGCCACCGCGGTGGCGCGCTGGCTCCCCTCCCCTCAAGAGTGAAAAGAAAAAGTGTAAAGGATGTCCCGGGACAGAATGTAAAGCATGTCGTGGGACTCGACACAGAACCGGCGAGACCTGGTGCACCCGGCATGACCACGTATCCCAAAACCACCACCCGGTAGCGGCGGCGCCCGGCTTCGAGCACTGTGAGGAAAAGATCGCGGTAGCGGGCGGAGGCGAGGAACGGCTGCCGCTCGAAACAGCTGCACGTAATGAAATGGAGATCACCGGCGCCGTAGTAGCGATGAAGAGATCGAGGCACGAGTAAAAAGATAGGATGGACGCGACGGAAAGTCTGTGACCCACGAACAGGATCGATGGCACCAGCACCCGCGTCTCGAAAACCGCGAGACGCGGGGCACCCGGCACGTGCATTTCGCATGTTCCCTCTTACTCGCTAATTGGAAACCGAAGCAACCGAACTGTCATTGGGCAGGGGCACCTCATAGACCGTGAGGTCTGGGGATTTCGACGGGGCCACAATCAGCAACTTCGACCCGGCCCGATACAGCAATGGATTCCCCCTCTGCCTGCCCGTGTCCGTGTCGTTGCTGTCCGCTACACTCAGCAAGTCCATCGGGTGCCGCCACGCTATCGTCGGTCCATCTGCCTTCAACAGCAGGAACTCGGATGAGAGGATTTTGTTGCCGCCGTTCTCTGGCTCACGGTCGGGGCTGGTCGTGCAGATGGCTCCCGCATATTCTGCAACATCACCGCTGCTGTATGGGCGCGGCACGCACGTCAACTCCTTCTCCGATGAGCGGTGATTTTTGTAGCTGACGATGTTGCCGCTGTCCGAAAAATTTCCGTAGAACGCAAGGAGATTCGACTCGCCGAAGATAACTGCTCCCCAGCTTGTCCCCCGCCGCCACTCTGTGGTGAGCTTCTCGCCTGTACTATGGCCTTCTTCGGTGTACTCTTCCCATTCCTCGGAGGCCGATTCCATCCAGACTATCCGTCTCTTTGGAGACCAGACGATTGGCTCGTTATAGTAGTGTGGTTTCGGTCCTGCAACGTCGGATGTGATTTTCAAGTTGGAAACGTCCATTCGGATGAAACGAAGATTGGGCCCTCGAATCGAGGCGAAGCTCAACAGCCCACTTCCATCGAATCCAGCGAAGAGGCAATGACTGTCTGCCTTAGTGAACAGTAGATCGTTCGTGCGCCGGACTTCCGAAAGATCTTTCGCAGAAAGTACTATCAGCAGCATTGGCTCATATATTTCTGCATAGACCAGCGTCGCGCCGTCGGGCGATAAGAACAAGCCCTCGGCAGCTCTCGCCCCGTGGACCCGAGGAACACTCATGACTGTGTGCCTCAGCTCCTTGTGTGTGGCTAGATCATATGCCGACACCTGAAGCTGATTAGAGAAGCGCAACAGGTCGAACGAACGATGCGCTTCATAAAGCACCCCGCTGCCTGCCGTCATCGCCGGAAGGGAAAGCGTAGTGTTCGCTTTGGCCAGGGGCAGCGTGTACGAGTCTTGTCCCCAGCAGCTAGCGGTGACCAGAAACAGCACGAGGAGGAGACTGTTTTTCATGGTAAGGGAGCGTTCTTTTCTGCTGCTGCGCGGCCACTGGCGGCATCCCGGATCGTGTCAACCATGTGAAGAACGAACTGCTGAACATCGACGCCTGTCGGATGCCCTTCGAAGTGCATCTCCATTTGGCCGGACGGGTTAAGCATGTGGACGTAGCCGCTGCTGTCTTTCCATTGCGCGCCAGACTTATGCGCTCCTGACAGAAGATCGATTGCGTTCATGAAGCCGCCCTGCTTGTTAGTGCGGCTTCGGCGCTCGCAAACGCGCCTGGGGTTGTCTCGTAGAGAGAAGCACGTCCCTCGCAGGAGCCCCCGCAGGCGTCGAAGAAGCGGCCCTGGATATCCATTGAACGCTCCGCTGGTGGCCCCATTCACGTCAGTCTCATCGCTGCCGTCGATGAACCGCGAGTGCCCAGAAGTGCTCCGGTCGCAGTGTTGGTGAAGCTGACTCCATTGTTTTGATCGAACGAGCCTCTGTATTGATTCCCGAACTGATCGTGGTACCCAGCACTCGCGTCCTTCGAGTCGTTCATATCGACATCGGTAGCTTGGAATTGGCCGTTGACCGTCTGGCCCTGCACCCAACTCTTGCCACCGCCGTCACCGTTCGTAACCTGGCCACAACCAGAGTGGTCCGAGGTCTGACACGCGAGATAGAAATCGAGTCCGTCGGATCGACCAGCGATAGCGGATCGTTCGCACATACGCGTACAGATTTAGGCTCTGCGGATCGGTCAAACGATCCGCACTGATGAACACCGGATCGGCGGACATGAACCTGCCCATGCTGCTGGCATCGTAGCGAGCCCCGAAGTTATCGAGGCCGGATTCGGCATCCCGTTCTTTGCCGGTGAACTTGTAGATCAAAGAGGCGTGCTGGACTAGGTAATCGTACATGGATGTAAGCGCTTCATAGGCGTAGGTTGGGTCCGGTCCTTCGGGTCAGTACTATTGCCATTGTGCGGTATGGCCACCACGTCAGTCTTCCATTCACCACACCAGCGGCCTACCACTTCCACATTGCCGACATGATGATTAACAGCAAAGGCGCTCACTGACGAGCACGACTTGGGCTTCACCACCTGTAGGAATCGAAGCGGTTCGACCCCGGCCACAATCAGTTCGTTCACGGTGGCCCTAGGGTTGTCGAAAGGGCTCCAATGCGTGCTTGTGCGTTGGACCACAAAAAACTGTCCATCTGGCGAGATTGACAGAAAGGGCTGGACAATGGCCTGGACCCACTTGTCCGCGAGATCCTTGGACGGGGCAGCGAGCGAGATTTTGTTGCTCGTATTCGTGTCTACCGACACTTTCCACGCCCACGTTTTGCCGTCCCCATCTGCAGCAACCCCGAGGAGAAGTGTTTTGTCCGGGGAATCCTACTGGTGCCGGTCCAAAACAGTTCCCTTGAATCGCGGGTCGGTTTACCTCTGAGCCCTTGATTGAGTTTCCAATCAAAGAAGCAGAGGACATGACGCATCCGTCTGTTCCCCTAGAACTCCATTCTCGATTTCTTTCCGCATCCACCTTGGCTGGGGACTCCCGAGGATAGCCCGGCCCATCTAGAGCTTTGCCTTCCATGCTGACCAACGCGGAAGTGACCGGAGCGTCTCGCGTACCGTTTTGCCTTCAAGTGATCGAGTTTGTTTTCTCCCTGAAAAAAGCCTGCTAGCGAAACGTAGCCCGTTAATCCCGGTTTGGGATCAACGTCGAACTGGTCGTGCCACTCACCCTTGCGAACATCCCATACATGTACACGCACACTCCAACTACTCCTTACTGCACGTTCGGTTCCGATTGCGAGCCACTGATTGTCAGCCGAAAAAAACAATTCGCAGTTGGAAACTCCAGCGCTAACCGGCTGAGCAGGGGCATCTGAGATTTTCCGGCGTCAACAACCTGTAGATGCAAGCCTCCATTTCTGATTGAAACTTCTGCTAGCACTCCGCTGGCCGCGAACCTGGCACAGGCAATCTCAACTGTATTTTCGGCAGCCAGAGAGTAAGACACTTCCCAGCAAGAAGAAAGACCACAGGAAAAGGCTCGCTCGTTTGTTCATCATTGCCCCGAAAGTGCACCCCACTATCTGATTCCACAAGGTGTGGATCACACTGCCCGTATGCTCTGCGAAGTCACCGGGACTGTCGTATGGGTATGCGCTATCAACGTGAAAACCTAGCTGCCGGGGCGCCCCGCGTCTCGCGGTTTTCGAGACGCGGGTTTGGGCCTCGCGGCACGGTGCTTGTCTTTTTCATGCAGCTCTTTCTCCGTATTTTCACTCTGCAAGACTCCCAACTTATTTGACCCTCATCTGTTCGGTTTCCCCACAAAAGTAGGATCGAAAGCTACTCCATGGCCATTGTTCCGGCTCCAGGACGAGTCTACGCTTGACCGGATTTTGGTGCATGTAACGCAGCTTCTCCACGGAGGTCCCTCGACTGCGCTCGGGATTTCGGCAGCGGGCTCAGACGCCCGCTACGCGCCTCAACTTGCGCTCGCTCCAGACGTTGAAGTCGTAGAAACGCGGCTGCCAGAGTTGGTGCGGCGGCTCCCAAAACTCTGGCTGGTTGGTTCCCCGCCGCCGCTTCCACTCGCCGAGCACGCGCCGGGTGAATCCCAACTTCAGCGCTGGCATTACGGTCGCGGGCGTGCCGCGTTGCGGTTCGCTAAGGAGCAGGTGAAAATGTTCGGGCATGACCACGTATCCCAAAACCACCACCCGGTAGCGGCGGTGCTCGGCTTCGAGCACTGTGAGGAAAAGATCGCGGTAGCGGGCGGAGGCGAGGAACGGCTGCCGCTCGAAACAGCTGCACGTAATGAAATGGAGATCACCGGCGCCGTAGTAGCGATGAAGAGATCGAGGCACGAGTAAAAAGATAGGATGGACGCGACGGAAAGTCTGTCACCCACGAACAGGATCGATGGCACCAGCACCCGCGTCTCGAAAACCGCGAGACGCGGGGCACCCGGCGGATTCCTTGAAACTGTATTACTTTGAACTCGACCTTGCGGACAGGGCTGGCAAGACTCCACGTATCGGACGCAGACTGGTATCCAAATTGGGGGAGTTTGAGTGAAATCTGGATATTTCGCCAACCGTCACAACGCGGTTTGGAATGTGCAAAATTCCCGAAGCACGTTTCAATCCCCGCATAGTTCGTCAAAGTTGCCGCTGTCCCAGAACTTATCGCCAGTCGACTTAGTCGACAGCACCCAACCCGTGCGATTGTTGGTTCTCACTTGCACCCACCACTCCGTCACGCCGTTCTTGATGACCACGGTGGTGCACATGCTCGTATCAGCGAAGCCGCATTTGTCGCCTTTTCCCGCAATGTTTTCGTACGATTCGGTAAACCAGATGCCCTTCGCCCACAGATCGTAATTACCGTCAGCATGAAAACCATATACGAGAATCACATCGCGGGGAGTGAGCGAGAGGCCCTTCGCGTCCGAGAACTCTTGACGGCCCTGTTTGATCACGGCCTGGCCAGGTTCCCGGATTACATTTACTCCTGCGACTACAGTTACTTTCTCACCTGTTTTTAGCGTATCGAGCACGACCCACGTGTCACCCCACGACGAAAACACCAGGGTGTTCCGCCGAATCTTCCAATCGGGAATACTGCGGCCCTCGCCGGGGCACGCTTTATGATCGATCACTGGAAGGTTAGGTTCCGCCATAGCTGCTTCCGGCGGATGGGCCGTCTGTTGGGCATTTGCGAGTGCCGCCAGTACGAGGACCAGACCGAAGCGTGTAGCGAACATGTGTAAACGATACGACCTCACGCAGCGCATGGACAATTACTCAAGTACTCAGGAGAGAGACGGCAAAGCGTGGGTGACGCACAGGCGATAGCGTAAGTTTGCGCCGTTTGTTCGCCCTTCAGCCATTGCGCTCAAAGGCCCCGCTACGGCCTGACGGTAGCGAACCCCATCCGACAGCGTGGTGTGCAAGGTCAAGTCGTGGCTATTTGCACTTGAACGGTCGAGTCGCAGGATAAAGTTGCGCAAGAGTCTGGCTGCCAACCTTCCGATTCGTGGGTTATATTTGTTTATCGCCGCGTGTGCCTTGGCGGCGCAGAAGGAGGGAGGGAGTCGCCAAGAGCAAAAAAACGCCGCCCTGTC
>CAWDCI010000020.1:0-125527 GCA_963800745.1 uncultured Acidobacteriaceae bacterium
AGCGCCAGCGTGGCGGAGGCCGAGATCATGCGGTCGTGGATGACGGCCAGGTCGATGACGGCCTTGCCGATTCCGTAAGCCAGCGCGGCGAACATCAGCGGGATGAAGACGCGCAGGGGGCGGAACAACATGGAAGTCCGCAGGATCAGAATCAGGAAGCTGCCGGCGTCCCACGGCACGATCTTCGAGCGCCCGCGGCGCCCGCGGTAATCGATGGGCAGATAGGTCACCGCGTACTTGTCGCAGTGCATGGCCAGCGTGATGGTGGTGGTGAAGCTGAACTGGTCCGGCAGGATGGTGAAATACTGCATGGCGATATCGCGCCGGAACGCGCGCAGTCCGCTGTTCAGGTCCGGAATATGGGCTGCGGTCATGTAATTGGCCACGCGGTTGAGGGCCCATTTGGCGGGCCGCCGGATGAGCGGAATTTTGACCTTGCGCCCGATGCGCGCGCCCACCACCATGTCGGCCTGCTCCAGGTGCGCGAGCAGTTCCGGGATGTACTCGGAGGGTAGGTGCCATCGGCGTCGGTGATGACGATATAGGGGTTGGAGGCGGCGGTGATCCCGGTCTTGAGAGCCCGCCATAGCCGCGATTGCTGCGATGGCGCAACACCCGCGCGCCGGCCGCGAGGGCCGCCTGCGCGGTGGCGTCGGCCGAGCCATCGTCCACCACGATGATTTCCGCGTCGATGGCGTGGCTTTTCAGCACTTCGCGCATCTCGGTGATGACGTGGCCCACGCCCTCTTCTTCGTTAAAGGCGGGGATGACAATACTGACATTCATGAGCGCCTTTGGGGGTGGACTTGTAAGTCCAAACCGCGCTCCGTAAACCGATTTCCGCCTCTAACGCGCCGCCACCACGGCGCCTTTTTCGCGGCAGACGTACACTTCGCCGCCGCCCAGCGATCCCCAGAAGATCTTGACCGGCTCATAGCCGGCCTCGACCGCCTGCCACAGGGCCGGTTGATAAGCCTCGATCTCGGTGGGCAGCGTATAGACCAGGAACGTCCTGGCATGGCCCTGCCGGAGGGCGGCCAGTTCCTCGGGGGTATGTGCAACCGGCCATTGGGGCGCATAATACTCGCGGTAGGCATCCTGGCCAGGCCGATCGTGATGACGGCGTCGCCCGGTTCCCGCTGGAGGCTGACGTAGTCCCGCGCTCCGGTGAAATCCTGTTTGGGGAGCGCGTAGCAGCGGGGCACGGTGGCGGCGGAGGCCAGTATGATCAATCCCGCCAGGGCGTAGCCGGCCCATCCCGAAGCGGGCGTCAGGTCCGGCCAGCGGGCGAACAGGATGCGCGGCAGCAGCACCGCGCCGTGCACCACGATGAGCAGCCCGAATCCCATGGCAAAAAAGAAGAATCGCGGCCACAGGTTGTGCCCGGCGGCCAGCATGGCGGCGCCGCCGGCCACTGCCGGGATTACCATGGCCCAGCCGGCGCGGGCCTGGCGGCGCAGAATATCCAGCCATCCGGCCGCTACCAGCAAGCCGCCGCACAGCACCACGGGCGCGGCCACAAAGGCGACTTCGAGGCTGCGCACGCTCTCCCGGAGCATCCACAGGGGATTGGTCCACTGCGAGTGCGGGGAGCTTTCCGAAACGGCGCTGCGAAAGAATTCGGGCAGGGCCAGCGCGTAGAGCTGGAGCGTCAAAGTCCCGCACAGCAGGAAGGCGGCCGCGGCGCGCCGCAGCAGGACGGGATCGCGCCCGGAGCGCCACCACACCACCGCCGAGATGAGAACATGCGACCCCACCACGAACAGCATGGTCATGTGGATCCACAGCCCCAGCGCCACCGCGACGGCATAGCCGATCCACAGGCTCCACGCGTTGCGCTCCAGGGCTTCCAGCCACAGCCAGCTAGCCAGGCAGGTGAAGAACAGCAGGCCCATATAGCCGCGGGCATTCCCCGAAAACCAGATGTGGTGATAAGAGACCGTCGCCAGGGCGCACGCCAGCAGGGCTTCGTTCCGGCCCACGATGCGGCGGCCTACCAGGAACAGCGCCCAGAGGCTGGCGATGGCGAACAGGACCGAAGGCAGGCGCAGGGCCCACGCCTGTTCGCCGAAGATCCGCATGGCGCCGTGCGCCAGCAGCGAATACAGCATGTGCTGGTTCTGATCCGGGAAGCTGGTGAAAATCCAGGCGGCCGGGGGCTTGGCATACTCCACCATGGTGAGGACTTCATCCAGCCACATGCAGGAATTGAGACCGGGAAGGCGCAGAGCCAGCGCCAATACCGAGAGGAGGCCCAAAAACAGGTACGGCAAAGGCTGCCGCGCGGGCCGCGGGACGCCCCCCCAGGCAATCCGGGAAGCCAGAACCAGCGCGATTCCATGCAGCGCCAGCAAGGCGCGGAACAGTCCCGGGCCCCAGGCCAGGGCGTGCGGCGCGCGTCCGAAGAGGTGTTCGAGCGAAGTGTTGGAAATCAGCAGGGCCGCGGAGAGCAGCAGCAGGCCCGCCAGTGCCAGGGCCACACGGGGGGCCTTCATGGCCGGCGCTCCAGGCGGGTGGGCGCTTTGGCTGCCCTTGAGTTCAGCGATATCCATGCGGCAGGATTAAAACGCACCTGCGATGCCAAATTGGGCGGGCTTACAGAACGCCGCCGAAGCGCGAAGCCGCCTGGGAAATCCCAAACTGCCGTCCCGTTTGCCAAGGTTTGGGACCGGCGGCTGGCGGCGAAAGTCACTCTTATACCGTCTCCGCCGCGGGTCTCCGCGCAATCAGCCGTACGAACGAGGCCAGGCGGGGGCCGTCTTCCAGCCATAAGCCCGTGACGTAGACCGCTATGCCGGCCGCCAGCGCGATCCATAAGTTCCAGTGCCGCAGCGGGAAGTACACCGCGGCCGCCATCGCCAGCGAAGCCAGGGGTCCGGCTACCTGCCGGTGCACCGGGACCTCGGTCACCAGCTTCGATACGGCGAAGTAGACCAGGGCGAAATTCACGATGTTCGCGATCAGCAGCGCCCACGCCGCCCCTACCCCGCGGAACAGCGGGACCAGCACGGGGCCGAGCACCACCGCCACCACGGCCGAAATGGTGGTGGCGTAGAGCAACTGCTTCTGCGCTTGTAGGCGATCAGAATATAGCGGTGATGCCCGCTCAGCATGGCCACCGGCAGCATCCATACCAGGATGGCGAATATGCCGCCGGCTCCGGCGAAGAACCAGCCGTAAACGATGCGCAGGATTTCGTGCGCCAGTACGGTCATCACGGCCGCCAGGAGCAGGCCCGTCCAGGCCGTGAAGCGCACCGAGCGATCCATCAGCTCCAGCAGGTGCGCGCGCGGCAGGCCCACACAGCGCGAGATGGAAGGCGCATATTGAAAAAATACAGCCACACGAAAGTATGCAGCGCCATCAGCATGCGGTGGGAGGCCCCGAACCAGCCCAGCGACCAATCGGAAAAGATCAGGCCCAGCAGCACGGTGCTGAAATACCACATGAAGGCCCAGGCCACTTCGGTGAGACCGATGGGCACGGATTCGCTCAAGTGGCTCGCCAGGGCGCCGATACGCAGGGTGGGCCACGGCCAGGGGAATCCCATCTTGTGGTGCGTCACCCAGATGCAGAAGCCGGAAACCGCCAGCACCGAGCCGCACTCGATCATCCCGATATAGGGCAGCGGAACGCCCCGCCGGCACAGCAGGAATGCCAGCCGCCGAAGACGCCCTGCCGGACGATCGAAGCGGCTCCCACCCACTGCATCTGGTCGTGAGCCTGGAAGAACCACTGCAACAGGAACGGGCCGGCCAGCAGGCTGACCCCATAAAATGCAAGCAGCAGCTTGAGGTCGAAGGGTTTCCGCAGCGCCACAATGAAGACGGCCAGCAGCGCGATTGAACCGAGCGCCAGCGCCATGCGCAGGCCCGTGATTTCATGCAGCAGGCGGACCGCGTGGCCGCGATCCGGGTCGCGGGCGATCTCGCGCGCGCCATAAGCGCCCAGCCCGAGGTCCGCGGGGAGGGTGAAGAACACCATCACCGCCAGGGTGAACTCCAGGAAGCCGTAATGCTGCGGCCCGAGCATGCGGGCCAGGTAGCTGAAAGTGGCGAAGGTCAGCAGCTTGGCGGTGGATTCGCCGGCCGAGAGAAACAGGAAGTTGATAGCCAGGCGGCGGGCCTCGGCCGCGCGCGGCGAAGCGGCCCCTTGCCCGATCCCGGCTCCGGCAGCCAGCGCCACGGAGGATTGCCGCATTACGCCTTTCCGGTCGAAGGTTGTATGCTCACCAGGCCGCTTCCCCCGCTGCCGGAAGAAGCGTCGCCGCCCGGCGCGCCGCCCGCATTATCGTCCGCGTAGGGGCGCACGCCCTGCCAGACTTTGGCCCCGAGCATGGCCCGCGCCACTCCACCGGCTGGTAGGTGATGCTGGGCCACAAGAATACTTCGTTCGTGCAATAACACTCCCGCGCCGCAATGGATTTGCGCAGCGCCTGCGCCTCGGGCGAACTCCAGATTTCCCAGAACGTCTTCTCGCGCAGGTTCCCCAGCGGAGCGTGCGTCTCGCACACGCTTACGTCGCCATTGGAATACACCACCGCGTTCAACATTCCGGCGCGGCACGGCACCACCTGCTCCTGGCGGGCGGCGGTGCGCGACTTGGCCCATTGCAGCATCGGCTCCACCATGGAGCCGTAGCGGCCCTCTTCGCGCGTGATCCACAGGCGCCGCACGTACTCGTAAAGCCTCTGGTATTCCGCCAGGCCGGGGCCCTGGAGCGAGGGGTTCTTGCGGTCGCCGCGGATCACGCCAGGTTGTGGTGATCCATGCGCGGGCAGCGCTCGAACAGGAAGGTGTCAGCCGCCGGATCTCGTCCATGTTGACGTCGGTGGCGGTGGAGATGGCGTGGATGCGCAGCCGCGGGTCGGAGTCTGAAGCTGCCCAGCGCGTCATAGGTCGCCATGGCTTTGTCGAACGCGCCCGGCGATCCGCGAAACTTGTTGTGAAACTCGCCCAGGCCGTCGAGCGAAATCTCGGCCACGAACAGGTCCAGCTCCGGCTCTTTCAAGGTCTCGGAGATCTGCTTGACGGTACGGTCGGCAAAGTACACGTTGGTGGGCACGTAGAATTGGCGGACCTGATTTTGACGGATGAATGCCGGCAGATCTCTCCGAATTCCGGCCGCAGGAACGGCTCGCCGCCCGAGAGGTTGAGGTTCTCGACGCGCCCCAGGGAACGCGAGAGCGAGAAGATTTCTTCCTTGCTGAGATCGTCGCGGCGGTTCAAATTGCGCCAGTAGAAGCAGTGCTCGCATTTCTGGTTGCAGATCGAAATGATGAACAGGTCAAGCATGGCGAAACCCACGGGGCTTGTAGCCGCGACTCCGTCGGCCCCTACAGGGAACGCGGTTTTATCGGTTGCATCCGCCCTGTCAGTTCAAGCGGGAACTGCCAACCCGCTCGCGGGCCACACCTTGGTCTTGATGAAAGACAGTCTTGAAGTCGCCTTGGCAAAAGGCGGGTTTCAGGTTCCACCCGGAACGGCGCCGTTCAAAGCGATGCTTATTGCCTGCGCGAGTCACGCGCCGAATTGCCCGACGGCTACTGCCGCGATCAACGCGGATACTGCCGCTGGCGTCAGAATTGATCCTGCCGGCAAAGCTTCGTTTCCCGGAGTCCCCCCTGGTTCCTATTACGTGATGGGGTCGGCCGTTCCCGGAGGCCATCCCGTTGTATGGGACTTCAAAGTTGATTTGAAAGCCGGAGCCAACGCAGTCTCCCTCGATCAGCGCAATGCCACGCCCTTGAACTGAGCCGTGGGAACCGACCATTTCTCCGTGTCTTCGTCCGCGTGGCGGCCCATGTTCATGTATGCCAGCGTCCAGCGTTAATGCAAATCTACTATTGACCGGGATCGACTAAAATGTGATGGTGGTCACATTTTGTGGAGAGTTCCGGTATGAGGGTCGCGGCTATGGCAGTATCAACTCCTGCGGTTGCCGATCTACACGTTGCGCCGGTGGCTGGCGCCAGCTTCTACGAGAAGCTCAATACGCGCTGGCACGAGCGCGCTCTGCAATTCTTTATGGTGATTGTTCTGGCGCACTGGGCGGAGCACCTGGTGCAGGCGTACCAGATTTGGGTGATGGGATGGCCGCGGCCAAAGGCGCTTGGTCTGTTGGGCTTGTACTATCCCTGGCTCATCCAATCGGAAACGCTGCACTACGGCTATGCCCTGGTCATGCTGATCGGACTGTGGGTGCTGCGCAAGGGATTCACGGGACGGGCGCGCACCTGGTGGACGATTGCGCTGGCCATCCAATTCTGGCATCACATTGAGCACTTTCTGCTGATTTACCAGGCGACGACCCACCGCAATTTCTGGCATAAGCCCGTGCCCTTCAGCGTTCTGCAGCTGGTGTTCCCGCGCGTGGAACTGCACCTGTTCTACAACTCGATTGTGTTCGTCCCCATGGTGATTGGCATGTACTATCACATGTTCCCGCCGGAGAGCGAGGCGAGAAACATGAGCTGCACCTGTGAGTGGGGGCATCGCGGTCGGGCAAAAGCAGCCTAACTGCAATTGGATTCTTTGAACCACGGGGCGCTTCCGATGACAGGTATCTTTCGATGGGGCGGGCCAGCGGTTGGCTCGTTCCCGAAAGACCATGAGAGCCTTTTGCGATCCTTCTGCGCGGCGACTGCGATTTTTCTCCTCTTGAGTTGTTCCAAGGCGGGACCTCCGCCAGAACTCAGGATTGAACATGAAGTGACGCCGCAGCCGCTTCAGGTTGGAGCCGCCACCATTACCTTGCGATTGACGGACGCTGCTGCCCGGCCAGTGGCGGGAGCTCAAATCGGGCTGGAAGCCGATATGTCGCACCCCGGAATGAGCCCAGTGTCAGGCGATGCCAGGGAGGTTGAGCCGGGCCTGTACCGCGGCCAACTTGAGTTTGGGATGGCGGGTGATTGGGTTATCCTGCTGCATGTCGTTTTGCCCACCGGGCAGAAAGTGGAACGGCAATTCGATGTATCGGGCGTGCGGCCAAATTAGGCGAGCGGTTGAGTCATTCATCCATTCCGGCCCTGGAGACTGCGGAATCGCCGCCCTTTGACCTGATGCGGCTTCCAGGTCTGGGCAGGCTGTTCCGCTGGCGATATGCCCGCCCGGTCTTGCAGGCTCCGCTGCTCATTTTGAGCGTGCTGATGATTCTGCACGGATTGCTGGGGCCCTCGCTCGCGCCTAAGAACCTGGCCACCTCGCTTACCTGGGTACACTTTCGCGGGGTGTTGGTGTTGGTCTTGCTGGGAGCGGGGAATTTTTTCTGCCTGGCGTGCCCCTTCATGCTGGTGCGGCAAGCCGCGCGGCGCATCTTTCGTCCACGCTGGAGCTGGCCGCGGGCGCTGCGCAATAAGTGGGTCTCGGTGGCTTTGTTTGCCGGCATTTTGTATATCTATGAGCTTTTCGATTTGTGGTCTTCTCCGTGGTGGACCGCCTGGCTGATCGTGGCTTACTTCCTGACTGTGCTGATCGTGGATGGGTTCTTTAAGCATGCATCGTTCTGCAAATTCGTTTGTCCCATCGGGCAGTTTAATTTTATGGCTTCGACCCTTTCTCCTTTCGAGGTCAAGGTGCGGGACCAGGAAATCTGCACCCGTTGTCATACCAAGGACTGCATTCGCGGAAGGCGGGAGCCGGTCTCGGATCTGGTGGTGATTCGCGGCTGCGAGCTGGCGCTGTTTCTGCCCGGCAAAGTTGGCAACATGGATTGCACTTTTTGCCTGGACTGCGTGCATGCCTGCCCGCACGACAATGTCGGCATTCTGAGCCGGCTGCCGGGCAGCGAGCTGTTGTCCGATCGCTTGCGGTCGGGGATCGGCTACTTTTCCCGCCGCAAGGACCTGACGGCGCTGGCGTTGCTGTTCACTTTCGGAGCGCTGCTGAATGCGTTTGGCATGGTTAGTCCGGTGTATGCGGTGGAGAACTGGCTGGGAAAAATGATGCGCGTGAAGCACGAGGCGCCGGTGCTGGCGGTCATCTTCGCCGTCTTTCTGGTCGCGGAACCGGTGTTGCTTCTTGGTCTGGCGGGATGGCTGACGCTGGCGTGGGGAAAGGTGCGACGCGGTTTTGTGCCGCTGATCGTGCGCTACAGCTACGGACTTGTTCCCCTGGGCTTCGGAATGTGGCTGGCGCATTACAGCTTTCACTTTTTGACCGGACTGTACACGGTGATTCCGGTGACCCAAAGCGCGCTGGCCGGCCTCGGCTGGCCGGTTTTAGGACAACCGCGCTGGCGGCTGACAGGATTGCCCCCGAGTCTGGTGCTGATGATTGAAATTGGATTTCTGGTGCTCGGACTCACGGGATCGCTGGCGGTAACCTACAGCATGGCGGAAGAGGATTCGCGGGAGAAGCCGATTCCGGTTTTTGTTCCCTGGGCAACGGTTTGCGTGTTGCTGTGGACCGCCTCCATGTGGCTGATGTTCCAGCCCATGGAAATGCGCGCGGTGTTGATCGGCGGATAGATTTCTCCGCGAACTATGGGCAGTTTCTCTGCGCTCTCTGCGGTTAAAAGCTTTTGGTTTTTTCGGGCAACCCCAAAAGCTCTTAACCGCGGAGTGCGCAAAGTAAGGACTGTAAGGACGCAGAGTTTTACGAACCATGCGAACTGAGCTCACAATCAAGCGAAGGGCTTTGGCAGGGCTGGTTTTCGTATTGACCCTTTTCGCGTTGAGCGTGCCGGCCAGCGCGCATAATGGGCCGCCGTTTCCGATCCTGGAGAATCAGAGGGTGGGCCCCTGCATAATCTCTCTCTGGACGCATCCGGATGTGGGAACTGGAACGTTCTTCGTAATGGTGGACCCGCTGCCGGGAGGCGCGATTCCCGGCGATCTGAAAGTTCAAATCGGAGTTCAGCCGGAGAGTGGGCGTCTTCCGGAAGTGCTTTACAATGCCGAGCGCGACGACACTCGCGGGCAGATAGACTACAAAACGCTGGTGCAGTTCGATCGCGATGAATTCTGGAAGGTGCGTCTGGTGCTCGAGAGCGCACAAGCCCGGGGAGAAGCGTTTTCGCGGGTAGAAGCGACGCCGGTGGGTTTCGGGCGCTGGGATCTCTTGCTTTTTCTGCTGCCCTTCCTGGCAGTTGCGTTTTTGTGGCTCCGGGGAATGTCACGCACCCGCAGCCGGATGAGAAAGGCCATGCAGGCGACGTGAGGGCTCTGACTTTACTTGACGAGGGTGCCTCATCCTGGGCGGCTTGTGCGCCAGGGTGGGATTCCACTCCAAAGAATGAGAGCGATGCTTAAAACTGAATTGGGGAAGAACCAAGGGTTCGGGAGGGCGACGCCCGCCGCAACCCGCCTGATGGCGGGGTTGCTTTCGGCCATCCTGCTGGCCGGGCTCGCGGGATGTCATCGCGCCACCACGCTGCCCGATAAGAATTCACCCGAATATGGCAAAGTGGTTTCGGCGTTCTACACCGGATTGGCGGCCCTGCAAGTGGGCGATGACGTTCATGCGGACAGCCGGCTCTCCGAGGTAACGCAGCTCGTCCCGAGCGAGCCCGCGGGCTGGGGCAACTGGGGAGTCCTGGCTTTGCGCCAGCGTAACTATGACGTGGCTGCGCAACGCCTGGAGAAAACGCGGGACCTGGCTCCGCAAAACGATCAGGTTTACCAACTTTTGGCCCTGCTCGAGAGCAGCCGGGGAAACTCCGCGCAGGCGATTGCCGACTTGCGCAAGGCGGTGGAACTCAATCCCAGGAATCTGCGGGCGATCTACCAACTGGCGGAGGAACTGGAACGCCAGGGAGATGAGAATGGCGAGGCCGAATTTCAGCAATTGATGCAGAAGATTCTTGCGGCCCAGCCGGACAGTCTTGCGGCATTGCTGGAACTGAGCCGGGTGGCCGCCAAGCGCGGCGACGTGAACACGCTGAAGGTCACGGTGGCCAAGCTGGGCGCGCATGCTTCCGAATGGCCTCCGGAGGTGCGACGCCAATTCGCCGCAGTGCAGGCAGCGATGAACAGTGCAGATTTGCGCGCGACCGCTACGCAGACCACATTTCTGCGCAACGTGTTCATGCGGGTGCCCGAGTACCGCCTCAGCCTGGCGGCCATCAAGGCGCCTCCGGGTGAAGAGGCGGAGCCGTTCACTCATTTTCTGCGATTGGAGTCTCCTGTCTTTAAGCCCGCGCCCGCGGATCTGGCGATTACGTTCGAAGCCCGCCCGCTGGAGAATCCTGGGAATACGCGCTGGAACTGGATTGGGGCGATTCAATTGGGTAGCGAAGGCGCGCCGGCGGTGTCCGAAGCGAATGGCCGGGAAGTGCGACTGTCCACGGGCGCGAAATTTCCATTCCCCGGCGGAGCTTCCAGCGTTCCTCCTTTGCCGGAGGGAATCACGCCGCTGGATTTCAACTACGATTTCAAAACTGATCTGGTTCTGGCGGGCGCGGGCGGAGTGCGCCTGATGCGGCAGGATTCTCCCAGCGCATTTACGGATGTGACGGCGCAAACCAAGCTGCCGAAGTCGGTGACCAATGCGCCATACACCGGCGCGTGGGCGGTCGACATCGAAGCCGATGGCGATCTGGACATCGTGCTGGGCGCAAAGCAAGGCGTCCCCACGGTTTTGCGAAACAATGGAGACGGGACGTTTCTCGCCATCCATCCCTTTGCCGGCGTCTCGGGCATCCGCCAGTTTGCCTGGGCCGATCTCGATGGCGATGGCAATCCCGATGCCGCGATGATCGACGATGCGGGCCGTCTGCACGTTTTCATGAATGAGCGCCAGGGCCAGTTCCGCGAGCGCGCGCTTCCCGCCAATGTGCCGGCCGTGAGCGCGATTGCCGTGGCCGATGCCAACAATGACGGCGTTCTCGACCTTTTGGCGGTGCAAGCGGACGGCGCCATCGTTCGAATCTCCGACAAGCAGATCTCTGACCAGGAAGGTGGCCAGAGCTGGGAGACGGCGGAAATCGCCAGAGTTCCCAATGCGGCGCAATCCCTGGCTGGCGAGGTGCGCCTGCGCGTAGCGGATTTGGATAACAACGGCGCGCTTGACCTTTTTCTCTCTCCGGCGGCGCAATTTGCGGGGAACGCGGGTGGCGCGCTGGTTTGGCTGGGCGATGGAAACGGAAAGTTCACGGCGCTGAACCAACCGGCAGGGGCCGGCGCTGGTATTCGATGCGGTGGATCTAAGCGGCAACGGCAAACTGGATCTGCTGGGCCTTTCGGCGGACGGGCAACCGGTGCGGGCGGTCAACCAGAGCGCCAGGAATTATCACTGGCAGGTGGTTTGTCCGCACGCGGTGCAGGCCGTGGGCGACCAACGCATCAATCCCTTTGGAATCGGCGGCGAAATCGAAGTGCGTTCCGGCCTGCTGGTGCAAAAGCAGCCCATCACCGGGCCAAGACTCCATTTTGGTTTAGGGAACCAAAGCGAAGCGGAAGTGGTGCGGGTGGTTTGGCCGAATGGCACGGTGCGGGCCGAGTTTGAAGTCAAAGCCAATCAGGAACTGGTGACCGAACAGCGTTTGAAGGCATCCTGCCCGTTTCTTTTTGCCTACGACGGCAAACAAATGGAGTTTGTTAAGGACGCAGTTCCCTGGGGTTCCGCCATCGGCCTGCGCATTAATACGCTGGGTTCGGCGCAAATCGCGGCTACCGGGGAGTGGTACAAGATCGGCCGTGACCAACTCGCGCCCCACGACGGCTACTACGACATTCGCATCACCGCGGAACTGTGGGAAGTCTACTACTACGATTATCTCGCGCTCATGACGGTGGATCATCCCGCGGGCACAGAGATTTTTGTCGATGAGCGCTTCGTGATTCCACCCTTAAAGCTGGGCATCACCACCGTCACCACGCCGCACGAGATCGCTCGCGCCATCGATGACAACGGGCAAGACGTTACCGACATCGTCAGAACGCTCGACGGAAAGGCCCTGGCCACTTTTGGACGCGGGCAGTACCAGGGCATAACTCGCGACCACTACCTCGAAATCGATCTGGGGGACGATGCTCCGAAGGCCGGGCCACTTTATCTGATCGCGCAAGGCTCGATTCACGATACCGAATCCTCGGTCAACGTCGCCATCACCCAGGGCAGCCGCTGGCGCGCGCATGGCTTGAGCGTCGAGGTGCCCGACGGCCACGGCGGCTGGGTTACGGCACAGGACAATCTGGGCTTTCCGGCGGGCCGCAAGAAAACAATTCTGTTTAACCTGACTAATGTCTTTCGTCCCGGCACGCCGCGCCGCGTGCGCTTGCGGACCAATCTCGAAATTTACTGGGACGCAATCCAATGGGCGCAAGGCGCCCCGGATACCCCGCTGAAGGAAGTGACCCTGAATCCCTCGGTAGGAGATCTTCATTACCGTGGATATTCCGTGATGCACATGCCGACGACAGCCGCGCGCGCGCCGGAGGTACCCGACTACAACCAGATTGAAGGAACCAAGCAGCGTTGGCGCGACCTGATCGGTTATTACACCCGCTACGGAGACATCCGCGAGTTGGTGAAGGATATCGATGACCGCTACGTGATTGTGAATTCGGGAGACGAGTTGTCGCTGCGTTTCCCCGAGCAACCGCCTCCGCCCGCAGGCTGGGTGCGCGATTTCGTGATTAAGGGTGATGGCTGGATTAAGGACGGCGATTACAACTCGACCTTCTCGAAAACCGTTCTGCCACTGCCCTATCACGCCAAGAACGAATACACGACGCGGCCGGGCAAACTGGAAGACGAGTGGACTTACCGCCATCATCCCGAAGACTGGCAAAACTATCACACGCGTTACGTTACTCCGGAAGTCTTCAAGAACGCACTGCGGAGCCAGCCCTAACCATGACTGGGAATCGCATCATAAGAATACTCGTCGCGGTTTTCTTTGTGGCGCTGCTGTGCGTTCCGCTTGCCATTAAGAGGGTCGCAGCGCGCCGCCAGGCGGATCAGTCGAAAGAGGATGCCAAGACAGCACTGGCTCGTCACGGTTTCTATTTCCAGGAAGTTTCGCGCGCCGCCGGCATCGATTTCGTTCATCATTCGCCGACTCTCGATCACAAACTGGATCCCATTATGCCCGAGGTGGCTTCGATGGGAGCGTCGGTATCGATTGTGGACTTTGATCGCGACGGCTGGCCCGACATCTATGTGATTAACAGCGCCGAGGGCAGCAAAAACTGCCTCTATCGCAATATGCACGATGGCACTTTCAAAGACGTTGCCGGAGAATTGGGCATCGCCGATGTCAATCAGCCGGGTACCGGCGTTTCAACCGGCGCGGTGTGGGGTGATTACGACAACGACGGCTACGAAGATCTGTTCCTGATCAAGTGGGGACGGCCGGAGTTGTTTCATAACGACCACGGCCACGGGTTCACGCGGGTGAGCCAGCAAGCCGGCTTGCCGCCCTGGATCAACGCCAACACTGCGATCTGGCTTGATTACGATGGCGACGGGCTGCTTGATCTTTTCGTCGGTGGCTACTATGCGGAAAATGTCGATCTGTGGCATCTCACCACGACGCGGATCATGCCCAACCAGTTCGAGTACGCAAATAACGGCGGCCGGAAATATCTGTTTCATAATCTGGGCGACGGCAAGTTTGAAGAGGTCAGTGACAAGGTGGGGATCAAGAGCCGGCGTTGGGCTCTGGCCGCGGCCGCGGCCGATTTGCGCGGCAGCGGTCACCCCGATCTTTTTGTCTCCAATGACTACGGAGTCTCCGAGCTTTACTTCAACGATGGTAAGCAGTTTCGCGAAGTCGGAGAACAAACCGGCGTGGGCTTTGCGCCCAAGAGCGGGATGAACGCGGCGTTTGGCGATATTCTCAACCAGGGCCGCTACGCCGTCTATGTTTCGAATATTTCTGAGGATGGAATTCTGATTCAGGGAAATAATCTGTGGGTGCCCAAGCCGGGAACCAGCGGCGACGGCATACAGTACGAAAATCTGGCGCGGGACTTTAATGTGGAATTAGGTGGGTGGAGTTTTGGAGCGCAGTTTGGCGATTTGAATAATGACGGCACCCTGGATTTGTATCTCGTGAATGGATACATTTCGCTCGATCGGAACCGCAGTTATTGGTACGACTTTTCCAAAATCTCCGGAGGTAACAGCACAATCATCAGCGATGCTAGAAATTGGCCGGCCTTCGATGGCCGCAGTTTGTCGGGCTATCAGAACAAACATGTCTGGCTGAACGATGGCGCAGGGAAGTTTGTGGATGTGGCGCAGGCGGTGGGCGTCACCGATACGCACGATGGCCGCTCCGTAGCGCTGGTGGATTTGTGGAACCGCGGAGTGCTGGATGCCGTAGTGGCCAATCAAAATGGGCCGTTGCTGGTGTACAAAAATACGGTTGCGCCAGAAAATCAATGGATCGAGTTTGACCTGGAAGGCACAGCCAGCAATCGCAGCGCAATCGGCGCACAGGTCGAGCTGTTCTGGAATGGGCAGCAACAAGTGCAGGAGGTTTCCGGAGGCAGTGGCTTCGCGGCACAAAACGACCGGCGATTGCATTTTGGGCTGGGGAAAAATCCGCAAATCGAGAAGGCCGTAATTCGCTGGCCCTCCGGCAAGGTCCAGACTATCGATCATCCTCTGCCCAACCAGCTACATAAGGTAAAGGAACCCGCATGAGCCAAACAAGCGCGCCCGTCTTGCCGCCAACTCCGCCGCCCGCTGCTTCGCGAAAGCTGGTTGCCATTCTCGACAGCCGCTACCTGCCACCAATATTTATTACGTGCATTTTGCTGGCCGGCAATCTTACGTTCGGAATGCTGGAAAGCTATCAGAAGACTTTGTTGGCGATCGTCACCAGCATTGTTACGGAGTTGGTACTTTCGCGGCTGGTGCTGGGGAAATGGCCGCATCCCGCGAGCGCCTACATTACCGGGATCAGCGTCGGCATTCTGATCCGCTCTCCAGCTTATTGGCCCTATGCATTGTGCGCCGCCATTTCTATCACGTCGAAGTACGTGCTGCGGGTAAAAGGCCGCCACATCTTCAATCCATCGAATTTCGGCATCTCGGTGATGCTGTTTCTGGCGGCCGATACGGTGGCGACTTTGAGCATTCAGTGGGGCAACTACCTGCTGCCCCTGGTCATCATCTGGGTGCTAGGCTGCGTGATCGTTTGGCGGGTGCGGCGGCTGCATATCACGGCCACGTACGTCGTATCGTTCTTCGCCTTCGCTTTCTTGCGCAGTTGGATGACGGGCAGCCCATGGCAATCGGAAGTCGCGCCCATCACTGGGCCCATGTACCAGCTTTTCGTCTTCTTCATGATTACCGATCCCAAAACCACAGTGCGCTCAAAGACCGGACAATGCGTCGTCGTATTTCTCGTCGCGGTCGCGGAGATGGTGATGCGTCTTAACCAAATCGTGTACGCGCCCTTTTACGCACTCTTCCTCGTCGGCCCTCCCGCTTTGTTGATCGAGATATGGCTGGATTCGCGGCGCGCCGGCGCGGCCAGGCTGATGGCGGCCCATTGAGTAACCAAGCTTTCAGGAGAATTGAAGATTTGAGACGACGACTTCCGGTCAGTGCCTGCCTGGCTGCGGCTGCGGTTTTTCTGCTGGCGGGCTGCCGGCAGAAGCCCTCCAGCCCGACTGAGGCTGCCTCATCGGGCCAGACTGCGGCCGCACCTTCTGTCGCCGCCCCAACCTCGCCGCCTCTGGCCGAAAGCACAACAGTGGCGCGTCTCTCCGGCCCCATTACTTTTAGCGACGTGACCGCGCAGGCCGGCATCCACTTTAAGCACAACAGCGGCGCTTTCGGGAAAAAATACCTTCCGGAAACCATGGGCAGCGGGGTTTGTTTTCTGGACTACGACAACGATGGCTGGCAGGACATCCTGTTTGTTAATTCCATGGATTGGCCGGGGCACCACTCGGCAAAGTCTCTGCCCGCGCTCTATCACAACAATCAAGACGGCACCTTCACCGATGTGACGCAGCAGGCCGGGCTCGCAGTAGAAATGTATGGGCTGGGTTGCGCCGTCGGCGATTACGATAACGATGGATACGACGACATTTACATCACCGCGGTTGGATCGAACCATCTTTTTCGCAATCTGGGCAATGGCAAGTTTGCCGATGTCACCGCCAAAGCTGGCGTGGCTAACCCAGGATTTTCCGCAAGCGCAGTGTGGTTTGACTATGACAATGACGGCAAACTGGATTTGTTTGTCGCTCATTACATTGACTGGTCGATCGAAGGTGACCAGTACTGTACCCTCGATAACAAAAACAAATCGTACTGCACCCCGCAAACCTACAAGGGTCAGAGTTCGACCCTGTTTCACAACAAGGGGGACGGAACCTTCGAGGATGTAACGCGGCGAGCGGGCCTGTATGATCCCACGAACAAAGCGCTCGGCATCGCGTTGTTGGATTATGACAACGACGGCTGGCTTGATCTTTTCGTCTCCAACGACACCGAACCCAACAAGCTCTACCACAACAACCATAACGGGACTTTCACCGATGTAGCCGTCGCCGCGGGCGTGGCCTACGGGGAAGCGGGAACCGCCCGTGCCGGCATGGGCACCGACGCGGCTGACTACGACAATTCCGGCCGCCAAAGCTTATTGGTTGGTAATTTCACCAACGAGGGAATGGCGCTTTACCACAACGACGGCTCCGGCCTGTTTACCGATGAAGCAGGCTCAAGCGGAATTGCCCGGATTTCGCTGAAGTCGCTTACCTTCGGCACCTTCTTCTTTGACTATGATCTCGACGGACTGCCGGATGTCCTCGCCATCAATGGACACGTTTCCGACGACATCAGCGTAATTCAACCAACCCTCAAATACGCTCAACCTCCTCATCTCTTCCGCAACCTGGGCAACGGCAAATTCGAAGAAGTCACCGCAAGACTCGGTCCCGCGCTGCCCAAAGCGATTGTGGGCCGGGGCGCCGCCTACGCCGATTTCGACAACGACGGCGACCTGGATCTCGTCATTACCGCCAACAACGGGCCCGCGCGACTGCTGCGCAATGACAATGGCAATCAGAATGATATGTTGCGGGTGAAGACCGTAGGCACGCGCTCCAACCGGGACGGGATTGGGGCTAAAGTTACCCTAACTACCAGCGGCGGCAAGCGGCTCTTTGGCATGGTGAAGACGGGTTCGAGCTACTTATCGCAAAGTGAACTGCCTCTGACCTTCGGGCTCGGTAAACCCGAGCCCGGCAAATCGCTAAGCCTGGAAATCACCTGGCCGAGCGGACACAAAGACGCCATTTCCGGCATCAAGCCCAACCAATTCATCACCCTTCGCGAGGGCAAAGGTATTATTTTGGCGCGTCCTATCGGGTTTGCGAAGACTGGCGCCGCTGCGCAGTGATCTGGAAGTGATCTGCCGGCAGTGATCTGGAAGAAGCGTGCGTTTCTTCCCCGGTCACAGACTGGTCAATTGTGACCAGTCGAGGCAGGCATATCTGTGATAACAAGATGCTATGGGTAAGCGACAATGCCCGGGATGCGGTGGCGAACTGGTGATGGCGTTCCGTCCCAGCGAGGTTGGGCGCCTCGACCCCGGCACGGGAATCCTGACCAAAGCAACCGCCAAGTGGAGATGCGGCACCTGCGGACAGGCCTTCACCGCCGAACAGCTTCGCGCCGACAAGCGGGCCGCCGCGAAAGTGGTTGAGCAAGCTTAAGGACGGCCAGCCTTTGCCCTTTGTGGGACTTCTCCGCAAACGCTTAGCACGACAAATTGAGCCAAGGAGATCCATCGTATGGACACGGTAGCAGAAGAAAAAATCGCAACGGAAACGCAACCCAAAGGTCCTGCCTTGGGCTATGCGAAGTCCCCGGATAAGTTTTCGGAAAAAAGAATGGCCAACAAGCAGAAGAAAAAGAGAGCCCACAAACGCACCATTGCGCGATCCAACACCAATGGATAGGTGGATAGGAAATCCGCGCGGGAGCAGTCTGGCCGTCCGCGGGCCGCTAACCTGATTCGCCAACCATCGATACAAGAGGACCAGTCAGCGCCTGAACAAATCGCTGCGTGAGATACCCAGCTTCTGCATTTTGGAGTTCAGCGTCGTCCGTTTCATTCCCAGCGCGAGCGCCGTAGTAGCGACCACGCCATTGGCCTCCCGCAGGGCGCGAAGAATCAGCGCCTTTTCCGACGCCTGCAGCGTCTGCACCGGTTCGGCGCTGCGGGGCAGGCTCGGGGCCGGCGTTCCCAAGGCAGCCAGAGGGACATTCAACACTGGCCCGGGAGACAGGATGACGGCTCTCTCGATAATATTCTCCAACTCCCGAACGTTGCCCGGCCAGTGCCAGCGGCAGAGCGTGCGCATGGTTTCGGCGGGAATTCGCTCAATGTGCCGTCCCATACGCTGCGCGTGTTTGTTGACGAAATAATGAACCAGCAAGGGGACGTCCCCCGCTCGATCGCGCAGCGGAGGCACCCGGACGGGAAACACATTCAGCCGGTAGAAGAGATCCTGCCGGAAGGTGCGATCCGCCACCATCTGTTCCAGATTACGGTTGGTGGCTACCACCAGGCGCACATCCACGTGGATGGTGCGAGTGGATCCCAGCCGCTCAAACTCCTGTTCCTGGAGCGCGCGCAGCAGTTTGGGCTGGAGTTCGAGCGAGATGTCGCCCACCTCATCCAGAAATAAGGTGCCCTGGTTCGCCAGTTCAAGGCGTCCAATCTTCTGCGCGATGGCGCCGGTGAACGCTCCCTTTTCGTGGCCAAAGACTTCGCTCTCCAGCAAGCCGGTGGGGATAGCGGCACAATTCAATTTCACCAGGGTGCGATCGCGGCGATGGCTGAGATTGTGAATGGCTCGGGCAATCAACTCCTTGCCCGTGCCCGTGTCTCCCAGAATCAGGACAGTCGAGTCGGTCGCGGCAACGGTTCTCACCTGGTCCAGCACTTGCTTCAGCGCCGGACTCTCGCCGACAATTTCGTCGAAGTTGTACTGGCTGCGAATTTCATCTTCGAGATAGCTTTTTTCTTCCGCCAGCTTGTCCTTCAGTTCCGCGATCTGGCGAAATGCCAAAGCATTGTCCACGGCAATCGCCACCTGATTTGCAACCTGGCCGAGAAGCGCTGCGTCATCCGGCGTGAACCTAGCCTCCTGGAAGCTGCAGACGTTCAGAGTCCCCAGGGTGCGTTCACGGCCCACTAATGGCAGCCAGCAGCCCGAACGGATGCCGTCCTGGATGAGCATTTCAGTGATCTTCGACGGAAACGTTTGTGCGTCCAGCCGTTTGACCAGCAGCGGCTCGCGCTCAAAGAAGGCTTTCCCCGCAGGCGAATCCTCCGGCGGAAAAGTGAGTTCTTGCCGGATGGCGCCCGCGCCTCGGGGAAAATCGACGGCGTGAATGGTGAACTGATTTTCCAGCGGATCATAGAGGCAGAGGCTAGAGTAGTCGTGTTGCAAAGCGCGGCGAATGCAGCCCGACACCTGGGCGAGAAGCTCTCTAAGATCGAGATTTCGGACCAAGGCGTTGTTGATCTCAAGCAGTAAACGGAAGGGCTCAGAGGCTGGCGCGTGCTCGCCTGCCGGGATCCGGGATGAAGGTTGATCCGAAAGTTCGTTATCCAGAGCAGTCATTTTCAAAGCGAGCAGAACTCAATTCTACGCCGTGCCGCAGGCTTCGTCGTCACTCTGACGAAATGCGGTCAACTAATGACTGGCGACGTCCTGATGGAGGATCAGTAACGGATCATAAGTGTAATTAAATGATCGAATTACAGGAAACAGCGATAATGGATTCTCCGGCTTTTGGGGTGCAATAGTTCACCGTGGCTATTTCTCATCAGAGCCGCGCCATAATAACTTTCTAACCAGGACTGCAAGCGGACCATGGAGGCCCACGCAATGGCAACAACCACGATAAATCCTTCCGAAACCCTAAAACAGCCCGAAGGAATCATCGATCCGGCCCACGACGTGTTTTCGGCTCGGCCACGGATGCTGGACGCGGTCTTTGCGCCGAAAGTGGTTGCGGTCGTGGGAGCTTCGGAAAGACCCGGTAGTGTAGGCCAAACTGTGCTCTCCAATCTGCTGGCTACGCCTTTCGGCGGACCGGTCTATCCCATCAATCCGAAACGGCCCACTGTGCTCGGCGTTCCCGCCTTTCCGCGCCTGAGTGATTTGCCGAACCAGCCGGACTTGATTGTGGTGACCACGCCCGCAGCAACGGTTCCAGACATCATTCAAGAGGCGGTGGATGCCGGTATTCCTGCGGCAATCATCATCTCGGCGGGATTCAAGGAGCATGGCGAGGCCGGAAAAGAGCTGGAGCGGCGCATCCGCGAGATCAGCCGGGGCAAGATGCGGATCGTGGGACCCAACTGTCTGGGGATCATGAACCCAGTGAGCGGATTGAACGCAACTTTTGCCAAAGGCATGGCGCGGCCGGGGCGGCTAGCCTTTCTCAGCCAAAGTGGCGCTCTGGCCACCGCGGTCCTGGACTGGAGCTTGCGCGAGGTGGTGGGATTCAGCAGTTTCGCCTCAGTCGGTTCCATGCTGGATGTGGGCTGGGGTGATCTGATCGACTACTTCGGGAAGGATCCAAACACCGACGGCATCGCTATCTATATGGAGTCGATCGGCGACGCCCGCGCGTTTCTCTCGGCCGCGCGCGAGGCTTCCATGAGCAAGCCCATCGTCGTCATTAAAGCTGGCCGGACCGCGGCAGCGGCCAAGGCAGCAGCTTCGCACACCGGATCGCTGACCGGAAGCGACGACGTTCTGGACGCGGCCTTTCGCAGCAGCGGCGTGCTGCGGGTAAACACCATTGGCGAGCTTTTCGACATCGTGGAAGTCCTGGCAAAACAGCCGCGCCCGCGGGGTCCGCGTTTGACGATTGTGACCAATGCCGGCGGCCCCGGAGTGCTGGCCACCGACGCTCTCATCCAAGCCGGCGGAGAACTCTCCGAACTGGCCGATGACACCATGCAAGCTTTTGATGCGGTTTTGCCGCCGCAGTGGAGCCACAACAATCCGGTGGACATTCTGGGCGACGCAGAGCCCGAGCGCTACGCCAAGGCGCTGGAAATCGCCGCCAAGGATCCCAACACCGATGGGATGCTGGTTGTTCTGACCCCGCAGGGGATGACCAATCCTACGCAAATTGCCGAACATCTTGTTCCCTACGCCCACTCGACTGGCAAGCCGGTGCTCGCCAGTTGGATGGGCGGCGATGACGTAGCGCAAGGCGAGGAAATTCTGAGACGCGCCGGAATTCCAGCATTTTCGTACCCCGATGCTGCCGCCGTGGCCTTCAATTACACCTGGAAGTATGCCCGCAACCTGAAAGATCTCTATGAAACCCCGGCGGCGCGCCACGGTGTGCCGGAACATGACCGGACCCTGGCGAAGAGCATACTGCGCAAGGTCCGGGAGAGCGGCCGTACGATTCTTACCGAATACGAATCCAAGCGACTTCTCACCGCCTACGGAATTCCGACGGTCCGCACCGAACTGGCCAAGACCAGCGCGGAAGCTGCACGGAAAGCGGAGGCCATCGGCTTTCCCGTTGTCCTAAAGTTGCATTCCGAGACCATCACGCACAAGACCGATGTGGGCGGGGTCAAGCTTAACCTGCACAATGACAATGAAGTGAAGGCAGCGTTTGACGACATCAAAGCTTCGGTGACCACCAAGAAGGGAGCTCAGCACTTCCTGGGCGTCACGGTGCAGCCGATGTCGAAGCTCGAAGGCTATGAGCTGATTATCGGCAGCAGCATTGACAGCCAACTCGGGCCGGTATTGCTGTTCGGAACTGGCGGACAGTTGGTGGAAGTATGGAAGGATCGCGCCCTGGCGCTGCCGCCGTTGAATACGGTTCTGGCTCGCGACCTCATGGAGGAGACGAAAATCTTCACCGCATTGAAGGGGGTGCGTGGGCGCGCCCCGGTGGACATGGAGAAGCTCGAAGGACTTCTGGTGTGTTTCAGCGAGTTAGTGGTCGAACAGCCATGGATCAAGGAGATCGACATCAATCCGCTGCTGGCCTCCCCGGACGGGCTGCTGGCACTGGATGCTCGAGTGGTTTTGCACGACGCCGGAACCGATGAAGATAAGTTGCCCAAGCCGGCCATCCGGCCTTATCCGATTCAACTGGTCAAGCCGTTCACATTGGAAGACGGGCGAGAAGTGCTGGTCCGGCCCATCCGCCCGGAAGACGAACCCTTGCTGGTGCGCTTCCATGACCGCCTGTCCGAGAACACGGTGATGCAACGCTACTTCAAGCCTCTGGATCTGGAAACTCGAACGACGCATGAGCGCCTGGGGAGAATCTGCTCGATTGATTATGACCGGCAACTCGCGCTGGTGGCGGAGATCATGGACCCGCTCACCGGAAGGCAGATCATTGGCGTAAGCCGAATGGTGAAGACCGAAGACGGACTGAGCGCGCACCTGGCAGTCGTGATTGCCGACAACTATCAATACTTAGGGTTGGGTACCGAACTGATGAAGCGCAGTATCGCCGCGGCCCGCGCCGAAAGGATGAAGCGGGTTTTCTCTAACTTCCTCCCCGAGAACGTGAACATGAAAGCGCTGGCCAAGCGGCTCGGCTTTAAGACTACCGAGGTGAGCGCCGGGCTGATTCACGGGGAGTTAGAATTGTCGCGGACGGTGCGCCTGCAAGTGTGAGGAATTTCTCAGCGCCCTCTGCGGTGTAAGGTTTGGGATTGCGTCCGGCGGAGGCAAAGCCTTAAACCGCTGAGATCGCGGAGAACCTAGGCAGAGGTCGCGGAGTAGAAAACTGGCAGGGACACTAACCGGAAGCAACAGGATAAGTCGCCATCCCCGCATATCGGAGGCTGATACGACACACGATGTATCCCTAGCTGGCGAACTCGGAAGCTACGCCTGCCCTGCATGCAAGCGTCTCTTGCTCCGGGAAGCTGGGGCACTTCAATGTTCCACGTGTTCCAAGACTTACCCCATCACCGACGGCATCCCCGATTTCATTCTTGAAGAACTTTCCCAAAGTGCCGACCCCGTACTAAGAAGAATGCGCTTCATCGACCGGATGGCGAGCATCTACGAGTCGAATCTCTGGTATCCGGCCGTGATGAAACTCTACGGTGGATTCCACAGCCCATCTCTTCCGCAGCTAGTCAGCATTGTGACTCAGAAGATCCAATCAACCCAGGGGCGCGTGCTGGATATCGCTTGCGGCCCCGGCACCTACGGGCGGCGGATTGCCTCACCGACCAAAGAAGTGTTCGGGATCGACGTATCCATGGGGATGCTTCGGCAAGGCGCGGCTTACGTCGCCAACGAAGGCATTCCCAACGTGCATTTCGCCCGGGCAAGAGTGGAAGCCCTGCCATTCGAAGACGCCGTTTTTGACGCGGTCCTCTGTTGCGGCTCGCTTCATCTCTTTGCGGATACGGTGACTGCCCTGCGCGAGATGGCCCGCGTCATGAAGCCGGCAGCCATTCTCTCAGTCTTCACTTTTGGGGCGGGGGATGGCGGCATCCTGAAGTATCGCCGGGTGCGCGAGTGGAGTCTTAAGAATCACGGCCTGCACGTATTCGAACTTCCTGAGATGGACGGCTACTTGGCAGCTTCGGGCTATGAAAACTTCCAGCCGGAAATGCGTGGTTCCGCTTTGACGTTCAGCGCCCGCAAGCGAGCGGCCTGATGCACCAGATCTCAGAAGATTGCCGCTAGAACGCCCACTTTAGAAGTGTCGCCCCGCTGGTAAAGCCCGCTCCAACCGATGCGATCAGCAGCGTGTCGCCTTTCTTGAGCTTGCCATCGTCGAGCGCGGTTTGCATGGCCAGAGGGATGGTGCCGGCGGTGGTATTGCCAAAGCGATCAATGTTAATGATGACTTTTTCCAGCGGCATCTTCAGGCGTTCTGCCGCCGCTATGATGATTCGCCGGTTTGCCTGATGGGAAACGAAACAGTCGATGTCGGCTACGGTTAATTTATTCCTGGCCAGCACGCGCTCGCTGACCTCCACCATTTTTTGCACGGCATACTTGAACACGTTGCGTCCGTCCTGGTGGATGAAGTGCATCTTCTGATCCACGGTTTCGTGGCTGGCGGGATGCAAACTGCCTCCTCCCGGCTTGTAAAGGTATTGTCCTCCGCTACCTTCGACTTGATGAACAAAATCGATCAAGCCTAGATCTTCGCCATCGCCGGCAGGCTCCAACATTACCGCTCCCGCACCATCTCCGAAGATTATGCAGGTGGCACGATCGGTGAAATCAGTCATGGATGAGTTCACATCGGAACCGATGACCAGTACCTTCCGATGCGCTCCACTCTCCACCAGTTTCGCTCCGGCGGTAAGAGCATAGACAAAGCCACAGCAGCCGGCCGAAACGTCATAGCCCCAGGCGTTAGGAATATTGCACTTGCACTGCACCAGGCAAGCGGTCGAAGGATATGCCATGTCGGGAGTGACGGTGCCCACGATGATGGCTTCGACATTCGAGAGATCCACGCCAAAGCGATCCACCATGTCTTTGGTCGCGGCCACCGCCAGATCACTGGCCGCCACTCCGGGATCGGCCAGGTGGCGTTCCCGAATACCAGTGCGCTCCATGATCCACTCGCTGGTGGTATCAATCATCTTTTCGAGTTGTTGGTTGGTGAGGACTCGGGGAGGAACGTAAGTGCCGAGTGCGGTAATTTTGGCGCGCTTCAGGCTATTCAATCGAACGGCTCCAACGATCACAGTGCGAATGCTGGTTCGCAGACCACTGTAGGCGAAGGCGAGTCGAGACGCAAACTTCTGCTCGCGTCCGTATCTCGGTGGCGAGGGCCGGCCGCTTAGTCGATGAATCGGAGGATTGGCCGGAACCTTGGGAGTCGAACCCATACGGGTGGTAGTAGTTACCTGCTCCCCGAGCACTTTACCCGCTGCTGATTCCGATAGATTGCGCGGCCGCCTCGCCACCGCAGGCTATGGCATTCACTTGGAAGCAAGCATTCACGCTGCCAAACAAGGAATTGGGGCAGCGTCACGATCCGTGGCGAATCAACAGGAAAGCTGTTTTCGGTCGGGCATCGACGACAAGAATTGTTGCCACCGGCGACAATTCGTCACATTGACAATGCCGCTTTGGGCGCGGACTGTTCCGGGCGCTGAACCTGCGTCGATGTCTGCCCAAACGAACCTTAGTTAACAATAATTTAGCCCTATCCGCGAATCCTACGTTTTGGCGGTGAAACTGCACCTTGGTATGCGAGGGAAACGGCGCTTTGATGGAAGTCACGACAGAGGCCTTGCCAGCAGAAGGTCGTATGGCACATTTGATTCGGACGCTCGATTATCTTTTTGGCTGTCGTCATAGCAATCTCAGCCGGGTATTCACCATTGGGGGGCGGACTTATCGGGTGTGCTGCGGCTGTGGGGCCAAGTTCGACTATTCACTCGCGAGCATGTCCACCGGCCGCCGCCTGGCTCGGCGTCCGGCGTTCAAGTGGCTGCACATCGCCTAAGGCGAGGGGGGACGATGCTGCGAATCACGGTGGAAGAACAAGACAATGCCACCAGTTTACGGCTGGAAGGCAAGCTGACTGGCGATTGGGTTGGGGAACTGGAACGCTGCTGGATCTCAAATCACAACCACAACCCCGCGGGCGAATTCAGTGTAGATCTCAGCAGCGTGAGTTTTGTCGATGAAAACGGAAAAGCCTTGCTCAGGCGCATGGTTTCGCAGGGTGCAAGGCTGCGGGCCAGGGGACCGCTGATGACTTCGCTGGCTAAAGAGATTGCTAGCCAATTGACCCCGTAGGCCGCTCGAAATCCGTTGGTCACCATCTTCGATGGCATCACACCGATGGCATCACACCCGCAGGTGACCGAAATCACAGAACTGTCTCCCGAGGTTTGACAGATTGGTGTCATCGCCCGCCGAAAGGACACCGTCTATGTCCACTACCATTCGTCCCAACCTGGAAACACTTCGTACTCTCCCGTCCGACGCCGCCCGCCAGATCCAATGGGGATTTGCCGATCGCTATGACCTCCAGATGCTGGTGCAGTCGGTGCGCGCCGTGGCCCGGGGGCCCGTGGCGCGCCTGGTAGCACAAGGCGGACGCAATACCCACGAGTGGACTCCTGCCAAGGCTGAAATGCTGGAGGCTTTTGACCGATCGGGCATCACGGCGGTTTTTATGGATCCAGAACAGGGTGGATTTATTGCAGGACCACGGAATCTGGCGTTGGCGCTGGTAGCTTTTGAGCTTGCTTGGGTGGACGGTGGCGCCGCTACCGCCAGTCTTGCCGGTTGCCTTGCCTTGGCGCCGATTCACGAACGGGGAACGCCGGAGCAGCAGGATCGTTATATGAAGCTCGCGGCTCCTCCCCAACCGGGGGAGGACCGCAAGCCCTGGCGCGGAGCTTTCTGCCTGACCGAACCCATCCCTTACGTCGGGGTGGATACAGGCATGCTCGACGGCAAGGTGCGCATCGTCGATTGGAAGCCTGGGGAAGAGCCCACCCTGCAAGTGGAGAAGCGCGGCCGCTTCATCACCAACATCGGATTCGCCAATTTTGTGACCGCTGCCGTGGACTCTGGCGATGAGCGCATCAAAGGCAGCTGCATGGTCATTCTGGAAGAAGGCGATCCCGGCATTTTCGACCGCGGCACGGCGACTCGGAAGATGGTTCACCAGCTTTCCTCCACCGGAGATCCGATCTTCAATTTGCGGGTTCCGGCCAGCCGCATCGTGGGCGGGTATGACATAAAGGATGGCATCCTAGTCCCGAAGTACAGTCACAGCGAAGTCATCGAAGCGGTGTTCCGGCGTACCCGTGTGACCGTGGGCGTGATGACGGCGGCCAAGTTGCTCTCGGCGGTGGAACCGATCATCCGCTACCAGCGCGGCAGATTCCGCGGCGCTGCCACTGCCACTCCCGGCTCGGTACGCCACGAGATGGGATTGCAAGCTCGCGAAGATGCCTTGCACCGGCTGGTAGATATCTGGGCCACCGGCGAAGCGAGTTCCTCTTTGGCATTCGCAGCGGCCCGGGCATTTGACGAATTGGATCCACTCGAGCGGGCAGCCGGCCACATCCTGGAGGGGCGTGGCGTGACCGGCGGGCGCGCCAAAGCTAAGTTCTTGCGGCAGGTTTCCGAGGAAGCTGCCGCGCTTCTCCGGCTGGCGCCAGGCGATCCTCTCCGAGCCCAGTTGCAATCGGATACTCTGCTCCGCTTTGTGACGCTCGATGCTGCTGCGGATATTTTGTGCCCCGCGGCCAAGCTCTGGAACACGGGTTGGGGTGCGCAGATGATGCGCGAAGCCGTGAGCCTTATGGGCGGCTACGGAATCACGGAAGACTGCCCCGGCTTCCTGGGCAACAAGTGGATGGACGCGCAGCTCGAAGCGACCTACGAAGGGCCTGAGGCGGTGCAGCGGCGCCAGCTTTCGGTGACCATGACGAACCCGCTGTTTCTTGCCCAGTTCCGTAGTTGGATCCGGGAAATGCGCGGCATCGCATCGGACCATCCCGGCACCGGCGCGTGCACCTTGGCAACGGCGATGACTATGTGGATTTGGTCGTTGGAGCGGCTGCAGCACTCCACCGACAGCGACGGCGGCAAGCTGTATCAAAGTGCGCGGCAGGGCGTCACCTTCCCACTGGCTGACGCGCTTTGCTGGCTGCTGGCTGCACGCTGCCAGATCCTGGATGTTTTGGAACTGGAGCGCGGCGGTTGTCAGGATAGTTCGGTGGCCGAAGGCCTGGCCGGGCTGGTCAATTTTCTGACTGATCTTTGCCATGTCCAGACCGCGCGTGCCGGTGGCGAAGTCGCGCGCATTTGCGCGGAACTCGTCTTTGGCTACAACCGGCACCCCGCTTGGGATGAAGAAGGCTACCGCGGCTGCTATCGGCAGGATGAACTCGACGCTCTCGAAGGCCTGATCCCGGGGATCGCGGCTTGCGCCACCAACGTCGTCGGCGCTGACGGTTCGCATCCCGCCAAGGCTGGGCCTTGCGCGAAGTGCAATGGCGCCGAACAGTTCTTGATCTTGCACAACAAGCTGGACACCTGCATGACGGGCGCCCGATTGGCGAAAGATCGCGCCGCCGAAGCGGTATCGAAACTGATGATCCCGGAAGTATTGGATTACCCCGTATGAGCGCCGGAACGCCCGAGCCGGCTGCTACCGTGGAGCGGCAGCACATGGATGTGGATATTGCCTGTGTCGGCTTTGGTCCGGCGATGGGCGGTTTTCTCACTACGCTCTCGCGCAGCTTGCTGAACCCGGACGGTTCCCCGCGGCTGGAGAGCGGTTGCCTGCCGGGCGCGCCGCTGCAGGTGATCTGTTACGAGCGCGCGGATGGCCTGGGCTTCGGCGTTTCAGGAGCGGTGACGCGGGGGCGCGGCATTCGCTGTAGCTTCCCCGGCCTCGACGTTACGCAAATCCCCATGGCCACTCCGGTCAAGAAAGAGAAGTTAGTCTATCTTCTCGATCCCGCCGGGGCCAGCAATCGTTCGTTGGCGCTGCGCGCCGCCGACAAACTGATTCGGATGTTCGCCTCTCTCATTCATTTCCGTGAAGACGCTGTCGAATTGCCCCTCATCCCAAGTTTTCTGCAGAAGCATGACGGCTTCGTGATGTCCCTCGGACAATTTAATCAATGGGTAGGCGAGCAACTCACCGCCTCGGGCTTGCTTCAGATATGGCCCGGCACACCGGTGAGTGGGCCGCTCATCGAAGACGAGGGCGTGAGAGGAATACGTTTGGCGGATCAGGGCACAGCCGTCGACGGCACGCCGCAAGATGGATTCATGCCAGGCATGGACATTCGCGCGGCACTGACGGTTGTGGGCGATGGGCCGGTCGGCGCCGTCGGCCGTGGCCTCGATGCACACTTTGGATTGCCCCCTGGGCATCATCACTCCGAGTGGGCGTTGGGCATGAAGATGGTGATTGAGCTTCCTGAAAATTGCGGGTTAGAAACGGGAACGGTGCTGCACACCTTCGGCTTTCCAGAGCCGGAAATTTTCGGATTCCTCTATGTTCACCCGGACCGTTTGGCCTCGGTGGGCATTTTCATTCCCTCGTGGTTCCACAGTCCGGTACGGACCGGCTATCGTTATTTGCAGCATTTCCTGCTGCATCCTTATTTGTGGAGCCATTTGCAGGGTGGAGTGTTGAAGTCCTGGGGCGCGAAATCGTTGCAGGAGTCGGGACGCGACGGCGAGCCTTTTCTCGCGGGAGATGGTTACGCCCGTATCGGCGAAGGCTCTGGCAGCACCAACGTTCTCTCCGGGTCCGGGGTTGATGAAGCCTGGACCACAGGCGCGCAACTCGCCGAGGCCGTGACGGACCTGCTTCAGCAAAAACGACCCTTCACCCGGCAGAATTTGGAAGACTCCTATGTGCGGCGCCGCCGCGACAGTTGGGTCGAACGCGAATCTCAGGTTGCCGCCGACTCGCGCAACGGGTTCGCGCACGGATTGGTCAGCGGCCTCATCGGAATGGCGCTCGCAGGCTTTACCGGCGGCCGCGTGGTGATTCCCTCGCCAGCCGCCAGAAAAAGGAGCTCATCTCTTGACGAGAGCTTTGGCGCGCGCATTCCTCCGGCGGAATTGCAGAAACTGAAACAAGACGCTGCCGAGCGCGGCCTGCCCTTGCATGACCTGATCATGAACCGCTGCGGCTGGCCGGAAATTCCATTCGATGGAAGATTGCTGGTCTCTCAGCAGGACGCCCTGCTGACCGGCGGGAGCGTGCAGGCGCCGCCCGGATACGCCAACCACGTGGTGTTCCTGCGCCCCGATGTGTGCCGCCAGTGCGAACCGAAGCTCTGTGTGGAAATGTGTTCTGGCCAGGCGATTTCTCGCGGCGACAATGGCGTCCCTCAGTTTGACCGCGACAAATGCATTTTCTGCGGAGCTTGCCTGTGGAATTGCCATGCTGAAGAAACCATCAATATCGAGTTCCGCGCCGGGGCCGGTGGCTTGCATTCAGCCCTGAATTGAATTCCAGAAACGAAAATTTCCCGAAGAGGAGAATTGCCGGCATGAGTCAGGGATACCACATCGTGGTTTGCGGCAGCGTCGTGCCCGATCCGCTGCAGACTCTTGAACCCATCGAGACCGCGTCCGGTCCCGCTCTCAAGAACGAAATGATGCTCCCGGCGGTGCTCGATCCCTGGGCCGCACATGCGCTCTACGAGGCCGCAAATCTCGCGGCGCACGCCCCCGGAAGCAAAGTGTGGCTGGTCAGCCTGGGTCCAAAATCCAAACTGCAACAGGTGATGATGACCATTGCCCAAAAGGTCAGTTTTGAACTTGTTCCTGTCGATGGGCCGGCCAGCGGCTTTACCGATGCGCACGCCAACGCGTCGTTTCTCGCCGAAGCCATCCAGTCCATTGCGGGGCTCGACCGCGCGCGACTGCTCCTGTTTGGCGGGTGGGAGTCGGCTTCGCGCGGCGCCGGCGTCACCCTGCAATTGATCGGCGAACGGCTCGGGATTCTGGATCAATTTCAAGGAGTGGATCAGCTCACCGTTCAGCCTGACGGTTCGTTCGAAATTCTCGAACGTATCGAAGGCGGCCGTCACCAGGTGTCGCTGTGCCAGGGGCCACCCGCGCTGCTGGGCTGGGCAACTGGCAATCTTCCCGAACCGCGCAATAACCCCCAGATCGGGATGGCCAACATGCGCGCCATCATGCCCGCCTTGCAGCGCGCTAAAACCGTCCCGCCCGCTCCGCAATCCATACACTATGTGAGCGCTAGTCCACCCCGACAGCAACGGCAGACCCGCATCGTCAAAGATTTGTCCCCCGACGAAATTGCGGAGGAGATTGTGCAGTGGATAGAGGCCGGGAAAGCCTAGGGACAAGAAGGACGAGATCATGATCAAGAATATTTTGCTGCTGGCGCACCTCGACGAATCGGGTAATGGGCTGCCCAAGGCAGCGCTCGAAGCTCTTGGTGGCGCAGTCGAGCTAGCCCGCCAGCTGAATGCGGCGCTCTCCATTGGCCTGATAGGTCGCGAGGTGCAAGCGGCTGCGGATTCAGTCGCGAATAGCGGCGCGCAACGTCAGCTTGCCGTCGTGGGGCTGGAGTTTGCCCAGCCGCGTTTCGCCAGCGACCTGCTGGCAGCCGACGCGTTGTGCCGCGCCGCTGCCGCTGACTTGATTCTCGCGCCGGCAACGGCCCGCTTTTTGCGCGCCCTGCCCGGATTGGCGCAGCGCCTGAACGGCCGCGTGGATACCCACGTTACTTCGGTCCAGGTCGTGGATGGCGCGGTCTGCGCCACTCGTTGGTTTTATCGCCAGCGGATCGAAGGCGTATTCCAGCGCGATGCTTGCCCATGGATCCTGTTGCTCGATGCGGGATGCCACGACGCCTATTGCGGTCCCTCGGGAAAAGCGGCCATCGAGGAAATCGCCGTGCCTCTGCCTCCCGAGGCCCGGCGCACGACGGTCACTGGAATCCGCTCACCCAAGAGCGATACCCAAACCATTCGCCCGGATGCCGCATTACTTTTCGTGGCCGGCGCCGGCTGGACCAAGAAGCAGCCTGACGGAAAGTCGCACCCCGACCAGGCAGAAACCCGCATCCTCGATTTTCTTCGTTTGTCAGGCGCATCGCTGGGTGGCAGCAAATCGCTGGTTGATCTGAGTGGGGAGAACCAGGCTGTGCTGGGATTCATGACCCATTTGAATCAGGTGGGGCAGACCGGTTCCACTCCGCGTCATCCCAAAGGCCTGTCTACGTGTTGTCATGGAGAAGAGCCACACGTAGTCGGCTGGCGGTTCATCAACGAGCGCCGCGCCATTAATCTCGATCCCAATTGTGGCTGGGCGCGCGGCAAAGCTGACGTGCTCTACGTCGCCGATGCTTTTGAAGTAATGTTCAAAGTGAATGAGCTGCTGAAAAAGACTCGGGCATAGCTATCGCAGCCCGTGTAGGGGAACCCCTGAACCGCGCCGGCTCAGCCTCCGCCTTCCTTCAGTCGCCTGCCTTGGCGTTCGACAATCAGTTCATCTTGAGTTTCTTGCCTGGCGCAGAAAACCAGAGCATCGCTCGCATGAAATCGCGCATCCAATTCCAAGATGAAAGAACCTGAGGCATCCATCTTCGGAGAACGGTACAGAGTGGTCTCGGTCGAGGGAGACCGCTTGTTGCTTCGAGGAGTTGTCAGTGGTCAGATACTGACGGTCATCAATCCCGAACCCGAGACTCCGCTTCGAGAAGAGGATTATCCGCCCGGAAAATTAATCGCTCTGACCGACCCGTCAACCGCGCCCCTGAACTAAATTGTTAATTCCCACGAATGATTGAGCGATTCGCGCGATGGTAGCGCGAATAATGTCGTCTTGGCTGCGAAACCCTACTTCTCCGCAGCAGCCAGTCGTCGATCCCGATGGGGCTCGGTGCGCGGTTGGCCGGTGCTCAACTCACACTTCTCCCCAGGCTTGGCACCACAAGTGGGACACCGAACCGCCAAGGCTTGCTTCTCCGAAACTTTCATGCGTACATAATCTGCGTTCGCTCGAACGCAAGCTGGTCAATTTTGACCACCGATGTTTTCGCCCAACCCGCCCGTTTAACTAGCGGAAGGCGGTTCTTCGCCAACATCTTGGCGCGTGGATATGATTTCGGCTCGAGCCGGGTGTAAGCTACGGACGCTAGCGAAGGGATGGGTTATCTCAAGCGCGCCAAGTGTGGGATTGATAAGGAGCTCTTAGGCATGAAAAGTCGGAGAACGCTTTCCGTCGTTATGTTCGTTCTGATGAATTTGGCCAGCGTTGAGGTTGCCATCGCGAATGGATTGGCGCAGGGTGTGAGCGGAACAAATTCAGCATCGAGCCCGTCCGAACCACGCGAAAAGTGGGGCCTCCGCACCGGCGATACCAAGCTGGAAGTGGGCGTCAGTTCCGATCAAAAGCTGTGCATCTACGAACTCAGCGGGCCGGACGGATGGAACTGGACCAGGGTTCCATCGGTCTTCCCCTTGCTTGACCGGGTGGATGTCGCCGGAAAGCAGATCACCCCGGCGTGGACCTATAGCAACGCAACCATCGACAAGAGTGACGGCGTCAAGTTGACGGTAGTCTTTACCAGCGCGAATCCCTCCCTGGAATTGAGGTCGGTCTGGCAGGCCCATGAAGGTCCGGGCCCGGTGCATCATTCGATGTTCATTGTCAATAAGTCGGATAGCGTGGTGACGATCTACGAGCAGGAGAGTCTGGACGTTCATGTTTCGGGGCCGGGCCAGGAAGCGAGCGTCTGGACCATCAAAGATGACGGCAGTGTTCCCGACGCCGTCGGCGTTTATCACGACGCGCTCGCCGCGAACTACCGCAAAGACATCGCCATCTCGGAGGACCTGGATTACATTCCGTTGGCAGTCATCGATGCGGGCGGCAGACAGGGCGTTTACCTGGGTTGGGAGTGGAGCATTGGACGCATCGCCATCTCGGCGCACAACGCGCCCGCCGGCGCTCATGTGAAAGCCGGCAACAGCGACAATTTCAAAACCGATCTGGCCGCCGGCGAAACCTTCGAGGTGCCGCCAGGTTTCATTGGCGCTTACAAGGGCGACCTCGATGATGCCGCCAACAGCCTGCACCAATATTTATTCAACCATTCCATGCCGGCGATCTTGCGCCAGGACGCCGGTTATCCCAAGGTGGAGTGGAACGCTTTCGCCGCGACCGGCCAGGGACAGGGAAGTTGGCAACCAACCGAAACCAAGTACTACCCGTTGATCGATGACATTGCGCCGCTCGGTTTCGAGGATGTAGTCATCGATATCAATTGGTGGGAAGGCGACACCCACCATCAACCCCATCCGCCCGTGGGGAACTCCAAGTTCTGGCCCAAGGGGATGCTCGCCGCCAGCGACTACGCGCACCAACACGGAATGCGCTTCGGGCTGTACTGGAACCACAATCCCCCCATGACGACGCCGGAAGGAATGCAGCATCGCGAGGATGACGCCAAGTATCTCTACGACAAATTCGATGTCGATTTCTATCGCACCGACGGCACCAATGGACTCGTTTTGCAGACCGGCGGCGCAGGTCCGGGCAGCCGCGCGCACTATGCGGAGGATCTCGGCTACTGGCAAACCAAAGGCTTCTACGAGGTCATCGACTGGCTCTATGCCAACGTAAAGAATTTCTCTTACGAGAATTGCGCTAACGGCGGACGCATTAAAGACTTCGGGGTCATGAAGCGCGCCATAAAGATCCAAAATCAGGACCGTTACTACCCGGTCGATTCGCGTCGCGCCTTCTGGGATGCGTCCTATGCCTTGCACCCCATGCAGATCGCGACGATTTCCGGTTCCTGGAGCGACTGGCAGGCAACCGGTTCAGTTTACGAATTCCGTTCGGCGTCGCTCGGCGCCCCCTATTGGCATCCCGATGCGCCGAACGGCGGGAATGGCGGTCCGCACTGGAGCGACGCGCAGAAACTGCAGATTAAGCGGGCCGTGAACACTTACAAAACGAAAATCAGGCCGCTGGTGAGAACCGCCAACCTCTACCACATCCTGCCTCGGCCAGACGACAAGATCTGGGACGGCATGGAGTACTTCGACCCAGCCAGCAAAAAGGGCGCGACTTATATATTCCGGCCGAACAATCCAGACAGCCGGCAACTGGTGAAATTGAAGGGACTCGACTCAAAAGCAAATTACTGGCTGTGGTCCGAGGACGGTTCGATAGCCGCGCATCAAGCCAGCGGTGAAGACCTGATGCGAACCGGATTGGCCATCACACTGCCGAAGCCCTTCAGCAGCGACATCATATTTTTGCAGGATGCGGCAGCGGGCAATCCCGAAACGGGTTCTGGATCACGAGCGGGTCAATTCTGAGCAATCCCGGTTCGGAGGTTGCGGAGCAGTCCGGCCTGGGTGGTCAATCAGTGCCGAAGGAGGACACTCCCATTGACTCGGAGGAACTAGCATGCGAGTCTTGGGAACATCCGCTGCCAATTCTCTGCAATCCCAGGAAAAGGCCCTTGAGAAAAATAACGTTTGCATTGCTCGTGAGCATTCTACTGGTTCCTTCCGGACTATGGGCCGCGGCCCCGGATGTGACTGCACCCATCCGTCAGTTCATCGACGGCTTCAATGCCGGCGATACAAAGTCCGCCTACGCCGCCTACTCGATTGGCGACATCAGCATTATTGACGAGTTCGCTCCTCACCACTGGCTCGGTCCTCATGCTGCCCAGAATTGGGCGGCTGACTATGACAAGCATGCGCAGGCCACAGGAGTGTCGGACGGGATCGTGAAATATGGCGCGCCCACGCGAACCGAGATTGAGGGAGATGCGGCGTACGTAATCATTCCCACGACCTACCTTTACAAGGAACACGGCGGGGCGATGGCGGAGGAAGGACAGATGACCTTCGTCCTGCACGCCGAAGCGGGCGGCTGGAAGATACGCGGCTGGACTTGGTCAGGGGTCAAGCCCCACCCGGCGAAGTAGTTGTGGTATCCAAGACCGGGATAAATGGGGAAATTGCGCTGTCTCGCCTCCTGTGCGTGTTGCGATTTAAACCACTGAAAGTTCATAAAAGTTGAATGGCTTCCGCGTTTAGCACAAGTTCGAAAGGAGTTGAATGCACCGTAGAAATTTTGTGAAACTCGCGGGTGCCGCTGCCTGCGGGGCCCTGCTTGGGGATTCCTTGGTTGCAGCGTTACCCTCGCCCAGCCCTGCCGGTCCCACGCAATGCAGATACGCTCCGCCCGGAGAGTACGTGAAGGATCACACGTTCGTACGGCGCGACGGATGGTGGCACCTGTACTCAATCAGCGGAACCACGGGACTTTCGTGGATGTACTCCGGGAATGAAGAAACACTTTCCTGGAGCATCAGCCGCGATCTGGTGTCGTGGGACTTCCGCGGCCACGTGTTACACGCTTCGGAGCGCGAAAATACTTTTGATGAAGACATGATCTGGGCGCCCTTCTGCCTCGAAGCGAATGGTCGCTACTACATGTATTACGCAGCATGCGTTCACGCTGCGCGCCCCCTGCAATATGACCGGCGAGGATCGTTCGCCAAGTCGGTGGACTCCCGTGGCGATGACTGCTCCATCGGTCTGGCAACTTCGGACGATCTCACGCGGTGGACCAAGGTATCCGATCCGGTAAAGGGCTTGGGCGTTCCCGGCCGCGACCCGAATGTGGTTCGTGATGAAGCGCACGGCAGGTGGCTTATGTACACCACCGGGGTGAGCGTGGATAGCCTGTCCGGGAGCATATGTATCGGAATCCCACGATCTGGTGAATTGGAAAGTGCTGCAGCCATGCGCAAAATTCCCGCGCGTGTCGCCGGGCCGCATGGGAGGATACACGCTGGATTGCTTGAGCGAGTTTGGAGCGGATACCGCCGAGAGCTTAACCGTGATGAAACACCCGGTAACCGGCCAATGGATCATGTTGGCGAACTGGCATTACGTAGTTTCGGACGATCCCACAAATTTTCTGAAGAATGACGCTCAACTCTACGACCTGAACTTCCATGGCAAGGCAGCGGATTTGGGGTTCGCGGGAGAGATTATCCAGTGGCAAGACAAGTGGTATCGTTCCGGGGTCCTCGGGCCGGTGGATTCCTGGAAGCTCGGCCTCAGCGAAATCGAATGGGTTCGCGATGGCGCTTTTCGAATCGTCACTCCCAGCGTGTTGTCGGGTTCGTGGGGAGACCATAAACCCGGAACCTGCCGCGATACCCGAAGCTAGTCGGGTGGCTAAGGCAGATCAGGACCAGGCGGCGACTACCTTTTTGTGAACGGCCCGACAAAAGGGCGCGTGACCGACCAATGCTCGATTCGGTGTGGGTCCCTTTCTTCTCCCTGACCCCAGGGGCGCGAACCCTTCGACCACCCCAGGGCCAGGCTCTGGTGCACATGGCTATATGCCCGCACGTTTGTACGTTCGCTCCGTGATCGGCAACAGCGCGACCCGAAACTTGGTGCACCCGAAAGGAACCAGCGCGATGCTCTCCGGCGCTTGCCCGCTTTCAGCGGCGGGTTTGCCGGGCAGAACCTTGCCGTCCCACTCCAGACTCTGCACCGGGACGCGCAATTTCAGCGGCGACGTGAGCGGCCAGTTCCAGCGGGCAGGCATCGCTTCGCGTTCGACGGTAATGCCTGAACCCAACTGCTCGCCCGTCGTGTCCAGCGCGTATTTCCATCGAGCGGCCGGGTCTGGCGTGTTCTCGTCTTTCAGGTCAGCAATCGGCAGCACGAAGGAGAGCGGCCCGTAATAGACCGCAGCATAGGGCGCGTCTCCGGCATTCGCGTCATGCCCCGTAGCCACGCGTGCCGACATGGGAAACTTCAAACTAATTTTATCGCCCGATTTCCAGCGTCGGTCGATACGCACAAAACCGTGTGCGTCTGGCGTCGCGTCGACAGGAATCCCGTTCACCGCCAAGCTGGGATTCTTGCACCATCCCGGAATGCGAAAAGAGAGCGGGAAGTTTGAGCGGCGCGAAAGCTGGAGCGCAATCTCGATGCTCTCGCCGAAGGGGTAGTCAGTCTGGCACGTCAACTCGACGGACTTGCCATCGGCTACCAGCGCGGAAACCTTGCAGGGACCGTAAAACGTGGCCGCCAGCCCGTTGTCGTAAGTTGCCATCCACATGTGCGTCACGTAGTTGGGCAGAAACCGGTTCAGCGAAGCGGTGCAGCACAACGGCCAATGGGTCCGTTTGTAGTCGCGCTCTCCGCCGGCCGGGGTTATGCGATTGGCCGTGTGCATGTAGATATGCTTCGTGAAGTCGCGCGATACTGTTGCCGGCGCCGCATTGAAAAATGCGCGTTCCACGCGGTCTCCCATCACCGCCTGCCCGCCGATCCGCAACAATTCCATCTGGCTCCACATGTATGCGGAGACGTTGCAGGTTTCCGTCCCCCGCGCCGCGCCCGTCGGTCCGCAGAACTCGTCGGCAACCAATACGCCATAGGGCTGCATGCTGTCCCGATCAACTTTGTCGTAGTAGCGGCTGACCGCGTCGAGAAACTCCCGTTTGCCGGTCCACAAATAGCCGAGCGCCCAGGGACTGGAAAGCTCGTTGAACATTACGCCGTGCACCTTGTCGGAAGTAACCCAGCCGCCATCGTTGTAGGTGTAGTGCCCAGCCTGTTCATACCAGGGACTCTTGTCATCGGGCATGACAATGGAAAATGGCATGCCGATTTCCACCGGCTTCCCTGGCATGTTCTTGTTGACGCGCTTGTCAAACAGTTCGGTCAGTGAAGCCTGGATCTTCTTGTTCCCGGTCCAGGTGTAGGTCTCGAACGCCGCATAGATGTTGGTCTGCGCGCCCCTTCGGCGCAACCAGTTGTAGTCGGAGTCGTAGGCCCACTCGAGCGCCTGCAGAATGCGCGGGTCACCGGAAGCCGCATAGTACGCGGCCAATGATCGCCCCATGAACCCATTGGACCATTGCGGCCACCACTCGGAATAGCCGGCTTCCTCTTCCGACATATCCGCAGCCTTGTTCCGGTTGAGCCACCAAATGAACAGAATGCTCTGCGCGTTCATATGATTGACGACCACATCCAGCCGCGCTTTCGCCTGCTGCAGCAGAGAATCGTCGTGCAGGGCATAGGCGAGTTTCACCAAGCCATCGAACCAGTACCCGCCGCCCTCGAGCGGCCACGATCCTTTGTCCCAGAAGCGCAGCTTTTCGCCAGTCAGAGTGAAGTCTGACGCCCACGCCTGCTTGAAAGCGGCATCGAACTCATCCATGTGCCCGGTGTAGCCGTCCCGAGCGGTGAGGCACCAGTCGCGCAACCAACCCTGCGGCTCGATCGCGCCGGGCGGCAAGGGGAGGAAGGCTGGGCGCGTGGGCGGCTCGAAGGGCCTGCCATAATTGACTGGGTTCGGGTGGGGCTGCGCTGGTCCTGCATCGGCATCTGAGGACGCTGTTGCGAGGAAATCCAGTTTCTGCAGGAAAGGTGTTACAGAAAATGCCGTAGAAGCCACAGCGGTTTTCAGAAATCTTCGTCTCTCCATAAGGTTCGCAACCTCCAATTGAGCTTAATCAGGGATAGCCGATAGGAACTGTGTAGTCTGAGTTTTGCCGCCGTGAAATCGGACGGCAACGCGCGAAAGCCTTGCCGAAGAAGTTTGGACACGGTGGCCATCGATGGCCCTCCCACGGCTGGTTCAAGCAGCGAGCAATATACAACAGAAATGGTAGCGGGCGCAGTGTTTGGGCGGCTCCATCCTAGCGCGTTTTCTGCGCTAGGGTGGGATTCCACGAACGCCTCCGCTGAGAGCCTGTGACTTTTTCGGTTGCTGCCATTTTTTGATTCATAGCTTTACTGCGTCGATCCGAAAGGGAAACCGATAAAGTCTCAGCCTCTCAGCGAACTCGAGGCGACATACAGTTCCAGTTCCATGTACATGGCGCCTGCAATCGGATTCGGACGATACGGTGCGATTTCTTTGAATCCGAGTTGGCGATAGAGACCTACCGCATCTTTCATCGCAGGTTCGACCGTATCCAGACGCATGCGCTGATAGCCGATGCCGCGCGCCTCGGCAATGACCGTTTCCGCTAAAGCCCTGCCGAGTCCTTTTCCGCGAAATTGCGGGCGCAGGTAGAGTCGCTTCATCTCGCAAATTTTCGCGTCCAATTTATGAAGCGCCACACATCCTGCCGGCTCGCCCTTGTATTCCGCCAAGAGCAGACGGCCTGCGGGAGGAGCGTAGTCGCCGGGAAGTTCCGCCAGTTCTTGATCGAAACTTTGAAAGCAGAGACTGAAGCCAAGCGATTTCGCATACTCCAGGAACAGTTCGCGAACCTGAGCGATTTGTGCTGGCGAGTCAGCTTGGGCTAAGACCAGGTCCTTGACCACAGGGGACACTGGGTACACGGAGGAGGCGTCACGCGGTGTGGGGACTTTCATGGTGCGCGCCCCTGTTGTGCCCTCTGTGGTCATTGTCTGGCTACCCCATGTCTGGCTACCCCAGGTCTGGCTACCCCATCAGCATCCCGCCGTTTACATTGAGGACATGCCCAGTAATGTAGGCAGCGTCTTCCGAAGCGAGGAAGGCAACGGCGTTCGCCACCTCGTCAGGTGTTCCGACGCGCCCGAGCGGAATCATCTTGGTGGCACTTAGCTTGAAGTCGTCGCTCAGACCGGAAGTCATCGCGGTCTCAATAAATCCCGGAGCCACGGCATTGCAGGTGATGCTGCGCGAGCCAACTTCGCGGGCGATGGCCATGGTTAGACCAATCAATCCCGCCTTGGATGACGCATAGTTGGCCTGGCCCGCTTGCCCCGTCTGCCCGAATACGCTGGCGACGTTGATGATGCGCCCCCAGCGCTGCTTGAGCATGGATCCGATGACCTGCTGGATACATAAATACGCGGAAGTGAGATTGGTGTTGAGCACGGCGTCCCAGTCGGCGCGCTTCATGCGCATGACGAGCTGATCTCGGGTAATGCCGGCATTGTTCACCAGGATATCAATCTTGCCGAATTGCGCCAGAACTGCCTTGATCGCCGACTTGATTTGATCTTCGTCGGCAACGTCCATGGGAAAGGCGACAGCTTTTCCGCCTGCTGCCGTGATCTGTTGCACTACGTCGTTCAGCTTTTCCTGATTTCTGGCAGCAACCGCCACGGCGGCGCCCCCCGCAGCCAGCTTCAAAGCGCAGGCGCGGCCAATTCCTTGCGAGGCGCCGGTCACCAGCGCAACGCGTTGTGCTAAAGACATGCCTTCTCCTTATAGTTGTGAAAGCAGACGCTATAGTCTAGTACGCAGGAATTCAACGAGGATATAACCAATCACCGCCGCTATGGCGGCAATCTCAAAATTGGCAACGGTAAAGATGTCTGCGAGCGCCCAAACCAGGCCTTTCCCCCTCGCCATGCCCGAGCGTTCAAATTCTCCCATGAGCAGATTAGAGTAGAAGAGAAAGATAATGAAGCCGGCTTCAACAATCGCTCTCCATGTTTTCCTTTTCATCAGACCGATTGTACCCGCTGCCCAGCTGGAGTTGCGCCAACTTTCACGATTGCGTCCGCTGGAAGTATATTAAAGATTCCTGTTCTGCCTGACTGGGGTCCCAAGTTTTATGCCTGAGACAATAGAGATCATTCATCCGTTGAGCAACCAGCAACCCGACAAAACCGCGGTCGAGGTATTCGCGGTCTACGGCGCGGAACCCGAAGTCCAGGCCTACGCCATGGCCAAGTATTCGCGCTCGGCGCTCTCCATGAAGGAATCCCTCCGGGAGATGAGCCAGCAGAAGGCGGAGAAATTTCTTAATACCTTCTATTTTCAGTACGGGCACCGGTCGATTGCCGACTTGGCGCATATCGCACTGGCCATCGAGCGGCTTTCGATTTTGGCGGCCATCGCGGTCGCCGATGAGCAGCGCTGGGATGGGCAGGAGCGCTCCACCCGCTATCAGGACTTCCGCAAGAGCGGGTACTTCGTGCCCGATTTTGGCGATGCCCATGTGGGAGCGGGTCTGCGCTCCGCCCAGGAGATGTACCGCGAAGCGGTCGATAATCTCTTTACCGAGTACGAATCGCTTTCCCAGCGCATGTTTGAGTACCTGGCGAGCACCACGCCGAAGCCCGACGACATGAAGCAGGAAGCTTACGACCGTACCCTGCGGGCGCGAGCCTTTGACATCTCGCGCTATCTGCTGCCCCTGGCGTCGAACACTTCTCTGGGAGAGATCGTCAACGCGCGCACCTTGGAGTCGCAGGTCTCCCATCTGCTCTCGCATACTCATAAAGAAGTGCGGCATCTCGGGGAGTTGCTTAAGAACGCGGCGGTCTCGCCCGCTTACAACGTGAATCAGGAAAACCTGCGGGAGCTGGTGGAGAAAATTCGCGCGGTTTCGCCGGAGTTGGGAGAACGCGCCGCCCAAGAATTGCTGAAAGAAGTTCGGGTGGCGCCGACCCTGGTGAAATATGCCGACGCCAATCCGTATGAGATCGAAACCCGGCGCGAACTTAGGCAAGTTGCGGCGGAGTTGATGGGAGATTTGCCCATTTCGCCCGCTCCCGTGGTCGATCTTCTAGATGAAGACGCGCTGACAGTGGAGCTCGCAGCAACCCTCATCTATGAGCACTGCCATTATCCTTACCGTCAGATCCGCATGGCGGTCGAGGCTGCGGGGGAGGCGATTCGGCGCGAGATTGTGGACATGGGCCTGCGCCATCGCGGCCGCCACGATGAAATGCTCCGCGCCTTCCGCGCCGGGCAGCAGTTCCGCTTCGACATTCTGATGGATATCGGCGGCTTCCGCGACATGCATCGCCATCGCCGCTGCATCCAGATTGGACAGGAGTTTACGACCAAGCACGGCTACGATGCGCCGCAAGAATTGGAGCCGGCGGGCACGCGGGCCACCTACGACGCCGTGATGCAGAGGACCGCCGCAGCAGTCGAAACTTTGGCGCGCTGCGAAGGTTCGGAGGCCGAGGCGAATTCGCAGTACGCCATTCCCTTGGGATTCCGTAAACGCACGCTGTTCAAGATGGACTTCGCCGAGGTGGTCTATATCTCGGAGCTGCGCACGGGGCCTGCTGGGCACATCTCATACCGAAATGTCGCCTACGCGATGTACGAGGCGGTGGCGAAAAAATATCCGGCACTGGCGAAGTATTTGCGGGTGACGGATGTGAACGAGCCGGTGGATTTGCTGAAGCGGTAGTCCCTCTTTGATATTTTCCCCAACACTCTCATCCTGAGGCCGCGCTCTTTGCGGCCGAAGGACCTATGGACTCACTGGCAGTGCAGATGACGGCGTCGAGGCGAGATACAAAGATCCTTCATTGGGCGTCGCTCGCTTCGCGAGCAACTCCGCTGCCTCAGGATGACAGCGCGGTCTCGATGGGATGTTGAGTTTTGATTTAATTAATATATTTCATGCATGCACATGCATGTTATACTCCGGCCATGCGAACGACGGTGGAAATGAAGGCTGAACATCGAAGCGCGCTACTAGCGCTGGCCGCAAGAAAAGGCGAGAAAGGCTTTTCCACGGTCCTTGCGGAAGCCATTGAAGAGTATTTGAATGGTGAACGCAAACGGGCTCAGCGCCGCAAAGCATTGCTCGCTTTAAGAGGATCACTTTCCGATAAGGAAGCAGACGAACTCCGCAGCTACACAAAAGAGCTGAGGCAACATTGGCGGTGATCATCGCGGACACCGACATCTTGATTGATTACCTGAACGATAGGTCTCCGGTTGCAGATCGCGTGGCGGAGCTCATCGAGACGGAATCTCTGCAAACCAGTTCGATCAACTGTTTCGAATTATTAAGTGGCGCGCGTCCAGGAAAACGCGGAGATCGAGCGCGCGACTTGGTAGAAAACATTCCCGTGCTCCCACTGGACCTGGCTTCGGCGAAAAGCGCTGCTGAAATCCGCCAGAGTTTAGAAGCAGGGGGAGATGCCATTGGAATGGCAGATAGCCTTATCGCTGGAATCGCTCTGTCCAACGACTTGCCATTAATGACGCGGAACCGAAAACATTTTGAAGCGGTCAGAGGTTTGCGGTTAGTAGCAATCGATGCGTCCGGCGATTGAGTGCCAAGCTGGCGCGTAACTCTCGACATTGTCATCCTGAGGTCCGCGTTCTTTGCGGGCCGAAGGACCTATGGACTCGCCGGCGGCGCCCTTGATGCTCGCTGAATGCAAAGATCCTTCGTTGGGAGTCTCTCGCTTCGCGAGCGACTCCGCTGCCTCAGGACGACAAGGTTATGGAGCCGGTGGATTTGTTGAAAAGATAACTTACACAACCGGCTTTCGTATCCAGATTGCAATGCCTGCAGCCAACCATGCGATCAGAGCCGCCAGCATGGAGAAGCCAACAATGTAAATCGGTAATTTCCGCGAAATATTCCCGAGTAGTACGGGCGGACCCAAAACTGCAAGCAGACGTTGCGCCCCCGATCAACGCCGCCAGCAGAAGTTCTATTTCTATGCGTTTCTGTTCAGCAAGAGCGGCTTGTACAGCTTCACGGAATTGCGGCAGTCCGGTCCACCCTCCAACTGCAAACCCCAAGAATGCGAGGCGGTTTAGAAGAACAAGAATCGCCGCGAGACAGGTTACGGCTGCGAAGGTGAATATGAACTTCGAAACACGAGTTCGGCAGAACTTCCACATGGGCCAACCGCGCCTGCGAGACCGCTGCGAAGGCTAATGTGCGCTGCGTCGAGACACGCTCCTACGTGTACATCACCTTGCGCTCGCCCTTCACGATCCGTCCCACCGTATAGGCTTTCTCCCCGGCTCGCTCCAGCACGGTCTGCGCTTTCTTGAACTTCTTTGCGGGAACAACCAGCAGCATGCCTAGTCCCATGTTGAAGGTGCGAAACATTTCGTCCTGGGGGACGTTGCCGAGCTGTTGCAGGTGCTCGAAGATGGGCAGCACCGGCCAGGAACCGGTTTCAATGACGGCCGCCACGGTGCGAGGCAACACGCGAGGAAGGTTTTCGGTAATGCCTCCGCCGGTAATGTGTGCCAAGGCGGAGACACAATCCGCTGCGACCAGCTTCTTTACCACTGGCCAGTAGCTTTTGTGGGTACGCAGCAGTTCGTTACCAACTTTGCCCTTAAGTTCGTTCACATAACTGTCGGCGGTATAGTGGCCAACATCGAAAAGCAGCTTGCGGGCCAGGGAGTAGCCATTGGTATGCAAGCCGTTGGACGGCAGCCCAAGAATCACGTCGCCGGGTTCAACGCTCTTGCCGGTGATAATGCGCTCGCGCTCCACTACGCCCACGATAAATCCGGCCAGATCGTATTCGCCATCGGGATAAAATCCTGGCATCTCGGCAGTTTCCCCGCCGATCAGGGCGCAGCCGTTATGTTTGCAGGCTGTGGATAAACCCTCTACCACCTGCTCGGCGATCTCCGGCTCCAGTTTGCCGATGGCGAGGTAATCCATGAAAAACAGCGGCGTCGCTCCCTGCACCGCAATATCGTTCACGCAATGATTTACCAGGTCGGCGCCAACCGTAGTGTGGACATTCATGGCAAAAGCGATTTTCAGCTTGGTGCCGACGCCATCCACGCTCGAAACCAGTACGGGATCCAGGTATTTTTGTTTGTCGATGGAAAAAAGGGCGCCGAAACCGCCGATTTCACTCAGCACCCCGCGGGTGAAAGTCTTGTGGGCAAGGTACTTAATCCGCTTTTTAGTGCGGTTCCCGCGCTCGATGTCAACGCCCGCATCGGCGTAGGTGACAGTGGCATTTTTGGAAGGCTCTTGGGCCACGAATCAGTCCGTTTCTATTGAAATGTAGGGAGCCGCTGGGCGATCAGCAAGAAGCGTCAGCGCTGCACATTGTAGCATGTTCGCGCGGCCGAAATGGAGCGAGCCAGACAGAACCCGCGTCGACGGAAACCCCAAAGACACACCAATGCAGCCTCGCGTGACCCCGCAAGCCTTCGCCACGGAACGAGTCTCACCTGACCGAGTTAGTGAGTGACGTAGTCCGAAAAGTAATAGGCCATGACGGCGAGCAGTCCTACGCCTGAAAATGCGTAAGCGATAAGGACCCATACCCCACGGCTGTCGTGCGGCTTAGATTGCTGCGCTGATGCGAAAGAAGCGGAAGAATTCCCAGGGGCCCGATGTTCCATGCCATCCTCCTCAGAACGGAAACATCGTGGCGCAAGAGGCGTCACGGTGGCCTGTTTTCGCAGGCAAAACCGCGTGATTCTACTATGATCTGGACCTGGCGGAACAATAAAATTGAGGCCGACCCCAAACATCAAAAACTCTGCTCCTTGCCGGCCCACCGGCACCAAGGTCGTAAATTCGCCTTTTGTTCGCCAATATGTTAATCTTTCCACAAGTTTTGTGACGTATGACCTTACACCCTGCCAGCCCAGCGTGTAGGCTACGGGAGTTCTCTTAACACACATTTTCGCGAGGAGCGGTCTCTTATGGCGGATGAACGGATGAAAGCGATAGACCTGGCATTTGCGCAGATCGAAAAGCAATTTGGCAAGGGCTCGATCATGCGCCTGGGATCGAAGGAAGCAATTGTTCCGATTGCGGTCATCTCGACCGGCGCAATTTCTTTTGACGCGGCGCTGGGCGTTGGTGGGTTTCCGCGGGGAAGGGTGGTCGAGGTATTCGGACCGGAATCCTCCGGCAAGACCACCATTACGCTGCAGGTAATCGCTGAGGCGCAGAAGGCCGGAGGCATGGCGGCGTTCGTGGATGCGGAACACGCTCTGGATCCCGCCTACGCCAAGCGGCTGGGAGTTGACGTCGATAACCTTCTGGTTTCTCAGCCGGACTACGGCGAGCAGGCGCTGGAAATCACCGAAGCGCTGGTGCGCTCGGGCGCAATTGACGTGCTGGTCGTGGATTCTGTCGCTGCCCTGGTGCCTAAGGCTGAACTCGATGGCGAAATGGGCGACAGCCACATGGGCCTGCAAGCGCGCCTGATGTCGCAGGCGCTGCGCAAGCTGACGGGGACGGTTTCCAAGTCGCGCACCTGCCTGATTTTCATCAACCAGATTCGCGAAAAGATCGGCGTAATGTTCGGCAACCCGGAAACCACAACCGGCGGTCGCGCGCTGAAGTTCTATTCTTCTGTGCGCATTGATATCCGGCGCATTGCCGCCATCAAGGAAGGCGATGTGGTCACCGGCTCGCGCACCAAAATAAAAGTGGTGAAAAACAAAGTCGCTGCGCCGTTCCGCGAGGCTGAATTCGACATCATGTACGGCGAAGGCATTTCGCGCGAAGGCGACTTGATCGATCTGGCGGTGAACAATAATATTTTGGAAAAATCGGGGTCCTGGTTCAGCTACAAGGGAGAACGCATCGGCCAGGGCCGGGAAAACGCACGGCAGTTCCTCAAGGACAACAAAGACACTTTTATCAAACTTGAAACCGAAGTGCGGAAGGCGCTGGGCCTGATCCCGGCAACGCCTCAACCCGCGGCAGCGGCGCAGGCCGCCCCCCAGAGTTCTCCGCAAGGGGCACGGGTTACCACGATGCCCAGCGCGCCGGCGGAAGCAGCCAAGGTGCCAGCAGCACGGCGCTAGACATGGCAGGCCTCGGAAAGGCTATAGATTCCACGAAACGGGTAGGGCACGACTTCCAGTCGTGCCGCCAAGCCGTTGAGAATGATTCACGCGCTTGAGCCCCTGAGGTGTGCCATTCGGGCGCCGCATTACCGGAGACGTAGCCGAGCTATGTCTCTATAGCGGACCGAAGCGACGCAAGAGAGGTCAGTTAACGCTTCCTTGCTCCCCCTTCATCTTCTCCGCCTGGTAGTGCGTGACCAGTGCCTCGACTATGGGCTGCAGCTTGCCGTCCATCACTTCCTGTAGCTGATGCATGGTCAGGCCGATGCGGTGATCGCTGACCCGGTTTTGCGGAAAGTTGTAAGTGCGGATCTTTTCGCTGCGATCCCCCGAGCCCACCATCGCCTTGCGTTCTTTCGCCAGCGCGTCCTGCTGCTTTTGCATTTCCATCTCGTAGAGTCGCGAGCGCAACACGCGCATGCCTTTCTCACGATTCTTGATTTGCGACTTCTCGTCCTGGCAGCTTACGACGGTGTTGGTCGGAATATGGGTGATACGGACGGCGGAATAGGTCGTATTCACGGACTGTCCGCCAGGGCCAGAGGAACAGAAAGTATCAATGCGCAGGTCTTTCGCCTCAATCTTGACGTCCACGTCTTCGGCCTCGGGCAGAACGGCAACGGTGACGGCCGAGGTATGTACGCGTCCCTGTTGCTCGGTGGCCGGCACGCGCTGCACGCGATGCACGCCGCTTTCGTATTTCAGCCGTGAATAGACCCGCTGGCCTTCGATGATGGCGATCACTTCCTTCAGCCCACCCACAGAGGACTCCGATGTCGATAGCACTTCCACCTTCCATCCCTGGGTTTCCGCGTAACGGGAATACATGCGGAACATTTCCGCCGCAAACAGCGTGGCTTCATCACCGCCGGTCCCCGCGCGAATTTCAAGGATGACGTTCTTTTTCGTCGTTGGGGTCTTTGGGCAGCAGCAGGACTTTCAGTTCCTCTTGCACTTCAGCCACGCGGGGTTCCAGCTTGGCCAGTTCTTCCTGGGCGTAGGCGCGCATTTCCGGATCTTTTTCGTCGGCCAGAACAGCTTTGCTTTCGGCGATGCCCTTGGTCAGGTCTTTGTATTCGCGGTACCTCTCGACGATAGGCGCAATTTCGCTATGGGCCTTGGCGGTCTTCTGGTATTTCGAAGAATCGTTGGTGATCTCGGGCGAAGCCAAGGCCTGAGTAAGTTCATCGTAACGGGCTTCGATTTGGTTCAAGCGGTCAAACATAGATAGTCGTTGGTCGTGCGTCCTTGGTCGTTGGCAAACTCATGATCAGGCCGCCTTGTTCTGTAATGAGTTGATCAGGCCACTTAGTGCGCGACCAACTCCCTCGGCCAGAACCAGCAAGCGTTGCCCTTCGGCCCTAGAGAAGTATTGTAATTCCTCTGCGATCATAAGCTGCGTCTGCAATTCCAGAAGTGATCCCCTCGCATGAAATAAGAAATGCGTGAATTCCTTGTCGGAATAGTGGCCTTTGCCTTCGGCAATGTTGCTCGGCACCGATACCGCCGCGCGGCGGATTTGCTGACTCAAACCATAGATTTCGTGCTTCGGGAAGCTCGCTGTGCACTTATAGATTTCTCCGGTCAATTTCAAGGCTTCCTGCCAAACCCTCAAGTCACCAAATGAAGACGATGACATGGCTGACCTCCGCCCACACGTTTACTGTCTTATGGGCGGTTTGTCTGTGATGAGTGACCAGGGTTGTTTAGCGAACGGCCAACGACGAACGACCAAGGACGGTTCCTACGCAATCACCAGTTCCCCGCCGTGCTGCTTTTCCAGATTCATGGCCTCATCGAGGGCAACGATGGCGCACTCCGCCTGCGAATCAGAAGGGGGCTGCGTAGTGATGCGCTGCAGCCATAGCCCCGGCGCCGTCATCATCGCGAAAAGCGAACCGCGATGTTTGGCGGCGAAACGGATAATCTCGTATGAAAGTCCTGCAATCACCGGCAGCATCGCGATGCGCACTGCGAAGCGCGCCCAGAATGTAGTTACCGGAATCACGGTGTATACCAGGATGGAGATGATCATCACTGTCATCAGAAAGCTGGTGCCGCACCGCGGATGATACGTGCTGTACTTCTGGACCGCCGCAACTTTCAAGGGATCGCCGCTTTCGAAGGCGTACACCGTCTTGTGCTCGGCGCCATGGTACTCGAAAACACGATGAATATCGCGCATCCGCGAGACGCCCCAGATAAAAAGCAAGAACAAGGCAATGCGAATGACGCCGTCCACCAGATTGAAGATGATCTGTTGTCCAAACAGCGGGTTCACGCGCTTGAGTTCCGTGGCCGCTAACAAGGGGAGAAATTTGTACATGAAGATGAAGAAGCCCACCGAGAAAATAATGTTGACCGCTGCCACCCATCCGCTGATCTCGATCTTCTTTTTACCTGAGTCTTGTGGCTCGCCCGCCTGCAGTTCTTCCAGGGCAACATTGCCGGAGAACTTCAGGGCGCGGAAGCCCAGCGTCATGGCGTGTCCCAGCGTGACGACGCCGCGAACGATCGGCCAAGCCATCCAGGGGTGCTTCTCGGAAAGGCGCTCCAGCGGCTCACCGTGGGTGATAATTTCACCCGACGGTTTACGGCACGCGATAGCCCAGGCGTGCGGAGAACGCATCATTACGCCTTCGAGCACAGCTTGGCCGCCAACCAGGGTCTCCTCGCCACCTTCTTCAAGGGCTGGCAAGAGTTGGACGGCCACCAGAAAATGCCACATGGTGCGCAAGAAACGCATGATCATTGGATGATACCGCGACTGCATACGCCTCAAAAGCTTAGGGTAACACAGCCCAGTTGCGTTTCAGGTGCCGATAAACAGCAGCAGGATCGCACAGAAAGCTCGGCGACCTGGTGCGGTTGCGGGGCAGGTTCTGCCCGGAGTTGATGCGAGCCAATTGAGCGTGCTCTACGTGCAGGCAGCCTTTTGAGAAATCGCGGCCGCGCGCGGACCGGCAGCTAAAAAGTCGTTCAGTGGCTATGGTGGTGTTCCTCGGCAGCCACCGGCATCACGCAACCGTGCGCCACTTCGCATTCCACGTGTTCGAACTGGATGGTGGTGTGGTCAATGTGAAATCCGTGGTGCAGCCGTTCTTTCACGTCTCGCAGGATGCGTTCGCTCACCGACGGCGGGATATCGGCGATGGAGATATGGCAGGAGAGCGCATGGGTTTCCGAACCGATGCTCCAGACGTGTAGATCATGCACGTCGTTGACACCCTCTACTGCGCGCATGGCGGCCTCAATGCGGTCCAGCTTCATTCCCCGTGGCGTGCCTTCCAGGAGAATGTTCAAAGTCTCGCGTACGATGCCGAAGCCGGACCATAGGATCAGCGCCCCGATGCCCACCGAAAGCGCTGAGTCTACCCAGTCCTGTCCGGTCACCAGGATGACCCAACCACCCACGATGACTGCGGCAGTCGAAAGCGTATCGCCAATCTCATGCAGCAGGGCGCTGCGGATGTTGACGTCGCCCCCCGAACGATAGAGCAGCAGGGCGATGACTCCATTCATCACCACGCCCGCCGCGGCTACGCCCATCATTAGACCCGGCTTCACGTGTGCCGGATGCTGCAGGCGGCGAAATGCCTCGTAAAAAATAAAGAACGCAACCGCTACCAGGGACCCCGCGTTCACCAACGCCGCCAGCACACCCGCCCGGTGGTAGCCATAAGTCTTGGTGGTGCTGGGCGGCCGGGATTGCAGGTACACGGCAACCAGGGACAGCAGCAGGGCTAGAAAGTCCGAAAGATTGTGCCCGGCCTCAGAAAGCAGAGCCAGGGAGTGGGCGCGTATGCCTGCCACCACGAGCAATCCGATGTAGGCCAGGGTAACGGCAAGCGAAATCTTCAGAACGCGTGATGTCCCCTCGCCGCCATGGCTGTGCGCATGCATGGTCTAAGTGTAAGGGGATACAAACCTGGCTTCAAGGCGGGTTAGTGACGCCGGTACCGTTCGGCCGGGCATTTCCTGTTCACGATTCCCGCCCTTCGAAGCCGTTCATGGTCGCTGAAGTCTTGATGCTATGTGCCGTCTTATCTGTCACTTGCCGAATGACTTTCGGTTGCTCCAGGGTTAACCCGCGGTGCATTGTAGTCGCGGGACGCCTCCGGCAAAGTCACGAAGAAGAAAAGCGAGAACCGGAGGCAACGATGGCAAGTCCACTCATTGAATTTTGCGAGCAATCAAATCCCGCAGTTTTGGGCGAGGTGCGGCGGGCTAAATTTCAGAACGCCAACCGGATACAGCGAAGCTTGCTGGCTCGCGCCGAGAAGCGGGCACTGGTCTGGCTGGCGCAGCGCACACCGGAAGCGATCAACTCCGATCATTTGACTCTGCTGGGATTTACCGCTCAAGGGATGGCCGGGCTCAGCTATGTCATGGCCAAGGGAAATCGCTACTGGCTGCTGGCAGGGATTCTCTTTATGGCCCTGAACTGGCTGGGCGACAGTCTTGACGGCACTCTGGCCCGGGTGCGGCAGCGACAGCGCCCGCGCTACGGATTCTATGTCGACCACATCATCGACAGTTTCGGCGCGCTCGTGCTGATGGGCGGCTTGGCGCTGTCAGGTTACATGGATGCGCGAATTGCGGTTGGCCTGCTGATAGCGTTTCTCCTGCTCTCCATACAGTCTTATCTGGCAACCTATACACTCGGCGAATTCCGATTGTCGTTCTGGAGCTTTGGGCCGACGGAACTACGCATCTTGCTGGCGGCGGGCAACCTGGCTTTGCTGCGCTGGCCGGTGGTCTTAAGCGGGCACTACCGGCTGTTTGACGTTGGCGGCTTGATCGGCCTCTGCGGCATGGGCGTGATGTTGGTCTTCTTCACAGCCAACAGCACCTGGCGGTTGTATCGCGAGGAACCGCTGCCGTGAGGGCAATGGAGCGTGATGGGCGGACTACGCTAGGCCGCTCGCTGAAGTTCTATGCGGTGGGTGGGATTGGGATTGGCGTGCAGTTTCTCGTCCTGGCGGCGCTCACCAGTGAGCTTCATCTTGACTATCTGGTGGCTACGGCGCTGGCCGTGGAAGCCGCCGTCGTTCACAATTTTGTCTGGCATGAACACTTCACCTGGGCAGATCGGGCGGCGAGAGAAGGTTTTTCCCGGTTCGTCAAGTTCAATCTCACCACTGGGGCATTCTCCATCGCTGGCAATCTCGTGCTGATGAAGGTGCTGGTGGGCATGCTTGGACTGCCGTATCTGGCGGGAAATGGAATCGCCATTGTCACGTGCTCGCTGGTGAATTTTCTGGTGAGCGACCGCATTGTGTTTCGGGCGGGCTGCGGCTGCTAGTCCATGTGGCCGTGCATCTGGCGGCCCACGGACCAAATATCCTCCGGCTTCTGCTCGAACGGATAGACGTGAACCATCCAACCGAAAACCTGAGGCATGAACCGGCCACCCGCGGCGTCACAAGCGTCTTTCGTGCTGATCGAACCGGCCAGACCAAACATTGGATGAGGTTTCAACGCTTCGCCCCGCTTGTCGGGTGGGGGCAGGCATAGGTTCACATGCGCGTGCCACTGGGCAATGCTTAGTGGAATGCGTTCATCCAGTTCACTTTCGTTGGCGTTCTTAGCCGCGGTGTACATCACCCCAATCAGTTTGTAGTCGCCGCCATGCTTTTCGTAGAGCAGTGAAGTGGGATGATCCGGATCGAAGTGGAAGATGGCCTCAAACCCATAGGAATAGTTGGTGAAGTGATATTGCTTTTGAGGCACATTGGGCATGAAGATTTTGAAGCCGTCGGCGAGGGCGGTCTTGTAGTCTTCGTACTTCTCCGCAACCTTGCGCGCGGATTCCGCCACCTTCGCAGCGCGTTCCGCGTCGCCAGGCTGGGGTTCGCGCAATGAAGTCATCTTCATGTGCGGCCCCATGTCCATGTGGCGGCCTTCCATCGCGTGCATCGCGTGGGCGCCGCCGTTGCCCATCCCCGGCATGTCGGACGTGTCTTTGCCGGACATGTCCATTCCCGGCATCACGTTCGCGCCGTCGGCAGGCTTCTGATCCTGAGCCACCATGAAACCAGCCCAGAAACAAAAAATGAGGAGGACCACTACGTGTTTTCGCATGGCATTCCTTCCGATGTAAGAGCTCTAACCCAGGATTCGATCAATTGTTCTTCAAGGGAGAGGATTTGTCGCCATTACGGGAGTAAGGGCGTCGTAAAGACGATTCAGGGTGCAGCCACCTGTGGTTTGGTTTGAGCGATCCCGACGGCGGCCAGGGCCTGAGCCGCGGCCTCATGCCCGGAGCGAACGCAGTCCGGCACTCCGATGCCGCGATAGCCGTTGCCCGCGAGTGCCAGGCCCGGTAACTGGCGGCGTAAGTGCTCGATGCGGTCCAGCCGCTCCAGATGTCCCACGCTGTATTGCGCCATGGCAGCCTTCCATTTGTACACCCGGGTGAAGAGCGGCTCGGCCGCCAGCCCCAGGATCTGGCGAAGCTCGTCGCGGACCATGCCCACGACTTCATCGTCGGGAAGTTCGAGTATTTGTTCCTGGCTAACCCCGCCCAGGAAACAGCGGACAAGGGCTCGGTCCTGAGGAGCGCGGAAAGGAAACTTATTATGCACAAAGGTTGCGGCCAGCATGCGTTTGCCCTCGGATCGCGGAACCAGAAATCCGAACCCCGGGGGCAGCATCGAACGGATTTCCCGTTGGTACCCCAGCGTGACCGTCACCGATGACGTGTAGCGAATACCCCCAAGTTCAGCGGCCAGGGCTGGAGCCGGGTCTTGCAGAAGGGTTGCGGCGGCCGGCGCTGAGGTGGCCACGATGACCGCGTCGAAAAAAGACTGTGCACCGGCAGAAACACTCCAGCCACCTCTTTCAACCTGAAGACGTTCTACGAAAGCAGTTCGGAGAGCGGCAGAATCCAGACGCTCCACCAGGGTGTTCACCAACTGCCGCATGCCCTTCTTCAAAGAAGTAAATAAGGGTCTCGGCGGGCTGCTTCGCGCTGAACGGCTCTTGCGGGCCGCCAGCATCGCCCTGCTCAGGCTTCCGAATTTAGCTTCCATTTCGGCAAAACGCGGCAAGACGGCTCGCACCCCGAGTTGCGACGCCTCCCCGCCATAGACACCAGAAAGCAGCGGATCCGCAAGACGATCCACCATTTCCGCGCCGTAATGGCGCTCCACCAGCGCAGCCACCGATTCATCCGGCCCCGTTTTCGGTTTGGCGAACCACTCGAAAGCCATACGAAGTTTTGCCGGGAGAGAAAAGAGCGGCGAAAAAACCACCGGCAAGATCTTCGTCGGCACCATGAACATCAAGCCGTCGGGAAGCGGAACCAACCTGCCTTTCAGCAGAATGTAGGTCTTGCGCTCCGCGTCGTTCGATCCGATGAGCTGATCGCCCAAGCCGAGTTGGCGGCATAAGTCGGCAGCCCATGGCTTCTCCGTGAGAAAGGAATCGGGCCCAGCTTCCACCACGCAGCCATCCACAATTTCGGTGGAGAGAACCCCGCCCAAGTGCGGACTGGATTCGAAAAGCACATATTCGAGCGGTGCGCCAGCCCGACGCTGCTGTTCGAGAGCGAAAGCGGCGGACAAGCCAGAAATGCCCCCGCCGACTATGGCAATGCGTTTCATGGAAAGAAGCTTCTTGTCTCTCTGAGATCCTTCGCGGAGAGAGGCCGCTTCAGATGACAGTTCCTAGAAGACAGATTTCAAATGCGGATGCCCAAAGGCACCAGCTTGGTGCGCACGATGTCCGCGAGTGCGGCTGCCAGCAGCGGCGATCCGTTAAGCGACTCGGCGCGCCACAACTGCATGCCTTCCTTGTCCGCGAACCGTGTGAATCCGATGTCAATGTCGTACAGCACCTCAACGTGATCGCAGAGGAAGCCGATCGGCTGAATGAAAACGCGGCGCTGGCCTTTTGCTTTCAGAGCCAGCATGGTGTCTTCGACGGTGGGCCCGAGCCAGGGCCCTCCCGAAACCCCCTGGCTTTGAAAGGCAAAAGTCCACTCCTCCGGTGCAAGCGGGGCGGCCCGCGCTACCAGCGCCGCGGTTTCCTTGACCTGGGTTTCGTAGGGATCGCCTTCTACGATGGTGCGCTGGGGAACGCTATGGGCGGTAAAAATAACCGGCATGCTTGCTCCCGCTTCGCGATGAGCTATTTCCCGTCCCACGCGCAGCCGGTGCGCGAAAGCTTTGATCAATAGCGGATGATCGTGCCAGGATTCCACGAACTCGATGTCGAAGGAAGGCCGGCTCAGCGATAGCACCGAGCGGTAAAGTCCAACGCTAGTGCGGGAATTCTGCGGCGCCAGGCAAATCACCACCGCCAGCCGCACGTGCTGTTCGGTCATGGCGCGCACCGCTTCCGAGATGAACGGCTTCCAATTGCGCATGCCAACGTACACCGGCAGGCGCAGTTCGCGGGACAAGAGTTCCCCCTGCTTCAGGGTCAATTCCGTCAGCGGGGAATGCCCGATCAGCCCATAGCGGTGTTTGATTTCTTCCACCGCTTCCTCGGGAAGAGGCCGGCCTCCGGTGACTCGAAGTAAGAAATCGGGCACTTCATCTACCGAGTCGGGGCTACCGTGAGCCAGCAGTAGAACCGCAATTTTCCCCGCATCCAGCAATTTCTGCTCCTTAACGCGAAAACATTCCTGCCGAATGTTCTTGCACAAATTGGGTCAGCGCCTTGACATTCTCCACGGGGGTTTCAGGCAGGATCCCATGCCCCAGATTAAAGATGTGGCCCGGTCGCCCGCCCGCCCGGCGCAGAATATCCTCCGCCCGAGACTTCAGTTCTTTCCAGTCCGCGAAAAGCAACACCGGATCGAGATTTCCCTGCACCGCGCCTCGCTCTCCCAAGCTACACCAGCCTTCGTCGAGTGGAATTCTCCAGTCCAGGCCGATCACCTCCGCGCCCGTTTCCTTCATCGCGGGCAAAAGCGCGGTCGTGTCTGTACCAAAGTAAATGATGGGCACTCCAGTTTTCCGCAAGGCCCGCACCAGCTCAGTGGTGCGCGGAAGAACATAGCGCCGGTAGTCCTCCACGCTGAGACAGCCCACCCAGCTGTCGAAAATCTGGATGACGTCTGCGCCCGCACTCACCTGTTCGGTGGCATATTGCGAGGTGACCGTCACCAGTTTGCCCAGCAATTGGTCCCAGGCGGCAGGAGCGGAGTACATCATTCTCTTGGCGTGCACGTAGTTGCGGGAACCACCGCCTTCCACCATGTAGCTGGCCAGAGTGAAGGGCGCCCCGCAGAAACCGATTACCGGGAGTTTCTTGCCGAAATGCTTGCCCACCAGACGTATGGCTTCGGAGACGTACCCTAGTTCGCTGGCGCGGTCGGTCCGCAGCGCCGCAATGTCCTCGATCCCACGCACTGGCTTTTCAATGACCGGGCCCTCGCCCGCCGCAAAGTGAAAAGGCAGGCCCATCACTTCCAGAGGCAACAACAGGTCGGCAAAGATGATAGCGGCATCTACGCCCAGCGCTTCTGCGGCGGTGACGGTCACTTCCGCCGCGATTTCAGGCTTCTTACAGATCTCAATCAGAGAATATTGCTTGCGCACCCCACGGTACTCCGGCATGTAACGCCCGGCCTGGCGCATGAACCAGACGGGAGTCCGGTCCACGGGTAACGCCTGGCAAGCCTTGACGAAGCGGGATTCTGGAGCAGACATGAATTATCCAATGTAGCATCTTTCGCGGCGAGGCCAGCGGGCTAGGCTTCTGAGCTGATCCATTCACGGCCTGGCAACCAACGACATCAAGCTACACTCCAGGAACCCAGTGAAACTAAACCTTCTTGATCGCCGCTTGCCCTTCTGGGTTACCCGGGCATCAAGAGAGTACCCCCGGACGAGCCGCGCATCGGCATATCATTTCCTAAGAATATTTGTGGAGGTTCTCTCATGGCGGCAAATCAGGTGGTGCTTTACTTTGATAATCAGGAAGATGCTGTGCTTTTCACGCTGGCTGCCAGTTCCGTGATCTCGGCCGATAAAACGCAAACCGATGAAGCGGTGATAAAGGTTGCCCAGAAAATCTCCAAGGCCAGCCGGATTACCACCGAAGGGGCTTTGAGCGCCACGCCCGCGCACAATTAACCCCGGTTCCGTCTATCTCGCAGGTAGACTTCCGGATGCTCAGATGCAATGGTTTGGTTACGCCCAATCGCCAAGCATTGCAGCACGCAACTGCAGCCCTCCAGCCTACGAAAGAATATCTCCGGCCCGAAGTAACCAACCCGCCTTCCACCTTGATCAGCAGCTGGTGCGCGAACCCAGCGGGATCTATCTACGAAAATAATCGTTGACATACGATACTTGTCGTACTAGTGTGCTTCCCATGATTCGGCGAGGCCAAACAACAGCCGCGACACCGCTTCCCACGGAAGCCGAACTCGCGATTCTCAACATTCTGTGGACCTCGGGACCGAGCACGGTTCGCGAGGTCCACAACGCGCTGAGCGGTAAACATACTGGCTATACCACGGTACTCAAGCAGATGCAGGTAATGGTGGAAAAAGGGCTGCTCGGGCGCAGCGAGCGTTTTCGCGCGCACGTGTATGAAGCGCGGATTCCCAAAGAACAGACTCAGCGCCAACTGGCAACAAACCTTTTACGGCGCGCGTTCGATGGCTCCACGAAGAATCTGGTGCTGGGCGCGCTTTCGTCGCATAAGGTCTCCGCTGCGGAACTGGCCGAGATTCGGCAGATGCTGGACGATTTCGAGAAAGACCAGTCCGGGAAAGGATCGCTATGACGACCTTCATTCTGTTCTCCCATCACCCGCTCATCCACGCCCTAGGCTGGAGCTTGCTTCACTTCCTTTGGCAGGGAACGGTGATCGCGATTCTGCTGGCGAGCGTCCTGGGACTGGCGCGGGTCCGCTCTCCGCAGATACGCTACGCCGCTTCTTGTGGTGCCTTGGCGCTTATGGTGATTCTGCCGCTTGCGACATTTGCCCGCCTCGCGGCCGCTCGGCCAATCACCCAGATTGAGACAACAAGTTCAGGCCTGGACCATAGTCCGTTCCATCTGGGCAACGGCTTGGGGACCACCGAACCCTGGCTGGATCGGATGACAGAAAAATTGGATCGCTTCGTACCGTGGATTCTCCCTGTCTGGGGAGCGGGCGTAATTCTTCTGTTGGGCCGCTTGAACCTCGGTCTGATGGCCGTGCGCAGAATGAAGTCCGCAGGCGCCCAACCGGTGCCCGGGGAATTGCAATTCATGTTGCACCAACTGAGCCGGCGCCTGGGAGTGGAGCGAACGGTCAGGCTCGCGAACTCGGCCCTGGTTCAAGTGCCTACGGTCATTGGCTGGTTGCGTCCCGTCATTTTGATTCCCGTGGGCTGCCTCATGGGACTTTCAGTTGGCCAAGTCGAAGCCGTGCTCGCCCACGAACTGGCCCACATTCGCCGCCACGACTATCTGGTGAGTGTTTTCCAGTCGGCGGTGGAAACCTTGCTTTTCTATCATCCCGCGGTGTGGTGGGTATCGCAACAAATACGCCGGGAGCGCGAGCACTGCTGCGATGACCTCGCGGTCCGGATCAGCGGCGATTCCCTGGCCTATGCCAAAGCCTTGTCATTTCTGGAAGAACGCCGGGCTTTCGTTCCTGTGGTTGCGCTCGGCGCCAATGGAGGAATACTCGCAATGCGAATCAGACGATTGCTCGGACACAAGGAAACACCGGCCGTCTCCCGGCTGGCCGCAATTAGCCTTTTGGCAGCCGCTTTTGTGGCGGCGGGATTGTGCATCGGCACCGTTGCCCGCGCCGCAAGTCAACAAACGGCAACCGGGAACACTCAAGACCTGCCCACGAAGTACCAGCAATGGCTGGATGAAGACGTGGTGTGGATTATCACTCCCGAAGAACGCACAGCGTTCTCGCAGCTCAAGCATGACGAAGAGCGCGACCAGTTTATGAAACAATTTTGGGAGCACCGCAATCCCACCCCAAACAGTTCAGAAAATAAAGCTAAAGATGAGCATTACCGGCGCATCGCCTACGCGAACCTCCACTTTACGACGGCAAGCGCTCCTGGCTGGAAGACCGACCGCGGACGGGTCTGGATCGTTTATGGACCGCCGGGCGAAATTGAGTCCCATCCTTCCGGTGGCACAAGTGGCTTTGCGAAACCCACGGAGTTCTGGCGTTACCATATGCTCGAAGGAACACGGGGTGGACCGAGAAAATGTTGATATGACGTTTGTGGATGTGAACGGGGACGGCGACTATCAGTTGCAGCCACCCGCGAAAAATTGAAAAGGTTTACGGCGGGTCATGGAGGCCAGAACCAGCGGCAGATCCAGGGACCGGTGCCTCAGTGCTGCTGTCTGCTCATGGCGATGGCGTGGAGGCAATCCTTAGAGAGTTCGGATCGGTGTTCTTGCATGCACGCATGGCGCTTCTCGTCATCGCCAAGCACCGTGCCACACAATCTCCGGGCGTCCGCGATACAGGCCTCTCTCACGGATCGCGCTGTTTCCGGTGGCGGAGGTCCTAATGCTTCAGTAATTTCGGGAAAAAGCTTGCTGGCAAGCAGCTTGTGACCCTCGGGGGTTAAATGCAGGCCATCCTGCTGGTGATATTGCGCCGGAAGATCGGCGGCACTGAACGGGATCACCTTGATGTTCCGGGCCTTCAGCTTTGCCGTAATTGCCGCCAGGTCGGCGTCGCCTTGCTCCTGGCTAATGCCCTTCCGCGAGTCGTTATAGAGTCCGCCCCTGGTGTCCAGAATAACGATCGTCGTCCCCTCGGGTATGTCGGAATCTGCGCGGTTGAGCATTTCCGTCGTCGTATTGCCGTAGATGCCGGCATTGGTGACCTTAACGGTATAACCCTTCGCTCGCAGCATGGCTTGCAGCTGCGCGGCGAATGCCTCGGAGGCAGCCACGTTCCAACCCGAGACATTACTGGCGCCAAAAGCGACGATCTGGGCATGTGCCGGTCCGCAAAAGCCCAAGAGGACGAGAGCGAGAGCTGCATGAATATGGAACGAGGACCGTTGTGAAATTGGCATGGATCACCTACGCATGTTGGGCTAACAGGAGTGCGGTTTCTGAACCTACGTCTCCGTGCCTCTCCTTCAAGGATACGCAACCCACCATTGCAGCACTTGTCCAGTCTTCGGGTCGAGTGCTAGAAGCTCGTCGTCGGACCATTTGATTAACCGCTGGCAGACCTCGTCAGTGGTTTCCGGCTGATTGTATTTGACAGGTGCGCGAAAGCAGTAGGAATCCCCGTGGAACGCGGAGCTCTGGAGGGTTTCGCCAATGCCGAAACCCTTCACTTGGGTCTGGTCGGCGGAAACAATCTTTCGCAGCTCGCCCTGCGGATACACCGCGAACTGCCTGTCCTTGAGTTCCGCAAGGGTCGCCGCGCTAAGATGGCGGTTGCTGAGTTGTTGATCGACAATGATGCCGCGGAAGTCCCCGAACGTCCACCGGAATTCGCCGCGGCGGGCACTGGCCCGTGCGCGGCGATTCCAGGAAATCCGCGATACAGGAGCCATACAGGTAATCAAACGGCGGGAACCAGGCTGAGCCGTGCCCTGAAAAACCGGGCGGATGGTCGATGATCAGATTGGGCACGCCGTGGCGCGTCAGAACGTCCGCAGCTCCTACACCCCGGTCGGCCGGCTCGTATTCGTCCCCGAGGAAGAACACGCCGACCGTAGGGTAGCGCACGCGCGCGATCAGTTGATCGAAAAAGAGCTTGTTGTTTTCGTAGCTGGGGTCGTCGCGATCGGCGCCGGTGGACCGCCAGCCGCCGCACGCCGGCACCACCAGTACTACGCCGTCCAGCGGCAGGCCGGGCATGGTCGCGAGATCGAGGCCGATCCAGCCTCCCCACGATTGTCCGCCCACGTAGATGCGCTGGTACCCCTGCGCCTTGAGCTCTTTTAATCTCCGCGCCAGGAAGACGGCCGCGCCAAAATTGGATCCGCCCGCGCGCCTGATTTCGCTTACGCCCGAGCGCGGATAGTTGCCGTCAATGAGATCCCATCCCCGCGAATTCTGGATTTCGCTCACGAAATACTCCGGCAGCGGTGAATGATTGCGCGCGTGTCCATCAAAGCCATGCATGTAGTAGAAGAGCGTCTTCGGACCTTTGGCAACGCCGCGCGGCGCTGGCAGCAAAACCTCCTCCACCGGAAATTCAGCCACCGGATCAGAAACGGCGTCAGCGGAGAGATTTTTGAAACCGGCGGCGGTGCCCCAATACTCCACGACAGGTTCGGTGGGGTTGTCGGTCTGACCGGTACGCGCTAGCACAACATCGCCGCCGCTTTGATGACCGGCAAGGCAGAGTTCGACGTTGGTGAAGATGCACAATCTGCCGCGGGATACTCCCCAGATGCCATCCCAGGTGACTTCGAGCGTGCTGCCTTCCGAGGTGTCCTTGGAACGCTGGCGGAACGTTCCGTCGCCACGAAACTCCAGCGTGGCAAGCCAGGGGCCTTGGCGGGCTTGCCAGGTCTTGGCCGAGAACACCTTGGTCAATGCCGCATCGTCGAGCGCCCGCGCCGCCAGCGCTTTGGTGGCTGCGTCGCTGGTTGGCCCTTCCGCTCGCGTGCCCAATTTTCTGACGGCATTGCTTCGCGCTTTTACGGCGCGATCAAATCCTGGCTCAAGGCGCAGCGCTTCGTCGTAGTCGCCGATCGCGTGCTCAGTTTTGCCGGCCCGCGCCTTGAGGACGCCGCGCACGAGAAAAGCGCCGGCAGAGCGAGGATTGAGCGTGATGGCGCGATCGGCAGCGGCGGCCGCTTCCGCGCTTTTTTGCTGCGCGTCGAACACCAGTGCCTTGTCGCGCCAGGGTGCGCTACAGGTTGGACAGAACTTCGCGGCCTGATCCAAGGCCGCAAGCGCCTGCTCCAGGTTGCCGTTCTTGTACAAGGCATAGCCGTATTCGGTCAGGGAATCCGCACGGAATGTACCTTCCGCGTCGGCGGTAAAAGCGTCGATGTCGGCATCCTCGCTCACGCTCCCCGCAGCGAGGGCAAATTCGATCGCGGCGTGGGGCCAGTCCTCTCGCATCTCATCGATCTGGCCCAGCCCGAAGTGCGCGTGCGCCAGCGGCGGATGAAACTTAAGCGCGGCGGTGAAGTCGGTGAGCGCGGCATCGGCTTGCTTGAGCGCCAGATTTGCGCGGCCGCGATACACATAAGCGTAGGGAAGGCTGTCCGGCAGCTCGCGCCCGGCGTCGATAATGGCAGAGCACGCCTGGATGGCCTTCGCAGGGCCGCCTCCACCCATGCAAAGGGACCACTGATCGATATCCGCGGCGCTGACATGCGGCGTGCACACTCCCATCATGCACAAGGCACTAACCAGGGAGACTGCGGCCGCTCTGCTGCAAAGCTTCCACATCACGTCGCTCCGCGCTCTCCTTCTGTCGGGCACATCGCGCCTTAGTTGAATTGCCAGACTATTGCGCCGCCGCAATCTGCGCTTGCAGCTGGGCGATGTGCGCTTCTACCGTTGACACCAGGCCCTGGTCGGAGGCAACGGCCTGCGTCCATATCGGCACATTTGTATCCCCCTGCGACAGCACCGGGTTGTCTGCGTCCTGCTGCTGCCAGAACGCCAGCATGGACTGGGCCTGGGTCAAAGCCGACAGTTGCTCGGCGAGTATTTGCTCATCCGAGGCCAGATTCTGTTTAAGCACCTGCAAGCTCGGCGGTTTCGGTCTGATATTGATGGGAGGGGGTGGGGTGTGGCTGATCGGGCGGCTGCCGCTTTGGGCTAACAGCGCGAACACCTCGAGCGTCGATTTTGAATTGTCGCTGGCGTGCGCGGCCACGATTGCCAGGAGCCACACCAAGCCCAGACGCACCAAGACTAAGAGGCGTAACGACCTCCTCGTTCTCGACCGCTTGACTGCGGACATGTCCATGTTCTCCGTCGCGATAAACTCACCTGAGATCGGAAGTCCCACAACCACCACAACCTTAAACCGGAATTTCCCTTTTTTGATCTGAAAATGGCACACATTCTATACCAAATCGCCCCTTCCCACGTTGCTGGGACGGCATTGATGGGACGGCATTGGACAAGAAATTCATGGGCCGCTCTCCATTTACTCCAGGGAATGGGCCGGGAGTGTATCACGCGGTTTGGGGCGCAAGCCACGCCGAAAAATGGAGAAAAATGGAGAAACCAACCGGAATGCGCCGCCGTTGGCGGAGGAGCGCGGGCGCGATTGCCTGCTTAAGTAGCGGCGGGCCGGATGACGCCTTTCTTCAGAATCACGTTGCCGTACAGACGCGTTTCTCCGGTGGCGATCAAAGCGAACGCTGCGCGGGAGCGCTCGTAAAACTTAAAGCGCTCGATGGCGGTGACTTTGACCTCTTTGCCCTCAGCTGCGTTCACGATTCGCTTGAATTCCTGCACGACCTCGGGAACCGCATCGGGTGCGTCCACCACTTGCATGATAGCGGCGGGAGATTCCACGAAGTCGTCCAGAGGAAGCAGCGAGAGTACTGCCTGAAGAGCGCGGGTCGCGCTAACCCCATCCAGACGAATCAATCTCTGCGCGGTCGAAACCGCGGGGAAGTTTGCATCCACGATCACCAGTTCGTCGCCGTGTCCCATGGCAGCAAGAACTTCCAACAAATCGGGGGTTAGGAGCGGATCCAGATGCTTCAGCATTTTTGGGCCTGATCTCCCGGCTCGCTTATTTGTTCGGCATTTCGACGGCTTGGAAAATACTACACCTTAGGCTCGGCGGCTAACGCCTTCTACTTGGCGGCAGCCTTGCTGAAGGCCAGCAAAGGGTTCTTCTGCATAGCGAAGGGGGCGTTCGCATAATGGTCCTGAAGCAGGACATTTGCCCGATTCAGATCGACCGGTTTGGAGAAGAAATATCCCTGGACAAATTCGCAACCCAGCCCTGCAAGTCTCGCCACCTGCTCGGCGTTTTCCGCCCCTTCAGCCACGATTTTCAGCTTGAAAGCGTGCGCCAGAGTCACGATCAGCCTCACGATTTCAACCTTATCCTCAGCGCTTTCCATGCCGGCCACAAAAGACTGATCAATCTTCAGAACATCGACCGGCAGGCGGCTCAAGCGGCTCAGCGAGGAATGCCCAGTCCCGAAATCATCAATGCTTAAGCGGACCCCGAGCTCCCGCAACTGGTTCAGTATTCTTTCCGCGTGGCCCGAATCCGTCATGGCCATGCTCTCGGTGATTTCAAGGTGAAGAAAATTGGGTGGCAAATTGGTCTCGACCAGGACATCCTGGATGCTTTGAACGAAATCCGCGTGCAAGAATTGCTTGGGCGACACATTCACCGTAATCGTGAGATCGTGATATTTTCCCTGCCAGAGCTTGAGTTGTTGGCTGGCTTGCCGTACCACCCACTGGCCGATCGGCAGGATCAATCCGGTTTCCTCGGCCACATCAATGAAACGATAGGGATTGACCAGATCGAGCGCCTGCGGTTGCCATCGTAACAAGGCTTCGAAACCAGCCAAAAACCCGGTTTTCAGGTTTACGATGGGTTGGTAGTAGAGCCGGAACTCCTGCTGATCAATCGCTCTTTTCAGATCCATCTCGACTTGCACGCGGCTGGCGACGATCTCGTGCATTTCCGGGTCGAAGAATTGCCAGCGGCCGCGACTCTGGCTGCGGGCCCGCACCATCGCAATATGGGCGTCGCGCACCAGGTCTTCCGTTTTGCGAAGCGAAGAACTGAGCGCAATCCCGATGCTGGCGGACAGAAACAGTTTGTTTTCGCCAATGGAGAAGGGGGCGGCTAAGGACTCCTTGATTCGACGCGCGACCAGCACGGCGTCATTGGGGCAGGTGATCGATTCCACCAGGATGGTGAACTCGTCGACTCCCAGACGCGCCAGGAAGTCTTCGCTGGCCCAGTTATCGTTGAAGATTGAGCGCGAGATGGTATCGCTGCGCCGCAGGCACTCAGCCAGGCGCCGCCCGAAGTCGATGATCAGCTTATTGCCCAGCTTGTGTCCAAAACTGTCATTCAAAGCTCTGAAGCCATCGATATTGACCAAAAGCACAGCGAACTGCCAGTCCCGCCGGCGTTTGGCCTGATCGGCGGCATGGGCCAGGCGATCCATGAACATGGCGCGGTTCGGTAGATTGGTAAGACTGTCATGAAGCGAGTTGTACTCCAGCCTGGTTTCGACCGATTTCCGGTCCGTAATGTCTCGATTGACAATCACCAGCTTGTCGACTTGGCCGGCCGGGTTGCGAATGGCGCTTGCCGTCGATTCCAAGGTGCGCCATGACCCGTCCTTGTGCCGGATGCGATATTCGAGAGTCTCGCCGGTTCCGGTAAGGCGCGCGCTCTGGGCTGCCCGCTTTACTCTTGGCTGGTCATCGGGATGAATTTGTTGAAAGGCCATACTCTCCCGCAGCTCTTCCTCCGAATACCCCAACACTTTCTGGTAGGAGGGGCTGTTATACAGACGCCGGCCGTCCACATCGACCAAAGCGATCATGTCGGCTGCATTTTCCGTAACCAGGCGGAACAATTCCTCGCGCTTCTGCAACTCCGAGCGAACCCGTTGCAGTCGCCATTGCTGAAGCGACCAGAGAACCACCAGCAGCGCAATTCCTGAGGCCAAGAATGCATATCGCCCGAGGGCGAATTGCAGGAACCGGTGCCCCTGGTACAAGGAGAGCGCCAGGCAAAGAAACAGGAAAAGATTGACCGATGCGAAAACGGAGCCAGCCAGAGGCCGAAGAGGGCTAGGAACTCTTCTCCATATTGACGAGGAAAGGGACTTCACGATGGGGAATATTTCGGCAAATCGCAGCGCTAACTTTAGCTTTCGCAGTAGTTTGCTGGACCTTTGGTACTCTGGCCGGAGGTGCGTTCGATACCAAGCAATTGGTTAGGCCGGCTAGATCACATCGAGGCAGCCCCTGTGTATAGATTGCCACGAGTCACCGGGGCCTTTGTCGCGTGGCGTTGCTGGGGGAGGCTTGGCTCCAAGGTCTGGGGTAGCGCTGGCCGAATTGGCGTGCGGTATTGCTCCCCCGGCTTGCCGGACTGTAGTTCGATGGTGGGCGCTACAGGATTTGAACCTGTGACTTCCACCGTGTGAAGATGGCACTCTACCGCTGAGTTAAGCGCCCAACTCCTTTCTATTCAAACAGCAACTGCCGCTATCGTCAACCGCAACACGGTAGTTCCGGGTCCCCCAGCAAAGCAAACGCGGGCTTGTTCCCCGCCATTGCAGTCCGAAGGCACTGCAAAATGAGGGATAAGGGCACGCCTGGGCATGCTAGCCTAGTGGTACTACGGGGCGCGCCGGGACGGTTTTCTTGCCTTTTCCGGACAGAAGCTCCAGACTCGGATGACGAAACCAACGAAACGCCCGGATACGCCCGCATCTCGTTCTCCGCAAGGCACTTCCGGGCCTGATTCTAAAGCTTCCGAGGCGCAACTTTCTGCCCCCGCGGGGGTTGATTCACATGTGAGCAGCATTGCCATGGATCGCGGTGCGCTGGCGATGGCGAGTGCCCAGCCTTTGATGCCTTCGTCGAATACGGTTGTGGGCGAAGGGCTGAGCGATGCCGACATCATGTTGCGGGCGAAGTCCGGAGACCAGTCGGCGTTTGAATTTCTGGTTGAAAAGTACCGGCGGCCGATGGTGAACTTTATGTACCGCATGGCGCATAATGCGGCCTCCGCGGAGGATCTGGCGCAGGAAGTTTTCTTGCGGGTTTATCGTTCGCGGGAGAGCTACGAAGCCAGCGCCAAGTTCACCACGTGGTTATACCGGATCGCGACCAATCTGGCCATGAACCACGTGCGCGACACGCGCAACGAGCGGCCGGAGAAGACGGTCAGCCTGGATGAGCCGGATCAGGAGACCGGCCTGACCATGGATGTGCCCGACGCTACGCTGAGCGCGGAACAGGCGATTCTGCGGCGCGAGCGCTTGGCGGCGATCCGGCAGCGGGTGCAGGCGCTGCCCGAACGGCAAAGGCTGGCGGTGCTGATGCATAAGTATCAGCAGATGGATTATAAGCAGATCGGGGAAGTGCTGAAGCTGAGCGAGTCCGCCACGAAGTCGTTGTTGTTTCGCGCCTATGAAACGCTGCGCGAGCAGTTGAAAGAGTTTGTGTAAGCAATTTGCAGTTAAGGAAACGATCATGAAGTGCCAAGAAATTCGCGAACTGATGCCGGATCTGGCCACCGGACTTAGCGCGGCCACGTCTGAAACCGAACAACATTTGCGCGCCTGCGGGGAATGCGCGGGCAAACTGGAGGAATTCCGCGAGACCATGGCGCTGCTCGATGAGTGGCAGGCGCCCGAGCCATCTCCGTATTTCGACGTGCGTTTCCAGGCGCGTTTGCGGGAGGAGATGGCTAAACCGGCGGCGGGATGGTTGCACTGGATCCGCAGGCCGGCGCTGGCGGTTTCGCTGGTGGCGGTGCTGGTAGTGGGCATCAGCTTTTTCCACGGGGATGGCAACGTCCGGCAAGCTGCGGTGAACAGTCCCGCCAGTGTGGTGGTGCAGCCAGGCACGGCAGTGGGAGACTTGCAAACGCTGGATAAGAATGACGACTTGTACTCGGATTTCGATGTGCTGGATGATCTGCAAGTGCAGTCGAATGTGAACGCGAATCCGTAATGACGGGCGCGGTTTGAGCGGTTACGAAGTGGTCGATGGGGAGAGCGGGGAACAGGTGTTACAGCGGAAGCCCATAACGGCTTGGTCGGCGGCTCTGGCCATGGCAATGGCCTGCGCCATGCCCGGCATGGCACAGAAAAATCGTAGTGTGCCACATCCCCCGCCACAGCATGCGCCAGCCCAGGTTTACCAGACGCCGCAGCAGGGGCATCACGCTGGACAATGGCTGCGCAAGTACCAGGGAGTTCCACCTGAGCAGCAACGCCGCGCTCTGCAAAGCGATCCCCAATTCCGCAGCCTGCCGCCGCAACGCCAGCAGAGGCTGGAGGACCGGCTGCAGCACTTCAACAGCCTGCCGCCGGAGCAACAGCAGCGGGTGTTGAACCGCATGGAAGTTTGGGAACACTTGACTCCCGAGCAGAAGCAGCAGGCCCGCGGCGTGTTCTCGCAGATGCGGAATCTGCCGCCGCAGCGCCGCCAAATGGTGCAGGGCGCGATTCGCGGATTGAGAGGAATGCCGCCGGATCAACGGCAGCGGGTGATCGACTCCGCCCGCTTCCGGGGCACGTTCACAGCGGAAGAACGGGGGCTGCTGAACGGGGCTTCGCGGTTGCCGCTAGCCCCGCCGCCCGATCCGCACGACCATTACGTTCCCCGTCCGCCGCCGGCGTCCGCTGCCGAATCGAATCAGGGTGCGCCGCGGGGTGTCCCCCGACCTCCGCAATAAAGGCGTGTTGTAGATTCTCCCCTAGGCGCAAACGGAGACTATCGCCGCAGCAGGTTCTTGGCGATGAATACGACATTTGCCGGACGCTCGGCCAGACGGCGCATCAGGTAGGGATACCAGGCGGCGCCGAAGGGAATGTACACGCGCATGCGCCAGCCTGCGCGCGCCAGGCTTTGCTGCAGGTCGCGTCGAACCCCGTAGAGCATCTGGAATTCAAATTCTTCCGGGCGAATCTTTTCCTGGACAGCGAACCGCTTGATCTCACGAATGATGTTTTCGTCGTGAGTAGCCAGGCCGTGGTAGATACCGCTTTTCAACAGCAGTTTCATCAGCTTGATGTAGTTGGCATCGACATCGGCCTTCCTCTGGAAGGCAACCTGCGCGGGCTCGTTGTAGGCGCCTTTACATAGGCGTATGCGGATGCCCGCGGAAAGCAGTTGGGCCACGTCGTCCTGCGAGCGCCGCAGATAACTTTGAATCACCGCTCCGACGCGGCCCTGGTTGCCCGGTTGGCGGTGCAGCGCGTCGACCAGCGCCAGGGTTCGGTCAGTGTAGGCCGAACCCTCCATATCCACGCGTACGAAGTTGGGTGGACTCGTCTTTGCGGCTTTGGCAATGAGAGAAGCGACCAGTTCGTGGGCCAGCCCCTCGTCGAGATCGAGGCCCATGTGGGTCAGCTTGAGGCTGATGTTGGCGTCCACGCGGCGAAGGGCGATTTCGTCCAACAACTGGTGGTAGAGCTGGGCGCTGGAGCGGGCTTCCTCCGCGCTGGTAACGTTCTCACCGAGGTCGTCAATCGAAACGCTAAGGCCGGACTGATTGACCAGGTTCGCGGCGCGCAGCACATCGTCCGGTTGAGTTCCGGCGACGAAACGGCTGGAGAGCCTTTGCCCGATGGAGGAACGCTCTGCGATGGCACGCAGAGAGCGATTGGCAGCGAGCGAGGTAAACAACGCCCTCAACACGGCGATGCCATAATCTTCGAGGGTAGCGAAAGAGGCCGGCAGCGCTCGTCCGAAAAAATCACAGATGTTTGTATCACAAGCGGCGAAGGCGTCGCGACTTGGAAGACGTTCACTAGTACGGGGTAAATTTCACTTCCACTGGCTCTTTGGTTTCGTGAGCCGCGGCGACCCACTTCCATTTGCGTACCGCATCGGCGGCTGCGCCGGTAAGTATAGGGGGCCCTCCCCTCACCGCCACCGTCCTGACCGTCCCGTTAGGCGCCACTATGGCTTCGACCTTGACGGTGCCTCCAAGATGCAGGTTGCGAGCAATCTGCGGATATTCCGGAGCGGTATGGCTCACCACTTTGCGAGGGCCGCTCGACGGACGATCCTGAGCACAACTCACAAAGGCAAGACCGAGCACGATCCAAGTTAACGCTAGTCTGACAGATCGGTGCCACATGGGGGTACTCCAATATTCAGGCTAAGCCTAATATCGGAGGGGTTGAAAGTTACGATAGTTACGAAGGTTCCTGGCAGCTGCCAGCCAGTCAGCGCAATCTGGCAGGGAAGCAAAGCCGAGCGCGGCTGGCGCAAATTCCCTTCGGCAGTGCCTCAAGGTGGACGTTGGTGGAGTTCCATCGTTTAACAGTCACACCTCCGCTCAGCGCAGGCTCTTGTGGAATCCCACCTTTCAAAAAGTCACAGACTCTCAGGGCAGGCTTTGGCTTCGCAAAAGAGGCGGGCAATCAGGGGAGAAAGATTTCGTCCACGTAGCACCACCGCCAGTCCTCTCCTGGTTCGAAAGACTGAATAATCGGGTGCTTGCTCCGGTGAAAGTGCTTGGTGGCGTGCTTGTTCTTGGAGGAGTCGCAGCAACCGACATGGCCGCAAGCCAGGCACAGCCGAAGGTGAACCCAGGCATCTCCCATTTCCAGACACTCTTTGCAACCATCGCCGCTGGGAGTGACTTGGCGGATGGTTTTCAGGTGAGAGCAAGTTGTTTGCGCGGGGGACATCGGTCGATCTCTCCATTCATGTTCCGCTCTGGAGTTCACAGGGCGGATCAAGTTTTCGTTTGGTTCACGAGTGCAGGGATCCCATCGTTGAGCGCCTTGCTCCCGGCAACCATCTAATCCGCTTCAGCCTCCAGAAATCTTTCGGCTTCGAGTGCCGCCATGCAACCGGTGCCGGCCGCGGTAATGGCCTGGCGGTAGCGGCGGTCCTGCACATCACCGCAGGCATAGACGCCAGGCACGCGAGTGTGAACGTTGTCCTTGGTGACGAGGTAGCCGTCACAATCCATCTCCAACTGGCCGTCGAATATACGGGCGTTCGGGATGTGACCAATGCCGAGAAACATCGCGCTGGTGGGGAAATCCCACGCTCTGCCGGTGTTCACGTCGCGCAGTTTGAGCGCCGTGACCTCTTGTTGAGCCGGATCGAGAACATCCTCGACGACTGTGTTGAGCAGGAAGTGCACTTTTTCGTTGCCCTGAGCGCGGTCGAGCATGATTTTGGACGCGCGAAACTGATCGCGGCGATGGATGACCGTAACTTTGGTGGCGAAGCGTGTGAGGAACGTGGCTTCTTCCATGGCGGAATCGCCGCCGCCGACCACTACGATTTCCTTGCCGGAGAAAAAGAAACCGTCGCAGGTGGCGCAGGAGGATACGCCGTGCCCGATCAGCGCCTGTTCCCCAGGCAATCCCAGCCACCGGGCGGATGCTCCGCTGGCGATGATAAGGGTGCGAGTGTGGATGGTGTCTTTGCCGACCTCCAGGGCAATCGGGCGTTTACTCAGATCGGCGGCAGAAACATGGCCGAGCTGATATTGCGCCCCAAAGCGTCCCGCCTGCATGCGCATGTTTTCGATCAACTCGGGACCTTGAATTCCGTGGGGGAAGCCGGGGAAATTTTCGACCAACGTGGTAAGGGAGAGCTGGCCGCCGGGTTCGTGGCCTTCCAGCACCAGCGGTTTGAGGTTGGCGCGGGCAGTGTAGAGCGCGGCGGTATGGCCGGCGCAGCCCGATCCGATGATGACCACATTGCGAACATTATCCATATCCATAGAGTTAAGATTTTCTATTTGCGAAAACTAGATTTCCTGGCAGGCTGCCGTGCCCGGGTTGCCGCCCTCCAATGTAATCTGATGGCGAGAGATTGCACAAGGATTCCGGCATGCTGATGGGGTCTCGTTTCCACGAATCGAAACCTGCTAAGCACAGCGTTTGTGGAACCCCACCCCTCCGACTTCGCTCAGGGCAAGCTCCGCGTGAAAGCATGCGCCAGGATGGGGCACCATCATTTGATGCGGGCCGATCATTTTTGCGGCTTACTCGGTTTCCGCAGTTTTGACGCCGGGGCTGCTTTAGGCGCTGCCGCTCCGCTCATCCGCGCCAGTTCTTCCGGCACCAGAGGGTTTGCCTTCAGCAGAGCGCGGTAGTTTCCCAGCACTGCGGTCGCTCCGGCAAACAGTGGCTCATAGGCGCTCTGATCGGGCGGCGGACCATTTTCGGAAGCGGGGCAACGCGCCAACACCACCGACGACTTGCCGAAGCGTTCCAGCTTGATGTGGCTGACGGGCGTGCTGGTGGCCAGCATGTCAGACGGCGAAGTCACGGACGAAGCGCTGTCTTCCAGGGACAATTCCATTAGGTCTTTCGGATCGCGCACGTGAAAAACTACCGTCTCCACCATGTTCTGCGAGTCCCGGCTGAAGGAATATTGCACGGAGGAAAATAAGGCCTGCACGGCAAACTCATGGCGAATGCGCACCCATTCCGCGGTAGGCGAATCGGAAGAACCCTGAGCGCCCGAACCGGGCTGCAGAAAATTGGGCGACTGTTCCAGAGTCGACCGGCCGCGGTCCACTTCGAAGTCAGCACCAAACAGGGGCTGTTTGGGAACGCGTGCCAGCGCGGAAGCAATCTCTTTTTGTTCGTCCGGGGAAGGCGTACAGACGTTTAGCAGGTTCACTTTGACTTTGGGCTGGGAGGGAGAAGGGGGTTGCTGGCCGGAAGCCCAACTGGCAAAGCCCGCACTGATGAGAATCAGCAGTAGTTTTCGCAGCACGCAGAGATTCTAACAAAAGGGACAAGCAAACTCGGAACAAGCTGTCCTAAGCAATGAAATGAATAACGGCGCAGGCTCTTCGCGGGCGAGGGCCGCTTCGACCACGCTCAGGGCTGGCGTTTGTGGAATTCCACCCTAGCGCAGAAAGCGCGCTAGGATGGGGCACCCAACTTTCAAAACGTCACGGGCGCTCAGGGCAGGTCCGCGCCACACAAGACCAGCAATTCCCAAATCAGTTATTTTCGCCGCCGGCACGCTTCCAGTTCATCAGTTCCCCAATGGTCGAGCCACCGGTGCTTGAAACCGGATGCTTGTAGGCTTCGACCTCGGAGCGCGAAGCCTCTTCGCCCACGGCACGGATGCTGAGCCCGACCTTTTTCTCTTCCTGATTCATCTTGATGATCTTGAAGTCGTGCTCTTGTCCCGGCTCCATATGAAGCGGCTGGCCGTTGCCATCCAGGGCTTCGGAATTGTGGCAGAGGCCCTCGACTCCGTCCGCAATTTCAACGAACGCGCCGAAGGTGGCCACGCGCAGAACCTTGCCGCGCAAAACATCGCCCACGTGGTGCTGTTCGAAAAAGCTTTCCCAGACATCGGGTTGAAGCTGCTTGACTCCCAGCGAGAGGCGGCGCTTGTCGGGTTCGATGGCCAGAATTACCGCCTTGACCCGGTCGCCCTTTTTCAGGACTTCGGAAGGATGCTTGACCCGCTTGGTCCAGCTGAGGTTGCTCACGTGAACCAGGCCGTCAATGCCATCTTCGATTTCGATGAATGCGCCGAAATCAGTGAGATTGCGGACCCGACCTTCGACAGTTGCGCCCACGGGATACTTGTCGTGCAGGCTATCCCAGGGATTCGTCGCCAGTTGCCGCATGCCGAGCGAGATGCGCCGGTCGGCCGGATTCACGCTGAGCACAACCGCCTCGACCTGGTCGCCAACATTCACCAGCTTGGACGGATGCTTCATGCGCTTGGACCAGGTCATCTCACTGACATGGACCAAGCCTTCGATCCCTTGCTCCAACTCCACGAAGGCGCCGTAGTCGGTAACGCTGATCACGCGGCCGTTGACATGCGCGCCCACGGGATAGCGGTGTTCGGCATCGAGCCAGGGGTCAGGGGTGAGTTGCTTGAATCCCAGAGAAACGCGCTGCTTATCTTTGTCGAACTTAAGAACTTTGACCTGAATCTGATCGCCGACGTTTACCAGGTCGCGGGGATGAGTCAGGCGCCCCCACGACATATCGGTGATGTGCAGCAAGCCGTCCAAACCGCCGAGTTCGACGAACGCGCCGTATTCGGTCAGGTTCTTGACCACTCCCGTCAATACGGTGCCTTCTTCGAGATGCTCGAGGGTCTTGGCTTTCTTCTCGTTTTGCTCCTCTTCCAGAATCTGCTTGCGCGAAACTACGATGTTGCCGCGCTTCTTATTCAGCTTGATGATGGCAACATCCAGCACTTGCCCCTTGGCGGCGTCGAGATTGCGCACCGGCCTGAGGTCGGCCTGGGATCCGGGCAGGAACGCGCGAGCGCCCATAATGTCGACGGTCAGGCCGCCCTTGATGCGCTCGACCACTACCGCCTGGATGGGCCGCTTTTCGTTATAGGCCTTCTCAATTTCGTCCCAGGCGCGCAGGCGCTGAGCCTTCTGATGGGAAAGGTTGATGTAACCTTCCTCGGCCGGTCCCTTGTCCCGCATGACGTCGATTTCGTCGCCGGGCTGGAACCTGGGCTTGCCCTCGTGGTCCAGTACTTCGGACAGGGGTAACATACCTTCGGACTTGGCCCCAATATCCACGACGACATGGGTGGCGGTGAGCTTCAGCACCGTGCCTTTCAGCACGTTGTCTTCGCTGACGGCTTCTTCGCTTTCGGTGGTGAAAGTCTCCAAGGCAGCGGCAAAGTCGTCGCTGGGCGCAGAAGTTGGCTTGTCGTCTTGAGCCTGATCGGGCTGCGGTGGGGGGGCTGGTTGCGTTAGCGTCGGGCCCTCAGAGGAAGCCGCGGTTTCCTCGGCCACGGCGGCCGAGATTGCGGAATCCAGATGGTGGGCAGTGCTGTCGTCGGACAAGATGGTAGCCTCTCTGATAAATCTCGCACTCACTTCGGGAAGGATGCGGGCGGTTTGGCACGGACTGCTGGCGTGAATCTCAGGTTGTGGTGAGCCCGCTCTGGCGAACGGACCAGACAATTCCAGCGGCTATGCGTTACAACTACAACTCGCATCCAAGCGCGACCCTTCGACTATAGCAATGGCCCGCAAACAGTGTCAAACCCCAAAACCGGGGTAAGTGGCATAAGGCACGGATTATGGGAAGGGGCGTTGCGCCCGCTTCCTAAGATCGCCGCACAGCCTTCCAGAGCATGATTCTCAAGGACATAAGAAGCAGCGTTCCGCCAGCCGCCCTGATCTGCTACTCTGCGGAACCATGGACTATCTCTGGACCCCGTGGCGTTACGCCTACGTCACCGCCGCCGGAAAGATTTCGGGATGCATTTTCTGCGATCTGCCCAAAGAGGGTGACGATGAGAAAGTCAACATCGTTCATCGCGGTAAGCATTGTTACATTGTGTTGAATTCCTATCCCTACACCCCGGGGCATGTAATGGTAGTTCCCTTCGCTCATTTGGATGAACTGCAAAAACTTCCGCCGGAAGCGGCTCAGGAACTGATGGCGCTCACGCAACGGATGGAAGGCGTGCTGCGCCAGCTATACACGCCGGATGGAATCAACGTCGGCATGAATATCGGGAAAGCCGCCGGGGCAGGCGTGGCCGGACACATCCACATGCACGTGCTGCCCCGCTGGGTCGCCGATGCGAATTTCCTTTCGGTGGTGGGGGAGACGAGACTTTTGCCGGAGACCCTGGACATGACGTACCAGAGGATCAAGGGAGCGCTGGGCTAGACGCGGCTAGCCGCGCCCTGCCTGCTCAAGCCGTCTTTGCCGTATCTGTCTTTGCCGCTTCCTGCGCAAAAGCCGACTCATCCTTTATGCTAGTAGCTGACTGATATGAGCACACAGCAAGTGAACCCGTCTTCGGAAGCGGCCGCCAGCGTGCTGGCCGCGCCCGATTCCGAACGTGAACGCATATTCGAAGCTTTCCGCCGCTGGGGATATCTCGAAGCCGATTTGGACCCTCTCGGTTTCCTGCGGCCCGAAGTGCGCCCCGAACTCCAGATAGAAGGTGAGATCGCGGAGGAGGCGCGGCGGGTGTATTGCGGAACGGTAGGCGTGGAGTTTGCCCACATTGCCGACCCGGAGCGGCGGCGCTGGATTCAGAGACGCCTGGAAGGGCCGCAATCCGCAGTAAACCAGAGCGTGGTGCTGGATCAGTTAATCCGCGCCGACTTGTTCGAGCAGGTTTTACAGCATCGTTACCTGGGCAGCAAGCGGTTCTCTCTGGAAGGCGTGACCGCGCTGATCCCGCTGGTGGATGAAATGCTGGAGGCCGCGGGAGAACGCGGGGCGGTCGAACTAGTGATGGGCATGAGCCATCGCGGGCGGCTGAACGTGATCGTGCAGGTGGCCAGGCGTTCTCCGGAAGAAGTGTTTGCCGGTTTTGAAGACGTGGACCCGCGCAGCGTACTGGGCAGCGGCGATGTGAAATATCACATGGGCGCGACGGGAGAATATGCGACTCGTGGCGGAGTAAAGATTCATATTCACTTGGCGTCGAACCCCAGCCATCTGGAAGCGGTGGATCCGGTGACCATTGGACGCACCCGCGCCAAGCAGGATCGGGCAGGCGAGGGCGGAACGAGAAAATATCTTCCCCTGCTGGTGCATGGGGATGCCGCGTTCGCGGGACAGGGAATCACCGCCGAGACGCTGAACTACGCCGATCTGCCCGCGTACAGCGTTGGCGGCACGCTGCATGTAATCGTCAATAACCTGATTGGCTTTACCACCACGCCCAGCGAGTTGCATTCCTCCCGCTTTGCGGCGCAAATCGCGCGGCGCCAGGATTGCCCAATCTTTCACGTCAACGGAGAAGACGTGGATGCGGTGGTGCGGGTGGCTCGCATGGCGGTGGAGTATCGCTATAACTTTGGCAGCGACGTGGTCGTGGATTTGATTGGCTATCGGCGCCATGGACATAGTGAAGTAGACGATCCGACGATTACGCAGCCGCTGCTCTACAGAGCGATCAGCAGCCATCCGCCATTATGGGAGATCTACGCGGAAGATATTGGTGTGGCGGACGCGCCAGCGCGCCTGCAGGCGGTGCGCGAGTCTTACGAGGCTGCGCAAAGAAAAGCCGGGCATATTCGCAAGAAACCCACGCTGCGCGAGTTGCCGAAATATTGGGACAAATACACCGGCGGACGACACAAGGCAGAATACGAAGTCGAGACCGGGTTGCCTTTGGAGGAACTGGCGGCCATTACGCAGCAGCTCACGACCTATCCCGAAGGCTTCCACATCCATCCCAAGATCAAGAAGTTGCTGGAACAGCGCGCGGAGATGGGCAAAGGCAAACGCGCGGTGGATTACGGCATGGCTGAAGCGCTGGCCTTCGGAAGCCTGGCGAAGGCTGGAGTCCCGGTGCGGTTGAGCGGGCAAGACAGCCGGCGAGGCACGTTTAACCAAAGGCATTCGGTGCTGGTGGATATTGAAAATGAGCAGGAATTCGTCCCCCTGCAGCACATCGCCGAAGGCCAGGCGCGCTGCCAGATCTATAACTCGACGCTGTCCGAAGCTGGCGTTTTGGGCTTCGAATACGGGTACGGGCGCGATTATCCCGAGGCCCTGGTGTTATGGGAGGCGCAGTTTGGTGATTTTGCCAACGTCGCCCAAGCGGTGATCGATCAGTTCGTCTCCTCCGGCGAAGACAAGTGGGCATTGCTGTCTGGCGTGGTCCTGCTCTTACCCCACGGTTACGAAGGGCAAGGGCCGGAGCATTCCAGCGCGCGCATTGAGCGCTTCTTGCAGCTCGCAGCGCGAGATAATCTGCAGCTGTGCCAGCCCTCAAATGCGGCTCAGTATTTTCACCTCCTTCGCCGCCAGGCGTTGCGAGTGTGGCGCAAGCCGCTGGTGGTATTTACGCCCAAGAGCATGTTGCGGCATCCGGATGCGGCATCGCCCATTGCCGACCTGACTCATAAGCAATTCCTGCCGGTGTTGCCGGACGCTGGCGCGGAGAATGCCAGCCGGATCGTGCTCTGCACCGGCAAGATCGGGCATGAACTGCGCGTGGAACGGAAAAAGCGAAAAGATAATTCCGTAGCCGTGGTGTTGGTGGAGCAACTCTATCCATTCCCCGAGGCCGAGCTAACGGAGGAACTGGCGCGTCATCCGGGAGCGCGGGATATTGTCTGGGTGCAGGAAGAACCGGCCAACATGGGCGCGCTTTCCTATGTGCTGCCACGCTTAAAGCGGCTGGCCGGGGAGATTCCAGTGCTCTCCATCAAGCGGTCGGCAAGCGCAAGCCCGTCGACGGGTTCAGCCAAGGCTCACGAGGTCGAGCAGAAGACGCTGCTCTCGCTGGCCTTCGCCAAGCAAGAATCACCTTCTCAACTTTGATCAGGGAGCCAGACGAGACCGGAATGATGCCGAATGAAAGTCTGGAGATTCTGCACACCCCTCACTGGCTGATCCGGCATAGCGCCGAAGCCGCAATTCCCGGTTACGTCGTTCTCTATTCGACTCATGCCCCTGCCAGTTTGGGCGAACTGCCAAAAGCTGCGAGCGAAGAGCTTGGGCCTCTCCTCCAGTGCACCGTCAAAGCGGTGGAAGATGTTGTCAAGCCGGAGCGGGTTTACGTCTGCTTGTTCAATGAAACCGGTTCAGCGGTTCACTTTCATGTTTTCCCGCGAATGCGCTGGATGAGGAAGTTTTCGCCGGGTGCTGACGATCCGGGAAATCTCATCGACGGCGGAGTGGTCTTTTCCGCCGCGCGGCGCGCCCAGTCTGACCCTGGCGTAATTCGCGAGGCGGAGCGTCAAATGCTCGAAACCGCCGCTGCGATTCGCAAACTGGTCACTCAGGCCATGCTCTCCCACTCGCCCTCTCGGCTATAATCACGCATACCCCATGGACTTCGACCAATTAGTCACTTTTATGGAAGTGGCCAAGCTCGGCAGCTTCTCGCGCGCCGGACAGAAGGTATTCCGGTCGCAGTCCGCGGTGAGCGCGCAAATCCGGCAACTGGAGCAGGAATACGGCGACCGCCTGCTCGACCGCTCGGGTAAAGACGTAACCTTAACTCCTGCGGGCCGGGTGTTTTTTGGCTACGCGGAGCGCATGCTGCAAATGCGCGACGAATCGCTGCTGGCGGTCGCCGATCAGGGCAGTACGCCGCGCGGGACGCTGGTGGTGGGCGCCAACGAAGCCACCTGTCTGTACGTCTTGCCCGACGTTTTCGCCAAGTATTCCAGCCTCTATCCAGGCGTGCAGATCAGTATTTACCGCAACTTCAGCTACAAGATTGTCGAGAAACTGGAGAACGGGACCATCGATGTGGGCATCGTGACCCTGCCAGTGAAATCGCCCAGCCTGAAGGCGCATCCCATTTTTCGCGATCAGCTCATGCTGATGGTCAATCCGCAAAACCCCTTGGCGAAACTCGAAGTCGTGCCGGTAAGCGAGATTGCCAAGCAGCCTCTACTCTTGCCGAAAACCGGCTTTAGCCGCCGCCTCATGGACAAACTGTTTCGACCCTACGCCGCGCAATTGCAGGTGCGGATGGAACTGCCCAGCGTGGGCATGATCAAAAGCTTCGTCGCGGCGGGGCTGGGAGTGTCGCTGATCAGCGCCAGCTTCGCTCGCGACCAGGTACTGGCGGGAAGAGTGAAACTGATTCCCATCAAGGATCAGGAGCTTTGGCGGGAATTGGGACTGGCCTACCGTCGCGACCGCACCCCGACGCGGGCCACCAGCACGTTCATTAGTACGGTGCGGCAGTTGGCGGCCGCATCGAAGTAAGTCTTGAAAACAGACGCATTTAGGCGTAATAGAATTTGTCGATGGGCGCTATCGAAAATTCGAATCCATTGCTGGGTCCAGAGTTGCTAACGTAGCGGAGGAGTCTGGGCATCGCAGTAACCGCGGGTTACTGGCGGAATTGGGACGGACGAGGAGTGCCATATGAGTGAATTAGAGCGCGACCTGAACCGGATTCTCCAAGAGCATCAGCACGAAAGTGGCCTGCACATGATTGGCGGCCAGCGGCGGCTGGTTGACCGCCTGGTGGAATTTTTCGAACAAACCAAAGAACCCGGCAAGAAAACACAGGCGGGCCGTAATCAGGAGAATTAGGAAGCGGCTGATTTGTGGTCCCGGCTTCCTCGACAGCGGCGCCAGCAGGCGTAACCGGAGATATTGGCGAGTTGTGTGTTTGCTGGCGGGCTCCGGCGGCCGATCTAAGAATACGATTTGAACAGCTAACGATGCCCATCGCCAGAAGTCGAACTGGCGGTGGGTTTTTGTTGTGAGTGAAGGGGTGGGCCCATGAGCGAATCAACGACGGAGAGAGCGAACGGAATAGGACCAGATTGCGTGGTGATGAAATTTAGCGGCGCCTCGGTGGAGGATGCCGCCGCCATCCGGCGAGTGAGCCAGCTGGTCAACCGGCGGCTGAGGCACCGGCCGGTAGTGATCGTCAGTGCGCTGGCGAAAGTGACCGACCAGCTTCTGAGCGCCGGTAAAACGGCCGTCCAGGGATCTCTGCGGGGGGCGTGCGAAATCGTGGAGCAGCTGCGACAGCGGCACCGGGCGGTGGCCCATGAACTGGTGGAAAAAGAGCAATACAACGGCCTGTGGGCGGAGTTGGGACCGGGGTTTAACCAACTGGATGGCCTGCTGGAAGAGATCGCATCTGAGGGAGCATTCCCCGCGGCAGCCCAGGATCGGCTTCTCGGCATGGGCGAATGGTTTTCCAGCAAAATTCTGCAAGCGGCCCTGCGGCGTACCGGACTCGACGTGGCGTGGGTGGACGCCACCACTTGTATTGTGACCGACGCGGCTCATACTCGCGCCATGCCCTTGTGGCAGCAGACCTATGAGCGCCTGGAAACGGTTCTGTTGCCGCTGCTGCACCTCGGGCAGATTCCGGTTCTAGGCGGATTCGTCGGGGCCACGCCAGACGGAATTCCAACCACGCTGGGACGGGGAGGGTCGAACTTCAGCGCTGCCATCGTGGGCGCTGGGTTGCAGGCCACCCGCATCGAGATTTGGACAAACGTGGATGGCGTGATGACCACCGATCCGAAGCTTTGCCCGGAAGCACGCCGCGTCACCCGTCTGAGTTTCGGCGAAGCTGCGGAGTTAGCCTATTTCGGGCTCCAGGTACTGCATCCGGCCATGCTGACCCCGGCCATGCAGCGCAACATTCCGGTGTGGGTGTTGAATTCGCGAAGTCTGGAGAATGGGGGAACGGAAATCACCGCAAAAGTGAGCGATGGGGGTAGGGTGAAAGCGATCGCCGCCAAGCGCGGGATCACGGTGGTGGACGTCGAGCCAGTGAACTGGTTCGGGCGTGAGCTCTCGCGCAAAGTCTTTGAGGTATTTGACCGCCATCAGCACGGTTTGGAGTTGCTGACTGCCTCGCACGGAAGCTTGTCGCTGGTGGTGAGTGCGACCGCCGATTTGGCGGCGATTTCGCGGGAACTTGAAGGATCAGCGCGCCTGCGCTGGGAAAAGCAGAAAGCGCTGGTCTGCCTGGTCGGAGAACAAATCCGGCGGCGGCCGGAGATCGCTAGTCAAGCACTGCATGCTATCTCCGACATCGATCTGCGCATGATGTGCCAGGGTGCCTCAGAACGCAGCATTAGTTTCCTGGTGGACGATTCGCGGGCCGAGGAAGTGGTACGGCGGCTGCACGATTTGCTATTCCCAGCGCCGGCACGGCCCCAAAGCGAGCTTTCTCCGGCGTTGTCTCAACCTCTGGGTGGGACGTGCTAGTTCTTTGCCTGCGGATAGCTCCAGAACGCGGCCGCAACGCGCGCCGGTCAATGCCACAATGGTAACCGTCAGCTTCCCTAATCCATTGCTGGAGTCCATGGAGGAGAACCTGCACCAGCACGTTGGGTTCGTGCAGAGGTCTGTCCCCGGGATGACGGCTCTCGACGATGGCGGACTACTTCTAGTCGACTCTGGTCTGGCTTCTGACACATTCAACAAGATTACCCGGGCCTGGCTGCAAGAATCCGAAGCCGACCGGCGCATCGCTGAAGCGGTGGCATACTTCCAGCGCGTGAGTCGGCCCTTCGCTTGGTGGGTGGGGCCGGGTTCCCGGCCCCTGGACATCGAAAAACGGTTGCTGGAGCACGGCCTGGAAAACACCGAGGGGGCAAGCGGGATGGCCATGGAACTCTGTAATCTTCCAGCGAAGCCCGAGGGTCCGCCCCACCTGACCGTTCGGCGCGTTACCGGCCCGCAAGAAATAGCCGATTTCGCCAATGTATTCGCTTCTAACTGGGAGCCGCCCGATCCGGCTGTACTCGCCTTCTACAAGAGTGCCATTCCGCTGCTGTTCCGGGAAAAATGTCCCATGACGCTGTTCGTGGGCTATTTGGATGGTGAACCGGTCGCCGGCTGTGAATTGTTGGTTAGCGGCAAGACTGCGGGGGTATATTCCGTCTGCACCCGGCGGGAATTCCGGCGGCGAGGCATCGCTTCTGCGATGGTTTGGGCGGCGCTGGACCGCGCCCGCAGTCAAGGCATCGCCATGGTTGTGCTTCAGTCCGCGAGCGGGGCGCAGGGCGTGTACGCGGGTCTGGGGTTCAAGGCCTGCTGCAACTTCGCCGAATACGCTCCGCAGTGGCGATCCGGCCTTTAGCCGGCCCGATCGCGAGAGAATCTAGAGCTGGCACTCGATCCCAGCTTCCCAATTCGCAAGGGCGCCTAGCCTGCATTTCCTCTTGACACCCGCCGTCAATCCTTTACCATAGATGAATAAGTATGCATCAGGGATGAATAAGAATTCATGAGCAAGCCGTTACGCCAGAAAGCCATCCTGGCCCTGCTGGAACAGGGGCCGGTGGCCAGCCAGGAGGACCTGCAGCGGGCCCTGTACAAGCGCGGATTCCGCGTGGGACAGGCGACGCTGTCGCGGGACATCCACGAGCTCGGCCTGGCCAAGACACAGGAAGGCTACGCGCTGCCGCGGGGGAGCGCTTACGCCGAGCCGTCCTTGCCGCCCATCTCGCGATTGGTGCGGGAATTCGTGCTGGATGTAAGGCGGGCGCAGAACCTTTTGGTGATCAAGACCACGGTGGGAAGCGCGCAGCCGGTGGCTGCCGCTCTGGACGACGAAGAATGGCCAGGAGCGGTGGGCAGCGTCGCCGGGGATGACACCATACTGATTGTTTGCTCCGACAAGAAAGCCGCGACCCGTCTGGCCGCCCGCACTCAGGAGTTGCTTGCCTGATGCCGGCAAAACTCAAGACAGCAGTCGTGGGTGCGACCGGGTATTCCGGACTGGAATTGACCCGGATTTTGCTGCGCCATCCCCAGGTCGAAACGCCTCTTCTGCTGAGCCGGCAGAGCGAAGGTAGCTCGCCGGTCAACTTGGCGGACCTGTTTCCCGTGCTTTCCGGGAATGGACGCTATCCCTTGCAACCGCTTTCCTGGGCCAAGTTGAAGGAACAGGGCGTGCAATTACTGTTTCTGGCGACGCCGCATGAGGCGTCGCGCTCGCTGGTTCCGGAGGCAGTGGCTCAAGGGCTGCGGGTAATCGATTTAAGCGGCGCCTGGCGTCTGCGGGAGGCCGCGCATCGTGCGGTGTACGGCTTCAAGGACGAAGATTCGCCGAGAGCGGCGGAGTTTACAGAAAAAGCTGTCTACGGATTGCCGGAGTTGCATGGCGACTGCATCCCGGGCGCGACGGTCGTGGCCAATCCGGGTTGCTACGCGACGTTGGTGATTTTGGGCCTGGCCCCGTTGGTGAAGGCGGACATTATTGACCGGCGGCACGGGATTGTTTCGGATTCAAAGTCGGGCGTGTCGGGCGCGGGCAAGGAACCGACGGCGCGCACGCACTTTGTTTCGGTAGCCGATAACCTTTCGGCGTATGCGGTATTTGGCCACCGGCATACGGGAGAAATTCTGGAGCAGTTGCGGCTCGCGGCGGAGGAATTGATTTTTACTCCGCATTTGTTGCCGATCCCGCGGGGAATTCTTTCGACGATTTATGTGCATTTGAAGCGGGAAACGGCGGCGGCGGAAGTCGAGTCCTGTTTTCGCCAGTTTTACGCGGGGAAGCGCTGGGTGCGAATTTTCGCCCCGCCGCGCTTGCCGGAGATCCAGTTTTCGGTGAATACGAATTTTTGCGATCTCGGTTTCAGCCTGGCGAAAGATGGTCGCCGCCTGGTCGTGATTTCCTGCCTGGACAACTTGCTGAAAGGCGCGGCCGGGCAGGCGGTGCAGAACATGAATCTGATGTACGGCTGGAAGGAAGAGGAGGGCCTGCAGTGAAGATCGTTGTCAAGATCGGCGGAGTGGCTCTGGAAGATAAGGACACCTTGCGCAAATGCGCTCGCGCGGTGGTGGACCTGGCGCGCGATGGGCACAAGATCGCGCTGGTGCACGGCGGGGGCAGTACGCTCACCCGCACCTTGAAACTGCTTGGCAAAAAGAGCGACTTCGTGAACGGATTGCGCATCACCGACGCCGAGACGCGCGACGTGGCCCTGATGGTGCTGGCGGGCATCGTGAATAAGAGCGTGGTAGCGGCGGTGGTCGCCGCGGGGAATCCGGCAATCGGACTTTGCGGCGGCGATGGGATGTCTTTCCGCGCGCGTAAAAAACAGACGGAAGGTTACGACCTGGGGTTTGTAGGCGAAATCTGCTCGGTCGAACCGCGCTGGCTGGACGCGATTTGGGCCGAAGGAGGAATTCCGGTGCTGTCGTCGCTGGCACTCGGTTCGGACGGCGAGTACTACAACGTGAATGCGGACCAGATGGCGTCGGCCTGCGCCGTGGCTTGCCGCGCCGACACCCTGATCTTTCTCACCGATGTGCCGGGGGTGAAGGGCGCGGATGGCATTGTAATTCCCTGGCTCAAGATGAAAGACATCGCCGGCCTGGTGCAGGACTCGGTGATTGGCGGCGGCATGTTGCCCAAGCTCGAAGCCTGCAATCTGGCGCTGAGGAAAGGCGTGGGGCGGGTACGAATTCTTCCGGCCACGCAGGCGGACGTTCTGCCGCAGCTTTACTTCGCCAAGTTGGAATGCGGAACCGAGGTGATCTCGGCATGAACCTTCTTTCCGTGGCGCGCGCGGAGCAAGAACTGCTTTTGCCAACTTATGACCGCCAGCGGGTCCTCTTTACCCATGGACGCGGCGTGTATTTGTGGGATGCGGACGGGAAGAAGTATCTCGACTTCCTGAGCGGCCTGGGAGTGAATGCGCTGGGGCACGCCCATCCCGCGATTCAGAAAGTGCTCAAACGGCAAGCGGGGCGGATGATTCACGTGTCGAATCTGTTTTTCCACGAGTATCAGGCGGCCCTGGCCAAGCGGTTAACTGGGATTTCCGGCCTGGACAAGGTTTTTTTCTGTAACAGCGGCACCGAAGCGTGGGAGGGTGCGCTCAAGCTTTCGCGGGCGTTGGCGCGGGTGGAAAACTCGAACGGCCACAAAGCCAAGTGGCGCATCCTGGCGCTCGACAACTCCTTCCACGGACGGACGTTTGGTTCGCTGGCCACCACCGGGCAGGCGAAGTACCGGCATCCCTTTGCGCCGCTGCTGCCCGGCGTGACCTTCGTTGGGTTCAACGACGTGGAGGACCTGAAGCGGCAGTTCGACGGCAGCGTGTGCGCCGTCTGCATGGAAACGATTCAGGGCGAAGGTGGAATCTATCCGGTCAGCGCGGAGTTCCTGCAGGCCGCTCGAACCCTGACTGAGCGCACTGGAGCGTTGCTGATTATCGACGAAATCCAATCTGGCCTGGGCCGCACCGGGAAGTATTTTGCGTATCAGCATTACGGAATCAGGCCGGACATCGTGACCGTGGCCAAACCGCTGGCGGCTGGGTTGCCGTTGGGTGCGATTCTCACCACCAACCGGGTGGCGAGCGGCATGCACCCCGGACTGCACGGAACCACGTTTGGCGGAGGCCCGCTGGCCTGTGCGGTCGCGATTGAGTTTTTGCACACGGTGGATGGGCTGAAAGGCCACATCGATGAAATTGCGAAGTATTTCCGGCAACGCCTGGAAGAGTTGCAGGCCAAGCGCAGCTCGATCCGCGAAGTACGCGGCATGGGGCTGATGTTGGGGATTGAAATTGATTCGGCGGACACCGCGAAAGCGGTTTTGCAGACAGTTGCTCGACGGCGGCATTCTGATTAATCGCACGCACGAAACCGTGTTGCGCTTCTTGCCGCCCTACATCATTCAAAAGAAGCATGTGGATCAGGTGATCCGCGCGCTCGATGCCGCTTTGGCTTCCGCGCCCCCGAAGTCCAGCCGCGCCGGCAAGTCCACCAAAAGGAGTAAGACACAGTGAGCAGCCATCCCTTCGACACCGCAGAGGTTCTGCAGCGGCCCGCCCCCAGCGGATTATTGGGGCGGGATCTGATCTCTATCCGCGATTTCAGTCCGCCGGAGATCAAGGAAATTCTCGCGCTGGCTACGTTGATGAAGTCGCATCCCGCCGAATTTCGCGGCGCCCTCGCGGGCAAGCAGATTGTCATGTTTTTCGAGAAGCCCTCGCTGCGCACGCGCATCACCTTCGAAGCAGGAGCGGCGAGCCTGGGCGGGCAGGCCATTTTTGTCGACCAGACCAATGGCCGCATCGACGCCCGCGAATCGCTGGCGGACATCGCCCACAATCTCGAACGCTGGGTAAACGGGATTGTGCTGCGCACTTTTGCGCACGCCACCGTCGAAGGAATGGCGCAGCATGCTTCCATTCCCGTGATCAACGCGCTGAGCGAGCGCGAGCATCCCTGCCAGGCACTGGCCGACTTCCTCACCCTGCAGGAGCGCTTCGGCGATTTGCGGAAGGTTACGCTGGCCTATGTGGGCGACGGAAATAATGTGACCCATTCGCTGCTGCTGGCCTGCGCCGCGCTTGGCTCCAGGATGCGGGTGGCGACGCCCCCGGGATACGGTCCGGATAAAACAATCGTCCACGCCGCTCAGGAGATGGCGCGGAAGACCGGAGCGGTGATCGAGTTGCTGACCGATCCGCGCGCGGCCGTGGATGGCGTGGATGCGGTGTACACCGATGCCTGGGCCAGCATGGGCCAGGAGCACGAAGCGGCCAAGCGAGAGAAGATTTTTCCGCCGTATCAGGTGAATGACACGCTCATGGCCGCCGCGGCCCCGGGCGCTATCTTCATGCATTGTCTGCCGGCGCACCGCGGCCAGGAAGCGACCGATGCCGTGATGGACTCGCCCCAGTCGGTTATTTTCGAGCAGGCGGAGAACCGCCTGCACGTGCAAAAAGCGATTTTGACGTTATTGCTTGGCGGCAAACCAGGCCGCATACCAGTAAGGAGCGCTCATGCCTGAAAAAGTTGTGCTCGCATATTCCGGAGGTCTGGATACTTCCATCATCATTCCATGGCTCAAGGAAAACTATTCCTATGACGTTATCGCCATGGTGGCGGACGTGGGCCAGGGCGACGATATCGAAGCCGTCGTCGAAAAAGCTTACAAGACTGGCGCCAGCAAAGTTGTAGTGGAAGACCTGCGCGAGGAATTCCTGACCGGATACGTCTTTCCCACCTTGCAGGCGGGTGCGGTCTATGAGCACAAGTATTTGCTGGGAACTTCGATGGCGCGTCCGGTAATTGCCAAGCATCAAGTCGAGGTCGCGCTGCGCGAAGGCGCCACCGCGGTTTCGCATGGCTGCACTGGAAAAGGCAATGACCAGGTGCGCTTCGAACTGGCCTATCAAGCCCTGGCGCCGGAACTGAAAGTGATTGCGCCGTGGCGGGAGTGGAATTTAAAGTCGCGCGAGGATTGTCTTGATTACGCGGAGAAGCATGGCATCGCCGTGGCCGCGAGCCGGCAGAAAATCCATAGCCGCGACCGGAATTTGTGGCACATCAGCCATGAGGGTGGGGAGCTCGAAGACGCGGGCAACGCGCCACTCCCACAGCACCTGGCAGCTCACCCAGTCGCCCCAGGAAGCGCCGGACCGCGAGGAACAGGTGCAGATCGGCTTCGAAAAGGGCGTCCCAATATCGGTCAACGGCATGAAGCTGGAGCCGGTGTCCCTGGTCGAACTGCTCAATGAAATTGGCGCTCGCAACGCGATTGGCCGGGTGGATGTGGTGGAGAACCGTTTTGTTGGCATGAAATCGCGCGGCTGCTATGAAACTCCGGGCGGAACGCTGCTGGTGGCTGCGCATCGCGAACTTGAGGCTCTGTGCCTGGAGCGCGACGTCACCCACTTCAAACAGCACATCGGTCTAAAGTATGCGGAACTGGTGTACTTCGGGCTGTGGTTCACGCCGCTGCGCGAGGCGCTGGATGCGTTCGTGGCAAACACGCAGAAGGATGTTATGGGAACGGTGACGCTGTCGCTCTATAAGGGCAATGTGTCCGTGGTGAGCCGTCAATCGGAGAATTCGCTGTACCGCACCGATCTTTCCTCTTTCACCATGGGCGAAAGCTACGACCAGAAAGATGCGGAAGGCTTCATTCGCATTCTCGGACTGCCGTCGCGGTCGCGGGCTTGGGCACGGACAGAGGTCGCGAAATGCGAGCTTGCGAAAGCCGAGGTTACGAAATGAAGATGTGGGCGGGCCGGTTCCGGCAGCCGCTGGATCCCGGCTTTGAACGCTGGCAGCGCTCGTTCGGTTTTGACCGGCGCTTGCTCAAGCACGAATTGGCGGCCAGCGGCGCGCATGCGCGCGCTCTGAAGAACGCAGGCGTTCTCTCTTCGGATGAACTGATCGCGATCCTGCAGGGCCTGGAGCAGGTCGGACAAAAATCGGCCTCCCAGGCGTTTCTTGAAGATGCGGAAGCGGAAGATGTCCACCACTTCGTAGAGAAACAGCTGGTGGTGTTGATCGGCGATACGGGGTTCAAGCTGCACAGCGGCCGCAGCCGTAACGAACAGATTGCTGACCGATCTTCGTCTGTACGCTCGTGATGCGATTGATCAGCTGCGGCTAGACCTGGGGGAGTTGATCGGCGCATTTCTGGATCGCGCCGAGCAGGCCGGAAATGCGGCCATGCCTGCGTACACCCATTTGCAGCAGGCGGAGCCGGTTCTGGTGGCGCACTGGTTGCTGACCTACGTGGAAATGTTCTTACGCGACGCCGAGAGATTGGCGGATTGCCGCAAACGGCTGAATGTTTGTCCTCTCGGTTCAGGGGCGATTGCTGGGGCGACGCTGCCACTGGATCGTCATGCCTTGGCGGCCGATCTGGCTTTTGATCGCCCTACCGCCAACAGCATGGATGCGACCAGCGACCGCGATTTCGCGCTGGAATTTGTGAATGCGCTTTCGCTCCTCTCGCTGCATCTAAGCCGTTGGGCGGAAGAGATGATTTTATTTTCCTCGCAGGAATGGGGCTTCGTGCAATTGCCGGAAGCGTATTCAACCGGCAGCAGCGCCATGCCGCAGAAGAAGAATCCCGACCTCCTCGAACTGGTGCGCGGCAAAGCCGGACGCGTAATCGGAAATGCAACCGCTTTGATGGTCACCGTGAAGGGGCTTCCGCTGGCCTACAACAAAGACTTGCAGGAAACTCAGGAGCCCCTGTTCGAGGCTGCCGAAACGTTGCTTGCGGTTGTGCCGCTGGCCACGGGGTGGATGAAAGCTGTCGAGTTCGATCACGAACGCATGCAGCAGGCGGCGCAATCGGGTTTCATGAATGCCTGGGCGGCCGCAACTTATTTAGTACAGCGGGGTGTTCCATTCCGTCTGGCGCATGAATTTGTTGGCAAGGCAGTGCAGTTAGCGTTGGATAAAGGCTGCGAGTTGCAGGGGTTGGCCTTGCAGGAATTGAAAGAACTGAATCCGGCATTCGATCAGGATTTTTACTCGTGTCTGAGCCTGCAATCGGTGCTGGCGATTCATGATGTCTCCGGCGGAACGGCGCCGGCGCAGGGTTCGGCAGGCACTGGTCAATGCCAGGCAGCGGATGGAAGCGATTGGGGAGGAAAGCCATGCGCACGCGTGACGCGATTCTCCCGGACGCGGAGAAAATCCACCAGCTGATCTCCGCCTATTCCGGCGACGGAACGCTGCTGCCGCGGGACTTCGCCGAAATTTGCGAGAATGTCCGCGATTTTGTGGTTCTCGAACATCGCGGGCGCATCGTGGGTTGCGGCGCCTTGCATCTCTACGGGCAGCACCTGGCGGAGATCCGCTCTATCACCGTGGATCCTGCTTCCCAGCGCAGTGGTGGCGGCAAGCGACTGGTCGAAGCGCTGCTCGAAGAGGCCGAAAAGCATCAGGTGAACTGCATTTGCCTGTTCACCCGCAAGCCCGATTTCTTTGCCCATTTGGGTTTCACGGTCGCGCAGCGCGAAGATCTTCCAGACAAGATCTACAAAGACTGTTGCGTCTGCCCGCGTCTGCATTGTTGTGACGAAGTGGCGATGGTGCGGGGCGAGTTGCCGACCTTTGCTATCCTTTCTGAACCCGCGAGCATGTTGGTAAAGCTGGAGGTATAGAAACCTGCGCGACTCGCTCGATTCCTTTCATCTGCCTAAAGGATTCTCTTTTTCCGCCGTGGCGGCGGGAATCAAGGCCAGCGGACGTCCCGACTTCGCTCTGGCAGCGGCTTGTTCCGGAACTACGGCAGCCGCTGTATTCACCAAGAACAGAGTCGTGGCGGCGCCCTTGGAAGTGGATCGGGCCGCTCTGAGGACGGCGCGAGGACGCGTTCGTGCCGTGCTGGTGAACTCCGGCAATGCGAATTGCGCGACTGGCCCAGCCGGGATCAAAGCATGCCAGGATGTCTGCAAGTGTGCGGCGGATTTGATGGGCCTGAAGCCGCAGGAAGTGTTTCCGTCTTCGACCGGAATCATCGGCGTTCCGCTGCCCGCGGAACGGATCATCGCTAAGCTGCCGGAACTGATTGCGGCGGCTGACGCGACGAAAGATGGAATCACCCGGTTTGCCCAGGCCATTATGACAACCGACTTGCGAATGAAGACGGCCTCGGTGCGCTTTCGGGCCGGAGCTTCCCAGGTCACGCTGACGGGAATCGCCAAAGGCTCCGGCATGATCCATCCGCAACTGGCGACCATGCTGGTCTATCTCTTCACCGACATCTCTGCTGCTGCGAGCGATTTGCGGCGGCTTTTACGAAAGACCTGCGATGAGACTTTCAACTGCATTTCCGTGGATGGCGACACTTCAACCAACGATACCGTCTTGCTCATGGCAAGCGGGCAGAGTGGAGTTCCGCTGAAGAAAGTGCAGAATAGGTTTGCCCAGGCCCTGCTTGCCGTGTGTCAGTCTCTGGCGGAACAAATTGTCGGCGATGGAGAAGGCGTGAAGCATGTCATTCGCCTGTCCATTGCACAGGCGAGGAGTCGTGAAGAAGGGTTGCGCATTGCGAAGGCCATCGCCCACTCGCTGCTGGTGAAGACAGCCTGGGCTGGCGCCGATCCCAACTGGGGCCGCTTACTGGCAGCCATGGGAGCTTGCGGTGTGCCCATCCGCCCCGATCACGTCGAGATTTCAATTGGTGACCAAATTGTTTTTCGCAAGGGCGCCGCGAATCCATTTGATGCTCCCCGGGCTCACCAGCATTTGTCCCAGCCAGTTTGCGATATCGGCATCAAGCTTGGGCGCGGCCGGAGCTCGATTCTGTTTCACACTACCGACCTGACCGCGGAGTATGTGCGGATCAACGCTGACTACTCAACCTAGAGTTATTCGGTGGCGCCGATCTGAGGTTGGGAGCTGCGGCCCCTGCGTTTTGCCCTCTCATGGCGAATCCTGGACTTGCGCTAAAGTCACTTTACAATGTGATCAGAATCACTTGAGAAGAGGCTACCGCGGCGCTAGACTGCCTGCATGCGTCGTTGGTTTTCAATAGCGCTCGTGATTGCCATGTTCTCGTGGCTTGCCTCGCCGGGATTGGCTTGCAAAGCCCCTGTGACCGCGATCACGACCCAGCAGCACGAATGCTGCAAAGGCGTACCTGAGATACGCGGCTCGGCGCCAATGCCGCAATCTGGTCCCTGCTGCAAGGCGGAGGTTCGCCCGGTTGGCAACATGCTTGTGACCAGCCAGCGCCAGTCTGCTCCGGCACTACGGGCAGTCAAAGTTGTTCTGCCGGCGATCGCACCTCGCACATTCGGATTCCTTAGTGCCGCCGGCAGCCGCACGCCAGCCGCTTCCCCGCCTGACATAACTATTCTTAGACTCTAGCCCGCTCTCCATCCGTTTTGTTGTCGTCTTGGTCCAAGCGTTCTTGTTGGGATGGAGAGAATCATGAGATTTCTGTATGTACTTCTGTTGGTCTGTGTTTGTGGGCTGCGTGCTTCCGCGGAAGATCCGTTTCCGGCTGCGGCTGCGTTGCTGCCGCAACACGAGCACGCTACAGCTGCCGGTCCCGCCTTCGCGCTCGACGAGATCGAGCAGATGGCGCTGATCGGCAACCCCGAAATCAACGTGGCGGCACGGCAGTTGGCCGTGATTGAGGCGCATGTGCCCTCCGCCGGGGCGCTCGATGATCCCATGCTCGGCTATCGCGGATGGGGAGTTCCCTTGCGCCAGCCTTGGAACTACAACGCCGCGCAGAACATGTTCATGGTCAGCCAGACGTTCCCCGGATTTGGCAAGCGCGGGCTGCGCACCGATATCGCGCGTACCGATGTTACCGAAGCCAAGGCCGCCCTGGAGAACACGCGGCTGGACGTTCGCATTCGTGTCCGCAAGGCGTTTTACGATCTGCTGCGCAGCCAGGGCGAACTTCACATCCACGACGAGCACCTTGCCATCGCTCGCCAGGCCGTGGAAGCCGCTCGAATTAAGTACACGGTCGGCAAAGTGCCGCAGCAGGACATCCTCAAAGCGCAAGTGGCACTCACTCGCCTGGCCGAGCACATGATTCATTTCGAGGAGGACGCTGAGATGGCCTGCGCCCGCCTGAACACACTCCTGGGGCGCGAGCCAGCCACTCCGGTGAGCGTTCGCGGAGACTACGCCGTTCCCGATCACCTGCCGGGCACCGAGGCGCTGGAACAGTTGGCGCTCTCGTCGCGGCCGGATCTGGCACAAGCGCAAGCTGCCGTCCTGAAGAGCCGGCAAGAACAGGCTCTGGCGGCTAAGAGCTATACCCCGGACTTTACCGTCTCGGCCGGGTACATGCTCATGCCGGGCGGCGCAGACTTTCGTAACAACTACTTGGTGGAGGGTTCGATCAATCTACCGTGGCTGAACCATCGCAGGCACGACGCTGAAATCGCCGAAGCCAAAGCCAAGTCTAGCGAGCAGGACGCCGAACTGGCCGCCATGCGCAATGTTGCTTTCGGCCAGATTCAGGAGGCGCTGGCCCAGGTGAAAGCCTCGAAGAAGCTCGCGGACATCTATCAGGGCGCTTTGCACTCGCAGGCCGAGGCTACTCTTCGCTCGACTGTGATTGCGTATGAAAACGACCGCACCGACTTCCTGAATCTGCTCGATAGTCAAAGCTCCGTCGTCGATATTGACCTCGCCTATTTCCAGGCGCTGGCAGACTTCGAGACCCGGTTCACCGGCCTTGAACTCGCGGTGGGCGCGCCGCTTGATAGGACCGCGCCGCCCGCCACACCCGAGGTGACGCAATGAGTGAACGTACTTACAAACGAGCTTTTCTGATTGCCGTGGTCATCTGCCTGGCGCTGGCCGGAGTTTTGGCATATCTCGTCCGAGGACGCTTCGGTTCTGGTCCCGTACCCGAGGAATCCAGCATCGTCGCAGCCAAAGGTCCGGACGTCGCAGAGCAGTCCTCCTCGGCCGCGGCTTCTGCTCCCTTCGAATCCGCGCCGCTGAGCCCTGTACAGCTCTCGCCTCAGCGTCTGCAGGCGATCGGTGTAACTACTGCGCTGGTCGAATTGCGGCAAGTCAGCAACGAACTGCGCGTACCCGGCAATGTGGACGTGAACGAGCGCCAGCTTTCTTACGTGCAGACGCGCTTCCCTGGCTGGATCCAAAAAGTATTTGCCAACGCCACCTACCTGTACGTACGCAAAGGTCAGCCGCTATTCACCATCTACAGCCAGGATCTGGTGAGCACCGAGCAGGAATACCTGCTGGCAAAACAGAGTCAGCAGGCGTTCTCAACGGACGGTCATGGAACCGCTGCCCGGGAAAGTGGCTGGCTTCTGCAATCCGCCGCCGACCGCCTGCGCCAGTTCGGCGTGCCGCCGACCGAGGTCACACGGCTGGAGCAGACCGGCGCGGTACAACATGACGTCACCGTCGAGTCGCCGGCCTCCGGCTACATCACGGAATTCAACGCGCTTCCCAATCTATACGCGCAAGCCGACACCAAGCTCTACACCATTGCGGATCTTTCCAGCGTGTGGGTCTACGCCAACGTTTTTCAAGGGGACGTCGGCCAGTTGAAGCCCGGCAATCCTGCCACGGTCACGGTGGATGCGTACCCAGGGCGGAATTTCCGCGGACGCATTGACCAGATTCTGCCTCAGGTCGATTCTATGACGCGCACCGTGCGGGTGCGTTTCGTTTTTAGCAATCCGGGAGTCGCTCTCAAACCCGGCATGTTTGTGAACGTCAGCCTGTCGGTCCCGCTGGGCCGCCAGCTGGTGATTCCGGCCGCAGGCGCGCTGCAGGCAGGCACGCGCGAAATCGCCTTCATCGACCGGGGCGGCGGATCCTTCGAACCCCGCGAGATTGAAGTCGGTCCGCGGCTGGACGATCACGTCGTCGTGTTGAAGGGACTGCACGCCGGGGAGCGGATCGTCAGCTCGGCCAACTTTCTGGTGGATTCGGAATCGCAACTCCAGGCGGCCATGGGGTCGTTTGTTCTTCCCCCACCCGGAGCGGACCAGGCTGCCGCTATGAATCCGTCGGCTTCGCAGGTTGCCCTCGACTTTCACAGCGAACCCTCAACCCTGAACAAAGGGAACAATACGCTTCGCGTGAAGGTCACTAGCCCCGAAGGCAAACCTGTAGCCCCAGCCCAGGTCATCGTGCGGTTCTATTCGGCGGCGATGCCGGCGATGGGCATGGCGGCTGTCGAACGAGTCGCAACCTTGGCCGACAAAGGTGACGGCCTCTATGAAGGTTCGGTGCAACTTCCGAATGGCGGATCGTATCAGGTGACCATCACCATGCTGCGCAACGGCCAGATGGTCGCCACCAAACAGTTCAGCGCCGTCGTCACAGGAGGCATGTGATGATCTCCCGAATCATTGAATGGTGCGAGCGCAACCGGTTCCTGGTGTTTACCGGCGCGGCCTGTCTGGTGGTGGCCGGGATCTGGTGCCTCTACCGCATTCCGCTGGATGCTCTTCCCGACATCAGCGACGTGCAAGTCGTCATTCATACCGATTGGGCGGGAGAGCCGCCGAGTGTCATCGAGGATCAGGTCACTTACCCCATCGTTACGGCTTTGCTGGCCGCGCCGCACGTCAAAGCGGTGCGGGCGCAGACCATGTTCGGCGATTCCTACGTCTTCGTTGTCTTTGAAGATGGTACCGACCTGTACTGGGCGCGCGCCCGCGTCACCGAGTACCTGCAGCAGATCGCGGGACGGCTGCCAACGGACGTTCATCCCGCCATCGGCCCGGATGCAACTGGCGCCGGCTGGGTGTACGAGTACGCCGTGGTTGATCGCACGCATACCCAAAGTCTCGCCGATCTGCGCGCCTTGCAAGACTGGTACTTGCGCTACCAACTGGAAACCGTTCCCGGAGTCGCAGAAGTTGCGACCATCGGTGGCTACGTCAAGCAGTATCAGGTGAAGCTTGACCCCAACAAATTATTTTCTTACGGCATTCCTGTCTCCACCGTCATCGATCGGGTGCGCGACAGCACCAATGAAGTGGGCGGCAATGTACTGGAGATGAATGGCGCGGAATACATGGTGCGCGGGCTCGGATATCTGAAGTCACTCGATGACTTGGAAAATGTCCCGGTTGCCACCAAGAATGGAACGCCGGTACTGATACGCGATCTGGGCACGGTCGAGTTCGGTCCCGAGGTGCGCCGGGGCGCCGCCGACTGGCAAGGTGAAGGCGAGGCCGTCGGAGGAATTGTCGTCATGCGCTATGCCATGAATGCGCTGGACGTGATCAACGGCGTCAAAACGAAGCTGCGGGAAATTGCGCCATCTTTGCCGCCGGGCGTCGAAGTGGTGACCGGCTACGACCGCTCCTGGTTAATTGACCAATCCATCAAGACCCTCAAACGTGACCTTCTGGAAGAAGCCATTATCGTCAGCTTTGTCAGCATTGTTTTTCTGTTTCATTTTCGCTCGGCGCTGGTCCCCATCATCACCCTGCCTATTGCGGTACTGGGTGCGTTCATTCCCATGTATTACCTGCACGTCAGCTCCAATGTGATGTCGTTGGGCGGTCTCGCCCTCGCCATCGGTGTGCTGATCGACGCCGCCATTGTCATGGTGGAAAACGGATATAAACACCTGGCGGAGAGGAGCGGCCTGGCTCCGGGTGAGCAGCTCAGTAGCACGAAACGCCGAATCATTCTGCTGCGTTCCGCCAAGCAGGTGGGCCCGGCACTTTTCTATTCGCTGATCATCATTCTGGTTTCATTTCTTCCGGTGTTCCTGCTGGAAGCGCAGGAAGGACGCATGTTTCGGCCGTTGGCCTGGACCAAGACGCTGTCGCTGGCATTCTCTTCGCTGCTCTCCATCACGCTCGTTCCGGTGCTCATGCCCTTATTCATTCGCGGCCGGTTGCGTCCCGAATCCCAAAACCCGGCCGCACGAGCTACCCAGGCCATCTACCTGCCAGTTTTGCGCTGGTGTTTACATCACTGGAAATTGGTGATCGCCATCAACCTCATTTTCCTGGCCGTCACCATCCCCTTGTACTTCAAACTGGGCAGCCAGTTCATGCCCGCTTTGTACGAAGGGTCGTCACTCTACATGCCCACCGCGTTGCCCGGTATTTCGATCGCGCAGGCCACCACGCTGATGCAGGAGCAGGACCGGATTATCCATTCCTTTCCCGAAGTTTCTACCGTCTTCGGCACCGTGGGCCGCTCCGACAGCGCCACCGACAACGCGCCACTGGACATGTATGACACTGCCATCATGCTGAAGCCGCGCGAGCAATGGCGCGCAGGCATGACCTACGAGAAGCTGATCGGCGAGTTGGACGAAAAACTGCAATTTCCCGGCCTAACGAATACCTGGACCATGCCAGTCGCCAGCCGGCTCGACATGGAATTGACCGGCATCAAAACTCCGGTGGGACTCAAGATTCAGGGCCCCGACTTGAATCAGGTCCAGCAGATCGGAGCGCAGATTCAGCAACTGCTTTCCACCCTGCCGGCCACAACCTCGGCCTTTGCGGAACGAGTCTCGCAGGGCTTTTATCTGAACGTAGAGGTTAACCGCCCGCAAGCGGCACGCTATGGGCTAACTGTCGCGGATGTGCAGCGGACAATTACTTCCGCCATCGGAGGCGCGGACGTCGCTGAGAACGTCGAGGGACGGCGGCGCTTTCCCATCAATGTGCGCTACGAACGGGATTTCCGCGATTCGCCCGAAGCCGTGGGCCGCATATTGATCGCCACGCCCTCGGGCGCGCAGATTCCGTTGCAGGAAGTAGCCCGTGTGTTTTTTTCGCGCGGGCCCGCCATGATTCGCGATGAAGATGGCGCGCTGACTGGATACGTCTATCTCGACCTGAAGACCAAAAACTACGGCGGATACGTGGACCAGGCGGACCAGCTTTTACGCCACAAGCTCGTTCTGCCCGCGGGCTACACCTACCGCTGGGCGGGGGAATACGAGTTCGAATTGCGGGCCAAGGAACGGCTCAAGATCATTTTACCCATCGTATTCTTCGTGATTTTTCTTCTGCTCTACATGGTCTTTAAGTCAGCCACCGAGGCCGTGGTACTGATCGTTCCGACTCTCTACGCCATGTCGGGGGGCCTCATTCTGCAATGGGTACTCGGCTACAACTTTAGCGTCGCCGTCTGGGTGGGATATATCGCGCTGTTCGGCATTGCGGTGGAAACCGGCGTGGTCATGGTGGTTTACCTGCACGAGGCGCTGGAGCATCGCTACGCTGCCGGCACTCCCGTGTTGGAGGCTGACATTGAGCAGGCCACCATCGAAGGCGCAGTGCAACGCCTGCGTCCCAAGCTGATGACCGTCACCGCCGTGATTCTCAGTCTGGCTCCAATCCTGTGGGAGTCTGGCATTGGCTCAGATGTCATGAAACCCATCGCCGCCCCGATTGTCGGAGGAATGGTTACATCCACCATTCACGTGCTTATCCTGGTGCCGGTGTTTTTCTTCCTCCTGAAACGCAGAGCGCTGCGGCAGCGGGCGCTCGCGCCGCCAGAAAGTGCGGCCGCGGCGGACAACGAATGAAGGTCGAAAATAATTAAGCCCTCCATCAGGGTATCGATGGAGGGCCGGTTTGGTGCCCGAGCTGCCGCCTAAGCCAGGAAGAATTCCTTCGCTAGCTTTGCCCAATCCTGCTTCGGAAGGTGTGTGGTCACATCGTCCATGGCCACGCCGCCATCCTGCGCCAGGGCGCCCAGCGGCATTGGCATCATCTTATGCAGGCGGTTCGCCGATTCCTGCGTCCACCAGCGGGCCAGCGCGCCACCCAGCAAGTTGCGGAAGTTGGTCTTGGCGTCCGGCGATTGCACGGTCAGCAGCCAGCCTTCGCCGTAAGGATCGGTGCGAGCCGATTCTGGATCGCGTACCGCCGCTTCGTTGATCTCCGCCACCGTGCCTTCAATCGGGGAAACCATGTCCACGGAGCTGCCATCACGGAAGATCGTCCAGATCTTCTGTCCCTGCCGTACCCACTGGCCGCGCTGCGGCAGGGCGATGCGTTCGATCTTCCCAATCAGCTTGGAAGCGAAGTCGTCGAGCCCGACCCGCACCAGGTTGGGGCTCTCGCTGAGCGCCCAAGTATGCCCGGGATGGTAGCGCAGATTATCCGGCACCTGAAAACCGCCAACTACGCTGGGCGCCAGCCGTGGCAGAACATCGGGCCTCGCGGTTTGCAGCGCGGGCCGCACCACCACATGCTTGCGGCTGCGGAAATAATCGATGGATAAGAAGCCTGCGAACGTCAGTAGAACCAGGATGACTGTCATAAACCACCTCACCGGAGCGCCTTTCCACTGGCTGCTCGCACTTTTCATAAAAGCATTCGCCGTGCCAAAGCGAAGCCGCGTGTACGAGGCTCACCGCTTTGTTCACCATCTGATGCCGAATGAGCAACATAGGGCAGTTGGGCTGGAGACTGCATGACCTTTCACCTGGAAAACCGAACGTGAACGCTTGCTGAAGATTGCAACGCTGCAATCTTGTAATCGCACTGAAAGACCGAGGCAAAACCGACAATGCACTCCTAATCAGCTACTTACAAGCTAATCGCAGCCATGCTGCAAATCGCACTACCGACGTTGTGAAACACAACGCTCAAAGCGCAAGCTGTTGACGCTTGCGGTGTTTCGGTATTGATCAACATCACGGCCAAGGGTGATTCGGGTCACTGCCTCACCTGGCGGTTAACGTTGAAACTTGCAACGAGGCGAGTCCCGGGCTGCAAATCTTCGCCTCGGGCCCCCTCTTTCATTGGCCCGCTCGAAAGACCCGGCCGAGGAGCACGCTCATGAGTAAGGCACTCCTATACGACGCCACTCTCTGCATCGGCTGCAAGCGATGCGAGGAGGGATGCGCCGAGCACAACAGTTTGCCCTACAACGATGCGGTTGCCGGCGAACAGAAGCAATCCGAGCACAAATTCACCGTCGTACTCACCAAGGACGACAAGTTCATGCGGCGCCTGTGCATGAACTGTCAGGACCCCGCCTGTGCCTCGGCCTGCCCGGTGGCGGCGTTGCGCAAGACTCCCGCGGGCCCGGTCATCTACGATGCCGACCGCTGCATGGGCTGCCGCTATTGCATGGTGGCTTGTCCATTTTCAGTTCCCCGCTACGAATGGGGCAAGGTTCTGCCTAAGGTGCGCAAGTGCACCATGTGTCCGGACCGCGTGGAGAAAGGCCTGCAGACGGCGTGCGCCGAAGCTTGTCCCACGGGCGCGACAAAATTTGGCGAGCGCGACGACCTCATCAGCGAAGCCCAGCAGCGAATTCACGACAATCCCGGCAACTACATCAATCACATTTACGGAATGAATGAAGTTGGCGGAACTTCGGTGCTGCTGCTCTCCAGTGTGCCCTTTGAGGAGTTCGGTTATCAAAGCGGCCTGGCCAACGAATCCATGCCGCAGCTCACCTATCGGGTTCTCTCCAAAGTCCCCGATGTAGTCACGCTAGGGGGGGTATTGCTCGGCGGGGTGTGGTGGATCACCAATCGACGCACCGAAGTGGCAGCGGCGGAGCGCGGCGAAAAAACATCTTCCGCGCCCGGCGAGGAACGAGGCCAGAAAAAAAATGCATAAGTCCAGGTTTGAGATGCCAAAACTGACCTTCTGGAAATTCATTCTCGGGGTGATCCTGCTCGCAGGCGCGTATTCCCTGCTTTTGCGGTTTTTCCGCGGCCTGGGCGCTTCCACCAATCTTAGCGACGCTTTTCCCTGGGGCCTCTGGGTCGGCTTCAAACTCTTTTCCGTGGCGCTGGCGGGCGGAGGCTTCACCCTGGCCGCGGTGGTTCATATCTTTAATCTCCGGCGTTACCGCCCGGTTCTGCGGCCCATCATTCTTACGGCATTTCTCGGATACTCGATGTTCATCGTCTCCCTGATCATTGACTTGGGAAGGCCGTACCGGGTTTGGCATCCCCTGGTCATGTGGAATGACCATTCGGTAATGTTCGAGATCGCGTGGTGCGTAATGCTCTACACCACCGTGTTGCTTCTGGAGTTCATTCCCGCGCTGTTTGAGCGGATGGGATGGTCCCGCGCCTTGGGCCTGGTGCACGCCATTACCATCCCGGTGGTGATCGCGGGAGTGATTCTCTCTACGCTTCACCAGTCATCGCTGGGCAGTCTGTATCTGATCGTTCCCGGCAAACTCTATGCGCTGTGGTATTCGCCGTTCGAGCCGGTGTTCTTTTTCCTCTCTGCGTTGTGCGCCGGCATGGCGATGACGATTTTTGCGTCATGGCACAGCAGCAAAGCCTTCGGAAAGCAGTTGGAATTGCCCTTGCTCACCGGGTTAGGGCGCGTGCTGGCGGTGCTTCTATCGTTTTACTTGACGGTGCGCGCCCTGGATTTGCTGCATCGTGGAGTCTTGCCCCTGCTCAAGCTGCCGCGCACGGAAACTTATCTGTTCTTGCTGGAAATCGCGCTCTTGACTATTCCTATGGTCCTGCTGTTCTTGCGGCGGGTCCACGAGAACCTGACCGCGCTCTACTTCTGTTCGGTGCTGACCCTGCTCGGCATTGTTGCCAATCGCATGAACGTGGCCATCACCGGCATGGAAGCGAGTTCCGGCACCTACTACTTTCCGAAGTGGACAGAACTTGCGATCACGCTGAGCCTGGTGGGTCTGGCGTTTGCCCTCTTTTCACTGGCGGTGAAATATCTGCCAGTTTTCCCAGTGGCAAGCTCAGTAGCCAGCGAGCGCTATGCAGTCAAAGCGGAGCCAGTTGCTCCCATGCTGGCGTCCCCGGAATTGCGCGTACCTGAGTTCACTGATGTCTCCTGATTCCAATTCGCCGTTTTGGAAACATTGGAAGCACAAAGCGAGCAGTCTGAGCGCAAAACTGGTCTTATCCCTCGTGGCCTCGATGATTGTGGTGTTCGGCCTTCTGGGATACTTCAACATCCGGCTGCATCGCCAACATCTGGAACAGAGCACGCTAGCCAGCGCCGAACGGGTCAGCGACGTCATCAAACGCAGCACCACTTACTACATGCTGCGCAATGACCGCGAAGGCCTCTACCACGTGATGCACACCATCGGGGACGAGCCGGGGATGGAGCGGGTGCGCATTTTTGATCAGCAGGGGCAAATCAGCTACTCCACCGATCCCGCCGAACTGAACCACGTTGTGGACAAGCGGGCCGAGGCCTGTTATGGCTGCCATTCGCAATCGCAGCCGCTGGCCAAGCTGAACCGTCCTGACCGCTTTCGCATTTACCGCAATGCCGGCGGGCAGCGCGTGCTGGGGATCATCACTCCCATCGAGAACCAGCCGTCGTGCTCCAACGCCGACTGTCATGCCCATCCCGCAAGCCAGCAGGTGCTGGGGGTACTGGACACAAACATCTCGCTGGCGAAGGCCGATACCCAACTGGCGCAAAGCACGAACCGGATGCTGGCGTACACCCTCGCGGGAATGATCTTTATCGGGGCGTTGAGTTGGATCTCAGTATGGTGGGTGGTGGGCAGGCCGATCAAGGCGCTAAAAAGCGGAACCGAAAGATTGGCCCAGGGAGACCTGGGATACCAGTTGGAAGTTGGATCGCAGGATGAAGTTGGAGATTTGGCCCATTCTTTTAATGACATGAGTTTGCAGTTACATGCTGCCCACGAAGAAGTCGTGGCCTCGAACAGGACCCTGGAAGACCGGGTGGAGCAGAAGACGCACGAACTGCGGCGCGCCCATGACCACATGCTGCACGCCGAGAAGATGGCCACCATCGGGAAAATGGCGGCGGTAGTGGCGCACGAGATTAATAACCCGCTTTCGGGGATCCTGACCTATGCCAAGCTGCTGCACAAATGGCTGGACCGGGGAGCCCTGCCAGAAGAGAAGCGGGTGGAAGCCCTGCAATGTCTGGATTTGATTGCAGGAGAAAGCCGCCGCTGCGGCGATCTGGTCAAGAATCTTCTAACGTTTTCCCGCACCGCGCCCATGAATGCGGAGCCCACCGACCTAAGCGTGGTGATTGATCGCTGCGCGCGTCTGGTGCGGCACCAATGCGAAATGGTCGGAATCCAGCTGCACACCGAACTCGACAATCGTTTGCCAAAAGTGCACTGCGATCCTTCGCAGATTGAGCAAGTGCTGCTGGCCTTGATGATGAACGCCATCGATGCCATGCCGCGCGGCGGCAACTTATGGCTGCAGACGCGTCCGGGCCATGGGTCACAGGAAGCGGAGATCGAAGTTCGCGACGACGGCACCGGCATCTCCCCGGAGATTCTGCCGCAAATTTTCGAACCTTTCCTGACCACCAAGGAGGCAAGCCACGGCGTTGGGCTGGGCTTGGCCATCAGCCATTCCATCATCGAGCGCCACCATGGACGGATCGAAGTGCAGTCCGAAGCCGGCAAAGGCACGCGTTTCACGGTTACGCTGCCGTTGGATAACGCCAGCCTCCCGGCGTCTGGCAAAGTTGAATCGTTGGCTGGCAAAGCGAGGTAATGAACTTGAGTACGCAAGGGCAAATCCTGATTGTGGACGACGAACTCAGCGTGCGTGATTCGTTGAGCAAATGGTTCCGTGAAGAAGGTTACGAAGTGGGTTCGGCGGAAGACGCCAGCGGCGCCCTGACGCGTTTAGCGGAGCATCCCTGGGATGTGGCGCTGGTGGACATCAAGATGCGCGGCACCGACGGCATCGAATTGCAGCGCCGCATGCACGAGATTGACAGCAAGCTGATCGTCATCATGATGACGGGGTACGCTTCGGTCGAAACCGCAGTGACGGCGCTGAAGAATGGCGCGTATGACTACGTTACCAAGCCGCTCGATCCCGACGAAATTGCCCACCTGGTGAAGAACGCGCTGACCCACAAGCATACAGAGAACGAAAACATACTGCTGCGCGAAACGGTTGCCGCCGTGGCCCGGCCGGAGGACATTATCGGCCAGAGCGCGGCCATCCGGAAGGTGTTTGACGCGATCGAAACCGTCGGCCCGACCGAGGCCAGCGTGCTCATCACGGGGGAGAGCGGCACCGGGAAAGAACTGGTGGCGCGGGCGGTGCATGCAGCCAGTCCGCGACGCTTTCATCCTCTGGTGGCCATCCATTGCGGCGCGCTCACCGAGACCCTGCTGGAGAGCGAACTCTTCGGACACGAAAAGGGCGCGTTCACCGGAGCGCAGTATCGGAAAAAGGGAAAGTTTGAAATCGCCGAAGGGGGTACGGTTTTTCTCGACGAAATCGGCGACATCAGTTTGAAGACCCAGACCGACCTGCTGCGGGTCCTGCAGGAACGCGAGATTACACGGGTGGGCGGCAACCAGATCATCAAAGTGGATTTCCGCTGCATCGCCGCCACCAACAAAGACCTGGCAACCCTGATCGAGGAAGGCAAGTTCCGGCCCGACCTGTTCTACCGGCTCAACGTTTTCCGTATTGAGTTGCCGCCGCTGCGCGAGCGGCGCGAAGACATTCCGCTGCTGGTCGATCATTTCGTGCGAAAGTTTTCTCTGGCCATGAACAAACGCATCACCCGCGTGTCGGTCGCCGCCATGAATCGCTTGCAGCAACAGCCGTGGGCGGGGAACGTCCGCGAGTTGGAGAATGCGGTCGAGCGCGCCATGGTAGTGGGGCGCGAGCCGGGATTAGAGGAGCACGACTTCATCCTTAAATCCGAGGCTGCCGCCAATGGAAGCAGCCGCACTCTGGAAGACATTGAGCGGGCCCACATCCTGCGGGTGCTTGAAGAATGTGGCGGCAACCAAAGCCGGGCCGCGGAAGCGCTCGATATTGACCGGGTCACGCTCTATCACAAGCTCAAGAAATACGGCTGGAGCCGCAATCCTGTCGAGACCCCATGAAGCCGCTGCAACTGCTGCCGGTGGGACCGGTGGACGAAAAGCTGCTTCAGCACCTGAAGGCGGCTATTCCACGCTGCTTTCCCGTTAGTTGCACCGTACTGCCGGCCGTCCTCGATCCCGCGTCCACATTGCACGGCGAGCGGCAGCAATACCATTCCTCGGAAATCCTGCGTCTGATGCAAGGTTTTGTCCGTCCGGATTGCGGACGCCTGCTGGGGGTTACGGCGCTCGACCTTTATATTCCAATCCTGACGTTTGTTTTTGGCGAGGCGCAGATAGGCGGCCCTTGCGCGGTAGTTTCGGCCCACCGGCTGCGCCAGGAGTTCTACGGATTGCCCACGGACCCGGAACTGCTGCAGCAGCGCCTGCTGAAAGAGGCCGTGCATGAACTGGGGCACACCCTGGAGTTGACCCACTGTGAGGACTACCAGTGCGTCATGGCTCCGTCGCACGCCGTGGAGTGGATTGATCTCAAGGAAAGCACGCTGTGCGCTGCGTGCAGAACGCGGGCGGGGAGTTAGGTCTGCGCCTACCGCTACTCGCCGTCTGTCATCCTGAAAGATTGTGACTTTTTGAACGACGGGCGCCCATCTTTTGCGCGTTTTCTGCGCTACGAATTCAACGGATGGGCGCGCATCCACGCGAACCTCTTCCGGTAGGCCGACTATCGGGACGAATTACTGGGCGAGCAGTGGTTCTCTTCGGCGTGCCAGAACGTAGACTGCGACCAGAGCAGCGGTGAAGCCCGCCCCAGCACCAATACCGAGCGCCCAGCGAGGGCCGAAGTGGTTTGCAACCCAACCGATGATCGGTGCGCCAATCGGCGTTCCCCCGAGTGCAATGCCAACCCGCAGGGCCATAACCCTGCCCCGCATCGCTGGTTCTGTCGAGAGCTGCATGATGCTGTTTGTGCCGTTTGTGAGGATCAGGGTAGCCGCGCCGATGATCATGAGAGTGGCCGCGAACCACCAGTATCCGGGTGCCAGTGCGGCCAGAGTGCAGCCGAGCCCGAAGACCCCGGCTCCCATCGACAGAGACGCTAAGCCTGGTTTCTTTCGGCCAGCGGCAAACAACGCTCCCGAGAGTGAGCCCACGGCCATGATGGAGGAGAGCAGGCCGAAAGCACGCGCGTCGGAGTGGAAGACATTCACGGCCATCGTAGAGATGAAGATCGGAAAGTTCAGTCCAAAGGTACCGATCAGAAACAACATGACCAGGATCGCCCTGAGGTCCGGTCTTCTCCACACGTAGCGAAACCCTTCTAGAAATCCAGAGGTAGTGCGATGCGCTCTGACGCTCGCACGCAGTTCCGAGAGACGGAAGCAAGACATCGAGATCACAACCGCCGCGAATGAGAGCCCGTTCAGAAGAAAGGCCCATCCGATGCCAACGCTTGCGATGAGCAAACCGGCGACGGCGGGACCAATCATCTGCGCCGCGTTAAATGAGGTTGAGTTCAATGCCACGGCATTAGAGAGATCCGCATCGCCCACCATCTCTGCCACGAAGGTCTGTCTCACCGGAGCATCCAGCGCAGCGGCGGAACCAGACAGGAAGGCGAACCCATACACGTGCCAGAGCCGGATGACTCCCGCGATGGTGAGAACCCCCAGCATGAGCGCGAGCACGCCCATGGTTGCCTGGGTGAGCGTCAGGAGCTTGCGCTGATTGAGGCGGTCCGCAGCCGATCCCGTCCAGGGCAGGAGCAGAAGTTGCGGCGCGAACTGCAGGCCCATCACAATACCCAGCGCTGACGCATCGTGATGGGTAAGTTGCGTCAGCACAAGCCAGTCCTGAGCGATGCGCTGCATCCAGGTACCGACGTTGGAGACCAGAGCACCAGCCGTCCACAAGCGGAAGTTGAAGCTTCTCAGGGAGCGAAAGGTTCCGGCCACCGGGTTCTTCATGTGTGCGACGGCGTGTTGCCCCCATGAAACTGGCCGAAGTGACGCGCCGAAAAGATGCTGATGAGCAGCGCGCCCAGGCCGAACGCAAGGATGTGGCTGGTTGCCCGCGGATCGAAAGCACCGAGGTGCGCGACTAGCAGATACCCAACCACCGCGTTGAAGAATCCCCAGAGAACGTTGACTGTTGAGGAGGAGAGCCCTTTGCCGGGTGGTTTGGCGAAAGGGCTCTGGAAGGGACGTCCCATCGTGCCAGCGACAAAATGAGGAATGGCGTTTGCCGCAAAAGCGCCCCCAAAGAAATACGACACAAGCCAAAGCCAATTCATGATGCAGCGTTCCTTTCTTCCAACAATCTCTTGAGTAGCGAGATGATTTCCTTCGTCGACCCGGTCTCACCAAGACGAGGGAAGACGTTTCTGATGCTGTGCTCGTGCGCCTCCTCGCGAAGATCGGTCATGGCATCGAGTGCGAGGGTGACGTTGAAGCCCTGCTCGTAGGCCTGGCGGGCGGTTGCCTCCACGCCACCGGATGTCGCCACTCCAGTCACAACCACCTGAGTAACGCCTCGCGCCCTGAGTTGGTGTTCAAGATCCGTGGTTGCGAATGCGCCCCAGCTTCGCTTGGTGACGACAAGATCGCTCGGTTGCTGATCCAACTGCGGCAGAAGGTCGGTCCATCCCGCGGATAACGATGGGTGGCTGCGCGGACCCTGTTCAGTCCTTCCCGGCGCCCGTCCCGCCACATTGACCAGCACGACTGGGAGGTTCTTCGCACGGAAAACATCTATTAACGCGCGCGTCCGGTCAATGACCTCGCCGATGGGACGAATGAAATTTCCGTTGACGATGCCTTTCTGCAGGTCAATGACGATCAATGCGGGGTTGGGGTCAAGAATAGTAAGCGGCATAGGGTTCTTCCCCTCGGATACAAAGTTGACATGGGTAAGAAGCAGAATGCAGTGGGTTCAATCGTCAACCAGCCGGGTAAGCAGTTCGAGTGCCGCCTGAAGCTTCTCCTGCTCGTGAACAGAAAGCTTCTGCGAGATGGTCGTAGTGAGCCAGTCCTGTCTCGCGGTCCTGCCCTCCTGAATCCACTTCAGGCACTTGGGCGTGAGAGACATCAGAGTTTGCCGCCCGTCGCTCGGGTCAGGTGCACCGCTGATTAGGCCGGACTCCTGCAACGGCGTAACTATAGCGCTCATGGACTGCGGGCGCATGCCTTCCGCTCGCGCCAGACTTGAAACCGTGGCCGCACCGTCCTTTTCGAGTCGAAGAAGAACGGACGCCTGTGACGGCGTCAGATCGTTGCCGCCCCCATGCTCGCGGTAACGCAGCTTGAGCTTGCGGCATACCGCGCGGATTTCGGCAGCAAGCGTCCGAGCGAGCCCGGTTTGAGTAGAAGACTTTCGACTGCTCACAAGATCAGTATCGCATATATACAGTTAACCTGTAAAGGTTAGCTGTACACATGTCCAGGCCGGTGGCTTGCGGAGCGCTCACCCGACGACAACTCCGCTCACGATGACAGGAGCATGCTTTGGCCCCGGCTGGAACGTCCGGCTACGCCATCGCATGCGCCAGCTTGGCTGGCACATAGGGGCAGAAGGGATCGCTCTCCAGAGCATTGCCGGTGTGAGCGAAGGCGCGGGCGCGCGATCCTCCACAAATCTGCTTGTATTCACACACGCCGCAGCGGCCAAGGAATTTTCCGGGGTTGTGCAGGGCGCGAAAGATGGGAGCGTCTCGGTAGATGTCCACCAGAGAATCACTCCGCACATTGCCGCAGGGAAGCGGCAGAAATCCCGAAGGGTAGACGTCGCCCAGGTTGGAGACGAAGACAATGCCATGGCCGTCGCGAATCTGGAATCCCTTGTACACCGATGTGGTCTCTACTTCCGCGGCGTGCATGCCGGCAGCCCGCATCCGGTTCAGGGCCAGGCGGCGATAGGACGGCGCTTCGGTGGTCTTCACCGCGAAGGGCGCGTGCGGAACCAGGTCAAGCACCCATTCCATGATGCGCTCGCCGGCGGCGGGAGATACTTCATTCAGGGCTTTGCCACGTCCCACTGAGATCAGGAAAAACAGGCTCCACCGCATCACCGGGAAACTGCTCCGCAGGAGCTCATAGATCGCGGGCAGGTCTTCTACTGTTTCTTCGGCGACCAGGGTATTGACCTGAATGGGCAGGCCGAGCCGTCCGGCGTGGCGGGCGGCCTCCACGGTGCGGTCGAAGGTGCCGGGAACGGCGCGAATGGTGTCATGCCTGGCGGCACAGGATCCGTCCAGACTCAGCCCCAGACTCTGAATTCCGTGCGCCTTCAGCTTATCAATGGCCCCATTTGTGAGTTCAGGCGTGGCGCTGGGCGTGATGGAAACCTCCAGGCCCAGGGAACATGCGCGATCAATTACCTGGTGGAGATCCTTGCGGCTCAGCGGATCGCCGCCGGTCAGAATCAAGTGCGGGAGGGGATCGCCAAAAGCGGTAATTTGCGACAGCAGCCGCTCGCTCTCGGTCGAATTTAACTCCAGCGGGTGCGGCGTGGGCATGGCCTCGGCGCGACAGTGTTTGCAAGCCAGACCGCAAGCCTGGGTCATCTCCCAATAAACCAGCATGGGATTTCTGGAAAAGTCGCGGGCCACCTGCATGCTATGGGGCAATCCCATGGTACCGGCCATGAGTCCCCCTTTTTGGGCTGTTCTGTTTGACATTCTGAGCGGCTCCACACCGCTTCTTAGACGGTAACTTCCCCAATGCGGAACTGCTGTGATCAAAGTCACACTAGAGAGTGACTCCACCCGGTCGCGCCGCTGGGCAAGCCAAATGCGGAATCGCAGGGGACCGGAGTGGCGGAGGGGACTCGAGGGCTTCGGCAATCTGGCGGAAGCTAGCGGGAGGAATAAATGCCCGGGCCTGGGGGTGGGCAGTAAAGGCCCGGGCGTGCCGTTCCATTTTCAGCGAACCTGGGAGGGTTCGATCTTCGCTTTCGTCGCCATTGCTCCGGGGAATGGCTTACGTACGCCCCTCGCGCTAGTCCATCCCCGTGAGGCCGCGACGACCCTCATCCGCGATCCGTGGAACAGCGATTCTACTTGGCTTTTTGTTGCTCACGAATGAAAGCCAATACCAGCTTGATCTGGTCCGGCGACAAGCCCTTAGCCTGAAACGCGTGACTGGCTTTCTTGTCTTTGCCGCCATTGGCAATCATATCGGTAAGATCGGCATCGGAGGCCTTCTTGGCGTCGTCAGAAACCAGGCTGGGGATCTTGGCGGCAGGCCTGCCCGCGAGATCGGCGCCGTGGCAAGCCGCACATTTCGCTTTGTAGAGGCCCGCGCCATCATCGCCCGCCCAGGCGAGATGAGGCACAATGATGAACAGAGCAGTGGCGATCGCCAGTATCAGGATTACTAGTTTCGAGGTTTTCATGATTGCAATTTCCTTTCGCGCAGTGATGAAGCCTAAGATTGCGGTTCTCGCGCGGCTATCGAATCAATATGTACCAGCCCTGTTTCCGCCCGAGAAATACCCGCACGTTCGGCAGTTTCCACTTTCCCAGAGTGGTCCGCTGTGACGCCGGTCACATTAGCTGGTGATTAAAGATGGGCAGGCTGCACTGCGATTGGCCGCTCCCAAGATCTGGAACTTGGGAGGCCTGGCCTCTTGGCGTCAAAAGGCGCAGTGCGCGTGAGATTCCTCACCAGCAGCGCGCAAGAACCAGCATTTCATTCTCCCGGTTCTTCATAAGTGGCTGAAAACAGGAGTAAAGGGCACAAGTTGGTTCCTGGGCGTTTTGGCAAGGGGCTTGCATCACTCCAGAATGTAAAGCCTTGCGAGAGGTGCATCCTGGACTCCACACTCATGGTGATTGGCCTGAACCACCGCACCGCACCGGTGGCCATGCGCGAACACTTCTGGATGAGCGAAAGCGGCCGGGAGCATGCCCTTCGCGTGCTCGGCGAGGCCGAGGGCGTGCAGGAAGTCGTGGTGTTGGCTACCTGTAACCGGACAGAATTACTGGTCTGGGCCGATGAACCCACTGTGGCCGCGAACTCTCTCCTGCACTTCCTGAGTGTCGAGCACGGGCTGAAGCTCAGCGAATGGGAGCATTTCTATCGCCTGCTTGATGAAGCCGCCCTGGTCCACGTATTCCGCGTGGCCTGCAGCCTGGATTCGATGGTGCTGGGGGAGCCTCAGATCATTGCGCAGGTCAAAGCCGCCTGGGAGCAGGCGCGCAGCGCGGGCACGACCGGGCGCTTTCTGGATGCCGTGCTGCAAAAAGCGCTCACCGTTTCGCAAAGGGTGCGCAACGAAACTGCCATCGGCGACTTAGCCGTCTCAGTTCCCTTTGCCGCCGTGGAGTTGGCGCGGCAAATCTTTGGATCGCTCGAGCATCGAAAGATTCTGCTGCTGGGCGCGGGAAAGATGAGTGAACTCTCCGCGCGCTACCTGAAAAAAAGCGGGGCCGCTTCCATCTGCGTAATGAACCAGTCGCTGCCGCAGGCGCAGGAACTGGCGGAGAAGCTGGGCGGAATCGCGGCTGCCATGGAAGACCGCTGGCGGCATCTGCTGGAAGCCGATATTGTGATCAGCGCTACCGGCTGCCCCCAGGCGGTATTGAGCCGGCAGGAGGCGGAAAGCATTGTCCGCGAGCGGCAGCAATTGCCGCTGGTCATTCTCGATATCGCCATGCCGCGCGATATTGATCCCGCCATCCGCGAAGTGCCGGGAATTCTGCTGCGCGATTTGGACGATCTGGAGGGCGTGGTGCATCGTAACGCCGCGGAGCATCAATCCGCCGCAGCCGCGGCAGAGATGATTGTGGCGGCGGAGGCGCGCGAGTTTCGCCGGATCCTGCAGGCGGAGACTGTGGTGCCGACGATTATCGCACTGCGCCATCGCCTGGACCAGATTTGCCGCCAGGAATTGGAATCGTTCACCCAGGAGCACGGGCCCTTTACTCACGAGGAGGACCATGCGCTGCACGCGCTGGCCGCGCAAGTGATGCAGAAAATCGCCAACTCCGTGGCGCGAGAACTCAAGGAATTGCCGGAGAAGGTGGAACAAGAAAAGATGGCTGAGGCGGTGGAGCGGATGTTCCATCTGGAAACCAACGCCCATCCGGATGGCGTCGGCCGGGGTCGAGCGGCGGCCTCGCGGCATTGAAGGGTATTGCGGAAAAACCAGATGTTTCTTGTATCAGGGCACACCTTAAGGTGTGCCATCCCGGCAGGTGATGGGTTGGTTACGCGCCGACATGGCGCAACGGCCACCAGACTGCCCGGCTTCCTCGTTGCTGCGCCGCACGGCGCGTGACCTTATTTCGCATCCCGGCGGCACGGCTGAAGCCGCGGCCCTGATACGAGCCAATCCCTTTCGAAAACGAACCTGTGACTTGCCACGGCAGATACTCTGGATGTACTGCGCAGGAAGTCAGGAACCGGACTCTCCCGTTGCCTCCGTCCCTTCCTCGTCGCTGCGCACCAATTCAAACTTCTTCAGCTTGTAGCGTAAGGTGTCACGGCTGATGTCGAGCAAGCGCGCCGCGTGAGTTTGATTGCCGTTGGCCTGGCGCATGGCCAACTCCACCATGGTGCGTTCCATTTCTTCCAGTGAAGTGCCCTCTTCGGGAATGTAGAGCCGGGGCAGAGTGCGGCCGCTCGGCAGTTGCCGGCTGCCATCGCCCGGCGGGCTGCTGTGTTCGAAAGCCGTGAGCCCGCTGCGAGCCGCTTCGCCCAGCGCGAAGGGCAGGTAACGGGGCCGCACCAGGGGCTCATCTTCCAGAATCATGGCCCGCTCAATCGAATTCTTCAGCTCGCGCACATTTCCCGGCCAATTGTGCGACAGCAGCAAACGCCGGGTATCCGGCGTAATGCCGCGGACCGACTTCTTGAACCTTTGGTTGTAGCGCTCGATGAAGAACTCCACCAGCGGAAGGATGTCATCGCTTCGTTCCCGCAGGGCGGGGATAAAAATGGCGATCATCGCCAGGCGGTAGTAAAGGTCCTGACGGAAGGTTTCCTCGCGAACCGCCCTCTCCAGATCCCGATTCGAGGCTGCGATCACGCGCACATCCACCTGCATGTCGCGTACGCCGCCCACCCGCCGGATCACCTGATCTTCCAGGACGCGCAGCAGTTTGGCCTGCAGAAGCGGGGAAAGCTCCCCAATCTCGTCCAGGAACAGCGTGCCGCCATCCGCCGTCTCGAACAGGCCCTTCTTCATCTGTTTCGCATCCGTGAAAGCGCCGCGCTCGTGACCAAACAGCTCGGCTTCCATCAGGGTTTCAGGAATGGCGGAACAGTTGATGGGCACGAACGGTTTGTCGCGGCGATTGCTTTCGTAATGGATGGCCTTGGCAATCAGATCTTTGCCGGTGCCGCTCTCGCCCTGAATCAGGATGGTCGTGGCTTCGCTCTCCGCCACTTTGCGCACAAAACTCATCAGCTCCGTCATCTTGGGCGATACCCCGATGACTTCGTGATATCCGGTTTGCCGCCGCACTTCTCCCCGCAGAGTCTGCACTTCGCCCCGCAGATGCGTGGCCTCGAGAGCGTTGCGGATGGTGACCCGCAATTCTTCGAAGTCGAGCGGCTTGCCCACAAAGTCGTAGGCGCCCAGCTTGAGCGCGTGCTTGACATCTTCCAACTGGGGGTCGGCGGTAATCATGATGACGGCGCGGGCATCGCCGTTTTTCTTCAGCTGTTCCAGCACTTGAATGCCGTTCAGGTCGGGCAGACGCACATCCAGCAGGATCAGATCGGGAGACTCCTGTTGCGCCAGGCGCAGGCCCGGCTCCCCGCCCGCCGCCTCAATCACGGCGTATCCCCACTCCTCGCACTTCTGGCGCAACGACCAGCGCACCAGGCGCTCGTCATCCACCACCAGGATCTTCTCGGCTGGCATGGGTTACTACTTTACTACGGAAGAAGTGAGCGGGCGATAGGATGCTAGAGGGCGGAAGAGCTTAAAAATTTACCTCGAAACTACCGAGCAAATGCCCAGCGAAATGAATGCGGTCGCCGCGGCCTCGAAACCGACCCATAGCGCGTACTCCCGCTGATTCGAAAGACGCACCCATTTCCTCCACGCTCGATAGAAATATAAAGCAATCACAATCACGGTGGAGGGCAACCCACAGAACTGCAAGGATGGTAATTAGCCGAGAAGAAAGCGCAGAATAACGCTGAACATGATCCTGATTTAAAGCCACGGCTTCCACGGTCTGCGGAAAAACTCGCCCAGCGCAGCTTTGAAAGGGCATTGGCTTCAGCCATGCCACACTTTGTGCCAGCGTCCGCCAACGCGCCCATGGGGCGCAACGGCTACGAACTATCCGGCTTCTTCCTGGTTGCGCCGTACCGGCACGTAATCTTATTTACCGTATCCCGGGCGGCACGTCTGAAGGCCATGCCCTTTCAAAGCAACCTCGAACTCGTGTTAGAACCAGGTGCCGGCCCGATAGATGCGGTATTCTTCTCCAAATTTCGCTTCCAGCACCTTCGCTTCCTTCCCGACCCGCCAGATTTGTAGCGGAATAATGATGATGAAGATCAGCAGCCCGAGCGGCCGCCCCATCAAGAGGATGTAGCCCACAATAAAGACCGAGCCGAAAACGTAGATAGGATTGCGGACCTTGCCATACACGCCGCGTGTTACCAACTTCCTGGCCTGAGCGGTTACAGCGAAGGAATTGCCCAATTGGAACCGTGCGGTCGTCCATAGCGCAAATCCCGCGACCGCCAGACACAAACCGGCAGCCCGAAGCGGAGTCCACATCGCCGGAGCGTACTGCCAGCCACCATAAGCCGCGCCCGCGGCCACAATGAGCGTAAGAACAATTTGTTTGGCGACCATGGGTTCCCTGTGTGACAGCAGGATTCTACTCTTCTTCTTTGTTTTGTCTTGCCAGAGAAGAGACGGAAGCCCGCAACTTAGAGGGCAGTTTAGCGCGGGGAAGCGGCTGTTTCCTGCGGCATCGGTTCTTGTAACGGCAGCAGCATCGCAAACGTTGTGCCTTGCCCCACCGTGCTCGTTACCTCGATCTTTCCCTGGTGATCCTCGACAATTCTTCGCGCCAGCGACAGTCCGAGGCCGGTGCCCTCGCCTTTGGTGGTATAGAACGGGCGGAAGATGTTGGGAAGATGTTCGGGGGCAATGCCGGGTCCGGTGTCGGCGACTTCGACGACGGCAAATTGCCCGCGCGATTTCAAGGTCACGGTGATGGTGCCGTCGCCGTTGATGGCCTGCAAGGCGTTGAGCAGAAGATTCAGCAGCACCTGGTGGATCTGGTCACTGTCATGCTCGATTTCAGGCAGGGAGGTGTCTTTGTTCAACCAGATCTCGACCGGCTTCGACAGCGAGTGCTGGCGGCCAAGCATGACGGCGTGTTCCACGGTGACATTCAGATCGCTTTTGCGGGTCTGCGGCGGATGCGGGCGCGCCGTTTGCAGCAGATCGGTGACGATCTGGTTGATCCGCGCAATTTCCTGGCGGACTTCTTTTACCACCGAGCGCGCCGGGCTGGTGGCGGGAAGGTCGCGCCCTATGATTTCGATTACTCCCGCGATTCCGGCGAGCGGATTACGAATTTCGTGGGCCAGTCCTGTAGCCAGTTCGCCCAGCGTCGCCAGGTGCTCGGCGCGGGACATTTGCGTGCGGTGCAGGCGCTCGATCTCTTGCCGCGTCTCGCGCAACTGCTGCACCATGTGGTTGAAATTCCGGCCCAGGTCGCCAATCTCGTCGTTACGGTGGGCGAAGTTTACGGCTACTTCCAGATCGCCTTCTCCCAGTTGCTCGATTTTCTCCTGCAGTTCCACTAAAGGCCGTTGGATCTGGTAAGTCAGCACCACCAGCAGCGCGCCGCAAATGGCCACCGCTCCAGTTCCCGCCACCAGTAGCACGGCGTGCCGCTCGGGATCGCGCCAGGAGAAAGTTGCCAGCAGGAAGAGAAACATCCCTCCCAGCAGGACACACGCGATGGGAACCAGCGCCTTGATCTCCCAGTTGATGCGTGGGCCCAGCGGCCCGTTCTGCGGGCTTTCCTTTGCCGTAGGCGTGGCGGATTCGGACATGTTGGCTGCGTTCTCCAATGCGTCGGGGTCGGCGAGCACCGTTCCTACGTTCGCTTCCGTGCTGTAAAAACCCCGTCGATAATGCCCGGAGGCGGCCGCAGGGGCCGCCTCGAGGAGAGACTGACTCTTGGGAAGGTGTTTCCCCATGAGAGGCTCAGGCATAAGAGTGTAATCCCGGCAGCAAGTACGTGACGCCGAAGAAGGTGAACATTACGATGGCAAATCCCAGGATGGCGAAGTAAGCGGCGCGCCGTCCCCGCCAGCCGCGGGTGATGCGCATGTGCAGGTAGCCGGCATACACCAGCCAGGTGATGGCGGCCCAGGTTTCTTTCGGGTCCCAGTTCCAGTACGAACCCCAGGTGCGATTCGCCCAGTAGGCGCCAGCCGCGATCATCAAGGTAAGCAGGGGGAAGGCGATGCCGATCGTCTTATAGGTGATGCGGTCCAGGGTGTCGGCGTCGGGCAGCAATCGTTGCAGATCGGCGCGCCTCCACAGCAGCAGCAGGTAGAGCAGACTGGCGAAGATTCCGCCGATCAATCCCGAGAGGATGAACGGGCTGGCGGCCAGGTTCGTGGGATAGACGCCTTCCGCGTCCAGTGATGAATAGCTTCCGCTCTGCGCGCGCAGGAAGAAGAAAATCAGTGCCAGCGCTTGCAGCAGGATGCTCACGAACAGAGCCCGGTTCGCAGTGACCATAAAGGCATCGTTTTTCCTGATGCGCGCCATGAGGTACAGGGCAAACGGCGCGGCTACGGCGAGCAGCACAATCAGCATCAGCCATCCCAGGTCTGGAATGGTCACGAACAGCCGGACACCACGCGAGAGGAACATTTCAGATTTCTCCTGGGTGTCCCATGCGGTTACGCTCAACCCGCCCCAGTTCTCGAAACGCGTCAGGATGCCGGCGTAGATTCCAGCCGTAAACAGACTGGTGGCCGCGAGAAAAGTTTCAGTTTTCATTCCATCTTGAATCAGGAACATCATGGCCAGCGCGAAACTCAGGGCGCAGGCGGCGTACGCCAGCATGGCGAGGGTCACGTGCACATGCAGCCAGGTGGATTGCAGCGCCGGCACCAGTGGCTTCACCTCGGTGCGCAAGAGTTGCATCAGCACTACGCCCACAATCGCGATTGGCATGGTGACCGTTCCAATTACCTTCACCCCGTAGCGTTTTTCCGCGATCAGGGTCAGGGCGGCGAGGGTCCACACAAAGCTCAGCAGCATTTCATAAACGCTGGCGAAGGGCGGATGCCCAGCCTGATACCAGCGGTGCGCTACGGCTCCTGTATTCGCCAGCAGCCCAGCCCAAGTCGCGAGTGAGGCAACCTTCACGTAAGACTCGGTGCCCGTGACCCCGAAACCCAGATAGAGAGCGCCTGCCCCCGCGTAGAAGATCAGGGCTGCGAACAGCAAGTTGGCCTCGCTCAGAATATTGCCCTGCTTCACCACATTCAGAAAGGCCATGAACAGCAGAAAGGCGATGCTCAGCCCGACCATGGCGATCAAGGTCGCTCCGCTTGCCGGCTGTTGTTCTGTCTTTGCTCGAGCCATAAACATCCTCCTTGCCGGGCTATTTGCCGGCGAATGTCTTTTCCGCCTGCCGGCGGAGGCTTGGCAGTTCCGCATGCAGTTCTTCTTTGATGGTTGCGACCACCTTCAGGAATTTCTGTTCGAACGCGTCGCGATTGCGGTTCGCGCTGCCCCCGACCCACAGCGTAACGCCCCCCAGCCCGTCGCGCACCGGCACCACCCAGAAGCGCGAGTGGACCACGTAGAAAACGAAGGTGAGCCCGATGCCCATCAGAATCACGCCCGCCCAAACCACCCACTGGCCGGGTTCATACGAGACTTGCAGGCCGGTGAAGTATCCGATTTTCAAATCCTTGCCCTCGAAGCGGTAGGGAGATAGCTGGTTTTCCGCCAGACCCGGGATTTCCGGCAGCCAGACGTTGACGCTGGCGCTAGTCTTTGCCTTGGCCTTCTGCGAAGTCACCACCAGATGGACCGCGGGATTCACCACGTCACTGGTCCGGGTATAAGCCTTCCCATCCACCACGATGTAATCCGGAATGAACTCGGCCAGCTGCACCGAGGTTTCGCTATCGAGCGCCACGGTCTGCCCGAGCGCCAGGTTGATGTCGCGTGGTCCGCTGCTTCCATTCGACGGCGCCGCGCTGAGCGTCAGCTGAGCCAGCTTCCCCGTGCTCCCATAGCTGGCTTGATAGAAACGCAGACCCTTGTAAACCAAGGGATCGTTGACGGAAATTTCCTGGCGCTGCATTTCGCGCCCGTCCTGCACCACGGCCAGCTTCGACCACCAGCGTTTGGGAGAGCCGTCGGTGTAGGTCTCTTCTCCCGCTGCGTCACAACGCACCGAAAAAGGCAGGCTGCGAGTGGCGCCGTCGCGCAGGGCCACGGAGTTGGACTGCTGCCCCTGGGTCAATACGAGGAAGCCGCGCCAGCCATGCACTGCATCCACGATGCCGCCCAGAAAGATCAGCAACAAGCTGGCATGGACTACGTATACGGCCATTTCGGAGATGCGATGACGCTCCACAAACAGGGAAAAGCTATTGGGACGAACGATGCGTTCCGCTTTCCAGCCCAGCTTGCGGAAAGCACGTTCCGCCGCCATCAGGCCCCGCTCTTCGTCCGGCGCCGGAATCTTGGCGTAGGAGGGAAGCACTCTCAGGAAGTTTTCATCGGCGCTCTTGTAGGGACGCGCAAAGAAACGCCAGGAGTTCGGGAAGCGGTCAATCGAGGCGGCAATAATGCTCAAACTCACCAGCACCATCAACGCGATGAACCAGCGCGTATGGAAAACTCGGTCAGTCCCGGTTGCGTCGAGAATCCGCAGCATTCGGGGTGAATAGGCCCGCTGCATTTCGTCGGGTTCGGTCATGGGGCGCTGCAGAATAACGGTTCCGGCCGCGGAAAAAACCACAGCCAGCAGAATCAGCACCACGCCGGTCTTTACCGCGCTAATGGTGTGCCAGAGCTTGCGAGTGGTCGCAGTGACCGCGCTTGCCGGAGCTTTGCCTACAAGCTGGGAAAGCCATGAGTCAGCCTCTCCGGTTGGCATAAATGCACGCCGCACGCCAGACGGCGGTTTTATTCAGGGATGTCCAGCGCAATCAGCGGATTGCGATGAATTGTCGGATCTTGTCCGGCAATTTCGTCCTACCCAGTTTGTGAGCCAGAACACACAATTGGCTGAATGCGATCCGGGGATTTCACCCATGCCGCTAAAATGTGATTTCAATCACATAGACAGGTGCGTTCGGCACTACTTGTATGATTGAAATCACTAGTGGAATATTGGGCATGCCGGTGACGTGGGTCATTTCACGAATTCCACTGTGGGAGAAGGCCCATTTCCGGAATAGCCGATTATTTTGCAACAGTCCGCTGTGTAATTTATCAACTATTGAGGATTCAACCAGTTGGACGGAGATACCCCAGCATCCCGAGGTCTCCGGTTTCTAGGTTGGTCACATGCATAAACCCTAGCGGAGACGAGTGGCAGGCATGACGCCGACGAGCGCATCTCGAACTGAAATCGGCAAACTGGCAAGTCAATTGGCATGGCCGCGGCGTCTTTGTCCTGATCCTGCTGGCGGGTTCGCGGGCTGCGGCCGCCACCCATCCTGTCCCGCTCGACCCCAAGACGGATTCCGCAAAGTGCCTGGAGTGCCACGAAGACAAGTCCAAGGGAAAATCGGTGCACTCGGCGATTGCGACGGGGTGTTTGAGTTGCCATGAGATTCGCACCAACCGTGACGTCACGCACATCAAGCTGATCGCAGCTACGCCGGTCAAGCTGTGCCTGCAATGCCACGCCGACAAAGACGCGACCCAAATAAAAGGACGGGTTCATCCTCCGGCGGTTCGCGATTGTCTCGCCTGTCACGATCCTCACACTTCCGACAATAAGAACCAGTTGCTGAAGCCGATGTCGGGCGGCAAGGATCAGAATCTTTGCCTGCAATGCCACAACATCGGGGTAAACACTCCGGAAAAAGGCAGCCGTCATCCGGCGCTGGACCTGGGTTGTGACACCTGCCACGTGGCGCACAAGACGGGCGCCGAGATTACGCCGGAAAACCAGTTCCATCTGACCAAGTCCGCCCCGGCGCTATGCCTGGATTGTCACGATCCCAAAGATCCCACTCTGTCCGCGGCGCACAAGAACCAGCCATTCGAGAAGGCAGACTGCACCAGCTGCCATGATCCGCATGAGTCGACTCGGCCCAAGCTGATGCAGAAGTTCGTGCACATGCCCTTCGGCGAAGGCCAGTGCGATACCTGCCATCAGCCTGCGAAGGACGGCAAGGTCGTGCTCACCGCGGCGAGTTCCAAGGAAGTCTGCATCACCTGCCACGCCGATAAGGCGGAACAAATTGAGAAGGCGAAAGTCCAGCATCCCGGCGCGCTGGGCGACTGTACGGATTGTCATAATCCGCATGCCGGCCGCACCCCGGCGTTTGTACAGCCCAACCCGGTCACGGTTTGCCTGAACTGCCATAGCGATCAGGCTGAACTGAGCAAGAAACAGCACTTGCATCAGCCAGCCTTTCAGCAAGGATGCGCCACCTGCCATGAGCCTCACGGCGGCGAAAACCAGCACCTGCTGCGAAAAGCCAGCGTGAATTCCCTTTGCCTGGAGTGCCACGGCCCGGATCGCAGCCCGGCCACGCTGGAGAGCGAGCACCTGCTGACCATCTTCGACGGCAAAGTGAAACTGCCGGAAGACTACTTCAGGACGCAACGCCCTCCGGTGCTGCCGCTCGAATACGGCGTCGGCCACCCGACCGAGCACCACCCGATTTCTGATGTGACCAACCTGACGACGAAGGCCGTGACCCCGATGAACTGCCTGACTTGTCACCAGCCACACGCCGGCGCGGATAGCGACATGCTGGTCAAGGACCAGGCGCCGAACATGGACTTCTGCCGTACTTGCCACAGCAACCCGATGGATCTGAAATCGGTGGGCGGCGACAACAAGCCGGGCATCGGAGAGAAACGATGATTTTCGAACTTGGCAAATCGAAGCGGATTCGCAATCTGTCGGCAATCGCTCTTCTGGCGCTGGTATCGGTGGGAACTGCCCACGCGGACAAGAAGAAGCTTGCTCCGGCCAACACCCCGAAACTGGGCGATCAGCGCACCGTGGGCTACTTCGATGTCAGCAAGATCGTGTGGCCGAATCCTCCCGCGATCGCGCGAATCAAGTTCGTGGATATCTTCACCGGCCAAAAGATCGACCCTAACAAATTCTCCAATAAGAACGCCAAGGCGAAGCAGAAGTGGATGGACCGGCTGGCGGGAGCCAAGCAGACTGAGGACCTGCAAGCCAAAGATCTGCCGTTCCAGCTGGTGCGCCCCTACGGGATTGCGGCCGATTCCAAAGGGCTGATTTATGCCGCCGACCAGGCGGTTGGGGCAGTTTTCATCTTCAACCCTGAAACCAAGGCGGTGGAACTGATTGCCAATGGAAAGCAGGCGCGCCTCGGATCGATCAGCGGCATAGCCCTCGACGACAATGACCGCCTGTTCGTCAGTGACGTGAAGTTCCACCGGGTCGACGTATTTGCTCCCGGAACCCACCAACTGGAAACCGCGTTCGGCAGCGACGTGCTCACCGATCCTGCCAGCGTCGCGGTGGATGCGCAGAACCGCTTCGTCTACGTGGTGGATACGCAGAACGACGTGGTCGACGTATTCGACGCCGACAGCTACAAGTTTCTGCGCAAGATCGGCACGCCGGGGAAAAAACATACGCTCACCGCTCCCGGCACCTTTTCGTTACCCATCGGGGTCGCGGTCGATGCCGACGGGAACGTCTACGTCACCGACACCTTCAATAACCGGGTAGAAATCTTCGACGCAGACGGCGCTTTCATCAGCACGTTTGGAAAGAACGGCGACGGGCCGGGATATTTCGAGCGGCCAAAAGGAATTGCGGTCGATGGCGACGGACACATCTGGGTGGCGGATTCGGCGCAGGACCGGGTCAAGGTTTTCGATAAAGAGGGACGCCTGCTGATCTACTTCGGCGAACACGGCGAGTATCCCGGCCGCTTCATGGGTATCTACGGGCTGGCCATCGACAGGAACAATCGTGTGCTCACCACGGAGATTTTCCCCGGACGGGTGCAGGTGTTCCGTTACACCACCGATGCGGAGTTCGAAGCGGAAAAGAAGCGGCGCGAAGACGAGGCCGAAAAGAAAAATGCCACGGTTCCGGCGCAGAAAGCGGCAAGCGAGACGGCACCGCGCGCCCAGTAAGAGATTTTAGCGGTAAGGAGGGTTTGCGATGAACCACAAGACTTTCCAGGTTTGGAATATCGCCGCACCAAGTTTTTGGCAGTCCATGGCTGCCGAAAAATCAGGGCCGAACGAGAGTCCGGCTTTGCATCAAGCAATATCTGTGTTGCAACACAATCCTAAGGAGGCTTCTAAACTTATGAAGAAAGCACTATTTGTCATGCTAGCGGTCTTCGCCTTAGCTGCAATGGCGATGGCCGCAATTCCACAGCAGACGAGTCTCACGACAGACGTCTTGGGCGCTCATCTCGGCTACGGCCGAGGCTGCATCATGTGCCATGCTCCGCACAGCGGCTCGGCCGGCAACGGCGTTGCCAATGCGGACACCGCCAACGGAAACTACGCTCTGTGGGGCGAGGATCTTACCCCTCTTTATGGTAAGCCCTTGGCCTTCGGAGATGGCGGAACGTATCCCGTAACGCTGCCTGCCGCCGGCACCATCACCAGCGCGCATGACGCCAACACCATTATCCTGTTCTGCTTGAGCTGCCATGACGGCAACTTGGCGAAGCCGGGCATGATGAAGGGCGTCACGGTTGAAACTCTGCCCGTGGTTGGCGGGACGGCTCCCACCTTCCTCGGCAACGATGGCAGCACTGCCGGCAACTACGAAAACGACCATCCGGTGGGCGCGACGGCGATTGTCAGCTGCGGCGGGGCCTATAACTGGGACTGCACCGGCGGCAACACTACCGCGATCAGCATGAACGGCGTGGCTTCCAAGCAGTTCGCAACTGTCAACTACGGCTTTGCAGTCAGCTTCGGCACCTGGGGCTCGACCGTAACCGCCGTAACTTGCACCAGTTGCCACGATCAGCACAGCGAGCTGGTTTATGCCGGCACGATGGGCGGCGTGAAGGGCTACTACCAGACCGCGTTCTTCCTGCGCGGCTACTACAACCCGGTCACCGGCGGCAACAACGCGGCGCAGTTCTGCCGGCAGTGCCATGGTGGCGAGTCGAACGAAATGCACGGACAACAGAACGTTCCAACTACTTAGTTCTCTGTCTGGTACTGCGGGGGAGGCAACCCCTCCCCCAATTTTTGGAGAAAAAGATTATGAAGGCCCGGTTCCCGATCTCGGTTCTGCTCCTGGCGACAGTGGGTACGGCCGCAGCGCAGCTGGTCAGTTCCCACGCTCCCACAACGGCGGCGCAGCCTGCGAATTCGATGATGGCCAACATCGCTTTGCAACCTGCGGGCAAGCCAGTGGCGCGGGTCAACGGAGCCGTGCTGACCGACCGGGACTTAGTGCGCGAAGAGTACACGATTTTCCCCTACGCCAAGCAGCACAATGGAATTCCCAGCGCTTTGGAAGCCGACATCCGGCGCGGCGCCATGAAGATGATGGAGTTTGAGGAGTTGGTGTACCAGGACGCGGTGCGGCGGAAGATGACCGTACCCCCGGCCAAGATGCAGCGCGCGGAAGCGGATTTCCGCCACCAATTTTCCAACCCGCAAGATTACCAGGACCTGCTGCAGTCCGAGTTCAAAGGATCAAAGACGCTGCTCAATTCCAAGATCGAACGTTCCCTGCTCATCGAGCAGATGTTGAAGCAGGAAGTGGCGGACAAATCCGTCATTTCAGTGGTGGAGGCACGCGCATTCTACGACAAGAATCCCGACCGCTTCCGGATTCCAGAGTCCTACGCCATCCAGACCATCTCCATGATCCCTCCCGACAAAGCAACCGCGGAACAGCAGCAGGAAGCTCGGAAGAAAGCGGAGGATGCGCTGCGCCAAGCCAAAGCGACCAAGGATTATGAAGGATTCGGAGTGCTCGCCGAAAAGATTTCGGAAGACGATTTTCGGGTGATGATGGGCGACCATAAGGCCATGGACCTGGCCAAATTGCCTCCCCCGGTCTTGCAGGCCCTGACGACGATGCAACCCGGACAGATCGGCGGGCCCATCGAACTGGACAATCACGCTTACACGATTGTGCGGCTCAATGCACACATCCCCGCGGGTAAACAGAACTTTGCGGATGTCAAGGACGGGCTGCGCGAGCAGCTTAAGAAACAGAAGACAGAAGCGTTGCGCCGCGACCTGGATACCCGGTTACGGAAGAATGCGAAAGTAGAAGAGCTCTAGCTGTGATGAATGCGGCCCCACGCGCGATCCTGACGGCCAGCCTGATGATGCTGCTCTGGGTCTTGCCGGCGCGGGCCCAACTTCAGGTCGGCGAAAACACCAGCATGAATCTGAATGGGAATATTGCCTTCGGCTACAACGGCGATTTTTCCAACACCTCGGGCTCCGATCACAGCATCAGCCCGGCCGGCAACGCGGACCTGAGCGGCTTTTACTTCAATCCCAACTTCCTGTCGTTTGATGTCCAACCCTTTTTCGACCAATCGCGGACGAACTCCACTTCCCAGTCGGTATTTCAGAGTAGCGGGGTAAATGCCAGCGCATCGATTTTTTCAGGCAGCAATTTTCCGGGATCCATCAGCTTCAGCAAGGTCTTCGACAGCAGCGGGCAATTTAACGTGCCTGGACAATCGAACTTCACCACCCGGGGAAACAACCAGGATCTGGCGATCGGCTGGGGAGTTCACGTTCCCGATCTTCCCAGCATCTCATTGCAGTTCAGCGATGGCCACTCCGATAATTCGATATTCGGGACCAGCGACAACGATTCGGTTCACACGGAAGCGTTTGGGATCCACGCATCCCAAACCGTAGCAGGTTTCAATCTGAACGGCGGCTACGAGTACAATAAGACTCACGCGGTGACCCCGGAGTTCCTGGTCGGTGAGGGACCGGTCACCTCCGACAGTATGGGCAGTTCGTTTGACGCGGGCGTCGGCCACACGCTGCCCATGCATGGAGCGGGGTCGGTAACATTTAGCCGGTCGGATGTGAGCGCGAGTGACACTACGGGCGAGAGCTATAGCGGCAACATCGACACGCTAGGCGCGGGCGCCGGATTCCAGCCCGTCCACGACTTGGATGTGGGGGTTAACACTCAGTACACCAATAATCTGACTGGGATGCTTTACCAGTCGTTCATCACCGCCGGTACGGTGTTGCCCGCAAGTGTGCTGAACTACTCGTCCGGCTCATGGGACATCAATAGCCACGCCAATTATCTGTTGCCGAAGCTGCACCTGACATTTGGCGTGAACGCAGACCATCGCCAAGAAACCATCCTGGGCGCAGCCTTGTCCGCCGACACCTTGAATGAAATTGTGACCTACGGAAACGACTTGTTCGGTGGTTTCATCAACGCGACCGCGGGCATCACCCAGACGTTTGTTCACGTGGCCACCGGATCCAGTTCGCAGGGGCAGTTCGACAGCGTTTCCTATCAACGGCACGTCCGAGGATGGATGCTGAATGGTTCGCTCAATTACTCTCGAAACATCGAGACCGTGCTCATCGGTTACACTTTGTCAGGCCGGGGATACACGGCCGGAATTGGGCGCAAACTCAATCCGTATTCTTATTGGGGCTTCAATGCGGTAGGGACGAAGTCGGACTACAGCAATTTGCCTGGAGCGGCGAACTCCAGCCAGGGCTACTCGAGTTCGCTCACGCTGAGATGGGTTAGCGTCAGTGGGAGTTATGGCAAATCCAACGGAACTTCGATCCTAACCCCGACGGGGCTGACCCCGGTGACCACGCCGACGCCCATTGTCAGCCCGTTGCAAGCGGTCATGTTCGGTGGAAACTCGTACTCGATCGGCGCATCGGTCACTCCCCGGCGCGGATTTATTCTTTCGGCTTCCTATTCGGACGCCCGAAGCAACACTGCGGCATTGGCCGCCACGTCCGGCAATTCCCTGAACACAACGCGCCTGCTGAATGGAATGTTACAGTACAAAGTTCGCCAACTCTGGATCACCGGCGGATATCTAAGACTGCAGCAGGGGTTCTCGATTACTGGCCAACCGCCCATGTCCGATACGTCGTTCTTTATGGGAGTTACACGGTGGTTCAAATTCTTCTGAGATCAGTTTCCCGCGACAAACATTGGAGAGTGTGGCTGGCAGGGGCGGTGGTGATGACGCTGGCTCCTCTGGCCTGGTCCGCGGGGAAAGCCTCGAAGGCGCAGCTGGTAACGACGCCGGAGTTGGAGTTGGAAGGCGGACGGCGGCTTACCTTTGAGCGCAGCTTCTGGTCCGAGCCGGAAGTGCATC